>NZ_FNDW01000019.1 GCF_900099685.1 Chryseobacterium taeanense | reverse complement strand
GTTTCGCCTGTCTGAACGGGATAAATAATAGCTTTCCCCTAAAATAGTTTAAACAAATTTAAAAAATAATTTGCATATTAACACAGTACCTTTTGTGGTTATATAAAAACGCTAAAAACAGACTTTATAAAAAAGGTTTAAATTTCAATCAAATCATCAGTGAAAAAAGTAGCGGCTACAGGTTCATATTTTCTAAATATTCTGATGCTTTTAAAAATTCATGCGGATAAATTGTTTAATTTATCCATATAATTTCTCAAAGTTATCCATATGATTTGGAAGATTTATCCATATAATTTTCCGGCAACAGGAAACCAACAAAAGAAAAAGAAGTGAAAAAGCTCATCAATAAAGGGTTTGCGAACATCCGGCCTAACCAATCCCGGAATAATAAAAAAACAGTCATTTTTATATGTTGTTTTTTCAGCAAATTTCACTTTCAGACCAGGCTTTTTTTTAAATTAAAATACAAGAAAAAAAATGTTTACAGTAGAACAAATTGAAAATGCACACAGCAAAGTACAGTCGGGTGCAGATTTTCCAAATTACATTAAAGAAATTAAAGATTTGGGTGTAAAATCTTTTGAAATCTGGGTAAAAGACAGCCATACAGAATATTTCGGAGACAATGGTTATACCACAAAGTCAAAAGCTAAATATGCCGATCTCACGATTGAAAATAGCGTTGACGAAGAGAAATTCATTAAACAATTAAAAAGCCATCAAAAAGGTGAAACCGATTATATGGAATTCTGCGAAGACTGCGCAGAAACAGGAATTGAAAAATGGATCGTAAACCTAAATAATTTTACCTGTGTTTATTATGATAAAGCAGGAAATGAAATTCTGATGGAGGAAATTCCTCATTAAAATATTGATGCCACAGATATATTTGTGGCTTTTTTGTTGATAATATTCTTTAATTTTATCTCAAATTCATAAAAAGAATCATGATAACAGAAAGCATACAATCACTTTTCATAAGAGATTTAAATAAATTAAGAACGGAGATCGACGCTTACAGCGATGAAAAGAATATCTGGAAAACGGATAAGAACATTTCCAATTCTGCCGGGAATCTTTGCCTTCATCTTGTTGGAAACCTCAGTCATTTTGTAGGCGCTATTCTCGGAAAATCCGGCTATGTAAGAACCCGTGAACTTGAATTTTCACTAAAAGATGTTCCAAGAGCTGAATTGATTCAGCAGATTGAGAGCACTATTGAAATTGTAAATTCATCGCTTGGGCGATTATCGGCAGAAGAGCTCATGAAGGAATATCCGCTAGAGCCTTTTGGTTATCCCATGACGACGGAATATTTCCTGATTCATCTGTTTGGACATTTGAGCTATCATTTGGGGCAGATCAATTATCATCGCAGATTGCTTGATTTGTAGTGATTTAATCTTTAAACCACCCCGTCTAAATTTTCCTTGAAAATTTATCCACCCCTCCAAAGGAGGGGAATTCATGCCACTATACTTATTTTTCAAATAACATTTTGGTAATAAAGTCTTTCTCTCCTTTTCCCCGCGCGGGAGAATATTCTCTTCCGTAAAAAATGATCTGAAGGTGAAGCTTATTCCAGACACTTTCCGGCCATATGGTTTTTGCATCTCTTTCGGTTTCTACGACGTTTTTGCCGGAAGTAAGTTTCCATTGTGTCATCAGACGGTGAATATGCGTATCAACCGGAAAAGCAGGAAATCCGAATCCCTGGCTCATGACAACAGAAGCGGTTTTGTGTCCGACTCCGGGAAGTGCTTCTAACTCCTCGTAGGTCTGCGGCACTACTCCATTGTGTCTTTCCAGTAGCAACTCGGCCATTCTTTTGAGGTTTTTAGCTTTTGTGTTTGAAAGTCCTATTTCTTTAATGAGCTCTTTGATCTCTGAAACTTCAAGCTTTGCCATTTCTTGGGGAGTTCCGGCTACTCTGAACAGCTCAGGTGTAACCTGGTTTACTTTTTTATCGGTTGTCTGTGCAGAAAGTGCTACCGCAACCATTAAAGTGTACGGATCGGTATGATCCAACGGAATGGGAACTTCGGGATATAATTTTTCTAATTCTGTCTGAATAAGCTCGGCTCTTTGCTTTTTTGTCATGTAACCATTAAATTTGAACAAAAATAAATCATTATGTTGAAAGTAGGAGACCAATTACCTCAATTTGAAGGTACAAATCAGGATGGAGCTACGATTGATTCTAAAAATCTGATCGGCAAAAAGCTTGTTGTCTTTTTCTACCCGAAAGCAAACACGCCGGGCTGTACTGCTGAAGCATGTAATTTGAGAGACAATTACGCTGAATTGAAAAAACAGGGCTTTCAGCTGTTAGGTGTAAGTGCAGACGCTGTAAAAAGTCAGAAAAATTTCAGTGAAAAATATGAGCTTCCATTTGATATTATTGCAGATGAAACGCGTGATATTATTGAAAAGTTTGGCGTTTGGCAACTGAAAAAGTTTATGGGAAGAGAGTTTATGGGAATTGTGAGAACCACTTTTGTTTTTGATGAAAACGGAATCTGTACCGAGGTTATCGAAAAGGTAAAAACAAAAGACCATGCTTCACAGATTTTAGAAGAATAGTTTTAAAACCTATTGTCATGCTGAAAGCATCTCAATGCAAACTTTTCAATTTGTACAGATTCTTTCAGGATGTAAAGAACAGTAAATTATTCTGTTTCGTAATACATTAATTCCTCAGAATCTCCTGGAATGGTAACAAATTTCTGGAATTTTAATCCTAGCTTTTCAATTAATTTTTGAGAGGAAAAATTATTTTTGGTAGTGATCGCTGAAATTTTCTGTAAGCCAAAATCATCCATGCCGACAGATTTTACTTTTAAAGCAGCTTCGTAAGCATATCCTTTTCCTTCAAATTCATTAAGAAGAGAAAAACCGATATCTACAACCTCAAGTCCTTCTCTTTCAAATATTCCCACGCCGCCAATTTTATGATTCCCTTCTTTCGTCATCATTAAATAGTTACCGTAACCCAATTTCTCAAACTGAGGAAGAAATCTGTTTTGAATATAATCTTCAGCATCTGAAACGGTTTTTATTCCACGATCACCAATATACTGAATGAATTTCGGACTGTTATAAAGTTCAAAAATAAATTCGGCATCTTCCAAATTCATCGGACGAAGAATTAACCGTTCTGTTTCGTAAAAATTATCTGCGCTTTGACGGTTTTCTTGATTTTTTAGGCTCATCTTTTGGTTCTTCTTTTTTTTCAATTTTTAAAAGCCTCGGATTGTTCGTACACTTTTTATTATAAAGTTCTATATATGCTCCGTTGTCTTTAGCATTAGAAATCGTTTCTGTTGATTTTCTGATGGTCAGTGTAAAATGTTTTTTCTGATAAGGACATTCCGTTGAAGTCAATTTTCCCAAATCAAGGTAATAATTGGCTTTATCTTCGTAATAATTTCCTGCAAGATCCCTGAATTCTTCATCAATGATATATCCTTCTGTTGCTGCAAAAACCGCTGCATCCTGAATATTATCTATTTTTCCGACAAATTTTCTTAGAGTATTCAGATCAGTAATATATTCCGGTTTTCCGGATGAAAAATCTACAATATAGTAGAATTCATCTTCTTCAGCAATCCCTATATTAAATCCTGAGGATTGAGATTCATAGTCGGTTTTAGTTCCCGACTGTTTCAGGATATTATCCTTTCCATAGCTTTTATGAATCAGAATCCAGGAATCCATTTTAGTATCGGGATTTATTTTACTTAAAATCAAAGAAATATTGGGAAACTGTTTTTTCTCCTGAGAATACAAAAGGACTCCCAAAAGCATAAAAATAAGCAGATGGATTTTATAGGTAAGTTTAATCATATTTTAAAAGAACGCAGATGCCTTCCGAATATTTTATATGAATTTATCTCCTTTCTTGAAGTTTTTAAGATCGAGCACATAATCTTTTATCAGCTGATCGTGTTCTTTCGGACAGATGAGCAGAACTTTATCGGTATCTACAACAATATAATCTTTCAGCGAATCAATAATTACCGCTTTGTTGCTGTTTTTGATATTAATGATATTGCCTTCCGAATTGTATGTTAAAATGTGCTTTTGCTTTACGGCATTCCTGTTTTCGTCTTTTTCCGTATTCTCATATACTGATGTCCATGTTCCGAGATCGCTCCAGCCGAGATCCGCAGGAATTACATATACATTTTTTGCCTTTTCGAGAATTCCATTGTCGATAGAAATTTTCTGTACTTTAGGATAAATGAGCTCTATACAGCTTTTTTCACTTTCGGCATTATACTCACAAGCCATAAAATGCTGAGTCATTTCGGGAAGATATTTTTCGAAAGCGTTGTGAATTGATTTTACATTCCAGATAAAAATTCCGGCATTCCACAAAAAGTCTCCACTTTCCAGAAAGCTTTTAGCAATTTCCAATATTGGCTTTTCGGTAAAAGTTTTTACTTTATAATAATCTGCATCATGTTTATCAACGAACTGAATATATCCGTATCCAGTGTCAGGCCTAGTAGGGGTAATTCCCAACGTAACCAGATATTCATTTTTAGAAGCAAGCTCAAATGCCAGTTCTACTTTTTCAAGAAAAGTATCTTCTTTCAAAATCAGGTGATCTGCCGGCAAAACAATCATCGTAGCGTCGGGATCAATTTCGGCTATTTTATTTGCCATATAAAGATTGCATGGCGCGGTGTTCTTCAGAAGAGGTTCTCCAACAATATTTTCCTGTGGAAGTTCCGGCAACTGCTGATGCGACAGCTCGACATATTCTGTGTTGGTAATCACAAAAATATTTTCATCAGGAATGATCTTACTGATCCGGTCGTACGTTTGCTGGATCATGGTACGTCCCACTCCTAAAATATCCTGAAATTGTTTCGGAAATTTTTGCGTACTCAAAGGCCAGAATCTACTGCCGATTCCTCCCGCCATAATCACGCAATATCTATTTGATTTTGACATTCTTAAGTGCATTTTTCTACCCTTGCCAAAGGCTTGAAAGAATACTTCCTTCCTGTAGCCAGGTTCTTACAAAGATAGTTTTTTTTAATAAGACCTTCTAACAAATACTTTTCATTTCGGTAAATAAAGAAGTCTCCTTTTTGAAGCTTTTCAATAAATACAAGTGTATCATCCTGTTTCTCAATATGAAAATATTTAACAAGGTCAGGGCTTGCCATGAAGTTGGCTTTAGGAGATTTTGAAAACTTTATAATGATTGGTCTAAGGTTTTCTTCATAAACATCAATACTCTGCAACAGCATTTTTCTGAACGTCTCTTTCCATTCATTACCGTGTGGAGAAATCTTTCTTCCATATTTCTCAAAAGCAATAAGATGGGCAAGCTCGTGTGTAAGCACGAAGAAAAAAAGCTCAGGAGCCAGCGTTGAATTAATGGTAATCTCATGAGAATGATCCGGAAGCTTGCGATAATCTCCAAGCTTTGAATTCCTGTCTCGTGTAATCTTTATATGAATATAATAATCTGCAAACCAGATTTTTAAATATCGAAGTATATTCTGTGGTAAATATTTTTCTAATGATTGAATAGACATTCTACAAACTTAGTGGAATTCCGGAATAGAAATTCAACAATTTAAGGCTGAAAAGATAATTATATTTTGCCTGAGCCACAGATCCCTGCGCATTGGCATAATTGTTCCTTGCAACATTCACATCATAAATCGTAGATCTTCCTGCTGCATAACTTTTATCTGCAAAATCAAGCGCAAGTTTTGTGCTTTTTTCTGCCTGAACTGCTGATAAATAAATTTCATAATTCGCATCCACATCAAACTGAGCCTTCTGAACATTTTCACGAACCGCCTGTTTCTGTTGCTGCATATTAACTTTAGCAATACTTTCATTCAGTTTAGATTGCTCTACCTGAAGTTTAGTAATTCCTTTGTTGAAGATAGGAATATTTAGTGAAAGACCAACATTCTGCCCAAACTGATCGCTATACTGATTAAAAAAAGTTCCCTGTACAACACCTGGCAGATCATTAAATTGCTTATTGTAGAATGTGTTAAGACCAGCGCTAGCTGTTAATGTAGGCCAAAATGCTGTTTTACTAACCTCAGTCTGTGCTTCGGCAGATCTTATCCTGCTTTCAGCTGCTTTTATCTGTGGTTGGGTTTCGTAAGCTGTTGTTAAAACCTCATCGACAGATTTCAACTGTGGAGCCAGCTGATCGGGTACATTAACATCTTCTACATCAAAATCTTTATATTCCTGAAGCTGAAGCAATTGAGCGAGTGCGAAAAGGCTTCTTCCTACGTTGATTTCAGCTGTTTTCAGATTCTGCTTTTCTCTTGCAAGACCCGCTTCTGCTTCTGCTAAAACCGTTTGTGCCGTAGTTCCCACTTCTGTCGTAACTTTTGACCTGTCGTATTGTTTCTGGGCATTTTCGACAGCTGCCTGTGAAATTTTTACAATCTCTTTATTCAGTAAAGTCGTCAGATATTGCTGAGCAATCTGAAGAGAAATATCATTTTTAATCGTTTCTATGTCATATTGACTTGCTTCTACATCAAATTCCGTTTTTCTAACGGTTTTTTCAAGTCTACCGTTGTTGTAAACCAACATATCCGCACCAAGACTCACACTGTTATTGAATCTGTCGTTTCTATAACTTCCCGCTCCTAATGATCCCTGTCCGAAGCTCACGCTGTTTCCAATATTTGCAGATACAGATGGAAGATAGTTTCTCTTAGCCATTTTCAGATTGAGATCCTGCATTTGTTTCGAATATTCATTTTGGATCACCTGAAGATTATGTTTAGTCGCATAATCTACACATTCTCTCAAAGACCACTTTTTCTGGGCATTGACAGCCAGGCAAGATAATCCCAAAATAATAGTCAAAACTCTTTTCATAATTACGATTTTTCCTATTAGACGAATTAAATATAAAAAAGTTACAGCTTGAAAAAAATTATTGTTTCATATTTCTGAAACTTTTGAGAATTTTGTACTATGACAAATGTGCAATATCAGGAAGCCGTAGAATGGCTGTTCGTACAGGCTCCGAATTATCAGATCGATGGGCAGAAGGCGTACAAACCAGGATTAGATAATATCAGAAACCTTTGTGAATTTTTCGGGAATCCTCAGAAAAAATTAAAATGCGTCCACATTGGCGGCACGAATGGTAAAGGATCTACGAGCAATATGCTGGCTTCAGTTCTGCAGGAATCGGGCTATAAGGTTGGCATATTCAACTCACCTCATCTTATTGATTTTACGGAACGCATAAAAATTAACGGTAAAAACTGCGATAAAGAATTTGTCTTTCATTTCATTCAAAAACTGAAAAAACTGCCTGAAGAAATACAGCCTTCTTTTTTTGAGTTTACCACCATCATGGCTTTTGAATATTTTCATCAGCAACAGGTTGATGTTGCGATTATTGAAGTTGGCTTAGGCGGCAGATTAGATTCTACAAATATCATTAATCCTTTAGTCTCAGCCATTACAAATGTTCAGCTGGATCATCAGAATATTTTGGGAAATACCATTGAGGAAATCGCACAAGAAAAAGCAGGAATTATCAAAACTCATATTCCCATTATCTCTGGAGATGAAAATGAAGTGGTAAAAACGATTATTAAAAATAAAGCAGACAAAGAAAACACAGCTTTTATTGATGCAACTTTAATAAAATCAGACTTTAAATCAGATTTAAAAGGAAGTTATCAGGAGAAAAATATACGAGTTGTTTTAGCATTAATTGAAGAATTACGAAAATTGAACTTTAATATCTCCGATGAAAATATTGAAAGAGGCCTTTTAAGTGTTCATCAAAACACCGGTTTTATCGGCCGTTGGTTTGAGTTTTCTCAAAATCCGCTTACGATCTGCGACACAGCACATAACCAAGCCGGGCTCGAATATGTTTTTGCACAATTAAATTCAATCAACAAACATAAACATATTATTTTAGGTTTTGTGAATGACAAGAAAATAGATGATGTCATGAAAATTTTACCTGAAAATGCCGAATTTTATTTTGCAAAACCCTCTATTCACCGAGGCAGACACCCGCAGGAGTATGAAGATCTGCTGAAGGAAGAAAAAATTTCTTATACAATTTTTAATTCCATACAGGAAGCCTATCTGTCTGCAAAAGAGAAATGTACAAAAGAAGAAATGATTTTTATTGGCGGGAGTAATTTTGTTATCGGAGAATTTTTAGAAAAAAATTTGGAGATTTCCGAATAAGTCGTATATTTGCACCACTCTAATCGAGAAAACAACGATAAAGAGGGTTCTTAGCTCAGTTGGTTCAGAGCATCTGGTTTACACCCAGAGGGTCGGGGGTTCGAATCCCTCAGGACCCACAGAAAAGGAAACGAAACCTTTCAAAAAAATTCGGGTTCTTAGCTCAGTTGGTTCAGAGCATCTGGTTTACACCCAGAGGGTCGGGGGTTCGAATCCCTCAGGACCCACAGAAATCTCTCTTTTTTAAGGGAGATTTTTTTGTTTTCATCTACTTCCTTATTTTATAAACAAATTATTAAATTTGCCTACCCAAATCTAAAATATTGATTCAGCTATGGACATATTGATGCCCAAAAAAGAAATCCTAAGAAGACTTAATACCCTTAGAATAAAACCTTCTGGCTTACAGGAAAGGAAATATGGCGTTTCTGTAAAATATTTTGCCGGGAACGAACAAACTCCATCCAAAAGAATTGATTATGAGGTAACAACTGATTTAATTATTGATGATTATAAAGGAATTTTAACAATCGATAAAAAAAACATTCATTATAACCAGCATCGGGCAGATGGAATTAATGAAGTTTTAAATAATTCCATTTCTAAAGCATTTTATCCTATTAAAACCCACCTCAACGAAAAAGGAGTGTGCACCAACGAAATCCTGAATCATGAGGAAATAAAAGAGCGCTGGGAAAAGGAAAAGAAAATAATCTTAGAAAAATACAACAGTGAATCTTTAGATAATTTCTTTCTGCAAGCTGATAAAAATTTCAATAATAAAAACCATTTAGAAGAAAGCTTTCAACACGATTGGTTTTGGAACTTATTTTTTCATCCAAAATTTATCAATTACGGTGAAACCAGGCAATCAGAAACGGATCTCAATCTTTCTGTTGTTCCTTACCAGTTTCCGTTGAAATTTTCAGGTATTCAGACGATTCATAAAATCCCGACAGATTATCATTCTTTCATTATAGAATTTCAGAGCAGGAAAAAAAAGGCCCATCCTTATTTCATTCCTAAAAATCGTAAAAATTCAGGATGTTTTATGTCTCTAAAGGTTGTTTTCGATCTCGATTTGTATCATCATTTCCCGATGCATATCCGTGCGGATTTTGAAGTGTATTCAAAAGATCAGTCTGGCCATAAAATTTTAATCAGAAAAATACAATATACTCAATTCCAGCAAAATACTGAATATTTAAAACAAATGAAATTAAGCAGCGACAGCCCTTTCATTACAGGAGGTTTTGTCGTTTCCGAACCTAACAAATGGGGATTCTATAAAAATCAATACGAAAACGACTGGTAAGTTTCAGTTTGAATAAAAAACACTAATTTTACATACCACACAAAATTATTAATATGTCTCAAAAAGAAAAAGTAGTACAGGGTGCCTTGTGCCAATGTCTGTTTGGTACTACACCGGACAAATTAAAAGTACTTACGCAGCAAAAATATTTCGTTAACGACCTCAACGGCAGCACCAAGCTTGTCGCTACCCATAAAGATATAGGAGCCACTTTTGAAAAAAACACTTTCGGCTCCTGCAAAAAACAGAACAACGCTCCATGCTCTGCAATTGTCACGGAATGGAGCGACTTCTACGAAAAAGAAAAATATTCACCTCCTGACGGCTATATCCTTTTAGAAGACAGCAAGGCAACCTGCCCTATCGGGGGGAAAGACTGCATCAGCATTATAAAAACCGGACAAATCGGCGAACCTTCAAACAGCAGTATTAAGAATGCAGATAATGAGCTTCAGTCTCACACAAATCCCGTAATGGATATCAAAAACTATGATAAACCACGTGAAAACAGATCTGAATTATAATGGCATCGAGAGGAATTATACGCACCAAAATAGAGCAATCCAAGTCTTATACGATTGCAGAAAGAGATAATTATCACTTTGTAGAATTTACGAATTCAGGGGAGACGATCTCTGCTTTCGTGGATGAAGAATGTCTGGACACAGGCACCTTAAATCCAAAAGCAACGATAAGCGGAACCCAATGGATTGTTGTCGAAGAAACTGTTTGGAGTAAATTATTGGCAGAATACAATCAGGAAACAGGAAAAAAAACGTACGGAGACATGACCTTTTTCAAAAAGATTGAAAAGCAGGTTTTATGGAGATCCAAAGGAGCAAAAGCTAATGTTAAAGTTTCAGATATGAAGCAACCTCCCACTCCGGGAAACATCTATCTTTTGATGCCTTACACGAATTATCCTGAATTCAGATATACCACACAGGTCGTAAAATTTGTTTATTTAAAAGAGCCACATATCCGGTATGTTTATGTAGATCCTCCTTCACAGGAGAACGCAGACATTCCGCTGGGAAGCGACACAAAGCTGCATCTGTATGGAATGCAGGCTGAAATCAACTTCAGTACCCATCTTATTCCTGATTTTAGAAGTAGAGGAAAACTGATTGGTGATAAGGTTTCTGCAGACATTTACGGTGAAGTTTTCTTCCTGAAAGACAGCAAAGAAACTACTGTAGGAAACTTTAAAACAACCATTGAAGAAGCAGGTAATAGTCTGTATAACCGCTACAAGCAGGTAAAAGTTTATGTTGATCCTCAATGGAGAAATGCGGAAGGAACACATAAAGAAAAACATCAGCCACAAAGATATTATATCCGACTGATGGTAACTCCTAAAAATATGTTCTCGAGCCCAACTCCCGGAAAACCTTTTGATTTTTCAGATTCAATTCGTGGCCTCACTAATCCTGTAAGCTATAACACCAATAAAGATTTTCAGAAATGGTATACCTTCGATCCTGAGCAGGAAAACTGGATCGAAATGGATATGCAGCCTTATATCGAAGTACGTTGGGATACGATGGATATGATTTTCAAAAAGTTCGAACAGGAAAAAAACAATCAGATCCAATATATCGGAGACATAGAATACACCAAGAAAGAATACGATCCTTGCAGTTACAGCAAAATCACCATAAAAGATGAAGATGACAAAAAACGTGAACCTCTTGTCATCTTTGATGAAAACGCAACCGTCATAGACAAAACCAACAGTTATTTTGAAATTACAACAGGCGAAAAACCTAAAACAATCTCCATAAAGGTTGGTGATTTACACAATCAAGGAGTCTATTGTCATGGAGCGATGTTAGACGAAGGTCAGAAACACAGCGACAAAACCAATGTATTCCAGCTTGAACGCGCGGCCTATTCTGCTCAAAAAGACAGTAAAGGAAATTATATCTCAGAAAAAGATAAAACCCACGAAGATCAACTTAAAAAAGCAGGAACTCCGATTACGAAAGAAAATAAAAACGATACAGATTACATTAAAAATCCAAACAATTCGCAAATAAGACCCGTGAATAGCGTCATGAGGTGGCAACAAGGTACGGAATATACTTACAAAGGCGAAGATGAAATTAATTTACAATTAAAATACCGCTACAATAAAACGCTTACGATTCGAAATGATGAGTTTGATCCCAATTTTGTCGGAAATTTATTTGAAGAAGCGTGGCTTTTTAATTATCTCAAACTCAATATAGACGACCAGAAACAGGTATATTATATTCCGGTAAGTACTTGCAGATATCCTAATCAGATTGCGAAAATCAATGTTTTACCGGATCTGAAATGGACGCTTCTTTTTAAATTGAACTACAAAGAAGAAGATTTTAAAAAGTTTAAAGAAGAACATAATTATGAAGTTCAGGCTTTTTACGCACAATCTTCTCAAACAACATTTATTTCAGGTCAAAACGGAACTTCTGTATCAAGGCAAACGACCACAGCAGCCGGTGTACGATTTTCAAGAACGACAACAATTGTTCCCGTAGAAAGAAAAGGAGGTATAAAAAGACTTGCGGAGCTCATCAAAAGAATCGAAGTAAGCCTTACCGCAGAATGGATAGACGAATCAGGAAAAAAACAAAGCAAAGATGTTATTGAAGGTTTCCTAAAGCAGATTTATAATTTTGTCGGAAAAATCTCAGACATCGCAAAACTTGTGGGGGATCTTACAGAAGGCGATTCGAATCCTCAGGATACCAACAACAAAAAACAGCTTGATAAAGAAATCGAAAAAATGATGGGCGGCCGTTCTCTCGACGGAGCCTGGAATGCGCTTAATAAAAAAACGACAACCACCGAAGTTCTTTATCCGTCCATTGCTATTGCCGCATCCTGGTATTACGGCGATGCCGATGATCCTAAAAGACCTCAACTGATGGGAAGAAAAGCATTACAAATTGATGCTAAAGTAGAAGCAGTCCCTATTATCGGTGTTGAGATTAAATGGGACTTTCTAGAGATGCTTGCAAGAAGGCATCCTCTTGCTTTCATCATCAAAAAAGGAATTGATTTATTGCTTTATCTTTCCGATCCGAAAAATAAGATTGGCATTACCTTTACAATGTCCGGAGAATTAGGCTTATCCGCAAAATTTAATCATAATATGTTGGCTGGAAATGCTTATTCTAATGGCCGCTCTCCCAAAAAGCAGGAACTGATTTCCGGCGGAGCAACCATAAAAGCAGATCTACAGGGAAATATCACATTATACATGACCCAATATCTTATTGTTAGCGAATATAAAATGGGAGGATCTGCAAAAATAGGAGTAAAAGCCGAAGTCGCCAATAAGGTCTATCTTGGGGCTGACACCGATGGCCTGTATATTGCTAATTCAACAACATTTGATGGTTTTACGTTTTATCTTGAAGCAGAAGCAAAAATGGAAGTAACATTCCTTGGAGCAAAAATCATGGACTGGAATCCAAAATATGAACCGGAACCCATGAATTGGGGAAAATGCTCATTAGATCGTGTAAAAACATATTTAAACAACCCAGATAAAAAAACCGAATTTTTTAAATTTAACAGCGGTGATGACGAATAACTTTATTAAAATCTTAATGGTGGGAATTTACTTCAGTCTGCAATCCTGCGCACAGAATAAGAAAGAAAAAGAAACAACAGTGACCGAGAATAAAACAATGGACAACATAGAATACCAGAAAGAAGGAATGCTTTTCAGACTAAAATACGAACACACCAATTGTTCTTATGAAATTTTAATTAATGATATGCCTGTTGCCAGTCATTTTGGATTAGGAGAACGTTCAGGATTGACAGTAAATCTCAACCAATACATTCTGCAGCCGGGTAAACAGGAAGTTACTATCCGTCTTTATCCTTCCAAAAAAGATGAAACGGTGTTCGCTCCTACTCTTTCTCCGGATTCATTTGTCAAGATTGAAATTTCTAAGAATAAAGAGCCAATGTCGATGTTAGATCAAATGAATGCTCGAGAGAAGGGACAACAATATCAGTGGCAGATTCTTGATTATCAGACTCCAAAATTAGGTGAAAAGCCACAAAATTTTGCCGAATATAAAACCTCTTTTGAAGTTGGTAATAAAGACATTAACTGGAAAATCGAAGGCTGGAGCAAAAGCCAGAATCTAATAAACACACCAAATATAAGACAGCAAGTTGATGCATTTTATGCCGATTTTAAAAAGACGCTTGAAGAAGGAGATCAACAAAAATATGTATCAATGCTGAAGCAAAGCATTCACGAAGAAGCAGCTTCCACTCCTTGGAATAAAGATGCAGAAAAAGATCTTACCAAAACCATGGCAGATTATGCGGTAGAAAAAAGAAATTTTATCTATCCTTGCAAAGATGCAGAGCTTAAATTTTACGGGGACGGAAAAGTTGTGACCCTTGTGTGTAAAGACCCGCAAACTTATGGTTATTCTCCTCTTATTTCAAAAACAGCAAAAAATATGATGCCTAAAGCACATACTTTTTATCTCTATAAACCTCAAGGATCAGATAAGCTGGAAATTATCCGATGAATAAAGATAAATTGACTTCTTTACTGTTCTTTATTATTGGAATCATTTTGTTGTTTCCGAGCATTTTCCTGACGTTTAGAAGCATTAAAATAATTTCATCCTACGAAACGGCTCAGGGAAAACTGGTTGATTTTACAGAGAAATGGAAGAAAAATAAAGATACGGAAGAAGAATATTTATTGTATGCTCCTGTTTTTGAATATCGCGATAACATCGGTAAAACGTATAAAATTAATTCGGGAGAATATTCTAACAATAAGGCTTTGAGCACAATCACTCAGAAAATTTATTACAAAAAAGATCATCCAGAAATTGCCGTAACCGGAACATTTCAATTGTATATTGTTCCGAGTATTGCTGTATTCTTCTGTTTAGTATGCTTTATAACGGCCTACATTTGTAGAAAACCAGCCATTATTTAATATAAACAAGCCTTTCACTTTGAAAGGCTTATACTTTATTTATTTTATCAATAATATTTTGAATGTCAAGTTCTTCCAGGCAAGCCCAGTCTCCGCGAAAGCATTCTTTATCTCCAAAAACAGAACATGGTCTGCACGTAAGATCTTTTACCTGAACCACATCTTCCTCACTTTGCCCAAATCCTAAAAATCCGGCATACGGATGCGTTTGTCCCCAAACGGAAATACATCTCGTTCCCATAAGACTCGCCAAATGCATATTGGCAGAATCCATAGAGATCATTAATTCTAATTGTGAAATTTTTTCCAGCTCTTCTGTGAGGGTTAATTTTCCAGCAAGACTTTGTGTATTAGGAATTTCCATTTCCCATTGTTGAAGTGTTTCAACTTCAGCTTTCCCACCACCAAAGAAATAGACATGGTATTTTTGCGATAAGATCTTTACTAATTCATAAGACTTTTCCAGCGGAAGCATTTTCCCTTTATGCTGGGCAAACGGGGCAAGGCCGATTCCTGATTTTTCAGTTGCCTTTGGCCTTAAAGTGTGAGAAAGTTCAACTTTAAATCCCATTTCACGGAACACATCGGCATATCGTTCCACTGTTTTTTTAAGCTGAACTTTATCCAGATTCCAAATATTAGTTAAATCTTCTTTCTCTTCTTTTTCTTTGTTTATTTTAAAGACCTTTAATCCTTTTCTCGTATAAATTTTATCAAGAATTTTCGTTCTGATTACATCGTGAAGATTGGCAATAAGATCAGGGTGAAATTCATTTATCAGCTCATTAGCCAGTCTTGTCAGTCCAAAGATTCCTTTATAATCGTCAAGGTTTACACCTTTGAATATAACATTCGGAATATCAGCAAATAAAGCTTCAAAATTACTTCTTGAAACCATGATGATTTCAACATCAGGATTTTGTTCCAGAAATTCCCGAAAGACAGGCGCTGTCATGGCAACATCACCAAAAGCAGAAAAACGATATGCTAAAATTCTTGTCACAATTACGACTTCAATTGATAAGCGACAGCGTAAAATTTAATCTGTTTCGTCATGGCCATCAATCCGTTAGCTCGCGAAGGAGAAAGAAATTCCTGCAATCCGATTTCAGCAATAAAATCAAAATCAGAATCTAAAATTTCCTGAGTAGAATGGCCGCTGTAAATGCTCACAAGAAGAGAAACAATTCCTTTCGGTAAAATTCCGTCAGAATCGGCATTAAAAAATAATTTACCGTCTCTGAATTCAGCATCGATCCAGACTTTGCTTTGGCAGCCTTTGATCAGATTTTCGTCCTTTTTTTTATCCTCAGAAAGCCCTTTCAACTCTTTTCCAAGATCGATAATATATTCGTATTTCTGTTCCCAATCTTCAAGAAACGCAAATTCGTCGATAATTTCCTGCTGTTTTTCTTTAATGGTCATTCTAAACTAATTTCTTACTGCAAAGATACTAAATTATGCTTTAGGCTTGAAGCCCGGAGAAGATGAAGCCCTTTCAAAAATATCTAACAGTTTTACCTCTTCATTTTCCCAACAAAAAACATTAGTAGCTTTTTCAAGTTCACCCTGATAAGCTTTTCTGCCTTTAGCTAAAACCAACTGTATTGATTTAGCAATGTTTTCAGCATTATGATCCTTAATAATTTCTCCAACTTCAAATTGATGCTTAATATTCTGCATTTCAGGAAGATCAGACAAAATTACCGGCACACGCGCCTGAATACAATCCAGAACTTTATTGGGTAAAGAATAATAATAGCTTTCTCCTGCGTTTTCTTCAATGCTCATTCCACAATCTGCAGTAAGCGTAACTTTTCTTAAATCTTCAGGTAATAATTTTCCTAAAAACTCAACTTTATGCTGTAGATTTTCTTTCAGAACCAAATTTTCATATTCTTTTTTCAGGGGTCCGTCGCCTGCAATTTTAAAAATGACATTATCTAAATGCTTCATGGCCAAAATCGCTTTATCAATTCCGCGAAAAGGATTAATAGCGCCTTGATATAAAAGAATTTTCGGATAATTTTGAAGAATTTCTCGATTAAAATCTAATTTTCTTGGTGAATTTTGAACAACAACAGATTCAATTCCATATTGATTCTTAAACCATTTTGCATAGCTTTCGCTTGCCGTAATCATAAATTTTATGTCAGGAATGATCTTTTTTTCAAGATATCTCCACAATTTTTGTGACATTTTGCCCTGAATAGCCGGCATTTCCGAAAAAATTTCATGACTGTCAAAGACCAGCGGAATATTCAACTTTCTGGAAACTAAATAATTCGGAAGCAAAGCATCCAGATCATTGGCATGCAGAATGGTATTTTGATCTGCTTTTTTATTTAATTCACGATATAATTTCCAGTTGAATTCAAAATAAGCCGTTTTTAAACTTTTTGAAATTAAATGTATTCTGGTAAAAGGATAAGGGCGTGTCATTTTTTCGGCTCCGTTCCAGTCATTTCCTATAAGTTCGACTTCGTAGCCGTTATCATGTAATGTCTTGCAAACCTTTTCTATACGTTGATCTGTACACAAATTACTGAATGCAGATGTAATGATTTTCCTTCTTTTCATTACTTTTTTTTATCTGCCAAAAGATGGTAAATTTGTATGAAGCAAATCAGTCCGTTAGGGATGATAACCGGCCAAAGCATTCCGCTGAAGATTCCGTAGATCACAAAGCATATACAGCCAATCATGTTTACAATCCTTATTTTTCTGATGTCTTTCAGTATAAAACTCAGCACAATAAACAATGATGCGGAATATCCTATGTATGTGGCAATTTCAGGAATCATGAGGAATTTTTAAAGGACAACAAACTTAATCATTTTCAATAAGATAATAAAATTTTTTCTGCCATAAAGTCATTTATTGAATTTTGGTAAAATATTTGTAATTTAGATAATGAATAAATGGCAATGTTGCTTTTATTCTAATGAGATATATTATGGATTATAAGTTTTCACAAGGTTTGAGCCAGGTGTTCAAACAAAGCAAGAGCGAAGCGAAAAGGCTCAAGAGTGAATTTCTTAATACAGAACATCTACTTTTAGGTATTATAAAAACAGAAAACTCTGCAAAAGAAATCCTTCAAAACCTTAATGCGGATCTTACACAAATCAGAAGAAAAATTGAAACTTTAAATACAGCAAGTCTTAATCCTATTTCTGAGGAGGTTACCAATATTTCTTTCACGAAGATGGCAGATCATGCGATCAAGCGTGCTGAACTGGAATGCAGACAATATAAAAGCAATGAAATTAATACCGTTCACCTGCTTTTAGGCATTCTTTATAAATATGAGGATCCTACTTCAAATATATTAGGCGCTTACGATGTTGACTATGAAGGAGTTTCAAAGGAATATCAGACGATGCTTAAAAATTCAGGGCAGGCACCACAAATGAGTGCTTACGATGACGATGATGAAAGAGAAGATTTTGAGCAAATGAGAAAGCCTACGGGAAATCTTGGTTCGGCAAAAAGCAAAACGCCAACTTTGGATAACTTTGGTAGAGACCTTACTTCTTTGGCCAGAGACGGGAAACTAGACCCTGTTATCGGTCGTGAAAAAGAAATTGAGAGAGTTTCTCAAATCTTATCGCGAAGAAAAAAGAACAATCCGCTTCTTATCGGTGAGCCAGGTGTTGGTAAATCAGCCATCGCGGAAGGTCTGGCATTAAGAATTCAACAGAAAAAAGTATCGAGAGTTCTTTACGGAAAACGTGTTATTACTTTGGATCTGGCAAGTTTAGTTGCCGGAACAAAATATCGAGGTCAGTTTGAGGAAAGAATGAAGGCTATTATGACCGAACTGGAGAAAAACAGAGATGTTATCTTATTCATTGATGAACTTCACACCATTGTTGGTGCGGGAAGTTCAACAGGAAGCTTGGATGCATCAAATATGTTTAAACCAGCTTTGGCGAGAGGTGAGATTCAATGCATCGGAGCCACTACACTTGATGAATACCGTCAGTATATTGAAAAAGACGGCGCTCTGGAAAGAAGATTCCAGAAAGTAATGGTGGAGCCGACTTCTATTGAAGAAACTGTTCAGATCTTAAATCAGATTAAAGACAAGTATGAAGAGCATCACAATGTAATTTATACTCCTGAAGCGATTTTAGCGTGTGTCAATTTAACCTCAAGATATATTACAGACCGTTTTTTACCGGATAAAGCAATTGATGCAATGGACGAAGCCGGATCTCGTGTATATATCAAAAACATGAAGGTTCCTACCGAAATCATCGATTTTGAAAAGAAAATTGAAGACATCAAGGAATTAAAGCAAAAAGCGGTAAAAGCTCAGGATTATCTGGAAGCAAGAAAACTGAAAGATGAAGAAGAAAGACTTCAGATGGAACTGAATTCCGCTCAGGAGAAATGGGATAAAGATGTGAAGGAGAAAAAAGAAACCGTGACCGAAGAAAATGTAGCGGAAGTAGTTTCTATGATGAGTGGTGTTCCTGTAACCAAAGTTGGTAAAAATGAGCTTGATAAACTTGCCGGAATGGACAGTAATCTTAACGGAAAAGTTATTGGTCAGGAAGATGCGGTTAAAAAAGTCGTTAAAGCTATTCAAAGAAACAGAGCCGGACTTAAAGATCCGAACCGTCCTATTGGCACCTTCATTTTCTTAGGAACTACTGGAGTTGGTAAAACGGAGCTGGCTAAAGTAATGGCAAGAGAATTATTTGAATCTGATGAATCTTTGATCAGAATCGATATGAGTGAATACATGGAAAAATTTGCAGTTTCTAGATTGGTTGGTGCGCCTCCGGGATACGTTGGATACGAAGAAGGCGGACAATTAACGGAAGCTGTAAGAAGAAAACCTTATGCTGTGGTTCTTTTGGATGAGATTGAAAAAGCTCACCCTGATGTATTCAACATCTTATTGCAGATTTTAGATGAAGGTCATGTTACAGACAGTTTGGGAAGAAAAATTGATTTCAGAAATACAATCATTATTCTTACTTCAAACATCGGTACAAGAGATCTTAAAGATTTCGGAGACGGTGTAGGATTCGGAACTTCCGCAAAAAAATCTACCACAGATTCAAGAGCGAGAAGCACGATCGAAAATGCACTTAAAAAAGCATTCTCTCCTGAATTCCTCAACAGAATTGATGACATCGTAATTTTCAACTCCCTTGAAAAAGATGATATCAAGAGAATTATTGATCTTGAATTGAATAAGCTTTATTCAAGACTCGAAAAATTAGGATATAAAGTTGAGCTTACAGAAGATGCAAAAGACTTTATTTCAGAAAAAGGATGGGATAAGGATTTCGGAGCAAGACCATTAAAACGCGCGATCCAGAAATATATTGAAGATTTATTAGCTGAAATGCTGGTAAATAAACAATTATCTGAAGGAGAAACTGTAGTTCTTGATCTTAATGAAGCGAAAGACGGATTAACGGGTAAAACTTCAAAACCTAAAAAGTCAGCTGAAAAGTCACAGTCTTAAATAAATAATTTAATCATATAGAGCATCGGGAATTTTCTCGGTGCTTTTTTGTTTTGATACTTTAAGTATTTGAGAAATAAAAATTACAATCCCACCACAAATCCAATATTAGGAATCAATCCACTTGAAAAAATACTTGAATTTTCTTTCCATAAAACATTATACATCAATCCGATCTGCATGAAAGAATTATTTCCGATTCTCTGCATGTAACCGCCACCGAGATATAAAGCATCTTCGTTTTTATTCATTTTAAAATCGTAATATTTATCTTTATAATTGATAAAGTAATGCTGATAATTAGCACTTACATAAAAAGATCTTGCAAAATAATAATTAACAAAAGGCCCTACCCCAAACATGGTTGATCTATAGAAATCAGAAGTCTGCCACGAAACGCTTCCTAGAATTCCTCCTTCCAGATCATTGATAATCTTGTATCCCACTCTTGGAGATGCCTGCAAATAAAACGCACTGTTACTGCCAAAACCCACCCCGATTCCGCCTCCGAATGTCCAGCGATTATTGTTTTCCGGCGAGGTTCCTACGGCGATCTGCGAAAATAGTAAGCCCGAAATTGTAATAAACAGAGAAATAATGACCTTTTTCATAATACATTGTTTTTGTCGATGTTTAAAATTATAACTTTTTTACGAATCTTTTTAATCGTACTTTTGCCACATCAAACTAAGAACTCCCGTTAAGAGTTTCGTAAAATTGAATACAATGAAAATAGTAGTAGGCCTCTCCGGAGGTGTAGATTCAAGCGTTGCGGCTTATTTGTTGCAACAGCAAGGCCATGAAGTTGTTGCCTTGTTTATGAGAAACTGGAATGATGCATCAGTAACATTAGAAGATGAATGTCCGTGGATTGAGGACAGTAATGATGCCTTAATGGTCGCTCAAAAGCTCGGAATTCCTTTTCAGGTGATCGATATGAGTGATCTTTACAAAGAAAGAATCGTAGATTATATGTTCGAAGAATATCAGAAAGGCAGAACTCCGAATCCTGATGTCTTGTGCAACAGAGAAGTAAAATTCGATGTTTTTATGAAAACGGCAATGTCTTTGGGAGCAGATAAAGTGGCAACCGGACATTATGCCCGTGTGGATTCCACGATTGACGAAAACGATAAAGAAGTTTTCCATCTGCTGGCCGGTAAAGATAACAATAAAGATCAGTCGTATTTTTTATGCCAGTTAAGCCAAGAACAGTTATCTAAAGCGTTGTTTCCGATCGGCGAACTGACAAAGCCTCAGGTGAGGGAAATTGCCAAAGAAATCGGATTGGTAACGGCTGATAAAAAAGATTCTCAGGGATTATGCTTTATCGGAAAAGTAAGTCTTCCGCAGTTTTTACAGCAGCAATTGGTTCCGAAAGAAGGAGAAATCGTAGAAATTTTTAAAGATTCTCCGATTTTTGCCCAAGAAAAACCTAAATTTTCTTCAAAACAAGAAGAACTGGAATATTTAAGTCAAAAGATAAATTATAAAAAGTCCGACGGAAAAGTAATTGGAAAACACCAAGGAGCTCAGTTTTTCACGATCGGACAGAGTAAGGGACTAGGAATCGGCGGACATAAAGAAAGCTGTTTTATCATCTCCAGAGACATGGAAAACAATATTCTTTTTGTGGGAGAAGGACATCAGTTTCCGGGATTGCTGAAAAGAGCCTTAAAAATTGATAATTCTGAATTGCATTGGGTTCGCGAAGATTTAAGACTGAAAAACGGAGAATCAATGGAAGTGATGGCAAGATTCAGATACAGACAGCCTTTGCAGAAAGCGAAATTATATCAGTTTGAAGAAGGATTCTATGTGGAATTTGAAGAACTTCAATCCGCGATTGCAGAAGGACAGTTTGCCGCATGGTATATCGATGATGAATTAATCGGAAGTGGTGTGATTTCTTAGAGATCTGCATCGGTTAGAGTTTCATTTGAGCAAAAAAGAATTTGATGACTTCAAGATTAATTTCAGAAGTGGTCCAATGTCCAACGTTTTCATAGTTATGAAATGTCGCTTTAATATTATACGAGTTATAAACTTTCTGACATTCCAAATATCTTTTTTGCACAGTAGCACCAATATGGTTATTGATGATTTGACGTTCTTTTAAACTATAAGCATCATCAAACTGTACCGCATCATTATTATCAAGTTTTCCCATGTAAATAAACTGGGGAATAGTTTTGTAGCTAAGCAGATCAAATTTCTTTCCAAATAATTTCCTGAAATCAGCAATTCCTATAGGATAATTAATTTTAATCCCGTCAACTTCTTCTTTGGGAAACATTAGCTCTCCATTAAATCCGCCTATTGCTAAAGCTTTAATTATTTCCGGATGCAAGTAAGAAAAACGATTGGTAAATGTTGCTGATGCTGAAAAACCGTTCATAAATATTTTTTCATTTACTAAAATATTCATTGATTTTAAAATTTTCCTAGAATCATTAATCATAGCTATCAACTGTAAATCTATTCTCTTTAAAACGCTTTGCTTTTCCATAATAACATCTCTATCCAAAGCGTGTGTATAAACAGTAGGTTTTGAGGAAGGCCTGGGGAAAACAGGGACAAGCAGAGGGATTTTCAGCATTGTAGAAATATTGTTTCCGACAGAGCTTACAGAGGCAAGATCTATGGCATATTGCCGATGAACCTCTATACTGTCGGATGTTTTACCTGTATTGTTGGGTTCTACCAGTAGATATAAATTTTTATTTTGAGGGGTTCCTTTCGGAATGAATAAAATATAATCATTACTAAACCCCTTATCCATGTTTTTTTTGATAATAATTAGACTATCTTTCTCAAATATTTTCTGTTGCCCAGAGGAAAAAATAAATAAAATAGTACAAAAAATGGTAATAGTTATACGCAACATTAGAAAAGAGTTTCTATAAAAGTCGCTACAGCAATGTATATGTTACAATTTGGAGATGAATTTATTTCACCAACCAGTCTTTAAAATCCTTCACGCGATCACGGCTTACGGTAATTTCTTCCTGTGGCTGAAACTCCAATTCGACTTTATAATTGGGTGAAGTGTGAATATTTTTTATGTAATCTGAATTGATGATAAACTGCCTGTTGACACGAAAGAATTTCTTTTCGTCCAGAACATCTTCCAGTTCATCCAGCGTGAAATCTGAAGGAAAGCTTCTTTCCTGAGTCTGCAGATATACAATCTTATTTTCACTGAAAAAATAGCTTACTTCCTGTGTCTGAATAATTTTAAGGTTGTAACCAATTTTTACCAAAATACGGGAAAGTGTAGACTTATCCTTTTTTATCAGTTGCTTGATCTCCTGAGAATTCACAGAATTGTCTGAAGGAATAAACGATTTGAATTTTTCAATGGCCGCCGCCAGGTCTTCATCTAAAATCGGTTTTAAAAGGTAATCGATGCTGTTTAATTTAAAAGCTTTTAGTGTGTATTGATCAAAAGCCGTAGTGTAAATAATAAAACCTTTTGTCTGAACTTTCTCAAAAATATCGAATGACAAGCCGTCTCCCAACACAATATCTGAAAATATGAGCTGCGGATGTTCATTTTCAGAAAACCATTTTACGCCTTCTTCTACAGATTCTATTTTGCCAACCAATTCAATTTCAGGAAATTCGCTTAGCATTCTTTCCAGTTTTCTTGAAGCAGGTTTTTCGTCTTCGATAATGACTGTTTTTATCATTGAGTTTCAGATTTTAGTTTTAAAATTTAGAAATAAAATTAATCAAAATTACCGGTTTAAAACTTCAGCGGCTGTTTTGATTTTTTCATTTCCTTTTCAATCACATCTTTTTCCCATTCTTCATCCAGAAGGAAGAGTTTTACAGCTTTTACGGTTAGAACAATTCCCCATATCAACAGAATAATAGATCCGTTCCAAAGTGAAAAATTGAAGATTCCTTTTTCAAAAATATCATCTGCAAAAATAATTACCGCAACGATTCCAAACCATAAAATGCTTTTATAGAATTTTTTTAAATCGTTTACTCTTTGTTGTGCCTGATTGTAGTTCATCGTATTAATTTTTAAAGTTATTTGATTAGGTTTATTATAAAGATTTTCTGTTTCTTCTTTCTTCATCCATCAGTTCCCTGATTTTCTTTTCCTCCCATTCTTTTCCTATCCAGAATGTATTTGCAGCATGGGCAGCAACTCCAATTCCCCAGCCCAGCATCGGCCAGAAAAACCATAGATAACCCGGTGACGTTATAATATTTAATACAACTAAAAAAGAAATTACCAGGATGTATGATGTAAGATTTCCATAAAACCCTTTGAGTTCTTTTACTCTTTTGGTCGCTTTTTGGTATGCAAGATCTTCTTTGTTAATGTAAGTTTCCATAATTTTTTAATTTTAATAATTAATTGTTTGTTTTTGTTGAGACAAATGTATGAAGGAAAACAAACTCAACTCAATTTTATGTTACCGAACCGTTGAATATTCATCCTGAATTGTAAAAATCTGAATTCAATGGAAAAACCGGATTTCGTTTCTTGCGATTATTAGTAAATCTTAACCATTAAAATTCACGCTAATAAACAAACGGAAGAAGCTTTTTTGTCTTTCTTCTGTACTCCAGATATTCTTCACCGAATTCTTCTGTTAAGGCTTTTTCTTCCACTTTAATTCTATAACTAAACGCAAGAAAGCTAGGAAATAAGGCCAAAACCAAGGAAAACCAATTATTAAGATACAGCCCGAGACCGAGAGATGTGAGTAAAGAGAAAGTATAAGACGGATGTCTGATATATCGGTAAAACCCTTCTTTTTTAATTTTATGATCCTCTCTTATTGTAACATCTACCGTAAAATATTTCCCCAAAGACCTGATGATAATATATCGCAAAATGATTCCGATCCAGACACATAAAACGCCTATGTAATAAATCCAGACCTCATCAGAAATCGGAAATCTCGTTACATAAGAAGCCGTGACAGCAGTTACGATGGAAAAAGGAATAGCAATCCAAAGAATATTTAAGGTAGATTTATCCGTGTTTTTTCTGTCATTTCCACCCGATTTCAGAATATTTTTATACAGAAACTCCGTCAGAAACCATGAAAACATAGAAATGGTAAAGAGGATTTGTAAAATTTTCACTGCACATTTATTTAAATTAATGTTTAAGAACGTTTCTCTTTATCAATCAATTCTTTAATTTTTTTCTCTTCCCATTTGCTTCCCAACATAAAACCAGGAATAAAGGTTCTCATGGCAGAAACGACAACCCCAACTCCCCAAACCAATGGAAGCAGAAAATATTTAAGCTGCCAGATTGTTTGCCCGGGTTTTAATTCTCTATAGTTTATCAGAAAAATAAAAATATTAACCACAATGTAAATGAAGACAAAAACATAAAACCGTTTGATTCTTTTTACCTGTCTTTCAGCTTCTTTATATCTGAAATCATCCTTACTAATATTTTCCATATTATTTATTTTATCGTTTGTTTTGTTTTTCTAAAATTTCTCTGATCTTTTTTTCTTCCCATCTTTTACCGATTGCAAAAACACTCATTCCGTGGGCAACAACCCCGATTCCCCAACCTAACATTGGCAGGTAAAACCAGATATTATCAGGACTTGTCATTAAATTGATAATGATTAAAAAAGGAATAATAATACAGTATGAAATAAGATTTCCATAGAAGCTTTTTATTTCTTTTACACGTTTCTGCGCTCTTTCGTAAGATTTATCATCATCTTCTATTATTGCATTCGTTATATTTAATTTATAAGAGATAACCGGAAGTTTTACTTTAAAGTAATCTTCAGATTTTTCGATAAAAACATTTTTCTTCGTCAATAAAGAATATCGTTGCACAATATTGGACAGTCCTATCCCCGAACTTTCTTTGATCTGTTCTCTTACCTGCAGATTATTTTCAATACAGAGTGTATCATTTTCAGAAAAAATCTTAATTAACAAAGGCTTCGAGGAAGTGGCAAAATTATGTTTAATGCAATTTTCCAACAGCAATTGTAAGGACAACGGAACAACAAATTTCCTGTAATCTTCTTTTTTAACATCAAAATCAAAACCTACACTGTCTTCAAAACGTGTTTTTAATAATTCGCAATAGGTTTTTGCAAATTCCAGTTCGTCTTCTACAGTTACCAATTCTTTGTCTTTCTGCTCCAGAACGTATCTGTAAATCTTTGACATCGAGGCCGTAAACTTCTGAGCCTGCTTCGGATTTTCATCAATTAATGAGCTTAAAACATTTAAAGAATTAAACAAAAAATGCGGATCCAGCTGATTTTTAAGACTTTCAAACTGTGCATTGGCAGATTTTGCAATCAGTTTCTGCTCTACAACTTCTTTTTTGGATGTTTTTTTCAGCTCCTCCATAAAGCCTTTTGCATGAAGAAAAGCCGAAATCAGCAATGCAATATTGATGGTAAACCAGTTGATGTAATTGTACTTTCCGGAAAAATACTGTTCTGTTGTTGCCACTTTCTGGAAAACGACAAAATTCATGTAATTGCAGAAATATACCATAATAATATTGGCGATCAGAATCGAAACAATACTTATAATCGCTCTTTTGGTAGTGGCTTCGGACCATGGAATTTTTTTGTTGAGAAAATCATTCAGCAAGCCGTTTCCCGCACCCAGAACAAAAGAATACATCGATGATATGGCGATGGTAAGCATGAAGTTTTCTACCGTTTTCTCGTCTGTAAAAACAAAAAAGAAGAACAAAGACGTTGCCAGCGATATCCAGCACAAAGTAATAATATTCCTGCGTTTCATTATTGATTTTCTTGGTTCAAAAATAGTCTATAATAAAAGTATTAAAAATAATTTTTTGCCGAACGGTTATTTTTAGTGACTGAACGGAATAAAAAAACCTTCTGCGATGAGAAGGTTTTTCAGATCAGATCATTATTTTTTTATTTTGCGGTACCACTCAGAAAATATTCTGCTTCAGATTTTCCCCAATTCGGATCTAAAGAAGTTTTAGGTTTAAAAGTTTTGAATTTTTCCAGCGCTGCTTTAAATTGTTCAATTCCTTTTGTCTTGCTTCCTCCGTATTGTTCAGGAGTAAAGTAAGTATCTTCCGCTTTTATCAACGCTACTCTCGGATTTCCGGGATCCAGGGTTTCTGCTGTTTTAAGCTCTTCCATCGCTTTCATTCCGTCGGTCATATATCTTTCGGCAGGGTTTTCCATCATTTTGAGAGAAAAGACCATTTTTCTGAGAAGGTGAAGTTCAGAATTATTTTTCCCGGCAATAGCTTCTGCCTGATCCAGATACTTTTCAGCAGCAGCAGCGTTTATGGAAAGTTCAGACATTTTTCCTTCCTGCATCTGCGTTCTCCCTTTCTGAAGATAGGCAAGTGCTGCATAATAAGAAGGGAGCCATTGCGTGGTTTCTTTCTTCCCAATCCTGTCGAAATCATTGGCAAGCGCCTGTAATTCGTCAGCAGATCTTGTATTTTCCAGTTTAACGATTTTTTCAGACATTATTTTCTCATAATCAGCCTGGGCAAAAGCATGTAAACTCACCACACTTAAAGCAAAAGTTAAAAGATATTTTTTCATTTTCTAATTTTTTTAATGGTTAAATTTTAATGTGTTAAATATAATTTTTTAATTGTTTCTAAAATGATATTATAAGTTATTATTAATGGCATCCTGTGTCTTATCGACTCCAAAACTTATAAATGCTCCCACAAAAACAAAAGTATTTACCGGCGGAACCACAGCGGAATTTCTTGAGCCATCCATCGAGAAATTGTACCCGTAAACATTTTTTGAGCCTAAAATATTTGTTACGCTCAACACCAGAACGGTAAATGCTTTTGTGTCTTTTTTACCAAGATTCGGAAGATAATTAAGACTAAAATTCAGCGCATTATAATCTTTCAGACTTCCTTCATTTCTTACAAAATATTTTTGCTCGCCGTTTACATCGTGTGTTGCAATATCGTAATACGGACGACCTTTGGCATAAGTGTAGGAAATATTAAACCCGGTTTTCCATTTTGGGACAAATCTTTTTGCAACCGCAGAAATCGTATGTTCAGAAGCAAAATTAGGTTTCAGACTTACCGGATAATTCATAAAATCCCTTTTAGAATCAAGGAAAGAATAACTGATCCAATAATCGATATTGTCAAAGGTCTTTTTATCTCTCCAGAACAATTCCAGGCCTTTTGCATACCCGTAGCCATTATTATTGTCTGCCGTCTGCACATATTGATTCTGACCGTCGATATACTGTAGATTTTTCACTTTTAATAAATCATCATACTTTTTATAGAACGCTTCAAATCTAAGGCTTCTTCCTTCTGTCGTTCGCTGAATCTGAAAAATATAATGCTGTGACTTCTGAAAATCCAGATTTGCCGGTCCGTTAATGTACTTACTTTCAGGATTCTGGTAGAAAAGTCCGTAAGCAAATGAGGTTGTCCAGTCTTTCGCCAAACGGTATGCTAAAGCGAAACGAGGTGCAATATTGCTTTTTCCCAGATAAGACGAATGCTCTGCTCTCAGTCCTATTTTAGCCGATAGATGGTTGCTGAATCCTAAATCTGTTTCTACAAAAGCAGACGAAATTAAATCTTTGTAATGTTTTTCCACAAAATCATTAAAATTCATTTTTTCGCTTGTGCTGTTAAGTTCAAAACCGCCTCGTAACGCACTGATTTTATTTATTTTCCTTTCTAAAACAGCTTTAAAATTTATATAATTCCCATCTGTCAGCAGTTTTGTATTTCCGGTTTGAAGGTCATTTTTTTCGGTCGAAAAATCAAGATCCGATCTGTTGAATGAATACGATGTTCCCACATTCAGCAGATATCTTCCGAATTTTTGTTTAAAAGATAAATTGTGATAGGTATTTTTTCCATTTAATGAAACCAAAGCCCAGTCATTTTCAGGTTCCAGACTCGGAGTTTTTACTCCCATTTTGTTGGAATCGTATATTCCGTAATATTTGAAGAAACCTCCTGATTTTGTTTTAAATCTGAAATTCAGGTCACCGTTAAGTCCCTGAGGAGCTTCTGTAAAGTTGGTATTAAACTTAAAAACTTCCTGCATCATTTTTAAGTTTGAATAACCTATAGTCGCACCAAAAGAATAATTCTTATTTTCGCCTAGCTTTTGAAATCCTGCGTTTAAAAATATAGGAGAAACCCCGAAATCATAAGAGCTTTCATCCGGAAGATCAACACTTTCCAGCATCAATGCCCCGGAAAGAGCCTGTCCATACAAAGCTGAATATCCGCCGCTTGAAAATATGTTTCCTTTGAAAAGCGAAGTATTGAAACGATCTCTCCCCGCAATTCCCGGAACCGAATTAGAAAAATAGTTGTTGATAAGGCTTCCGTCCATGAAGATCTTTGACTCTGTTCCCGTTCCTCCGCGAATAAAAAGACCTTCCGATTCACCAACTTTCTGAACACCCGGAAGATAGGTTAATGCCGAAGAAATCTGCCCGTTTGCGCCCGCTGTGGTGTAAATATCAATCGGAGAAAGCAAAGTGGCTGCTCTTTTCCGGTCACTTGCTTCAATAGACCCTGCGGATACAACAACTGCATCTATTTCGCTGATCTGTTCCTTTAAGTCTGCATCGACAGTAATTTCTTTCTTTTCAATAACAATCTGTTTTTCAACCTCAATGTATTTCGGATGAGTGAATGTCAGAATATGATTTCCTTTTTCTGAAGTTTCAAAAGAGAAATCCCCGTTAGCATCCGTTGTTGCGCCGTCATAAGTATCTTTCAGCGTAACGTTTACCGCTCCTACACCTTTGTTTTTATAAGTTACCTTGCCTGAAATTTTTGTCTGGGCAAAACTTAAGGAAGCACATAAAAATAAGACGAGAAATAATAGTTTTGTTTTCATAGCTGATTAATTTCGATTCAAAAGTATGTCGAATTTTTATTTCATCTAAATTTTTATTGCTGAATCGTAAATTTTGGATCCTGAATGGTTTATTTTGGATTGAATGAGCAATGCCCGGAATTTTAATAGAATGGAGTGCAGTAAACAGCGCTTATTTATTTTTCATAAAATCAGCTGGAAAAGAATCGCCTTTTACTGCTATTTTCAAAAAGATCTTGAAATCATAAGGCGTATCCGTAAATGTTTTTTTAAATTTAACATAAAATCACTTTAAATCATTTAAAAATGAAAGCTAAAACATTATCATTATTGGCAGGATGTGCGTTGTTGGCCGTATCATGCGGAACCACAAAAACTTATCAGGTCATGTCTAAAAGCAACACCCAGACAGGGGGAACCGCGAAGTTTACCCAGAAAGGAGACGAAGTTATTATGAAACTCAATGTAACGAACCTTACCCCGGGAATTCATGCAGTACATATTCATGAAAAAGGAGACTGTTCTGCAGCAGACGGAACTTCTACAGGAGGTCACTGGAACCCGGCAAAAGATGACCATGGAAAATGGGGTGCCGAACATTTCCATATGGGAGATATCGGTAATCTGGTAGCAGACCAAAGCGGAAACGCAACATTGACTTTCAAGACCAACAAATGGTGTCTTGGATGTACTGACGAATCTAAAAACATTATCGGAAAAGGAATGATCGTACATGCTGCCGCTGACGATTTCCACACTCAGCCAACCGGAAATGCAGGAGGAAGAGTAGGATGTGTAGAAATTAAATAATTTTAATTATTGACTAGTCCTAAAAAATCGATACAGATTTGTTAGATAAAAATAATTAATTAAACACTTGCAAAAACTTTTTTGCAGGTGTTTTTTGATTTA
>NZ_FNDW01000002.1 GCF_900099685.1 Chryseobacterium taeanense | reverse complement strand
ATCAAATTAACTACCTGACACAAAATATTTCTTCTGTCTCTTAGCTTTTTGTTATCCTATGTAAAACGTAAATCTTTCTTACGCAAACATACGAGTCACAAAAGATGAGTTTAACTTATATTTAAAGTAGATGACTAGAAATGAAAAAGATCTCAATAGCTTAAAAAATCTTCGATTTTTATTCTTTTGAAAACTTTGAATATTCTGATTACTGCTTTATCGTTATCTTTTGTGACTTTTGACTCCGTCGAACCTTTGGTTTGTGGTTAATTCTGAAATTAGTTTAAACAAGTTTTTAAATAAATTATAAGGCGAAAGAATTCACTGTTTAATTTTTTTAAGATGCAGACGGTTACTATTTTGCTCCGGTCATTTAAATAGAAAACCAGTAATTCAAATTCATTAAAATTTTGGTGAAAAATCTTAGTTTTCACTTTTTTTATTACTCTGGATTTTATTGTATTTCGGAATTAAAAGATTTCTGTTTTAAATATTTGTATTTCAATGTGATATATCGTATTTTGAAGAGGAGTCAAGATAGTTCATAAAATTTATATGGATAAATTGTCTGATTTATCCATATAAATTTTATAAATGATGCAGGTAATTTTGCCAATTCATACGCATTATTTTTTATAATGATCTTTATGAATTAGAAAAAATAGATTAGATAAGTGTCCAAAATAGTCGAAAAATTAACTGAAATGGGAGGATTTTTTTTAGAAATTTTGAAGCAATAAGTTTTAAAAATTGGCAGACTGTTTAATTTTTTTATGCTTAAAAGTTCATTGTTTGTTTTTTTAAGAAGAAACTTTTTATTGAAAGCATTGATTCTCGATACAAAATTCTTTCAGAATTTCACTCGAATAGACGTATGTAAAATACTTTGATGCAGTTCAACAAGTATTAAGAATGAACAATAGGCTATCAACCATCAACGAAAAAACCATCAGCTGTTCTAGCATCCTCTAAAGAAAAAAGAGAGCCTTGCGACTCTCTTTCAGTTTATTTTTCCAGCTTTTCTTTAATGTATTTTGCGGTTTGAGACTTGGTATTTTTTGCCAGCTTTTCAGGAGTTCCTGCAAATACGACTTCGCCTCCGTGTTTTCCGGCTTCCGGACCAATATCGATAATATAATCCGCACATTTGATGATATCCGGCTGATGTTCAATAACAATCACAGAATGCCCAAGATCAATTAAAGCCTGCAATGATATCAGCAATTTCTTAATATCGTGAAAATGAAGCCCGGTGGATGGTTCATCAAAAATGAAAAGTGTCTTATCAGTAGTTACTCCTTTTACAAGGAATGATGCCAGTTTTACCCGTTGCGCCTCACCTCCCGAAAGGGTAGATGAGCTCTGACCCAGCTGAAGATATCCCAAACCTACTTCGTGTAAAGGTTTCAGCTTGGTTACGATTTTGGTTTCATCATTATCTGTGAAAAACGCCAATGCTTCATCTACAGTCATATGAAGAATATCCGAGATATTTTTTTCATCATATTTCACATCAAGAATTTCACTCTTGAAACGGGTACCTTTGCAAACTTCGCACTGTATTTCTATATCCGCCATAAACTGCATCGATACACTGATTACGCCTTCACCTTTGCACTCGTCGCATCTTCCGCCATCTACATTAAAAGAAAAATGTTTAGGCTTATATCCCATCATTTTCGCTACTTTCTGTTTGGCAAACAGATCCCTGATATCGTCATACGCTTTCAGATAGGTTACGGGATTGGAGCGTGAAGATTTTCCGATCGGATTCTGGTCAATCAGTTCAATATGTTTAACCAGTTTGTGTGGAAATTCAACCGAATCATAATCACCTTTCTTACCGCCCATTCCGAGTTGTAACTGGATGTCATTGGTAAGAATTTCTTTCATTAAAGTGGATTTTCCACTTCCGGAAACTCCTGATATAACCACAAGACTTTCGAGAGGGATGTCTACATCAATGTTTTTAAGATTATTCTGGCGTGCTCCCTTTATATGAATCCATTCTTTTGTTTTTCTTCTTTTTTCAGGAACCTCAATTTCCAGCCTTCCGGTAAGGTATTTTGAAGTGAGCGTATCGGCATCTTTTAATTCGTCATAATCTCCTGCGAAAACGAGTTCTCCACCGAGATAGCCCGCTTCGGGACCAATATCGATGATGTAATCTGCCGCTTTCATTACGTCTTCATCATGTTCTACAACAATCACGGTGTTTCCGAGATCGCGGAGGTTTTTCAGTACTTCAATAAGATTTTCCGTATCTCTGGAGTGTAATCCGATGGATGGCTCATCAAGGATATAAATAGAGCCTACAAGTGAACTTCCCAAGCTTGTCGCGAGATTTATTCTCTGGCTCTCACCACCGGAAAGCGTGTTGGAAGTACGGTTCAGGGTTAAATATCCCAAGCCAACTTTTAAAAGAAACTCAAGGCGTGTGGTGATTTCATACAGTAATCTCTTGGCCACTTCCTGATCGTGTTCAGATAATTTTAAGCTGTTCATTAAAGGAAATAGTTCATCTAAAGGCAGCTCGATCATGGACTGTATGTTGTGTCCGTCGACTTTTACCCAACTTGTTTCTTCACGTAACCTGAGTCCTTCGCAGGTAGGGCAGAGGGTTTTTCCACGATACCTGGAAAGCATTACCCTATACTGTATTTTGTACAGGTTTTCCTCAAGCATTCTGAAGAAATTGTCGATAGAAGGAAAGGTACTTTTGCCGTCACCTTTCCAGAGATATTTCTTCTGTTCTTTTGTTAACTGATGGTAAGGTTTATGAATAGGAAAGTCTTTGGCTTTTTTAATGAAATCTTTCTTCCATTCACTCATGCTTTCTCCTCTCCATGATGCAACAGCATCTTCGAAAATAGATAAGGCTTTGTTGGGAATGACGAGGTCTTCATCAATCCCTATTACTTTACCATATCCTTCGCACGTAGGGCAGGCACCGTAAGGATTATTAAAGCTGAAGAAGTGAACGTTGGGTTCCAGGAATTCTATTCCATCCAGTTCAAATTTATTAGAAAATTCTTTAATGGTTCCGGTATCTGTATTTTTTAAAGAGCAGTAACCGCGTCCTTCATAAAAAGCCATCTGAATAGAATCTGCAAGACGTTGCAGGAAACTTTCGTCTTCTTCGTAAGAGAAACGGTCGATCACAAGATTCATAACCATTCCTTTTTCGGGAGTGAATCCGAAGCTTTCCAGATCTTCGATGCCGGCTATATTTCCGTTGATCTCAAGCCGGGTAAATCCTGCGAGTTTAAGAACATTGAGGGTTTCTGCAAAGTTGTCGGCATTGTATTCCAATGGCGCTGTCAGTAGAAATGAAGTTTCTTTTTTGGAAGATTTAATGAAATCTACAACATCAGAAACCGAATCTTTCTTTACTTCCTCACCGGAAACCGGAGAAAATGTTTTACCGATTCTGGCAAAAAGAAGTTTCAGATAATCATAAATTTCCGTTGAAGTACCGACGGTTGAACGAGGGTTTGAGGAAATGACTTTTTGCTGAATGGCAATAGAAGGTGCAAGCCCTTTAATATCATCAACTTTAGGTTTTTCAAGTTTACCTAAAAACTGACGTGCATATGAGCTAAGACTTTCTACATATCTTCTCTGTCCTTCTGCATAAATGGTATCGAAAGCTAATGAGGATTTTCCGCTTCCGGAAACTCCCGTAATGACGATCAGTTTGTTTTTAGGGATGAGAACATCTATGTGTTTCAGATTGTTAAGATGTGCATTCTTAACGAAAATCTGTTTTTTTATATCTATATCTGTTGTATTGGCCATAGTAAAATTAAGACTAACAAAATTACGAATTTTTTGGCGGACTTTATGTTAATAATTCCGGCTAAGTTAGGCAGATTGTTTTTGTTGATAACAGGCTTAATTTTACACTAATACTTAAAACATTTCATTCAAAAACCTGATGAAATACAATCTATTCCTGATTAATATTATTATACAGTATTTTGATTTTTTAACATTATTTTATTTGAATACTATTGTTTTATTTGATAAAATTCTATAAAATTGCAATAATGAATTTGTAATACAGAAATGGAAGAAATTTTAAAAAAACTGTTTTACATTTTCAATTAAGGAAAAAATAATGAAATTACTTCCTGAAATGCAGTTTCCCCAACTGCATTTTTTTTATGACAACTATCATTTGTATGTGTTGTAGAAGTCTGTTACTTTTGGACTCATTAAATAATCGACTATAATTCTGACATATGATTAAAAAAGCAGGAAGTATTTTTTTTCTTGGAATATTGTTTTTTGCAAAGGCACAGGAGAATTCAACGGATATCGAAACTATTGAAATTCAGGGAAAACTGTTTTCGACACCTTATAAAAGTGCCAATCAAAATATATCTGTTATTACCCGAGAAGAAATCATCAATTCTCCTGCAAAAAGTATCGATGAAATACTGCAGCAGGTGACCGGAATGGACATCAGAAGGAGAGGAGCAAATGGTGTACAGAGTGATATAGGTTTTCGGGGAAGTTCTTCGGAACAGGTTCTTTTACTTTTAAACGGTATCAGAATGAATGATTCCCAAACGGGACACAATTCCATGAATCTTCCTTTGGATCTGGATGATGTAGAACGAATTGAGATTATAAAAGGACCTGCTGCCAGACGTTTTGGTCAAAATGCTTACGCCGGAGTCATCAATGTAATTACTAAAATCAATCCCGGAAAAAGAGTAAAGATCAATGCAGAAGCCGGAGATTATGAAACGTATGGTTTAGGGCTTAATGCTCAGCTGGGAAATGAAAAATTCTCGAATTCTTTACAAGTCAATTCTTCAGCTTCACAAGGATATATGCACAATACCGATTATGAAATCAGAAATATTTTTTACCAGAGTAAGCTGAATATAAAAGACGGAAACATAAGACTTCAGGCCGGTTTTTCTGAGAAAAAATTTGGTGCTAATGGTTTTTATGCTTCAAAAGCGGCAACAGAGCAATATGAGGAAACTCAGGCTTCAGTAATAAGCGTCTCGCATCAGCAGCAATTTGGAAGTTTAAAACTTAATTCAAATGTCTACTGGCGAAGAGGGCAGGATATGTACCTTTATAACAGGGAAAAGCCCGAAATCTACCGAAATATGCATATTGGAAATAATGTTGGCGGAGAGGTAAATTCTGCTTACAACTGGGGATTGGGAACAACAGGAATCGGAGTGGAGCTGCGAAAAGAATTTCTGGCAAGTAATAATCTTGGAGAAAGAAACCGTTTTGTTTCGCAGGTTTTCTTTGAGCATCACTTTTCTTTATTAGATAAAAAATTAAATATCAGCCCGGGAATTTCGTGGGCAAATTATTCTAAAGAAGGAAATTTTTTCTATCCGGGTTTAGATGTGGGATATAATTTTAACTCTAACAATAAGATTTACGGAAATATCGCAAAAGTTCACCGTATTCCGACATTCACAGATCTTTATTATGTAAGTAAAACGGAACATGGAAATGAAAATCTGTTACCTGAGAATGCATTGTATGCAGAAATCGGTTATCAATTTCAAACGAAAAGTGTTTTAGCCAAAATCAGTGGATTTTTAAGGGATTCGAATGATGCAATTGACTGGACGAAAATAGATACCAATGACGCTGTATGGTACGCACAAAATATCGGAGAAACAAATATTAAAGGAATTGAAGCGGAAGTAAATCACAGGATGAATGATTGGCTGAAATACACCGTTGGCTATACTTATCTTGACAATAAACTCAAAAAACCGGGAGATTTTGTGGCAAGATATCTTTTGGATAACCTGAAACATCAGTTCATTACAAAACTGGAAACAAAATTCCTGAAAAGCTTTACCAATGAAGTTATTTATCGCTATAATGAAAGATTAAATAATGGCAGCTATAATCTTCTGGATGATAAATTAAGTTTTGTTAAAAAAGACTTTTCGATATATATTCTTATTAATAATTTAACAAATACTTCATATACAGAAACATTTGATGTTCCGATGCCACAAAGATGGTTCCATATTGGATTATCTTATAATCTCAATATTAAATAATTGTTAATTGTTGGTGAATTAAAGTTAATATTAACAAATTGTTAATTCATTTACATTTGCAAAAATTTTTTTTGAATGAAATTACTATTAGGTTTAAGTTTGAGTTTATTTTTAAGTACAACATTTTTTAAGGCACAGGAACATATTTCAAGTTTTAATGCAGTAACGATAACCTATAAATTTCATCCCAAATTTTTTCTTTACGCTGAAGGGCAGTCCAGAGGAATTGAAGAATATACTTACCCTGATTATTACGAAATAAAGGGCGGATTAGGATATAATCTTACTAAAAATCATAAACCTTTTGTAGGGTTAGGAAGATATGCAACCTATAAGGAACATAGCATTAATAAAGAAGAATTCAGAGTCTGGCTGCAGGATGTTATTGATTTCAAAAAAGGAATTGTAAAGTTTGAGAATAGATTCCGAGTTGAAAAATCGTGGTTTTATGAGCCGCAGACTGATAAAAACTCTCAGAGAATGCGTTACCGTTACCGTCTTAATGTTTCTGTTCCTTTAAATGCAAAGAAAATTGGTCCTAAGACTTTATTTGCCAATGCTTATGATGAGATTTTTATTGTATCGCCTATAAAGCCTGCCTTTGCAAGAAACAGAGTCTATGGCGGACTTGGATATCAGATAGACGAAACCTTCGGAGTTTTAGGAGGATATCTTTGGCAAAGAGAGTTTGAAGCTAAAGGAAATAAAAACTTTCATTTCGTTTATCTTGCATTGAATATTAACATTGATGATACGAATCCTCCGGTTAAAACCTACCAGTTTCCGGGAGCGGATTAATCAACTTTCATAATTTTTACCTGAAAATCTATAAGCTGTTCTTTGTAATCTGTATAAGCCTTATGTAGTATCGTATGGTATTCGTTAATAAAAGTGAATATAGCATCTACTTCTTTTTGAATATACCTGTCATTATTGAAATAAATATATTCTGACTGAATAAAATTATTTATCAATTCTCTATTCTCTAATGTCAGAAGATCTTTGTATGCGGATTCTTCGATAAACTGTCTGACTGTCTCTTTAAACGGTTTTTCGTTTTTTAATAATGTATATCTGTGCTTGCGGATTTCATCGACAGGCAATGTGACAAGCATAAACTGCAGTCTTGGGATAAACTGGCTGATAGCATTTTCAAATGTATCATACTCCCGATCTATAGAAGCAAATTTGAGATATTTGTTTTTAAGTGTTTCTTTATCTACATCATCTGCAATGCTGTAATAATATCTGAAAATTTTCATATCGTTTGTTGCAAGACTGTTTTTCAGGTCATTTAATTCTCTTGAAAGCGCTGGAATTAAATTTTTTGCATTTTTTGATTTATAAAGAGTCCCGTTATATTTGAATGTTTTGACAATTTTTGGATTTGCAGCAATCTGATTTAAAGTAAAAAGATCTGATTCTGCTCCATTTTTCTCATGAATAAGAGATATCATTTCATCGCTAAAGAGTTCATCATATACTATATTTTCTGGAGTTTGCAATAGGTCTTCAATACTATCTAAAACAGGATTATGGTTTTCATAATAGCTGTTAAAGTACAGACTTACTTTCTGTAGAGGATATTTTTCATTATAAAGTTCAATAAATCTTTGATTATCAGTAATTACTTCGCCTACATTTTTAATGTTATTCAGGGTCAGATATTTGCTCGTCATTATTTTACCAATCTCATCGTAGCCTCAGATCAGGATACTTGCCAGTTCATTATTTTCAGGGCTGCTTTTTGTTTTGTTCTTACGGATTCTCTCAATTCTTCTGTGCGTTTCAGGATGAGATGCCCACTGATCTTCAATTTCTACTTTTGTTTTGTTGTAACGTGTAAGATCATCTTCATTAATTTTAGGTAGCCCATTTTCATATTGATGGTTATTCCTTTCACTGAAAATTTTCATTAAAGCAGTCTGATTCTCAAATAAATTTTCCGGAAGATATTTTCCATTACTTTCGGTGTAGAACAGAAATGAGCTATTGAACGCGGCATTGCTAAGATCAAGTCTTAGTAAAGAGGATATTTGCTCTTTGGGATTGGTGACATAGGTTGCAACTGCATCAGCGTGAAATTCCATTTCTCTTCTTAGAGAGGCATTATTTTGAAAGATAAAGTCTGAAGAGAACTTCAGGATATATTGAAATACACTGATAAAACCAACGGAGATCATTCCCGAAAGCTGAAATGCCCAATATCCGGACCCGTTTTTAATTGTCTGCTCATATTCTCTATTGTTGTAAACAGTATCAAAAATAATTTTTTCAGCCTGGTTTACATATCCTCCGATTTTCATACTTCTCTGCGAAAAATGCCCGAACTCATGTGCTAAAACAGCTTTAAGTTCACCCACTGTTGTAGAATTTATCAATCCGACTCCGATGGTCAGATTTTTTTTAACCGGTAAAAACATACTCCAGAAAAGGGAATTATAACTTACACTGGCATTCACATCCGGAGATAGAAATACTTTTCCAGGCATTTTTACTGATGTTTCAGCTACAATCTCATCAATAAGAGCAAAAAGTTCAGGCTGTTTTCTGCGATCAACTTCAACCAGATGGCGATTACTGTAATTATTTTTAATGAAAATAAATTTTATCAAAAAATAAAACACCACAAGTCCAATACTAAATAGTCCTAATGCAAGAACAATTGTCAGGTAATTAGCATGTAAGGTAATGATTTTTACGGCACCATATCCCAATAAAAAGATTAAGGCGAGAGAGATCAGAATTAAAATGAAATATACAATAAAAAATACTGTTATTGAGATAATTGCAGAGATCAACTTAGTTCGGTAAGCCGTAGAAATTGAGGGTAAGTTATTAGTCATTTTGTTTTTAATATTTTTCTATCAGATAATGATATGCTTTTAAGTATTTATTAAATCTCTTAATATCTTTTGGAGTAAGCTCCCGGTTTACTCTTCGCAAATCCATATTATCACGAAGGTCGTTTAGCTTTACAGCAACGGCAAGAGGAGAGCGTTCCGTTCTTCTTATAAAATCATCATATTCTTCTTCAGGATCAAATTTTGTAAGACAACTGATGGCGAAAATTATATACTCGGGAAATCCTTCGTTTCGGAGATAATCCAGACTGAATTCCTGCGGATGATCTTCAACAACATCATGTAGTACGCCCACAATTTTTTCGTCTAATGTTTTGCCGTATTCCATTACGCGCATTACGTGGCCGATGTATGGAACGTGATATTTGTCGGTTTGGCCTTTGTGTGCCTTGTCGGCTATTTTTATGGCTCGGTTGAGCAGTTCTTCTTTTGTCATTTTATCTAAAGTAGACTGCAAAAATAAAAAATGCCTACAGATTTTCAGACATTTTTTGATGAATTATTTTTGATATATTTTTAATCCGTTTTTCTTTACAGAAATCTTATTTTACTATTCTTTTTTAGGAGGCAATTCGGGCTCTGGTTTCTCAGGCTTTAATGAGTTGAGCATTTTATAATCTGTAGTATCTTTTCTTTTGTCTTTAAGGCTTGAATACATCGATTCATCGGGTTTTACAGAAGGTATTTCATACATTTTCTTTCGATGATCCTTAGGTTTCATATTCTGATTGCGGGGATCAAATGTGTGTACTTCCGCAGTATCCTTTTTAGGTAATACAAGTTTCTTTTGTTGTGCTGAAATCGACACTGAAATAATTATAAATGAAGCTAATACTATTTTCATCACTAAAAATTTTAAATAAAATGATACTTATAAATGATACGACAATTCAAGGTTTTATTTTATTACATTTAAAAATGATTTAGATGAAATTTTTCTTACAACAAAATAAAAGCGTCCCAAAAAATTGAGACGCTTTGAAATCAAATTTATATATAAAAGACTAATAAGCTCCTTTTTCGATATAATGAGCAGCAATTTTCTCTGTCAATGCCACGATATTAGGATGGTTGGTGTATTTCGTAAACCTTCTTAAACCTGAAAGCATCATTCTCTGTTCATCGCCTTCAGCAAACGAAACAATTCCTTCTTTTGCAGCAACAATTATTTTTTCTACTGCTTTATAAAGGTTTAATTGAGCCATTGCAGCTTCCACAGATTCAGGAGAGAAATGTTTTTCTGCTCTTAAAACAGCAGATTCTGCCATATAAATCTGGTTAAGAATTTCAGAAGCATTTAATAATAAATGTTGCTGTTTCTCAATATCCATCATATATTTTTGAAGCGCAGCTCCGGAAACCATTAAGAAAACTTTTTTAAGATTTGCAATAATTGATTTTTCCTCACTCATAAAAGCAGAATAGTCAGGAACATCAAATGAAGGAATTCCCATCAATTCTTTGCTGATCGCCATTGCCGGAGATAATAAATCTAATTCTCCTTTCATCGCTCTCTTAATCAGCATTCCAACCGCTAGTAATCTGTTGATTTCATTAGTTCCTTCATAGATTCTTGAAATTCTTGAATCTCTCCAGGCAGCTTCCATTGGGGTGTCTTCAGAGAATCCCATCCCGCCGTACACCTGAATTCCTTCATCAGCTGTATGTTGTGCTAAATCTGAAACGAAAACTTTAAGAATTGAACATTCCACTGCAAATTCTTCAACACCCTTCAGTTCTGCAGCCTGATGATCCATTCCACCGGCAACCAGTTCATCAATTTTATCCTGAATGTTTTTTGCTGCTCTGTAAGAACCAGCTTCGCTTACGAAAACTCCCGTTGCCATTTCAGCAATTTTCTTTCTGATTGCTCCAAAGGTTGAAATAGAAACTCCAAACTGTTTTCTCTCGTTGGAATATTGAATAGAATGGTTTAAAATTCTTCTTTGAGCATCCAGACAAGCTGCTGCTAATTTGATACGGCCAACGTTCAGCGCATTCAAAGCGATTTTAAACCCATTGTTTCTTTCTCCTAAAAGATTTTCGACAGGAATTTTCATATCATTAAAGAAAACCTGGCGGGTAGAAGAGGCACGAATACCCAGTTTATGTTCTTCCTCACCAAAAGTAAGACTTTCAGGATTTTCCAGTTCAGAACGATTGATTACAAAACCTGTGATATTTTTATCATCATCAATCTTTGCAAACAAAGTAAAAGTATCTGCGAATCCTGCATTGGAAATCCACATTTTCTGTCCGTTGATGATGTAATGTTTTCCATCTTCAGAAAGTTTGGCTCTTGTTTTCCCTGAGTTGGCATCAGAACCTGCATCCGGCTCAGTAAGGCAATATGCTCCGAATTTTGTTCCTGTTGCCAGATCCGGAAGGTATTTTTGCTTCTGAGCTTCCGTTCCGTAAAGAACAATTGGCAACGTTCCGATTCCGGTGTGTGCTCCATAAGCGGTAGCCAATGAACCGGTCACACCTGAAAGGTAATCGCAAGCAAGCATAGTTGTTACGAATCCCATTCCAAGACCGCCATATTCCTCAGGAACCGCAATTCCCAGCATTCCCATTTCACCTAGCTTACGCATTACTTCTTCCGTAAAGGCATAATCTTTTTTCTCGAAACGTTCTTTTTGTGGAACTACTTCTCTGTCTATAAATTCCTTCGCAGAATCGCGAAGCATTTTTTGTTCTTCATTCAGTTCTTCAAGACTGAAGATTTCGTTTGCAGGAACTTCCTTGATTAGGAATTCGCCACCTTTTACTATATTTCCCATTTAATACTTGATTTTTTATTATGTTTTATTTATTCTAAGATTTCAAACATATCAGGATGTTTTGACGAATACTTAAGTTTAATTTTTTGATTTAATTTATATTTTGAATTTTTATTTTCCAGTTCAAATTCAAACTTTTTTTCTTTAACACTATAATTTAAATACGCCACAGGTCTCTTGCCATATCTTTTAGGGATACTGTCAAGCTTTGCAATGAATCCAGTAATTTTATCGGTTTCTTTTGAGTCTAAAAATTTATACTTTCTTTGTTTTGACAATTCAAGTGAAATAAACAGCGTACCGAAAATCAATATAATTAAGAAGATTGTCATGAAACCACTTAGAAAAACATATTTTATTTTTTTCCAGGGATACCAGAAGAATTTTCCGGGATTTTCACCTGCCACCTTTTCATATATAGATAATGTTAGACCAACATAACTAAATAAAATTAAGACAAAGAATAACATTGACATCCAATAACTATTACCATAATCATAATTGTATCCAAAAAAATAGATAATTAATACGATTGAAATAATAATGAAGAGAGAAATTTTCTTGCCTATTGACATTCAATATAAGTTAAAGCAATTCAAAAATACTTGCTGCTCCCTGTCCTGTTCCCACGCACATGGAAACCATTCCGTATTTATTACCTCGTTTACGCATTTCATCAAGTAGTTGAACGGTCAGTTTTGTTCCGGTGCATCCAAGTGGATGTCCCAAAGCAATTGCACCTCCGTTTACATTTAAAATATCAGGATTTAAGCCTAATTCTTTTTTAATGGCAACAGATTGTGAGGCAAATGCTTCATTTAACTCGATTAACTCAATATCTTTTAATTCTAAACCAGCCTGTTTCAAAGCTTTTGGAATGGCATAAATTGGTCCCATTCCCATGATTCTCGGCTCTAATCCGGCAGCTGCGTAGGCAACTAATCTTGCTTCAGGTTCAAGACCTAATTCTTTCACCATCTCTTCACTCATCACCATCACAAATGCTGCTCCGTCGCTCATTTGAGAAGAATTTCCGGCTGTTACACTTCCTCCATTAGCGAAAACCGGTCTTAATTTAGCCAAGCCTTCCAGAGAAGTGTCTGCTCTTGGACCTTCATCTACTGAGAAGTCGAACTTCTTAGTCTGCATTTTCTGGTTTTCATCTAAGAAATTATACTCAACAGGAATCGGAACGATTTGATTTTTAAATCTGCCTTCCTGATTGGCTCTTAAAGCTTTCATGTGAGATTCAAAAGCAAATTGATCTTGCTCTTCCCTTGTGATATTGTACTGTTTTGCAACTTCTTCAGCTGTGTAGCCCATTCCCCAGTAATAATCCGGGTTGGTTTTAGCAATATCCGTTTCCGGAACCGGTTTGTAACCACCCATCGGAATATAAGACATAGATTCTGTACCACCTGCAATAATGCAATCTGCCATTCCGGCCTGAATTTTTGCAGAAGCAATAGCAATCGCCTCACTTCCTGATGCGCAATACCTGTTTACCGTAACTCCCGGAACTTTGTCTGTATTTAATCCCATTAAGGAAATTAATCGGGCTACGTTCAAGCCTTGTTCAGCTTCAGGCATTGCATTTCCTACGATGAGATCATCAATTCTATTTTTATCTAATTGCGGAAGTTCAGCCATTAATTTTTCAATCACGGTTGCCGCCATTACGTCGGGTCTTGTAAATCGTAAACTTCCTTTTGGAGCTTTTCCAACGGCAGTTCTGAAACCCTTTACTATATATGCTGTTTTCATATGTAGACTTTATTTTTTATAATGTCATATGGAATCGTCTAATCGTAATTATTATTTGTTGAAAAACCCATTAAGTACGATTTCATATTTTTTGTTTAATTAAATTTTTTGAGAGTTTGCCTCGTAGAGGTAAACTGTTCATAGCTTTTTGTTTTGTAAATCGTGGAGCTCCGTAGGAGCGACCTGTTAATTTTCAATCCATTCAAATAAATATTTTGAATCATATTCAATCGCAAATTTTTGTAATAGATCTAAGTATTCTTCTTTAAATGTTTTCTTTTTATGATGTTCTTCCTGATTTAAAATATATTTAACAACAGAATCAACACTGCTTTTAGAATAAGAAAATGCACCATAACCCTCTTGCCAGTTGAACTTTCCTCGCATCCATCCCTTTTCATTAATAAATTTTGATGAAGCAGCTTTTATATCTCTAACCAAATCTGAAATTAAAACTGTTGGCCCAATGCTTACAAGAATATGAACATGATCCGGCATTGCAAAAACAGCAAATAATTTTTGATTTCTATTAGTGACAATACCTGTTATGAACTTGTGCAATTCTTCTCTATTTTGCTTTGAGATTAGATTTTGTCTTCCTTTAACGGCGAAAACAATTTGAATATAAATTTGTGTGTAGGTATTTGCCATAAAAACTAACAGGTCGCCTCTACGAGGCTCATCAACTTTATAAATTATTATGATATTAACAGTTCGCTCCTACGGAGCTCTCTATTAGTTCCTCAACGGTTTACCATTCTGTAACATATACTGAATTCTCTCCAACGTTTTTCTTTCACCGCAAAGCTGTAAGAACGTTTCTCTTTCGAGGTTCAATAAATATTGTTCCGTTACAACTGTCTCTTCTGAAAGATTTCCTCCCACCATGACATTAGCTAATTTATCAGCAATCTTTTTGTCGTGTTCAGAAATATAATTTCCGGTTAACATTTGGTCGGTTCCAACATAGAACATTCCCAAAGCATCTTTACCCAGAACTTTCACTTTCTGTTCGATTGGCTGAGTATAACCGTGTTCTGCTAAACTTTTTGCCAGCATTTTTGCGGTCATGATCTGAGTTCTCTTATCAACGGCGACAATATCTTTTCCGTGCTCAAGAATTCCCATGTCGTAGGCTTCGTAAGCCGAAGTAGCCACTTTACCCATTGCGATATTCATGAAAGCTTCACGAAGACGGTTGTTTTTCACGTCATCTTTATGAAATTCCCTTGAAGTTCTCAGTGTTAATTCTTTTGTACCGCCACCGCCAGGGATTACACCAACTCCTGTTTCTACAAGTCCGATGTACGTTTCTGCTGCTGCAACCACTCTGTCGGCGTGCATCGTCATTTCACAGCCTCCTCCAAGCGTCATTCCGTGAGGAGCAACTACGACAGGAATAGAAGAGTAACGAACCCTCATCATTGATTTCTGGAAATAAGCAATCGCCATATTTAGATCATCCCAATCCTGCTCAATCGCCATCATGAGAATCATGGCTAAATTGGCTCCTACAGAGAAATTTGTGCCCTGATTTCCAACAACCAATCCGTCATATTCTTTTTCGGCTAAATCAATCGCTCTGTTCAATCCGTCTAAAACTTCGCCTCCTAAAGAATTCATTTTAGAACGGATTTCAAAGTTGATAATTCCGTCACCCAAATCTTCAATCGCAGCACCTGAATTACTCCAAAGTGTTTTGTTTTTTCTGATATTATCTAAAATAATGAAAGAATCTTGTCCTGGAATTTTATTGTATTCACCTGAATTTTTATCAACATAAATGCTTTGTCCTTCTTCATTAACTTTGTAGAACGTTTCTACATTTTTCACCCAGTCTGAAACTTCGTATCCTGCTTCTTTTGCCAGTTCAATACCTTTTTGAACGCCAACAGCATCCCAGATTTCAAACGGACCATTTTCCCAGCCGAAACCAGCTCTCATCGCATCGTCTATTTTATATATATCATCGGAAATTTCAGGAACTTTATTTGAAACATAAGCGAATAATGCACCCAGAGATTTTCTGTAGAGCTCTCCGGCTTTATCTTTTCCACCAATCAATACTTTAAATCGATCAATTGGTTTATCAATATTTTTAGTTAATTCTAACGTAGGGAAAGAAGATTTACCTTGAAGTTCGTATTCTAAAGTGTCAAGATTTAGTCCGTGAATTTCAGATTTTCCTTCTGCATTTTTTACCTTTTTATAGAAACCTTGTTGTGTTTTTGAACCTAGCCATTTATTATCAACCATTTTCTGGATGTAATCAGGAAGCGCAAAAACATTATTGAAATTATTGGCTTCAGCACCGCTTTGACGAACGCCGTTGGCAACCATTACCAAAGTATCCAGTCCTACAACATCTGCTGTTCTAAATGTCGCCGATTTTGGACGACCGATTACCGGACCAGTCAATTTATCAACTTCAGAAACCGTTAAACCTAATTTCTGAACATTGTGAAGCAAATCCATCATAGAAAATACCCCGATTCTGTTGGCTATAAAAGCTGGAGTGTCTTTTGCCAAAACAGTTGTTTTTCCTAAGAATTTCGCCCCATAATTCATGTAAAAATCAATTACTTCAGGAGCTGTATCATTTGTCGGAATAATCTCTAAAAGTGGAAGATATCTCACCGGATTAAAGAAATGCGTTCCTGCAAAATAATGTTTGAAATCGTCACTTCTTCCTTCTGTTAAAAGATGAATAGGAATTCCTGAAGTATTGGACGAAATTAATGTTCCCGGTTTTCTGAACTGTTCAATTTTTTCATAAACGGATTTTTTGATGTCTAATCTTTCAACAACAACTTCAATGATCCAGTCAGTATCTTTTATTTTCGGTAGATCGTCATCGAAATTTCCGATCTTTATTCTATCCGCAAATTTTGGGGAATAGAGTAGAGCCGGACTTGCTTTTTTCAGTTTTTCAAAGTTTTCAGAAGCGATTCTGTTTCTCACCGCTTTGTCTTCTTTCGTCAAACTTTTTTTCTGTTCTGCTTCAGTAAGTTCAAAAGGAACGATATCCAGCAATGACACCTGAACGCCAATATTGGCAAAGTGCGCCGCAATACCGCTTCCCATAATTCCTGAACCAAGAACTGTAACGTGTTTGATTCTTCTTTTCATTTGATTTATTGATTTGTTTATTATTTTCTGTTATTTAAATTGGTGGCAATTTTCATGATCTCGGTCATCACCTCTTTGAAAATTTCAAGTTTTTCAGGATCGATTTTCTCCATGATCTTTTTATTGAAATTAACAACCACTTCTTTAGACATATTTCTTGAATGCAATCCTTTATCGGTAAGTTTTATGATAACTTCCCGCTTATCGGTAGTCGTTTTTTCTTTATAGATATATCCGTTATCTTCAAGAAGCTTGATAATTCTCGTGAGAGACGTGGGTTCAATAGCCATTTTAGGTCCCAGATTGGTACTTCTGGTTCCTTCTTTTGGATCTATTTTAAGGAGAGTAAGCGCCTGAACAGCCGTAGAATCGTGTTCCTGAGCCATTTCCGTGTACATCTTAGAAACAGCCAGCCAGGTCTGCTTCAAAATTAAATCGACGTTTTCTATTTTCTCTTTCTTGTTATCCATTAATTTTCTATATCAAGGTTTTACCCAAATTTAGCAAATATTATGCATGCATAATATTTATTTACGTTAAAATTTGTTAATACCCTGAAAATAAAATGATTAATTAATATGATTAGCATAATACTATGCATGCATAGTATATTGAATTAATAAAAAAATAGAAAAATTAATAAATGGTTTTTAAAAATATAATGATTTCTTCAAATGATTCACATCGGTGGATTGACGAAAATCCTGAAATATTCCAGTACATATCGTTGAATTCAAAAGTAAAGGCAGAAAGATCTGCAGAGAAGTTTTTCTGAAGTAAAGAAAAAAGCATTTCCTTATAAACATAAGGAGCAATGATTTTCGGAGAAACAAAATTTTCATTGATTTGAAACAAAGTCGGACTTGTAAGTTCTTCATGCTGTACCAAAATATCTTCTACAATACCTGTATGTAGTTGGCTATCTTTGATATACCATATTTTATCTGCGAATTCCTTAGCCAGACGCCAGTCATGAGATGAAAACAGGATAAGTTTATTATGTTCCAACGCTAATTTCCGCAGAGTTTTAAGGATCATAACTTTATTCTTCTCATCAAGGTGTGTGGTCGGTTCATCCAAAATGATGAACGGAGATTGCTGAGTTAATGCTCTTCCTATAAATGCTTTCTGCAGGTTTCCGTCCGACAGATTTCTAAGTAAAGTATGCTTGTATTGATTTAAATCTAAATCTTCTATGATCTGAGAAACTTCTTCACGGTCTTCTCTTTTAAGCTCAAAATAGAAAGGGTAATGAATATATTTTCCTAAAGAAATCAAATCTTCAACCGTGTAATTCTGTGGAATCACAGCTTTTGAGAACACAGCGGCAATATTTTCCGCTATTTCCTTGACTGAAAGTTTTTTGATATTTCTACCACCAAGAGAAATTTCTCCTTTTAAAAGTGGAATCTGATGTAAAATAGATTTGATTAAAGTTGTTTTACCTACACCGTTATTACCAATCAAAAGACATACTTCTCCTACATTCAAATGTGCATTTGCATCTGAAATTAATGTTGTGCCGTAGCCAATATTTGCCTGTTTGATTTGTAGATGCATATTTTTAATCAGAGATAAAAATAGTTAATAAATTAAAAAGAAATTCAGCAGAGATTTAAATTAACAGTTTTAGATATATTTGCCTTATTACTCACACTTTATTCTGTCTCAAAAGCATTGTCAAAATTACAGGAATTCCAAAAACTGAGCTTATTACATTCAATGGAATTTGTGTTTTCTCGGCAATAATAGAGAAAAACAACATAATTAACATTCCTAAAAACATATTTAAAATCCATTGCTGCCAAAGCTTTGAGGGGTTGTAAATCAATCTGCAGAAATGAGGAATAATAATGCCAATGAATAAAATAGGACCTAAAAATGCCGTTACAGAGGCAGAAAGCAGGGAAGAGGATAAGATAATCAGTATTTTCAACCGGTTCAGATTAACTCCGAGACTGTGTGCATAAGAAGTTCCCAATGAATTTCCGATTAAAGGTTTTATGGTTTTAAAAGAAATAAATAAACCAGCTAAAACAAGCGCTGACAACACATAAATCTGATTCCTTGAAACCATGTTGTTAGCTCCGAAAGACCATAAAATATAATTTTTTAAACTTTGATTTTCGGCATAAAACTGAAGCAGCGAAACAATAGCTCCGGCAAAGGCAGACACCAGAAATCCAAATATCACCAGGTAAGATTTATCCTGAAATTTACCCGCTACTGACAATATAACAAGCATTAAAGCCATACTTCCCAAAATAGAAGATAAGCTCAGAAAAGTATTCTGAAGAAAATCCGGAAGTGAAATGTTGTAGGAAAAAAAGATGTAAAAGGCCACCGAAAGACTTGCCACTGAAGTAATCCCTAAAATATCGGGGCCGGCAAGCGGGTTTTGAAAATATTCCTGCATCAGAAAGCCCGAAGTAGGAATGGATATTCCCGCTAAAAGCATGACTAAAACCCGGTTGATACGAATTTCAGCGATAAGGCTATGAGGTGTTTCCGTAAAAAAATCCTGTATTCTTAACGTTAAAAATCCTGTGTTCAGATTAAAAATTGCAGTAAAGATTATTGCAATCAAAAACAGTAAACACAGAATTTTAAATTTTTTCGACATTATTTAAAACAGAAATTCAGCTTACTTTAGGAAAGAGTTAATCTTAGAATTCAGTACATCTTCAGTCATCATTCCCAACGTTTCATCTGTTTTATCACCTTTTCTCATGTAGGTAAACGGAATGGCGCTACCATCCCATTGTTTAAAATTTCCTGCAAAAAAGTCTCCTCCTAGAGCTTGGCCATCCAATAATACTGTATTACTACGGATTCCCTGCTCATCAACAAACTGAGGAACTTTTGTATTCCAGTCTTCTTTATTATCTAAGCTTATGAATGTAATTTTAACAGGTTTTCCGTTTAGTTCCTGTATTTTATTTTTAAAATGAGGAATTTCCTTTACACAAGGCCCGCACCAGGTTGCGAAAAAATTGGTAACGTACAGTGTATCATTGTTTTTACCTAAAAATGCAGACGTTTCTTGCGGGGTCATCATCTTCAATGCTGCCGGAGCATTTGAATTTTCTGATACGGAAGCAGAATCTGCCGTCATATTGCCGTCTTCGGTTTTTGGGTTCTCTTTTTTACAGCTGACAAGAGAAACGAAGAAAAGCATTGGTAAAATTATCTTTTTCATAATTATTTTTTATCTATTTTTGAATTGAAGTATGGAACAACAAATCTATAAGGGGAAACTTACAAAGTTTCATTGGCTAAAAATAACGAAAAAGGAAGAACTGACCAAAAATACTTTCTCACTGGAGTTTGAAATTCCTGAGAGCCTGAAAGAGAATTTTAAGTTTGACGCAGGGCAGTTCGTAAGTATAAAATTTCATTCCCACACCAAAGATGTTATCAAAGATTATTCGATGACTTCGGCGCCATTTGAGGAAAAGATTGCTTTAGGGATTAAAATAAATTCTCCGGAAAGCGATGCTTCAGCATTATTCAGAAATTATAATATTGGTGATGAATTACTGGTGAGCGAGCCGGGCGGAAGGTTTACGCTTGTTTCAAAACCAAGTGAGTTCAGAACTATTGTAGGTTTTGCTGCAGGAATAGGAATTACCCCGATTTTAAGTCATTTTAAAAATATTCTTCATAACGAACCGAGAACGAGACTTTTTCTTTTTTTCAGTAATAGAACCCGTGAAGATCTGATTTATCGGGAACAGCTGGACAATCTTGCCAGAAACTGTGGCGAAAGGCTTCAGATATTTTACTTCTATTCACAGGAAAAAACGTCAAACACTTTTTTTCACGGAAGGCTTGATGATAAAAAATTAAGCCTGATTATCAATCAAATCCTTCATCTGGATGATACGGATGAAGAATCTACCATCTGGGATGCTGTAGATGATGTTCTGATTTGCGGGAAAGGCGATATGATTAAAAAGCTTGCCAATGCGTGCTATCACCACGGAATTCCTAAGAAAAATATTCATTTCGAGCTTTTTGAGGAATATAATGACGATATTTACCCTGTAGAAAAAGAATTTCCACTTATCGAAAATATCAAAGTGGAATTTAAAATGTTTAATAAGGAATATTGTACAGAGCTTCCGGATAATAACGATAAAATTCTCCAACAATTACTGATTCAAAAATTTGACGTACCATATTCTTGTAAATCAGGTATTTGTGGAAGCTGTGAATGTGTTCTTGAGGAAGGGGAAGTAGAACTATTAGAAAACGAATATCTGACAGAAAAAGAAGAGAAAAAAGGACATATTTTAGCCTGTATGTCGATTGCAAAAAGCAAAAAAATAAAGCTTAACTTTGATCTTAGTTGAGAATAATTAAAAACATATTTAATCTTATATTCATATCAGCGGAAATAATGATTCTGCTGATATGTCTTGCTAATGCGTGGGTATTTGCACTCACGGATGGCAGAACTTATAATAAAATATCCAAAATTCCGCCAAGAGAAGTTGCGCTTGTTTTAGGTACTTCACCGAAAATGAGATCAGGCTCTTCTAATCCTTATTTTACAAAAAGAATGGATGCCGCTGCCTTGCTTTATCATCACGGAAAAATCAAAAAAATTCTTGTAAGCGGTGAAAAAAGCAGAGGATATGATGAACCTGCCGCCATGAAAAACTATCTGATCTATCAGGAAGGGGTGCCTGAAGAAATTATTATGGAAGATCCTAAAGGATTTAATACCTACAGAAGTATCCTGCGATGTAAAGATGTTTATAAAAAAGACAATGTAATCATTGTTTCCCAGGGATTTCATAACCTCCGGGCATTGCTTTTCGCAAGAAACAATAATATGAATGCTCTTGGATTTGATGCTCAGGATGTCACAAAGCCTGAGAGCTACTACAGAAACCAGTTCAGAGAGATATTGGCCAGAACAGTCGCCGTTGTATATTTTGCTTTGGGTATTTCTCCTGATTAGAATGGATAACCGAACGCGATATTCAGCGTAGGTTTAAACGGCTGGAAATATTTCAGTCTCCAACGGTCTCCTTCCGGTTTATTTGGGTCGTATATCTTATAAGCAAGATCAAGCCTTAACGTTATATAAGCAATATTTACCCTTAACCCAAAACCACTTCCGATGCCGACCTGCTTCAGGAATTTATTAAATTTGAATTCATCACCTGATCCTTCATTAGAGTTTTTTAAAGCCCAGATATTCCCGATATCAGTAAAAAGGGCACCTTCATAAGTATCATTAAAAGGAACTCTGAATTCGACATTAGTTGTCAGTTTCATGTTTTCTGTCATGAAAGTTCGAACCCGCTCGTCAATCTGCGAGTCTGCAGGACCAAGTCCGCCGAAAGGAACCCAGGCTCTGATATCATTGGCACCTCCGTTAAAGTATGATCGTATCACTGGCATACTGGAAGAATTTCCATAAGGAATGCCAATCCCCACAAACTGACGGAGAACCAGCGTGTTTTTATTGAATTTAAAGTATTTTCTTACATCAAAATCAAATTTTACAAACTGTGCGTATGGAACTCCGAAAATCGTTTTTTCTGGGCTGGTGACAACTCCTCCGTCGTTTCTTTTTTGATTAAAAATGCTGAAAATATTTCCGGCAAGCTCTACTTTTCCATTAAAATAGAAGGAATTCGGATAATCTTTTTTACCAATTTCGTTATACACAAAATTGTAGATGAAGGATGAAATTAGAACGTCCTGTGTCTGACGGTCTTTGTTTACCAATGTTCCCAAGAACGCTATAAAACGGTCAGCACCCTGCTGATCCAGGCCTGAAATATAATTTTGGTCAAGAATAATCAATCTGGAAACCTGATCTATGGTAAGTTGTCCGGCATTGAACTCCTGTGCTATACTCGGGTTTGAAACAAAGTAATCAGAGAATATTTCACTTCGAACAGCCTCGTCATTTACAAAATAATCGTAGTAAGCATCTTTGTTTTTCGTTAAACTGAGTTGTGTGTTAAACAGCGTCAGTCTGTGAGAGACCTTATCATTTACCGTGGCGAGATAATTTAATCCTGTGTTAAAATTTACCCTTCCCAAGCCAATATTATTCTGTACTGAAGCTCCCAGAACAATAGATGAAGTCGGGCTATATCTCTTAGGTAATAATTTGTAATAATCGAACGGCAGCAATAATCTTGGGAAATTCAAAGAAGCCTGGGCAGACAATTCATAAGCCAGAACTCTGCTGCTGATATCCTTTGTACTTCTTATGGACCCGAATGTTCCGGCTATACTGGTGGAAAGGTTTTCTGCACCTCCGAAAACATTTCTCGTCGTAAGATCTACGGAAGGAGAAACTCCGAGATTCAACAACTGGGAATAATTGATGTCTGTACCTACTTTCAGTTCGTATTTCGGAAGAGGTTTAAGAACATACATTACATCGATAATACTGTCGTTGGGAGAAGTTCCGCCGCCACGTCTTAAAGAATCTCTTGATTTAAGAATACTGAAATTATTCATAGCCAAAAGATTTCGCCTTGTAAGATCAAATTTTTTCTGATCATACACTTGTTTGTTTCCAATAGTAATAGCGCGCCATATTGCCCTCGAATCATATTGATTGTCAACCTTATGGAATCTTATGCCTCTTAAGCTGTCTTTCTTTGTATTTTTGGGATAATCTCCTACTTCATCCACAATAGCGACATCTATATTTCCGATAGTGGAAACTTTATAAGGGCTGTCAAGAGAGTCTTTATGAATTTCGAGAGTTAAAGGAACCTGCTTTCTGCTTTTAAGAGAATCTGCAACAAAATATATTTCGTCACCAAGATTATTGAATTTGTAATACCCATAATCTTTCATCAACTCATTGATTCTGTTCACTTCTTTTTCAAGAACCGTCTGATCCAGTATTTGTCCTTGTCTTACAAGACTTTCTTTTATTTTCTGCTGATAAATGTTTTTTACGCCCGGATCTGTGATATTGTAATAATATTCTTTAATGTAGGTAGGATCTTTGTGGGTGATAAAATAAGTTACGGCAGCCTTTTTGGCAGCAGAATCAAGATTATGCTTAAACTTTACTTCTGAATCCCAATATCCGCGGTATGTAAGTCTTTTTTCAATAGATTCTGCACTTTTTTCTGTCTTTGCCTGATCCAGAATAACAGGTGCCGATCCCCAATTGTGGTGCAGTCTGTCGAAAAACAGACTCTTGCCTACGCTGCTTTTCATATTGTATTTAACGAAAAGAGAATCCCTTAGTTTTTGATTTCTCAATTCATTAGGATAGGTCATATATTCGTTAAGCAAAGTATCATATTTCGGATTGGCAGCATTGTACAGCCACAAACTCAACGGCATAAAAAGAAACTGTCTTTTGTTGGGCTTTTGCTGTACATAGTTTTTAAGCTCACTGTCAAAAGGAGCCTTTTTATCTTCAAACTGAAAGTTATTGGAAACAAGCAGATATTCTCCGTCAGGAACTTTCTTAGTAGTACTACAAGCATAAAGGAGACCTACAAATGTTGCAAATGATATAATTTTATAATACTTTTGAGGAGAATTCTTATAATGCTTACAGCTCATACAATAAAAATTTTACAATCTTTGGATAGAAAAAAGTTCAGGCAAAAATACAATTTGTTTTTGGTTGAAGGTAATAAAACAATCACTGAACTTTTTAATTCAAACTTTAAAATTAAAGAAATATTTTCTACCGATCCTCAAAAATTGGACCGTCAGGATATTCCCGTAACTCATATCTCTGAAAATGAGTTGAAAAAAATCAGTTTTTTGCAAAATCCGAAAGATTCTGTAGCTGTTTGTTATCTGAGAGAAGAAAAAAAATTAGAGGACAGCGATCTGCAGTTGGTTCTTGACGGAATCCAGGATCCGGGGAATATGGGAACTATTATACGTCTGGCAGACTGGTTTGGTATCAAGCAGATTATCTGTAGTAAAGATACTGTAGATTTTTATAATCCGAAAGTCATTATGTCGAGTATGGGATCGTTTACAAGGGTTAATATTGTTTACGAAGATCTTACGGAATATCTTTCTCATACAAAAAATGTAAATATCGGAACGGATATGGAGGGAGAGAATATCTATTCTTTCGCAAGGCCTGAGAAAATGAATCTTATTCTAGGCAATGAGGGTAACGGAATGCGACCTGAAACAGAAAAGCTGTTAGAAAAAAGTGTTACGATCCCAAGGTTTGGAGAATCTCAGTCTACTGAAAGCCTGAATGTTTCTATGGCGGCCAGTATTATTTTAGGACAATTATTCAGAGTGAGAGAGTAATAAAGTTGGAGGGTTTGAGCGTAAAGTGATCGATATCAACTCTAAAACACTATAACTCTCCAACTTTAAAACTTCAAATAAGTTGTTCCATGCTTGAAACACTTTGATTTTTCTGGTAATTTTCTAGTTTCTTTCTTACAAACCTTAAGGCAATTGGAGCAAGATAAATTAAAGCGACTCCTGCTACTTTTCTTTTCCAGTTTGAGCTTTTAAGGCTTTTCCTTGCATAATTACCTACAATGGCAGTTACTCCGAGTTTAATTAAAGTATCAACGGCATCTCCTTTGAAGGCTGAACCCGCAATCCCCATTGCTGTATTTTTATTGATGAAGACATCTTTTATTTCTGAAGTGATCTGTTTAGCAATTACATCTTTTCTCAATACCACTTTTTCATCACCATCTTCATCTATTTTCTCCTGCAGATACTGATCGGTTAAACCATTGGTGAACGCACTCAAACTTTCCTTGGTATTTTTGAATGTCAGAAGATCTTCAAGTCCGTCTATTTCCTGCTTCAACAGCTTTTTCTTTCTTCTTAATTCTTCTAAGCTTTCATACTTTCTGCCCATAGTTTAATGATTTAAAAATTTAATAACCTGATCTGCCACATAATTTACGAGTTTCTTTTTAAATATCATAATCATAATCATTACGACAAGATAAAATGCCGCTACAATCAGAAACCCATACGAACTATTTCCTAATGCCTTCCCAATAAGAAATGCGATCCCAAAATTGAACAGGATAATGAAAAAACCAAAGGCCACCAGCATTAAGACAAGGTATGTGATAATTCCTGCCGAAAGAGACGATTTTTCCGTCGCTTCAATTTTCAGAAGGTCAATTCTTTTTGATGCGTATTCTTTAATAGTTTCAATCATTGTTTTTGTTTAAAGTTACAAAAAAAGGAACTTTCGTTCATAAAGTTCCTTCTTATAATTTATCTGGAAAATAAATTATTTATGATTTTAGATCATTCAATTCAGATTCTACATTTTTTACTACGTCTGCAGTTTTTGAAACAATCTGATCTTTATATTTGTCATATCCGTCTTTCACTGTGTGAGCAACGTTATTTGCTGTTTCTTTGAAAGTAGAAGAAATATTTCCGTACTGATCTTTTACTTTTTCAGAAACTTCTCCGTATTTGCTTTTAGCCTGATCTTTAAGATCATTAGCTTTATCTTTAATTTTTTTTCTGGTTTCCTTACCTTCTTCCGGAGCATAAAGCATTCCCAAAATTACACCCGCTGCAGCACCAGCAAGAAGTCCTGCTAAAATACCCGCTGTATTGTTTTTCTTAGACATTTTCGTTTTTTTTAATTAGTTAATAATACTAGTTTACTTGCACAGAAATGTACAATTAATATACCAAAGCAGCGGCAGATCTATTAAAATGTTAAAATTTTTTGATATGTGACAGAATACTTTCTATTGTCCCTTCTTTGGAAAGGTTAGTGTTGTCAATAACAATGGCATCATCTGCCTGCTTTAAAGGAGCTATTTCCCGTTCACTATCAATCTTATCACGGATAAGAAGGTTTTCTTTTACCTGTTGTTCATCTGCATCAATTCCCAGACTGATAAGCTCTTCGTAACGTCTTTTTGTTCTTTCTTCGATACTTGCCGTCATGAAAAATTTATAGTCCGCATGTGGCAGAACTACTGTCCCGATGTCACGTCCGTCCATAATAATGCCTCCTTTTTCTGCCAAAGAGCGTTGCGACTGTAAGAGGAAATCTCTTACTTCTTTCTGTTTTGCGACAAAACTTACATTTTCTGACACTTCATTTGTCCTGATTGCTTTCGATATATCGATATGATTAAGGAAAAGTACGAGTTCTCCATTGTCATTCTTAAATTCAAGATCAATTTGATCAAAAGAAGAAAACAACTTGTGTGTATCGATAGATCCTTCTTCATTCAGGCAGTTTTGAAGCGCAAACCAGGTAACTCCTCTGTAAAGCGCACCTGTATCAAGATGGATAAGCCCCAGCTTTTCGGCAATGATTTTTGATATAGAACTTTTTCCGGTAGACGAGTACCCATCAATCGCAATTACAGGTTTTTTCATACTGCAAATTTCAAGAATTTTTCTTAAAAATCAAGCAACCCTAAGACATTTCTTAGGGTTGCTGGTTTTATTTTAAATTAACTTGTTTAGATTTAAAATCTTACGATTTTATTTTGTTGCATAAAATACACTGTTTACGGTGATTAAAAAATCTAAAATTTTTTATTGGTTAAACTAATATCCGGCGTGGCTGGTAAGGTCTATAGAAACACCGATCTGATTGACATTGGAAGAATTATGATATCTTACATGGGCATAATCGATACGGAATCTCGATAATTTAATTCCGAAACCGGCAGAAAGCCCTGAAAAATTCCTCTGATCTGCGACCGCAAGTTCATTACCTCGCTTTACATTATATCCCAGCCTGATATTGAATCCTTTTTCAGGAAAAAGCTCTGCACCAAGAGAGAAATGGTCTGCGATTTTTCGTCCTGCATTGACTTCTTGGCCATTGACATTGTACTGAGAAGAAATGTCAAATTCCTGGAGATCGTGCGCCGTAATGGTAATCGCTAACGGAATAGTCTTTAAAATTCTCGTATATCCTAAATCTACTCTGAAAGGAAGGTTCTCTCTTGTTCCGTTGAAAGATTTAAACTGATACCCGAAGTTTCTGAATACTAAAGAGGCCGTTTCTTTATTCTTTTTATTATGATAGGTAATCCCGGCATTTCCCGAAATAGCAGAAGAGGTATAGCTGTCAATCTTGGAAGTGATAAAATTCAGTCCGCCACCGATCGTCCAGTCTTCTTCAAACTGATAAGCATATCCTGCTCCTATAGCAACATCGGACGCTTTAAAGGTGCCGTTTTCAAAACCGCTTTCATCGGTTCTTGGGATATCTCCATAGCTCATATAGCGTGCATTGATGGTTGCCATATGACCGTTGTCAAAATCTCTGGCATAAGCTATTGTTCCGTATTTTGAGTCTGCAAGATATGCCGTAGCATTTACAGAAAGCTGGTTGTCGGAATCTTTGTTCAGCAAAGAAGGGTTTGCAATTGCAAAGGAAACATCATGATCTCTTACAGAAATAGCATCACCGCCCAACGCAGCCTGTCTTGCAGATACAGGAATATTCAGAAACGGATAAACGTTTGTTCCTGTTTGTGCATAAGAAACAATTCCTGACAGAAATAATGAAAAAATGATAATTTTCTTCAATTCAGTTTATTATTAATGCAAAAATAATCCTTTTTCGTACTTGTCAAAATATTTATCGCACTATTTACTGGTAAATTTTAAGTTTTTTGAAAATAGTAAAAGGTTTCTGTTATTTAGTTATTCTTTGAATTCATTTCGTAGAATACTTACAAGCATTGAATAAATGTAATTAATCCTAGCCCGTATCCGAAGAGGTATAATATTTCGACAGGCTCAGCAGAAGTTGCAAGCGGGAAAGACTTCATAAAAACAGATACCGTTTTCGATGTAATTAAATTTTCCCCCTAAAAAAACAGCTTACCGCGCAAGATTTAAAAATTTAATCCAGAATTAAAAATCAACCTTATTAATGATTATATTTGCAAAGTCAAATTTCTGACCAACCAATAAATAAAGTTATTTAAAAATAAAGATGAAATATAAAAGAATCCTTCTGAAACTTAGCGGTGAGGCCTTAATGGGAAACAGACAATATGGTATTGACAATGACAGGCTTCAGGAATACGCAGCTGAGATCAAAAAAGTAGTAGACAAGGGCTGTGAGGTAGCTATTGTTATTGGAGGAGGAAATATTTTCCGTGGGGTAGCAGGAGCCGCAAAAGGAATGGACAGAGTGCAGGGAGATTATATGGGAATGCTCGCAACGGTAATCAACGGTATGGCTTTGCAGGGTGCTCTGGAAGATGCAGGAATTAAGACAAGACTTCAGTCGGCCATAGAGATGGATAAAGTAGCAGAGCCTTTCATCAAAAGAAGAGCAGTAAGACATCTTGAAAAGGGCAGAGTAGTGATCTTCGGAGCAGGAACAGGCAATCCTTATTTCACCACAGATACTGCGGCAACATTAAGAGCTATTGAAATTGGAGCTGATGTAATCTTAAAAGGTACAAGGGTAGATGGAATCTATGACAGCGATCCTGAGAAAAATGTAAATGCGGTAAAATATAATTCATTATCTTTCGACGAAGTTTATGCTAAAAATCTTAAAGTGATGGATATGACGGCATTTACTTTAAGCCACGAAAATAAATTGCCGATCATTGTTTTTGATATGAACAAAGACGGAAATCTTGAAAAAATTGTAGACGGAGAAAATGTAGGTACTTTAGTTGATTTGTAATTAGGTTGCAGGTAATAGATGTTAGGGCTTAGGTCGGGGATTATTTAAAAATTTAATTTATTTAAAGATTTAAGCATTAAAAAATATTACTCATTACCCATTACTTATCGCTTATAAAAATGTGTAACTTATCAAATTTTTATTATATAATGGAAGAATTAGATCTTATAGTAGAATCTGTACAACACGATATGGAAGCAGCTGTTAAGCACCTGGATCATGCATTTCAGAGAATCAGAGCGGGGCGTGCGTCCACTAATATGGTTCAGGATGTAATGGTAGAATACTACGGAGCCCTGACACCGATTAACCAGGTTGCGAATGTTTCTATTCCGGATGCGATGACGATTTCTATTCAACCTTGGGATTCTAAAGCGATTAACGATATTGAAAAAGCGATTATCAACTCTAATTTGGGGTTTGCGCCTTCCAACAATGGAATCAATATTATTCTTAACGTTCCGCCATTAACGGAGGAAAGAAGAAGAGAGCTGGCAAAGCAGGCCAAATCAGAAACCGAAGATACGAAAGTCGTGGTAAGAAATGCCAGACAGAGCGGCCTAAAAGAACTTAAAAGACTTGAGGGTGTATCTGAAGACGTAATTAAAGGTATTGAAGCAGATATTCAGGTTCTTACCGATAAATATGTGAAAATTTGTGATGAGCATCTGAAAGTAAAAGAAGCTGAAATTATGAAAGTATAATTTTCAGATTTTAAAAAAAATAATAAAGCGGCTTTTAGGCCGCTTTTGTTGTTTACAGGCAGTTAACGTCTTTTTTATCTTTATTTTTCAGAATCAGATCGTATTTTTTCATCAATTCCGAAATGTCACATTTTGTTTCTTTATTAGCAATACTTTTGGGATCCTGATTATTCCCTTTGGAAAGGATAGAATAATTTTTCTCAAAACACTGCGCCACTTTATAATCTAAAATATAAATTCTTTTTTCTTTAATATCGTCTTTCGTTTCGGGTTTTTCGGGCGTTCCTCCGTCAGCAAAATTCCAGACGGTTTCTTCGTTAAAAATAAAAAATACCTGATCGTCTTTTACAAAATACTTTGTTGCAGATGAAAAATGACTGTGTTCGGCGTAGAAATCCTTCACCATTTTAAGTTTATTATTCTGATAATAAAGCGTTACTTCACCTTCTCTTTCATTACAATTATAAGAAAATGTTGTTGAATCAAGCTTTTTTGAAGTCAGTAGATTATTGATATTTCCATATTCTTTTTTGATGTAAGCAATCGTTTTTACAGAGTCATTCTGAACCTTTAAAGAATCATTTTTTAGTAGTAAACTATCTCTTGAAGAATTACTATGTGACGTTTCTGTTTTTTCTTTTTTGCAGGAGACAATAAGTAGCAAGCACATACTAAGAATTGTAATTTTCATACTGTTCAATGTTTTGGTTGTGCCAATATATACAAAAAATATGCTGTTATAGTAAAAAGATCCGGAAAATTCCGAACCTTTTTAAGTAATATTTAAAATTAAATTACTGATATCTTTTATGTTCCTCTTTTTTAATGAACAATTTGGTGAGCGGTTTAAAGAATACCTTATATTTTTCTACATCAAACAGCTGAGAGTCTGTAAGCGCCTTGTATGTCATCCAGATTCCGAAAGGGAAAAGAACAAGATTAGGAACCCATGCGGCGAGATAAGGATTTATTTTTCCCGACCATGCCATGTTTTCAATTCCTACATTGATGACATAAAATATAATGAAAATGACAATTGCAATAATCACAGGAAGTCCCATTCCGCCTTTTCTGATAATAGAACCAAGACTTGCTCCGATAAGAAAGAAAATAATACAGGTGAAAGAATAGGTAACGATTCTCTGCTGGTAAATTACTACTTTACTGTAATATTTCACACCGGGATCGATTTCATTATTCTTAGATTCCAGCGTACTTTTAAGATTATCCAGTCTGCTGTAGGCATTATTGATGATATCAAGCTTTTTGTCACCTTTTACGGTGTCAAGTTTTATAATTTGTTTAGGCTTGGCTTTTTGCTTATTTTGCTTGGCATCCATATATGTTATAATGGAATTTGTCTGGTTCAGAACATCATTATTGATATTTGTAAAGAATTTATCATTGTCCTTTTTTGTTTTGTCAATTGTATTATTTAACTGATTGAATGTTTGAAAACGATAGTCATCCGTTATTTTTTCCTCTTCAATCGCCTTATTAATAATTTCACTCACATCAAAATGCGATGTCAGGGAATCAAATTTTATTGCCTGATCCGGTTGTTTCTGACGTACATTTTCAGCTTTCCCAGCAAAATTATCTTCATAAATATATCCGTTAAAAAGGACAAGCTTTAAGTAATTATTATTGGCAGCTGGAACAAATTTTCCTTTTTCTGCTACGATAGATCGCTGATTTTCATAATTTGTTGCTTTTTTATGGATAAAGACCCCTTCGATATTTTCCCCGTTTTCCCCGGATATTTTATCAAACTTCACCATATAACCCGGAATCTGGTCAATGAATTGTCCCGGCGTAAAGTTGAGTGCGGGTTTTGTCTGGGCAATATTGAAAAGCATATTTTTCGCTTTCCGCTGGAAATCCGGGATAATATTGTTGGAGAAAAAATAAAGCATGATCGACAGGACGGTCGTCACACCAAGCAAAGGAACCATGACTCTTGTCAGTGAGATTCCCGCGGCTTTCATGGCAGCTAGCTCATACCGTTCTCCAAATTCGCCGAAAGACATAATGCTCGCAAGAAGAATGGTAAGTGGCAATACCATACTGATAACGCTTACCCCGAGATAAAAAAGCAATTTCAGGATTTGAAAGCTGCTGAGCCCTTTTCCTATAAATTGTCCCAGCTGAACCCAGATGATATTCACAATAAATATGAAAAACAGCACGCTGAATATAAAGAAAAACGGTCCGAAGAAAGTTTTTATGATATATCGGTCTAGTATTTTTAACATTCGCCAAAATTAATGAAAAAGCCACAAAGTTTCCTTTGCAGCTTTCATATTTTATGAAATTTTTATCATATTTAAAATTGTTAAATTATTAACCATAAACTTTAAAAAACTTATAGTCTTATCTAATTTACAATTTGTTTTTAAAGTTCGGTAATAAGATAATTTTTAAATTTATTCTTATCAAATACAAACATTCCGGGATCAAGATTCTGATTTTCTTTATAATCTTTAATAGCAATTACTGCAACATCCTTGTTTGTGCCATGTTGCTCAAGTTTTACCATCTGCTTTTTTGTAGAGTCCACAAAAAGATATACATATTGTATTCCGTTTGCTTTCACGGGAGTAAGCTTAATAAAATCGGTATTTACACCATTTATTTTTTTCTTACCGTTATAAGTAACATTATAATCATTTCTGTAGGTCGAAAGATAATTGATAGGGGAGAACATAGAACCGCTTCCGTTTGGTTTGGCCACTGTTACTTCCATATCCTCAGTGTTGATGTTGTAGATCTTATTTCCGTCAAAAATCTGTTCGGTTTCCATGATCTTCAATTTGTACTTATCTCCTGCAGAGTAATAAATTCCGGGTTCCGTTTTTGAAACCTGTCCATTGGTTCCTGTTCCGAAAGAGAATTTAAAATATGAATTCTTTTTTGCATTATAGTTTGCGGTAACATCATCTAATATTTTTTTAGCCTTTGCATCAATTTTCTGTGCGTTGGTGAACCCTGCGGCACCAACAACCAGGCTCCCTACTATAATTTTTGAAACAATATTTTTCATTTTTTATTTAAATCTTTATAATCTTTAGACATTTTCAAACACTAAAAGTTAAACTGAAATACCCGTTTGTTCTTTTAGCTGCGCAAATCTTCCAAAAATTGTTCCAAAGAATGAAGATCACTAATCAGAACCTCCCTTGCCTTCGCTCCGTTAAATCCGCCTACGATTCCACTTGCTTCCAGCTGATCCATAATTCTTCCCGCTCGGTTGTATCCTAATTTCAACTGTCTCTGCAGCATAGATGTAGAACCCTGTTGTGTGGAAACGATAATTCTCGCTGCTTCTTCAAACAAAGCATCTTTTTCATTAGGGTCAAAAGCAGCAACACTTCCTGAAGAATCTTCAGAAGTATATTCAGGAAGGATAAATGCCGAAGCATAACCTTTCTGCTCACCGATATATTCAGCCAGTCTTTCAACTTCAGGGGTATCTACAAACGCACACTGAAGCCTTAATATTTCATTTCCGTTAAAATAAAGCATATCTCCTTTACCGATCAGCTGATCTGCACCTGGAGAATCGAGAATTGTTCTTGAATCTACACTGGAAATCACTCTGAATGCTGCTCTCGCAGGGAAATTTGCTTTAATCATCCCCGTGATAACATTTACAGACGGTCTTTGTGTGGCAACAATCAGGTGAATTCCCACGGCTCTGGCCAGCTGCGCAAGTCTTGCAATTGGTAATTCAACTTCTTTTCCTGCGGTCATGATAAGATCCGCAAACTCATCCACCACCAAAACAATGTAAGGTAAGTAGCGGTGCCCGTTTTCAGGATTAAGTTTTCTTTCAGTGAATTTTTTATTATATTCTTTTAAATTTTTACAAAATGCATTCTTAAGAAGATCATATCTTGTATCCATTTCAATACAAAGAGAATTAAGGGTATTGATTACCTTATTCGTATCAGTAATAATCGCTTCTTCAGCATCCGGAAGTTTTGCAAGGTAATGTCTTTCTATTTTTGAATATAAAGAAAGCTCCACCTTTTTAGGATCTACCATTACGAATTTCAATTCGCTCGGATGTTTTTTATAAAGCAGCGACGTTAAAATCGCATTAATTCCCACCGATTTCCCCTGACCTGTTGCTCCTGCCATCAGCAAATGCGGCATTTTTGAAAGGTCGGCCATGAAAATTTCATTGGATATCGTTTTCCCGAAAACCACAGGAAGATCCATATCCGTATTTTGGAATTTTTGGGAGGCAATCACAGAACGCATGGATACCATCGTAGGATTTTTCCTCGGAACTTCAATACCGATGGTTCCTTTACCAGGCATCGGAGCAATAATACGGATTCCCAATGCGGAGAGGTTCAGTGCAATGTCGTCTTGAAGTTTTTTAATGGCCGCAACACGAATTCCCGCTTCAGGAACAATTTCATATAATGTTACTGTCGGGCCGATGGTCGCTTTAATTTCTGCAATTCCTACGTTAAAGTTTTTCAGGAGTCCGACAATTTTATTTTTATTTTCTTCTAATTCTTCCTTATTAATAGAAATTTCCTCGTTTCCGTAATCTGTCAGAAGATCAACAGGTGGCATCTGAAAATTGGCAAGATCAAGCTTATGGTCATAAAGACCGTGCTTTTCTACCAATTCCTGGGATTTTCTGTCAGAATCATCCAGAATATCAATTACTGGAGCAACTTCTACTTTAAATTTAATATCATCGTCTGTCGTAACTGCTGTAGAAGTTGTGGATTTAACATCAAAAGCCTGCTCCGGACTTGAAACAGGAACCGAAGGCTTCGTATTAAGATTCAGATGCAAGGGTTGTGAAAAATCATTTTTATCTTCTTCAAAAGAAGTTTTGTTCGGTGTTACAATTGTTTCCACATCCGTAGAAAGAGGGGTGTCGACCGTTTCCCGATTTGACTTAGGGTTTACAATTTCCGTTACCGTAATCTTAGAAGGATTAATTTTTGTATTTTCAGCTTCTTCAATAAGTTCGTCATCCGCTTCAAAGTTTTCATCGGAATTAGGAAACATAGATTTTACTTTTCCAATCGTATTTTCATTAATGTCATTCAATTTTGACTTGATAGAACTTGGACGAAGATTAAATTCTAAAATAAAATATAAAGAAATACTTGCTACCAAAACAAGCCAAAGCCCGATTGTACCGATGATGGCGTTGAGGGAATCCATAATCTGATATCCATACACTCCGCTGAGAACGCCTTGTCCTTTGGTAACTGCACCGAAAAAAATAGGCAGCCAGCAGATGAAAAACAATGAATGTCCAACAGTTTTCCAGGGCTTAAACATTTTCTTTTTAAGAATGACTGTTCCGAAAACTAAAAACAAAAATGCAATGATAAATGAGGCTACACCAATGCTTTCGAAAATAAAAAGATTCCCGAGCCAGTCGCCGAGTTTACCGAAAAGATTCGAAGATTTTATGCTTTTATCCAGCATCGTTCCTGCCTGGCTCTGATCTGCCTTCCAATTCATCAGGTACGAAACGAATGAAAAGGTAAGAACTACGGAAAAAAGTATGAAGGTAAGCCCGAAAAATACCCGCGGCTTCGATAAAAATTTGCCTTTTTCAGGCGATTCCTGTTGCTTTTTTTGTGTGTTTTTATCCATAATATGTTGTGGCAAATTTAATGTTTTTCGACATTAAAAGAGACGGTTTAACGAAAAGAAAATTTATTTCTTTTGCTTGAAGAATTATTAATCGATTCACTGTTTTCTGTTACTAAAATATTTAAAAATAATAAATGTGATTTAATTTTTTAACCAACCTTCTATTACAATAAAACAATATAGAATATCAGTTTTTAGAGCGTAATTGCCGTAAAATTGCTTTAAAATATTGTAATTGTATTAATCATCATCAATTTTAAAAAGTAATCTGTGAATTGCTTGGTTTTTATCAATGAAAAAATTATTATTAAGAATCTTTCAAAATAACGATTCTGTGTCTTAAAGTGACAAAAAACAGTTTTTTTTAACGGCTTTGTTGTTTATCATCCTTATTTTTGCCTATCAAGTATATATTATTATCATGAAGAAGATCCAGGATATTCTTATCTCGACCAGAACAATGGCTGTGTTGCTGCTGGTGTACGCATTTGCGATGGCATATGCAACGTTCCTAGAAAACGACTACGGAACTCCAACAGCAAAAGCATTAATCTATGAAGCGTGGTGGTTTGAGCTTATCATGCTTATGCTTATCCTCAATTTTATAGGAAATATCGGAAGATACAGACTGTGGAAAAGAGAAAAATGGCCGATTTTGGTTTTTCACCTTGCATTTGTATTGATATTCATCGGAGGGGCTATTACACGTTACATCAGTTTTGAAGGAATAATGCACATCCGGGAAGGGGAAACTTCCAATGAAATCGTAACGGACAAAAATTTCCTTAAAATTCAGATTGAAGAAAAAGGCGATGTTTTAAATTATCAGGATATCCCTTATCTAATGTCACCTTTACATAAAGATCTGCAGGCAACGTATGATTTTCACGGAAAAGAAGTGAAAGTAATTGCAAAAGAATATGTTCAGCGAAAAAAAGACAGTCTTCTTGCTGATCCGAATGGTGCAGAATACCTTCATCTGGTATCCACCGGACAAACCGGAAGACAGAATATTTTCATCAAGCCGGGTGAAACCAAGTCAATTAACGGAACTCTGGTAACTTTTAACAGACCTATCGAAGGCGCGGTGGAGTTTAAAAATGAAAACGGTAAGTTATTCATCAAAACGCCTGTTGATGCAAGTTATATGACCATGGCAACTCAGGCTACGGGAAATACAAAAAAAGATGAATTCCAGCCTTTGGCTTTAAGAAGCTTATATTCAATTAATGAGCTAAAACTGGTTGTTCCTGAAGGTCTTAAAAAAGGAAAATTAATGGCAATTGAAGGTGACAGAAAGAAAGATCAGAATGTTCCCGATATGCTGACGGTAGAAATTCAGGGACCAAAAACAAAACAGCTCGTAGATCTTTCAGTAGAAAAAGGAAATCCGAATGCATACAAACAGGTAACGATGGACGGACTGAATATTATGATCGGTTTCGGACCCAAAATTTACAATACACCTTTCTCGCTTAAATTAGATGATTTCGTGATGGAAACCTATCCGGGAAGTTCATCTCCGAGTGCTTACGAAAGTCATATTAAAATTATTGATGAAGGAAAACAGACTCCTTTTAAAATCTATATGAACCACGTTTTGAATCATAAAGGTTACCGATTTTTCCAGTCAAGTTTTGATCCTGACAGAATGGGAACGGTACTTTCCGTAAACCACGATTTCTGGGGAACACTGATTTCTTATATAGGCTATACTTTTCTGTTCGGCGGAATGTTCTTTATGTTCTTCTGGAAAGGAACACATTTCTGGAAACTGAATAAAATGCTGAAAGATGCCAATAAAAAAAGAGTGGTGACCGTACTTTTATTGTTATTAAGTTTCGGTCTGAATGCACAGAAAATAGAAACACACGGAACTTCTGACGGAAGCAGAGAGCATATTCATGTAGAAGGTGAAAATCACAACCACGCTCAGGCTTCGGAAACTGTTAAACCACAAGGAGCGCAGCCATTCACAAAAATGAAAGTGGTTTCAGCAGATGAAATTATTGCAAGAAATAAAATCAGTGCAGAACATGCTGATAAATTCGGATATCTTTTAGTTCAGAATTTTGAAGGTAGAATTGTTCCTATCAATACAGAAGCTCTTGATATTTTAAGAAAACTGTATAAAAAAGACGAGTTTAAAGGGACAGACGGAAAATCTTTAACGGCAAACCAATGGTTTTTATCAGTGAATATCGATACTCCAAGCTGGACGATGGTTCCGATGATTAAAGTGGGAACAAAAGGTGGAGACGAACTGAAAAATAAAACAAAGGCAGACGATGAAGGATACACTTCTCTGATGAATCTTTTCCCGGCGGATGCCAACGGAAATTTAAGATATATTCTTGAAAGCGATTATAATACTGCCTTCCGTAAAAAACCGGCTGATCAGACAAATTATGACAAAGAAGTTATCGCAGTAAACGAAAGAGTTCAGATTTTCAACGAGTTTTTCAGCGGTCAGTTTATGAGAATAGTTCCCGTGAAGAATGATCCGAATCATACATGGCATTCTTGGCTGGATCAGAAAATGGAACCTGATGTAGAATCTCAGGAGGTGATGGGACCATATTTCGCGGAAGTTTTGCAGGCTCAGCAATCAGGAAACTGGTCAAAAGCAGATGCACAGTTGAAAAAACTTTCAGATTATCAGCAGAAATGGGGAAAAGCTGTAGTTCCTGCAAAATCTAAAGTTGATCTTGAGGTTTTCATGAATAAAGTAAATATCAATTTCAAATTATTGATTTTCTATACTATAATTGGAGGTTTGTTATTGATTTTAGGCTTTGTTGAATTATTTAAATCTAATAAAGTTTTAAATAAATCGATTAAAGTAATCATTGTTATAGGAATTGTAGGATATGTTTTCCATTTCTTAGGATTGATTGCCAGATGGTATATTTCAGGCCACGCACCTTGGAGTAACGGTTATGAAGCAATTATTTTTATTTCATGGGTAGGAATTACAGCAGGTTTATTACTGTACAGAAATTCAAATGCACTGATTCCGGCAGCCGGATTTATGGTAGCGGTTATCATGATGGGATTTGCGCACGGAGGATCAGCACTTGATCCGCAGATCACGCCGCTTGTTCCTGTGTTGAAATCGTACTGGCTGATCGTACACGTAGCGATTATTACATCAAGTTACGGTTTCTTTGCATTATCCATGATTATTGCAGTAATCAGTTTAGTATTCTACATTATTTCAAATAAGAGTACTTATAAAATTCATCACGATACGACTTTAAAGGAACTTGCAATTGTTTCTGAAATGTCTCTTACAATTGGTTTATTCGCCCTTACAGTCGGTAACTTTTTAGGTGGAATCTGGGCTAATGAATCATGGGGTAGATACTGGAGCTGGGATCCGAAAGAAACATGGGCTTTCATTTCCATTATGATATATGCGTTTGTACTTCACATGAGATTAGTTCCGGGGCTAAGAAGCAGATGGGCTTTCCATGTTGCAACCATGTTCGCATTCTGTTCGATGGTAATGACGTATTTCGGAGTAAATTATTACCTGAGCGGACTTCACTCTTACGCAGCAGGGGATCCAGTTCCTGTTCCGGCTTGGGTGTACATCGGACTTGGAACCATGCTGGCACTAGCCATTGCATCTTATGTTAAATTTAAAACTCTGACTAAAAAATAATTTTTTAATTTATAAAACAGAATCCCGGAAAGCAATTTTCGGGATTTTTTTGTTAAATCTTAGCCATTAGGGTTTTCATTTAAAATTAAGGTTTAATTTTTTTTTAATCTGAAACTTAAAAAAACATTAGACAATAAAAATTTTTACATATCTTTATGATATCAAAATAATATCAAATAAAAAAATCTATATCATGGAAAAAATCTTAAAACCAATTTCAGGATACCTTATGTTGGTAATCTGTCTGATATTGTTCATTGCTTCGGCTTATCTTTTTATTACAGGCGTTGAATACAGTGTTACCTTCGTGATTCTTGCATTCCTGGTATTTATTACCTCATGCTTTTTTTTAAAAGGATTAATGATTATTCAGCCCAATCATTCAAGAGTACTGAATTTCTTTGGAAAATATGTCGGAACGGTAAAAGAAAACGGCTTGTTCTTTATCAATCCGCTGTATTCATCACAGAAAATAAGTCTTCGTTCAGAAAATCTTCAGGGCCAAACATTAAAGGTAAATGACAAGATGGGAAACCCGATTGAAATTGCCGTGGTTATCGTATGGAAAGTCGGAGACACATATAAAGCAGCTTTTGATGTTGAACGTTATATGGATTTTGTAAGAATGCAGAGTGAAGCTGCAGTTCGACATCTGGCAATGAGTTTTCCTTATGACAATCTGGAAGACGATCATGCGCCGATTACACTAAGGGAAGGCGGAGACAAAATCAATGCTATCCTTGAGCAGGAACTTACAGAACGGCTTTCAAAAGCTGGCATTGTTATTCAGGAAGCAAGAATCTCGCATCTTGCCTATGCTTCAGAAATAGCGGGAGCAATGCTTCAGAGACAGCAGGCAACAGCAATTGTGGCAGCAAGAACCAAAATTGTGGAAGGCGCTGTAGGAATGGTAGATTTAGCTTTGAAAAAGCTTTCCGAAGAAAATATTGTTGAGCTTGACGACGAAAGGAAAGCTGCGATGGTAAGCAATTTAATGGTAGTACTGTGTGGTGAAAAAGCCGCAACTCCTATCTTAAATGCAGGAACTTTGTATAATTAGTAGTGAATAATTAATAATTAAAATTTTCGCAAAGTTTGTCATTTGATGAAGAAGAGATTCATTTACTTCGTTCTATTCAGAGTGACAGTGCGACAAAAAAGCATTAGAAACAAAAATAATGAAATCAGAAAAAACTCAGACTTCTTCCGAAAATAAAGGCAAAAAATCTTTTGTTTTAAGGATAGATGAGCCTACATACAAGCTTCTGGAAAAATGGGCAAATGATGAGTTCAGAAGTGTAAACGGGCAGATTGAGTATTTGCTGCATCAGAGTCTGGTCGATTCCGGAAGAAAAAAGAAATAATAAATCCAATGTTATTAACCTTAATAAAATGAAAAAGCAGAGAATTCTCTGCTTTCATTTTTCAATTATATTAATCAAATATCGTACTAAAATAGTTGCTGATTACCGTCCAGAAATTCTTTCCGAGAAAATAAATAAGCGTGGAAGTAATAATTCCTTTAACGGTAAAAAATATAATTCCGCCTATCCCAAACTTTTTAACAAGACTCTTCCATTTAGAGTTTTTCTTTTCGTCGTCAGGTTTTATCGACTTATTAGTTTCCATTTCTGAAATTCAAAAGATTACTATACAAAGATAAGTATGTTTATAATTAGTCCAAATAAAAAGTCGTTAAAAAAAATTAAATTTTGCAGTTCGCTTAATATTTTTAACTTTAGGGAAAACGAAAAGTAAATTTTTTATGTCTAAAAAAGTAAAGGATTTTGGGATTGAAAAAACACTCAAAAATCTAGGAATTAAGGATGAAAATAAGGGAACTTCAACAGGCGGAAAATACTTTGCAACAGGGAAAACGATAGAAAGTTATTCTCCGGTCGACGGAAACCTTATTGCTAAAGTAAAAACTTCCGGAGAGTCGGATTACAACAAAGTTCTTGAGGCTGCAGAAAAAGCTTTTAAGGAATTCAGACTCATTCCCGCTCCCAAAAGAGGGGAAATTGTACGGCAGCTTGGCCAAAAATTAAGACAATATAAGGATGATCTGGGAAAGCTTGTTTCTTATGAAATGGGAAAATCGCTGCAGGAAGGATTGGGTGAAGTTCAGGAAATGATCGATATCTGTGACTTTGCTGTAGGCGTTTCAAGACAACTTCATGGCTACACCATGCATTCGGAAAGACCGGGTCATAGAATGTACGAACAATATCATCCGCTGGGAATTGTGGGGATTATTACCGCGTTCAATTTTCCGGTAGCCGTATGGGCATGGAACACCGCTCTGGCATGGATCTGTGGAAACGTTACCATCTGGAAGCCATCAGAAAAAACACCACTTTGCGCAATTGCCTGTCAAAATATTATGAATGAAGTTTTAAAGGAAAACAATCTTTCTGAAGGAATTTCAAGTGTTTTGGTTGCGGATCATGAAATCGGACAAAAACTGGTAGATGACAAAAGAGTTGCATTGGTTTCATTCACAGGCTCTACAAGAGTAGGAAGAATGGTTTCTACCAATGTTGCCCAACGATTCGGAAAATCGATTCTTGAGTTGGGAGGAAATAACGCAATTATCATCTCAAAAGATGCAGACATCGATATGTCTATTATCGGTGCCGTTTTCGGTGCTGTAGGAACAGCGGGACAGAGATGTACTTCCACGAGAAGGCTTATCATTCATGAAAGTGTTTATGACGAAGTGAAAAACCGTTTGGTAAAAGCATATGGACAACTGAAAATCGGAAATCCTTTAGACGAAAATAATCACGTTGGGCCGCTTATTGACACAGATGCTGTAAATATGTATCAGGAAGCGATTAAAAAAGGTAAAAAAGAAGGGGCAAAATTCATCGTGGAAGGTGAAGTGCTGAAAGGAAAAGGCTATGAATCCGGATGTTATGTGAAGCCATGCATCGCAGAGGTGAAGAATTCTTACGAAATCGTACAGCATGAAACTTTTGCTCCGATTTTATACCTAATCAAATACAAAACTTTAGAAGAAGCCATCGCCATTCAAAATGATGTTCCTCAAGGTTTATCGTCAGCTATCATGACCCAAAATTTAAGAGAAGCGGAATTATTCCTTTCTCATGCAGGATCAGACTGTGGTATTGCCAATGTAAATATCGGAACTTCAGGAGCCGAAATCGGTGGTGCATTCGGTGGTGAAAAAGAAACCGGCGGCGGAAGAGAATCTGGTTCAGACGTTTGGAAATACTATATGAGAAGACAAACGAATACGATAAATTATACAACAAACCTTCCTTTAGCACAAGGAATTAAGTTTGACCTTTAAACAAAACATTACGAAATTCAGAGATTTTTAAAAATTAAAAATTGTCAATTTTTTTAACATAATAATCTCTTTGTTTCTGCATTATTAAAATTTTTATTATTAATCAACCCTAAGATTAATTAAAATGGAACAAACAATTGATATACAAGTAAACAAAGTAAAAGAAACAATAGGAAAGCATGTTTTAGCAGACGGATTCGACTTCGTGATGGATATTGAAAAATCGCACGGATCATGGCTTTACGACAAGCTTACAAACAAAGAATATCTGGATATGTTCTCCATGTTTGCCTCAGCATCCATCGGTTATAATCATCCTTATCTGGTTGAAAAATCGGACTGGCTGGGAAAAATGGCAGTTAACAAACCAACTCTGGCAGATGTCTACTCTGAAGAATATGCGCATTTTATCGAAGTTTTTGAAAGAGTAGTAATTCCTGAAGAGCTGCAATACGCTTTTTTCATCGAAGGAGGAACATTAGCTGTTGAAAACGCCATGAAAGCATGCTTCGACTGGAAAACCCGCAAGAATTTTGAAAAAGGCCTGGATGTAGAAGCCGGAATATGTATCCATTTCAGACAGGCTTTTCACGGAAGAAGCGGATATACTTTAAGCCTTACCAATACTTCTGATCCCAGAAAATATCAGTATTTCCCGATGTTCGAATGGCCGAGAATCCTTAACCCTAAACTTACATTCCCGATCACTGAGGAAAATCTGGAAGAAACCATCAAAAATGAAAGATTAGCTTTATTAAATATCGAAGAAGCCATTCTGATGAATCCTGACAAGGTTGCATGTATCATCATTGAGCCGATTCAGGCAGAAGGTGGCGACAATCATTTCAGAGATGAATTTTTATTAGGATTAAGAAAAATATGTGATCAGAATGAAATCCTTCTTATTTTTGATGAAGTGCAGACCGGAATCGGAATCACCGGAAAAATGTGGGCTTTCCAGCATTTTACAGCAAAACCGGATATCATTTCTTTCGGTAAAAAAACACAGGTTTGCGGAATTTTAGCCAATAAAGAAAAGTTTGATGAAATTCCTGATAATGTTTTCCATGAAAGCTCAAGAATCAATTCTACCTTCGGAGGTAACTTTATCGATATGCTACGTTTTCAGCTGGTAATGGAAGTTATCGAAAAAGAAAATCTTGTAGAGAATGCAAAAATTGTCGGAGAATACTTACTTGAAGGTCTTAAAAAGCTTTCGGAAAAATATCCTGAAAAATTAACCAACGCAAGAGGAAGAGGACTAATGTGTGCTATCGATCTTCCGACTCCTGAACAAAGAAATGCTATGAGAGATGAGCTTTGGAAGGACGGAATGATAATTTTATCCTGCGGTGATCTGTCTTTACGTTTCAGACCACATCTGAATGTTACGAAAGAAGAAATTCAGATTGCATTGGACAAAATAGAGAATAACATTCATAAAATTTAAATTGCGGATTTGTAATTTTCAAAAAAATGTCATAAATTTAGATACTCAAACGTAACAGAACATGGAAAGAAGTACAAGAGTATCAGTTTTTGAAAGTGACAAACCTGCAGAAATTCAGCTTATTAAGTCGAAACTGGATGATGCACAAATTAAAAATTCAGTAGAAAACAATTACCTTACTTTTACCACTACGCCTACGGCAACATCGCTGAAAGTAATGGTGAAACTGGAAGATGAGAAAAAAGCATTTGAAGTAATTGATGCTTATCTCCAGCAAAGTGAAAATCAATAAAAAACAATTTCATAATTTTAAATTTTACTACTTCGAACCGAAAATTAACTTTAATTAATTTTCGGTTTTTTTAGTGAATGAACTTTAAAAATATTACAAGATTATATTTAATTTATATTCTTAATAATTCTTTATTCTAAATAAAATAGTTGTAGCAATGGATTCAGAAATCAAAATGAGAAAGGCAGAAACGGAAGACAGAGATATAATCTGGAATATCTTGCAACAGGCCATAGAAAGAAGACGGAAAGACGGAAGTATGCAATGGCAGGAAGGATATCCCAATCTCAATACTGTAGAAAAAGATATTGAAAATGGTTTCGGATATGTAATGACTGTAAATGGAGAAATTGCCGTATATGCTGCATTAATTTTAAATGACGAACCTGCTTATGATAATATTGATGGCGCATGGCTCAGTAATGGAGAATTCGTTGTTGTACACAGAGTTGCTGTTGATGAAAAGTTTGCCGGACAGGGAATGGTAAAAAAACTGTTTGACCACATCGAAGATTTTACCCGATCTCATGGAATCCGGAGTGTAAAAGTAGATACAAATTTTGACAATATTGCTATGCTTAAAATTCTTGAAAGTAAAAGCTATACTTATTGCGGAGAAGTCTTTCTTGCCGGTGGAATGAGAAAAGCCTTCGAGAAGATTATAATTTAGCCCAAAAGTTAAATCTATTCTCATTGATTGTTTTTAAAGCAATAGATTTATAAACTCTATTATGTTTGTTCGTTTAGTTCAGAACTAATTTTTATTTTTGTCAAAATTTTATACAATGCATAAGAGTATAGAAATTGACGAAAAAATTTTTCAGGATGCCGTAAAATTCTACGGTGTAATTTTCAATTTACCCCCTTTAGCATCAAAAATATATGCGTATCTTTTATTTGATTATGAAAAGGTGGGTATAACTTTTGACGAATTCGTGGAAGTGCTGTCTGCAAGCAAAAGTTCTGTATCAACAAGTATTTCACTTTTACTGAATGCCGAACTCATTGTAGATCACAATAAAATGGATGAACGGAAAAGATATTTTTTTATCAATGACGGTTACAAGAAAATCAGATTTGAAAAAATAGTACAGAAAATGAAAGACGAACTTAAATTATTGGATGATCTCGATAATTTCAAGAAAAATAATGATGATGCTTACAATGAAAAAATAGAAGCTTACAAAGCGCTTTTAAATAAAAATATAATTAATATTCAGGAATCTCTTAATAAACTATAAAATGAATAACAAGCTGATTATACTTTCTGTTGCAGCCCTTTCTTTGGTGGCCTGCAAAAAAGAAGCTCCTAAGCAGGATGGCCCTAAACCATATCCTGTCGTAAATGTGGAAGCGAAAAATATAGTAGGTTATCAGATGTTTCCGGCAACCGTTCAGGGGAAGGTAAACAACGATGTACGTGCTAAAATTCAGGGATATATCACACAGGTTTTGGTAGATGAAGGACAATATGTAACCAAAGGACAGCCTTTGTTCCGCCTTGAAACCAATATTCTGAACGAAAATGCCGCTGCTTCCAAAGCTGGCATCGGTGCTGCTGAGTCTAATATCGCTGCTGCACAGGCTGCTGTAAATGCTGCAAATGTAGAAGTAAATAAACTAAAACCTCTTGTTCAGAAAAATATCATCAGTAATGTTCAGCTCCAGACCGCTCAGGCCAATTTAGCCCAGGCTCAGGCTCAGTTGAAACAGGCTCAGGCAGCTAAAAGCCAGGCTGTCGCCAATTACAAAGGCGTAGAAGCAAACATTCAGTATTCCATTATCCGTGCACCTATTTCTGGTGTGATCGGTAAGCTCCCTTTGAAAGTGGGAAGTCTTGTCGGGCCTTCAGATCAGACTCCTCTGACTACAATTTCAGATACTTCCGAGATCTACGCATACTTTTCAATGAACGAAAAAGAATATTTCGATTTCCTTGAAAAATCTCCAGGAGCTACCATGCCAGAAAAAATTAGAAATCTGCCGATGGTAGAACTGCAACTTGCAAACGGAAGCATTTATCCTGAAAAAGGAAGAATAGAAGCGATCACAGGACAAATTGATCCTACAACGGGGACTATACAATTCAGAGTAGCTTTTACTAATGCGCAGAAACTTCTAAGCAATGGTAACAGCGGAACGATAAGATTCCCTCAACGTTATGACAATGTATTGGTCGTTCCGGAAAGTGCAACCTACGAACAACAGGGGATTGTTTATGTATATAAAGTCGACAAAAGCGATACGGCAAGAAATGTTGTCATCAATGTGATCGACAGAATCGACAATATGGCTTTAATTAAATCCGGAGTTAATAAAGGTGAAACTGTAATCGCAGCAGGTATCGGAGGATTAAAACCCGGAACTGCCGTTAAAAGACAACCTGTAAAAATGGATAGTCTCGTTCAATCTATAAAACCGAAATTCTAAAAAATGATTAAAAATTTTATAAACAGACCGGTTTTATCCACGGTAATCTCAATTTTGATTGTGATTCTCGGGGTGTTAGGACTGATCGCGCTGCCGGTGACGCAGTATCCCGATATTGCTCCTCCTACAGTAAGTGTTTCGGCAAATTATACAGGAGCCAACGCAGAAACTGTTATGAAAAGTGTTGTAGTACCTTTGGAAGAACAGATCAATGGAGTGGAGGGTATGGATTATATCACATCCAGTGCAGGAAATGACGGTTCAGCTAGTATTCAGATATTTTTTAAGCAGGGTATAAATCCTGATATTGCTGCAGTAAACGTGCAGAACCGTGTAACAAGAGCAACACCATTGTTACCGAGCGAAGTAACGCGTTCTGGGGTTGTTACGCAGAAACAGCAGACCAGTGCTTTGATGTATATGTCATTCTATTCTGAGAATAAAGATTTGGATGATGTGTATCTTCAGAACTTTTTGAATATCAATATTATTCCGAACTTAAAAAGAATTAACGGAGTAGGTGATGCCAATGTTTTCGGGGGCAAAAATTATTCTATGAGAGTATGGCTGGATCCTGCAAAAATGGCTGCCTACGGAATAACTCCAACTGACGTTACCAATGCGATCAATGAGCAGAGTAGAGAAGCTGCTGCCGGCTCTATCGGGCAAAACAGCGGAAGCTCTTTCGAGTATATCATTAAATATGTTGGTAAATTTAACGATAAATCTCAATACGATAATATCATTATTAAATCTCTTGGTGACGGACAAAATCTGATGCTGAAAGATGTTGCAAAAGTTGAACTGGCAGGCCAGTCTTATACAGGAATAGGTGAGAATGGAAACAATCCTTCGATCAGTATGGGTATTTTCCAGACACCGGGATCAAATGCACAGGAAATTATTAAAAATATTAAAACGTATCTGAAATCAGCAGAAGGAAGTTTTCCGGAGGGGGTTAAATATACCTTTAACTTCGATACCAATGAATTCCTTGAAGCCTCGATTGATAAAGTAGTACATACATTGATTGAAGCATTTATCCTGGTATTCATTGTCGTATATATTTTCCTTCAGGATTTCAGGTCGACACTTATTCCGGCTATTGCCGTTCCGGTTTCTATTGTGGGAGCATTTTTCTTCCTGAATTTGTTCGGATATTCACTAAACTTATTAACTTTATTCGCATTGGTTTTGGCCATCGGTATTGTGGTGGATGATGCCATTGTCGTCGTTGAGGCCGTTCATGCCAAGATGGAACATGGAATTTCCGATGCAAAAAAAGCTACGGTAGAGGCGATGGATGAGATTACAGGAGCAATTATTTCAATTACATTGGTAATGGCATCTGTATTTATTCCGGTAACCTTTATTACTGGTCCAACAGGAGTTTTCTATCAACAGTTTGGAATTACGCTTATTGTGGCGATCATTATTTCAGCGATTAATGCATTGACTTTAAGTCCGGTTTTATGTTCATTATTCCTAAAACCTCATGATGCTCATCATACAGAATATAAAAATTTAAATTTCATTCAGAAGTTTTTTTATAAGTTCAATATTGCTTTCAGAACAACTACAGAACGTTACGGAAGAGGTTTTGTCTTTCTGTTAAGACATAAATGGGTGACTCTAATTATTTTTGCCGTTACCGGTGGAATATTATATTGGGCGAGTACCACAATGAAAAAAGGTTTCGTACCAACAGAAGACCGTGGAATTATCTTTACAGATGTTCAGCTTCCTCCGGGGGCTTCCATGGAAAGAACCTATAATGCTTTAAAAACGCTTCAGGCTAAAGCTTTAAAAGTTCCAGGCGTACAAAATGTTACCATTTCAACAGGTAGAGGTTTCCTTTCCGGAAACGGTAGCAACAATGGTCTTGCTTTTGTTAAATTAAAACCTTTTGACGAAAGAAAAAAGGACGGACAAACTTCGGAAGATATTACCAAGAAACTATTCGGTATTACAGGAGCGGTTCCTGATGCTAAAGTGGTATTTTTCCAGCCGCCGAGTGTACCTGGTTTCGGTAGTAGTGCAGGTTTCGAGATGGTTCTGCTGGATAAATCCGGTGGTGAATATGCCGATCTGGATAATAAAACCAACGAATTCATCGGTAAACTGATGCAAAGACCGGAAATTGAATTTGCGCAGACTTCATTTAATACAAAATATCCGCAGTATGAGATGCAGATCAACGTACCTTTGGCAAAACAGCTAGGTGTTTCTGTAAGTGATATCCTGGCAACAATGCAGGGCTACATCGGTGGTATTTATACAGCTGACTTTACCAAATATGGAAAGCAGTTCAGGGTAATGGTTCAGGCACTTCCTGAAAACAGACAGAATATCGACAATCTGAACGAATTGTACGTAAAAACAGGCTCAGGATTAATGTCTCCGATCTCTCAGTTTGTGACTTTGAAGAAAGCCTATGGCCCACAATCTGTAAGTAGATATAACTTATTTACTTCCGTAAAAATTACCGGTGCCAACTCTGCGGGTTATAGTTCCGGAGATGCCATTACGGCAGTGCAGCAGGTAGCAAAAGAATCTTTAAATCAGAACTATGACGTTCAGTTTACAGGATTAACAAGGGAAGAATTAAACTCCGGATCACAAACAATTCTGATCTTTGCTTTAAGTTTAATCTTCGTTTATTTCATTCTTTCAGCACAGTATGAAAGTTATATTCTTCCGCTGATCGTAGTTATATCTCTCCCTCTTGGGGTAATGGGAGCTTATTTCGGACAGAAAATAATGGGCTTGGAAAACAATATTTACTTCCAGATTGCCCTTATTATGTTGGTAGGTTTATTAGCTAAAAATGCCATTTTGATTGTCGAGTTTGCGGTTCAGAGAAGACATCACGGAGAGACAATTGTTATGTCTGCCATTAATGCGGCAAAAGCAAGATTAAGACCTATCCTGATGACATCATTTGCATTTATCTTCGGTTTATTGCCTTTGGTTTTAGCAAGCGGAATTGGTGCTGTAGGAAACAGATCAATTGCAACAGGTGCGGCCATAGGACTTTTAATAGGTACCGTGCTGGGACTATTTGTAATTCCTGTCTTGTACGTTATTTTTGAATATCTGCAGGAAAAGGTGAAACCTATCAAAAAAGAAGAAATCAATTTAGCAGAATAAATTAATTGGACAAGTTAGAGGTTGGATATTAAGTTTAATCTAACTTCTAACCTCTGATTTCTAACTTCTAATTAAAAGAAATGAAGAATATTTTAAACATCATAAAAGGACTTACTTTTTCAGTCTTGATTCTTTCTGCCATATCATCATGTATGGCCAGAAAAGAGTACAACAGACCCAATAATGCGGTAGACGAAAAGTTGTACCGTACCGATATGCTGCCTTCCGATAGTACAAATATTGCCAATGTTTCGTGGAAGGAAATTTTTACTGATCCAATACTTCAAAGACATATTTCAAAAGCGTTGGAGAACAATCTTGATATCAGAATTGCACTGCAAAGTATTGCTTCTGCTGAGGCTTATTTAAAACAAAGCAAAGCAGCTTATCAACCGACATTAGCGGTTGGTCCGAATTATACGTTCCAGACTCAGTCGATTAATACTCAGTTTGGACAGATCATCGGAGAAAGAAGATATGTTAATCAGTTTGACATCACGGCAAGTATCGGTTGGGAAGCAGATATCTGGGGAAAACTTAAATCGCAGGAAAAAGCTCAGTTTGCCGCTTATCTTGGTACTGTGGCAGCACACAAAGCCGTAAAAAGCGATCTTGTGGCTTCTGTTGCTTCGGCGTATTATCAGTTGCTGACGTTTGATGCACAGAAGAGAATTATTAATGAAACTATTGCCGTTCGTGAAAAGAATCTTGAAACGACAAGAGCCTTAAAAACGTCGGGAACATTGACGGAAGTTGCTGTGCAGCAGAGTGAAGCATTGGTTTTTAATGCAAAATCTTTATTAATCGATATCGATACGCAGATCCAGTTGTTGGAAAACACCATGAGCCTTTTAATGGGAGAACCTTCCCATACGATAGAGCGTTCAACATTGGAAAGCCAAAGTCTTCCTATTGATGTAAAACTTGGATACCCTGCGCAGTTGTTGGCCAACCGTCCCGATGTGATGAGAGCAGAGTATAACTTAATGAATGCATTTGAATTAACGAATTCAGCAAAAGCTCAGTTTTACCCTACTTTAAAACTTACAGGAAGCGGAGGAATACAGTCTGTAGACATCGATCATTTATTCAGTGTAAATTCATTATTTGCCAATGTTGTGGCTGGTCTGGCGCAGCCGATTTTAAACAGAAGAGCGATCAGAACCAATTACGATGTGAGTTTGGCCAATCAGGAAACTGCTTATTTAAACTTCAGAAAAGCCGTTCTTACGGCTGGAAAAGAGGTTTCTGATGCAATACGCGTATTTTCTGTTCAGGATTCTTTTATAGAATTAAAACAGAAAGAACTTAACGCTTATAAAAATTCTGTTGAATATTCTCAGGAATTGGTAAACTATGGAATGGCTAATTATCTTGAGGTTTTGAATGCAAGTGTAAATTCATTAAATGCAGAGTTGAATATCGCCAATGCAGAATACAGCAAAATGAAAGCTGCCATAGATCTTTACCAGGCTCTCGGAGGAGGTTGGAAATAGTTTATAAAGATTAAAAAGTAAAAAAATGCACATTAAACAGTTAATGTGCATTTTTATTTTAAACTGAAAATGCCTGAAAAATTGATAATTAGCTATAAATTTTATATTCTGGTTAAAGAAAATTTAATAAAATGTTTGTATATGTAGTTTAAATACTTACTTTTGTACCGCTTCAGAAAATGATCTGAGGAAAGAAAGGGGAATTAGCTCATCTGGCTAGAGCGTTAGACTGGCAGTCTAAAGGTGACGGGTTCGATCCCCGTATTCTCCACAATTTGTTTATAAAACAAAAACTATGAAGAAAATATTTTTACTTTTATTCACCGCTTTTTTGTTTATTGGCTGCAGCAAAGATGAGGACACCATCTATGACTTCATAGGAACCTGGGCCGGAACTTATGAAGGGACAGAAAAAGGCAGCTGGAATATCGTAGTGGCAACCGACGGAAAAGTAACCGGAACATTAGATGCTGAGCAGACTTCAGAAAATTACCTTATTTCGGGGTATCTTAGCGAATCGGGAGAACTGACTGCCACCATAGGATCACCTTCTGACGGTGAATTCAGAGGAACTCTGACAAGAGAAGATAAAAAAGCAAGCGGAACATGGGTAAACGAAGTTCCGACACCTTCCAGATCAGGCACATGGAAAGGTGAGAAAACATCAAAATAATAAAAATCACACATTATACAAAGCTATTCGGTCGAATAGCTTTTTTTATTTTATAAAAGGGTATTTATTTTCATGTAATGAATTGAGAAAAATTTAGTCATAATTTATTTATATTTGTACTGGTATTGCCGTAAAATGAAAGTATATGAAGATCTTGAATGATAAAAAATTAAATTTAAAAACAATTCATGTTTTACTCATTACATCTTTAATTACAGTTTCCTGCGGAAGTTCAAAAAATGCAGTTTCAAATAAAAGAACCATTACAAAATCAGTTCCCAAAGCAGAAAACCTCAGAAATCTGGAATCTAAATTTAATGGCAAAATTTCAGGATCAATTAACGAAATTCTAAAAGATGCCGAAAAATACCTTGGTGCTCCTTATAAATTCGGAGGAAACACATCGTCAGGTTTCGACTGTTCGGGATTTACCCTAAAAGTCTTTGAAGAAAACGATTATAAACTTCCAAGAAGATCTTCGGATCAGGCAGAGGCCGGAAATACAATTGATATCAAAGACGTAAAACCGGGAGATCTTTTGTTCTTTGCAACCGCCGGTGGTACCAGAGTTTCCCATGTCGGAATCGTCCACGATATAGGAAATGACGGAGAGGTGAAATTTATTCATGCTTCCACTACAAAGGGAGTTATCATTTCATCTCTGAACGAAAAATACTGGAATAAAGCCTACCTTCACGCTAAAAGAGTACTTTAAATATTCGACAACAATACATTCCCGCTATTGCTACAGACAGAATATTTTCCTTAACTTTTTTTGTATCTTTGGCGCAAATAATTTTAAACTAGAAACATGTCGTTACAACAAACTATTGAAAACATTTGGGATAATAGAGATCTTTTGCAGAATGAAGACAGCCAGAAGGCCATCAGAGAAGTTGTGTCTTTATTAGATTCCGGAGAACTTCGTGTTGCAGAACCTATAGAAAACGGATGGCAGGTGAATGAGTGGGTAAAAAAAGCAGTGGTAATGTATTTCCCGATTCAGAAAATGGAAACCATTGAAGTTGGTCCGTTTGAATTTCACGATAAAATTCCTTTAAAGAGAAATTACGCTGAGAAAGGAGTAAGAGTTGTCCCTCATGCGATTGCAAGAGAAGGTTCTTTTGTAGCTTCAGGAGTTATTATGATGCCTTCTTATGTGAATATCGGCGCGTATGTAGATTCAGGAACGATGGTAGATACGTGGGCGACAGTTGGAAGCTGTGCGCAAATCGGTAAAAACGTTCACCTGAGTGGTGGTGTAGGAATCGGTGGAGTTCTAGAACCTCTTCAGGCTGCTCCCGTAATCATTGAAGATGATTGTTTCATAGGTTCAAGATGTATTGTTGTGGAAGGTGTTCATGTAGAAAAAGAAGCTGTTTTAGGAGCTAATGTTGTTCTTACGGCTTCTACCAAAATTATTGATGTTACAGGATCTGAGCCGGTAGAAATTAAAGGAAGAGTTCCTGCACGTTCTGTGGTGATTCCGGGAAGTTACACAAAACAATATCCTGCCGGAGAATATCAGGTTCCTTGCGCTCTGATTATTGGACAGAGAAAAGAATCTACCGATAAAAAAACATCTTTAAATGATGCGTTGAGAGATAATAATGTTGCTGTTTAAGAGTAAATTTTAAACTAATATTAAAATTTTGAAAGATAAATTTCTTAAAATAATTCTAAACCCTAAATATATATTTGGGGTTTATCTTATTATATCAGTCGTTACTGCCATTTCGAAATATCTGAGGGGAGATTACGCCATCAACAATTATCTGATTTTTAAAAATGTTTTTTTTAACACCATCAATCAGAAAAATCTGTTTATTCATTATCCCGATCTTTATTTTGATTTAAATCACTACGGTGTCTTCTTCAGTGCGCTTATTGCTCCTTTTGCCATGATGCCCGACTGGCTGGGGATTTCTCTCTGGAATGTTGCCAATACTTTCATCTTTGTTTACGGTATTTATAAACTTCCGTTTTCCGATGCGAAAAAAGCACTTTTCGGGTTATTCTGTCTGCAGGAATATATTACAGCGGCTTTGAGCTTACAGTTCAATGTTGCTCTTACAGGTCTTTTATTGCTGTCTGCAGTGTACATTTATGAAAGAAAAGAAGTAAAATCGGTAACAGCAATTTTAATTGGGGTTTTCGTAAAAATCTATGGAATTGTAGGGCTGTCGCAGTTCTTTTTCATTAAAAATAAAACGAAATTTATTCTTTCAGGATTACTTATTGCTGTATTATTTTTTGTTTTACCAATGGCATACTCAAGTCCGAAATTTGTAATTCAATGTTATACGGACTGGTTTCAGTCTATTGTAGAAAAAAATAATGAAAATCAGGTTTTAGGAAATATGCAGGATATTTCGCTGATGGGCTTTTTCAGAAGAATTATTGGCGACGCATCTATATCAAATCTTGTATTTCTTGCGTTCGGATTACCGCTTTTTGCAGCGCCATATATTAGAATTAAACAATATAAACATTACGCTTTCCAGTTGATGATTCTTGCTTCTACATTACTATTTTTGGTATTATTCAGTTCAAGTTCAGAGTCTCCCACATATATCATTGCAGTTGTAGGCGTACTGATCTGGTTTTTCCTTCAGAAAGAAAGAACGCCGCTTATTATAGGTTTGCTTGTTTTTGTAATTATTTTCACTTGCTTTTCCACATCAGATCTGTTTCCAAAATTTGTAAAGGAAAATTATATCATTAAATATTCTTTAAAAGCTGTACCTTGCATTGTAATTTGGCTGAGGGTAATTTATGAGCTTCTTACCAAAGATTTCGAGAAAAATTACAGCCTGAATTAGTATTGTTATGAAGAAAATTTCCATCGTCATTCCTGCCCATAACGAAGAGGGAAATGTTGCTTTGGTTTATGAAAAAATCAACGCCGTTTTTTCCGGATTAAGCGATTATGATTTTGAAATAATCTTTATAAATGACGGAAGCAGAGACAGAACTCAGCAAAAACTGGAAGAGCTTTCTCAAGAGCATGAAAAGGTAAAGTTTATTGAATTTTCCAGGAATTTTGGGCATCAGCCAGCTGTAAAAGCAGGAATGGATTTTGCATATGGAAATGCTGTTATTTCAATGGATGGCGATCTTCAGCATCCGCCCGAACTTATTCCGCAGATGATCCGGAAATGGGAAGAAGGATATGATATTGTATTTACAGTAAGAAAATATCCTAAAGAAATTTCAATGTTTAAAAGGAAAACTTCTGATTTTTTCTACAAAATTCTATCGAAAATGTCGGATGTTGACCTTACCAAAGGCGGCGGTTCAGATTTCAGACTGATGGATGCAAACGCTGTGGAAGTGATGCGAAATTTCAATGAAGACGATCTTTTTTTACGCGGGCTCACGAGTTGGATGGGCTTTAAACAGACAGGAATTGAATTTACCGCTAATGAAAGACTTTCCGGACAAAGCAGCTACAATCTTAAGAAAATGATCACTTTTGCTTTTACAGGAATCACCGCTTTCAGTGTAAAACCTCTGTATATCGCAGCTTATCTGGGATTTTTATTTTCAGGAATTTCGGTTATTGGTTATGGAATCTATGTGATCTACTCATTCATTGCCAAAACGGAGATTTCCGGTTGGGCATCGCTGATTATGACCATCGTTTTCTTTGGAGGATTACAATTGATTATCTTAGGAATTATCGGAATTTATTTAGGCAAAATATTCAAACAGGTAAAAGAAAGGCCAAATTATATCATTAAAAACAAAAATTTTTAACATGGTTTTATTAAGTTTTGACATCGAAGAATTTGATATGCCATTGGAATATCAGGGTGAAATTCCCTTCGAAAAACAGATTTCCGTTTCGCAAACCGGGCTTGAAAGAATATTGGATCTCCTTAAAAAACATCAGATAAAAGCTACTTTTTTTTCAACCGTAGTTTTTGCGGAAAACAGCAAATCGCTTATCAAAAGATTGCTGGAAGAAGGCCACGAACTGGCTTCTCACACCTGGTTCCATTCAGAATTTGAAGAAAAACATTTGAAGGAGTCCAAAGACAGGCTGGAAGAATTATTTTCCACTCACATAACAGGTTTGAGAATGCCACGAATGATGCCGGTAAGCAAAAACGCGGTAGAAGAAGCTGGTTATACTTATAATTCGTCCATTAATCCTACTTTTCTTCCGGGAAGATACAACAACCTGAAAGTCTCAAGAACTTATTTTAAAGAAGGAAATGTAACACAGATTCCGGCTTCAGTTTCTCCGAATTTCAGGATTCCGCTGTTCTGGCTGAGCTTTCATAATTTTCCTTTATCGTTATATAAAAAAATAGCATTACATACCTTAAAAAAAGACAATTACCTTAATGTTTATTTTCATCCGTGGGAGTTTGCTGAAATAAAAGATGAATCGTACAAGTTGCCCGGTTTTACGGTTAAAAATTCTGGAATAGATATGGTTAAGCGTTTTGATGATTTTATTTCATGGCTTAAACAAAAGAATTACACCTTCGGAACTTTTCAGGAATTTCAAAAACAAATTGGCTTATGAAAATAGCTTACGATGCAAAACGTTTCTTCCATAATACATCAGGACTGGGAAATTATTCCCGTGACCTGATAAGAATATTGGCAGAATATTATCCTGAAAATGAATACATTCTGCTCAATAAAAACAAATCTGAAAGAGGAGAAAATATTTTGAATCATAAAAGTATCCGTTTTGTTGAGACGTCCAGAGGCAATATGTCGAGACAATTCAAAATGGGAACAGATGCTCAAAATCAAAATGCTGACATTTTCCATGGCCTTTCGGGTGAACTTCCTTTAAAATGGAACAAAAAACCGATTCGGAAAATAGTGACCATTCACGACCTTATCTTTGTCCGCTATCCGCAGTATTATTCATTTTTTGACCGTAAAATTCATTTATGGAAATTTAAAAAGGCTGCTGCTTCAGCAGATAAAATTATCGCGATTTCAGAACAGACTAAAAGAGATATTATTCAATTTCTAAATGTTCCTGAAAGCAAAATTGAAGTGATTTATCAAGGGTGTCACCAGGCATTTAAAGAAGAGCAGTCGCAAGAGTTTATTCAAAAAACAAAAGAAAAATTCAATCTTCCGGAACGGTTCATTTTAAATGTCGGAACCATCGAAGAACGTAAGAATCTTCTGAATATTGTGAAAGCGATAAAAGACACGAAAATCCCTTTAGTAATAGTCGGAAGAAAAACAAAATATTGTAAAGCGATAGAAACTTTCATCCGGAAAAATAAAATGGAAAAACAAGTTTTTTTCCTTGAAGGTGTTTCAATGAATGAGCTGGCGGTACTTTATAAACTTGCAGATATTTTTGTGTATCCGAGCTTTTTTGAAGGATTCGGAATTCCCTTAATTGAATCTCTTTTTTCTAAAACAGCAGTCATCACAAGCAACGCAAGCTGTCTTCCAGAAGCCGGCGGCCCGGATTCTGTCTATATTGATCCTAAAAATTATCTGGATATTCAGGCCAAAATTAAGTTTTTATGGCAAAATGAATCAGAGAGGAAACGCCGTGCTGAAAAGGGTTTTGAGTTCGTTCAGAAATTTAATGATAAAAGTATTGCAGAACAGCTGATGAGTCTTTATCAAAAAATAATATAAAAAAATTTGCACGTCTCAAAAATAATCTCTTACCTTTGCAATACAAATTTCAACAATGAAACCGAATTTTTTAACAGTACATCATTATCATCATCATCTCTGCTAAGACGGAATTGATTGATCGATAATTTATGTTAAAAATCAAAATATTTAAAAACCGTCTGAGTAAATAGACGGTTTTTTTGTTTCTGAATATCCCGGGAATTTTCTTCAATTCAACCAGTTTTTATTTGCTCAGGCTCAAAACCATAAAAATGAGTATATTAAAAATTGCCATTCAGAAAAGCGGCCGGTTGTACGAAGATTCTCTCCAGCTTCTCAAAGATTGCGGCATAGATACCAACAACGGAAAAGACCAGCTGAAAGTTTCGGTAAACAATTTCCCCATGGAGATCATGTACCTGCGCAATTCTGATATTCCGCAATATCTTGAAGACGGCGTAGTAGATGTGGCCATAGTAGGCGAAAACCTGTTGGCTGAAAAGCAGAAAAACAGCAATATAGTTCAGAAGCTGGGTTTTTCAAAATGCCGTGTTTCCTTAGCAGTTCCGAAAGATGTGGAAACTGATGAGCTGAGCTATTTTCAGGGAAAAAAAATTGCAACTTCTTATCCTAATACCCTTAAAAAATTCCTTTCCGAACAGGGAATTAATTCTGACATCCACGTAATTTCCGGATCAGTGGAAATCGCTCCCAATATCGGACTGGCAGATGGGATTTGTGATATTGTGAGTTCAGGAAGTACTTTGTTCAAAAACGGACTAAGAGAAACTATTACACTTTTGCAGTCTGAAGCCGTATTAGCAAAGACTTCACTATTAAGTAAGGAGAAGGAAATCATCCTTGAAAAATTTCTTTTCAGGATCAAAGCTGTCCTGAAAGCAAAAAATTCCAAATACATCCTGATGAATGTCCCTGATGATAAAATTTCAGAAATTTCCGCAGTCCTTCCGGTTTTGAAAAGCCCGACTGTTATTCCGTTAGCAGAAAAAGGATGGAGCAGCATTCATTCAGTGATCGATGAGGACAGATTCTGGGAAGTGATTGATCAACTAAAAGAGAAAGGTGCGCAAGATATTTTAATTATTCCAATCGATAAAATGGTTATATAATGAGAACTTACAGATATCCGAAAAAAACGGAATGGAAAGAATTGACTCAGCGTCCAATGATTCAGAGAGAAGAACTCTCCGATGTTGTTCAGAATATATTCGAAGCAGTACAGCATAATGGCGACAAGGCATTGCTTGAATTCATCAAAAAATTTGAGCAGGCAGACCTGGAAACGGTTGTTGTTTCAGAAATTGAAATCGAAAATGCCGAGAAAGAAATAAGTGAAGAATTGAAAGTCGCTATTTTAAAAGCTAAAGAAAATATTACGCGCTTTCATGCTGCTCAGAAAAGTGAAATCGAAAAGATTGAGACTGTAGAAGGCGTAACCTGCTGGAGAGAAAGCCGTGCGATTGAAAAAACAGGAATCTATATTCCGGGAGGAAATGCACCTTTATTTTCAACCGTTCTGATGTTGGCTATTCCTGCACAGCTCGCCGGATGCAGTGAAATCATTCTATGCACACCACCGGATCAAAGCGGAAATATCAATCCTGCAATTTTATATGCAGCCAAACTTTGCGGGGTCAGCCGTATTTTTAAAGTTGGTGGTGCACAGGCCATTGCGGCAATGACATTCGGTACACAAAGTATTCCTTCCGTTTACAAAATATTTGGCCCTGGTAACCAATACGTTACATCCGCAAAAGAATATGCCCAGCGTTTCGGAGTGGCTATAGATATGCCTGCCGGACCTAGCGAAGTGCTTGTTATCGCCGATAAAAACTCAATACCGGAATTCTGTGCCGCAGATCTTCTTTCCCAGGCAGAACACGGAAGTGACAGTCAGGTGGTATTCATTGCAACGGATGAGGAAATTTTTATGGAGACTATTAAAGAAATTGAAAATCAGTTGAAAGCCCTTCCAAGAAACGAATTTGCGGGAGAATCTTTAAAAAACAGTTACTTCATTTTACTGAACAGCATAGAAGAGGCATTGGAATTCAGCAATCTGTATGCTCCTGAGCATTTGATTTTGACGGTAAAATCTTTCGAAAATTATATCCCAAAAATCCAGAATGCCGGTTCGGTTTTTCTTGGAAATTATTCCTGTGAAAGTGCCGGAGATTATGCCAGCGGAACCAATCACACATTACCTACCAATGGATTTGCAAAAAATTACAGCGGAGTTTCACTCGACAGTTTTGTTAAAAAAATAACCTTTCAGCACATTACTGAAAATGGACTTCAAAATCTTGGAAAAACTATTGAAATTATGGCCGAAGCAGAAGGTCTGCTGGCACACAAAAATGCCGTATCCATTCGTTTAAAATCATAATAATGACAACATTTACAATCAATAATTTAGTACGAAAAAATATCCTTGATCTACAGCCTTATACAAGCTACAGAGATCAGCAAAATCCTGAAAATCCAGTATTGCTGGATGCCAATGAAAGCCCTTTTGGAGCACATAATCGCTATCCGGATTCAACTCAGAAAAAACTTAAAAGCAAACTGGCAGATTACAAGAATATTTCCCATAAATGCATTGCTGTCGGAAACGGAAGTGACGAGCTGATCGATCTGATCATCAGGATTTTTTGTGAACCTAAAAAAGATTCCATACTGGTGATGGATCCTTCATTTGCGATGTATGGATTTTATGCCAGTGTCAATGAAAATAAGGTGATAAAACTGAATCTTAATAATGATTTTGAAATCAACAAAGAATATTTTTTTGATGAAATAAAAAATAGTTCATCAAAAGTTTTTTTCATCTGTTCGCCTAATAATCCTACCGGAAATAGTATCGGCAATCTTGAATTTTTTATACGGAATTATGACGGAATTGTTGTTGTAGATGAAGCATATATCGAATTTTCTAAAAAAGATTCTGCTCTTTTGCTCCTGGAAAAATATCCCAATCTTATCGTACTTCAGACCTTTTCAAAAGCCTGGGGAATGGCCGGTGCAAGGGTAGGCGTTGCCTGTGCTTCCGAAGAAATCATTAAATTAATCAATACCGTAAAAGCACCGTATAATGTCAATAGCATCAGTCAGGAATTGATTATTAATGCGCTTGACGAGCAGGAAATTTTTAATGAAAATCTTAAAAATATTCTTACTGAAAGAGAATGGTTGGAAAATGAGCTGAAATCTGTTCCATGTGTTAATAAAATATTTCCCACTGATGCCAATTTTTTCCTGATCAGATTTAAGGATACTGAGGGTATATATCAGGCATTACTAAATGAAAATATTTTCACGAGCAAAAGAACACCGCATATTCCGAAATGCATTAGAATCAATGTCGGTAGCCGGGATGAAAATCTGAAACTTATTAATGTTTTAAAAAATATTAACTCATGAAAAAAGTATTATTTATAGACCGCGACGGAACGTTGATTATAGAACCGGAAGATTTGCAAATTGATACATTGGAAAAACTTGAATTTTATCCCGGCGTTTTTCAAAATCTATCAAAAATTGTCAGAGAGTTGGATTATGAATTGGTTATGGTAACGAATCAGGACGGTTTGGGAACAGAAAGTTTTCCGGTGGAGGATTTTACGCTTGCGCATGAAAAGATGCTGAAAACATTTCAAAATGAAAATGTTGTATTTCAGAATATTCTTATCGACAAAAGTTTTGAATATGAAAATCTTCCTACCAGAAAACCCGGAACAGGAATGCTCAATCAATACATTTACGGCAATTATGATCTTAAAAATTCTTACGTTATAGGAGATCGTATCACGGATATTCAATTGGCAAAGAATCTAGAAACTAAGGTTATTTTCATCAGTGATTCGGAAAATAAAGAAGCCGAGTTAACGACCACAAAATGGGAAGATATTTATCAGTATTTAAAGCAAATTCCGAGGAAAGCAACAGTTTTTCGTAAAACTAACGAGACCGAGATTGAAATCGAAATTAATCTCGATGGTAAAGGTAAATCTGATATTTCAACCGGGCTGCATTTTTTCGATCATATGCTGGAGCAGATTTCAAAGCACGGAAACCTGAATTTGGAGATAAAAGTTAAGGGTGACCTTCATGTGGATGAACATCACACGATTGAAGATGTAGGGATCGTTTTAGGAGAAGCTGTTTTTAAAGCGTTAGGAAATAAAAAAGGAATTGAACGATACGGTTTTTTACTTCCTATGGATGATTGCCTGGCGCAGGTTGCTGTAGATTTTGGAGGAAGATCGTGGCTGATGTGGGAAGCAGATTTTCAGCGTGAGAAAATTGGTGATGTTCCGACTGAAATGTTTTTCCATTTTTTTAAATCTTTCACCGATTCCGCCAAATGTAACCTGAATATAAAAGCAGAAGGAGACAATGAACATCACAAAATTGAAGCCGTGTTCAAAGCATTTGCAAAAGCGGTAAAAATGGCTGTTCGACAAACTGATAATAATTTTACGATTCCATCTACAAAAGGAAGTTTATAATATGATTGCGATTATTAAATATAATGGAGGAAATGTCAGCTCTGTTCAAAATGCACTTAATCGGTTAGATGTAGATTCTGTAATAACCGATGATTTTGAAACCATCCGTAATGCTGATAAAATTATCTTCCCAGGAGTTGGTGAAGCCTCATCAACAATGGATCTTTTAAGACAAAAAGGACTTGATAAATTAATTCCCACTTTACAGCAACCTGTTTTGGGGATATGTCTGGGAATGCAGCTGATGTGCGGTAGAAATGAAGAAGGAAATACTTTTGGAATGGGTATTTTTGATATTGAAGTTAAAAAATTCCCGTCGCGAGACTTGGTTCCTCATATGGGATGGAATACATTTCATAACATCAATTCTCCACTTTTTGCAGAAATAGGAACAGAAAATGATGTCTACTTTGTGCACAGCTATTATTGTGAATTATCAGCTTATACAACTTCGGTTTGCGATTATATTTTACCTTTCAGTGCTTCATTGCAGAAAGATAATTTTTTCGCGGTACAGTTTCACCCTGAAAAATCGGGAAGTATAGGAAATAAAATTTTAACGAATTTCTTAAAATTAAACTCATGAAAATTATTCCCGCTATAGATATTATCGACGGAAAATGTGTCAGGCTCTCAAAAGGAGATTACAATACAAAAAAAATATACAACGAAAATCCGCTTGAAGTTGCCAAAGAATTTGAAGATTATGGTATCAAATACCTTCATTTGGTGGATTTGGACGGAGCAAAATCAAAGCATATTGTCAATCAAAAAGTTTTGGAAGCAATTGCTAAAGAAACTTCCCTGGAAATTGATTTTGGAGGTGGACTGAAAACACAAAGCGATATTGAAATAGCCTTTAATTCAGGAGCAAACCAAATCACGATTGGAAGCATTGCTATTCAGAATCCTGAATTTTGTTTTGATCTGTTAGAAAAATATGGTCCGGACAAAATAATTCTGGGAGCCGATTGCGAAAACCGGAAAATAAAAACTTCAGGCTGGCTGGAAGAAAGTACACTTGATGTGATCGATTTTATTCTCCAATACAAAAATAAAGGAATTAAAAATGTGATCTGCACAGATATTTCCAAAGATGGAATGCTTCAGGGCGCTTCGGATGAATTGTACAGAGAAATTTTAGAAAAAACAAAAGTTCAGTTAATTGCAAGCGGCGGGATTTCATGTATTGAAGATGTCGAACAGATGAAAAATATCGGTTGTTCCGGGACGATTATCGGAAAAGCTATTTATGAAGGTAAAATCAGTTTAACACAACTCCAGAATTTTATTGAAAATGCTTAAAAAAAGAATAATTCCGTGTCTTGATATTAAAGACGAGATCACAGTAAAAGGAATCAACTTTGAAGGTTTAAGAAATGCGGGAGATCCTGTAGAACTTGCCAAAAGATACGAAAGAGAAGGCGCAGATGAATTGGTTTTCCTTGATATTACCGCAACTTTGGAAGAGCGTAAAACTTTTGCCGAACTGGTACAGAAAATTGCATCGGAACTTAGTATTCCTTTCACGGTAGGCGGCGGAATTTCGACTGTGGAAGATGTACGGAGACTTCTGGAAGCCGGAGCAGACAAAATAAGCATCAATTCATCAGCAGTTAAAAATCCAACATTGATTTCTGTTTTGGCTAAAGAATTCGGAAGTCAGTGTATTGTGGTTGCCATTGATACCAAGTTGGTGAACGGATCAGATTGGGTTCACATAAAAGGAGGAAGGGAGATAACGGAACTTAAAACAACACACTGGGCAAAAAAAGTTGAAGAACTGGGTGCCGGAGAAATATTACTGACCTCAATGGATGGAGATGGCACCAAAAACGGATTTGATCTCAGAATTACTAAAGATATCTTAGATCTTATTAATATTCCGGTTATCGCTTCCGGAGGAGCCGGAAAAACCGAAGATTTTGAACAGGTGTTTATGAAAACGAAAGCCTCAGGAGCTTTAGCCGCAAGTATTTTTCATTTTGGGGAAATCGGAATTAAAAATCTTAAAAGAGAATTAAAATCAAAAAAAATATCCTTACGATGAATATCAATTTTAATAAAAATAACGATGGTTTGGTGCCTGTTATTATTCAGGATGACAGAACTTTACAAGTGCTGATGCTGGGCTACATGAACGGAGAGGCTTTTGAAAAAACTTCACGGGAAGGTATCGTAACTTTTTTCAGCCGTTCAAAAAACAGACTTTGGACAAAAGGAGAGGAGTCCGGAAATTTCCTTAAAGTAGAGAATATTGAGTTTGACTGTGATAATGATACCGTTTTAATTAGAGTTATTCCTGAAAATGTAGTTTGTCATACAGGAAGTTTCAGCTGTTTCGGGGAGAAAAATTCTAAAGGGTTTCTATATGAGCTTGAGGCTAAAATCAGTCAACGGATTGATGAAAAAACCGAAGGTTCTTATACGTATTCTTTGTTTCAAAAAGGGATCAATAAAATAGCTCAAAAAGTAGGAGAGGAGGCTGTTGAATTGGTCATCGAATCTAAAGATACTGATGATGAACTTTTTAAAAATGAGGCCGCAGATCTTCTATATCATTATTTAATTTTATTGAAAGCCAAAGGAATGCAAATGCAAGATATTGAAGAGATATTGATCCAACGTAATCGATAAAATTTAATTATTTACAGTTTATTAAACGGTTTCGGCGGGCAAAGCCCGCCGAAACCTCATTTTTTTTATTTCTAAATTGAATTATTTTTCGATAATAACTTTCCGTACCGCAGTTTTCTCATCTGCTTTTATGTTACATAAATAAACACCGTTTGTCAATCCAGAAACATTGATTTTATTCTCATTTTCTTTATTTAAAATTAAACGGCCATTCATATCTGTAATTTCAACATTAAACCTTTTAATTTCTTTCGGAAGCTCAATATTAAGGTAATCTTTTGTAGGATTAGGATATATTTTCACAGATTCCAAAGAATTTAAAGTTGATTCTTGTGTACCCAATGATGCTGTTGTAGCCGTAGCAAAATGCTGTAATGCCCCTACAGCTGCTTTTCCCACGTTAAATACGTAAGTCGGATCTACATTGGCAAAAGTGTCATTTACGGTATGTTCATTATAGCTCCTTACATTTTCATAAAAACCTGTAATGATATCACCGTTTTGCTCGAATGGGATATAATCTGAAGAATAAGCATTCGACATGACAGTTTGTAATGGAGAGTAGAGTGTCGTACAGTTAGCCAATTGTTGAGTAAAAGCAAGCGACTGTGCATTATTTGTTGTTAGGCCAGACTGATCGCTTTCACATTTTATAGCGTTATTATTATTCCCGATTTTACCGCCTACCTGATCTAAATTAAAAACCAGTCTTACATTTAGCTGTCGGGTATTATTCTGAAAAACTACATTATCGGCATAGTGCGCACTTCCCTGTAATCCCTGTTCTTCACCGGAAAAGTGAATAAATTTGATAGAATATTCCGTAGGGATATCTTTTAAAATTCTGGCGGCTTCAAGAATGATAGATGTGCCGCTTCCGTTATCGCTCACTCCCGGCCCGACAATGGTGTCATAATGTCCACAGATAATCACATAGATATTCGGGTAAAGTGTTCCTGTTTTAGTAATAATTAAATTTTTAGAACTAATATTATTTCCAAAAGTAAAAGGATCTTCCGTGATCTGGTTGGCAGAATAACCATAAGACTGATATTTTGCTTTTAACCAATTCAGCGCATTGGTATTAGCTGTTGAACCCGTTGTTTTTACCCCAAGATTTTCAAACTCTTGAAGAAGGGTAGTTATATTGGTTTGTGAAACCTGATTGGCTCTGTTCTGATAAGCCTGAATAAAACTTTGTCCACTGAATCCAAATGAAATCAAAGACAAAAACAAAACGGTAACTGATTTTTTCACGTATCTAAAATTAATAGAAAGCAAATGTATAAATAAAAAAATCCCGGGCAAAGCCTGGGATTTATATTGATAACAAAAATTTTACATTATTTTACTTGATCTACAACTGCTTTGAAAGCTTCAGGGTGATTCATTGCTAAATCTGCTAAAACTTTTCTGTTAAGCTCAATGTTGTTCTTTTTAAGAGCTCCCATAAACTGAGAGTAAGACATTCCGTGCTCTCTTGCACCTGCATTGATACGCATGATCCAAAGGGCTCTGAAATTTCTCTTTTTCTCTTTTCTACCACGGTAAGCATATTGCATTGCTTTTTCTACCGCGTTTTTAGCTACAGTCCAAACGTTCTTTCTTCTACCGAAAAAACCTTTAGCTTGCTTAAAAATTTTCTTTCTGCGAGCTCTTGAAGCTACGGCATTTACTGATCTTGGCATAATTTAAATTGTTTTTTTGAAAAGGGCGACAATCTGTTTCATTGTACTTGGCTGCACCGTTTCAGGGTTAAAATGTTGAATTTGTTTGAATTCTTATAAACCGGATTAGATTTATAAAAACTACTTGATTGCTAATTGACGTTGAACGCTTTTTTCATCCACTTTAGCTACGTAAGAAGTAGTAGTAAGATTTCTCTTCTGCTTAGTTTCTTTCTTCGTTAAGATGTGGCTTTTGTAAGCATTTTTTCTTTTGATCTTACCAGATCCGGTAAGAGCAAAACGTTTCTTAGCACCTGATTTCGTTTTTAATTTTGGCATTGTTCTGCTTTTTATTGTTTTGTTATCAATATCTTTTTAAACTATTCCGGAATAGTCCGGATAATAGTCTGCAAAATTACGAAAAAAATATGAATTGCAGAAGGATTTTATCAAACTAAAAGTATGAATACCTCTTTACAATACATAGAAAACCTCAAAGCAATTTGAGGTTTATTATTTTTGATACAGATCAAAACTGATCTGAAATTGATTATTTAGCCGGTTTTTTAGGACTCATCATCATAATCATTCTTTTTCCTTCAAGCTTAGGAAGCTGATCTACTTTTCCAACGTGCTCAAGTTCCTGAGCAAGTTTCAAAAGTAAGATTTCTCCCTGGTCTTTAAAGATAATCGAACGTCCCTTAAAAAAAACGTAGGTCTTTAATTTTGAACCTTCTTCAAGGAATTTTTCAGCGTGCTTCTTTTTAAATTCGTAATCGTGTTCATCAGTCTGAGGTCCGAAACGGATCTCTTTTACTACCACTTTTACCTGCTTAGCTTTCAGTTCCTTCTGTTTTTTCTTTTGCTCGTATAAGAACTTTTTATAGTCCAGTATTCTCGCAATAAACGGTTCAGCCTTATCAGAGATTACTACAAGATCAAGCTCTTGCTCCTGAGCAATTTGTCTTGCCTTATCTGTAGGATATACTCCCGGCTCTACGTTATCGCCCACCAAACGAAGCTCTCTCACACGAATTTTATCGTTGATTAAGTGTAAGTCCTCCTGTACAGGACGTCTTTGTGGGCCCCTGTTGTTAAATCTTTGTGCTATTGTATTATAATTTTATTGGTTAATTCTATTTATTATTAACTAAAAGATTGATTATTACTGGTAATCGTTTAGTTAAATCTATATTGCTGCTTCTTTTTTGAAATAAGATACGAAATCTTCAAGAGACATCGTTCCTAAATCTCCTTCACCACGTCTGCGTACAGAAATTGTGCCATCTCTCTCTTCATTTTCTCCTACAACCAGCATAAATGGTATTTTATTTAATTCTGCATCACGGATTTTCTTTCCTGTCTTCTCGTTTCTTTCATCAATCTGACCGCTAATATCGTGATTTTCTAATAATTGTGAAACTTTTTTAGAATAATCGACATATTTCTCACTAATTGGTAGAATTATAAATTGATCCGGACTCAACCACAATGGGAAGTCTCCTGCAGTATTTTCAAGTAAGATGGCGATGAAACGTTCCATAGAGCCAAACGGCGCTCTGTGAATCATTACCGGTCTGTGCTTTTCATTATCGTTTCCGATATAGTGCAGATCAAATCTTTCCGGAAGGTTATAATCAACCTGAATGGTTCCAAGCTGCCATTTTCTACCTAAGGCATCTTTTACCATGAAATCCAGTTTAGGACCGTAGAATGCGGCTTCACCATATTCTACAACTGTTTTCAAACCTTTATTATTAGCAGCTGTAATGATTGCATTTTCTGCTTTTTCCCAGTTCTCGTCGGAGCCTATATATTTTTCTCTGTTTTCAGGATCTCTCAACGAAACCTGAGTCATGAAATCTTCAAAACCTAAAGATTTGAAAACATATAAAACCAGATCAATTACCGCTTCAAATTCTCCCAACAACTGATCCGGAGTACAGAAAAGGTGAGCATCATCCTGAGTAAATCCACGAACTCTTGTCAGCCCATGAAGCTCTCCGCTTTGCTCATATCGGTAAACAGTCCCGAATTCTGCGTATCTTTTCGGTAAATCTCTATAGCTCCATTGTGAGGTTTTGTAGATTTCACAGTGGTGCGGGCAGTTCATCGGCTTCAGCATAAATTCTTCACCCTCATTCGGTGTTTTAATCGGCTGGAAGCTGTCTGCTCCATATTTATCCCAGTGTCCGGAAGTTACATACAATTCTTTTGAACCGATATGTGGGGTCATTACAAATTCATAACCTCCTTTTTTCTGAGCATCAGAAAGGAAATTTTCTAATTTTCTCCTCAAAGCCGTACCTTTTGGTAACCAAAGTGGTAAACCGGCTCCAACTTTTTCAGAGAAAGCAAAAATCCCAAGTTCTTTCCCTAGTTTTCTGTGGTCTCTTCTTTTAGCTTCTTCTAATCTTTCTAGGTATTCAGTAAGTTCTTTCTGCTTTGGGAAAGAAATACCATAAACTCTTGTGAGCTGAGGATTTTTTTCATTTCCTCTCCAGTATGCTCCGGCTGCATTTAAAATTTTAACAGCTTTTACAATACTCGTATTTGGAATATGCCCTCCACGACAAAGATCAGTAAAATCGTCATGAGTTACGAAAGTAATTTCTCCGTCATTAAGGTTAGAAATTAATTCTACTTTATACGGATTATCTGCATAAACTTTCAATGCTTCTTCTTTTGAAACAGGATATAATGAGAAAGTTGATCCTTTTTTAGCATTCTCTAATACCTTTTTTTCAATTTTTTCGAAGTCTTTTTCAGATAAAGTTTCGTCACCGAAATCTACATCATAATAGAATCCGCTTTCGATGGCAGGACCAATGGTCAACTTAGCATCAGGATAAAATTCAAGGATTGCCTGCGCCAAAAGGTGAGCAGAAGAATGCCAGAATGCTTTCTTTCCAAGATCATCATTCCAAGTCAATAGTTGTACCGTAGAATCCGTGGTGATAGGCGTGGTCGTCTCTACTTGTTTATCATTAACAATTGCGGAAATGGTATTTCTAGCCAATCCCTCGCTTATAGATTTTGCCACGTCTAGCGGAGTAACTCCCGCTTCGAATTCTTTGACACTACTGTCTGGAAGTGTAATTTTTATCATTGTTTACTAAGAAATTTTAAGATGCAAAAATACGATTTTTTTAATTAGTACGCTACATATAAACATATTTGGAGTCAGATTTAATACTAAAATGACATAAAAAACGTTTTAAATGTTTGTGAATTGCTCAAGGCTTTAATTATTAATAAGTTAAAAACAGATCTAATTCTTTCTCTTGTACCGAACTTTCTCTTTAATAATTTCAATAACATCTACATTTCTCATTTTAGATTTTACCCAACCGTGAATGTCAATGTATAAAAGGGATCTTCTGTAATACTCATTGCCGGAAAAAAGTTCCAGTTTTTTATCAAATTCATGAAAAGATTTTATCTGTTTATCGGGCATTGCATCATTTAAATCTTTAAAGAATTTAATACTTTCAAAATGAAATTCATCAGGCTTCTTCATCTTTTTTACAAATTTCGATGTTGCTTTAATAAATTCATCATAATCTTCATCATTTCCGGACTCGTGTTTTGCCATTAAGATCAAAATCCTTGTATGAAACAGCAAATCTTCCTGTACATTTCCTTTTGAATCAATAACCTTTAAAGAATATTTTATTGACTCCTTAAACTTTTTACTGCCAAAAAACATAGCCGCCATTTTCAGGTATAAAATCATAAAATGGTGTTCATCGATTTTGTCGCGAAGTCTCTCCATTTTCAGCTCAATTTCAGGAATCAGTTTTGAACCGGAAAAGAACTCACCCTTTACGAAGTGAATGTTCATTAATGTATTGTAATGTGTCAGAAAAATAAGAGATTGCAGATTTTCATTTTGAGCAAAACTTGAAGACCGTACCCTGTCATTGAATTCCTTGAAACTGTTTTCCAGAATATCAATATTTCCATAGAGAAAAAGGATTTTCAGGAGATAAGTATTTCCTTTGATATACCACACAGGATGACTGATTATCATTTCTGGATTCCTGTGAAATAAATCAACCCACTGAAACGCATATTTCAACGTATATTTATATTCCTGCAACAACTGATTTTTCCAGACATGAGCTTTAAAATACCACAGTTTTTCTGTAAAATTTAATTTTTCAAAAGTGATTTTCTGAATCTGAGTATTAAAAATTTCCATGATCTCGGCGCGATCCTCATCGTTTTTTACATAGCCGTGCGTTAGCATTTCGCTGTATAGTTTAAGGGAAAGGTTTGATAATTCTGTAGCATAATGATTTTGCTTGCTGATCTCCGTAGACTGACGGATGAGTTCTTCTGCGCGACCTTCAATACTTCTTGTAATGAATTGTGATTCAATAACTTTTTCTAAATCTATGATTTCCGAGGCAATTGTTTTTTCGTCAAGTTCTAATGCTGACTGTTTCGTTTTATCTAAAATTTTCAAAGCCTGTTTATAAAGACCTTTCTGATACAAGATGTTAGCAAAATCCAGTTGCTCACGCAGTTGTATTCTGTAATTCTGGTGACTTGGGTTAAGTCTTAAGCTTACCAGAATCTGTTTGTAAAGATGAGCTTTCAGGTTTGAAAGTTGTTGTTTTGTCGAAATTTTCTTGTCAATGATAATATTTTCATCGTATTCCTTCATCTTATCAATTTCTGAAAACAGAAGAAGAAACTTTGCATCAACATTAATTCCAAGACGATTTACATACAGCCTAAATTGCCTTTTTTCTGACGTAGTTAATGATTTAATCAAAACAAATAAAAAATCTTTATGCAATTCTGCCATTGTAAATTTATAGAATTTAAAATATTGATAATTAGATAATTGTAATTAAAAAATAATATTTTGAGTATTGTATTTTTTATAAACTTTGAAAAGAAAAAAACGTTTCAACTCTCTAGTTTTGATTCAAAATTAAGTAAAAACTTCATTATGAATTCCGAAAAAGTTGAAATTTTTGATACCACGCTGCGTGATGGAGAACAGGTGCCGGGTTGTAAATTGAATACGGAACAAAAATTAATCATTGCAGAGAAACTTGACGAGCTGGGAGTAGATGTTATTGAAGCGGGGTTTCCGATTTCGAGTCCCGGAGATTTTCATTCCGTTTCAGAAATTTCAAAACTGGTAAAGAACGCAAAAGTTTGTGGGCTTACAAGAGCCAATCAGAAAGATATTGATACCGCTGCGGAAGCTTTAAAATACGCCAAAAGACCAAGAATCCATACAGGTATCGGAACATCCGATTCTCATATCAGATATAAATTCAATTCAAACAGAGAAGACATTATCGAAAGAGCAGTTCAGGCTGTAAAATATGCTAAAACTTTTGTGGAAGATGTAGAATTTTATGCCGAAGATGCAGGAAGAACAGATAATGATTACCTGGCAAAAGTTTGTGAAGCGGTAATAAAAGCCGGAGCAACCGTGTTGAATATTCCTGATACAACAGGTTATTGTCTGCCCGAAGAATATGGCGCAAAAATAAAATATTTAAAAGAAAACGTAAAAGGAATTGATAAAGCAGTTCTTTCTTGTCACTGCCACAACGATCTTGGGATGGCAACCGCAAATTCTATTTCAGGTGTTATTAATGGAGCGCGACAGATCGAATGCACTATCAACGGATTGGGAGAAAGAGCAGGAAATACGGCTCTTGAGGAAGTCGTGATGATTCTCAGACAGCATCCGCATTTACAATTACATACTGATGTTCAATCTAAAATGCTTAATCCTATGAGTATTCTTGTTTCTGAGTTAATGGGAATGCCGGTACAGCCGAACAAAGCTATTGTGGGAGCCAATGCTTTTGCACACAGTTCAGGAATTCATCAGGATGGAGTGATTAAAAACAGAGAAACATATGAAATTATTGATCCTGAAGAAGTTGGTGTAAGTTCTTCAAGTATTGTATTGACGGCAAGAAGCGGGCGGTCAGCGCTGGCTTACCGATTCAAACATATTGGTTTTGATGTTACTAAAAATGAACTCGACTTTTTATATCAGGAGTTTTTGAAAGTTGCTGACCGTAAAAAAGAAGTCAACAACGATGATTTAAGTTTAATTATCGAAAATGTGACGAGAAAAATAGGGTAAAGGATTGATTTTCTTTTAGATATATATAATTAAAATGAGCAACTATAAAAAAACACTTTTTGACAAAGTCTGGGATGCGCACGTAGTAGAAACAATTCCCGACGGACCTCAAATTATATACATTGATAAACATCTGATTCATGAAGTGACAAGCCCACAAGCTTTCGCAGAACTGGAATCCAGAAGTTTAGAAATTTTCAGACCGAAGCAAATTGTGGCTACAGCCGATCATAACGTTCCAACGTGGGATCAGGATAAACCGATACGCGACGATTCTTCCAGAAATCAGGTTGAACAGCTAACTGAAAACTGTAAGAAAAACAATATCGAACTGTATGGTTTAGGTCATCCCTATCAGGGAATTGTTCACATCATCGCCCCGGAATTAGGTGTTACACAACCCGGGATGAGCATTGTCTGTGGTGACAGCCATACGTCTACTCACGGCGCTTTCGGTTCTATTGCTTTTGGAATCGGGACAAGCCAGGTGGCGCAGGTTTTTGCAAGCCAGTGCTTACTGTTGAATAAACCGAAATCGATGAGAATTACCGTAAATGGTAAATTAAATAAAAACGTTCAGCCAAAAGATGTTATTCTCTATATCATTTCTAAAGTCGGAACCGATGGCGGAACAGGGTATTTCTGTGAATATGCGGGAAATATTTTTGAAGAAATGTCGATGGAAGGCAGAATGACCGTCTGCAACATGAGTATCGAAATGGGTGCCAGAGGAGGAATGATTGCTCCTGATGAAACGACATTTAATTACGTAAAAGGAAGAACCTTTGCACTAAAAGGTGAAGGATGGGAAGAAAAAGTAGAATACTGGAAAACTTTGAAGACAGATGATGACGCAACTTTTGATGCAGAATTTTCTTTTGATGCTTCAGAAATTTACCCGATGGTTACGTACGGAACCAATCCGGGAATGGGAATTTCGATCAGTCAGAATATTCCGAATCCGCAGAATGATTCTGAGGAAAAGGCACTGAAATATATGGGATTAAAAGCCGGACAGGCACTTTCTGATATTAAGGTGAATTATGTTTTCATCGGAAGCTGTACCAATGCAAGAATTGAAGATTTCCGGTCTGCAGCAAATTATATTAAAGGAAAAAGAAAATCAGAACATGTGCAGGCTTTAATTGTTCCGGGTTCACAACAGGTTGTAAAACAGATTTTTGAAGAAGGCTTAGATCAAATTTTCAACGAGGCAGGCTTCCAGATAAGACAGCCGGGATGTTCAGCATGTTTAGCGATGAATGATGATAAAATTCCGGAAGGTGAATATTGTGTATCGACTTCCAACAGGAATTTTGAAGGACGACAAGGGCAAGGCGCAAGAACAATTCTGGCAAGTCCGTTGACTGCCGCAAAAGTCGCTATCGAAGGAAAAATTTCGGTTTTTGAAAACTGATGATAAAGTGAATTTTACTTCGTAAATGAATTGTCAATGGTGAATTTTTAGATTGACTATTGACTCACAAGTGAAATTCACGATTCACTTTCCTAGCCCCGATAGAAACGGTTACCCCACAGCAGGTGAAGGCAAAAGCCATGGAGCGAGGAGTATGAGTGGATAGCGGGATAAGCTCCTGAAAAATTAATAAATAATTAAAGCTAATTGATTCAGAAAAAATGCAAAAATTAATCACAATAAAATCCACGGCGATTCCTTTGCCGGTAGAAAATATAGATACGGATCAGATTATTCCGGCGAGATTTTTAAAAAGTATCAATAAAAAAGGGTTTGGCGAAAATCTTTTCAGAGACTGGCGTTATGATGTTCACACAAATGAACCCAACATCGATTTCGTTTTAAACAATCCGAAATATTCAGGAGAAATTCTGGTTGCGGGAAACAATTTCGGTTGTGGAAGCAGCCGTGAGCATGCAGCTTGGGCGCTGACGGATTATGGTTTTAAAGTCGTTGTTTCCAGCTTTTTTGCAGATATTTTTAAAGGGAATGCATTGAATAACGGTTTGTTGCCGGTAAAAGTTTCTGAAAGTTTTTTAAAGGAAATTTTAAATGATATTACAGCAAATCCTGAAAAAGAAATTTTTGTAGATGTTGAAAAACAAACGATTACTTTTAACGACAAAACAGAAAATTTTGAAATAGATTCTTATAAAAAAATATGCCTGTTGAACGGTTACGATGATATCGACTTTTTAATCAGTAAAAAACAGGCTATTAATGAGTTTGAATTAAAAAAAACACAAAAAGTTTATGAAAACTAACTTTAAAATTGCAGTGCTTCCGGGAGATGGAATCGGACCGGAAGTAGTAAATGAAAGCATTAAAATTTTAGATGCGATCGCGGAAGCTTTTCACTACGAATTTGAATTTAAGTACGGATTGATGGGTGCTGAAGCGATTTATAAAACAGGAAACCCGCTGCCGGATGAAACGCTGCAAATTTGTAAAGAATCTGATGCGGTGCTTTTCGGAGCGATCGGAGATCCTTCTTTTGATAATAATCCTGACGCAAAAGTACGTCCTGAACAGGGGTTGCTGAAGCTTCGTAAAGAACTTGGCCTTTTTGCAAATATTAGGCCTTTAAAAACATACAGTTCTCTGATTGAGAAGAGTCCTTTAAAAAAAGAAATTATTGAAGGGACTGATATTCAGATTTTCAGGGAATTAGTGAGCGGAATTTATTTTGGCGAAAAATTTACCGATGAAGAAGCTGGTTACGCTTATGATATTTGTAAATACAATCGTGATGAAATTTCCCCGATTGTTCACATGGCTTTTCAGGAAGCACAAAAGCGCAGGAAAAAATTGACTTTGATTGATAAAGCGAATGTCTTGGATACTTCAAGGCTGTGGAGAAAAATATGTAAAGAAATTGCAGTAGAATATTCTGATGTTGAACTTGATTTTATGTTTGTTGATAATGCTGCCATGCAGCTAATTCTGAATCCAAAACAGTTTGACGTTATTGTAACAGAGAATATGTTTGGTGATATTATTTCGGATGAAGCAAGCGTAATCGGCGGTTCTATCGGTCTCCTCCCATCGGCTTCGATAGGTAATGGAAATGCACTGTTTGAACCCATTCATGGTTCTTATCCGCAGGCAAAAGGAAAAGGAATTGCCAATCCGATTGCTTCTATTCTGAGTACGGCGATGATGCTTGATTATTTAAAACTTGAGCAAGCTGCAGAGAAATTGAGACAGTCTGTAGAACATGCCATTGAAAATAAATACGTAACGGTAGATCTGAATGCTGAACAACCTTATTCTACAAGTGAAGTAGGAAGTTTTATTGCAGATTTTATTAAATATTCCGAGAAATCATATTACAATTTTGAAAATGTAAAGCTCGGAAAATCTACGATTGTGTGATTTTATCAATACAAATTTCGCTTCGCTTAAAATTAGATAATAGTGAAGAAGTCCATAAATTCATAAGGCGGAGCGAATTTCTTTCGGTTTGATTTTTATTTGTATATTTTTTTTCTGAAAAAAGGTTCCGTTTCTTTTGACGCGGAACCTTTTATTTTTATTCTTCTGTATTGTCGGTCTTACCGGATGTATTGTTTTTTGAAGATTTCTGAACATCTTCTTTATCTACATCAGAAGGATTTGTCTTTTTTGATGATGCAGGAATATTAGGGAAATCCTGATTTTGTTTTTTTGTTTCTGCAGCGTTTGCAGATTCTTGCTTTTTGTCTTTTTCCTGTGAATCCATAGCTTTTACGTTTTACAATTTTAGAATACCCAGCTTTCCGGTCTGGTCTTCTATCTTGTAATTCAAAGCCTTTGCCAAAACAAAAATAGTATTAAGATTTTCCATTAATTGTTGGCGACCTTCGTTTCTCAGCTTGTTTTGATCGATTGAATTAATAGCTGTAGTCTTAGCCTTTTGCGTTACATTTTTAATGTCTTTTTCAGAAATTCGGTTAAAAAAAGAATCATCAAGAGATTGAATTTCAACACTTGGGGTAATTCTTATTTCTGCTTCCGGCAATTCTGTAATAATGAGTTTTTTATTAATCGAATCAACATCAATTTTCATCTTATTAAGATCATAAGAAACCTGCGCATTGGTTTTGGTGTAGGTAATAATGCTGTTGCTGGATACTTCCTTTCCGAAAAATTTATAACCCATTTTGGTTTTCTGTATTGATGAAGTATTTTGCTCAAGCACCACCATTTTATTCATCTTTGAAATCTGATTGGTCAGAATATAATAATCTGATTTTTCGGTTTTCTCAGCAGGATTCAAACAAGATCTGAAGCTGAAAAACAGGATGAGCATTAAAATGACACCCGCCAGAAACGGTAATATTATTTTTAAATTTCTCAAGATTTATTTGTTAAAAATTTCTTTGATTACTGATGTATCATCTTTTTTTAAAATTTCAACCAGATCCCTTTCAATATATCCGGTAGTAGGCATTTCTATGATTCTTCCGGCTTCTTTACCATATCTTTCTAAAATGATCGTAGGAACTTTCTGAATATTATAGCGTGCTTCATCTCCCGTAGGCGATTCTTTTTTGCGGTTTACAGCTATAATAGTAAGTTTACTTTCAGGATATTTAACCTCCTCAAGAATTTTCATCAGCCTTGGGAAATCTCTATGGCTGTCTTCGCACCAGGTTCCCATAAAAACGACAATATTATAACTATTAATTTTATGTTTTCTGAGTTCGCTGATAGCCTTCTGATCAAGCGCATACTCGTCATGTTCTTTCACGTACCAGTCTGCATACGGAGCTTCAAGAAATTTTTCTTTAAGCTGGTTTCCTAAAAGCATTTTACCATCGCTGGTGGTTTCCACTTCACGCCCGACAACAACTTTCTGTGCAGAAATTTGCTGAACTGTCATTAATAAAGCTGAAAAGACAACAAGATTTGTAATAATTTTTTTCATGTTATTTTTCAATAATGTTTTTTAAATCCGCCGGAGAATAATATTTATTTTTCAGAACCTTATGATCTGCTTTTCTGTAAACATTAAATTTTTCACCGGATTTTTCATAAAAAGATTCTACGTCTTTTGCTTTGTAGAATTCAACAGTTTCCTGGGCCTGCTCTTCATTATCACACGCTTTCGACATATTGGATCGCTGAACTTCGTTGAAAAGCTCTACAAATTTATTGCCAAGCCCGAATTCCAGAACCGCACCGCTTAAAACATACTGCAAATCACACAATGCATCGGCAATTTCTACGATATTATTATCGGCAATAGCCTGTTTCAATTCGTTCAGTTCCTCCTGTAAAAGTTCTACTCTCAGATTGCATCTTTCAGGTGAAGGAATTTGCGGAGTTTCTAAAATAGGGGCTTTAAAAGTGGTGTGGAATTCTGCTACCTGGTTCAGACTGTCAATTTTATCCATGAATTTTTTTTATTTATGGCAAAGATAAAAATAAGGTTTCAGAAATATGGATTCATGACTTAGGTTTTTACGATTTAATGAAAAATGATTAGTTGTCAATTGTCAATAATGAACTTTTATTTTTAGTCATTAAAGAAATACCATTTATTACTCATTACCCATAAAAAAGACTGCCCGTTTCCGGACAGCCTTTTTCTCAAGGTTTAATTGAATAAGCTATTAGTTTTTAATGAATCTCTTGGAAGTTCCGTCGATCTGAATCAAATAAGCCCCTTTGATAAGGCCGCTCACATTTACAGAACCTCTTTCAAGTTTTCCTGAATTGATTAGTTTTCCACCCATGTCGAAGATCTTGTAATCTTCCGCTTTCGTATTTGAGATATATAAAATGTCTTTTACAGGGTTAGGATACAATTTAATATCTGTGATGAGATCTTTAGTATCTGTTTCACTTCTTCCGGATGATACAATATTTAAAGTATAATCTTCTACCTGTCCGTAGGTGTAATTACCGCAAGACGATGAAGGAAGAGAACTGTATTTCATCATGACGCGCATTCTTGTAGTTCCCAATGTTGCTGTTGAAGGAATTGTGATAGAACCAGTTGCCGGACTTGTGGTTGATCCTGTTTTAGACCATGCCAGTTCTCCGCTGTCTGAAAAATCTCCATCTCCGTTGTAATCGATATAAACAGCGTAAGCTTCACTGTAGATAGTTGATGTCCACACTGGAGTTACAGAAATGGTGTAAGATGTCCCTCTGGTAACACTTGTAGAAACTGAAGTAAAGTCTTCATAACCGGATGTTCCTGTGGAAGTATTATTAATTGTTCCGAATTTTACGTTACCGATTCTCTCATCTGCTGTATTGGTAGCTGAGGCTGAGCAATAAGAAACCGTACTTCCTGCGAGTGTTGTTACGCTTACAGTATTGCTGGAAGATGAAATATTTCCCGCTGCATCTTTTGCTCTTACAGAGAAACTGTATGTTGTAGAAGGAGTAAGGCTTGTTACGGTATAAGAAGTTGATGCTGTAGAACCGATCAGTGAAGTTCCCTGGTAAACATTATAACCTGTCACCGCCACATTATCCGTTGCGCCAGACCATGATAAATTTGTGCTTGTTGAAGTAGTCCCTGAAGCAGTTAAAGTTGGTGCTGTCGGAGCGGTTGTGTCTGCTGTTCCGGATCCTGCATTTACTGTGATATTGGCGTTATTAACATCAAAGAAAATATGATTGGATCCTTTTACCATAATTCTTCCGGTCGTAGTAGACGAATTAGGAATCGTTACTGCCTGAGAACCATCGTTAGGCGTTCCTGCGAGTAGAGTAGTCCAGGTATTTCCGCTGTCTGTAGACCAAAGAATATCAACATTAGCAGCATTTACACCGTTTGCGGTAGTTCCTGCTACGTTCCATGTTACCGTTTGTGAAGTTCCTCCGGTATATGTTGTTGCTGAATTTTGTGAGCTTACACTGAAAGGTCCTGCTGTTCCGTTTACGGTAATTACCGCATCATCCGAATTGTTTCCGGATCCGCCGGCTCTGTTGTCGCGAACGGTAAATCTAAAATTATAAGTTCTTGCAACATTAGACAGAGCTTCCACAGTAATTTCCGAGCCGGCTGTTGTCGTAGCTCCGGCTAGCACAGATGCCATTCTTGGGAAATATCTTACCGGACTTGTTTGTGGAGTCCATGATCTAAAAGTTGGCCCTGAAGATTTGGTGGCGCTCGCTGCTGAACTCGATCCCGTTTGAGATGACGAAGCATTATCCATCTGCTCCCAGATATAAGTTAAAGAATCACCATTGGCATCCGTTCCCGTTCCTGTTAACATAAATGGCGTTCCTTTCGGTATGGTATAATCTGATCCTGCATTGGCTGTAGGGATTGAATTCCCGGTATTTGTACTGACAGGACAGGTTTTAGCTTTAATATTATTGGTAATCTGCTGAATACTGATCGCATGAAAGAAAGCATCAGAATGCTGCTGAATATCCTGACTTGTAATTCCTGCATATCCCATAATGGTTGATCCTGATCCTGGTTCCATATTGGCACCGGTTCCTTCATTACTCATAGAGAAAGTATGGTTTCCTCCAAACTGATGGCCCATCTCATGTGCTACATAATCAATATCGAAATTATCCCCCGAAGGAATTCCGTCTGCCGGAGAAGTGTATCCGCTTCCTTTAGATCCGTTGGTGCATACGCAACCGATACATCCCGCATTTCCACCACCACCTGTAGCTCCGAAAAGGTGACCGATGTCGTAGTTGGCTTCACCAATAACGGATGTTAAAGTAGACTGTAATTGAGAATTCCAGTTATTCATTTGTGAAGCTGAAGAGTAGGGATCTGATGATGCGCTGGTATAGATTACAGAATCATTATTGGAAATCAGAACCATTCTTGCCGAAAAATCTTTTTCAAAAACTCCGTTTACACGGGTCATTGTATTGTTCATTGCGGCTAAAGCATTTGCTTTTGTCCCTCCGAAGTAGGCTGTGTATTCTCCTGTACAGGATAATGCCAGTCTAAAAGTTCTTAATTTAGCATCATCAGCATTAGGTCTTGCTGTTATGTCGCTTGACGTTGCAGCTCCTTTCTGGGCAACATCAAGAACGGTGCATTCGAATTTATCAAGATTATCCTTTTTGTCAGATTTTTTATAAACGACATAAGTAGAAAGATCTTTTGTGTAGGGTTCAATGAAAACCGCAGATTTGTCACCGTAGATTTCCATGGATGAAAGTCCTAGCGGAGAAACGCTGAAATAAACGGTTGAAGAAGAATTTTCCAGGCCTTCTCCAACATATGATTTAATATCAGGATATTTGGCTGCAAGCTGAGGATCGAAATTGGAGTTTTCTCTGATCTTGAAATTTTCCATCTTTCCTTCAGCATTCGGAAAAGAAATGATTATTTCTGATTTCTCTCCGGCTGCAAGTCTTTTAGGCGCTTTAGCGAGTACATTTTTTAATCCGTTAATATCGAGACTGTAAATTCTGGGATTAATGATATTGCTTTTATTCTCAAAGATCTCAGAAGTTGTTTTTTCTGAACCTGCTGACCATAGACGGTCTGTCTGACCGAAAGAAATACCGGAAAGGAATAGCATTCCTAACAATGATAATTGTTTTTTCATATATATTCTTTTTTGATTGTGGAATAACAAATCTAATAAAAATTATATTACGAAAAACAAAATTTTTTAAGATAATTTTAGATATTAGATATAAATAATTATGTATTACATTGAATAATAACCATAAATACTCTATTGTTTAAATAAAAATAACACACGCTAAATGCGTGTGCTATTCACTTTTTAATGATATAATTCTAATTTTTTAAGTCACCTATTTGGTGATATCTCTTCCAATGACCAAACGTTGAATTTCCGAAGTTCCTTCACCGATTGTACACAATTTAGAATCTCTGTAGAACTTTTCCGCAGGGAAATCTTTTGTATATCCATAGCCTCCGAAGATCTGAACTGCATTATTAGCAATTCTTACGCACGCTTCGGAAGCATAAAGTTTAGCCATTGCGCCTTCTTTAGTCATTTTCTGTTTGGCATTTTTTAATGTAGCCGCTCTTTGGATCAACAGTTCTGATGCATCAATTTCAGTTGCCATATCAGCAAGCATAAAGTTGATAGCCTGGAATTCTGAAATTGATTTCCCAAACTGATGTCTTTCTTTAGCATATTTTAAAGCTGCTTTATAGGCTCCTCTTGCTGTTCCTAAGCTTAAAGCCGCGATAGAAATTCTTCCTCCGTCAAGGATTTTCATGGCTTGTTTGAAGCCTTCACCTACTTCTCCCAAACGATGAGAATCCGGAACGCGAACGTTGTCGAAGATTAATTCTGCGGTTTCGGAAGCTCTCATTCCCAGTTTATTTTCTTTTTTCCCGGAAGAAAAGCCCGGCATTCCTTTTTCTAATACAAATGCGGTAGAGTTGTTTTTCGCACCCTTTTCCCCTGTTCTTGTCATCACCACAGCAATATCACCGGAAATAGCATGCGTAATAAAGTTTTTAGCACCGTTGATAACCCATTCATCACCGTCTTTTACGGCAGTCGTAGACATTCCTCCGGAGTCGGAGCCTGTATTATGTTCCGTTAATCCCCACGCACCGATCACTTTTCCTGATGCCAGCTGCGGAAGCCACTTATTTCGCTGCTCTTCATTTCCGAATTCATAAATATGATTGGTACAAAGTGAATTGTGTGCTGCTACGGAAAGTCCGATAGAAGGATCAACCTGGGAGATCTCATCCAGAATGGTAACATACTCGTGATATCCAAGACCGGAACCACCATATTGCTCAGGAATAACAATTCCCATAAACCCCATTTCTCCTAACTCATGAAACAAATCTTTTGGGAAAGTCTGACTTTCATCCCACTCCATAATATTAGGCCTAATATTCTTTTCAGCAAACTCTCTTGCTGTTTCCGCTATCATTTTAATGTTGTCAATAGTCTCTGTATTCATATAGATATATAGTTAGTTCCCAAAGATAACCAAATTGACGGAACGTCCAAAAAAATTATTTTATGCATGGTAAGTTATTCACAAATTTTTAGTTTTCAGTTTTTTATATTCTAATAATTAATCATTTTTTAATAAAAAATCCTGAACTTTAGGCAAATTAATTTACTATTTTAGCCATCCAATTTTTATAGCATGAAAAAAATTCTACTTCCTATAATTCTTATATCATCATATTTTGCAGCCCAGGCACCTGTAGGATATTACGACGGAACATCAGGTTTATCAGGATATGCCTTAAAATCAAAACTCCATGATATTATCTCGGAAAAAAATATAAACTGGCATTATGGAGATTTGCCCGATTTTTATAATCAGACAGACTTGGATAAATATTACGATCACGGTTCTGAAAATACAACCTTACTATTAGATATCTATTCTGAAATCCCAACCGGTCCGGATGCTTATGAATATACTTCCGCGCAGATCATCGGCAGCGCCGGAGCAGAAGGTGCTGGCTGGAACAGGGAACATATGATGCCTCAAAGTACATTTTACAGTAATTACCCGATGTACTCTGATCTATTTTATGTAGTGCCTACCGATGCCAAAATCAATCAGCTTAGAAGTAATTATCCTTACGGAATGGTGGGTTCTACGATATATTATACCTTCACCAATTCATCGAGAATCGGCAATTGTGCTATTCCCGGTGTTGCTTATACAGGACGTGTATATGAGCCAATTGATGAATTTAAAGGTGATGTTGCCAGAAGTCTGCTTTACTTTGCCGTAAGATACCAAGGAAAACTTGACACTTTTAACTTTAACAATAATACCAATCCTGCTTCTGACACTAATCCGTTGGACGGAACAGAAGAACGTGCTTATGACCCTGCTTATATCGCAATGCTTCTTCAGTGGCATCAGCAGGATCCTGTTTCTCAAAGAGAAATCGACAGAAATAATGCGGTATATGCATTACAGAAAAACAGAAATCCCTTTATAGACAATCCTTCATGGGTAAATGCCATTTGGAATCAGACTCCCGATACGGTGGTACCTCAAAGTCCTTCAAATCTTACCGTCACACAGAACAGTGCTTACTTTACTACGGTAAGCTGGTCGCCGAGTGCAAGCACAGACGTTATCGGATATAAGATCTACCAAGACGGAAATTTAGTAGGAGCAACAGGAAATACAACGTTTACCGTAGACCACCTGAGTCCTTCCACAACCTATAACTTTACCGTAAAAGCATACGACAATGGCTATCTGCTTTCTTCCGACAGCAATACGGCTTCTGCAACAACATTAGCTTCAGATATGTATGCTAAAGATCTTTATATTTCCAAATATCTTGAAGGGAGTTCAAACAATAAAGCCTTAGAGATTACCAACAAGACAGGTCATGCCGTAAATTTAAATAACTACAGGCTTTCTATTCAGTTTCCAAGCGGAAGCAATTATTATTTCCCTGCGCCATACGAACTTGAAGGCATCATTCAGAACAATGAAACGTTTGTTATTTTAAATCCGAATGCCAACTTCTCATGTTACACAACCAGTCAGGCAAAATTTGCAACAGCAGCACCGCAGCTTACTTTTTCAGGAAGCCAGTATCTGGAATTACGATATAAAAGTTCAACGGTAGATGCCCTGGGGGTTACTAGTACCAACAATTCTTCAGCGTTAGCCAATGTTTCTTTATACAGAAAAGCCAACATCAGCCAGCCTACTGCTACATTTAACAGCAATGAATGGGATTCTTATCCGAGTGATTATTGCCAGAGCTTAGGAACGCTTTCCACTTCTGATCTTACTTCATCGGTAAGCGCATTCAGAATGTATCCAAATCCTGTCCAGGATCAGATTTTTATAGATGGAAAAACGGAAAATATACAATCTGCACAAATTATAGATTTTTCAGGAAAGCAGGTGTATTCTGAAAAACAACCTTTCAGAAATAAAAAGAGTATTTCTGTTCAGAATCTTGTGCCGGGGTCTTATCTTCTGAAAATTGATGATAAAGTATATCAATTCATTAAAAAATAGGATTTTTAAGTAAAGTTCACCCATTACAAATACAAAACCGGCAGAAGTCTCAGACTTCTGCCGGTTTCTTTTTTCCTTATTATTTCTTTTTAACCTCTGCAAGCTTCATGGCATCTTTGATGAGCTTACCCGGGCGAAAGATTGTTTTCAGAGTGGTGATGCATGAGGCATTTACTTCTGCTTCGGTCTCTTTTCCAATACTGGAGCCTCCGGCTTGCAGTGTGAAATACTCACCAACGTACACTATTTTGCCATCGGCAACATCATCGGCTATTTTGGAAAATGTACTTTCCAGCACGGCTAAGATATCAGCTTTGGAAACCGTAGAAATGGTAGATGCATATTTCGCAAGATCGTCTAAGGTCGTTTGTCCGTTTCCTACAATGTCGGCGTAAAATTTCGGAGGGTCACTAGGAGACATGGGATTCTTTCTTGAAATAACATTAAATGTAATAGGCATTTTTTTTCATTTTAAAAAGTTAAACAATTTGTATTTTGAGTACGAATGTATAAAAAAAACAGATACCACAAAATTATTCCTGACAAAAAATAAGGCTTCGTTTTTTCATACTTATTTGCATAAGCCCGGAAATTTACCTGTATGATTTCGGAAATTTATATGGATAACTTTGTCAATTTATATGGATGATTTTTACAATTTATCCATATAAATTTTGGGGAGAATAAAGCGAACAACTTTTTTTTATTCGGTTAAATCATCCAAAGTAGCCTGAAATAGGCTTATGTGAAGGTTTTTGTAAAGATTGACAGACACTCGAAAAAGCAATAACAGCATTATCATTTTCTTTTTACTCCAAAAAAGAAATTGCGGCTCCGTTTATTTAAAAAAAATGTCTTCTCCTGTCTTGTTTTTTTATTAAAGTCAAAAGCATTTTAAACATTCAAAAAAATTAAACACCCATCTCAAAACAAATAAAAAAATGGGTTACATCATTGAGGCTTTTAAAAAAGATCTTATATCATTTTTTTTAGAAATATTAATCAATTTTACCATACGAGCATATTATATTTCGTGAAAAATGATTAATTTGGTATTCTGTTCTAGCAATCGGCTATTATGAAGTAATAAAGAAGCAGAATTATGGACACACCAAATTACAGAATGCCTTTCGTTCCGTCTACCTTAATGACGGAGGGAGGAAGTATCGACACCTGCGACATGGGAGAAAGTATTGCCCATAATATTATGCTGTTGATTACTACCAAGAAAGGCGAAAACAGATATGATGAAAATTACGGAAACGACGTTTGGAATCTGGAATTTGATAACGGAATTACCAGCGCTGTCTGGGAAAATGTTTTCATCAAAAGCCTCAAAAGGCAGATACTGGAATACGAACCCAGGATCATTCATCCACAGATCGATGCCCATATTCAGATTGTGGAGCATACTTACGATACAAAAGAACATACCGAAATCAAAAAGAAAGTAAAAATTGCCATCAATGCCAAAATGGAGGCGACAGGAGAGCGTTTCAGCTTTTCGACAGAGTTATTCCTGAGCCCGATGTCAATTGATTAATTCCATAAACTGCAACCAGAATCTATGAATTTAGACCAGAATATTTATTCCAAAGAATCGGTAAAAGCGAGAATGCTTCAGAATGCCACCAAAGTATGGGGGCTGAAAAGCCCGCAGTCACTCGATCCTTTTGTGAAACTGCTGATTGATGCTTTCAGTACTGAAGTTTTCAAAGCCAACAACGAAATACAGACCGTTAATGCCAGAATCCTGGAAAAGCTTGCGAAATTATTAACGCCGTCTATTTATACACACCCGGTGCCGGCACACGCCATCGCATTTACGCAACCTTCCGATTCATCTGAAATTCTTTTGGAGCATACTGAATTTTTCTTCAGAAAGCACATTACTTCAACGATAAAATCTGAATCGGATAAGCAGATTAACATCCCTTTTACTCCTGTCGGAAACGTGAGGATCAATAAAGTACAGACATCCGTAATGTTTGTAGGAAATACCTGCTATAGTATTGATGAACGTCTGAATAAGATTCCGGTCGCCAGATTTCAAGGGAGGCCAGAAGATTACAGAAAAGTCACAATAGGCATTGATATCAGTAAATATTCTCAGGAAACATTTCCTAAATATTTAAGCATTTACTGCTCCAATCCGGCATTCGAGCATCTTGATTTTACGTATAAATTATTACCGTACATTACGGTTACAAGCAACGGAAATCCTCTTTTTGTAAAGGAAGGATTAACCTATTATCAAAATACACAGGCTGACGGTTATGAACAGATATTTCATGAGCAATCAATCCATAATAAAATTATACAAGATGTTAAAAGCATCTACAGGCATAAATTCATTGAAGTAAGCGGAATTTCAAGCTCATTATTTTCCGAGCCGGGCAAGCTTCCTGATAATCTGAGTTTTGTTGATTATAAAGAAGAAATTTTAAAACATATTGACGGTAAACGTTATTTGTGGCTGACATTGGAGTTTCCGCCGCAGTTTTCCGCTGAAATCCTGGATAACTTTTCATTTGTATTGAATGCTTTCCCGATCTATAACCGCGGCTGGAAAAAAACAGAATACAGTCTGGATATTATGGGAAATAATATCCCGCTGGTTACCGATGAAGGTGAACATTTTTTATATGTAGATGAAGTTCAGGACGGAGACGGCAGGCGATATACCGAGATCCCTTTTACCCCAAATGATGATCTTAAGAAAGGATTATATACCGTAAGAAAAGGCGGAATGGAACGCTTCACCAACAGAAATGCCGTTGATATGATTGCCAATGTCCTTGAACTGACACGCGATGAAATTGCGGCTTTCTCCTTACTGAACAGGGATAATGTAAAAGGTATGCTGAGCGAAATGTCTGATAAAATGAAGTCTATGGTTCAGAAAGTGAACAATGCGAGAAGAACCGTTAAGCAGGAACTTAACTATGTCATCATGGAACCGGTAGACAAAACAGATCACACCTACGCATCTTTTTGGATCACACATTGTACTTTGGCCAATCATTTGCGTCCGGGAACAGAGTTATCCAATCAGTTGAAATCGCAGGTTTTGGTACTGCTTTCGGAAACCATCGGCGGTGCGGAAGAGCAGAAGGGGACAGACAGTATTCAGGCTTATAAATATGCTTTAACGACAAGAGATAAAATTATCTCTCTGGAAGATGTTAAAAATTACTGCCGGATGATGCTGAAAGATGAACTGAAAGAAGTGCGGGTGAAGCGCGGAACGATGATTAGCAATAAACCAAAAGAAGGCTTTATCAGAACAGTTGAGGTGGAAATTATCCCTAATAATTACTCGTTCTACGGAAGGCTCTATTGGGAAAATATGGCTAATATTCTTCGCAACCAGATTATTTTAAAGGCAATCGACGGTATAGAATACCTGGTAAAAGTAACGAATGAGGATACCGATTTTGCCTGATAAAAACAATACATACATATCAACTTAATATAATATGAAAAAAATGATGATGATTGCACTTGCTTTATCGGTGAGTGTAACGGTAGTAAGCTGCAAAAAAGGTCTTGACAAAATTGAAAATGCAGTGGCACAGGCTGGGGAAGACCAATCTCAGGCTATTATTGATTTTAATAATAATTTCCTGGAATCTTACAAAAGCTCTTCGAGACATGTGGAGAATATCATAGATTATGCTGAATCAGCAGTCAAAAAATCAAAAGGTGAAACGGTCTACAGTATGCCTATGGTTATTAATACAATGGATTATTCTTTAAGTAAAATCAAAGGAGTGCCTTCCGGTTTCGACAGTGAGCAGAAAATTATTGAAGCGGAACTGAATACCTATAAGGTGAAGCGCGAAAACATCGATAAAAAATACGATGAACTAAAATCTTACATCACTTCCGAAGATTACAAAGACGATCAGGGCGCTAAAGCCTTGGCTTTGCAGAAAGATATTGAAGCCGAAGCAAAAGCATTTTTTACGGCAGGTGAAAATATTGTAACTAAAATAAAACCTGCTACCGAAGCCGCAGAAGAAGTAATTCTGAAAGATCATCCGTTGAGAGATTATATTATCTCATCAAAATCGGTGATGAATGATCTTGATGCTGTAATGGATGTTCTCGATAAACAATACGCACAAGGTTTCAATGAAGCAGAAGCACAGAAAAAATACAACGAACTTGAAAAAGCGGTGGATGTAAATGCAAAAAAAGAATTTGACGTAAAAGGACAGCAATATGCTTACAAGAAAAGCCTGTTTGAAAACTTCAACAAGAGGGCTACAGAATTTCTTGATAAATACAGAAAGCTGATACGCGATTCAAAGTCCTCTAATAAGATTCCGGATAGCAATATTCAGGAGATCAGCTCATCTTATGATTCTGTGTTGAATTCTTATAATTCTTTCGTACAGTAAATTTGTTTATCTTTAAAATAAATCAATGCCGGTGAAATTTTCATCGGTATTTTTTTTGTAATATAAATGGTCTGAATGTAAATCAAATAAGAATTGCGGCAGATAATCTAACATTTTTTAAGACAGGAAATTCCATAAAAATTCCGTAATTTTGCACATCGTGATTTTCATGTAAAATCATCCCAAATTATGAGTGAATCAACAGAATATATTGAAGTTTACGGAGCCCGTGAACACAATCTTAAAAACATCAATGTCAAAATTCCGCGCAACGAACTGGTGGTAATCACCGGACTCTCGGGAAGCGGTAAATCATCACTTGCTTTTGATACTATTTTTGCTGAAGGCCAGCGACGCTATATCGAAACATTTTCTGCGTATGCCAGACAGTTTTTGGGGGGATTGGAACGTCCCGATGTCGATAAAATTGAAGGTTTATCGCCGGTAATTGCGATTGAACAGAAGACAACCAACAAAAATCCCCGCTCAACTGTAGGAACAGTTACAGAACTGTATGATTTTCTGCGTCTTCTTTTTGCAAGAGTATCAGATGCATATTCTCAGACTACCGGAAAAAAGCTGGTAAGCTATACGGAAGAACAAATTCTTGACACCATTAAAGAAAATTATAAAGGAAAAAAAATCATGCTGATGGCACCTGTTGTCCGTTCAAGAAAAGGTCATTATCATGAACTTTTTGTACAGATGGCAAAGAAAGGATACGGACAGGCAAGGATTGACGGAGAATTGCAGGATATTGAATATGACCTGAAGCTTGACCGCTACAAAACCCACGATATCGATATTGTTATCGACCGCTGGATTATCGGGGAAAGTGCTTCCGAATCGAGAATGGAAAAATCATTGCGTACAGCCTTGGAAATGGGAGAGGGTTTAATAGGAATACAGCAGCTGGGAAGTACAGATATTGAATATTTTTCTAAAAACTTAATGGATGCCGAAACCGGTCATTCACTCGCTTTACCGGAACCCAATACCTTTTCTTTTAACTCTCCGAAAGGAAGCTGCCCAAACTGTAAAGGATTGGGAACCATCAAAAAAATCAACACCGATTATTTCGTAGAAAATCCGGCGCTTTCTATTAATCAGGGAGGTTTATTGCCGTTGGAAGATCTTAAATCTAACAAATGGATTATAGCCCAGATCAAAAGCATTCTTGAAATTTTCGGATTGGGACTGGCGACACCAATTGAAGCTATTCCTGAGGAAGCATTAGATTATATTTACAATGGCTGCAGTAAAGAATTCAATAAAGATTTAAAATATGCCGGAATCAGCAAGAAAGTTAAAATTAATTTTGACGGACTGATTTCTTTAATGGACGAAATTATCAACGAGAGAGAATCTTATGAAGCCATCGTTCTTGAAAGACACTTCACCACAGAAGAAAATTGTCCGGTCTGTAAAGGCACCCGGCTTCAGCCTTCAAGCCTGAGTTTTAAAATCGATGGTAAGAATATTGCTGAGGTAAATGCATTAAGTCTGATTGATTTAAAAGACTGGCTGGCAGATGTTAAAGATAAATTTTCCGAGAAAAAAGCCATCATTGCGCATGAAATTTTAAAGGAGATTGAAACAAGGCTACAATTCCTTCTTGATGTCGGGCTGGATTATTTAAGCCTGAGCAGAAGCTCGAAAACACTTTCCGGTGGTGAGTCTCAAAGAATTCGTCTGGCAACACAGATTGGTTCTCAATTGGTCAACGTTCTGTATATTCTGGATGAGCCAAGTATCGGGCTGCATCAGAGAGACAACGAAAGATTGATTCATTCCCTAAAAAATCTTCGCGATATAGGAAATTCAGTTCTCGTAGTGGAGCATGATAAAGACATGATTCTGGAGGCTGATGAGGTTTTAGATATCGGTCCGAGAGCCGGAAAATTCGGGGGAGAAATCCTTTGGCAGGGAAAACCTAAAGATCTTTTGAAAGCAAATACCATTACCGCTCAATATATCAACGGAAAAAGGAAGATCGAAATTCCTGATGAGAGACGAAAAGGGAACGGCAAGAATATTGTTTTAAAGGGTGCTACAGGAAACAATCTTAAAAACGTAACACTTAATATTCCTTTGGGAAAACTGGTTGTCGTTACAGGGATTTCAGGAAGCGGAAAATCTTCGCTAATCAACGGAACATTGTATCCTATTCTTAACAAACATTTTTACAGAGCCGTTCAGGAACCTTTGCCTTACAAAAAAATTGAAGGACTTGAAAACATCGATAAAATCGTAGATGTAGACCAGACACCGATCGGAAGAACACCACGATCCAATCCTGCAACATATACGGGAATGTTTACAGACATCCGGAATCTTTTCGCAGAGCTTCCGGAAAGTAAGATTCGTGGTTATAAACCGGGAAGATTTTCGTTCAACGTAAAAGGCGGAAGATGCGAAACCTGTCAGGGAGGAGGTCTGAAGGTAATTGAGATGAATTTCCTGCCGGATGTTTATGTTCATTGTGAAACCTGCAACGGAAAACGATTTAACAGAGAAACACTCGAAGTCCGCTACAAAGGAAAATCGATTTCCGATGTATTGGATATGACGATTGATGAGGCGGTAGAATTTTTCCAGCCAATTCCAAAAATTTATGCTAAAGTGAAAACTCTGCAAGATGTAGGTTTAGGATATATCACTCTGGGACAGCAATCGACCACGCTTTCGGGAGGAGAAGCCCAACGTATAAAATTAGCTACAGAATTAGCCAAAAAGCAAACCGGAAACACTTTATATATTCTTGATGAACCGACAACAGGACTTCATTTTGAAGATGTAAAAATCTTAATGGATGCTATCAACCGATTGGTAGAATTAGGAAACTCTTTCATCATTATTGAACATAATATGGATGTGATAAAACTAGCCGATCATATCATTGATGTCGGTCCGGAAGGTGGAAAACACGGAGGACAGATCATTGCGCAGGGAACTCCGGAGGAAATTGTGAAATCTAAAAAGAGTCTTACAGGAAAGTTTTTGAAGAAAGAACTATAGAGAGATAAAGACTGTTTAAATTAAAACAAATTATAGATCATAAAAAAAGCTTCGGTCATTATTTTATTGACCGAAGCTTTTTATTTTAATGATGTCTCACTCCTTTTTGATGATAGCTGATGTTCTGATTTACATTGTCATTGTCATAATTCTTTGGAATTGTATCAGCCTGTTCATTGAAGGTGTGATTTCCTGAACTTTTCTGTTCTTTAGGAGGTGTTTCAAAATGGATTTCCTTTCCGTTTTTATAAAGTTTATTTTCAAACGTTCTATAAATCTGATTTTCCTGATAGGTATTTCCATCTGGTGCTGTATATGTTTTCAGCTTTCCGTTCCTTTTTCTTTTCATTCCCCAGGCAACAATTGATCCTGCTCCGATAATCGCTAAAGCGACTTTTATTTTATTATTCATAATATAATATTTAAATTGGTTTAAAGATATTTTACTTAAAATTAAGATTGGCTGCTTTCCCTTGTAGTGCTGTAGATTTAGCTTTAGAAAATCATTAATCATGTTATAGCAATGAATATTCCAAGCTAAAAATCTTTTATATTTTTAACAGAAATTCATACGATTCTTTCACTTACTTATAATGACAATACATCTATAAACTAATATTTTGTTAATTTTTTTATTGCGGCGGCAAGAAAGTTGCTAAATTTAAAAGACCAAATGACTACTATATGAATGTACAAGTACCCAAGAAATCTCTAAACAAACTAAAAGAAGATCACGACAACCATTTTCTGAATGATGTTCTTAACGGCCTTCGAAGTACTCCCAAACACTTGTCTTCCAAATATTTTTACGATAAAAGAGGAGATGAGTTATTTCAGAAAATAATGGCGATGCCGGAATATTACCTGACGAGATGCGAACTTGAGATCTTTAAAAATAAAACAGCTGACATTGCAGAATGCATAAGGGCAGATCAGGAACCTTTCGATCTCATCGAACTTGGTGCCGGTGACGCGATGAAATCTACTTATCTTTTAAAATACCTCAATGAAAAGGGAGCTGATTTCACCTATATGCCTATTGATATCTCAGGAAATATTCTTTCTGTTCTCGAAAAAAATTTAAAAAAGAAACTCCCTGCAATAGATATTTTACCCCTAGAAGGAGAATATTTTCAAATGCTGGAAAAAGCAATGAAATTATCGTCTAAAAGAAAGGTTATCTTGTTTTTAGGTGGAAATATAGGGAATATGAATAAGGAAGAAGCAACAAACTTTTGTACGGAACTTCATCAGCTTTTGAATCCTGAAGATATTGTTCTGATAGGATTTGATCTTAAAAAAAATCCTTACACTGTTCTGAATGCGTACAGCGACCTGGCAGGAATTACCGCAGAATTCAACCTCAATCTTTTATCAAGAATTAACCGCGAGCTGGAAGCTAATTTTGTTATTAGTCAATTTCAGCATTATGAATCGTACGATCCAATTACCGGCTCATGCAAAAGCTTTTTGATAAGTCTTGCAGATCAGGAAGTAAAAATCGCAGGAGAAGTCATGACATTTGCTGAAAATGAAGCTATCGATATGGAAGTTTCTCAGAAATTTTCAAAATCTGAAATAGAAAATCTCGCTGAAAAATCAGGATTCACAATAACCGGAGAAATCAGTGATTCCAAAGACTGGTTTGTAGACAGCATTTGGAAGGTTAACAAATAAAAAAAATAAAAATGGAATCCCAAACAATTATACATCCTCTTGTTAAACGATTTCAGGAAATCAGAAAACACTCTGAAGAAATCTGCAAACCCCTAGAGATTGAAGACTATGTTGTCCAGCCCATTGTAGATGTTAGTCCTCCCAAATGGCATTTAGGACATACGACATGGTTTTTTGAAACATTCATTTTAATCCCCAACTTTCCTTCTTACGAAGTATTTGATCCGCAATATAATTTTGTTTTTAACAGTTATTATGAAACCATCGGAGCAAGAGTTATCCGCACAGACCGTGGAAACCTAAGCAGACCTTCTGTTTCGGATATTTATCGATACAGGAATTATGTAGATGAAAAAATGAAGTTATTCCTTGAAAGTGATTTTATGAATGATTCAATCGCAACACTTCTTGAATTAGGGCTTAATCATGAGCAGCAGCATCAGGAATTACTCATTAGTGATATTAAATATATTCTCGGACACAATCCGCTTTTTCCTGTTTATAAGGACAATATTGAATTACAAGAAAAAACATCTGGTTCAAACAAAATGTTACGATTTTCCGAAGGTATCTACGAAATTGGTTTTGAAGGTTCCGGATTTTGTTTTGATAACGAATTGGCGAGGCATAAAGTTTACCTTAATGATTTTGAAATTTCAGAATGTCTTGTGACAAACAAAGAATATCTTGAATTCATGGAAGCAGGAGGTTATGAAGATTTCAGATACTGGCATGCAGACGGCTGGAACTGGGTGAATGAAAATAATGTGAAATCTCCTTTATACTGGCACAACATCGATGGTAAATGGATGTATTACACGCTGAGCGGTTTAAAAGAAGTGAATCCTAATGAAGAGCTTTGTCATATCAGCTTTTATGAAGCCTCGGCATATGCTTCATGGAAAGATATGCGGCTTCCGACCGAGGAGGAATGGGAAGTAGCTTCTCCTCATTTTCAATGGGGAAAACGTTGGGAATGGACGAATAGTGCTTATCTCCCATATCCCGGTTTTAAAAAAGAACCCGGCGCTGTTGGCGAATATAATGGGAAATTTATGGTCAATCAGATGGTGCTGCGAGGAGCATCCACTGCAACACCAAACGGACACAGCAGAAATACATACCGTAATTTTTTCCAGCCAGCTTTGAAATGGCAGTTTACAGGAATACGATTGGCTAAATAAGTGTACCAATGTAACAGTTTACAAATAATCATTGTTAAATTTTCACATTGGTACATCATTATATTATTAAAACTTGTTTAAACTAATTTCAGAATTAACGGCAAAAGTTGCAAAAGATAATCACAATGAAATGATTGTATATTTAAAGTTTTCAAAAGAATAAAAATCGAAGATTTTTTTAAGCTATTGTAACCTTTTTCATTTGTAACTATCAACTTCAAATAAAAGTTTAGCTCCCCTTTTGCAACTTTTGCGGTTATATAAAAGTTTAAACAGCTATTACATTAATTCCTTCACTGCATTAATCATTTCCCTTTTTCCCGGTGGTCCCTGTTTCTTTTCTACCTTAAAATTCAGTTCCTGAAGAATTCTTCTTACACTTCCTTTTGATGAATAGGTTGTTAACAATCCATTAACCGCCATTTTGTCAGCAACCAACTCGAACAGTGGTTTTTCCCAAAGATCAGGTTGTACTCTTGCTCCAAAGCAGTCATAATACACAAGGTGTATTGGTGGTAAGTCAATGCTTTTCAGATCAAAAAAGTCGCATTGAATCTTTTTTAAATTAAAACCATTAATAATTTCCGTTTGTTTCTCCCAGTCTGCCCGATGAATTTTTTGATAAATATTTTTAAATTCCGGGTTATCAAAAAGCTCAAAATATGCCAAATCGTTAATTTCTGATTCATTTATCGGATATTTTTCAAGGGTAAAATAATTGATGACATGATTTTTGTCAGTTTTTAAATATTCATTAATTGTCACCAAAACATTCAAACCTGTTCCAAAACCGAGTTCTAAAATATTAATTTCGTAATTATTTATTAAATTTAATCCGTTTTTGATAAACACGTGTTCTGCTTCTTGAAGTGCTCCGTGATGAGAATGATAGTTTTCGTTTAATTCATTGATAAACAATGTTTTACTTCCGTCGTTTGTAGTTTTAATTTCTCTTTTCAAGCTATTTTTTTACAAATTTACTCTAAAATTTTTATATTTAGAAAATTATGTTAAATTTGTAGAACATCATAAAAAATTTTAGAAATGATAATTCAAAAAACTGAAAACTCCCGAATTTCTGCATTCGACCCAAACAATTTTTCATTCGGAAATACTTTTATCGATCATATGATTATCTGTGAGTATGACAATGGAAAGTGGGGCGATGTAAAATTGGTTCCTTACGGTCCTTTAATGTTTACTCCTGCGATGATGGGTGTAAACTACGGACAAGCTTGTTTTGAAGGTATGAAAGCCTATAAAGACAAAGACGGACAGGTTTTCCTTTTCAGGCCTGAAAAGAATTTTGAACGTATCAATAAGTCGGCAAAGCGCCTTGCAATGCCTCAGGTAACGGAAGAAATGTTTTTAGACGGACTGAAAGCATTGGTAGACATTGACAGAGACTGGATTCCTCAGGGTGAAGGAATGTCTCTGTACATCAGACCATTGATTTTTGCTACCGAAGAAGCTTTAAAAGCAAGAGTATCTAACAAATATATGTTTGCGATCGTGGCAACACCCGCAAAAAGTTACTATACAGAGCCTGTGTCAGTGAAAATTTCAGATCATTATTCAAGAGCGGCAAACGGTGGAGTAGGTTTTGCGAAAGCAGCTGGAAACTATGCGGCTTCTTTTTATCCTACCCAATTGGCGATCGAAGAAGGCTATGAGCAAATCATTTGGACAGATGACGCTACTCACGAATATTTTGAAGAAAGCGGAACGATGAATGTATTTGTAAGAATCAACGATACCATCTATACACCGCCGACATCAGAAAAAATTCTTGACGGAGTTACCAGAGACAGCTTTATTCAGTTGGCTAAAAAGAGAGGAATTGAGGTGAAAATAGAACCTATCAAAGTAAAAGACGTTATTGAAGCTCAGAAAAACGGAAGCCTGAAAGAGGTTTGGGGAGTAGGTACAGCTGTTGTAACGACTGTTTTCCAGGCTTTAGGGTACAACGGTGAAAAACTTCAATTGCCAAGACTTTCTGAAGAAGAAAGCTATGCAGAATCGCTTAAGAGAGATCTTGTTAATATCCAGAGCAATTTGTCTGAAGATCCGTTCGGATGGAGAGTTCAGGTAGATCATGTGTTGGAAACAGCTTAATCTTTAAACTTAAGATATTTGAAGCCGGAAATTTTTCCGGCTTTTTGTTTTTATCAGCTTTAAATATTTCGCCGTATTTATTATGCTGGAAGTATGGCGATACAGTTTTGTTAAAATTCAAATTAGCTCCCGCAGAAATTGAGTGGCACTTCTCATAGCCCTGATTGCAGCGATTGTCTGAGCTCATTTTATTTAGTTTCGGCTGTGGCGGCGAAGCCGCCACAGCCGAAACTAAATAAAATAGCGAGTGCGGAAAGCCGGATAAAGCTTCAAAAAATTAAGAAAGCAAAATATAAAATAAAAGTTTTATCAAGATTTTCAATTGTTATATTTGAGAATAAAGTGAAATGATGAAATTTTAATCCATTAAGTTCGTCAAGTTTTGTTAATGATTCCTGAAATGTGTATTTTCGCAAAAGTTTATGAAAAAAATACTCTTCATATCAATAATCGGTCTATTCAGCTGCAGCAAGAATACGCAGACTCATCCGCCTGTGGGTGGAGTTCTAAGCAAAAATGATCTTGATGTTTCCAGACAACGGATGAAAAATCTTAATGCTCAGGAAAGATATCACATTCAGGAATGGATCAACACTCAGCCTGTAAAATTTTATCCTACACAGCTTAATTACTGGACGAATATTCAGGGGTTTGACCAAAGACAAAGAAGGCAGGATGATACCTTTATTTCCTATTCATATGATCTTTATGATTTTGATCAGACTAAAATCTATGACCAGCCGATCGAGAGAAGAGATGCCAGATTCGGACACTTTGATGAGCTGAAAGCGGTAGAGGATGCTTTGCGTTTTATCCATGATGGTGAGGAAGTCACGCTTTTGGTTCCTTCAGCGCTTGCCTACGGTACGTATGGAGACGAAAAGAAAATAGACAACGATATCCCGTTAATCATAAAATTAAAAGCATTATAATCAATGAAATTGTTTAACAAGAATATAATTCTGGCAGCGGCAAGCATTTCGCTCATGAGTTGTACACCAATTTATAAAAAAATGAACGTAGACAAAGAAACTTACGAAGGTCTTAATGATGGACTTTATGCAAATCTTCAGACGACGAAAGGAAATATGATCGTGAAGTTTGAAGACAAAAAAGCACCTGTAACTGTAGCTAATTTTATTGGTCTTGCAGAAGGAAAAATCGACAACAAAGCAAAAGCGAAAGGAGTTCCTTATTATGACGGAACTATTTTCCACAGAGTAATCAAAGATTTCATGATCCAGGGAGGTGATCCTCAGGGAACAGGAATGGGAGATCCGGGATATAAATTCGAGGACGAAAGAAACGATCTTAAGCATACAGGAAAAGGAATCCTTTCTATGGCGAATTCTGGACCGAATACCAATGGCTCTCAGTTTTTTATCACAGAAGTAGCTACCCCTTGGTTAGATGGAAGACATACCATCTTCGGAAAAGTAGTAAAAGGAGAAGATGTAATCGATGCGATTGCCAATGTAGAAAAAGGTCCTCAGGATAAACCTAAAACAGATATCGTATTAGAGAAAGTTTCTGTTTTCAGCAAAGGTGACGAATATAAAAATTACGATGCAGCAAAAACTTTTAACGAAGGAAAAGCAAAAATCGCTGAGAATAACAAGGCTTATTTAGCAAAAGAAGAAGCTGAGAAAAAGAAAAAAGAAGAAGAGTTCAAAGCCAATCAGGAAAAAATGGTAGAAGATTTAAAGGCCGGAATGCAGAAAACAGAGTCGGGGCTTTACTATAAAATTACCAAAACGACGGATGGAAAAGCTCCTAAATCAGGAGATAACGTTTCTGTTCATTACGCAGGAAAACTAGTTGACGGTACCGAATTCGATTCTTCATTCAAAAGAAATGAGCCGATCGAAATTCCTATCGGAATGGGAAGAGTAATCAAAGGTTGGGATGAAGGAATCCTTTTGTTAAAAGAAGGTGAAACTGCTACTTTATTAATCCCGCCGGCAATGGGCTACGGAGAAAGAGGAGCAGGTGGCGTGATACCGCCAAACGCATGGTTGATTTTCGATGTTGAGCTTGTAAAAGTGAAATAATCAAACCTTATTATAAAGTGAAAGCCGTCCAAAAGGATGGCTTTTTTTATGAACCTGTACAAAAATTGTAACAATCTCCCGGAATCCGGCGACAGATCGGAAAGAATAACGTCACTTGGAGTAGGTTTTGCAAAAATCGTATCGAAAGATTTATTTAAAATAAAAAGTCTCGATACATTTTATCAATTTAATTAAAAAACACTCAAATTGACACTAATAAATTGTAATTAAATTATGAAATCCAGATTATTTATGTTTCTTTTCGTCATGATGTCTTTTTTTGCTGTTGCCCAGACGAAACAGAATTCTGATGATGCGGCCATCAAAAAATCACTAAACTATTTTGCAAATTCGATCATGTCTAAAAAAATCGATCAGGCTGTGAACTGCATTTATCCTAAGTTCTTTACAGTAGTGCCGAAAGATCAGATGACACAGATTCTGAATATGACATATAATAATCCTTTCATGAAGATTGAAATCAATAATATGAAATTTGGGAATATTGAAAAACCGGAACTCATCAACGGAGAATATTTCTCAATTGCCCATTATATTTTTACCATGAAATGCAATATGAGTTCCTTGAATGATGAGATGAAAAAGCAGTTCAGTACAATGCTGACAAAAAGATACGGTCAAAACAACGTAAAATATCTGCCTAAAGAAGGCGCTTACCTTATCAATGCTACTATGAAAGCCTGCGCTGTTTCCAAAGATCGCAAATCATGGAAGTTTGTGATCCTCGAAAAGGAATATAAACCCAATCTTGTAAAAGTGCTTCCGAAAAAGATTTTGGATAAACTTTAGAATTTTTTAATAGTATAGAAAACTGTCCGTTGGGATAGTTTTTTGAAAATCGTTATTTATTTTCAGATTATTATTTACAAATTGTAGTTTAGCTAAGATTGGCTTGTTTTGTAATGAAAATAAAACCCTTTATTTAACCATAAAATAAATCAATGCGAAAAATAATATACTCACTCATTCTATTCTCAACAATTGCATTTGGGCAATCTAAAAAGTTTTTTGAAAAAGGAGAGGTGAAACTCCAACATCCGGTCGAAAAAATTAACCTGAGATTTGAAAACAATCTGCCTTTTGTGAAGGTGAACATCAATGGAAAATTTTATAATTTTCTGTTTGATACCGGAGCACCGACTGTAATTTCTCAAAAAATTTACAACGAACTTAATCTTAAGAAAATATATAAAAAATCCATCAAAGATTCCGATGAAAAGGTACAGCAGCAGATCTTTACCGAACTTCCGGAAATGAAGGTAGATGATTTGATTTTTAAAAATGTAGGCGCTATTGTCCTGGATCTCAATTTAGCAGAACTGGGTTGCTTACAAGTCGACGGTATTATCGGAGCCAATCAGATGGCAAAACTCTTCTGGAAGATCAACTATTCTGAAAATTCACTTGTAGCTTCCAATGATCTTAATCTTCTTAATGTGGATGATTATGAAACCGTTATTCCTTTCACTGCTCAGCTACAGAAAACACCAAAGATCAATATGTCACTTTTGAACAAAAACTTGAGCCTGACTTTTGACACGGGTTTTTCCGGAAGAATGGAAGTATCTTCTGATGAAGTAAATCCTGAATCTTTTAAGACCTTTATAAAAACCTTTGGGACACGTACCACTGGGGCTTTCGGCACAGCACAGCCTGCATCAGGATATATTTTCCGCGCCGATTCCGTAAAGTTAGGAAATAGGATATTTCAGAACGAAAGAATGAGTACCGGAAAAACAGATCTCATAGGCAATGAATTTTTTAAGGACTTTATTTTTGTACTCGATTGGAAAAACAGCAGGATTTATATGAAAAGGATCGCTACAAGTCCATCTTCTCTCGAATCTTTCGGTTTCAGTTACCGCTTTATCAATGGAAACGGAATGGTAACTTTTGTTTTTGGAGAAGAAAATTTTCCACTCAAAATAGGGGATGCCATCGTTAGTATTAATAACGAACATCTTGAGAATCTCGACAGAGATACTGCCTGCCATTACTTCATCAATCGCATGGAAAAAGATCAGAAAACCATTACAGTAAAAGTGAAAAGAAACGGTAAAATTCTTGACATTACATTGAATAAAAAAGAGTATCTCAAACAAAACGCCTGAATTTTTTTTGCCTGTTTAATTTAAAGATTGCAATAAGCGAAATCTCTCATAACCATATTTTATTTTAAAGCACCTTACAAATTATTTTTACACTAAATATTTTATTGAAAAAGCATTATAAAAATTTGCTTAACCGTTTAACTTTATGATTTTTAAACAGATATAAGTATTTTAAATAGATTCATCAGAATAATTCATTATATTTAATACTCTATTACCAAAAAAATATTAAACTATGGATCTATTTGTGTTAGTCCCAATTTTCGGTGTTATTGCTTTACTGTACACTTTTTTTCAAAGTAACTGGGTAAGTAAACAAAATGCCGGAAATGAAAAAATGAAAATAATCAGCGGTCATATCGCTGACGGTGCGATGGCTTTTTTAAAAGCAGAGTACAAGATTTTAACCTACTTTGTGGTTATTGTTGCCATTCTTTTGGCAGTGATGGGTTCCAGTAATGCAAATTCTCACTGGAGTATAGGCCTTGCCTTTGTTGTGGGAGCCGTGTTTTCAGCACTGGCTGGATTTATCGGAATGAAAATTGCGACAAAAGCCAACGTCAGAACAGCAGAAGCAGCGAGAACTTCACTTTCAAAAGCTTTAAAAGTTTCCTTCACGGGCGGTTCGGTCATGGGAATGGGAGTTGCAGGTCTGGCAGTTCTGGGATTAGGAACTCTGTTTTTAGTTATAAAACAGATCTTTGCCCCGGATGCTCATGTCGACTCTGAAGAAATGGAAAGAACAATTGAGATCCTTACCGGTTTTTCCCTGGGCGCAGAATCTATCGCTTTATTTGCGAGAGTAGGTGGTGGTATTTATACGAAAGCAGCAGACGTAGGTGCCGACCTTGTAGGGAAAGTAGAAGCGGGAATTCCCGAAGATGATCCACGAAATCCGGCTACCATTGCAGATAACGTTGGTGATAACGTTGGAGACGTTGCAGGAATGGGCGCCGACCTTTTTGGTTCGTACGTAGCAACGGTTTTAGCAACAATGGTCTTAGGCAGGGAAACTGTTTCAGAAGATGCCTTCGGAGGCTTTGCACCAATTCTTCTGCCGATGCTTATCGCAGGTACCGGAATTATATTTTCCATCATTGGGACTTTATTTGTAAGAATAAATGACAACGAAGATTCATCCACCTCTAATGTTCAGAATGCATTAAATCTCGGAAACTGGGGAAGTATTGTGATTACAGCTGTATCTTCTTATTTTTTGGTGAATTACCTCTTACCTGAAACAATGGTTTTACGTGGGCATGAATTTTCTAAAATGGGTGTTTTCGGAGCGATAATGGTAGGACTTGTTGTAGGAACTTTGATGAGTATTATCACTGAATATTATACGGCAATGGGAAAAAGACCTGTTTCCAGTATTGTGAGACAGTCTTCTACAGGCCATGCAACTAACATCATCGGTGGACTCTCGGTAGGAATGGAATCAACCTTGCTTCCTATTATCGTTTTAGCAGGAGGAATCTATGGCTCATACCTCTGCGCCGGACTTTACGGTGTTGCTATTGCAGCAGCAGGTATGATGGCAACCACTGCCATGCAGCTTGCCATCGATGCATTCGGTCCGATTGCTGATAATGCAGGCGGAATTGCTGAAATGAGCGAATTACCTAAAGAAGTTCGAGAAAAAACTGATATTCTGGATGCGGTAGGAAATACAACAGCAGCTACCGGAAAAGGATTTGCCATTGCTTCTGCAGCTTTAACCGCTCTTGCTCTTTTCGCAGCGTTTGTCGGAATTGCAGGCATTGACGGAATTGATATTTACAGAGCTGATGTATTAGCAGGACTCTTTGTAGGTGGAATGATTCCTTTCATATTTTCTTCGCTGGCAATCACAGCTGTCGGACAGGCTGCTATGGCCATGGTGGAAGAAGTAAGAAGGCAATTCCGTGAAATTCCAGGGATTCTTGAAGGAAAAGCCCAGCCTGAATATGAAAAATGTGTGGCTATTTCTACTGATGCTTCCATCAGAAAGATGATGCTTCCGGGTGCGATTGCTATTGTTTCCCCTTTATTGATCGGTTTTATTTTCGGCCCGGAAGTACTAGGCGGATTCCTTGCCGGCGCCACAGTAAGTGGCGTTTTAATGGGAATGTTTCAGAATAATGCCGGAGGTGCCTGGGACAATGCAAAAAAATCTTTTGAAAAGGGAGTGAATATCAACGGGCAGACTTATTATAAAGGTTCAGAACCTCATAAAGCATCTGTGACAGGGGATACGGTAGGAGATCCTTTCAAAGATACTTCCGGACCTTCGATGAATATTTTGATTAAACTGATGTCCATCGTTTCATTGGTTATCGCACCGACATTAGCTGTTATGCATAAAGATAAAATTGAAGCTAACCGAAAAGCTAAAATTGAAAGTTTGACAGGAATTAAAAATACAGATTCCGTTTCGGGAAGTACCTCAATGGTTTCTGTTCCTGAAATAAAAGGTTACCTGAATGAAAACGGAGATTTTGTATATGATACGGGAACTTTAAAAGAAATACAGCTGAAAGATGGAAAGAAAATTTCTATTGGTGAAAACAGTCAGTTGTACAATATGTATGAAATGGTTAAAGACAAAGATCAGACAGTTTTGAATCCTGACACATGGTTTACTCTGGAAAATCTTTATTTTGAAACCGGATCTGGCGAATTGAGAACCGGTGCCGAAGCACAGCTTTTAAACCTGGTAGAAATCCTTAATGCTTATCCGGAAATGAAAATAAAACTCGGAGGTTACACAGACAATACAGGTAATGAAGAAAGTAATCAGAAACTTTCTAATCTGAGGGCGCAAACTGCAAAATTAAAATTATTGGAACTGGGAATTGCCGGTGACAGGATAGAAACTGAAGGTTATGGCGCTCAACATCCAGTGTGTGAAGATAATGATACTGACGAATGTAAGGCTAAAAACAGAAGAATTGATGTAAGAGTTTTAAGCCTTTAACAGAGTTCTCTTGAATGATAATACTAAGCACTGCTTTTTGCGGTGCTTATTTTTTTATTTACCTAAAAATTTAAAGATTTTTTCTCAGATGTTCTAATGCATTAATGATAAGATCATCATTCTTCGCAAAGCTGAAGCGTACGTGATCCGAGTTTTGTTTGGAGTTGTAAAAAGCAGAAAGCGGAAGGCATGCTACCTTTTTATCAATTGTAAGCCATTTTGAAAATTCTACATCAGTCATCGTCTGGGAAATATTTCTGAAATTCACAACCTGAAAAACTGCGCCTTCAGCTCTATGTTCCACTATAAAAGGAGTTTCCTTAATGAGATCATTAAAAATATCACGCTTTTTCTGCATCAGATGCTGATTTTCAGAAGGATCAAATATATCCAGATATCTGGCGATTGCGTACTGGCATGGGGCATTGGCGCTGTAAGATATGTACTGCTGATGGCATCTGAATTTTGCAGTGAGATCTTCGGAAGATAAAAGATAACTCACTTTCCATCCTGTGGAATGAAACATTTTTCCGAATGAAAAAATACAGAAAGTTCTTTTTTGAAGTTCCGGGTGAAGAAACGCACTGTAATGCTCATTTCCGTCATAACAGTAAGTGTCATAGATTTCTTCGGAAATCAGGTAAATTTCTTGATGTTTTATGATTTCGTAAAGCTGATTCCATTCGGTTTTTGACCATACTTTTCCGGTAGGATTTTGTGGTGAATTTACAATAATAGCTTTCGTTCTTTCAGAAATACAGCTTTTAAGTTTCTCCCAGTTAATTGTAAAATCGACATCAAGATCGTAGTAAACAGGGATTCCGTGATTTAAAACAATCGAAGGACCATAAGTATAGTAAGATGGTTGAATGACAATAACTTCATCTCCTTGATTAATAATACATTTGAGAGCTGTATATAATGTAAAGGTTGCACATGGTGTAATGGTCACCTGCCCATCATTTAGAAAAATGCTGTTAGCTCTTTTGGAATTATAACGGATTATACTTCCAATCAGCAGCGGGTTTCCCGCAAGAGGTTCATAATGGTGCGTTGACTGATCGGCTGCTTCTTTCAAAAATGTTTTAAGATGCGGATCGATATCAAAATCAGCAAGACCTAATGAAAGATCAAAGCTGTTGTTTTTCAAAGCCAGCTCAGACATTTCAGAAAAAAAGGAGTAATGGGTAAATCCGTAAACTTTCTCCATAAATTTTGCATTTAGTCAAATATAATAAATTTACACGTTCGTGTGAATTCAAATAAAATTAGTTATTTTTAGGCAAATAAAATTTATAATGATAAAACTATTAATCCCGATATTTTCAATAGCCTTACTGGTAAGCTGCGGAACAGCAAAGAATTCATCAAAATATGATAAAGCTTTTCTTTCTGCCTACAAAGAAATTAAATCTTCTGATTTAAAGAAAAATCTATACGTTATCGCTTCTGACGAGATGGAAGGCAGAGATACAGGTAGTCCCGGACAAAAAAGGGCAGGAGCATATATGGTTAATTATTATAAAAATCTTGGAATTTCTTATCCTAAAGCACTTGGTTCTTATTACCAGAAAGTTCCTTCCGATTTCATGAAAAAGTTCGGCGGATCGACTCTTCCAGATTCTGAAAATATTCTGGCTTTTGTAGAAGGTTCTGAAAAACCTGAAGAAATTGTTGTGGTTTCAGCACATTATGATCATGTAGGAACAAAAAATGGAGTCGTTTATAATGGTGCCGATGATGACGGAAGCGGAACTGTAGCCGTTATGGAAATCGCAAAAGCTTTCCAAAGTGCTAAGAAAGCCGGAAAAGGACCTAAAAGATCGGTATTATTTCTTCATGTAACGGGAGAGGAGCATGGTCTTTTCGGATCTGCATATTATGCGGAAAATCCCGTTTTTCCACTTGCCAATACAGTGGTTGATCTGAATATTGATATGATTGGTCGTGATGATCCCGAAAACAGAGGCAAGCAATATGTTTATGTCATCGGTTCTGAAATGCTAAGCTCACAGCTCAAAGTACTCAATGAAGAAGCAAACAAAAAAACAAATAATCTGGAGCTGAACTACAAATACGACGATCCTGCTGATCCGCAAAGGTTGTATTACAGATCAGATCATTATAATTTTGCCAAAAATAATGTTCCTGTCGCTTTCTTTTTTGACGGTATTCATGAAGATTATCATAAACCAACTGATGATCCTGAGAAAATTGACTATGAGCTTCTTACTAAGAGAACTCAACTCGTTTTTGCAACAGCCTGGGAAATTGCAAACAGACCCGAGAGAATCGTGGTAGATAAGAAATAATGATAATCATGAATGAAAATTTAAAATCTATCCGCCCTTTTGTCGGATCCCAAAACTTTGAAACCAGCCGAAATTTTTATAAAGATCTCGGTTTTGAAGAAATCATATTGGAGCCGAAACTATCCTTATTTCGCCGGAATGAAACAGCATTTTATCTTCAGGATGCCTATGTGAAAGACTGGATTGATAATACCATGCTTTTTGTGGAAGTAGAAAATACAGATGAATTTTGGAATTACCTTGAAAGCCTCCATCTTACGGATAAATATCCTACTGCAAAACTATCGCCAGTGAAAACAATGCCTTGGGGAAAAGAATGTTTTGTACATGATCCGTGCGGTGTTTTGTGGCATTTCGGAGAATTCTTTAATAAGTAACAGCATTATTTTTTTATATCAAATTTCAATAATTTCTTTAAGCAGCTCATGAAAAAATATCCAGAAACATGACAAATATCACCAAATATTATTTTTAATAATTCTAAATAAATATAAATTTGATGTAGTTAAGAATAGTAAAAAAACATATCTTAATCATATCCATATCAATTTTTGTTTTTAAAGCCGGCAGAATTATCTGCCGGCTTATTTATTTGTAAACTTAAATAGGGGAAAATCGAGTGATCTCACCAAGAATCGAACTTGGATCTAAAGTTTAGGAAACTTCTATTCTATCCGTTGAACTATGAGACCGTGCTCCAAATGTATTAAAAAAAATTAAAATGTAAAATAATGAGAGTTATATATAAGTCTAATAAATTAAAAGAATCCGCTCTTTAGGAACGGATTCAGTAGATAAAAACATCTCATTTTTTTAATTAGACAACAATAAAAAAGCACAGCCGACGATGCTGTGCTTAAATTTTTATAAATTTAATTGCAATTTCAGATCTGAAAAAAGCAAAATATGTTTCCACTTCAGTTGTATTTCGTAGTAAATGTAGAAATAAAAATTCGTATTTACAATAAACGAAATGTTAAAATTCACAACTTATCCACATTTTTTTGTGGATAAGTTGAAGCTATTTATTTTTAACGAGAATCTTATCTGTTGCCATTCTGCTAAGAACTTCCTGTTTTCCGTCAACTTCTACGGTTATAGATTTATCAAAACTCTCAATTTTTATAATCTTTATTTTTTTATTTAATAGTAAATTTCTTTCGGTGAGATAATTGAGAAATGCATCATCGGAAAGTGTTACGGAAGTGAATATTACTGTTTCACCAACATTGCAGGAACTCAGTTTTTGCAGATCCTGAGAAATGATATTTCCGTCTTTGTCGGGAATAGGCTCACCATGTGGATCGAATTTCGGATGATCCAGAATTTCATCCATTTTATCAAAAAATATTGTGGAATGTACATGCTCAAGCTGCTCGGCAATTTCATGAACATTTTCCCATCCAAAATTCATTTTTTTAACCAGAAACATTTCAGTAAGCCTGTGCTTTCTTACCACCAGAGCGGCTTCGCGTCTTCCTTTTTCTGTAACGATGAGAGGTTTGTAGGTCTCATAAATAACCCAGTTTTTATCGGCAAACTTCTTCATCATATTGTTGACACTCGGCATTTTTACGGATAAAAATTTGCTGAGCTCATTAATCGTTACTTTGCTTTCACTGTCTACCAAGTGAAATAAAGCTTTGAGGTAGTTTTCTTCCGTAAGTGTTGTTTTCAAAATGTTAGAGGCTTTATACTACAAATCTAACAAATTATTATCAATAATATAAGATTGTTAGTCTTAGTTTTTTTAATTTTACACTATGAAATTTTCATTTAAAAACGATTATTCGGAAGGTTGTCATCCCAATATTTTACAGGCTTTATTATCATCTAACTACGATCAACAGGCAGGTTACGGAGAAGATCAGTATTCCTTAGAAGCTAAAGATCTCATCAGGCAAAAAATTAAAAATCCGCAATCGGAAATTTATTTTGTTTCCGGAGGCACCCAGGCAAACCTGATTGTGATCTCTTCTGTTTTAAGGCCTTATCAATGTGCGATTTCTGCAAGTACAGGACATATTTTAAATAATGAAACAGGAGCTATTGAAGCCACCGGACACAAAATATTAAGTGTAGAAAAAGAAGATGGAAAACTGACACCTGCCGATATCATTCCCATTCTTGAAAGTCATAAAAATGTTCCGCATCAGGTAATGCCAAAACTGGTTTACATTTCCAACTCTACGGAACTGGGAACGATTTATACTTTTAACGAACTTAAAAATCTCTCAGTCTTCTGTAAAGAAAATAACCTTTATTTATTTATGGATGGGGCGAGAATGGGACATGGACTGACGGCAGAAACGAGTGACCTTAATCTTGAACAAGTTGCGGAGCTTACAGATATCTTTTATCTGGGCGGAACCAAAAACGGAGCATTGATTGGAGAAGCTATCGTAATAAATAATAAAGAACTGAAACAGGATTTTGCTTTTAACGTCAAACAAAAAGGGGCTTTACTGGCTAAAGGAAGACTGCTTGGAATTCAGTTTTTAGAGCTAATGAAAAATGAGCTGTATTTCGAGCTGGCAAAACAGGCGAATCAGCAGGCGATGAAGATGAAAAATGCGATGAAGGAAAGAGGAATTCAGTTTTTGGCGGATACACATACCAACCAGATTTTTCCTGTATTGAGCAACGATCTGATTGAAAAACTTTCAGAGAAATTTGAATTTTATGTCTGGAAAAAAGTTGACGACAAATCTTCGGCCATACGTCTTATTACTTCATGGAATACAAGCGACGAACCGGTGAATGAATTTATTAAAATCATCAAAGACGAATTATAAAAACAGCCTTAAATACAAGGCTGTTTTGTTGATTTACATTCTTTAATTTTATTGTAAGGCTTTTGCAACCAGAGCGCAATCGGTAGCTTTAAGCATGCGCCCTCCGGTATATTTTATTTTTTTCTCGTCTGCATATTTTGTTCCTGTTTCAGGATCTCTGTTTCCTATACCTTCGCTCAGTCCATCTTTAGTCTGAAGAAAATAAATATCATTTTTATTCCCTGATTTTCCTTCGGATGCAAATTCGTAAGTAAGTTTAAGGGTATCTCCTGATTTAAACCCGTATAATTCACCTTTATTACTGTCTTTTTCGCTGTTCTTTGTTGTCATTTTCCCGGTTATTGTTCCCAGATTTTCATCGAAACTTACAAAAACGCTGTCTTTTCCTGTCACTCCCATATAGCAATAAGATTTAGCTGTCAGAGTATCAACTACTTTTTCGCTTGCAGTCATTGTGTCTGTTTGTGCTGTCTCAGGAGCCGGAGCTTCAGCTTTTTTATTGCAGTTTATTAAAAAAACTGACAATAAACTTAATAAGATTAATTTTTTCATATCTTTTTTAATTATGTTAAATTAATTTCCAGTTAAGCTAAAATACCAATACTATTCCGATATGAAAATTAAATTAGTGAATAATCTGATAAAGCAAAATTATTAGACTTTAAGACATCCCCGAAATCCTCTTGCAGCATAATAGGATTCAGCGCCGTTATGATACATAAAAACAGTATCATATCTTCTGTCACAAAAAACTGCGCCGCCTAATTCTCTTATATTTTCGGGAGTTTTAATCCAGCTTGAAGTTTTGAGATCGAATTTTCCCAATTGCTGAAGATGGCGATATTGCTCTTCGGTTAATATTTCTATACCCATTTCATTGGCTTTGTCCACAATATTTCCTTCCGGTTTGTTGGCTTTTCTTGAATTCCATGCCGGATAATCATAGCAAAGGCTTCGGCGTTTCGGGCTTTCTGGAGCGCAGTCGAAAAAAATATATTCTCCAGTGTCTTCATCCTTACCAACAACATCAGGTTCGCCTTCAGTGATTTCCATTTCATATAAAGACCAAAGTTTTTCAGGATGATTTTCCAGTTTCTCCTGAACATCGCGCCATTCAATATTCTGATGTCTCAAGAGGTTATTTTCAAATCTGGTTTTAAGAATTTCAATTAATTCGCTGCTTTTTTCAGGAGATAGTTTTTTAGTGGCCATGGATGTTTTTATTTAATCTCCAAAATACAAAAGTTTACTTAGATATTTTTGATTTATTCTGAATATTTCCATTTTCACATAATATTTGTATAAGGAAAACTCCTTGAACAAAAGATGGTTCTCTTTAAACAAAACATCAGAAAACCTGCTGTTTAAATTGGCTTTTCATTATAAATCTGACAAAAGGCAGGAAGACCAGATTTGTTTTATTAACTTTGCAGCTCAATATAATTTTTATGCACAAAGCAGGATTTGTAAATATAGTCGGGAAACCGAATGCCGGAAAATCTACCTTACTCAATCAGTTGATGGGAGAGAAGTTGGCAATTGTTACCCAGAAAGCACAGACCACACGCCACAGAATTTTTGGAATTTATAACGAAGAAGATTTACAGATCGTATTTTCTGATACACCGGGAGTTTTAGATCCGAAATACGGTTTGCAGGAAAAAATGATGGATTTTGTAAAAGATTCTCTTCAGGACGCGGATGTTTTCCTATTTATCGTGGATGTTACCGATAAAGCTGAACCTTCAGAATTCTTAATCGATAAACTTAATAAAATACCTGTTCCGGTTTTACTGTTACTTAATAAAGTAGACCAGACGGATCAGGAAGGTCTTGAAAAACTGGTTGAAACCTGGCATGAAAGAATACCAAAAGCCGAAATACTCCCGATTTCTGCATTAAATGCTTTTAATACAGATATTATCTTGCCCAAGCTGAAATCGTTACTCCCGGAAAATCCGCCATACTACGACAAAGATCAATATACGGATAAGCCGGAAAGATTTTTCGTAAACGAAGCGATTCGTGAGAAAATCTTATTAAATTATGATAAGGAAATTCCTTATTCGGTGGAAGTAGTTACCGAACAGTTTAAAGAAAAAGAAGGAATTATATTCATCGATTCTATTATTTACGTAGAAAGAGATACGCAAAAAGGAATTCTGATAGGGCATAAAGGAGAGGCCATTAAAAAAGTAGGAACAGAATCAAGGATCGATCTGGAAAAATTTTTCAACAAAAAAATTCATCTTAATCTTTTTGTAAAGGTGAAAAAAGACTGGAGAAAAAATGACAGAGACCTTAAAAATTTCGGCTACAGATAGACTAAGAAACGTAGTAAAGCCGTTGTATTAAAAGAATTTCATTATATTTAATTTAAAATTTTTTGACTTAATGAATTATTTGAACCGGACAAATTCTAATTCAATTTTTAAAGATATTATTTTATTCATAGTAAGGGTGTTTATAGGTTTCGCCATGCTGTCTCACGGATTTCCGAAACTTCAAATGCTTCTGGAAGGAGGCAATATTCAGTTTTATGATTTTCTGGGAATGGGACCAACTGTAACTTTAACCTTAACGGTCTTTGCTGAATTTGCTTGTTCAATATTTCTTATTTTAGGACTTTTCACCAGAGTGGCTTTAGGGTTTCTGGTTTTTACAATGGTTATTGCAGGTTTTGTTGTTCATGGAGCAGATCCTTTTGAAAAGCGGGAGATGAGTCTTATCTATCTTTCAGTGTATTTGCTTTTCATGGTTTTTGGTCCCGGCAAAATCTCCGTAGATTTTATGATTGAAAAAAGGAAAAGAGCCAGTGAATGGTAATAAGATAATACAGAATTCTTCCCAACTCTTTTTGACTATTAAACATATACAAAAAGAACCAAATTATTCCATCGGAAATAAAATATAATATTTTCATAGATAATCCAGGATCTCACGAATATTTTTAAACTCCATAAAATACTCAGATTCCGGTTTTTCCTCATGATGCTCATGTGCCCAGGTAATATGATACGGAACGTGAGCTGCATATCCGCCGTTTTCCAGAACAGGTAAGATATCAGATTTTATTGAATTTCCGATCATTAAAAAACTTTCAGGCGTACAGTCAAGATGTTTTATAAGTTTCTGGTAATCGCTTTTTTTCTTATCACTCATGATTTCAATATGATGAAAATATTTCTCCAATCCAGATTTTCTGAGTTTACGCTCCTGATCCAACAGATCACCTTTGGTAGCAACCACCAGTCTGTATTTACCCTGCAGATGCTCCAAAGTTTCGGGAACACCCTCAAGAAGCTCAACTGGTTTCTGCAGCAGATCATGCCCGATATCAATAACTTTATTCATTATCGATAAAGGAGCGTTTCCGTTTGAAATTCTGCCTGCTGTTTCCATCATGCACAGCATAAAACCTTTTACACCGTATCCGTAGAGATGAAGATTCCGCATTTCGGTACCATACAGTTCACGGGCAACAGATTCATGGGGCATATAATTTTCAAGCAGACGGCAGAAAGACATTTCGGCTTCCTGAAAATAAGTTTCATTGATCCAAAGCGTATCATCTGCATCAAAAGCAATTGTATTGATAGAATTCATAATATATTAAACTAAGATTTTGTAATTTTCAGGTTCAAAATTCAGAATTAAAAATAAAACGTAAAAGGACATTTGTCCGGATCATTATTATGCTGAGAACGAATCAACCATTTTTAGACTATCTGGAAGAGCTTTATCAGAAGCAGTCACGTAAAGAAAATATCGTTTTAAAATCTTATGGAAAAGGTGAAAAAATACTTTCCCAAAACGAATCGTCTACCAAAATTATGCTTATTAGAAGCGGAATTACCAAATGTTATTTCGTAGAAGAAAATGATAAAGAATATATTGTTGAATTCCTTGGAAAAGGAGAAATTATAGGAGAGATTGAGGTGATAAAAAATGTTCCGTGTCTTTGCAGTATTGAAGCGATGACAGAAGTTACGGTGTATGCGATGTCTATTCCTTACTTCAGGAATTTACTTAAAAATGACCTTACGCTGAATAATTTTTTGCTTGATGTTTTTGCTGAACGCATTGTTAATACTTCGAGCAGAGCGTCTTATCAGCAACTGCACACCACAGAACACACCCTTAGCCAGCTTCTTGAATTAAAATCAAAAGAAATGGAAATCTCGAAAGAAGATATGGCGGCCTATCTTGGAATTACGTTAAGAAGCCTGAACAGAGCCCTGAAGGAAATAAATGAAAATAATACCGGTGAATAGGCTATAGGTAAAGAAAAATCTTCCAGTATATTTGCAGAATAAATGCTGTTAAATTATGGAAGAGATTATCTTCAGAAACGCTTCCTTTGAAGATTTACCGAAAATCGTTGAGATTTATAATTCTACCATTCCATCAAGAATGGTAACTGCTGATACCGAAAATGTTTCTATTAAAAGTAAAATTCAGTGGTTCAATGAACACAACCCTGAAAACCGTCCGTTATGGATCATTGAAGACAATCAGAAAAATGTATTGGGCTGGGTAAGCTTTTCATCATTTTACGGAAGACCTGCTTACAAGGGTACTGTAGAAATAAGCATCTATATGGATGAAAGCAGCCGTGGAAAAGGTCTTGGCAAAAAAGTTCTGAAATATTGTATTGATAATGCAAAAAATTTTGAAATAAAAATATTATTAGGCTTTATTTTTCTCCATAATGAACCGAGCTTAAAACTTTTCAGACATCTCGGATTTGAAGATTGGGGAACTTTTCCGGATGTTGCCGTTTTGGATGGCGTAGAAAGAACTCTGAAAATTCTGGGAAAAAGAATCGACTGATTATCTTATTTTTTTAGACTGTTCTACGAGACGTTTAATTCTTGCGTCAAGATCTTCACTGGAAAGTGTCTGGCGGAGGCTGTCTACTTTTATCGGGAAACTGAGCGGTGTAAATGAATTTGCAAATTTCAGAATGATTTTTGACTTTTCAATTCTTTTGAAAGCTTCCACCAACCTCTGTTCCTGCAGCTGCATATTAAAAACTTCCGTATAAGCCTGTCTTACCAGAAAATGCTCTGGATCATAATCTTCAAGCACTTTAAAAATAAGTCCTGCGGAACTCTGTAAAGATTTGTTTGATCTTTGCTGACCCGGGAAATTCTGAATGACCATTCCTGAAATTACAGCAATGTCTCTGAACTTTCTTCTCGCCATTTCTGCTGCATTAATACTTGAAATAACATCCGTTATCAAATTTTCGCGGGTTAAAATCTGTTCTAAATTATTTTCATTTAACGGAATTTCCTTATCACTGAAGAGTTCAAAACCATAATCATTCATCGCCATTGAAAATGAAATCGGAGCCAGTTTAGAAATCCTATACGCAATAAGGGCAGCCATTACTTCATGTACTAAACGCCCTTCGAAAGGATACATAAAAAGATGATAGCCTTCCCGGTTTTTAATTAATTCCACCAAAAATTCATTCTCTTCCGGAATATGTGACCGTTCTTCCTGGTTGGTCAATAGCGGGTGAAGGAATTTCAATTCTTTTTCAGAAGATTTAGGATTAAGCGCTCCCGATAATTTTTGCCTTAAAAACTGCCCGAGATTTGAACTCAACGGAAGTCTTCCGCCGAGATAGCTGGGTGCAAAAGCTTTTCCTTTTGAAGCCCTTACGAACACTGTCATATCCTTAATCATCGCGACTTCCAAGACACGACCGGCGAGGATAAATTTATCTTCTTTTTTTAGCCTTGAAATAAAATATTCTTCCACCATTCCGATATATCCTCCGGAAATAAATTTCACTTTCAGCATGGCATCACTCACAATAACACCCATATTCATCCGGTGCAGCATGGAAATTCTTCGTGAGGTTACTTTATACAAACCATTTTCGTCAATTACAATCTTATGAAACTCTTCATAACTTTTTAATGCTTTTCCACCGATGGTTAAAAAATCAAGAATGTTTTTCCATTCGTCATCTGTCATTTCCTGAAAGGCAAACGTTTCTTTAATTGCAGGATAGATATCATGAGGATAAAATCCGTCGCCAATCGCAAGTGTCATCAGGAACTGAACAAGGACATCAAAACATAAAACCTGTGGGTCACGCGGCTCAATAACATTATTTTTTACCGCTTCTTTTAAAGCAGAAACTTCAATCAATTCTAATGAATGTGTAGGAACACAGTAAATTTTGGATGTCTCAAATGGAGAATGTCCACTTCGCCCTGCGCGCTGTAAAAATCTTGCGACACCTTTTGCAGAACCAATCTGAATTACGGTATCAACAGGTTTAAAATCAATTCCCAAATCCAGAGAGGAAGTTGAAACCACGGCTTTGAGTTTTCCATTACTTAAATTCTCTTCAATCCAGATTCTTAAATGTGAATCAATGGAACTGTGGTGAATAGCGATCTGGCCCGCAAAATCAGGATAAGCATCCAGTAAAAGCTGATACCACATTTCGCTCTGACTTCTTGTATTGGTAAAAACAATTGTAGAGTTGGAATTGAGAATAATAGGAACAACCTTATCCGCTAATTTATGTCCCAAATGACCTGCCCACGGCAAAATTTCCACTTCATCAGGAAAAACGGAAAGGATATCAATTTTCTTTTTTTCTTTTGCCGTGATTTTTATTTTTTTTACATCATAAGGAATAAGAACGTTTATCGCTTCATCGAGGTTGCCTATCGTAGCAGTGATTCCCCAGATTTTTAGTTTCGGAGTATATCTTCTGAGCTGAAATATACCGAGTTCAACCATCACACCGCGTTTAGAACCTAATAATTCGTGCCATTCATCAATAACAATCGTCTGAAGATTCTGAAAAAAACGCTGATGATTTTTTTGTCCGAGAAGCAGATGAAGGCTTTCAGGGGTGGCAACCAGAATTTCAGGCATATTTTTCACCTGCTGTTGTCTAACTTTCGGATCTGTATCACCATTTCGAACGCCGACCGCCCAGTCTAAACCGATTTCATCAATTACTTCCTGCATGGCTTTGGCAATATCTTTTGAAAGCGAACGGAGTGGGGTAATCCAGATCATTTTCAGACCTTTTTTATATTTTTCAGGGCGATTCAGGAAATCTGAAATCAATGCTAAAAAGACAGAATATGTTTTACCAAAACCTGTTGGTGCCACAACCATTCCACTGTAGCCATTTCCAAATTTGCGCCAGGTTTCTACCTGAAATTTAAAGGGGGAAATGCCTTTATCGCTCATCCAGTTTTGAATGATTTGGTAGCCATTGGTATTTTCGAATGTTGTCAAACTTTAAAAATATGTAAGTTATTAACGCTATGAAAGCAAAGTTTTTTTAATATATTTAGTTACGTTCGCAAAGGCATTTCACTCAGCCAATGTCATTCCTTCAGAAGTGCACTTTGCGATCAAAAAAATATCTTAAAATAATTATTGCGGATTTTGTTTTTAAATTTTACTGTATCAATTTCTTAATCTCCTCAAGATCATCAATTTCATCTACTGTTTTATCTTTCCGCCACCTTAGAATTCTCGGGAAACGGAGCGCTACACCGCTTTTATGACGATTACTGAATCCGATTCCTTCAAAAGCAATCTCAAAAACAAGCTCTGCTTTCACGGTTCGAACCGGGCCAAATTTTTCGATTGCATTTTTATTTACGAATTTACTGACTTCCATAATTTCTTTATCCGTCAATCCCGAATACGCTTTGGCAATCGTGACCAGCTTATCCTCATTTTTTACGGCAAATGTATAATCTGTATAGTAAGCACTTCGCCGGCCGCTTCCTTTTTGAGCATAAATGAGAACAGCATCAATAGTTAACGGATTAATTTTCCATTTCCACCAATCACCTTTTTTTCTTCCGGAATGATAAGGTGAGTTTTTCTGTTTCAGCATTAAACCTTCACTGTTGATGTCTCTTGAACTTTCTCTGATTTTGTCTAATTCATTCCAATTACTAAACTCAATAACTTGAGATATTTTAATATTTTCAGGATGTTCATTTAACAATAATTCCTCAAGCATGGCTCTTCTCGCAGAAATTGGTTTTTCCCGAAGATCATTATTTTCAAGTTCCAGCAAATCGTAAACAAAAACCTGAATTGGAATTTCTGAAAGCATTTTTTTTGTTAAAGTTTTCCTGTTTAATCTTTTTTGTAATTCATTAAAATTTAAAACTTTATCATCTTTTACCGCAAGTATTTCTCCATCTAATACAAAATTCCCTTTCATGTTCTGAATAACGTCTTTTATTTCAGGAAACTGTTCGGTAACAAGCTCTTCGCCTCTCGACCAGATAAAAACTTCGTCATTCCTTCTGATGATCTGCCCGCGAATTCCGTCCCATTTGTATTCGACAAGCCATTCATCAACATTTCCTAATTCATTTAAATCTTTTTCCAAAGGATAGGCAAGACAGAAAGGGTAGGGTTTTGAATTATCGGGATTGATATTTTCCGCATAAACCAATTCATGAAAAGATACTTCATCAGGCTGCCATTTCCCCATGAGGCTGTGCGTTAAGGTACTTGATTCCTGTTGGGTAAATTTAGTCAGAGCATTGATTAATGTTTTGTCGGAAACTCCGATCCTGAAACTTCCGCCTAGTAATTTATTGAAAATCAAACGTTCCGTATAATCCAGGCCGTTCCATGAACGGAGTACGAATTCTTTTTTTTCAAGATCTGTTTTATTTTTCAGATTAATAATTTCATTCATCCATTCAGATAGAGAACGTTCAATTTGTTCTGTAGGTGGAGGAAGGATCAATGAAAGTGTTTCCCCAAGATCTCCTACCGACGAATAACTTTCCTGAAACAGCCAGAATGGCAATTCTGTAATTTCTAATGCCCATTCTTTCATGTAGTTGGTGTTCACATTTCGCTTTGGCCTTTTTCCTGTAAACAAGGCGATGAACCAGACTTTATCCTCATCCGGCGCACGTTCGAGATAATCGATAATGGCATCGATTTTAGCATTCGTTTTATTGGTGCTTTCCAAAGCGTTGATAAGTTCTGCGAAATGTTTCATTATTGATTTTTATCTTCAAAAAAAGTTCAACTTTACGATTTAATGATCTCTTTTTCTGTTTCCTCTTCATCATCGTCTCCATACAAAGTTTCTACAACATCAGATTGTATTCCTATTTCATTCAAATATTTAGAAAAAACTTCGGTCTGTCCGTGTGTTACGTGAACCAGTTCAGCTTCTGTGGCTTTGATAGCTTGCAATAGCCCTTTCCAGTCGGCGTGGTCACTCATAGCGAAACCGGCATCTGCACTTCTCCATCTTCTTGCACCACGCACCTGCATCCATCCGGAACAAATAGCCGTAGCTGCATTTGGAATTTTTTTAATAACATTAGAATCTAATAAAGCAGGCGGAACAATAACGATTTCATCCTGAAGATGTTTTACACTTTCTCTGAAATCTGGAATTTCGTATTCAGGAAGGTCGATTCCAACGGCTTCAAACGCTTCGTTGAGTTTTCCGATGGAATAATGTACATGAATTTTCCCTAAACCTTCAACCGCTTTCATTATTCTTTGGGCTTTTCCCAGAGAATATCCGATAAAGACTGAAGTCTTCTGATTTTCTTTATTTCTTAAAACCCAATTCTGTAATTTTTTATTTAAATCTTCTACCTCAAGCCAGTTATAAATAGGAAGTCCGAAAGTACTTTCTGTGACAAACTCGTTACATTTTACAAGTTCAAAGGGCGTACTCAGTCCATCGTCCTGAACTTTATAGTCTCCGGAAACAACACTTACATATCCTTTATATTCCAGTCTGATCTGTGCAGAACCAATAATATGACCCGCAGGATGTAGGGAAACTTTTACTCCGTTGATATTGACAGTCTCACCATATTCAACACTCTGACATTCGATATCTTCACTGATTCTTATGTATAAAATAGGCTTTGTAAAATGATGGCAGAGGTATTTTTTCATTCCCCAACGGGCGTGATCGGCGTGTCCATGGGTGATGACTGCAAGATCAACAGGCCGCCACGGATCAATATAAAATTTTCCTTGCGGACAGAAAATGCCTTTGTTTGTAAATATGATTAATTTCAATGGTGTAGAGATTTAAAATCCTAATATCCAAAAATCCAACCAAAAAAAGCTGACAAATTAATTTTATATTATTTCGAACTACTTTTCACATTTTCTGAAAGTATTTCAATTGCTTTTTCCATTTCATTAAAACCAAGATTTCCAAAACCCAGCCGCATTGCCGTAAGATTCCGGTTTTGGTAGAGTAGTGTTTTTGGGATGAAAAGATTATCCTGAATACATTTTCTGGAAAGTTTCATGAGGTTCACAGGAACTTTCCACTCTGTCCAAATAGCCAATCCTCCGGAGGGAATTTTAAAATCGATGTATTCATGCAAATATTCTTTCAGCAAATAAGAGAAATGGTCTCTTCTTTCCTTATAAATTTTAAGAGATTTTTTCAGATAGCGGTTGATTTCCCCTTCGGCAATCATTTCACCAAGAACATGTTCCATTAAAATATCACCCTGCCTGTCGATAATACCCAGATATTTTCTCATTTCGGCCATTACGTTTTCTGGAGCTACAATGAATCCGGTACGAAAACCCGGTACCAGTGATTTCCCGAACGATCCTATATAAATCACCATACCTTTTGTATCTGCACTTGCCAAAGGAAGAATCGGGCTTTTATCATAATGAAAATCATAATCGTAATCATCTTCTAAAATAATAAAACCATATTCCTGAGCGAGTTTCAACAATTCGAGTCTTCTTTTTGCACTCAGGGCAACTGTGGTAGGATAGTGGTGATGAGGCGTAATATATAACATTCTGATATCTTGTTTTTCACAGATTTTCCGTACTTCATCTACTTTGATTCCGTCTTCATCCATAGAAACGGAATTGATTGTAACACCTTTTCTCTGGAAAATCATATTTACGGAAAAGTAGCTTAGTTCACCTACCAGAACAGTATCACCTTCAGAAAGAAGAACTTCGGACACAATATACATACTCATCTCAGTACTTCGCGTGATGAGAAGATTGTTTTTTGAGATCGGCAATCCTCGCGATAAATTTAGGTATTGTGCAAGATGCTGTTTAAAAAATTCACTTCCGTCCTGATTGTACTGTCCGATTTTATGAGCTTTTCTTTTTAAAATGGAAGTGTAAATTCTTGAATACTGATCTACCTGAGTAAGTCGAATATCAGGGATTCCATCATTAAAAATATATTCACATGAGGAATGTTCAAATGGATTATCAAGTATATTGGAAGTCTTGAAAGAGAATCCTGTTGTGCCAGGATAGTTTTCAAGGCTGTTCTTTTTAATTTTCTCGATCTGAACAGGTTTATTCTGATCTTTTCCTATGACGAACGTTCCTTTATTAGGAAAACTTTCTACCCATCCCTGAGCCAGAAGTTCATCATAAACAGATACAATAGTATTTCTGTGAACCTTCAGAACCATGCTTAACGTTCTGGTTCCGGGAAGTTTGGTTCCGAATGGAAGAAACCCACGCTGAATGGCATTAATCAGCTGATTTGAAATCTGCATATAAACAGAAACCTCTGAAGATCTGTCTATTGTAATGAAACTTTGATAAGGAATTTCAACCGGACTATTCATTATATTAAAACTGGTACCATATAACCATCCGGCAATATACTATTTTTGAGGCAAACAAAATAAAATGTCACTTTATAATCTTTTAGAGAAAATTGTTCAGCATAATGAAAGTCATGCAAAATGGCTGAATACTTTGTCTTATATGGAAAATGCAGGTGCGAGAAAAATTTCTGCCTGCGAACATCCGTCAGAAGTTAATCTCATCCAGTTGAAACATGCAGCGGAAGAACACCGGCACGCTTATTATCTTAAAAAACAAATTCTTAGAGTTAATTCAAAAATTTGTGAAAATTACAGAAATGAAGAATTGCTTGCATCTACTTCTACCAAACAGTATCTTCATAGTCTTGACATTAAAACTTGTAAATATCTGCAACAAAAGTTTTCATTAAAAAAAGAAGAGTTAAAATACGCAGCTTATCTTTTTGTAACGTATGCTATTGAAGTTCGTGCAGATAAATTATATCCCGTTTACCAGGAGATTCTCACAAAACATTCTTCAAAGGTTATGGTAAAATCAATTATTCTTGAAGAAGAAGGGCATTTAGAAGAAATGGTAAGCCAGCTCGATAAATTTTCTGAGGATTGGAAATCTCATGCTGAATATATTTTAAAAATTGAAAATGAACTTCATGAGCATTGGATTCAGTCTATTTCGCAGGAAATGATAGAAGTAAATCATGTTTAAGGATTTTCTGTATTTTGAAAACGCTTTACAAAAGAGAAAGCAAAGCGACATTTTAAGAATTTTAAAAACTCAAAACAGCGGAATTGATTTTTATTCAAATGATTATTTGGGATTAGCAAGAAATGAGGAATTTCAGAAAATCCTGCTAAGAACAGTTCAGGGAAATCCTGAATTACTGAAAGGAAGCACCGGATCACGACTGATAAGCGGAAATAGCGCGATTGTCACAGAAACAGAAAATTTTATTGCCGAGAAACATCAGTATGAGTCAGCACTTCTTTTTCCTTCTGGATATAATGCTAACCTGGCTTTGTTTTCATCACTTCCAAACCGTCATGATACGGTTATTATCGATGAAAAGATTCACCGGTCGGTGCATGATGGCTGTATGATGTCACATTGTAGAAAATTAAAATTCGCCCATAATGACTGCTTCCACTTGGAAGAGATTCTCAAAAAACAAAAAGGCAAGGTTTATATTACTGTTGAAAGTTTGTATTCAATGGATGGAGACGTTGCTCCGCTGCATGAAATTGCTGAACTCGCAGAACAATACAATGCTGGACTTATTGTTGATGAAGCACATGCCTTCGGGGTTTTCGGATATGGATTAGTCGATCGTTTTCGGCTTCAGAAAAAGGTTCTTGCAACAGTTGTCACCTACGGAAAAGCATTGGGAACACACGGAGCTTCAATTCTTACAAATAATGTGATAAAATCTTTTCTTATCAATTTTGCTTCACCTTTCATCTACTCTACCTCGGCGCATGATTTTCTATGGAAAAGTATTTTTGAAGGATATTATTTTTTGACTGTAAATGATAAATTATCAACAAAGCTTCAGGAAAAAATTAAAATTTTTCGTAATCAGAATGTAAAAACCGTCTCTAACGAAAATAGTCCGATACAGGCTATCATTATTCCGGATAACAATCGGCTGAAAGCTTTAACAAAGACTTTATCAGATCAAGGATTTTTAACCTATGCAGTTTTCAGTCCGACCGTAAAGGAAGGCACGGAAAGACTCAGAATTTGTCTGCATACTTTCAATAAAGAGGAAGAAATTCTGAAGCTTACAGAAATCATTAAAGAATTTGCCTGAAAATAAATTAACACAACGAAATATGGATGTAAATAAACTGAAATCAATATCCGAAACTTTATTCGTTACAGGAATAGGAACCGAGGTAGGAAAAACAGTCTGTTCGGCAATTTTAACAAAATATTTTAATGCAGACTACTGGAAACCTTTACAGTCAGGGGATCTGGAGTTTTCCGACAGCATGAAAATAACAAGCTGGACCAATGAAAATACAATCTGCTATCCTGAAACTTACCGATTGAAACTGGCTGCATCGCCTCATCAGTCAGCAAAAGAAGAAGGAATTGAAATTGACTTAAACAAGTTTAAAATTCCCCAGACACAAAACAATCTTATCATAGAAGGAGCCGGAGGACTTATGGTTCCGTTGAATGATAATGAATTGATGATTGATCTTATCGAAAAACTCAACGTTCCGGTAGCACTTGTGGTGAAGAATTATCTGGGTTGCATTAATCACACTTTATTATCCATGATGGTTTTAAACCAAAGAAAAATTAAACTAAAATATTTAATTCTTAACGGAAATTTTCCTCAAGATACTGAGCGAATTATTGTTAAAAATATTCATCATGAAACAACAATTATAAGAATTCCTTATCTCAATGAAATAACAAAACAACAGATAGAAACTGCTACAAAAGAATTAGAAAAATATGAAAGATAAAACAGCACTTAGAAACGACTGGACAAAAGAAGAGATTGAGAAAATTTATAATCTCCCACTTCTTGAACTTATATACAAAGCAGCCACCACACACCGTGAATGGCACAATCCCGAAGAAATACAGATGTCTACTTTATTATCAATAAAAACCGGCGGATGTCCCGAAGACTGTTCGTATTGCGGACAGGCCGCAAGATATCATACAGATATCAAAGTAAAGGCATTACTGCCGACGGAAAAAGTAATTGAGCATGCCAAGAAGGCAAAAGAAGGCGGATCATCACGTTTCTGTATGGCCGCAGCGTGGAGAGAGGTGCGTAATAACCGTGATTTCGACCGCGTAATTGATATGGTAAAAGGAGTCAATGAGCTGGGAATGGAAGTTTGTTGTACGTTGGGAATGCTTACAGAAGAACAGGCAGTCCGTTTGCAGGAAGCAGGATTGTATGCTTATAATCACAATCTGGACACCTCCGAGCAATATTATGAAGAAATTATTTCTACACGGACTTTTGACAATAGAATCAACACGATCAATAACGTAAGAAAGGCAGGAATTACCGTGTGTTCAGGAGGAATAATAGGACTGGGGGAGACTCATGGCGACAGGATTTCCATGCTTTTAACACTGGCAACGATGCCCAGACATCCGGAATCTGTTCCTATCAATGCTTTAGCAAGAGTAAAAGGCACACCCCTCGAAAACAACCAGAAAACGGATACCTGGGAAATGGTGAGAATGATTGCTACAGCAAGAATCATTATGCCGTCATCAATGATCCGTTTGAGTGCCGGACGAATTGAAATGACGGAATTTGAGCAGGGCTGGTGTTTTATGGCAGGTGCAAACTCCATATTTACAGGGGAAAGAGAAACTTTACTGGTTACTCCGAATCCGGGAGTTTCAGAAGATATAGAATTGCTTAAAACTTTAGGTCTTAAACCGATGGTAAAAGAAAAAACAATGTGTTAAGAAGTAAATAGTGATAATGGATTATTAAATTTTCACTGATAATTCATTATCATTTTTAATTATCTAAATTAAAATTACTCATGAATCTATCAAAACGGGACAAAGCCGTCAACTGGCATCCTTATACTCAGATGAAAACAGCTAATGACATTATTCCGATCGTCAGAGGCAAAGGAATTTATCTTTTTGACGATGAAGGAAAACAATATATAGATGCAGTTTCTTCTTGGTGGGTAACGCTTCATGGTCATGCGCATCCTTATATCGCAAAACGGGTTTCCGATCAGTTGCATACTCTGGAACAGGTGATTTTTGCAGGATTTACCCATGAGCCGGCTGTACAGCTTTCCGAAAATCTCTTGAGTCTCCTTCCTGAAAATCAGAAGAAAATCTTCTATTCGGATAATGGTTCAACTGCTGTAGAAGTAGCTTTAAAAATGTGCATTCAATACGCTTACAATCAGAAACATAAAAAAACAAAAATTCTTGCTTTTAAAAATGCTTATCACGGAGATACTTTTGGTGCGATGTCGGTGAGCGGAAGAAGTGTATGGACACAGCCTTTCGGGGAAATGCTTTTTGAAGTCGTCTTTATTGATGTTCCGACTGCGGAAAACCTCGACCGCCTTACAACATTTATTGAAAGTATCTCACATGAAACCGCTTGTTTCATTTATGAGCCGTTGATTCAGGGTGCGGCAGGAATGCTGATGCATAAGGCTGAAGATTTGTCGGAATTAATGAAAGTATGCAGAAAACAGAAAATATTAATGATTCAGGATGAAGTTTTTACAGGTTTCGGAAGGACAGGAAAACTTTTCGCAGCCGATCATCTTTCGGAAAAGCCTGATATTATGTGTTTTTCCAAAGGACTTACCGGTGGTACAATGCCAATGGGGATCACCAGCTGTTCCCTTGAAATTTTCGATGAATTTTTATCAGATGATCGATACAAAACACTTTTCCACGGACATTCTTTCACGGCTAATCCGCTAGCTTGTACAGCAGCCCTCGCAAGCATGGAACTTTTACTACAGCCTGAAACGCTTGAGAATATTGATCTTATTGTTAAAAAACATTCAGTATTTTCAGAAATTCTCAGGAGACATTCAAAAGTTGAAAATGTACGGCAGACAGGAACCATTCTGGCTTGGGAAATTATAAGCAGCGGAAAGACTTCGTATTTTAATGATATTGTAAAAATGTTGTATAAAGAATTTCTAAATAGGGGAATCATCCTCCGGCCTTTGGGAAATGTAATGTATCTTGTTCCGCCTTATTGCATTACGTCTGAGGAACTTGATTTTATTTACCATCAGATTATAGAAGTTTTAGATCATTTTTACCATTAAAATATTTTATAAAATTCCTTGGCTCATTATTTGAATTTTAAAGAACAAAATAATTCAGATATGTTATCCATATTTCTTTTAAAGTTTGACTGGAAAGAACTTCTGCTGGGGCAGGAAGAATGGTCATTTTTATTCGAGGTTGCTTTACGGACATTCATCATGTTTCTGACAATTATTATCGGGCTCAGGATTCTGGGAAAGAGGGGAGTAAAGCAACTTTCGCTTTTCGAACTCGTAGTTATTATCGGTCTGGGCTCAGCGGCGGGAGATCCCATGTTTTACAGGGAAGTGGGAATTGTTTCTTCAATTCTTGTATTTGTACTGATTATTTTAATTTATAAAATTATCACGTTTCTTATTGCAAAAAGTAAAAAATTTGAAACATTGCTGGAAGGGAAATCAATATGTCTCATAGAAAACGGAGAATTTTCTATTGAAAACTTTAAAAAAGAAAATCTCGGAAGCGATGAATTTTTTGCAGAACTCAGGCTTAGAGGGATTTCACAGCTTGGCCAGATCGAGCAGGCAATTGAAGAAGTTTCGGGGGAAATAAGTGTTTTTTATTTTGAAGATGAAAAAGTAAAATACGGGCTTCCGATTATGCCGGGCTCATTGCAAGACTCATTAAAGATCATCAAAGAAAAAGCTCATTATTCCTGCACGTTCTGCGGATATACTGAAGAAAAAAATCCTGGAGACGCAGGCAACTGCCCAAAGTGCAAAAAGCAGGAATGGATACCGTCCAATAACAGAAAACGGGTGACATAAAAACAAAAGGCTCCTGATGAGGAGCCTAAAAAAACACAAATGATGAAAAAAAATTATTTCGATTCACAAATATATACAAAATAATATAATTGTCAAAACTTAAAACTCAAACTTATCTGCAAAGTTTAACTTTTTAAAATTATCCTGCATTCAGTTTCTGTGAAGTGGTAAAAAAACCGATTGCAAGTAATGCTAAAACACTTACAGCAAAGAACTTCGCTGTTTTTCTTATTTCTTCCTTGTCTGGTAATTTCTTTTTCAGGACAGAAGAATATATCTTTGTTTTCATACATTAAAGTTACAAAATTTTCATAACTACTTCTCCTAAAATCACTTATTCAAAATTTGAAAATTCAGTTAAAATAACCTATTATGATCGTAGTCATAAATAAACTATGCCAGACTTTGTACTTTTACCACATACACTACACCGTATTTTCAAGTTTTAAAAGGCAAAAAACTCCATTATAAAAGGGAGTTTTTTGTTTTTCTTTAAATTTTAATCTAAAGTTTTTTAAAATTAGTTTGAACATTTTATCCTAAAAAAAATCCCTTTCCAAAAAAAATAGAAAGGGATCAAACCTAATAAAAGAATTTTATTTAAACAATAAACAAAGAAGCAATTGTCTGGGCTTCACTTCCCGTTAAAATCTCATCATATGCCGCCGAACCTGCCGCAGCTCCGAAAGCAGCTGCTGTATTGAAGCCAGCCTGATTAGTATTTCCTTCTCCTGCATAGACAGGATTAGTCGCAGAAGGCATATTTCCTCCGTCTGCCAATTCTATCCAACCTTTATTAGCTCTCATTCTTCTTACCTGCGATGCATGTCTTGCCTCCACAGAATGAATCTGTAAAGCTGCCTGTAAGACTGTTTTGTTTGACATTACATTCCCTGCCTGCCCTTTGTATGCGCGAACTCCGGTGTCTTCAAATGCCTGAGCCAAAACCAGGAACTGATTATAATCACTGAATGGCATAAAATTACCTCCTGCCGTAAAATCAAATGTAGGCTTCGTTCCGGGAGCTACTCCCAATGAATTTAAAGTGCTTTTCAAAAAGGTAACGTGAGCCGACTCATGCTTTGAAATTTGCATAAAAACCGTACGGTCTGCATTAGGAATCAGTCCGGCGGTAGAAAGGCCTATTGCATAATATTCATCTTCAAGATATTCCAGAACCAAAGCAAGTTGCAATGCATCAGTTAAAGTGCTTTTGAATGTATTATCGTTTTTTAACGAAGCTGCCTTTGCAGGAGTACTCATGAATGCTCCTAATCCCAATGGAAGGGAAGCGATGGCTGCTTTTTTTCCGAATCTGGAAATACCAGTAAGAGTGTCTAATCTTGATGTTTCTGTAGTGAAGAATTTATCGTCAGAAAGCTTATCTAATAGTTTAAGAATGTTCATAATGTAAATTTTTGAAGTGAGTAAATTAACCGATTCCCTGTTCTTTCCATGTGAAAGGTGTTTTTATAAATCCTCCGGCTGCCATTACAATATCTTTAGGCTCTTTTGCCAGATCCAATCCATTGGCATCAATAACATCGTCTCCGGAGAATGCAGCACTGCTAGGGTTGATAAGATTCCTGATTGCTGAAGCATGCCTTGCTTCCACGGAAACAATTTTCCCGGCAATCACGAGGTAATCTGCATTGGTAATGTATTTTCCGGCACCGTTATACGCTGCTACTCCGGTATCTTCCAGTGCTTTTGCCGTAGCCAGAACAGAATTTCTGTCGTTAAAATTTACATTCGGATATTGAAACTCCAAGGTGGGCAGAACATTAGATGTTACCCCGCTGATTGCCGCTTTAAAGAAATCTCTGTGAATGACTTCATGATGATAAAGATCTGTAAAAATTTCTTTTTCAGCATTTGAAATCCCGGAGTAAAAATTATTGACCACTTTGGTATAAAAATCAGCTTCCAGTTGTTCAAGTGCATAAGCATAGTTCAAAACGCCAACATCTCCTTTCCCGAGATCAAAAACGCTGGATTCCATAAAGTCGAATTCATTGTCGTCACAGCCGATCAAGGTCAGTCCGGCCATTGCAAGACCAACACCACTCAGCTTCAAAAAATTTCTTCTGCCTGTATCAAGGGTAGCACCTTGATTAGAAACATTAATAGTTTTTTTCATAATATTATTTGTTTAAGTGTTATTGTTTATAATGATAGGGAGAGAAAAAAAACAGCATAAAAATTATGCTGTTTCAACTAACACACCACTACGGCATTAAAACCGTATCTATAACATGAATCACTCCGTTTGATTGGTTAACATCTGCTATGGTAACTTTTGCATCGTTTCCTTTAGCGTCTCTTACATATAGATTTTTTCCTTTAGTCCAAAATGTAAGTTGTTCACCTTCTACTGTTTTCATCATACTTTTTCCATTTCCTGCTTTTACGGCTGCCCAGATTTGCTTAGCATTATATCTTCCCGGTAAAACATGATAGGTAAGGATTTTTGTAAGCATAGCTTTGTTTTCAGGCTTCACGAGGTTTTCCACTGTGCCTTTCGGAAGTTTGGCGAAAGCTGCGTCTGTAGGAGCCAATACGGTAAACGGTCCTGCTCCCTGTAAAGTTTCAACTAATCCTGCTGCTTTTACTGCGGCAACTAAAGTTTTATGATCTTTAGAATTTACGGCATTTTCAATGATGTTTTTAGAGGGATACATTGGCGCTCCGCCGACCATAACTGTTTTCTCTTTCATCATTTGGGCAGATATTTTACCACTGAATGCAAATGATAAAGCGACCATACTAAAAACTGCAATTTTTGATCTAGTGTTCATTTTTTTGATTTTTTAAGTTAATATGTATTTGAATTTGTTTCTAAATTCATTTACGAGAGCATTCTTAGTTTAGTTTTATTTTTTTTGAAATAAATCATAACCAATTAATAATCAGCGAAATATTTTTATGTTAAACTCAAAAGCAAATACATCTGATTATTAAATTTTAAAGGATTGCATATTTATCTTAAAGATTATTAAACACTTGATTAATTTTATTGAGATTTTAAATGATGGTGCAGGTATTGCTTATTATCAGTTTTATTTTATTACATTTGGAAAGAAAAATATCAATTATTAAGACACAGTATTCGGAAGAGCAACTAATCGTTTTACTAAAAGAGAAAAACGAAAATGGTTTTCATTATTTGTATGACCATTATTCCGGTGCACTCTATGGTGTCATTCTTCGAATCGTTCAATCCAAAGATTACACTGAAGAGATTATTCAGGATGTTTTTGTTAAAATCTGGAATTCCATTCAACAATATGATTCATCAAAAGGGCGGTTCTATACCTGGATGATTAATATTGCCAGAAACACAGCTATAGATTATTTAAAGTCTAAAAGCTTTCAGAACGAGCTTAAAAACCAATCGTTACCCGATTTCGTATATAACTCTGCAGAACTTTCCACAACAAACGACCCATCTGATTTTATCGGATTTAATAATGTGCTGGAAAGTCTGGAAAGTGATAAAAAAGAACTCATCAATCTGGCTTATTATCAGGGGTTTACTCAAAACGAAATATCGGAAAAACTGAAGATACCCCTGGGAACGGTAAAGACAAAAATGCGGAATGCATTGATGAAATTAAAAGATTTGCTAAAAGATTATCAATAAATTGAACACTAAAGAATACATATCATCCGGAATTATAGAATCTTATATTCTAGGTCTTGCTTCACCCGACGAAGCAGGTATTTTGGAGTGTGTGATGAAGAATAATGCTGAAGTAAGAGAAGCTTTTGAAGAAGCACAGAAAACTTTGGAAGACCTTGCTACAGCACAGGCTGTAATACCTCCAGACGATCTCAGAACAAAGATCTGGAACAAAATTCAGCAGGAACAGACTCCTCAAGAGGTCGCACCTGTCGTTTCTGTAGATATTCCCGCCGCAGAACCTCAGGAAGAAATAAGAATTCAGAGAACCAGTAACTGGAAAGTGTATGCCGCGGCTGCATCAGTCTTATTTCTAATCAGCGTTGCAGGAAATATTTTCTGGATGAATGAGCAGACAAAAACAAGGCAGGAAATCGCCCAAATGGAAACTGAAAAGAAAAATCAAGATCTTGCTATGCTGAAAATGAATCAGAAAATGGAAATGATTTCTAATCCTGATATGAAAATGGTCATGCTGAAAGGCGTGGAAAAACACTCAGATTCCAAAGCCATGGTATTTTGGGATACCAAAACAAAAGAGGTTTATCTTAATGCAGAAAGCCTTCCGAAAGCTCCTCAGGGAATGCAATACCAGCTATGGGCTATTGAAGACGGAAAACCAGTGAACGCAGGAATGTATTCCGAAGAAAAGGACAGCAAAGTTGCTCTTGCCAACATCCCGAAAGCACAGGCATTTGCCATAACGCTTGAGAAACAGGGAGGAAGCCCGGTTCCAACTATGGAAAATATGTACGTTATGGGCGAAATATAATCGCAGCATGTTACGCTAAAATACAAAGATCAGCAAAATCGGTTGCTGATCTTTTTTTATTGATGTAAATTAAATTAAATTAATTATTCAGAATATCCTTTTAAGATTTGGCGGTAGCTCATCAGTATGGTCGATTTTGAGATAAAGCCGATAAATCTGTTTTGGGTATCGACGACAGGTAAATTCCAGACACCTGTATCATCAAAAGTCTGAAGAATTGCCAGTGGCTGATCTTCAGGATGAATAACTGCCGGAGGAGTTTTCATGATCTGGCTCACAGAAACCGAAACTTCGTCGTTGGTAAACAGATACGGGCGGATATCATCCAAAGTCAGAATACCCCGTAATGTTTTATCATTATTAACTACTGCAAAGATATTTTTGTTTCCGTTCTTTACCAGTTCAAACAATTCTGTGATCGGCGAATTTTCATTAATTGCCTGAGAATACTGGTCAATGAAATCTTCGGTTCTTAACGAGAATAATATATTTTTATCATGTTTATTGGTGAAAATTTTCCCCTGATCCGCAAGAGATTTAAGCTCAGGGGAAATAGGAGAAAACCATTTTGCAATCAGATAAGAAATGATAGAGACAATCATCAACGGAATAAAAAGATCGTATCCGAAGCTGGATTCAGCAATAAGGAAAATAGCCGTCAGCGGAGCATACATTACACCGCTCATGGCTCCTGCCATTCCTACCAGAACAAGATTGGTAACTGGCACTTCCGGAAAACCGATCTGTTGGCAAATAATTGCAAAAAGATAACCAACCGTACCTCCTGCAAAAAGAGAAGGAGCAAAATTACCTCCGTTTCCACCACTGAAAATCGTAAATGACGTTGCAAAAACTTTTAACAGAAGTACAAGAATCAGGAAAATAATAATTGTAAAATTCCCAATTTCAAAGTATCGGAAAAGGCTGTTTTCTATAATTCTGTGCACATCGCCATTTGTAAAAGCTTTCACTGTTTCATATCCTTCTCCAAACAAAGGTGGGAAAAGAACACATAGCAGCGATAAAACTGCTCCTCCGAACATTGCCTTTCTAAGCCTTGACATCTTTAAGGTCTTAATAAAATGCTCTACCTTTTGCGAAATAATGACAAAATATCGTGCATAAAGACCTGTTACAATCCCTAAAATGAGATAATAAGGAACATTCCTGTAATTAAACGCCTCTCTGGTGTAAAACCTGAAAAGAACATCTTCCTGTAACAGAATCCTGGAAAGTAAACTCCCACACACAGCCGCTACAACAAGAGGAATAAAGTCTGTAAAGACAACTCCTGTGAGAAGTATTTCAAATGCAAACATGATTCCGGCAATCGGTGCATTGAATGCAGAGGCAATACCGGCAGTAGCACCTGCGGCAAGTAAAAGCGTACGTTCTTTATAGCTTAAACGGTACGTCTGGGCAAAATTTGATCCTATCGCAGCTCCTGTAACGGCAATCGGGCTTTCAAGACCGGCAGAACCTCCCAAACCAACGGTCACTGCACTCTGAACGATCTGTGAATACATCTTTACCGAAGAAACAATGCTCGAATTTTGTGCAATCTCGTATAAAATAACACCAATTCCTTTTCTGTCCTGACCTTTAAATATCGTTAAAACAATACTCGTCGTTAAAACAATACCAAGAAAAGGGAACACAACATAAAACAATATCTGATACTCAAAATGAACTTTTGTTGTAATAAAATGATGAATGCTATGAACCAACGACTTTAGCAAAACACCGGCCAGCCCTGCGGTACAGCCTACAAGAATTCCTGAAAGTACCAGGAACTGATTTCTGCTTAGCCTGTTGTTCAGCCAATGAAGAATGAGCTCGTAGCTGCGCGCTTTTTCCAGTCCGTACTTTTGAAAGTCTCTTTTGAACTTCAGAAAGCTGAGATACTTTTTCTTATGATGAATATTCACTGTTGAGATTTTATACTGTAAAAGAATATTTACAGAGCCGTAAATTTATGAAATATATCATGAATATTAAAATTTAGAATGTCCACTGGTATCTTTTTTTGGCCTTAAAATTAACCTGATCGAAGGATTATTGGTAATGAATAGCCGCAACCAATTGAACGCCAGACGTACTTTATTGCTAAAACTTACAAGCGGAATGATATGAATAAAAAGCCAGGTGAGCCATGCCAGAAATCCTTTGAACGAAAACTTCGGCAAATCGACCACCGCATTAAATTTTGAGATAATCGCCATGCTTCCCTTATCATTATATTCAAATGGGATAAGCGCTTTTTTATCTTCCATTCTTTTAAAATTCTTTCCTAAATTCTTCGCATGCTGAATAGCCACCTGTGCCAGCTGAGGGTGTCCTTTCGGATATTTTTCCTCCGTAAGCTGTAACGAGATATCGCCCAAGGCATAAATATTCGCAGTACCGTTTACTTTATTATATGCATCTACCAGAATCCTTCTGCCTTTGCCGATGCTTTCCTGCGGAATCCCCGGAACTTCACGCCCGATAACACCGGATGTCCAGATCAGGGTTTCTGTTTCTATGGTCTTTCCGTCGGCGAGCATTACTTTTCCGTCCACATAATCTTTTACAGCTACGTTGAGGATTATTTTCACTCCCAATTTCGTAAGTTTTTCATAAGCAGCTTCCTGAGCCATTTTACTCATAGGCGATAAAAGAGTAGGAAGTGCATCAATAAGATAAATACTGGAAAGGTGCAATTTGATTTCCGGATATTCTTTCTCTGCGATATAGCTTCCCATTTCTGCGATCATCCCTGCAAGTTCCACACCGGTTGGGCCACCGCCTGCAATCACAATATTCTGTAGTTTCTGTGCTGCTTTTATGTTTCTATTTCTTGCTGCTTCTTCAAGCGTAAGCAACATATAATTCCTGAGATAGAGTGCCTCGTCTATTGTTTTCATTGGTAAGGCACAATTTTTCACATTTTCCATTCCGAAAAAATTAGATTCTGTACCGAGCGCCAATACAAGATAATCGTATTTTACAATGCCATTATCCGTTTCAAGAATATTATGCTCATGATCTACTTTTACCAGACTGCTCATATGAAAATTGACATTTTTATAATTGGAAATCATTTTACGGAAAGGGTAACTAATGTTGGAGGCTTCAATGAATGAAGTGGCTACCTGATAAATAAGCGGGGGAAAAAAATGATAATTGTTTTTATCGACAAGTGTAATTCTGAAACGGTTGTCGTTGACCAGCGATTTAATAAGATTGATGCCGGCGAATCCTCCACCGACGATAACGATATGCTTTTTCATAGAATTTTATATTGAAATGGTAGCGGAATAACTCCAAGAATAAAGCCAAAAACAGACTGTGTTATTTAATTCATTTAAGATTAACTTCAGATATTCAAGAAAGATATTGTTAATTTAAACCCACCTTAAAGTATGTTTATAAAATATTTATCATGAGCAGCTAAAAAGCGTTTTTAAAGCCAACCTGCACGAAACGGTAAAAACCTGAGCACACCTTATCACAAAGGTGCGCACCTTTCATCAAAAACCTAAGCAGGTTTTATTAAAAAGCTGCGCACGTTTTTAGAGTTGCATAAATTGACTTAAATAAGCAAAGTTTCTATTTGATTTTTAAGAAAAAAGATGGACCTGATTGATTCATCCTATTAAAAGTTAATTTGAAAAATGATGTTTATGTTCTGGAGTTTTTCTCCTTAAACAAAATAAGAATTGCGGTTAAACCACTGATTGCTCCGAAAATATAAATCGACTGATAATTCAGCCAACCTGCAATGAGGCCGGCAACAGGACCTGCGACTCCCAAAGAAAGATCAAAAAATGCAGAATAGGCTCCTAATGCTGTTCCTCTCATATGCGGCTGAACTTTTTTTATTGCCAGAACACCCAATGCCGGAAATACCAGTGAAAAACCTATTCCGGTCAATGCACAACCGACAATTGCCATCCATCCTGAAGTTGAAAATCCAATACATAGTTGCCCGATAATTTCTACAATAAATGAAACTAATGCTACTTTATAACCTCCGAATTTATCAGGATAGGAGGCAAAAAAGAGCCTTGTGGCAATATAGAACCCACCGAAACAAAGAAATCCCAATGATGCACCGCTCCAGTTTTTATCTGCAAAAAGCAATGCAATAAATGATGCAATACACGCAAATCCCATCGAAGAAAATGCCAATGCCAATCCCTGATTCATTACCTTGCCGATTACTTTGTAAAACGGAATCCGCACATGAGTAGCATCGACAGGAAGAACCGCAAGTTTAGCGGTGAGAAGCCAGCTTACGATGGATAACAAAACAATCAGTATAAATGGAAATTTAATTCCGGATTCGCCTTGCAGCAAAATGCTCAAAGGTACTCCCAAAGCTATTCCTGCATACATCGCTATACCGTTCCAGGTCATTACCTTTCCTGAATTCTTGGCTCCGAGAAGACCTATTCCCCAGGTTAACGCTCCTGTAACGAGCATACTTTCTCCAATTCCGTGAATGATTCTTGAAATAATAAGTAAGCTTAATGCCAAGATAGGAAAGCCATCTGAAAATGCTGCAAAAATGTAGACTAAGCCCGCAATAAAAATTAAAAAAATGCCCCGGTGATTGCTCACTTTTGCACCCAGCGTATCCGTAATTTTACCTGCATAAGCTCTTGTAAGTAAAGCTGCCAGAGACTGAAGCCCTATGGTTATTCCTATGGCAAGGTTTCCGAATTGCAAATTATTTTTAATGAATCCAGGCAATACGCCTAAAGAAATCCCCATTGTAAGATAGACCGCAAAAACGGAAAAAATAAGAGGATAAAGAATGTTTGTTGAAGATTTTTCTTTTCGAATAATGTTTTTGTCGGCTCCTGCGAAAGGTTTTGTATTTTTCATTGTCATACCGTTTTATGTTATTATTTTACGGTGACAAAAGTAAATTGATAAGTGAGGGAAAACGATGGCTAATCTAAGGGGATTATTGGACAATTAATGTTTTTTTGATTCTGAATTGAGAAGCCGTATTTCCTGTATTCTTTTTGAAAAACCTTGAAAAATAAGCATGATCGTCATAACCCAATTGATAGGCAATCTGTTTAATATCCAGATCGGTATAGTATAATAGCCGCTGTGCTTCCAGAATAATTTCTTCATGAATCCAGTGGCTTGCAGAAAACCCTGTGATTTCCTTTACAATTTCATTTAAATAAAGAGGCGTAATATTTAGTATTTCCGAATATTCTTTTACCTGTTTTAGTTTTTTGTAATGTTGCTGAACCAAATGTTTAAATTCAATAACTGTTTTATATTTTTGTCCTCCAATCAGATTTTTAGCTTTTCTGCTTTGCATTAAATTCTGAACAAAAATTCCGAGAAGGCTGTCCGTAAGAGAGGTGATAATTGAATCACTGAAAGTTTCCGCCTGCATAGTAAGCATAGATTTAAAGACAGGAATAAAATTAAAAATAAGATCATCTGGTGAAATTTCACTGAATTGATGGGAATTGAGTGAGGTATTCAGCACTTCTAGATATGCTTTAGCAACCAAAGCCGTCTCTAAAAAAACAATCCATCCTTCATTATTCTCTTGTTCCCGATATTGATGCACCTGACCCGGAGCAATATAACACAGCGAAGATCCCGATAGGATAACTTCCCGAAAATCAATCTCCAAAACAAAATTTCCCTTTATCTGAATAATCAGCATAAAATGGTCATCACGGTGCGGAACTTTGTCTTTAAACTCAAGACCTTCCAAACTAATGATTTCAATACCTGTAGATTTCAGTTCATCTTTGTGAAAAAGTATTTCAGTCTTTGCCATTTCAGTTAAATTATGGTAAAATTAAAGAATATTCTTTTTTATAAATGCATCTGCACAATCTTTGTATCCTTTACGACAACCAAATATTAAATATTAAAATATGAAAGCAGACATTTTAACAGAAAAACACAGACTCGGATTGGGTGGAGTAGCCATCGGAACCGCTTTTGAACCTCTTACGGACGGAGATTCCTATGAAGTTTTGCAGAAAGCATGGGATCTCGGCATACGGTATTACGATACTTCCCCGTGGTACGGACTTACCAAAAGTGAAAGAAGATTCGGGAATTTTCTTCATGGCAAGAACAGGGATGAATTTGTAATTTCTACAAAAGTAGGAAGATTGTTTGTTGAAGTTCCTGAAGATGAAGTTCCGCCAACGATGTGGCAGGATCCTCTGAATTTTGATTTTGAGCATAACTATACGGCAGATGCTATCAAAAGATCAATAGAAGAAAGCCTTGAGAGAACACGGCTTAACCATATTGATATTGTGTATGTCCACGACTTGTCGGAAGATCAGGTAGGTGATCGGTATCCATATTTTCTGAAGCAGGCAAGGGAAGGAGCATTTAAAGTTTTGTCAGAACTGAGAGATCAGGGCGTTATTAAAGCCTGGGGAATGGGTGTCAATAAAATAGAACCTATTCTGGATTGTCTTGATTCTGCCGATCCTGATATTTGTCTTTCTGCAACACAATATTCTATCCTTGAACACGAAGACGCAGTCGACAGGTTGCTTCCGGCCGTTAAGAAAGCAGGTGTGAAGCTCGTTTCCGGGGCAGGGTACAATTCAGGATTTATAAACGGAAGACCCAGATATAATTACAAAGACGTTATCCCTAAAGGCATGACCGAAAAGCGTGATAAAATCTCAGAAATTGCCAAAAGGTATGATATTGATATTGTAGATGCGGCGCTTCATTTTGTGCTGGCAGCAGAAGAGTTTGTTTCTATTATTCCCGGAGCAAGTAGACCGCAGCAGGTAGAAGATAATGTAAATGCTCTTCATGAAAGTATTCCCACAGATTTCTGGAAAGAATTAAAATCGGAAGGATTAATTTATGAAAAAGCACAGGTTCCTGAATAATAAAGTTTTATATCAGCAATCAATTTTTTTAATTACATATCACAATTATGAAGTCCGGATATAGTATTCGGGCTTCTTTTTTAACAATATCACTAAGCATATAGGTATATTTATTATATTTGCTGTCTTTAAAAGATAAATTAAATATATATAATTAAGATGAAAAAGTTAATCACAGCATTTTCTTTAGCAGCAGGACTTTTCCTGGCTACCAATATGGCAAATGCACAACAAAAAATCGGTCACGTTAATTCTGATGATATTTTTGCCAATCTTCCTGAAGCAAAAACAGCAGAAGCTTCTCTGGATGCTTTCACAAAAACAAAGCAAAGTGAAATTGAAAAATTAATCACCACTTATCAGACCAAGCTGAAAGCAGCTCAGGACAAGGAAAAAACAATAAGTGAGGCAAATAAAGAAACTGTTATTAAAGAACTTACTGCTGCACAGACAGAACTTCAGACTTTAGGAAAAGGTATAGAAGAAGCCAGAACAAAAGCGGCTCAGGATGTATCTAAAAAACAATCTGAATTATTTACACCTATTCAGCAAAAAGTAAGCACAATGATCTCTACCGTTGCTAAAGAAAAAGGGTTGGCATATGTATTTGACGTTGCTGCTTCACAGGGAAACAGTAATCTTGCCTATGTAGACGGAGGTGAAGATATTACACCAACAGTAAAATCTAAGCTTGGTGCTACAGGTACTGCAAAATCTGCGGGTAAGTAATAAAAGTAGAATTTCAAAAAAATAAAAGCTGGACATCTTATTGATTCCAGCTTTTTATTTTCCGTTTGTAGGCAGATTTAGTCGAGTGGCTTTCTACCTGATATCAGATTATAAAGAACAACAATAATTGCAATTACAAGCAATACGTGAACTAAATATCCTGTATCCATTCCAGGTACAATTCCTAACATTCCTAAAAGCCACACAACTATACAAATTACTGCGACTAACCATAATATACTTCTCATAATTAAATATTTTAAGTGATTCGATTAACTATATACACATATTGTGCCTTTTTATATTAAATTATGTAAAAATACATACCACAATAAAATAAAAAACAGATAGAAATATATAAAAGTTACTGATAATTAAATGATTCGAAAGTAAATAAGCGCAGATTCTATACCATGATCGTCAATATCTTTAGTCACATAATCAGCAATTTTCTTTACATTTTCGTTTGCATTTCCCATCGCAACACCGATTTTAGTATGCTTGAGCATTGAAATATCATTTCCGCCATCACCGAAAGCCATCGTTTCTGCAATATCAATATCAAAATGGCTGCAAAAATGTTTAATCCCTGTAAATTTATTGATTTCATGATGATTGACATCTGCAAAAAGGGGAGTCCATCTGGATGCTACAGAATTTGGCATTATAGTATCCATGAATTTTTTTTCATCTTCAGGTCCCAGAAAAATATTTGCCTGCAGTACATGGTCTGTATCAATATTATCTTTATCGTGAACCGGTGGGACAGGAATATTAATATGACCATACATTCCAACAACTTCAGGAGTAGCATCACTGATCTCTACTTTATCTTCATACATTAATGAATAACTTAAAGGAAAATTCTGTGAATAATTCACAAGACTCTTTATATCACCCGAATCAATATATTTTTTAAACATTACTTTCCCTTCGGCCGTTATACAGTATCCGCCATTAAACGTTATAAATCCGTCAAAGGAAATATGCCTGATATGATCTAAAGAATTTATGGAACGTCCTGTGGCAACAATTACTTTAATACCTTTTTGCCGCAGGTTTTTGATCGCCTTTTGGGTAGATTCGGGAATTTTATTGGTTTTAAAGCTGATTAGCGTACCATCAACGTCAAAAAAAATAGCTTTTATATTACAGTTTTCTAATGAATTCATAAGTAGATTTTGTGAATTTAGGATAAAAATACGCACAAAAAAGTTATAAGGATTATTATAAGTGTTAATTCATAATTCTTTAAATATATTAATGTGGTATTCCGATAATGCTGTCGGGTATAGTTATTGCACTTGTTCAAGAACACCAAAATTATAACAGTATGAAAAATAAAGAAGAAGCATCAGTACTTAATGACCTGTTGCATATTACTAATGACAGGATCGAAGGTTTTTCAAAGGTTGAAGGAAAAGTATGGGAAAACTATCCCGATGTAAAATCTGAATATGCACGCTTGAGTTCACTTTCAAAAGTGATGAAAAATGAATTAATCAATCTCATTCAGGATGATGGAGAAACTCCCGAAGATTCAACATCCGTAGCCGGAGCGCTTCACAGAACATGGATTGATATTAAAAATTCTTTTACATTGGGAAATAAAGAAGAGTCTACGATTGAAAATGTTATTTTCGGTGAAAAAGCTGCAATTGATGCTTACCAAAATGCAATCGACAGCGGTAAACTTAGCCCGGAAAGTCTTGATATTGTTTCAGAACATTTAAAAAATATTAAAGATTCTTATCATCAGTTTGAAAATATGAGCAGGTATAAGTAGTAAAATTCCAGATTTAAAGCTCAAATAAAATTCAATAAATAAAAAAAGGTTTTTTCAATAGAGAAAGCCTTTTTGTTATACTAAAATGAATTGCGTATTAGTACGGAAATTTATTTTTAAGTAAAATCACCCTTGCCTGTAAGGATGTTTTCGGTGTAATTTTATACCAACTAATAACCATGGAGACCAGAAACCATATCAAACGGGGCGCATCCTGAAAAGCCATATGAGTAAGGAGAAAATACTCTATTATGAATCATGTTAAATACAGGGTTGGAAAATGGCTTCCATCCGACAGAAATTTTCTTAATCGCTGGATCGAAAAGAAAGTTAATCGGGTAAATGCAAACCCGCTTGCCCTGAATCCTGCCATTGAAGATCTCAGAAATGCTATTTATAAGGACGCAGTACTTTATATGGGGTTTACCAGTATGTACGATCAGGTTCCTCAAGGGTACAACGATCAGGTAAAAAACTTTGAAACGATGCTTCAGATTATGAATCAGATTCTTCGGGAAGCCCCTTGTTACAGCCAGATTGAAGACAAAATCGGGCTTGTGGGATTTCCTGTTAATGCGATTCTCGACTGGGCTATGGGTACAGAAGGAGGATATCTCACGTTTACCAATGCGTTGGTGAATCAAAAACTTCAGGTTATCCTAAACGAATGGAAAAATTTTCTAAGCTCTTCAGACTCCCGTTATGTGTTGGTAAATGGTTCCATAGATCAGCCACAGCCGGATTACACGAATCCGGTAGGATGGTTTTCACCTGTAGCTTTGGAAGCTATTGCCAGTATGGATCCGCTGAGAGGGAAAGGTAATGACCCATATGAAGCTCTGGATAATTTCATCTACAATTACCAATGTAAACCAAATGAACCCTATTTTGGATACAAAAGCTGGGATGATTTTTTCACCAGAGAATTCAATCCGGGTGTAAGAGAAGTAAGTGAAGAAGATAAAGATCCGTCTGTGATTGTCAATGCATGTGAATCGGCTCCGTATAATTGCGTCAATAATGCTATGATGAAAGATAAATTCTGGATGAAAGGACAACCATATTCACTATTAGATATTATGGATAATCACAAACTGGCTCATGAATTTGGTGATAACAGTACTGTTTATCAGGCATTTTTATGTGCTAAAACTTATCATCGCTGGAACAGTCCGGTAGATGGTAAAATAGTTGCTATCCAGAATGTTCCCGGCACTTACTATTCTGAAGCGCCTGCTGAAGGTTATGATCCGGCAGGACCTAATGATTCTCAGGGATATATCGCAGAATTGGCAACACGTGCATTGGTATTTATTCAGTCAGATAATGATAAAATCGGGTTGATGTGCTTTGTCGCTATCGGAATGGCGGAAGTTTCAAGCTGTGAAATTACCGTTCGTGAAGGAGATCACGTTAAAAAAGGAGATCCGATTGGTACATTTCATTTTGGAGGATCTACGCATTGCCTGATTTTCCGTCCGGGCGTTAATATTGATTTTGATTTCCACGGACAGACACCAAGCCTGAATACCTCAAATATTCCTGTGAAAGCTAGAATTGGTGTAGTTGTATAAATTGTAAGTTTTATCATTTCAAATTTTAAATAATATCATTTAATTCGTTTTCAAAAAGACTATCTGAACTTTTTATTTTTCAGATAGTCTTTTATTATTTTATCATTATTAGGTTAATTAGTGAATAAATAAAACTGTTTAAGCTAATTTCAGAATTAACCGCAAAAAGATAATTATACCGCAATGAGCTGTAATATCAAAAGTTTTCAAAGGATCAAAATCAAAGATTTTTCAAGTTGTAGAAAGAACTCGAAATATATTCAATTTAACATAATATAAATTATAGGACTTTTTATTTAATGAAATTAGTTGAAATGTTTTCTTAAATACACATCCTTATATACAAGAAAAAAACACAACAGATTCCGTCATGGTTTAAAATTATTATTATTCCTAATTTTTTATTACTTCTTAAAAACGGCATTAAAAGTTAAGTTTGGAACTCCCGGATGCTCCTCTGGGAAGAAAAATAACTTTTCTCTTAATCATTTTTGCTTTTTCAAGTGCTTTTAAAGCTTTTTGGCGTTCAATTTCTCTGTTCAATGACAGGGAATTTTCCCATTGTGTAGATTCTTTCATAATTTAATATTTAAAAGTGTTTGATCTGATGTAAACTTGTTATACTCTTAGCATAAAGCAGACCATTTTTAAACAATTCATTTAAAATCTTTATTAACTTTCAAAAATTTAAGAATTATGTATAGCCATCCACGGCAATACTACATCAAAAAGCGACAAATCTTCGCTATTCTTAATAAGTAAACTATAAATATAATATACCAAAAATAATTTATATCACTATAAAATGAAATATATTAAAAATTATGATTAAAGTCTAGGCATATTATTTGCGTTAAAGATTAATGATTATAAAAAATTTATAAAAGTGAGGATTTTCCTTATTATTGCATATAAATAAGAATTAAAAAGGACTTAAGAACTATATCCGATGCATAACAACATTGAATTATATATACAGGCACTAAACTCAGCAAACTGCGGAATTATCATTACAGATAATCTGCAACCTGATAATCCTATTGTTTACTGCAACAAAGCCTTTGAAAATATAAGCGGCTATTCGTATGATGAAATCATCGGTCACAACTGCCGTTTTTTACAGTCTCAGGACAGATCTCAACCCGAAAGACAATATATCAAAGAAGCTATCAGCGAGGGAAAAGACTGCAGGGTCGAAATCCGAAATTATAAAAAGAATGGTGATCTTTTCTGGAATGAACTTTTTATTTCTCCTGTAAAAAATGATGACGGTATAATTACTCATTTTATTGGTGTTCAGAATGATATTACAGATCGTAAAAGAGCCGAACATGAATTAAGGGAGGAAAAATCTTCCGTAGAGCGAAAAATTCAGGAAAGAACGAAGGAGCTTATTGAAAGTGAATCATTTCTATCAAGTATAATCCAGACGGTAAGAGAAAGTCTACTTGTTTTGGATGCAAATTACAAGGTTTTAAGTGTCAATAATCATTTTTTGAGTTCATTTAAAGTAACAAAGGAAGACACGGTAGGTAAAAATCTGTTTGAGCTGGGAAATCATCAGTGGGATATTGATACGCTCAGGGAGCTTCTGATGAAGATTCTTCCTACCAATAATCCGGTAATTGACTATGAAGTGGAACATAATTTCCCTTATATCGGAAAGAAAGTAATGCTTGTGAATGCTTACCGTATCGAATTTGAAGGTCAATATAAAGACAGAATCCTGATTGCCATTGAAGATATTACCGAGAAAAAAGAAATTGACCGCAGAAAAGATGATTTTCTTTCAATAGCCAGTCATGAATTGAAAACCCCATTAACGACGATTAAAGGGTTGGTTCAGCTTCTTCAGCGGATGAAACCCGATGGAGCTTCTGAAAAGTATAACGAGACATTGGATAAAGTATCAGTTTATGTAGATCGTCTGAATATATTGATATCTGATCTTTTAGATACTTCAAAAATACAGTCAGGGAATATAGAACTTCATCTGGAACCATTTGATATTGACAAAACAATTCGAGATACGGTTGATAATCTTTCTGTATCTGCTCCAAGCCATACAATAGAATTATCGGGAACTACCAATGCTACAATTCTCGGTGATGAACTACAGATCTCACAAGTAATCAATAACCTGATTTCTAACGCTATAAAATATTCTCCCGATTCTAATAAAGTCGATGTTTATATCAACAGAGTTGGTAATTTTGTAAAAGTTTCCGTGACCGATTACGGGATGGGAATCAGCTCACAGGACAAAGCAAAGATTTTTGAGCGTTTTTACAGGGCTAAGCACATACAGAAAAAATTTCCTGGTCTTGGTATAGGACTTTATATTTCACATGAAATTATTGCCAACCATAAAGGTACACTGTGGGTAGAAAGTGAAGTCGGAGAAGGGTCTACATTTAGTTTCACATTACCTATAATGAAAAATCAATGAAATGAAGAGTAAAAAGATAATGGTCTGTGACGACGATCAGGGTATATTAGATGTCCTGCAGATGCTTTTAGAATCCGAAGGATTTACTGTGTTTACCGAAATTAACAGTACAAATCTTATAAAACAAATTCATATTCACAAACCAGATTTGCTTTTGTTGGATCTGTGGATGCCTCTCCTTTCCGGCGACCAGGTTTTAAAAGCTATAAGAAATACAGGAGAAATAAAAGATCTTTCCGTGATTGTTTTGTCTGCAAGTGTCGATGGACATGATATTGCTTCAGATGCCGGAGCAAATGATTTCGTTGCCAAACCATTTGACCTTGATGTCATTGTTTCAAAAATAGAAAAACTACTGGTTTAATTTAGCCCTACTCTACTCTTTTTCTTTTTATTGAAAACTAAATTTTAAACTTATTTTTTTAATTAAAATTCAAGCAGTTAGGCATAATAAAAAATTCCGGGTCCCAAACTTTTGTATGAGACCTGGAGCTATTATATGATTTTATTTCTATTAATTTACTGCCTTCTTTGCCTTTTCAGATTCCATCAAATGATGTTCTAATGTAGGAATTGTTGTACTGGCAAAAGATTTTAAAGACGTTTCTGAACCTTCAGCGGCTTGCTTCTTAAATTCAGCGATGTCTTCCTTGTGGTCGGTCACCATAAGATCAGTATATGCACGATTAAACTCTGTCCCTTTTTTTGCTTTCAGATCATCATACATCTTCTGTTTTTCAGCATCAAGGCTGGTTGGGAGTGTATAACCCGTAGCAGCTGCCCACTTTTTAAGCTCGTCATTGGCTTTACTATGATCTTTCACCATCATTGCGCCTAAAGATTTAACAGTTGCGTTATTGGCATTGGTTGCTGCAAGCTCCCCTATCATTACTTCCATCATCCCTCCTTTTGCTGCTGCATCTGCAAATTTTTTGTCCTGTTCGCTCAACATCTTGTTTTGCCCCTCAGAATCTGTCATGCCTGTTGTAGCAGAATCTCCTGTAATCATAGTATCAGCAGGTGTCATCATAGAAGCACTATCTGCTGACTGATCTGAAGTTGTTGTTTGGTTTTTCTTACACGCTACCATAGCAGCTAGTGCAAGAATAGTTAAAATTGAATTTTTCATAATATAATGTAAATGGTTAAATAAAAAGCAAATAATATTTGCTCGTACATATAGTAACAATTTATTTGCCAAAATATTTAAAATCAATTATTTATTATACCACAAAAAATATGAAATACACTTTGTCACAATATAAATACACTTATTGATTATTGAAAACAAAATATATTACATTAAAAAATAAACCTTTAGGTTGAATAATTTTAGCACACAGTAAGGACTTCCATCAAAATCATGATAGAAATAAACTTTTTGGAAGACTGATATTCGGGACTCAACTGATCTCTGATTTCGCCGATTGCTTTACTGAGTTTATTGCTTACAGTTTTATTGCTCAAGCCTAAAGCTTCAGCTGTTTCGTCTACAGATTTATTTTTCCGGATTCTCATATCATATACTTTCTGTTCGGTCATCGGAAGTCTGGAAACCACTTCGTCAATCATGGCAAAAAGTGTAGAAATTTCGTTTTCTTCCAATATTTCAGAATATTCTGTATCGGTAATCTCTAAAGAATTTTCAGATTCATCAATACTCACTGTAGAAAGCTCTTTTTTATGACTGTTGAAATAATCAATAACCCGGTAATGAAGATGTCTAAATAGGTATCCTTTGGCGTTTTCGTTTTCATCGGTCTGGATGCTCTCTGTGTTTTCAAGTATCCTGATCCAGAGGTTTTGCAGCAACTCTTCAGCTACCTCTTTATCCTTGGTTCTTACAAAAACGAAACGATACAAATCGTTCCAATATCGTTCATAAAGTATCATAAAAGCAGGTCTGTCCCCTGTTTTTATCTTTCTCAATAATGTGTGATCTGTCTGGTTCATATTGCTGATGCAAAATTACCTAAAGGAAAATTAACTTTTTGTGAACTTTAAGGAATTCAATATTAATTATTTCTGAAAATAAGAGGAGAAATATGAAGCAAATGTTGAGAAAATGAATACAAATCTCCGAATCTGTTAAGAAGTCCCTTTCAATATGAATTCAATGTTAAATACACCTTGGGGAAGTTTTCCGATTTCACTGTTTTATAGATGTAACGATGTTTTGATAGTGAAGATTTATGAAAAAATTAAAATATAAAAATATTCAGGGTTTTGTTTTCAGGCTTTGGGAGAGAGAAGTTTCCGGGGAAAAAATTTCAGATAAGGAAACCGAGCTTTTACACCAATGGAAAATAAGCATTGAGAATAATTTAGATAAAAAACATATGGAATATTCTAAAGAAAGAGTTTTGCTTGCTTTGGAATCTTACTTTTCCCAAACGGCTATTCACCACCATCCTTCAGGCTTTAGAAAGTATTTCTACCAGATCGCAGCCGTTATATTGCTTCTTATAACTTTAGGAAGCGTTTTCACTTACAATACTTTCTTTAAGCCGGATGTGTATGTGGCAGAAGCCGTTAACCAGAAAGTATATCTTAAAGATGGGTCGGTAGTTACATTATTTCCCGGAGCCGAGCTTACTGTTCAGAAGTCTTTCCCGGAAGATACCCGTGTTGTAGATCTGAAAGGTGACGCTATTTTCTCAGTCGCTAAATCGAAGAAACATCCTTTTATTGTGTATGCAGAAGGTTTCAGTACCAAAGTATTGGGGACTGTTTTTAAAATCACACAAACCGGAAATGACAAAGCCGTAGATCTTTATGAAGGAAAAGTTGCCGTTTCATCTGCGGGCGTGCCTGTTACTTTTCTTAAACCTAATCAGAAATGGACCAATTTCGGAGTTGCCCGCACCGCAGCAGTTATTTCATTTAAAAAAGCAAATCAATCAACAATCGGTTCAGCGTCTCTTTTGTCTTTAAGTTTTAATGATGTTAGTGTAAAGGAAGTCGCCGATGTATTACAGAAAAACTACAACATTCGTATCATCTATCCTAAAGAGACAGCAGAAAAGAAAATAACTGTCGATTTTACGGGCGGAAATACCGATGAAAATATTGAAGCTTTAGCCTTCATTCTGGGATTGGAAGTACATAAAGAGAAACATACGTACATCCTTAAAAGATAACTTAAATAAAAAACAATAATCAGAAAGAATTTAATTAAAAGAGTGTTTGAAAATGAGAAGTTTGAAGTATAGCCTTACCACCGCAGCCTTATTCTTTACGGTAGCAACCGAAGCACAGGAACTGTCCCAGAAAGTGACGTTTTCAGTTGCTGCAGAGAAGCCGCTGATCGAGGTATTGGAAGATTTTGCCGGTAAAACCCGAATGCGCATGGCGTATTCAAAAGCAGATATTCAGGGATTAAAAGTGAAATCAGCAAAATGTGAAAATATTCCTGTCAACAATTGCCTTGATAACATAATCAACGGACTTCCTGTTGTTTACCGTTTGCGGAAAGATCTTATTTCGATAAAATATGAAGGAGGAATATCCGTTTTGGGAAACGGAAAAATCTCAGGAAAAGTAGTCGATGAAGTGGGAAACGCTATTGTGGGAGCCGAAATCAATGTGGCAGGCAGAAGCACGGTGACAGATAACAACGGAGAATTTACCATCGATCTTCCTTCCGGAGTTTATACGCTTACTGTGAAAGCTTCAAGATACAATGCCCTTCGTGTAGAAAAACTTCAGGTAAGCAACAACGAAACCAACTCTGTTTCTTTCCTGATGAAATCTGCATCAGATAAAATTGCCAATATAAAAGAAGTAGTGATCCGTGGAACCCGAAAAGCTGATACTCAGGCCGGATTATTGGCCCAGCAAAAAAAAGCAGCCCAGATGAGTGACGGAATTTCAGCGGAACAGATTGCCAAAACACCTGATAATGATTTGGGTGCAACATTGAAAAGAGTAACGGGAATTACAACCATTGACAATAAATATGTAGTGGTGCGATCTATGGGAGAACGATGGAATACTGCCGCAATGGATGGAATTAACCTTCCCAGTACGGAAGCTTACAACCAGAATTTCTCATTCGATATTATTCCGACCTCTATGGTAGAGAGCGTCATTGTAAGCAAAACCGCCACTCCCGACATGAATGCCAGCTTTGCCGGCGGATATGTGGAAATTAGGACGAAAGATATTCCTAATGAAAATTTCACGACAGTTACCTTGGGTACTTCCTATAATGATCAGGCTACTTTTAAACAATTTCTCACCCGTCAACGCGGAAAATACGATTATTTTGGATATGATGACGGAACAAGAGACTTCCCGATGGGATTGAAAGCCGTTAACTGGGAAGATCCCCTATTTTTCCAACAGTCGAAACAGTTTACTCATGATAATTTTACGAATTATGCAACAACAGCCGATATGGGATCTAATATACAGCTTGCATTAGGAAGAACATATAAGTTAAAAAACAACAATAAATGGGGATTTGCAGGCGCTTTAGTATTGAGAAATGAACAAAATAAGCTTACAATAGATCATACAGGAAGAGGAAACTGGCTGGATACGACTTACCTTACCAGTAACACTGCAGAAGATTATCTGCAGTCACCTGTGAAATTTTATGATTTTAAAAATCAGGGAGCATCCTATTCTTATAATTCAACGGTTGCAGGAATGTTGAATTTTGGACTGCAGCTGGGTAAGAACAGATTTTCTTTCAGAAATGCATATACACACATCTACGATAATACACTGACAAGAATTACGGGATGGAATGAATATACATCGGGAAGTGGATTGCCGGCCAATGCAGAAAAGGCCTACCATTATTTTTATAACGGAATTATTCCCAATAACAATCCCGACGAGATAAAAAATTTAGATACTCCTTACACAGACAATGCCAACTATCCTGTTTTTCAGACACTTTTACAAAATAAACTTGAAGGAAATCACAAAGCAGGAAATGTTGATATCGACTGGTTTGTAGCCCGCACAGGCGTTGCATCGGATACCAAAGATTACACACTGCATCAGACTCTTTACAACTTTATAGGAAATGAAATTATTGCCTATCACCAGGTAAATAATTCTTCCAGTGATTTTGCAAGAGGATATATCGAAAACCGGGAAACCGATTATAATTACGGAGCATCTTTTAAATGGAATAAAGAATTCGGAAACTTTAAGAATGATATCAAAGTAGGTTATGCAGGAGCCTCAAAAAGTAATACTAATATGCAGCAGAAATTTTTGCTGAGAGTAGATGAAGCAGGAGCCGGAACTAATATCCTGTCAATGACAGGTTTATTATCAGATTGGTTTGATGGTTCGCATTATGTTCCGGGAGGTATAGGCTGGCTGACAAGACCACTTTACAGTGATGAAAAATATGAAGGAAAAGTAGATCAGCATGCGGGCTTTATCATGTTTGATAATCGCTGGAAGAATAAATTCCGACTGGTTTGGGGACTGAGAGCAGAATATTTTAAATATGATATGATTTCCCAACAGCTGGATCCCAGTGATCCTCAGAATGTATATAAAGTACCTGTAGAAGATAAACCCTGGCAGTTCATGCCGTCAGTTAATTTCACGTACAGCCCTACCAATAAAATTAATGTAAGGCTGGCTTACAACAAAATGGCGATCCGTCCTCAATTTAATGAAAGAACAGGGCTTCCCTATTTCGACCCCATTGCCAACGGACTGATTCACAATATGGAAATGGTATCATCCATAGTGAATAATTATGATTTTAAATTTGAATGGTTTCCAGGACTTGGAGAAATATTTTCGGCTGGTTTATATTATAAAAATATCGACCGCCCTATTGAAAGAGAAGGATATATTTCCAACGAAGGGAATTTACACCTTTTTAACGGAAATTCTAAAAACGCAAAATTAAAAGGATTTGAAGCTGAAATAAGGAAAAGCCTGGGCTTCATCGCAGCAGATTCTTTCCTCGAAAAATTATTCATCAGCGGAAATTTCACCTACAATGACACCAAAGTAATTGCTTTTAAAGACAGAGCAAAAACAACAGATCAAGATGCGACCTATGAAGTAGAGAGACCGCTTTACGGACAGACTCCTTACGCTTACAATTTGGGCGTAATGTATGATGGTGAGCGATTAGGCTTAAGTTTTTTATATAACGCAAAAGGCGATCAGTACATCACTGTGGGCTACGGCTACAACGGAGAAGAGATACAGCGTCCTTATGCTGTTGCCGATGCGCAGATCTCATATAAATTTCTTAAAAGCAAAAACTTAGAGATAAAATTTAATGCAAGAAATATTTTCAACCGGGTAAAAGAATTTTACAACAATTACAACTCTTATTCTGTATCGAAAGGCGGTGCCCAGCAGACTGAAAGAGAAATGCTTGAACTCCTTCCCGGAGCCACAGACAAATACGATAAGAATATTGATAAAATATTATTCCGTGCCTATAGCGGAAGAATATTCGGATTGAGTGTGAACTATACTTTTTAAGATCATTATAAAAATAAGAAAAGAGCTCATGCAATGTACAGGTTACGGCAGCCTGAAAAGAATCATAAACCTTACTGATGATGCGCGCCACAGTATTGATTCGGGAAAAAAGCCGCTGCCTATGTCTTCCCAAACATAGCAGTAAATATTGGGAACACTTCCCTACAGCTCCTCATGTGTGAAGTGTAACAATAAACCAAATCGCAGAAATACAGAGGCGGGTATTTCTAAATATTAAATCCAGGCTAAAAAAAACAATCAGCCTGATGATAAAAACTTTAACAATGAGAAAATTAACTTTAATCGCAGTAGCAGCATTATCTCTTACTGCTTGTCAGAATGATTCTTTAGCAGATTCTTCAAACTCTTTCGATCTGAAGTCTACTTCAGCTGAATATGTTACAGCTTCATCACTTCCTGTAACTACCGTAAATGCTGATATTACTTCAAATACTACATGGAGCGGAGTTATTGAACTTGACGGTAACATCGCAGTAAAAAATGGTGCTAAGCTTACAATCATGCCGGGAACATTTATCAAAGCTAAACCTAACTCAATTGGTGAAGGAAGAGGGGTTTTAATTATTACAAAAACCGGTTCAATCGATGCTACAGGTACAGAATCCCAGCCAATTGTTTTTACCAGCTACAGACTATTGGATGGCGATGAAGATACGACAGCAAAACCGGGAGATTTCGGAGGGGTAATTATATTGGGAGATGCTCCTACCAATTTACCTACAACAACTACGGTAGAAGGTCTTCCTTCAAGTCCTGACTTTTATTTCGGAGGAAATAATGCCAGTCACAGTGCCGGAATTATGAAATACGTTCGTATTGAGTTTGCAGGTTATGACTTTGTAGGAGCCAACTCTGGTAATGAAGTAAATTCATTGACACTTGCTGGTGTAGGAAGTGGTACTACTTTAGATCATATTCAGGCTTCTTATGGTCAGGACGATTCTTTTGAATTCTTCGGAGGAACGGTAAACGCTACCAACTTAGTTTCTTTCGCAGCTGAAGACGACAACTTCGACTTCGACAACGGATATACAGGGACAATCACTTGTGCATTGGCGCTGGCAGATTATAATTCAGATCACACCGTAAGCGGACAGGTTTCTGATACCAATGGTATTGAGCTTGATAACAATGCTGGTGGTACTTCCACTGCATTAATCACACATCCGATAGTAAACAACCTTACGATTGTAGGGCCACAGACTAATCCGCTTTATTCTTCGCCGTCTCCTTATACAGGATCTAAATATGAAAACGGAATTCATATCAGAAGAAACGGTAGATTGACCCTAAATGACGCTGTGGTTACAGGATATCCTACAGGAATCAGAGTAGAAGGTTCAGGTTCTGAATTGTCTTCTGCTTCTACGTACAGCTCAATCAAAGTACACGGATTCACTACCGCTGTTACAGGATTGGGAACTGCTGGTATTCCTGCTGCTAACCTTGTAGTTTCTGCGACTGCAGATGCTTTTGGTATGTCTCAGCCATTCTTCAACAATGGTGGATGGAATGTATCTCCAAGAAACTGTGGAAACTTCCAAGGTACTTGGACGAAATATGATTTCTCACTTGTAGATTAATTTTTAATGCAGGGAAAGTATGATTGCTTTTCCCTGCTTTTCCTTTTTTTAAATAAATTAATAATTCGTATTATGAAAAAAATAATTTTATTATCTGTAATTCTTCTGTCGCAGGCTATATTTGCCCAATATCCGGTCTGGACTAATTCTTTCGATACACCAGCCGATTTGCAGGGATGGACGTTTCATGATTTGAACAACAACGGAAACGGATGGGTGCAGGGACAAAACATTTACCATAACGGAACGAGTCTTGCCTACGGCTCCTCAGGTGTTCTTCGTTATTCGATCAACCTCGTTCCTACAGGAAACGCAACCGGTTTTGCAGGCGAAAACGACTGGATTATCTCTCCTGAGATTGATCTTTCTAATGCAGGAGGTACACTTACTTTGGCTGGCTACATCGGAAGACAGAGATCTACTCACACCAGTGTAAGCCGGGATGTATATATTTTCGTAAGTACACCGCAAAAACAGGTTCCGGAATTATCAGATTTTCAACAATTAGCTACTGACGCACAAAATACAGGAGGAGCTCCTTATAAATTCAGTGCTACAACAGCAAATCTTCCGACTGATCTTACTCAGTTTGCAGAATCTCTGATCGATATTTCCGCATTTGCAGGAAAGAAAATCTATATAGGGCTTTGGTCAAACAGAATTACTACGGGGTCAGCACCAAATTCACAAAACATAAACATCGATGAAATAACGATTTTTGCTTCAGTTTTAAAAACAAATGAAACTAAAAAAGGGAAAAGCCTTACAAAAGTGATGGAAAACCCTGTAGGAAATACTTTAAGCTTACAATTAAATCCTGAATTAAAGGAAAATGCTACAAAAATAAGTATTTACAATATGGCAGGTCAGGAAATTCTGAACACAAACTACTCTAAGAATATAAATGTCAGCACGCTTACCGCAGGAACATACATCGCGAAAGTGTCAGACGGAAAGATTACTGAAAGAGTAAAATTCATTAAGAAATAACTCATCAGTATAAAACCAATAACCATGAAAACTCATTATTTAGAAATATATCCAATTCAATTTTTATAATTCTCCTGCCCTGTGCTTTTTTCGGGACAGGGCAAGTTTTCTGAATTAATTTTTTATTTAAATAATAAAGATGAAAAAAATCTTAGCAATTACAATATTTACCGTATTATTTTCATGTACCGACAACAGCACTTTAGAGGTTTTTGATAAAGATCAACAGGCCGCAGAGGTGAACGTGAAAGGATTTTCAAAACCGGATGTCATTCAGATGAGACTGAATGGGCAACCTATTTCCATTAACGGACAAAATTCTTACACGGATAAAATTGAAACAAAAATTTCGTTTGTTCTTGACAAAGGCGAAACGGACGATCTTGAAATCTATAACAGCCAGACCGGAACTCAGATCGCAAAATATACCATTACGTATGATAATTTTAAAAATTACTACAATCTGTCATTCTTTAATCTACCTGGTATTTTCTTAAAAACCTATGCGGTAAAACCCCAGGTAAATTTAGGAAAAGTAGGCTTTCAGTTTATTTTTCCTAATCTCGGAGAATTTTCAGGATCTTCTCTGGAAGGAGTAAAAGGTATTTTGAAAAGAGAGAATGGACTTGTCCTTGCAGAATTTGATAATATCGGGAAAAATGATTTTTCAGCAGTGAAAATTTATAGTTTCTTCAGTGTTTCGGCTCCTGTTTACCTTGAGCTTTATAAGCCCGGAACTACGGAACCATATAGCAATCAGCCTTTGATAAAAGTTACTTTAAAACAGGATATCGGTGCCAATATGATTGTTCTTCAGGAAAAAATGGAAAACGGAAATGTCGTTGTCAAAGGCGATATCGATGTGGCAGATTATTTATAAAAGATCTTAGATTCATGAAAAAGTTTTTAAAAATTCAAATAATAGTTCTCATACTCATATCAATAGTAATGATATCGTGCAACCGAACTGATGATGATTCGCCGGATTTCCCCGAAGGAAGTACAGAGTACGTGAATCTTTGGGTTCAGGACAGTATGAAAAGATACTATTATTGGGCAGATCAGATGCCTGCAAAACCGGACTATCACTTGCCTACAAAAGATTTTTTTAAAAGTTTACTGTCTCCTCAGGATCGTTTTTCATTTATCGTCAATACATCAGACTCTTCTACATATCCGCTTTCTGTACGCACAATGTTTGGATTTGACTACACTCTTCTCCAATTGCCAGGAGGTGAAGTGGTAACGGTTATCAAACTGGTTCTTAAAAATTCTCCTGCTTCCAACGCCGGGTTGGAAAGAGGAGTGTTGATTAAGAAAATTAACGGACAGAATATTACCGCCTCCAATGCAGAACAGCTGACTTCTGCTATTCCGTCTCATACGGTTCTCGATCTTACGGTCGGCAGCTGGGTAAACGGATCGATTGAAAATGAGAAAGATATTAAAGTTTATTATGGCTATTCACTTTCCCAGCCCCTGGAATCGAAAATTTTTGAAAAAAACGGGAAAAAGACAGGTTATCTTTATGTGTATGATTTTCCGGATGGAATGGTGAATGTTCTCATTCAGAAATTTGCCGAATTTAAATCGTTAGGAATTCAGGAACTTATTTTAGATCTGAGGTATAATTATGGTGGTTCCGTTTCGTCTGCAGCAGCGCTTTGCTCATTGATTCCGTCAGGAATTTCTGCTAATTCGCCCTTCATTATTTATAAAGGAAATAAAAACGGCGGAGAGGTAAAAAGAACATTTTCAGAACAGATTGCCTATACATCCGGCGCTCCTGATTTCAGTGTTTTACAGGCTTATTCTTTAGGTTTAAGTAAAGTTTATGTGTTGACCTCGGGAAGTACGGCTTCTGCTTCGGAAATTGTCATTAATAATCTAAAGCCTTATTTGCAGGTGATTCAGGCAGGTGATACAACGTTGGGAAAAGATATGGCAGGATTTGTAATAGAAGACAAACGAAAACCTAAAAAAATTACCTGGCAGATTCATCCTGTTATTTATAAAGTTTTTAATGCACAAGGAGAAGGAAATTACAGTAGTGGAATTGCACCACAACTTCAGGTAAATGAGTTTAAAAATCTACCATTAAGTCCTTTAGGAGATCCTGACGAAGTATTGCTTTCATCGGTTTTAAATACAATTTATTCAAAATCAATATATAACGGAAATCCTCAGGAACAGCCAAAAATATTGTATCAGAGTGACAGTCCGGCTGCAGGATTATCAGGGTTAAAATTTAAATAAGATACTATGCAGGGAATAGAGCCAAAATTTCATCACAGCCTTACGGAAAGATTAAAATATTACAGTTTTCTGTTGAAAGAAACGGCAGATGAGTCTGAGCTGCAACAATGTGATGCCATGATCCGTGCTTCAGAATTGTCTGATCTCTATCAGGATTATTTGAATAACAAAAGAAAACTGGAAGTAAGCATTAAAAACTACAGAGACCATCATCAAAGCTTACAAAAACTGCTGACACCAAAAATCCGATATTTGATAAAAAAGTCAAAAAAGCGGCAATAAAACAAGCAAATTTTACCTGAAACAAAAATTTCACATTACATCATAATTTAAACTGTTCCGCTGGATTTCACTTTTAGGGCAGTTTATTTATTTTTAAATCAGTGAAAGAAATCTTGTATAAAGTTTAATGTTTACTCTACTGAAGCCGCTTTTAGCATAAGATAATGTAAATCTGTATTTTTAACAAAAGGTTGCAAAAGTTCGCTTCCGGGGCCAAACATTGCCAGCTCTACATAATCTCCGGAATGATCCATACTGATCCACCCTACCGAATTATGTTTTTTCTGAATTTCGGAATATGCTTTAAACGGAAGTTTTTTATAATTGTAAAGACCTGCTTCCTGTTTTTCAAGACCGGAATAGAAATTCAGCATATATCTGGCTTCGTCGTCGGTAAGTCTTATTGTATTGGTTTCATAAATCCAGTCTTTTACCTGTTGAATATTAAAATCTGCATGAATAGAATTCAGGATAAACTCATTGGTATATTTATATTCTGCTATACTGTTGAATTTCTCCGTTGCTTCCGGGCCGTAAATTGTTCCGGGATTTGCGTTTCCGTGGTCGGTAGTAACGATTACGAGTGTATTGCCATCTTTTTCGGCAAAATCCATGACGACTTTCAATGCCTCCTCAAAAGCAATCTGGTCATGAAGCAAAGCTGCAACATCATTTGCATGAGCCGCCCAGTCTACTTTTCCGCCTTCAACCTGCAACACAAAACCTTCTTTGTGATCTTTCATCTGCGAGATGGCCGATGAAGTCATTTCGGCAAGTGTAGGAATCGTCTGCAGAGCTGGTGTATTTTGCCTGTCAATGCTGTAAGGTAACGCTCCTGTGTTGAAAACACCGAGTATTTTAGTGTCTTTCTTCACATTTTTAAGATCCGATTTAGTTTTGAGAACCTCATATCCTTTTTTCTTGTAAAGATCATAAACATCCTTTTTATCTTGCCTTTTTAGAGGATTGAAAAATTCATCTCCTCCACCCATCATTACATCAAATCCTATGTTGGCATACATTTCAGCAATCTCTGGTTCTGCATTCCGGCTTTCGGAATTAATACAAAAACCTGCCGGAGTGGCATGAGTAATCGTTACTGTTGTCACGCAACCCGTTTTTTTTCCCGCTTTCATAAATTTCTGCCACACAGGAAGGTAGTGTTCTCCGTTGGAGCCTATATTAAGAACTCCATTCTTTACTCTAAATCCGCCACCAAAAGATGAACTCGCAGCAGCCGAATCTGTAACGATAGAGCTGGCAGAGGCTGTATCCATTAAAGCCCTTGAAATTTTATTTTCCCGGTAAAGATTCATCCAGTTTCCGCCATGGCCAAGAATATTTCGTGAATATAGATCTGCCATAGCAAGTGTTCCAGAACTCATGCCGTCACTAATCATAAAAATAATGTTCTTTGCTTCTCTTTTTTTTGTCTGCACGTTATGTTGTCCTGCAAACAAATCCCAGGGATTCAATGTTAATATACCTGATAATAAAGCCGAACCTTTTAAAAATTTACGTCTGTTCATTACATTGGAGTTAGGAATGCAATTTAAATCTAAAAAATATTTAATTACACTTTGTTGCATTAAAGATATATTAAGTTTTAATTCAAAATTCTTATTGTAACTTTGTTGCAAAGATAATTATAAGAATTTAAAAAGCAACTAAGTTGCATTAATATGAAGCAAATACGTAATACTCAGGCAAAAACAGAAATACTCAATCTTTTCGATAAAACTGAAAATGCCCTGTCACATAGTGAAATACAGGAAAGACTCGATGGGTTATGTAATCGTGTGACGATATACCGTGTTTTGGAACGACTGGAAAAAGAAGGGGAAATTCATAAAATAGTTAATGTAGATGGTGTAATTAATTATGCCAAATGCCATCACTGTGAAAAAGACCGGCATTCTCACAATCATCTTCACTTTAATTGCGAAAAATGTAAACATGTTACTTGCATTGAAAATATAGTTCCGCAGATTAAATTACCTGAGAATTTCATTGCTCATAGTTATAATTTTGTTATTAGTGGTATTTGTCCGAAATGCAAATCTCTAGCTACTAATTAACCGCTAAAGTAGGTTTTGAGTACATCAAATTTTAAATCACCTTAAAGTTATTTATTTTTTTCTGATAAATAAGAAATTTAGAAAAAATCAATAATCCTGTTAATTACTTCAAAATACACTATAATACTGGTCTACAAAGCTTTATAGCTCAACATTTGTGCATTTTTCACCAATAGAAGAATTTTTAAAATATTATTAAAATAATACGACTTATTTTAAATATCTGTAAAAAATTTAATAGAAATTAATAACTTTGCAGTAAAATTATTTTAAGATATGCAGAAAGTTCTACAAATTCTATTGGTAATGAATGTTGTCATTTTTTTTAATGCTCAAAACAGACCAACAGTACAGATGAATTCAAAATCATTGAGTACTCTTACTGTTGAGTATAACAAAATATATGAGTCTGCAAAAGAAATCATATCAAACCTTCTTACCGATAATAAGAACACAGCCGGATTAGAGACTTATGATTTTGCATCTGCCAATGTTTCATTGAATAAAAATGAATTTGCATCTAGCATCAGAACTACTGAAGAAAAAAAGAAAATTCACCTGAACTGGGTATCAGAAATGAGCTATAATTTCAGTCCGGGCTTTGGTGATGATGAAAATATTTTTTACCGTGCAAGAGTATCTTCCGGAATAGACTGGCTTGCGTTAGGAGAAGGAAGTTTAAGAAGTCAGAGAATTCAGAATTCTTTAAACGAAAAATTAAAAAACATAGATCTTTTAGATAAAGTAAAATATAAAAGAGAAATTGATTACAGAGCAAAAATCGATCATGTAAGAGCTGCTTTTGACGAGAAGAAGATCAGCCTTTTATCTGATTATGAAAGAATTTTAAAGCTTCTGAACGATTTCACGGCAAATCAGAATAAAATAGGACTTAAAAATAGCGCAGAACTGGCAGAAGCAAAGTACCGCCTGGAAAAAATTTCCATTGAAAAGAAATCGCTGGAAAGTCTTCTTAAAACTTCCGACAGAGTTACGGTTTCCAAAGACATCCTGTATGCCGAAATTCCGGATCTTATTCCTGTAGAAAATATCAACCTGAACGCTTTGATAAAGGATAAAGAAACGGCTCTGAAAATGCAGAAGGAAATATCTGATATTAAACAAAAAAGAGATAAACAGCTTGATCTTAGATTTAAATTTCGTTACAATTACTATTCGGCAATGTCGAGAGATAGGAATTTTGCCAGCGTAGGAGCTACCATAAACCTTCCTATAAGCAGAAGTAAATCTGATATTGAAAACGAAAGTGATCTGAAGCTTAAAGAAAACAGTCTCAGGGATATGCAGACGATTTACCGAAACAATCTAAGCAATATGTTCAGAGATTATTATCTGCTAAAATCTGAAATAGAGATCCTGCAAAGTGAAAGTACTTATCTGGAATCTGAGCTTAAGACAAAATCTTCCAACGAGAAGAGCAACACCTTCAGCCCGGCAGGATATCTTGATACTGCTGAAAAGTTTTTAAATAACCAAATACAGATCTGTGAAAAAAAATCTGATCTGTATGAAAAATACCTTGATTACAGAATGATTTCAGGTACAGATTATAATACACAATCTTTGCAAAGTGCGACCAACGACGATAACGCAGGAAATGAAACGTATATCTGGAGCAGTTTCTTTACCAACTACTCTAATACTTACATTATCAATCTGATGAATCACTGGCATATTAACAAAATTTTCCTATCTGTTGGTAAAACGCCCGATATGCCAAAAGTTGTAGATTTTATGACGAAAGCAGCAGAAAACAATATTGTAGTGTACCGACTTATCGGTGAAAATTCTTATGCTAAAACAGATGATGGTTTCACAGACTTACAGCTTGTGCTTCAGGAGGCTAAAAACCAAGGATTTGCAGGGGTACATCTTGATATCGAACCTCATACTTTTGATGATTATAAGGCCAATGTTGATCTTTATGCACAAAGACTCATTAATCTGTTCACCAACTCTAAAACATGGTGCGACCAGAATAATATGGGGCTGGGAGTAAGTGTTCCGATGCATTTGCCGTCTGAAGTTGCAACGGCATTATCTAATAACAACACTAAGGCTTATATCATGGCTTACGATGTGCTGAGCCTTGATAAAAAACTAAATAAAACATCTGTCATAAGAGACATATTGGGGCCTGATTATTATGTATGGGTTTTCCGTATTAATGATTTTCAGAATTTCAGCGATCTTCTTGATGCAGAAGCAACTGTGCAGACTGCAGGTGTTGCCCAAATAGGATACTACGATTTATCACAAATGAATAACTTTAAACCATAATGGAAATCAATTTTAACAATGATAGTATATCTGAAGAACCGTTTGAAAAGCCCGTAAAAAAACGGAAATGGGATCGCTGGATTTATTTTGCAATTTTGTTGGTGCTCGTCTTTTCTTTTCTCAGATGGCTGATATCTTCCTGGATCTTTGATTATGCAGACGGATTCCTAATGCATCAACAGTTTGATGTAAAATTTACAAGTGATGTAAGGGTTATTGATTATAAAGTAAAAGAAGGTTATGCCATAAAAAAGGGGGATACCCTTTTCAGCTATGAATTTTATGATACCAATTTACGCAAAGATTTGGTGATGGATTCATTAAAAAATCAGGTTAACAATACAACTTTTGAAAATCAGCTTGTATCCATGGGGTCGCAGATTGCAAAAAAGCAGAGCCTCGTAGCAGATATGAGAAAAAGACTGGCTTTCTGGAAAGATGAAAAAAGAAGAAAAGAAAAGCTGGTGTACATTAATCAGATTACGCCAAATGAGCTTGCTAACGTAGACCGTTCTATTGACGATCTTCAGTACGAAATTTCTTCTCTTAATGCAGATATTAAGGCTTTAAAGGATGATATGGCAAAAATGTCATCGATCAATAATAATAAAAACTTTCTTGAGAAGCAGCAAAACCAAGTTTCTACGATCCAGAATTATTACACTTCGCCTGTTAACGGAAATGTAGACCGTTTCCGTATAATGAGAGGTCAGGTTGCTTATAAATCTGATATTGTTACTTCAGTAATTGATAAAATTCAGTATGTGCAGGCTTATATCGACATCAGTGATGTTGAAGATTTCCATGAAGGAGATCATGTAGAGATTAAATTGCCTTACACCTTCCATACAATTACAGGTAAAGTAAGAAAGATTTACTCTATCTCTGAGATAAAAGATAACACCTTAATTAATAAAAGTATTGATGATAATAAATACGGTGTAGTTATTGATATTGTACCATTAAACGGCAAGTCATGGGATGTCGTTAATATCAGTAACATTCCCGTTAAAGTGAGGAAATTAAAATTTACATAAAAACATACATATGCCTGAAAAAATATTAACCCTTGAAAACGGTATGCGTGCTCAGCTCCTTGAGGACTTTATCGACAGAAATGAAATTCCCGACATTGAAAGATCAGACATCTGGATTATAAACAATGACAATGCATGTAAGGTAAAAGATTTTTTAATTACCGCGATCAGACATCCTGATCCTAAAGTTTTTCTAAAACCAGTCTTCCTTCAAAAAGAATTAAAGAAAGTTTATAAAGAATCTAATAACTGTAATCTGAAAAATTTATCAGATGGATATATTCAGAAAATAAATATTCAAAATAAGATACCATATATAAGATTTATTTTAAACTTTATAAAAAAACTGGATAATACTTCAATTCATGAAGAGGATGTACTGAAAAGAACACTGCTTTACTATTATTCAAGAAATAAAGATATTGAACACTACGAAAGCTCCGGTTCTCTCAGTGGTTATTGCTATCCTAGAATTGAAGCGCATTATACCAATATTACCGATGCATACGTTAAAGGCAGGGATTTACTGCACCACGCTTTTGAGCATGATCTTCTTAGAAGAGAATATGTAGATACTTCGCACATCTGCAAAAAATGCAATTCAGGTTTTCTGAATTACCGTGAAGAGTGTCCGAAATGTAAAGAGCACAATCTCCAGGTAAGGGTACTGATACATCATTTCAGATGTGCTTATGTAGGTACTGAACCAAGATTCCAGAAAGGAGATAAGCTTATCTGCCCAAAGTGCAGCATGGAGCTGAAAAACATAGGTGTGGATTATGATAAGCCGGGCAAAGTATTTTATTGTCTGAACGAAATCTGTAAAAATGAATTCCAGAAACCACTGGTTGGGGTTCATTGCATAAACTGCAAAACAGAGCAAGCTCCTTCCGAACTGAATCTGGAAAAGATTTATAATTATAAACTCACCCTGAAGGCGATTAACGAAATTCTCAATTAGTAACAAACGTGGAAAGTTTCTGGGAAATAATCTTTTCAAATCTAAGGTTCTCGAATTGGCCCAAAATTCTGAACTGGGGATGGTATGTCTTTATTATAGATATCCCAAGATTTCTCATTCTCGAAGTAGTTGTTCTTTTTGCGACCTTCAGAAAACGTTTTCTGAATCATGATAAATGGAAACAGGCTAATAAAAAGCTGATGACTGAGCTTCCGCTTGTCACAGTTCTTGTTCCCGGCCATAATGAAGGTAAACATCTTCATAAAATGGTGATGTCTATGAGGAAACAGACCTATAAAAATTTAGAAATTATAGTTGTTGATGACGGTTCTACAGATTATACAGGAATTATCGGAAGATCTTTCGAAGAAAATGGTCTGATCACAAAATTCATCCGCTCGGAAATCCGTGGAGGAAAAGCTTCAGCCGCAAATATTGGTTTAAAATACTCGAAAGGAAAATTTATAGTGCATATCGATGCAGACTCTTCTTTGGAACACGATGCTATACAAAAATCTCTGCTCCCTTTCTATGTATATAAAAATCTAGGTGGCGTGGGCGGAAACCTTATGGTAAGAAATGATGAAGAATCTCTCACGGCCACGATGCAGTATCTGGAATACCAGCAGTCGATAAGCATTTCGAGAATTGTAACTTCTACTCTCGGGCTTTATAAGATTATTTCGGGCGCATTCGGAATTTTTCCGAGGAATATATTGATGAGAGTCGGCGGATGGGATGTAGGACCCGGTCTCGATGGAGATCTTACCGTGAAAATCAGAAAGATCGGCTATGATATCCACTTCGAACAAACTGCGATATGCAATACCCACGTTCCGGTAGAATGGGCAAAACTGGCCAAGCAGAGGTTACGATGGTCGCGGTCGCTGGTTCGTTTCAGACTTAGAAAACATTATGATATATGGCTTCCAAATAAGAATTTCAGATGGACAAATTTCTTTTCGTTTTTTGAAAATGTATTCTTCGGATTGGTATTAGATATCACCTGGATGGTTTACATGTTCAGAATAATAATTGAAAATCCGGAATTTTTACTTTTCTGGCTGCCTTTCAAATATTTAATATACTTACTGCTGTATTTTACGCAGTTTATTATTTGCTTGTTAATAGTGAAAAATAAAAGAAAGTATTTATCAAAAATCATCTACGTACCACTCTATCCTTTGTATATGGGATACTTTATGAGGATCGTAAGAACAATTGCCTATATTGATGAATTCTTTTTTTATGATTCCTATAAAGACCCGTGGAATCCTCAGAAAACCTCAAAAAAGGCTCGAGAATTTGGTGCATAAATTTTTAATAATCAAAACCCTTAATAAAATTAAATAACATTTACCCTTAATGAAAAAAAAGCTAAGCGTAGCAGTGGGATTATTCCTTCTTATTGCTGCAACCGGGTGTTCTTCAGAAGAAAATTCACTTTCTGAAAACAATGAGAGTTCAAACTCTATTACCAATGGAGACATTACCCTTCGTTACGGAAGCGGAGATCTCAACAAAAGTATTGAGATTAAGAACTCAGCTGTTAACTTTATCAAGTTCGACCAGAGCGGTCAGAAACTTTCTGCATTGCAGAACAAAACAACTTATACCCCAAACCTTGCTGGAGCAATAGCTGCAGTAGGTAATAACTGGTATAACATTAACAACGGAGAAACGTACTACATCCCGGAAGGAACTACCTTTACAGGTGGGTTCAATTTCAACTCGGGAGGTAAGATCATCATTCTTGGTGAACTGGGCGGATCAAACTGGCTCAATGTTCCCAATGGTGGTAGAGTGGAAGTTGGAAACAACGGTAAAATCTTAAGTACTGTCAATTTTCACCTGAATTCTGCAGGTAAATTAGACAACTACGGATTTGTAACCTATACTACAGGATCTGTTGATGGTATCATCAACAATTACAACAATTTAAACTTTAGCAATTCCGAGAGTCTGAATGGTAGTTCTATCGTAAACAATTACTGTAGAATGGTTTTCAATGCACCAAACAATTACCTGAATTCAAGCCTGAATAATGAAGGATATCTTACATTCGAGAAAGGATTCCATATCAACGGCTCAGGATCCCTGAATCTTAAAGGTCAGTCATACACTGAAGTTACCGGCGGAACTGTATCGATAGACGGTAAGATAAAAGCTAACGGAAACGGAGACGGCTTTTCAAGAATGGACTTCTCCAATATGTCTTTCGGGAATATTAATGCGAATATTGCTTTCATGGGACATATTGACCTGAACTTTGTGAATACTTCTTATACTGCAATACAAAATAAGATCAACAACCAGGTTACTATAAATTCAAATGCCTACATTCAGGCAAACGAATGTACGCCTCAGAAAGGTAATGCTCCGTGTTCAGACGATCAGCTGCAGTTTACATTAGTGGCAAACGTGGCAAGCCCATCGATCAGCAATACGACGCTAAGCGCAACAGGTGTTACCATCAACAATGGTTTTGCTTATGTATCGTACCATACGAATGACGCGGTTGCAGGAAGCAATACAAAAGGAGCCATCAGAATCTTCAATGTAACTGACTACAACTCCCCTTCTTTGGTGAATGAAGCATTGTTCAACAACATAGAATTCAACAATGTAGATGTTGATAATAATAAGCTGTATGCTGTAGGTGGAGATAAAAACGGTGCTAAACTTGTTACCGCTCCACTTGTTAACAATACATTCAGCACTCAGGATCTGTCTTCATTCCTGAATTATAAGCTTCCTAGCTCTACGGCAAAAAATTCTTACTTCTACAACAATTATCTATATGCTTCTACAGGTACAACAGGAGGAGGATTCTTTAAGCTTGATCCAAACAATGCATATGCTATAACAGATCAGTATAATTTTGCTGGTGAAAGAGCTAAATATGTAGCGCACAATAATACTTATCAGGTATTCCTTGCTGTTCAGGCAACCGGAGCATCACTTAGAATTGCCAACAACGACGGTTCAAATCCGAAAGTGTACAATTACAGTACTCTTGCACAAACTGTTACTGATGGTAAAAATGTAATCGTGCTAGATGATGAATACGTATATGTTGCTTTAAGTGATAAAGGGGTAGCTAAAATCAGATTAAGCGACGGACAGCTGATGAATAACTTCATTCCTAGAAACTTCAAGGTAAATGATCAGAATGTATTCAGCCAGACAGGTCTTACCAATGCTGTTGCCGTAAACAACTGTTATCTTTATCTTGCTAATGGTACAGACGGGGTAATTGTTCTGAACAAAAATACCTTTAAGGTAGTAGGTTATTACAAACTGAGCGCTTCTGCAAACTACATCTACATCAGCAACAATCTTGCATTTGTAGCTACGGGAGAATCTGGTCTTAATATCCTTAAAATAAACTAATCGTTTACAAGACAATATTTTGTCTTTAGTGAAACATAATCCGTCTCTTTTCAGAGGCGGATTTTTTATTATTTTTCAGTCCGTAATAAAGATTGGCTTCGTTTTTGCCCGGCAACCGATATGAAAACAATTTTTATACTTGAAGATGAGACAGGCATCAGAGATGCATTACAATTGCTCCTGTCATTTGAAGATTATGATGTTCGTTCTTTCTCTACGGTTGATGCCTTCAACAAAAGAGATAATTCGGTAAAACCTGATATCTTTATACTGGATGTCATGATGCCCGACGGATCCGGGATTGAGGTTTGTAATGCTTTAAGAAACGATCCTGAAACAGCAAATATCCCGATCATGATTATGAGCGCACACGCCAAAGACACGGAAGTAACCAGCAGATGCAACGCCGATGAATTTGTAAGCAAACCTTTTGATATTGATGCAGTTCTTGTAAAGATCGAAAATCTTGTTGGTCAGAAAACAAGCATCTAAATATTGAATGAATATCAAAAAAGATAATACAACAAAAAACTGAAGAGACCACAATGGTCTCTTTTATCATTTATAGCCTACGGCACATCCTTTGAATGAAAATAAATCTACAAAACAAAGCTGCAAGACATCAAGCGTAATCATATGAAAAAAACTCTGACGTACATTATAGCCGGAACTTCAGCAATTGCCGCAGCCATCTATCTGTCCGGGTATGGATTCATCTTTAAAGCTTTGGCGATGAATGTGAATAAAGGCCCGATAACGCCATCAATTGATGATGGAGAAAAATTTCCCTCACGCAGTATTCCCAATCTTCATCCCGAGCCATGGAAAAAAGACCAGAACTATAATACCGGTGTGCTTACAGAAAAACTCGTCGGAGAACTGAAAAAAACGCGTGCCTCATCTCTCCTCGTTATCCGCGATAGCAAACTTCTTTATGAAGAATACTGGAATGATCATGATGCATCTTCATTAATGAATTCTTTTTCAATGGCGAAAGGTATCCTTTCCATATTAGTGGGATGTGCCATTGACGACGGTTATCTGGAATCTGAAAATCAGCTGATATCCTCTGTTTTCCCTCATTATAAAAACAGCCGTTACGGAAAACATCTTACCTTCAGGCATCTAATGACGATGCAGGCTGGGCTGGACTGGGAAGAAGAATACCACCACCCTTTCTCGGAAAACTCAAAACAGTACTTTGTAGAAGATCTTGCCGGGCAAGCTTTTGATATCGGGTTTAAAGAAATGCCCGGACACAATTACGAATACCAAAGCGTTGCCGCGCAGATTCTCGGTTTAGCTTTAAGAAAAGTCACCCGGAAAAATCTCGCAGATTACCTTTCTGAAAAAATATGGAAACCCCTGGGGATGGAATCTCCGGCAAAATGGAGCATCGACAAGCAAGGAGTTGAGAAAGCTTTTTGCTGTATTCATGCGACGGCAAGAGATTTTGCAAAGATCGGACAGCTTATCATGCAGAACGGACGCTGGAAAGGAAAGCAGCTCATCAGTGAAGAATACTGTAAAAGGATGCTTACTCCCACGAAAACAAACGATGCATTCTGCTTTACCATTTGGGCAGACGATGAACATCAGCTCCAATATCGTTTTTTCTATGGTTTCCTGGGACAATTTATCATCATGATTCCGGAAAAACAATTGGTTATTGTAAAGACAGGATTCTACAACAGACTTGATGTTGACGATAAGAAAAGACCGCTCCAGGTGAAAATATTTGCTGAAGAATTTGCACGTATGATATAATCGTATTGTTCTTAAAATATTCTTTCTCCCCGTCTATCATATTGTACCACATTCTCTAAAACAGGCTGATAGTGGCATACGCTTTGAAGGTTACACAGCAATTGCAATCAAAAGAAAATAATTGATATCAAATCAATATTACAGCTATTGCCTGCAACATTACAATCACTGAAGACAGAAATTTAAATATGGAAAAAATCGATAGTATCGGGATTATCGGGGGCGGCCCGGCAGCATTATTTGTTGTTAAACATCTGATCTCCGAAAACGTATATCCCCACACAATATATATCTTTGAAAAAAGCACACGACTGGGCGCAGGAATGCCTTACAGCACACAAGGCGCGGCTCATGAACATGTAGCCAATGTGTCTGCCAATGAACTCCCGGAATTGCCGGAAACCTTCACCTCTTTCATTAAACGTAAGCCTCATAAAGATTACGATGGCTTCGGTAATTACCAGGAAATCAACGAATATAAAGTTATCCCCAGGCTTGTGTTGGGCGACTATCTTGAAGAGCAGTTTAAAATTCTTCTGAATGATATCCGGAAGCACGGCGTTCAGGTAAAAGTCTGTACCGAAACAACCGTTACTGATATTCGTAAAAAAGAAGATTATTTTGAAATTATCACTAATGAGGATGATGTATATGAATGTTCTGCAGCTGTAATCTGTACCGGACATCACTGGCCTAAAGTACATGAAGAAAATATTCCCGGCTGGTATGATTCCCCCTACCCGCCTTCCAAATTCTCAGAGATCACCAACCATCCCGTCGCCATACGCGGAACTTCTCTTACCGCTGTAGATGCCATAAAAACCCTTGCCCGTCTTAATGGGATATTCAGTGAAGAAAAAGATGATCTTGTTTATACTTTACACGAAGAAAGCAACAACTTTTCTCTTACCCTTTTCTCAAAAAGAGGCTATTTACCGGCATTACGGTTTCATTCTGAAGGAAGTGCATTTTCTGAGGGCTGGATCATGTCTCAGGACGAAATCTTTGAATATAAAAGCAACCACGGTGGATTTGTAGATCTGGATTACGTATTTGAGCGAAACTTCAAGCAACCGCTGAGAAAGAAGAATGAAAAGTTCTATCAGGAAATCAAAGACCTTTCTATAGAAGAATTTGTAGAAAAAATGCTCAGTATCCGTGAAGAACTTGACAGTTTTGAGCTTTTCAAAGCAGAATATTATGAAGCTGAGAAATCAATCGACCGGCATCAGACCATTGCCTGGAAAGAAACACTTGCTGCGTTCAGCTATGCAATTAACTACCCTGCTAAACACTTTTCGGCAGAAGATATGATCCGGATGAGAAAGACACTCCTTCCTCTCATCTCCGTGATTATTGCTTCGTTACCTCAGTCATCGTATAAAGAAATCATAGCCCTGTACAATGCGGGGCTGATTAAACTGGTAAGCGTGGACGATGAAAGCTACGTAGAGCCTCATTCCGCTGAAGGAATTGTTTATCATTATGTCGATTCTGAAGGAGATAAAAAAAACGATCATTACAGAATGTATGTAGATGCTATTGGTCAGCAGCCGGTACAGTTCAATGATATTCCTTTTAAAACATTACGTGAGGACGGAATCATAAGCTCAGGATATCTTAAATTTAAAGATACAGATAGTGGGAAACAACAGTTTGAGAAGAACAGTAAAAATATCCTTAAAATAGAACCTGACAATTTTTATCTGCGTGTTGATGGTCTCAACATCAACGATCATTTTCAGGCACTTGATTATTATGGAAAAGCGACACCATCCCTTTTTATCATGTCAGTTCCATTTATTGCAGGCCTTAATCCCGATTATTCCGGACTGGATTTTTGTGATACCGCAGGAAAAAGAGTTGCCCATTCCTTAAAATTAAATATCACTGAAGATCGTATTCTCAATTAATGGTGACTTCGACTCCGCTCAGTCACCAGTCCTCCAAATGTAACCCGAGCCTTCGATTCACTATATACTTTAACGCTATGGTTCGCAAGAAATTTATAATGTTGCGTACAATCTCAGCATCGTTAGTAATATGTGTTTGGAAGTATGATAGCCATTCTGTGACGGTCTTTTCAAACCACCCCGTCAAAAATTCTTTGAATTTTTGCCACCCCTCCAAAGGAGGGGAATTTTTGTGACGCTTAACTCTTCATCGCTCACATTCCCAAACCCTCTACACTAAAACCTCAGACCTTCAAACTCTCCAACTAAAAGGTGACTGAGGTTCTCGAAGTCACTCTCCCCAAAACCCTCCCCTCTCAAAGTTGGCTGAGCGGAGCCGAAGCCAAAACTCCGACTGGAAACCTTTCCCAAGCCGGAGTAAAAATATATCATAAGAAATACCCTATTAAAGGTTGTCCGTTTTCGAGAGATGTTCTCATCGGTCGATGAGAACACCTTATCACGCTCGAGATAACCTTCTTATCTCGACCGATGAGAGATCCTTGTGTCGGTGTAAAGATCAGAGTTTTATTACTTACAATATTATGCTCTCAAGAGAATAAATTATATTATCAATTTGCCTTTGGCTCATAAAACAAAAACCGCCTTGTAATACTACAAGACGGTTTTTTGGTTAATTAAGGTTGCTATATTTAATCTAAATGTTTCGGGGTATATCCGTCTTCACTTAGTTCTCTGTGCTCATAATCGGCTTTCATTTCAGCTTCATAGTCTACTTTTTCTCCCATTTTAGTTCCAAAAATTCTATTGAATAATCGACTGAAGAAATTAATAGTAGATTCCATAAGTGAATATACCACCGGCACAATGATTAGCGTAAGGAATAGAGATGATGTTAGACCACCAATAACTACCCATGCCAGACCTTTATTCATCTCTGCCCCTGCTCCGGTTGCCAATGCGATTGGCAACATCCCAAAGATCATCGCAATGGTTGTCATCAGGATCGGACGAAGACGTGCGTGGTTTGCCTGTATCAGCGCATCATGGGTATTTGACCCTGCTGCTTTTCTTGCATTGGTAAAGTCTACGATCAGGATCGCATTCTTTGCCACCAGACCGATCAGCATAATCATCCCCAACATGGTGAAAATGTTCAGTGAATTGGCTGTAAGGGCAAGAATCACCATTACCCCGATCATCGCCAACGGAATAGAGAATAATACCACAAACGGATACACAAAACTGTCATACAAAGAAACCATCACCAGGTAAACCAATACGATAGCTGCTAATAAAGCGATTCCCAGGGTACCGAAACCTTCCTGTTGGTTTTCCATATCTCCGCTCCAGATGTAGTCTACCCCTACAGGTTTGGTTGGTTTATCCATGAATTGTTTTGCCCATTCATTCGCTACGTCTCCTACCGGTCTACCTACGGCTTTTGCTCTTACCTTCACGGAAGGCGATTTGTCTCTACGTTCCAGTAAGCTTGGTCCTGATCCCATTTTTACATCTGCAAACTGGCTCAGACGGATCTGCTGCCCCTGCGGATTGGTAAACATCAGATTCTTCACATCATCAATAGACTGTCTGTTGGCATCTGCGAAACGGATATTGATGTCGTACTCATACTCCCCTGCTCTGAATTTTCCGTCGGTATTTCCGTTGAATGCGGTCTGCATCGTTTGTCCTACGCTGGAAAGGTTTAAGCCTAAAGAAGCCATTTTATCTCTGTCGATATTCACCTGAACCTCGGGATTACCGGTGTCGGTTGATAATTCTGCATCTACTGCTCCGGGAACTTTTTTAAGCAATGCTAAAATCCTGGTGGCCTCTTTTACCGCTGTTGCGTTATCCGGTGCTGTAACCACCATTTCAATCGGCGCATTTTCAGCACCCATTATTCCGATAGGAGCGGTTTTAAATTCAACTCCTGTAAATTTCTCTTCTAAAGCTCTTTTTATTTTTGCCGCTTTAATGTTTGTGCTTTCAGAACGTTCTGATTTGTCCGTTAAGTTTACCTGCACCTCTGACTGATAAGTTGTAGCCTGAGCGCCGCCAAAACCTGTAGATTGTTGCCCTACTGTTGTGATAAGATCTACCACATCTTTATCGTTTCTTAAGAACTTCTCAACATCTAAGGTAAGCTGGTTTGTTTTTTCAACCGTTGCATCTTTTGATAACTCCATCTGCACCAAGAACTGCCCTCTGTCGATCGGCGGGAAGAATTCTCCTCCGATAAACCCGAATATGACAAGCATGAAAGAAGAAATCAGGACAAGGAAAGTAATTACTACCGTCATTATTCTTCTTAATGTGGTTTTTAAACACCATTCCAGAATTCCGGTAATCCAGTGTGTAAATTTGTCGATCATACTTTCAAACCAAAGGATGAATTTCTGGAACCAGTTTTTACCTGTTAAATGTTCAAGCTTACCAAATCTTGAAGATAGCCAAGGGATAATGGTAAAGGAAGCCAGCAATGACAATAATGTCGCAATTACTACCGTAACGCAGAACTGCGCCAGAATGTTGGCTACCAAACCTGAACTCATCGCAATCGGAAGGAATACTACTACAATTACCAATGTAATCGCCGCTACCGTGAATCCAATCTCAGAAGCTCCGTCGTATGCTGCACGGATCTTGCTTTTCCCCATCTCCATGTGACGGTAAATGTTTTCCAATACTACGATCGCGTCATCCACCAGGATACCTACCACAAGTGACAGCCCCAGTAAGCTCATCAGGTTTAAGGTATATCCCATCAGATTCATTCCGATAAATGTAGCTACCAATGATGCCGGGATAGAAACCATTACGATAAATGCGTTTCTGATACTGTGAAGGAATAATAACATTACAATAGCCACAAGAATGATCGCCAGGAAAAGGTCAAAAATTACATGGTTGGCAGATTCAAGGGTAAAGTCTGTAGTATCATTTACCACTTTTACCTTTACACCCTGTACTTTGTACGCTTCTTCCACCGTTGCAATCGTCTTCTGAACACTTTCCGAAACTGCTACTGCATTGGCATCTGACTGCTTTTTAACCTGCATCAAAATGGTCGGCAACTGATTAAATCTTGCCACTTTTTCTACATCTTTCTGAGAATCGAATACTGTCGCAATATCGGATAGACGAACCTGCGCTCCATTTTTATTGGAAACTACAAGATTGTTCATCTCTTCTATTGATTTGTATTTCCCTGATAGTCTGATGGTAGATTTTGAAGTCCTTGTCTTCAGACTTCCTGTTGGGAAATCGAGGTTGGAAGAAAGAATGGCCTGTTGCACATCTCCTATGGAAAGCCCATATCCCTGAAGTTTTTTCTCATCAAGATTTACCTGAATCTCTCTTTCTTGTCCGCCCACAAGATCAACCTGTGCCACGCCGTTCACACGGGAGAAGATCGGTTCAATCTTTTTATCTAAAAGGTCATAAAGCTCTTTATTATTGAGTTTATTTGATGAAACACTCATGGTGATGATCGGTAAATCATCAAGCGAGAATTTATTAAGCGACGGTGCATCTACATCATCTGGAAGATCTGCAATAATCGCATTTACTTTTCTCTGGGCATCATTTAGGGCATAGTCTACATCGGCTCCGTCGTTCAGCTGCACCATAATTACGGATAAGCTTTCGTAAGATGAAGATTCTACCTTTTTCACGTTTTCCAAAGATCCAACGGCATCTTCGATCTTTCGGGTCACGGAAGTTTCTACCTCTGCAGGAGAAGCCCCTGGATATACCGTAGAAATCGTTACCATATTGGTTTCAAACTTCGGAATCAACTCGTACCCCATCATGGAGTAGCTTAATATACCTCCCAGTGTAAGTATCGTAAAGAGTACGATAACAAGGGATGGTCTTTTAATGGATATTTCTGCTAACTTCATCTTCTCTTACTTTACGATATTGATTTTTGACCCGTTGCTAAGGTTGATCTGTCCGCTGGTGATTACCTGCTCGCCACCGTTTAGCCCGCTTAAAATCTGAACTTTGTCACCATATACTTTTCCTGTCTGTACCTTGATTAATTTAGCCGTTCCGTTATTAACAATAAACAACTGCCCTGAGCTTACTCCGTTTACGAAGGCTTCCGCAGGCACAGTAAGCATATTCTGAGTTTCAGCACCATTATTGGTTTTGAATGTGGCTGTAGCGTACATTCCCGCTTTCAGATTTCCTTTGTTTTGAACCTCAATTTCTACAGGGAAATTAAGTGATGCATCACTTTTAGGAGCAATAAAGGTAATTCTGCCACTGAAAGATTCGTCTGGCAATACGTTTACTTTAATAGGAACTTCCTGCCCGATCTGAATTTTACCGATCTGGCTTTCATCTACCAAAACAGAAAGTTTTAATGAATTGATATTTACGATCTCGAATAAAGCCGTTCCCGGAGCCACTACCATTCCCGGCTCTACCATTTTTTTGTTGATAGTACCGCTGATTCCTGCACGAATGCTTGCATCATTTACTTTTACGCCTTGGGCTCTTACGGCTGCCTGAGCATTTTTCAGCTGTAGTCTTGAATTATCAAGCTGCTGCTTTGTAACACCACCAGTTTTGTAAGCGTTTTCGTAACGCTGATTATCAATCATCGCATTTTGTAAATTATTCTGAGCCTGAGTAACGTCTACTTCGATAGCATCTTTCTTGATGGTCGCCAACACCTGTCCGGCACCAACTCTTGACCCTTCTTTCACTAAAACACTTACAATTCTACCTGAGATTTCAGAAGACTGATTAGATTCCTGTTTCGGAATAAATGTTCCGTTGGCAGAGTAATCTGTATCAATATTTGTTCTTGAAGCGGTTACAACATTTACGTTGATTTTATCTACCTGCTTGGCAACTTCTTTTACTTCCTGAGTCTGTTTTTCTTTGTTGCTCACTATTTTGTATGCCGCTAAACCTACCAGAACAGCCGCCACTATGATATATATTAGAGTTTTTTTCATTGTCGTTTTTTATGGGTTTTGTAATGTGTTTAATTCTCCTTTTGCTTTGATTAATTTGATTTCAGCCTGCTTATAATCCAGTAAAGCATTTGCATAGTTCTGTTTGGCCTGCGTTAAAGCGTTTTCTGCATCCAGCACTTCTGTAAGCGTCGCTAATCCATACTGGTAATTGGATTGTGTATTCTGCTGAACTCTTTCTGCCAGCCCTACATTATCTTTCATGCTTTCGATATTGATAAGTGCATTTTCCATATTGGTAACTGCATTCTTATAATCTAAGCTAAGGCTAAGCTGAGTATTCTGAATGTCCTGATCCAGATCCTGAATATCGATTTCTGCCTGATTGATCTTTGCTTTCGTAGCTCCTCCCGTGAAGATTGGAATATTGATATTTAAACCAATTGCCGAATAATCACTCCAAAGAACTCCATTATTTATTCCGTTGGTTAAAGGAAATTTTCTTCCCTGTCCGCCCCAGCCGTAATTAGCTACTAAATTCACCGTAGGGTAAAGATAGGCTTCGGTTGCTTTTTTATTGAAAACAAGAAGTTCCCTGTTTTTATTTAATACTTTAATTTCCGTACGATTATCCAGATTGACGTTACTTGAAATCAGTTCAGGTTTGGGTTCAATACTTTTTTCTTCCAACTCGATATCCGTGCTGATCGGCACTCCCATATAAAATTTCAAAGCATTCTTAGAAAGTTCTACCGAGTTGATCAAAGTCTGCCTGTTGGAACCAATATTAGTAAGCTGAACATTTGTTCTGTCCAGGTCAATGGATTTTGCAAGGCCATTATCTACAAGGCTTTTAATGACATTTCTTACTTTTTCCGTATTGGTGTAGCTTGCCTGTACGGTTTTCAGATTTTCTTCCTGTACAAAAACCTGATAATAGGCTGTTGCCACATTCTCGATGATCTGTTCATTGGTAAGCTGAGCGTTAAGAACATAAAATTCTCTTGTTGATTTCGCAGCTTTAAGTCCCGTAAAAACTCTTTGATCGAATATCGCCTGCTGAAGCTGTACCGATGCTGTAGAACTCCAAGGCTGTCCCAGTTGCGCCCTGATTCTTTCTCCTCCGAATTCAAGCAATGATTCCTGAATAACCGGATTATAGGTTAAACCCGCCGTAGCAGTGATCTGTGGTAAAGCGCCTGCCCTGGCTTCGTCAATTTTATATTCGGCTTTTTTGATCTGTAAGGCAGCTTTCTTGGCTTCTGCCTTATTTTGAAGTGCCTGCTTAATGGCTTCCTGAAGAGAAACCTGCTGTTGTGCAGTCACCGATGAAAAACCGAACATCATAAATGCAGTCGCTATTCCTATTTTTAGCTTTTTTGCAGTTATACGTTTTTTCATAATCTTATACTTCGTTTATTTTTTAATGTAAATTAGTTTCTTGATGGATGTTACTTCTAAAGGACGAATCATTTCTTAAAATACTTTAACATTTTTTAATTTTTAAACAACATATTCAAAATGATGTCTTTTCTTTCTGAAATTATCTTATCGAATTCTTCTTCTTCGATCATCAGGTTTTCCATCAGCAACGGACGAACGGCACTGGGAAAAACTAACAATGAAATCATGTTAAGCACAAATTGGATCGGCTTCATTTTTTCGATGTTTCCCAATTCCATTTCTGCTTCTACTTCTTTGTATAATTTATTCAGTTCATCTTCTTCGATATCTCTTTGCTGGCAGTTTCCTTTATTGATCTGCGATACGATATATGTTTCAAGATATGGATACTGAAGACTTGTAGACAAACTTCCTTCGATGAACTGCGCAATCTTTTCTTTGAATGGCAGATCGGAATTCATAATGATCTCAGATTTTTCGTGTTCTACTTTCTGAGCTTCATCAAAAATAATCTGAATTAAATTATCTCTCGAACGGAAATAATAATTAATCAGCGTTCTGTTGACACCAGCTGCATCGGCAATTTCCTGTGTGGTGGCATCAAACTTCCCTTTCACAAAGAATAAATTCTTCGCGGTCTCTTTTATTAGCTCCTGTGTCTGGTCTTTTTTTGATTGATTTGACATTTTTGTTAAACAAATTTGTGCAAATATAAATCAATCAATCGTTTTGACAAAATTGTTAAACAAAATAATTAATGAAATTATTATGATATGCATCATGTTTTAAACTGCTGTTATTATAATATCAGTTGTACTCTTTCTTAAAAAGTGACTAAGAATGCACATTGAAAAAATCATTCTAAGTGAATTTATATTATTTAAAAAGGCTCAGATTATAAATCCAAGCCTAACTTTTTAATTTATACACTTTTGATACAGTGTCTTTGAAAGAGAAAAAATAACAAAAAAGAGCAGAAATTTCTGCTCTTTTCATTTTTATAACAATTTGATTTTATCTTCAAGAATATCAATGATTTTATCCTTATAAAGTCCACCAATGGCTTTTTTGAAATTCTTCTTACTCATCTGTACTTCATCTTTGATCTCTTCGGGAGAAGACTTATCCGAAAGATAAAGCAATCCGTAGTTTTCTTCTAATCTGTCAAGAATTTTCTTTTTAAATTCATCGATATTTTCAAAGCCCTGAGGTTGTAATGAAACATCAATTTTCCCGTCCTCCCTTATTTCTTTAATGTAGCCGATTTCTTCAGACAGAGGATATAATTTTTTGAAAACATCAGAACTGTAAATTAATCCGATATATTTTTTATTGATGACCACATTCCAGCCCAATTCGCTTTCGTTCATCATGATAAGATCAACTTTATCTCCTTTTTTAAGCGGAAGATCCTGGTATTGTGGATTTCTCTTAAACTTTGTTGTTCCGGTTATCAATTCAAGATCTTCGTCCACATAAATATGAACGAGATATCTTTTTCCCTCAACAATTTTGGTTTTCTGCTGTTTGTATGGGATAAACAAATCTTTTATAATTCCCCAGTCCATAAAGGCACCGCTCGGAAGACTCTGCACGCAGCTCATCACAGCAAATTCACCTACTTCGGCTAATGGAATTTCTGTGGTTGCTTTTAGTTTGTTATCATCCTGATATACAAAAACCTCAATTTCGTCATCTATTTCTTTGTCCTCCTGAATGAAAATCTTAGGTAAAAATGCTTTTTCACCTGATTCGTCTGTTAAGATCCATCCTGAATTATTTTTATCTGAAATTTTTAAAGTCTGAGTTTTTCCGAGTTGCATTGATGGTAAAATTAGTCGGTAAAGGTACGGAAAATAAGTTTGAGAGTAAACGGGTTTAATACTTTTGAGTTGAGGTATTAAAAAAGGCTGCTCTCAATGATGATGCAGCCTTAGTTTAAATATTTTTTAAAGATTACATATGAATTGGTCTTTTCGCCGTAGCGTCCAAAGCCGCTTCTTTAATGGCTTCAGCATATGTCGGGTGTGCATGAGAACTTCTTGCAATATCTTCAGCACTTGCACGGAATTCCATAGCAATGACACCTTCTGCGATAAGGTCGGCCGCTCTTGCTCCAACAATGTGCATTCCCAAAACTTCATCCGTTTTTTCGTCTGCAATGATCTTAACCAAACCATCAACATCGCCACTTGCGCGACTTCTTCCTAAAGCTCTCATTGGGAAAGATCCTACTTTATAGGCAACACCTTCTTCTTTCAATTGCTCTTCAGTTTTACCAACTCCTGCAACTTCAGGCCATGTATAAACTACGCCGGGAATTAAATTATAATTGATATGAGGTTTCTGGCCAGCCAAAGTTTCAGCAACAAAAACTCCTTCTTCTTCCGCTTTATGAGCGAGCATCGCTCCTTTAATAACGTCTCCGATAGCATAAATGTTGGCAACATTCGTCTGAAGGTGATCGTTTACTTTCACTCTTCCTCTTTCGTCAAGCTCAACACCCGCTTTTTCTAATCCAAGACCATCTGTGTAAGGTCTTCTTCCTACAGAAACTAAACAATAATCTCCTTCTACAACTACTTCTTCTCCTTTTTTATCTTTAGCAGTAACTTTCACAGAATCTCCATTTCTTTCCACCGCTGAAACCGCCGTAGAAAGCATGAATTTCATCCCCTGTTTTTTAAGAACTTTAGTTAATTCTTTACTTAAAGCTCCGTCCATTCCAGGAATGATTTTGTCCATAAATTCAACAACAGTTACCTGAGCGCCCAATCTTAAGTAAACGGAACCTAATTCAAGACCGATAACTCCACCTCCGATTACTACTAAATGCTTAGGAATTTTTTTAAGATTTAAAGCTTCTGTAGAAGTAATTACTCTTTCTTTATCAATGTTGATGAAAGGCAAAGAAGATGGTTTTGAACCAGTCGCGATAATTGTATATTTGGATTCGATCGTTTCTGTAGAACCGTCGTTTTTCGTTACTTTGATCTGAGTTGCAGATTCGAAACTTCCCACTCCTTCAAAAACAGTGATTTTATTTTTGTTCATCAGATAGTTGATTCCATCTGTATTTTGCTTTACCACCTCGTTTTTACGCTCGATCATTCTTGCGATATCAGCCTGAGGTTCGTTGATAATGATTCCGTGACCTGCAAAATTGTGCTTTGCATTCTCAAAATGCTCTGAACTGTCTAAAAGCGCTTTTGACGGAATACAACCAACGTTAAGACAAGTTCCTCCCAAAGTCGGATATTTTTCAATAATTGCTGTTGTGAAACCTAATTGTGCGGCACGGATTGCAGCAACATAACCACCAGGACCGGAACCGATTACGGTAACATCGAATTGACTCATGTTATTTTATGAATTTGTTTATTATTATCTCTTTAATTCTTACAAATTTACAGATTAATTACGAAGTGAGAAAGTGAGATTTGTCAAATTTTGAAAGGGAAGATGGGTGATGGGAGTTTAAAGTATTGCAAATATTTTAATTGGTATCAAATAAAACGCTGTATTGTCTTCCAGCCTCAAGTTTATGCTTGCCGCATATTACTTACTGTAAGTCAATCCACATTCAATTTTCCCTGTCCAAATTCTCCTGTACTTTCAAAATAAGAGCCTCCGTAGACGTACCATTCAAGGCTTTCCAGATATTCTACAGCATTTTCAGGGGTGATGTTCGGGCGATCTTTTTTGGAAACAATTCCTTTATACCATCTTCCCGACTTGGAATAATGTTCAAATTCCACTAAATAATGAATCCAAATTCTCTGGCAAAGTTTACATTGTTGAAAACTCACTTCCGCATATCTTCCATTGGTATGATCGGTGCCTAATTCAGAACTTCTGTATTCAGTGTAGTTTGAGGTAGGTTTTTCACAGCTGCATCCTATTTTCTGCATTTTAATCATGAATGAAATGAGTTTAAATTAATGATGCCAAAAATAAGGAAAATAAGAAGGCTTCGGGCAAACTATTTTACAAGATCCAACAGTACTTTCTCATATTTATCTAAGATGATATTCTTAGAAAATCTTGATTTTATTGAGTTTTTAATTGCGATATTGTCATGACTATTGTGAAGAATTCTCATTATATCCTGAGAAAATATCTCGTGATCTTCAATATCTGAAATCTCTCCGTTGATGTTGCTTTGTATGATTTCGTTAATTCCGCCAGGACAATTATTGGCAAGAGAATATGTTCCACAAGCTCCTGCCTCCAATAAAACATTTGGAAAACCTTCGTACCTTGAGGAGAGAATAAACAGATCCGCATATTTCAAGAACTCATAAGGATTCTCCTGTTTGCCGTGGAAAATAACATTTTTAAGTCCTAAAAAATCTTTCATCTGATGTAAAATTTCCCGATCCTGGCCGTCTCCTAAAATGTGTAGCAGAACATTTTCATTTTTAAGCCTTGAGAAAACTTTTAATAAATTATCAAAACCTTTTCTGGCAGACAAATTTCCTATGGCCACAACATTTTTATAATTATATTTAAAGCTTTCCGGTTTCTCAGAAACAGCCAGTTTGTCTTCAATAAAATCAAAGTCCACAGGATTATTTATTTTAATGATCTTGCTGGATTTAATCCTGAAATTTTTAATTAGATCTTTCATCATATCATCGCTCTGGGCAATGATTCGGTGATAATTATTGTAAAAATTATAAAAGAATCTTATCTCCTTTCTCTTCACATGCTCTGTAACGACATTTGTCTCTCTGGCAATGAATTTTGTCTTTGGAAAAAGTTTAATAAAAAGAGATAAATAAGCATTGACCTCACCGTAACCAGAAAATACAACATCGGGTTTTCTTCGGTAGATTTCGCCCAGAATAGGCTTTAAAGAATGTCGTATTCTTTTGGTATTAAGATCAATTACCTCAACGTCTTCACGGAGAAAATTAAGATATCCACCCTGTTTACGCAAAAGCAAAATTTTAGCTTCAAACCGATCCCGTGAAAGATGATTTGCAATGGTGGTAACAATCCTTTCTGCGCCGCCTGTTTCCAGATCCGGAAGAATAAATATAACTGAAATCTTTTTCATCTGTGTAAATTTAGTAAAAAGTTTCGTTAACCTTCAATGTAAGCTTACAATTAATGATTTTTAACGTATGATATACATGATATTTTTACAGGAATGAAAGAATCATTTTAAATAAAAAAGAAACTCTCCGTCGGAAGAATTTCTTTTAAAATTATTTATTGTTTTGTTTTAAGTTGTTTTAGTTGGCAACATCGCTAATGAATTTTATCCTCAGCATTCTTACTTCTTCATCAGAAAGTTCGTCTCCAAATTCATCAAGCAGAACTTTCATACTGTCGCTTTCAGATTCGGTCATAAATTCCATGAAACCATCCACAATATCTTCATCAAAATTATCTTCAATATAATAATCGATATTCAGTTTTGTTCCCTGGTAAACGATGCGTTCCATTTCTTTCAGCAATTCATCCATCGATAAGTTTTTAGCTCTCGCGATATCTTCCAGATCAATTTTCTTATCCGTACTCTGAATAATAAACACCTTGTGACTGGATTTGTTCGCTACCTGTTTCAGAACCATATCCTGAGTACGCTCTATATTATTATCTTCTACATATTTATTAATGAAATCGGCAAATTCTTTACCATATTTTCTGGCTTTTCCTTCACCAACACCGTAAATTTTAGCAATCTCTTCAAGACATATCGGATACTGAACCGTCATATCTTCAAGACTGGGATCCATAAAGACCGTGTAAGGTGGAATTCCATGTTTTTTAGCTACTTTTTTTCTCAGTTCCTTCAGCTGGTTAAAAAGATTCTGGTCTAAACCTCCTGCCGACTGCATCTGTATTTGGTCGCTTTCGGCTTTGGTTTGTGTAAGATCAAACTCTCTATCCTCAGCAATCATGAACGAGTGTTCCAGCTTTCCATCCAAAACCAGCCTTCCTTTTTCAGAAATTTTTAAAACACCGTACATTTCAATATCCTTTTGAAGGAAATTCTGAACAGTAGCCTGTCTTAGAATAGTTTTCCAGTGGTTGTCCTTTTCTTCTTTTCCAAAACCAAAGTAAGAAGTCTGCTCCAGTTTATAGGACTTCGTAACAGCAGTTTCTTTTCCTGAAATGATTGAAATAAGATCTTTTGCTTTAAATTTTTCGCCCGTATCTCTTATTAATTCCAGAACTTTTTTAAGATCATCGGTTGCATCTTTTAGTTTTGGCGGATTAGATGAGTTGTCGCACATTTTGGCTCCATCACCATGAACAGGATCAAAGTTTTCACCAAAATAATACAAAATATACTGTCGTCGGCTCATGGAAGTTTCGGCATAACCTACGACTTCATTCAAAAGCTGTAATCCGATTTCTCTCTCCGAAACAGGCTTTTGGGCAAGAAATTTTTCCAGTTTTTCAATATCTTTCGGATCATAAAATGCCAGACAGTACCCTTCTCCTCCGTCACGGCCGGCTCTTCCTGTTTCCTGATAGTAGCTCTCGAGAGATTTCGGAAAATCGTAATGAATTACAAAACGTACATCCGGTTTGTCTATTCCCATTCCGAATGCTATAGTAGCAACGATCACATCAACCTCTTCCATCAGGAATTTATCCTGATTTGCTACCCTTACTTTTTGGTCAAGACCTGCGTGATAGGGTAAAGCATTAATTCCATTTACCTGAAGAAGCTGGGCAAATTCCTCAACTTTACGACGGCTCAGACAATATACAATTCCCGATTTTCCTTTGTTCTGATTAATGAATCTTACAATTTCCTTATCTATATTGACTTTCGGACGAACTTCATAATAAAGATTAGGTCTGTTGAAACTTTCTTTAAAAACCAATGCATTCGTCATCCCTAGTGTTTTCTGGATATCATCCTGAACTTTGGGAGTGGCAGTGGCTGTAAGAGCAATCACCGGAACATCGGCAATTTTATCTATAATAGATTTGAGATTCCTGTACTCGGGTCTGAAATCGTGTCCCCATTCTGAGATACAGTGGGCTTCATCAATGGCAAAAAACGATATTTTCACTTCTTTCAGAAACTCAAGATAATCTTCCTTAATAAGAGATTCGGGAGCCACATAAAGAAGTTTTGTTTTACCACTTTTGATATCGTCGAAAACCTGCTTGGTCTGTGTTTTATTTAATGATGAATTTAAAACATGTGCAACTCCGTTATCAGATGAAAGTCCGTTTACTGCATCCACCTGATTTTTCATTAATGCTATCAAAGGCGAAACTACAATAGCAGTACCTTCGGAAATAAGTGCCGGAAGCTGGTAGCATAAGGATTTACCACCTCCGGTAGGCATTAAAACAAATATATCTTTTCCATCAAGTAGATTGTCTATAATTTGTTCCTGCTGCCCTTTAAAAGTAGAGAATCCGAAATATCTTTTCAATTCGCCTGATAAATTGGCTTTTTTTGCGCTCATCTAATTTTATTGCTAAATTTGCATCTAATCCAAAGTTATGAATTTTTCGCTTAAAATAAAAGCGAACGAATTTATAAAAAATAAAATTTATATTAAAAATTCTTTTAAAGATATAACATTTTTTTGAGTAATTTTTATATGCCTCATATAAGTAAAATGGAAAGAGCCGATATTATTTCAATAGCGAAAAGTACTTTAGAAATAGAAATTTCAGAACTTGAAAAACTACGTGACAGATTAAGCGATGATTTTGTGAAAGCAGTAGAAATAATTCACTCTGCAAAGGGAAAGCTTATCGTTGTGGGAATCGGCAAATCAGCACACGTCGGTAATAAAATCGTGGCAACTTTAAATTCTACCGGAACACCTTCTCAGTTTTTACACGCTTCAGAGGCGATTCACGGAGATTTGGGTGTCATTCAGAAGCAGGATGTTGTTTTATGCATATCAAATTCCGGAAATTCACCGGAAATCGTAAATCTTGTTCCTTATCTGAAAGATTATTCTTCTGCACTTATAGGCATGACAGGAAATAAAAAAAGCAAGCTGGCAGAATTTTCTGAAATTATTCTGGATACTCATGTTGATATGGAAGCCTGTCCGAATAAACTTGCCCCGACAAGTTCAACAACACTACAGATGGCTTTGGGAGACGCTTTAGCCATTGCTTTAATGGAAATGAATGATTTTAAAGCCAATGATTTTGCTAAATTCCATCCCGGTGGAAGTCTGGGCAAAAATTTAATTTCAAAAGTTGATGATTTCCTTTCTTCCCAAAAGCCCCAGGTTAGTGAAAACGATACTATAAAGGATGTTATTATTTCTATAAGCGCTTCAAGACACGGTATCACGGTAGTTACTCAAGAAGATGAAATTATTGGTGTTATCACAGACGGCGATCTAAGAAGAATGCTTCTGAAAGGCGACGATATTTCAAAAGTTCTCGCAAAAGACATCATGTCTGCCCATCCGAAAACGATAGAAAGAACCGCATTGGCAAAAGAAGCTATGAAAATTTTAAAGGATAATAATATCGGGCAGCTTGTGGTTACAGAAAACGGAAAATATTTCGGGATTATTGATATTCACAAATTGTTGGATGAAGGAATCAATTAGGTGGAAGGCTGAAGCCTATACAGAAATATTTAACTTCACACAATACCGAAACTTTTTCATAAATTTGAAATCTTAAAAAAATTATCTGTGAGTGATGTTAAAGACATGTCCTTTTGGGGACATATTGGAGAATTAAGAGGTCACCTCATCCGTTGTATTCTTGCAATCATCATTGCAGCGGTTATCATTGGTTTTAATATCAACTGGATTATGGATCATATATTTTTCGGTCCTACCAGAAACGATTTTGCCACCTTTGAAATTGTCAATCACTTTTCCAAAATGATTTTGGGAGAAGACAGTATTCATCTTCCGAAAGATTTTCCGGTGCGTGCCAGCAAATTGTATCAGCAGTTTAATGTAATGATGGCAGTTTCCATTTTTGGAGGAATCGTTTTGGCTTTTCCTTACATTGTATGGGAACTGTGGCGTTTCATCAGCCCTGCGCTGCATCCTAAGGAAAGGAAAAATTCCATATTCATTATTAATTCGGTATGGATCTTATTTATGACAGGGGTTTTATGCGGATATTTCCTTATTCTTCCTTTTGCGGTTAATTTTGGGGTTATTTTCAAAATTTCAGATATTATCATTCCTCTTTATGACCTTAGTGATTACACCACCCTTTTTTTACAGGTAGTTTTGGGAATGGGGGTAATTTTTCTTTTTCCGGTTCTTATTTATTTTCTGACGACCATCGGAATTCTCACCCCAAAATTCATGAAAACATACCGTCGTCATGCAATTGTTCTTATTATGGTTGTTGCCGCAATTATTACGCCGGCAGACGTTCTGAGCATGATGATGGCTGCATTTCCGCTGCTGCTACTTTATGAATTCAGTATCATCATGTGTTCTTACACCTATAAAAAAGTACAGAAAGCGGCTGGAAATTTACCGGCTGTTCAAAAATAACAGAAGATCAACTTTATCATATTCCCGTAGGTTTTTCTGCGGGATTTTTTGTTTATATCAACAGATTAAATTTTTAAACATAACCCACGCAAACTATTTCCCGTTTTACAGTTTACAATCAATTAATTTTCTATTTTTGAAGGATTAATTTAATTCAGATGAAAAAACTTTCATATACGCTTTTGTTTGCTTCAGGACTTGTTTTCGGACAGTTCTTTGAAAAAGGGAAAACTTTCACAAAACAGGATACTTTAAAAGGCTCCGATACAGAATTCAGAAACTTTTGGGATGTCAAAAAATATGATCTTTCTGTAGAACCTGATTTTGCTGCAAAAAGCATTAAAGGAAACAATAAAATCAGCTTTGAGATTATTAAAGATGTTACCAATCCTACATTTCAGATCGATCTTCAACAGCCTATGAAAGCTGATAAAGTAGAAGCCAGCTTTCCTATGGCAGACTACAGACAGGATGGTGATTTTATCTGGATCAAAACTAATAAAGCATTTAAGAAAGGCGAAAAATACACCATCGATGTTACCTATTCCGGAAATCCAACGATTGCTAAAAATGCACCCTGGGATGGCGGATGGGTTTTCACAAAGGATGAAAAAGGAAATCCGTGGATGAGCGTTGCAGATGAAGGAATCGGAGCTTCGATCTGGCTTCCTACCAAAGATATATGGAGCGATGAACCCGACAATGGTATCGTAATGAAAATTATAACTCCAAAAGATCTTGTCGGTGTCGGAAACGGAAGGCTCATCAGCAAAAAGACGGAGGGCGAAAAAACTTCCTATATCTGGGAAGTTAAAAATCCGATTAATGCCTATTCTATTATTCCTAATATCGGAAAATATGTGAATTTTAAGGATACTTTTAGTGGAGAAAAAGGAAAACTTGATCTGGATTACTGGGTATTAGATTACAATCTTGACAAGGCTGAAAAACAGTTTCAGCAAGTAAAGCCGATGCTTTCCGCTTTTGAATACTGGTTCGGGCCGTATCCTTTTTACGAAGATTCTTATAAACTCGTTGAGTCACCTTATCTTGGAATGGAGCACCAAAGCAGCGTAGCCTATGGAAACCATTATCAGAACGGATATCTGGGACGAGATCTTTCAGGAACGGGTGTCGGACTAAACTGGGATTTTATCATCATCCACGAAAGTGGTCATGAATGGTTTGCCAACAATGTCACCGCGAAAGATCAGGCAGATATGTGGATTCATGAAAGCTTCACCAATTATTCGGAAGTTCTGTTCACTGAAAGATATATGGATAAAAAATCAGCTGATATATATGCCCAGGGAATCAGGAAAACTATTCAAAATGACACTCCTATCATCGGAAAATACGGAGTGAGAAATGAAGGAAGCGGCGATATGTATGCTAAAGGCGCAAGTATGCTTCACACGATTCGTCAGGTTATTAATAATGATGATAAATTCAGGCAGATTCTGAGAGGAATCAATAAAGATTTTTATCACCAGACTGTCACAACAAAGCAGATTGAAGATTATATTTCAAAAAAATCCGGAATTGATTTTTCAAGCGTGTTTAATCAATATTTAAGAACAACAAACATTCCGACTCTGGAATATTCTCAAAAAGGAGAAGAGCTGAAATTCAGGTACACCAATACGATAAAGAACCTGAAACTCCCCATAAGAATCGACGGCGAGCAAACCATAAACCCTACCGAACAGTGGCAAACTGTGAAACTGAAGAAAGGAAGCCCTGTACAATTCAATAATAATTATTATATTCATTATAAAAAAGTGCAGTAATTGAAAAGAGCAGATTCATTTAATAGTGAATTTGCCTTTTTTATGAAAATTTAATATTCATTTCCGTAACAAAATCATTTTTTCAGCAACTATTTAACTATAATTTTAAACTCAATGAAAAAAATTGCACTTAGTTTAGGTATTTTGACTGCATTTTTGGCAAATGCCCAATCTATAAAAACAACGATTGACCTGGTCAACGTAAAAGATGATAAAGTAGCTGTCACCATGGATTTTCCTAAAGTGAAATCAGGAGATGTAAAATTTCACTTTCCGAAAACCGTTCCCGGAACGTATTCTGTGGATGATTACGGAAGATTTGTGGAAGGCATTAAATTTTTAGATAATAAAGGAAAAGAGCTCGCATTTACGAAAGTTAATGACAACACCTATTCCCTTAAAAATGCTCAGAATTTATCTAAAGTTACGTATCTGGTCAACGACAGTTTCGATGATGAGATGGATACTTCAAAGCATAAAGCTGTATTCTCACCTTCCGGAACCGATATCGAAGCGGGGAAAGTTTATCTTATCAATACCCACGGATTCGTCGGCTATATCGACAATATGCAGGATGTACCTTATCAACTCGTAATTCAGAAGCCAACAGATTTTTATGGAACAACCGCTTTGGTCGATCAGGATACATCTGAAGCTACCGATACGTTTACTCTGGCCAATTATGCAAAAGTTACGGACTCTCCATTGATGTACACTAAACCGGATTATATCACCTTCAATGCAGGTGGGATGGATCTTGTGCTTGGCGTTTATTCCCCTTCCGGAAAATACAAGGCGGCAGATTTTAAAGATAATCTTGAAAAAATGGTAATTGCTCAGAAGAAATTCCTGGGAGATATGAATACCAATAAAAAATATGCCATCATGCTTTATCTTGCGGGAGGAGACGGGCCTCAGATTAAAGGTTTCGGGGCGTTGGAGCATCATGAATCTACAAGTGTTGTACTTCCTGAAATGATGCCGAAGGAAGCAATCGATAAAACCATTACCGACGTTGTATCTCACGAATTTTTCCATACGGTAAATCCGTTGAAAACGCATTCCGAAGAGATTCATCATTTTGATTACGCAGATCCGAAAATGTCTCAGCATCTGTGGATGTATGAAGGCGGGACGGAATATTTTGCCAATCTTTTCCAGATTCAGAAAGGTTTGATAACAAAGGATGAATTCCTTCAAAGAATGAATGAAAAAATAACCAACTCTAAGAACTATAACGATACCATGCCATTCACGGTGATGAGTAAAAATGTTCTTAAAGATGAGTACAAAGATCAATACAGAAATGTCTACGAAAAGGGAGCTCTTCTGGCGATGTGTCTTGATATTGAACTCAGAAAACTTTCCAATGGTGAGATGGGGATATCGTGATATGATCCGAAAACTGTCCCAAAGATTCGGTGAAAACAAACCTTTTAAAGATGATAAACTAATTGATGAACTGGTTACTGTAACAGGTTATCCTCAGATAAAAGATTTTTATAATAAATATATCGCAGGAAGCCAACCGACTCCATATGCGCAATATTTGAATATGGTGGGAGTAGAATTGAAAAAACAGGAAACGCCGCCAATCTTCTGGTTTATTAAAGATCCGAACCAGACAGGATATGATGATAAAGCGAATGCCTTCATATTTGATGAAAGTTCTGCACTGTCTCCGTTCGCCAAAAGTATCGGATTTAAAATCACGGATAAGATTGTTGCTTTAGACGGTAAAACGATCAATATCCAGAATATTCAGGACTTCATCAATTACTCCAAAACCATTAAAGAAGGACAAAATGTAACCGTAACCATTTTAAGGGATAATAAAAAAATGGAGCTTAAAGGAAAGGCTATTCTTGATAAAATGACAATGGAAACATTACAGTTTAAAGCTAATCCGACTCCGGAAGAAAAGAAGCTTCAGGATCAGTGGCTGGCTGGAAAAAAATAATTTTTTAACTAAAATATCTGAGCGGGGAATTTTTCTCCGCTTTTTTTGTGATGACATCAGGCTTTTTTTATCATTATCCTGAATGTCGTGCCTTTTCCAACTTCTGTCTGAGCAATCTTGATATCACCATTATGATATTCCTGAATTACTCTTTTTGCGAGTGATAAACCTAAGCCCCAACCTCTTTTTTTAGTTGAATAGCCCGGTTTGAAAGCATTCCGTGCCTGTTGTTTGGTCATTCCGCTTCCGTTGTCCTGTACCTCAATGATGATATTTTTATTACGTTCAGTGACAGACATAGAGATAGCGCCCTCTCCTCTCATAGCATCAACAGCATTTTTTATCAGATTTTCGATCACCCAGCTCATCAGAATTTTGTTATGCGGAACAGTAACCGTGTAGGTAGGAAGATGAAGCCCAAAATTGATTTTTTTGGAAATACGTGTCCGCAAATAATTATAATTATCTTCGATGGTTTTATTAAGGTCTGTATCATTCAGTTCAGGAACCGACCCGATTTTAGAGAATCTTTCGGAAATGGTCTTCAATCTTTCAATGTCTTTTTCGATTTCATGAACACCTTCGGAGTCCGGATCTTCAAGTTTCAAAATCTCCATCCAGCCGATCATGGAAGATAGCGGAGTTCCGATCTGGTGTGCTGTTTCCTTTGCCAGCCCAGCCCAGAGATAGCCTTCATCTGTTTTTTTTATGGTCCTGAAAAACCAAAAAGAAAATACGAAATACGAAAGAATAAAAACTCCTAAAATATAAGGTGAATACTGCAAATTATTTAATAATTCCGAATTGTCATAATATACAAATTGATTATTTCCATTTGGAACCTTAATTTCAATTGCAGGATAGCTCTTTTCCATTTTCTTTGCCAGCGCTATAATCTGAGACGGATCATCTCCAATATCGGCAGGTATATTTTTATGTTCCATTATCTGATCATTTTTATCTAAAATAATCATAGGAATGGTTGTATTTGAACTATAAATCTGGAGAAGTAATGCCTGAACCTCTAAACTTGGAGTCTCAACTTCCTGCTGAAATTTTAAGGCACTTACCAAAATATCGACCCTCTTAATCTCTTCCTTTTTAAGAAAATTAAAAAGAAAGGTAGAAGCAATAACAATCGTCAATACAACAATCGTCATGAGGATAAAAATGATCCAGTTATTCAGCCTTGCAAATATTGATTTTCTCAAAGTAATTATTTTAAAACGTTCAGGATCTTCTGCAATTCGGTACTTCCACTTCCCTGATAATTATTGATGATAATGGAAAATACATATTTTTTTCCATCTTTTGAAGTGTGAAACCCGGCAAAAGATTTGGTATCCCGCATGGTTCCGCTTTTCATTTTCAAACCGTTGCCCTGAACAGGAAAACCGTCGTAGAAAGATTCGAACCAGGGTTGTTTCTTTGCATAAAGCAAAGCCTGTACTTCTGCTTTTGCTGAAACATAGTTTTGTGGTGAAAGTCCGCTTCCGTCAGCGAAATTAATCATATTCGTATTGATCCCCTTTGATTTCCAGAATTCCTTTAAATACGCAACTCCAGTTTTAAAATTAGAATTCCCTTTCTTTTCTTTGCCTAAAGTTTTAATTAAAGTTTCACCATAGAGATTGATGCTTTTTCTTAAAAACCAATAAATGATTTTGTCCAGTGTTGGCGACTCATAAGTAAGAATAACTTTATTTCCCGGAATCTGTATGGTTTTCTTTCCTTCAATTTCCAATTGGGAATTTGTAATCACCTTTCCTGAAAAATCGATTCCGGAATCTTTCAGCCATTGTTTTACTTCAACCCCTAATTGTAATGGCGGATTAGGTGTTGAACCGGAAACCGTAAGTGTTTTTGCAGGTAAAGTCCCGTTAATTAATGCTACATTTGAATAAGGTGCTGTAAAGATCAGACTTTGATCGGAATTCCCTCCAACTTTTACGTCATTGAGCCAGCTTACTCCTTCCAACGGATAAGAGAAGCTTTTAATTTCATTTCCACTGATGTTGATATCAAACTGATTTTCGCGCCAGTTGACTCCCCAGACTCCCGCCCCGTAATAATTTCCGAGATCATCCCACGGCCAGCCTCCAGGAATAGTCTGGTGATCAAAATAAGAATCGTCGATCACGAGATCACCTGAAATTTTGGAAATTCCGACTTTCTTAATGGACTCAATTAATTTCTGTTTAAAATTGTCTGGTTTATAAGCATCATATCGCAAGCTTCCCAAAGTAGGATCGCCTGTAGAACTGATTATCAGATCACCTTTTAAATTACCTCCCGAAATACTACCCGAATAGGCTGAAACCGTTTTGTACGTATAGTTCTTGCCTAAAACTTCCAGAGCTGCACCAGCCGTGAATATCTTTTGTGTGGACGCTGTTGAAAGCCCCTTATTGCCCTGATATTCGTAGACAAAATTTCCATTTTCATCTGAAACATAAAATGAAAGATTGGATGAAATTGCAGATGATGAATTCATTAGGTTTTTGGTAGCTTCATCAAGCTTTTGCGATATATTCTGAGCAAAAATAATCTGCGTGGATAATGTAAGGACTGCTAATGTTTTTCTCATTCTTTAAGCTTATTTTCGATCTCTGAAAAGTAAAATTCTAATACAGATACTTCAACTGGCTCAGTGTGATCCAGCTATCGTTCTTCAATTCAAATATAATTAAATAAAATTACAGTTCAGTGCCCGGTTCAATCTCGTAAGGTTCTTTATTTCTCTCAAAAATTCTTGTTTTTTCGCTGCCTTCAACGGTAATTTTATCTCCTCTCCTGCGGATCCAGTTTCCTTCCCTAAGTCCTACGACTTTAAGGTCATTCTGGGTTAAGAATTCTTTGATCCGGGTTTCCCGAGTTTCTCCGTTATGTTTCAGATCCGGGTTCGGGTCAAGGTAATGCGGATTGATGTTAAACGGTACCAGCCCCATACAATCGAAGCTCGGAGGGTAAACGATCGGCATATCGTTCGTAGTCTTCATGTTTTGTCCGCCAATATTACTTCCTGCGCTACAGCCCAGGTATGGTTTCCCGTTTTCAATATTTCTTTTTAAAACTGACATCAGGTTTTCTTCGTGTAAGGTTTTAACCAATAAAAACGTATTGCCGCCCCCGGTAAAGAAACCTTTTGCATTGTTTAGTGCCTCTGTTTTATTATCAAATTCATGAAGGCCTTTCACTTTTATATTGATTGTTTTAAAGAATGAATCTGCTTTTGCCGTATAGTCATCATAAGAAATGCCGCCAGGTCTTGCAAAGGGTATAAAGATGATTTCATCAATCCCGCTGTAAAGACTAATCAGTTCTTCTTTTAGATATTCAAGGTATTCTCCGCCAAATAATGTGGAAGTGGAAGCTAATATAATATTCATAGGTATAAATGTCGTTAAATTGTTATCGCAAAGATAGCTTATACAAGCCTGAATCTAAAATTAATCTAAAAGACATCTAAAAGGCGTTAATTTTTTCAAAAAAAGCTTAAAGGCTCTAAATTATTCAGTTTTATGGAATTATTATTGGACTTTGTTCTATGCAATTGAAAAATATTAGAATTATGAAAATGACTAAAATGAATATCAGAAACCTGTTCACAGGTCTAATGTTAGCAGGAAGTGTAGGTTTTGTAAGCGCACAGACCACCCAGACAGATAGTGCAGCAGGTACAACCAATGCAGCTGCAACGGCTACAGCAACTCAATCAGCCAATCCGGCTATTGATGCTCTAAAGAAACAGGTAGAAGCAAATCCGAAGGATACTGAAGCATTAGCCAAATTGGCAGGAGCTTATCAGGAAGCCTCAGATTGGACAAATGCTATCGATACATGGAAAAAAGTATCAGCTGCAGTTCCGGACTGGGCTCCATCTTACTACAGCCAGGCTTATTCTTACCAAAATGCTAAAGATGATGCCAACGCCAAAATGGCTTATGAAAAATATATTGCTACGGTAAAACCTGAAGAGGTAGAGCAAAATAAGAAAAATCTGGCGTATGCTTATTTTTATATCGCATTCTCGGAACAACAGTCTGATCCTGACAAAGCAAAGGAACATATTGCAAAATCTTTGCAGTATGACCCTACCAACCAGGATGCTGTAAAACTGAGCCAGGCGTTGAATTCATAGAAAGCTTTAAATTCATATTTAAAAGATCGGAAAATTTCCCGATCTTTTTTGTGTAAAATAATATTAAACTTCGCTGCATACTCCAAGAGGTTTTCGGAGTTTCCCGAAAGTTTGCTGCAGGTTGCAGGAGGTTTTCGGACATTCCCGAAAAGTCATTGCAAGGGTGTAACGGATTTTCGGATGTTCCCGAAAAGTTGTTGCGAGGGCGCGACAGACTTTCGGGTAATAAATGGTTAGGATTTGAATGAAATATTTCAGGTATGTTACATTGATGAATGGTTTATTTTTATATGCTCGCAAATTTTGCTGATTTAGCAGATAATTAATTTATGTTTAGGCTAAAGCCGTTGGCGGTATGTTAATGTTGGCAGGCGGACTTTAGTCCACCCCTATTGATAAAGTTGTTCTAAAATTCTCACTTAAATTAATTCTGTCCAAACCTTAACCTGAATCTCCCCAATTAAAATTTCCCACTCCAAAAAGGAATGTTTATCTTTGTAATACATAAATCTGTAAAACATGAAATTTTTTATTGACACGGCTAATTTAGAGCAAATTAAAGAAGCAAAAGATCTTGGAATTCTTGACGGTGTTACAACGAATCCGTCATTAATGGCTAAAGAAGGAATTCAGGGTGCTGAAGCTATTAAGAATCACTATAAAGCAATTTGCGAAATTGTAGACGGTGATATTTCTGCAGAAGTTCTTTCTACGACGTATGAGGAAATGATTAAGGAAGGTGAGGAATTGGCTGCTATCCACCCAAATATTGTGGTAAAAATCCCAATGATTAAAGACGGAATCAAAGCTTTAAAATATTTTTCAGATAAAGGAATCAGAACAAACTGTACATTGATTTTTTCTCCGGGACAGGCTCTTCTTGCAGCTAAAGCCGGTGCAACGTATGTTTCTCCTTTCTTGGGAAGACTTGATGATATTTCAACTGACGGATTAAATTTAATCCAGGAGATCAGATTGATTTTTGACAATTATATGTATGAAACTGAAATTTTGGCAGCTTCTATTCGTCACGGAATGCATATTATCGACTGTGCGAAGATTGGTGCTGACGTTATCACGTCACCACTTCCTCCGATCTTGAGCCTTCTTAAGCATCCATTGACAGATAACGGACTGGCTCAGTTTATAGCAGATTCTCAGAAACTGGCTTAATAATCTTTTAATATTATACAGTATCGGCGCGGAAACGAAGTTTCCGCGCCGATACTTTTTACTGATCGATATTCTTTACTATCCTGCACGGATTTCCTACGGCTACAACATTGTCCGGAATATCTTTGGTTACCACACTTCCTGCACCGATTACCGTATTATTCCCTACCGAAATTCCCGGCAGTACAACGACATTTCCGCCAAACCATACATTATCTCCGATTTTTATCGGATGAGCTGTTTCAAGGTCTTCGTTTCGTTGTTTTACATTAAGAGGATGACTGGCTGTGTAAAAACTACAGTTTGGCCCGATAAATACATTGCTTCCGAAAACAACTTTGGCACAATCCAGAATCACCAGATTATGATTGGCATAAAAGTTTTCTCCCGCTTCGATATTGTAACCATAGTCGCACCAGAAACTGGGTTCAATACAGATATTCTGTCCTGTTTTCCCTAATAATTTTTTAAGTAGAACATCTCTTCCTTCCGAATCTGAATTTTTAAGCTGATTGTATTGATGGCAGAGATCTTTAGCGCTAATTCTTTCATCGATCAGCTGCTTGTCGTAGTTGGCATTGTATAAAAGTCCGTTCGCACATTTTTCCTTTTCGGTCATATTCTTATTGTAATTGGTTGATTTAATTTAAATATAACAAAAAGAAAGCAGGATAAAAAATTACTTTTACCCTGCTTTTAAAAAACAATTTATATTTTATTTTACTAAATCGGGTTCGATAGGATTATTATTTTTCGCTAAAGATTCCTTCGTTCTTTTTTCCATCTCCCTGAATACCTGATTCGGATCTGATACTTCTTTTCCGTCTTGTGTTTTTACCTTAAAGCTTACTCTTGTATTATCACTACCTCCGTTTCTCATCATCATTTCCCGCATATTTTTAGTAGGATCATTTACATAATCTTTCCATAATTTTCTGTACTGGTCTTTGGAAATTTCTATTTCCTTTCCTCCGATTCCCATGATTCTTACATTCCCCGGCATATCCATTTCATTTGCAGCAACGGGAGATTCCATTTTTTTATTTCCTACAAGCGTCATAATGTGAGATCCTGTGGTGTCTTCAAGCTTTACGATCAGCCCGGGAAGCCCGTAGAATTTATATGGTCCGTCCTGAAAAGGAATATCTGTACTGAACCAGGCAATCCATTCTCTTCCTCCATAATTTGTCGTTGCTTTCTGTGCATTGTACTCTCCTATTTTCTGTTTTTCAGGAAGAATTTTCCATTCGGGTTTCTGATCTTCTCTTACTTTATACTGATCCATAGAAACGCGCGTGAAAAGATAAGTTTTAAAATCAGGATATGATTTTGTTACTTTATAACTTACCTGCCCGGCATTATCCCTTCTATTGATGTTGATGCTTCCGGATCCGCTTTTGATCTGCTTCTGCACTTCTGCCATTGATGTGGAATCGGATACGAATTTATCGCGGCTGTAGTAATTTGATCCATTTTTATCAATATCGAGCAACATCATTTCTTTTTTAACATCCTCTTTATTGTTGGAATCGGGAATAAATTTATATTCGTAAAAAAAACGGTTGATCTGTGCATTTGCCGCCGCAGTGATGAAAAGAAAAAGTAGAACAATATTTTTCATAATTTACTTCTTGGTTTTAAAAAAAGCTCTGCCAATATTTTTAAAAATTATTCAACAGAGCTGTTTGGAATTTTATTTTCTGGTTTCAATTTTTATTACTCCGGTAGTTTTTCCTCCGTCAACCGTTCTTTTATCTATATTCATCTTTTTGATGATATTCGGATTTAAAGCTTCCATTTCAGCTTTTGAAGATTCTTTTCCGTCGATATATATCTTTAGATCTTCTGTTCCTTCCGTATTCTTAATTCCTGAAGCAATAATAGACTTCCCATTGGCAGTGATCCTTACGTTGTCACTTTTTACCTTCATGTTATTAATCTCAGGAAAACTTTTGAATGAATTGCTATAAACATATGCTCTTCTGTTACCATCCAACGCTCTTCTCTGTGCTTCCAGTTTTGCTCTTTCTCCATCAAGCTTGGCTCTTTTTTCATCCAGTCTCGCTCTTTCTTTCTCAAGTTTAGCTCTTTTTTTAGCCGTTTCAGCAGATTCCTTAGCATTTGTTGCTGATAATCTGAAAGTATTATCCATATCAGGAGACCATTTCCCTTTGAATGCATAAACTTTTACGTTTGGAGCATTTGGCGGCGGTGGCGCATCGGGATAATCAAAGTCAATTTCTGGCATTTCAGGGATATCAACCTTTATATTCTGAATGTCACTTACTTTATCTTTCCATTCTTTTGAGTTGAAATAATCATCAATTTTCACATCTTTCCCATCCATATGGATGACCATTGCTGATTTGAGAAAATCTTTTGAACTTGCAATTTTTCCGATTTCACCGGACAGCTTTCCGATTTCTTCAAGATTTTTATTGTATTCTTTACTTTCAGGAGTAAGGTCTTTCAAAGCCTGACTTTTTTCCTGAATCTTTTTACTGAGATCAGCAATTTTTTTATCATCAAGAGCTCTGTTGTAGACTTTAGGACTTATTACTTTATTATCTTTCGATTGTGGAGTAATGGTATCTTTTTTAACAACAGTTTTTTCTTCTTTTTTAATTTGCGAAACCGCTTTCTCAATTTCTATATTGGTGGCTTTAATTTCCTGGTTTTTGGCATTAACCAGATAAGCAAAAGCTACTGAAAATACTACCGGTAATGCAAAAATTCTACGCGCATACCCGAATTTAGTTTTAGGTTTTTGTAACATTTTTAATCGTTTTTTTAAATTGGAACTTAAAAACGGACTGGTGGCAGGCAACTGGTTTCCGGAAAAGTGGCTTGCTAAAAGCATCTGCGCAAATGCTTTGGTGTCCGATTGTTTTACGGCTTTTTTATCAGCCAGATATTCGTGAATTAAACTGATTTCTTTTTTAATGATATGAAAAAAAGGATTGAACCAGAAAACAGAGGTAATGATCTCAATAAAAATTTTATCGAATGAGTGTTTCTGCTCAATATGCACCATTTCATGCTTTAAAATCTGCTTTCCGACCTCCGAATTCAATGTGATGGAATTCTTCCAGAAAAGATTTTTAAAGTAAGAAAATGGCGCTTCGGTAAGATTGGTACGGTAAAAATTGATACCGTCGAATGTTTCTTTCTGAAACTGGTTTTTAAGCTGCTGAATTCTGAAAATTCCGTAGACAAATCTTCCTAAAAAATAGAAAGAAACCAGCCCCAAAGCTGAAAAAATAATTCTAAAATAAATGTAATCATTGGTCGAGTTTTTATTGTTAAAATTCTGTACCGTATCTATTAATTTATAGATATCATTGCTTACTTCAATGGTAAAATCTTCAATGTTTATCAGAGGAAGCAACAACGATATCAGCATCGCAGACAAAAGATAAAATCTGTTGTAGTGATGAAATGTCTTGTCTTTTAAAGACAATTTATAATACAAAAACATTACACCAGAACATAAAATAACTTTTCCGAAGTATAGAAGTACAGTTTCCATGGGTATTAGTTTTTCTTTTTAAGTTCGTCCAGTAGCATTTCAAGGTCTTCTACTGTCATTTCATTTTTTTCTACAAGAAATGAAACGGCACTTTTGTATGATCCTTTAAAATAGTTTTTCACCAGGCTTTTCATTGTTTTTCCAGAGTATTGCTCTTTAGAAACCAACGGAAAATATTCATGCTGCCTTCCATACACATTATAATCTACAAATTCTTTTTCCTTCAATACCTTTAAAATGGTAGAAACGGTATTGGTATGAGGTTTAGGTTCAGGAAAGAGATCAAGAACGTCTTTAAGAAATCCTTTTTCCAATTTCCATAAATACTGCATTACCTGCTCCTCTGCTTTTGTTAAGGTCTGAATTTTCATACATTCTTATTTATCATTAATTGTGATATGAACGCGTAATTCAATATCACTAAGAAATTAGTTATACAAATGTAGAAATAAAATCTATTCAAACAACTATTTTTTTAGTGATAATAAATGTATTTATTTAAATAACTGAAAATCAATGCAGTAAATTTTATTAAAATTTGTTAAATTTTTAAATATTAAAAAAAGTGACTTAAATATTAATCAGAAAAAGGAATATATATTGCTGAAATTCTTAAAACTTGTTAAATTTTATTAAATAAAATTAAAATGAATTTGTCTTAACTCAGAAAATATATTTATTTTAGTGCTTTAAAAATTTCTCATGAAAAGATATAACTTGTTAATTGTACTATTACTACTGATTTTTAATGTGACAACCGCTCAGAAAAAAGGCTCTCCTGCAGCAGATTTCAGTGCAATAGGTGAAGCTAAGACCAAGATTGAAAATACAGTTCCATTAGCGATCAAACATTTAAAAGAGATCAGCGAAAAAGAAAATGATCCTAATATCCTTACCAACGGTACCAATGCGTTATCTAAAGAATACGCCAAAGTAGAACTCGAATGGCGACTTTACAGAGGAAATATGAATAACTGTATTCTAAACAACTCTTCCAAAAAAGCAAAGAAATGTATGGAATATCATAATTCAATGTTCAGAGGTACCCTTATTAATTACAACAACTATATCACCAATCTCACCAGAAAGAACGGATATCTTGGAGTGGAAGGTGAAACGAAATTCGATTTTAATCCATCTGAAATTACCACAAAGCTGAATGAATCTTATTTCAACGCAAATGATGCTGCAAAAAGAATGAAAGGAACACAAAAGAAAGATTTTCTGGGTCAGACAATGGCTGATGATAATGCGCTTAAACCTTTTAATCAGTTGGCACAATAAAATACTCACACAACCACTTATATTGATCCCACTTTTTTAAGTGGGATTTTTTATGAATACACTTCATTATTTTATGGCATAATAATTATACTATGATTGTTAAAAATAAAAAAGATGAGTACATTAAAAAAAGGAGATATGGTAAAATGGCAATTCAGCAATGGAGAAACTCACGGAATCATTACCAAAATTCACACAAAAGACTTTGTATTTATGAACAGGCAGCGAAGAGCTTCTGAAGAGAACCCACAATATGAAGTCATGAGCGAAAAAACAGGAAAATCTGCTGTTCACAAAGCATCTGCATTGAAGAAAATGTAATTGCCACAGAAGATTCTGCGGCAATTCAATTATATTTATTTTATTTTGTCATAGATCAATTTGGTCACAACAGCACCAAAAAGATAATAGGCAACCGTCATTATTTTTTTCTGATTGTTTTCAGCAACCGGCTTATCATCAAGTCCCAGTTTTTCAGGAAGCGCTACTGCGCCAAGTCCCATGAGAACACCGGAAGCAATATTAAAACCAGTGGTTGCCGTTGCGGCGTAATACATTCCGTTTCCGATAACATCTCCTGCCAATGTTGCAGCATACAGCTGATCGTGATTGGTCACTTTTGCATCTACTTTATCCAGTGCTTTGTTTAAAGCTTCTTCTCCCACTTTATTAATCTCGGGAACATTATCGAAATTCTTTCTAATGACTTCATGCAGAAGGCTGAGTGCTACAGCGCCGCCTAAACCTGCCAGGATTTTTTTGTACATAATATTGTAATTTAAAAGGTGTTATTTAATCTATCTGCACAAATTAAGCCATTTGAATAAGGTTGAAGATTAGGTTAAGATTGTTCATTACTTAATGAAAAAATCAGGGATTCCTATATGAATAAAAAAAGAGTATTATCCGTAGACAATACTCTCTGTAGTAGCGGGAACCGGACTCGAACCGATGACCTTCGGGTTATGAGCCCGACGAGCTACCTACTGCTCCATCCCGCGGTATATTTTTAGAACGCTTACCGACAGCGTTATCCTAGTAGCGGGAACCGGACTCGAACCGATGACCTTCGGGTTATGAGCCCGACGAGCTACCTACTGCTCCATCCCGCGGTATATTTTTAAAACGTTACCGACAAACGTTTTCTTAGTAGCGGGAACCGGACTCGAACCGATGACCTTCGGGTTATGAGCCCGACGAGCTACCTACTGCTCCATCCCGCGATATTGGACTGCAAATATACGACAATATTTTTAAATTCCTAATTTTTCTTTTAAATAAAGGGATTTTACGAAAACTATTTTAATATTTGTATCTTTGGGTATGGCAAAAATATTGAAAATATATCCAGAAAACCCTCAGGAAAATCTTATTAATGAGGTCATTAAAACTCTAAATAATGGTGGATTAATTATTTACCCTTCTGATACGGTATATGCTTTGGGCTGTAATATTTTTGATATTAAAGCGATGGAAAAGCTGGCACAAATCAAAAAAATCAAGCTTGAAAAGGCAAAATTCTCTATAATCTGTAATGATCTCAGTCACCTGTCGGATTTTACAAGACCTATTGATACTTCTGTATTCAGGTTCCTTAAAAGTCATTTGCCAGGGCCTTTCACCTTTATTCTTGATGCCAATAAAAGTTTACCGCTAGCTTATAAAGGTCATAAAACGATTGGTATCCGTGTTCCGGATCATTCCATCCCGCATCTTATTGTTGAAAAATTAGGACATCCTATTGCATCAACTTCCATAAAAGATGATGACGAAATCATTGAATATTCTACTGATCCTGAGCTGATTGCAGAAAAATACGATCATCTTGTAGACATTGTTATTGATTCCGGCTATGGAGATAATGTTGCTTCTACTATTGTTGATCTCACTTCGGGAGAACCTGAAGTGATCCGTCAGGGAAAAGGAATAATTTAGGAATATTTACTAATTTATAAAGCTTAAACATTCTATAAACTGCTTACTGATATTTACTTATCTGTATTTTAACATTATGAAAATACTTACCTCTCCTGCTAAACTTATGAATACGGAAAATTCTACGGATCTGCTGAAAACGACAGTTCCGAAGTTCATAGACGAAGCAGCTTTAATACAATCTTATTTAAAAGAAAAATCTCCCAAATATCTTTCTGAACTGATGGAAATTTCAGCTAAAATGGCTGATGAAAACTGGGAAAGAAACCAGAAATGGAAAGCAAAACCTACTGTGAAAGAATCTGCTCCGGCATTGTTCGCATTTACCGGGGAAGTCTACAGAGGTGTGGATGCAAAAACACTGGATAAGTCTGCTATTGATTACCTACAGAAAAACCACAGAATACTTTCCGGATTGTACGGATTGTTGAAACCTTCGGATAAAGTCATGCTTTATCGTCTGGAAATGGGTCGCCCTTTTCAGTTTGATACATATAAAAATCTGTATGAATTCTGGAAAGAAAAGATAACAGAACAGCTGAATTCCGAAATGAAAAAGAATGAAATTCTTCTTAATCTGGCAAGCAATGAATATTTTAAAGTAGTTGACCGAAAAAAAATCAATCATAAGATCATTGATTTTGATTTTTATGAATTAAAAGATGGTAAGCCCAAAACTATTGTAGTATATACCAAACACGCGAGGGGTCTTGTAGTAAGGTTTTGTGCAGAAACGAATGCCCAGACTCTCAATGATGTGAAAGCATTTAATTATGAAGGGTACCGGATTGATGAGGAAAAATCTACGGATACAAAACTGGTTTTTACAAGATAAATGACAATTTCAGAATTTAAAAAACATTTTAAAACAGAACTTTGCGAATTATATACCGATTCGGAAAGTACTGTTTTAGCTTCGGTTTTTGTTGAAAAAATTACAGGATTCAATTCGTTTCATCAAAGGCAGTTCTCAAATCAGGAATTATCAACAGATGACGAAGAAAAGCTATGTCGTTTCATTGAAAAACTAAAAATAGGAATGCCATATCAGCATATTCTGGGCGAAACAGAATTTTACGGAATGACTTTTTTCGTTAATGAAAATGTATTGATCCCGCGCCCAGAAACGGAAGAATTGCTGGAGTTTGCCATTAAAAAGATTCACAATTCAACATTGCCGGTTGACAGTCTGAAAATTCTGGACATCGGAACCGGAAGCGGAATTATACCTTTGGTTTTAAAAAAGCACTTTCCTAATGCTGAAGTAACCTCAATAGATTATTCTGAAAAAGCGCTGGAAATAGCAAAAAAAAATGCCGATTTTCATCAGTTGAATATTAACTTGGTTCATGCTGATTATCTTAATTTTGAACTTCATCAGGACTTTAATATCATTATTTCGAATCCGCCATACATCGGAATTGATGAAGAAAATGAAATTGAAAATTCAGTAAAAGGTTTTGAGCCCGCCATTGCGCTCTTCTCTCCTACTTCAGATGCTTTGATTTTTTACCGGAAAATAGCAGAAGATTCAAAAAAATATTTGAATAAAAACGGTTTTTTATTTTTAGAAATAAACCAGAAATTAGGCCCGGAAACGTTGGAATTATATAAAGATTTTTCTGAAGCTTCCTTATTAAAAGATTTATCAGGAAATGATCGTTTTGTTTTTGGGATAAAATAAAGACCAATGAATATCTGTTTCATTGGTCTTTGACTATTATTTAATATTAATTTATCCTATCCTTTTCTTTACAAAAATTTCATACGCCAGATAAATAAGCGGAAGCGCCATAATTCCCAGGAAAGGAGAATTGGCTATTGCAGCCTGCGGTTGAGTAGCAACAGCATAAACCAATCCGAAAAACGCACCTCCTAAATGCGCTGCATGACCAATATTGTCATGCTGGTTGGGATTCAGCATCATGTAAACGGAATAGCTGAAATAAACAAGTCCGAATACAAACCCCGGAATGCCTATTGGAATAAAGAACATATAAATTTCCAGATGAGGAATCATCGCAATAGAAGCAAATAAAATCCCGGAAACTCCGCCACTAGCTCCAATTGCAGAATACCACGGCTGTCTCTGATACACAAAAAGCGAGAATATATTACCCAACAAAATAGAGCCGAAATAGATCAGAATAAAACCCAGATTTCCAAAACCGTTAATCACAACCGGTCCAAAAAAATAGAGTGTCATCATATTAAACACCAGGTGAAAAATATCTCCATGAAGAAATCCGGAAGAAAGAAGTCTTATATATTCCTGTCTGTTGCGAATAGCACCAACATTAAATTTATATTTTTCAAAATTACTGCTTCCATTGGGTGCTATAAAACTTATGATGGCAGTAATTGCTATCACTAATATTAAAATATTCATATTTTCAAACTTTAATGATCAGAATTGTTATCACTCTGAAACAGATCACCAATCATGCCATCTTCATCTGTTCCGCCTGTAGATTCCGGTTCTTCATAAATTTCCGGTTCCTCTTCTTCAGGTTCAGGAATTGTAATATTGATTGTTTTAACTTTAAATTTTGTAAACTGGTTTCCGATGGCTTTAATCCCTTTTACGGCAATAAATTCATCAATATTTACCGTTTCCGGTTCACGCTCTTTTCCTTTATCTTTAGCAAAAATAATCTCCGCAGTAGATCCGTTCGCAACAATTACGTTTTCGATAAATGACTTCGGATGCTCAGAAGGCATGAACGTCTGCAGATTAGGCGTATTTTCAAATAAGAATCTTTTAATGAAATAAATATCTTTTTCTCCATCAAAATAAATACACGTTACCGGCTGATTCGGTCTCCATTTTTCCAGAACAAGGTATTCATCATCAAATCGGTTACCCAAATCAAATGAAATCAGTTTTGCTTCTCCGTTCGTATTGATTGTTAATATTTTATCATCTCCTTTAAAACTTCCCAGTAAAGTTCCGCGCCCGTCTGCATTCAGTCTTCGTACCGTATCATCAAACCAGATTTTTCTAGGGGCAAGTGTGGAAACTCCTTCTTCTTTCAGGTCGACCTTTTTCACGGAATATTTCGTCACCAGGTTTCCTTTAGAATCACGTCCTTTGATGGCAAGTTCGGAAAAATCAACATCCATTTTATTCTTTCTGATTCTTGGATTTGGTTTTAAAAGAACACTCACTGTTTCCGCTTCACCATTAGGATTTGCTGAAAAATAAAGTACTTCCGAGCCTTTTTTATCTGAAGCCAGCGGATAGTCGGTATTTCTCGTTACCCCGGTCACCGAAAAGCGTTTCATATAATAAGGTCCTTCTCTGCCTTCACGGTAAATCATATTGTAAACCGTCCTTTTATCATTTTTCTTCCAAATCGCAACATGCAGAATGTCTTTTCCGATAAAAGTTTTTGCTTCTACCTTTACCACCTTCATGCTTCCGTCTTTTCTGAAGGTAATGATATCATCAATATCTGAACAATCGAATAAATACTGATCTTTTTTGAGAGAAGTTCCGATAAATCCTTCTTCGAAGTTGGCATAGAATTTCTCATTCGCCACAGCAACTTTTGTAGCATCAATCGTATCGAAAATTCTTAGTTCCGTTTTTCTCTGACGGTCTTTTCCGTATTTTTTCTGAATATTCAGATAATAATCAATCGCATACTGAACAAGATGAGCAAGATGATGCTTTACCTGTTCGATTTTCCCCTCTAATGCGGCAATATTTTCTTTAAATTTATCTAAATCAAACCTTGAAATTCTCTTGATTCTGATCTCTGTTAGCTTTAAAATATCCTCTTCCGTAACAGCTCTTAAAAGGTGTCCCGTATGAGGTTTAAGGCCTTCATCGATGGTTTTCAGAACATCTTCCCAGGTTTTTACCTCTTCTATGTCGTGGTAAATTCTGTTTTCGATAAAAATTCTTTCCAAAGAAGAAAAATGCCAGCTTTCCTGCAATTCATGAAGTTCGATTTCGAGCTCTTTTTTAAGCAATGACACCGTATGATCGGTATTTATCTTTAAAATATCGGAAACATTCATGAACATTGGCTTGTCGCCAACAATTACACATGCATTTGGTGAAATTGTTACCTGGCAATCGGTGAATGCATACAAAGCATCGATTGTTTTATCAGGCGAAACGTCATTATGAAGATGAATAAGAATTTCAACCTTATCCGAAGTGTTATCTTCGATTTTTTTAATCTTGATCTTTCCTTTTTCGTTCGCTTTCAGAATCGAATCAATCAAATCACTTGTCGTCTTAGAATAAGGCAACTCCGTGATAATCAGCGTATGTTTGTCGAGCGGAGAAATCTTTGCTCTGGCTCTTACTTTTCCGCCTCTTTGTCCGTCATTGTATTCGGATACGTCGAGATATCCCGCCGTTAAAAAATCAGGGAACAGCTCAAACCTTTTCCCTTTAAGATAAGCAACGGAAGCATTAATCAGTTCATTAAAATTATGCGGAAGAATCTTTGTAGAAAGCCCTACTCCGATTCCTTCGACTCCCTGAGCAAGCAGTAAGGGAAATTTAACCGGAAGATCAATCGGTTCGTTGTTTCTACCGTCGTATGACTTTGCCCATTCTGTGGTTTTGGGATTAAAAACAACTTCCAGCGCAAACGGAGTCAGTCTTGCTTCGATATATCTTGCTGCAGCTGCCGAGTCGCCGGTATAGATGTTTCCCCAGTTTCCCTGTGTATCTATAAGCAATTCTCTCTGCCCGATTCCCACCATGGCATCAGTAATAGAAGCATCGCCGTGCGGGTGATATTTCATCGTGTTTCCTACAATATTGGCTACTTTATTGTAACGTCCGTCCTCCAGCTCTCGCATAGAATGCATTATTCTTCGCTGAACGGGTTTAAAACCATCATATACAGACGGGATCGCACGGTCTAAAATTACATAAGAAGCATAATCCAGGAACCAGTCTTTGTACAGGCCGGAAACTTTTTTTAAGCTCTCCCCTTCATGCGGGTGTTCTTCTGTTATCATTTATATATTAACGCTTTTCTCTTTATTAGTTTTGATGACCTTATTCAAGGAAAATCTCAAATCTTTGATTTCTTTTCTTGTAAGGTAGGAAATTTCATATTTCAGCAATGTCATCCCATTGTTTTTACTGGAAATCTTAATATACAGTCTTTTCATAAAAAACATATTAATGATCTCGAATTTAAGCAACTTATATTTTGGAAACTCATCACTCAGCGGTTTCTGCAGAAAAGGAATAATATTTCTGTTTCTGAAATGAAGAGCTTCGCCATCACTGTCGTATTCAAAAATCTGCCTTCCGTTAAGATAAAACAACAGTATCAAAAAAGCCGGTACTGCAATTAATAAAAACCTTTCTTTTCCTAAAATATTAAATCTGTATTTCTCTAAAAAATAGGCTCCAACTCCTGCTATAAGGAAAAAAATTAGCAGTGTGTTGATAAACCCGTAAACAGATGTTTTATTACGGTTGCTAAGTCTCATAATTTTTTTTTATTGTGTTTTTTTAATTCAATTAATTTTCATCTGTTATTTCACTCAGTACTTCTTTTTTATTAATATCAGGGTCTTCCACTACAAGATTTTCAAGAATAAATACCTGGCGGTCAGGAGTATTTTTACCCATATAAAACTCCAGCAGCTGATCTATCGTCTGATCTTTTCCTACTACTACCGGCTCCAGGCGGATATCTTTACCAATAAAATGTTTAAATTCATCCGGTGAAATCTCTCCCAACCCTTTAAATCGGGTAATCTCAGGATTTTTCCCCAGTTCATTCAGAGCTTTTATTCTTTCAGCCTCAGAATAGCAGTATCTGGTTTCTTTTTTATTTCTTACCCTGAACAAAGGAGTCTGAAGAATATACAAGTGTCCGTTTTTAATAAGATCCGGGAAAAACTGTAAAAAGAAAGTAATCATCAACAGGCGGATGTGCATTCCGTCAACATCGGCATCGGTTGCGATAATGACCTGATTATACCTGAGATCTTCGAGACTTTCTTCAATATTCAGAGCAGCCTGAAGGAGATTAAATTCTTCATTTTCGTAGACTACTTTTTTTGTTAATCCATAGCAATTCAAAGGCTTACCTTTTAATGAAAATACAGCCTGCGTTTCTACATCCCTCGATTTCGTGATAGATCCGGATGCCGAATCTCCCTCTGTGATAAAGATCTGGGTTTCTCCTTTTCTTTCATTTTTCTGATCGTTGTAATGCTGCCTGCAGTCACGAAGCTTTTTGTTATGAAGAGATACTTTTTTGGCTCTTTCTCTTGCCAGCTTCTGGATTCCGGAAAGCTCTTTTCTTTCTCTTTCTGAAATTAAAATTTTCCTCTGAATGGCTTCAGCAACTTCAGGATTTTTATGTAGAAAATTATCTAATTTGCTTTTCAGGAAATCGATTACGAAAGTTCTCACTGTTGGCCCATTCGGCCCGATGTCATTAGATCCTAGTTTGGTCTTGGTCTGAGACTCAAAGACAGGTTCTTCAACATTAATGGAAATGGCTGCAACAATAGATTTCCTTACATCTGAAGCATCGAAGTTTTTATTGAAAAATTCACGGATTGTTTTTACATATGCTTCGCGGAAGGCATTAAGATGTGTTCCTCCCTGTGTTGTATTTTGTCCGTTTACGAAAGAAAAATACGTTTCGGTCTGCGATTTATCCGTATGCGTAATTGCAACTTCAATATCATTGTCCTTTAAATGAACAATCGGATATAAGGTTTCATTTTCAAGTTCTTCATCAAGCAAATCCTTTAATCCGTTTTCGGAAAAGAAAGTTTCACCGTTGAAAAAGATTTTCAACCCGGGGTTAAGATATGCATAATTGCGGAGCATTCTTTCGATATACTCTTTTCTGAATTTAAAATTGAGAAAAATATCAGCATCGGGAATGAAAGAAATTTCAGTTCCGTTTCGGTCTGAAGTATCTTTTTCATCATAGTTTTCTGTAATAATTCCTCTTGAAAACTCAGCCACCTTCATCCTGCCGTCACGAAACGAACGAACACGGAAATAGTCTGAAAGCGCATTTACCGCCTTCGTACCAACCCCATTCAGACCGACGGACTTCTTAAAGGCTTTACTGTCGTACTTTCCACCGGTATTCATTTTCGAAACAGCATCCACCACTTTCCCAAGCGGAATACCACGGCCAAAATCACGGATCGTAACTTTGCCGTCATCGAGTTTTATTTCAATTCTTTTACCTGATTTCATTCTGAACTCATCAATGGAGTTGTCCAGAATTTCTTTAAGTAAAATATAGATCCCGTCGTCAGCGGAAGATCCGTCTCCCAGCTTCCCGATGTACATTCCGGGTCGCAAACGGATGTGCTCCTGCCAATCGAGGGTTCTGATATTATCTTCGGAATAGATTGGATTTATTTCTTGTGACATATATTATTTCAGCAAACATACAAAAATACGAAATTGAGCAAAATTATCCGAATGTTTTTAGTTCATTTTTTATTAATATTATATCGGGTATTGGATTATCAGACCTGAAATTTTATATTTACATTATTCAATACAAAGTGAAAATAATTGCTTATTTTTAACATTAACTAAGTGAAATTCAATTATTGATAAATTATTTTTAAATAAAATATCTAAAATTAGCATTATGATGACAGTCTACTAAATAAAAACTGAAACTAAAAACCAAACTCACACCATGAAAAATAAATTGCATGCCTGCATCATTGATGACAATGACAGCGAATCCATTTCCCTATTATTAAAAAAAGAATTTCCTGAATTCGAAATTGATTTTCAAACGAACAACATTCAGTTTGCTTCCGATTATCTCAGTAAAAACTCGGCGGATATCTTATTTGTTGATATCCAGCTTTCCGATGAAACTGCGCTGAATACGTTGTCTAAATTCAGACAAAATCCCTATTCTCCTATTATTTTTATTGCCGATTCTGAAATATCTGCCATTCGAGCCATAAAAGAAGGGATTACAGACTATCTACTCAAACCGGTTACAAATCTTGAGTTTGTGCTTACCGTTAATAAAGCTATTGAAAAGTTTAAGAAAAACAAACTCAACCTTATTCACCACTACCAGAACAAAATTAACCTTCCTACTTTACAGGGTTTTAAAAGGGTAAATGTTGATGAAATTATCCGTTGTGAGGCAGATTCTAATTATACCTTCATATACCTGTTGGACAAAACTAAAGTTATGGTTTCCAAGACACTTTATGATTTTGAAAAGAATCTTTCAGAATATAATTTTTTCAGAATCCATCACAAGCATCTTATTAATCTTGAACATTTAAAAGAATATATTAAAGGAAAAGGCGGACAGGTAATAATGACCGACAATTCTGTACTGGATGTTTCCATACGTCGTAAAAATGAATTTTTACATAAAATGATTTAGTAATTCACATTTATTTGAAATAGCAATACACTTACTCATTTATTACCTTCGTTTAATCATTATTAATAGACTGGTATTGAATACTTTGATACTTTTGGAAAACAACAATCCAAAAATTTATTATGAAATCAAAAGTATTATCTTTGAAAAGTATCGTTGCAGCTGCGATGATTTTTTCAGCAGCAGAAGCAAATGCTCAGTCATGGCAAGTGTTAGGGAACGGTGGCATTACATCATCCAATTATGCAGGAACGGTAAATGCCGTACCTTTCTATCTTAGAACAAACGGCTCCAGCAGCAATCCCGGGCAGGCAATTTTGAACGAGGTGGGATCGTTCTTAGTAGAAAGTGTAAATAATTCTAATGTTGCAAAAACAAAAGGAAGTATCATTGCCGGGTCAAGCAATATTTTAGGCAGTAATGCCAACAGTTGTATGGTGAGCGGATGGCAGAATGATTTATCGGATGCAGGAGGTGCTAATATTGTGGCCGGGCAGGCAAACCGTGTGTTTAAACAGGCAAGCAAATCGGTCGCTTTGGGATGGGCCAATACAATTACAGCTTCTAATCAGTTTGCCGTCGGAGTAGGTGTTGAACTGTCATCTGAATATTCGGGAGGCTTCGGAATAGATCTTATTGCAACAGGAAATCGTTCATTTGTATTCGGCGCTGGAACAGGAGGAGGGTCGAAACTAACCAACAACATTCCTTCGTCGCTGATGTTCGGAGTTTCTTCAACACCGACGATGCTTATCCAGGATCAACGCGTCGGTATCGGTACTGTTGCTCCTACCGCAATCCTTCATACAAACGGAAGAGTGAGAATGCAAAATCTCCCGAGTGGAAGCGGAAGGGCTTTGGTAGTGGATGCTAATGGAAATGTAATGGTGGCTAACACTGTCATCACAAAAATGGCAGCAGAAAAAGAAACAGATTTTCAGAATCAGATTGATGAGCTTAAAAATGAAATCACGGAACTTAAAGAATTATTAAAACAAAATAAAATAACCATTGACCTGAGTTCAGATAGCAGCTCTCCGAAATTATACCAGAACACTCCAAATCCGGGAAGAGGAGAAACAACCATTAAATATTACCTTCCAAAAGATGTAAAGGATGCTTCAATCGGAATTTATAATATTTCAGGGCAATTAATTAAAACAGTTTCTTTAAAAGAAAAAGGAAACGGCAGTATAAATATTTCAGGCATAAGAGGAGGCAGCTATGTGTATAACCTGAATATTGACGGTAAAAATATTGATTCAAAAAAAATGCTGATTCAGGATTAACAGAACTTGATTTTCAATAATTTGATATTTTTCGCAGCTTTCATTCAATATAAGCTCACATATCCCAAAGACCATCCGAAATCGGATGGTTTTTTTATGAATATTTTTACCCAAAATTAATTACATCAAAAATTTTATGATTGCAGAAAATAATCTAAATTCGATATTTCAAAACTCTTTTAATGATACAACTTCCTTTATCTAAACTTTCCAATGTCGGAACTACCATTTTCAGTCAGATGACGCAGCTGGCCAATGAAAACGAAGCCATTAATTTATCTCAGGGATTTCCAGATTTTATGCCGGATTCCGAACTGCTGGATCATGTTAATCATTTCATTAAAAAAGGATTTAACCAATATGCTCCCATGGCAGGAATGATGGTTTTAAAGGAACAAATTGCCGAAAAAATCGAAAATTCCCACCAGGCAATTTATCATCCAGATTCTGAAATTACTATTACTGCAGGCGGTACACAGGCGATTTTTACTGCTATTGCCAGTTTTATAAAGAAAGACGATGAAGTAATTATTTTTGAACCTGCTTACGATTGCTACGAACCGACAGTCGAACTTTTCGGAGGAATTGTAAAACGTTTTGAAATGAAAGCTCCCGATTATGAAATTGACTGGAATATTGTAAAAAGTTTAGTTTCAGATAAAACCAAAATGATTATTCTTAACAACCCGAATAATCCTGCTGGAAAGGTTTTAAAGGAAAATGATATGGAGGAACTGATTAAGATTGTAAAAGGGACTTCCATCCTTATTTTGAGTGACGAAGTATATGAAAATATTGTTTTTGACGGAAGAAGACATTTAAGCATCTGCAGATATCCTGAATTAAAAGAGAGAAGTCTTCTTGTGGCATCTTTCGGAAAATTATTTCATGTGACCGGCTGGAAGATTGGTTATTGCGCTGCTCCTGAGAATTTAACCCATGAATTCAGGAAAGTTCACCAGTTCAATGTTTTTTCGGTGAATACGCCAATGCAACTTGCTTTGGCAGAATACATGAAAAATCCCGATCATTACAATTATCTAAATTCCTTTTTCCAGGAAAAGAGAGATTTTTTAAGACAAGGACTCTCAAATACTTCCTTTGAATTGCTGGATTGTGAAGGAACTTATTTTCAGGCATTAAAATACGATAAGATATCCGATAAGAGTGATCTTGACTTTGCACGTGAACTTACCATTTCCCATAAAGTTGCGAGTGTTCCTTTTTCATCGTTTTATAAAAATAAACTTAATGAAAATGTGATCCGTCTGTGCTTTGCCAAAAAACAGGAAACCCTGGAAAAAGCGATTGAAAATTTGTCTAAAATATAAAATAAATCCCGGTGGCTGAGCGGAGCCGAAGCCACCGGGATTTATATCCTGTACATATCAGTTTAAAATAGTGTTGCAATTATTATAAAAACATTCCGCCGGAAGCTTCAATCCTTTGTCCGTTGATCCAACCTGCATCTTCTGTACAAAGGAAAGCAACAATACCACCGATATCATCCGGAAGTCCTGCCCTTCCTAAAGCTGTACTGCCTGCCACCATCGCATTGATATGCTCATCATCTCTGGTTCTTCCTCCACCAAAATCCGTTTCTATTGCGCCGGGCGCAATTACATTGGCTTTGATTTTTCTTGGACCTAATTCTTTTGCCATATACCGGGTAAGCATTTCCACTCCTGCTTTGATCGATCCATATACTGAAGATCCTGGTAATGCAAACCTTGCCAATCCTGAGGAAATATTAATAATTCCGCCATTGTCATTGATAAACGGCAGGAATTTCTGAGTCAGGAAAAAAACTCCTTTAAAATGAATATCTACCACATCATCAAGTTGCTCTTCCGTAACATCGGGAATCGGCGCATACAGTGCGGTTCCTGCATTATTGATAAGATAATCAATATTTCTGCTACCGGTATTTTCTTCCAAATGATCTCCTACTGTTTTTACAAAAGCATCAAAGCTTCCCGTTTCTTTTGTATTAAGCTGATAAGCAATCGCCTTTCTTCCCAATGCTTGGATTTCAGCTACAACTTTATCGGCTTCTTCTTTATTGCTGTTGTAGGTGATGATTACATCCAGTCCTTTCTGTGCAATTTTCATTGCTGCGTTTTTTCCTAAACCACGGCTTCCGCCTGTAATTAATGCAATTTTTGTTCTTGCTTCCATTTTTTCTGTTTTTTAATGAAGCAAAGTTCATCTATTATCAGTCATTAATGTTTGCTATAATCAAACCTAAATTTGCAAAATTCAAATCAAGCACGAAATTCCAAAGGAGCGAGCGATGTCTTTTTCTTAAAAAAATTAGAGAAATGGGCAATCTCTTCAAATCCCAAGGCGTATGATATTTCAGAGATATTCCATTTTGTTTGCCTGAGTAAAATTTTTGCTTCCTGTACAATTCTTTCCGCAATAATTTCCGTAGTGGTTTTCCCGGTACTTTCTTTGAGCTTTTTATTAAGATAATTCACATGAACTGCTAATCTATCTGCATAATCTTTTGCTGTTTTCATTTGTAATCTCTGTTCAACAGATTCTATCGGGAACTGCCGTTCCAACAATTCAATAAACAAAGAAACAACGCGCAGAGAAGCATCATTGGAAGCAGAGAGTTTAGATGCAGGCTGCAATTTCTGTCCGTAATGAATAAGTTCGAGAACATAATTTCTAATGAGATCATATTTAAAAACATAATCTGAATTGATTTCTTTGTTGATTTTACGGTAAAGCTGCTCTATTTCGTCAGCAAGCTCATCGTCAATTTCAAATAAAGGAATATTACCCGGCTGGAAAATAGGCAAGTCTTCAAGACTGTTATACGACTTGTCCCGGATTAAAAAATCTTCTGTAAACACGCAGAAACTCCCCGACTGATTCGGTTCCTCGGGAATCCAGTGGTAAGGAACTTTAGGCGTGGCAAAGAGCAGCGCATTCTTCTGTATCTGGATAATTTTATCGGCATATTCAGCTCTGTTGCGTCCTCTTATCAGACTGATTTTATAATACTTTCTCCTGTTGTACGGCATTTCGTCCGTCAGTTTAGCTTTTTCTATAGTCTGCGCAATATCGAATACATTAAAATGTCCGATGTCTTTATGCAGTCCTTTGGGAAAGATGCTTTCAATATCGGTTCCGAGCTTGGAAGTCATTTCGCGGTAGAAATCTTCCAGTGATGAATAGGAAGTATGTGTTGTTTTTTCCATACCTAAGTTTGTAAAATTCAAATGTACGACTTTTGCTAATCTGAGTTAATAAAATTTTTATCAAAACCATGTGATTTATTAAAAAATATTTTATAACTTAGTATATATCAAATCAAAAAATTAGTATTATGAAAAATTTAAATCTGAACAACGGAAGAAAATTGAACAAAAAACAGTTGAGATCGGTGACAGGAGGTAAAGAAATCTGTGTTGATCCTGGAACTGGTGAATGCAGAAAATTTGGGATAGGCTGTGTGGAATTAAAATGCCAGCTTATTGATTAAGTTTAAGTAGTAAACATTTTATATATTATTTCAAAAAGCGCTCCCAAAATCAATCGGGAGCGCTTTTCTATTACAACTAACTTTAATATTTTTCTTATACGTTGAATCTGAAGTGCATGATGTCGCCATCTTTTACTATATATTCCTTACCTTCTACAGAAAGTTTTCCGGCTTCTTTTACCTTCGCTTCGGAACCGTAGTGGATATAATCATCATATCTGATTACTTCCGCACGGATGAATCCTTTTTCAAAATCGGTGTGGATTACTCCTGCAGCCTGAGGTGCCGTCCAGCCCTGCCCGATTGTCCAGGCTCTTACTTCTTTAACACCAGCAGTGAAATAAGTCTGAAGCTTCAAGAGGTCATAAGCCTTTCTGATAAGACGATTTACTCCCGGTTCTGTAAGCCCAAGTTCTTCAAGGAAAATTTCTCTTTCTTCAAAAGTTTCAAGTTCATTGATATCCGCCTCGATCTGAGCTGCTAAAACAACCACTTCTGCTCCTTCATTTTGAGCCATTTCCTCGATTTTACCTATCCATTCGTTGCCGTTTTTAATGGAGTTTTCATCAACATTACAAACATACAATACCGGCTTGTTGGTCAATAGCTGTACGTCACTGATAATAGATTTCGTAGTATCATCTGTTGCAAATTCTCTTGCATTTTTACCGTCTTCCAGGAACTTCTGAAGATTCTGAAGAGTCTCATATGTAAGAATATCTTCTTTTTTGCCAGATTTAATGAACTTCTTTGCTTTTTCCACTGCTTTACCTACAGTTTCCAAATCTTTCAGCTGAAGTTCGATATCAATAATTTCTTTATCTCTTAAAGGATCTACTGAACCTTCAACGTGAACAATGTTTCCGTTATCAAAACATCTTAAAACATGGATGATCGCCTCGCACTCGCGGATATTCGCTAGAAACTGATTTCCCAATCCTTCTCCTTTGCTAGCCCCTTTCACAAGACCTGCAATATCAACAATTTCTACAACCGCAGGCAAAACCCTCTCCGGTTTTACTATTTTTTCCAGCTCAAAAAGTCGCTGATCCGGTACAGAAACCGTTCCCAAATTGGGTTCGATGGTACAGAAAGGATAGTTGGCAGACTGTGCTTTTGCGTTGCTCAGGCAATTAAAAAGAGTTGATTTACCTACATTCGGTAAGCCTACGATTCCACATTTCATAACGTTAGATTCAAAGTTTAATGTTTATTGTTCAAAGTCTGATTATGATTAGAACCCTGAACTTTCAGCGTGCAAAGATAGTGATTTTAAAGAGAGTTTCATAATAAAAAAAATCTGCCAAATATAGCAGATTTCTAATAATTCAATTCAGCGAACTGGGTTTTTATGGGTTGTCTCCTGTGGCTTCCTGCGCCAGAGGAACATCGTTAGGTGTATTTTCTAATGTTTTATCTAAAGTAAATAACGACTCATCTGTCGCTCTGTCGCCTCCTGCAATTTTCAGTTTGTCAAGTAGATCCATCGCAAGTGTTTCTTCTTCTATCTGTTCCTGTACGAACCACTGCATGAAATTCCATGTTGCCCAGTCTTTCTCTTCAAGTGCCATATCTACCAGTTTGTAAATGGCAGTTGTATTATCCACTTCGTGTTTAAACACCCCTTCAAAGCAGGCAGTCAGAGATTCAGGATCGGCGGGTGGTGCTGGTATCGCTTCCACTTTTGGTTTGCCTCCCCTATTCAGAACATATTCCATAAATTTAATTGAATGGTTTCTTTCTTCCTGAGCGTGTCTGTATAGAAAGTTGGCAATTCCCTGATATCCTTTATCATCTGCCCATATTCCATAAGATAAAAAAACGTGTGCAGCGTGAATTTCTTTATTCATCTGGTCACTGAGCGCTTTTTCCATCGCTTCGGAAAGTCTTTTGGTATTCATAATTGATATTTTTTAGTGATTATGGTTGAATAAGATGCAAAAATGATTCCGAGAAGATTTTTAATACGAGTTCTTGAAATCAGCCAATTTATAAGCGACTGAAATTCTTTATTTTAAGTTGATAATTTATAGTTATTCTAAACTTCTATACTCATAAAACAGCAGTTTAAACTCAAAGGATATTCAATTTTTCAGAAGCTTTTTGACTATGTCGAATTGCTTCTATTTATTTTTTATAAGAAGCAATTTCCCGCTTTCCGTTGCAATCTTTTTTCTCCGCACCTAAATCCCTCTCTTCGGGAGAGGGATTTTCAACAGCAAAAAAAGGATTTTCACTGCAATCGGGGCTAGGGGTGACAGTCTTTCATTTAAAAGTGAGACAAAGTTTTCACTATTGACTATCTATAAACCACCCCGTCTAAATTTTCCCTGAAAATTTATCCACCCCTCCAAAGGAGGGGAATTTATTCAAGTTAAGGAATCAATACATTGATTTTTATTAAATGTTGTAAGTTAAGGTGCTTAATTTCTTAATGCTAAAAATACATTATAAATTTAAGATAGATTACTTTACCTTTTTTGCCATATAATCACTTTCGTTTCCTAATCTGTCGATGGCTTTGATGGCAACTGCATTCAGAGTTCTTCCGTCTTTATATTTCGGAATTTCTTTTGAAAGCTGATCCAGTGTAAGGATTTCAGTTTCCCAAACCCCGTTATACTGCGTGAAAAGCACCCACTGAAAAACCTCTCCTATATTTTTGGTGCTCCAGCTTATCTGTGCAAAACTTCCGTTATCATTAATAAATAAAGTCGGGGTTTGCAGAGTTGCAGCTTTTATCCAGGGCGTTTTAGGCACTAATGCTTTTTCTTTATAAGGTCCATTTTTTAAAGTAGGAAGCATCGCTGCATTTTTTGTTAGTCCTGCAATACTCCAGTGTATTTCTCCAGCATCATTTCCCAGAATCTGTCTCGAAATCTCAATCTGACTTCTGATTTCTGAAGGGCGGTCTGAAACTCTTATTTCAACCGTATTTAATCCTGGCCACAGATGACGATTTAAGGTATTTTCAGATTTCCACCAACGAAGCAGGGATTCAAAAGGTTGTCCTTTAGACTCCACAGGCCAGTATAATTGTGGCGAAAAATAATCTACCCAACCCTTATTTAACCATAATTTTGCATCGGCATACAATTCGTCATACTGCGAAGACCCCACCACTCCCTGCGGATAACCCGGTTTCCAGATCCCGAACGGGCTGATTCCAAAGCGTACATAATTTTTCTCTGCATGGATTTCTTTGTAAATTCTTTCTACAAATCTATTGACGTTATCTCTTCGCCAGTCTGCTCTGGAAAGCGTTCCTCCATTTCTCTGGTATTCATTCCATGTGGCATTATCAGGAAAATCAGCACCTCTGTTGTAAGTGGCATACGGATAGAAATAGTCATCAAAATGTACTGCGTCTATATCATAACGTTTCACAATGTCTTTAACCACATTAGAAACGTGTCCCTGTGTTTTAGGGTTGGCAGGATCAAACCAGTACATTCCGTTTTTTAATCTCACCACAATATCAGAAAGTTTATTTACCATCGACAATTTGTTTGGTGAGCCTCCGTTGGAATGATGTGCACGGTAAGGATTCAGCCATACGTGAAGTTCCAGTCCTCTTTTGTGTGCTTCATCGATCCAGAACTGGAGCGGATCATAATTCGGATAAGGAGCGGAACCGGTCTGCCCGGTCAGAAAATATGACCAGGGTTCTATATTGCTTGTGTATAAGGCATCAGCAGATGGCCGTACCTGAAAGATTACGGCATTGAAATTATTATCTTTTAGCATATCAAGCATGGAGATGGCTTCGGCTTTTTGCTGCTGAACGGATAAGTTGTTTCTTGAAGGCCAATTGATATTGGCTACGCTGGCAACCCAAGCTCCGCGAAATTCTCTTTTAATCTCGGGAAGATCTGTTCTGAAAGTTTCTTCGGGCGGAATCATAGCAATAGGTTTTGGACCCGGCGGCGGCGTTGTATTATTGTTGGTCTTTGCTGTGTTTTTTGTGGGGGTGGAAGCTTTTACGGCATTGCCTTGGGTTGAACAGGAAATGAATGATGTAAAAGCTCCTGATAATATGATTAGTTTTAAGTAATTTATTCTCATAGCTGCAAAACTACATTAATTTATTTTGTTGATTTAAATTACGAGAATAAAATGAAATAAAGTAATATTTTCACGCAAAGGTCGCGAAGATTTTTTTTAATTACTAGCTGTTTTTTAAGTTCGCAAAGGTGAAAAGGCTGAATGGAGTAATGTAATGCTTTTTTTACATATTATATCTTATCATGAGGTTGTCATGCTGAAAGCATCTTCATATCAAATTATATTTTTAGCGCAAAGACCGCGAAGATTTTTTAAATACTAAGTGTTTTTTTAAGTTAGCTAAGGCGTTTCACTCAGCGAAAAGTTGGATTAATCAAGGTAATTCTCTTTTTACTTTTTTAACGAAAAGCTTTGTTTATCATGAGTTTGTCATGTTGGAAACATCTCGATACCGCAATATATTCTTAAACGCAAAGAACACTAAGAGTTTTTTGAATACTGCTGATTTTAAGTTCGCTAAGACATTTCATTAGCCAAGCTCACAAAGAATTTCTATGAAGTCATGTTTTATTCTCTCGCTGATTTCACGGATAGTGCAGATCTCATTCTGCAAACTGTTTCAAGGTTTGTATATATTATTTAAACACAAAAAGCTCCGAATGATCGGAGCTTTGTATTTATAAAGGGTTGATTACGCTTTCGCTGATCTTTCCACTCTTTTTCTTTCTTCTTCGGAAAGGATTTTCTTTCTCATACGGATAAAGTTCGGGGTTACCTCAATGGCTTCATCACCCTGGATATACTCCATACATTCTTCAAGAGAGAATAAGATCTTCGGTGCTACACCTGTATCTTTATCTTTTCCTGCAGCTCTCATATTGTTCAGCTGTTTTGCTTCAACGATGTTTACAACAAGATCTCCAGGTTTATTCTGCTCACCAATAATCATCCCTGCATAGATTTCTTCTCCCGGATCTACGAAGAACTTACCTCTGTCCTGTAGTTTGTTGATTGAATATTCCGTAGCAGGTCCCTGAGTTTTACTGATTAATACCCCATTGTTTCTTCCCGGAATAGCTCCTTTGAAAGGCTTATATTCTGTGAAACGGTGTGCCATGATCGCTTCTCCCGCAGTAGCTGTCAACATCTGAGAACGCAATCCGATCAAACCTCTTGAAGGAATCTCGAATTCCATGTGCTGCATTTCTCCTTTGGTTTCCATGATGTGAAGGTCTCCTTTTCTCTGCGTTGCCAAATCGATTACTCTTGAAGCAAATTCTTCAGGAACGTCAACAACCAAAGATTCATAAGGCTCTAATTTCTCCCCGTTTTCATCTTCTCTCAAGATAACCTGTGGCTGACCGATTGTCATTTCATATCCTTCTCTTCTCATCGTTTCAATTAGAACTGACAAGTGAAGAATACCTCTACCGAAAACCAAGAAAGTATTAGCATCATCTGTCTGCTGAACTCTTAATGCTAAGTTTTTCTCTAATTCTTTGGTTAATCTTTCTTTCAGGTGGTTTGAAGTTACATATTTTCCGTCTTTCCCGAAGAAAGGTGAATTGTTGATCGAGAACGTCATGTTCAGCGTAGGCTCATCAATTGCCGTTCTTTCCAATGGTTCAGGATTTTCAAGATCTACGAAAGAATCTCCGATCTGGAAAGCATCGAAACCTACTACAGCACAGATATCACCTGCCTGAACTTCAGTTACTTTTTTCTTTCCTAATCCTTCGAATACGTATAATTCTTTTACTTTTCCTTTTACAATTTTACCGTCTGCCTGAGCAAGTCCGATCCATTGAGATTCTTTAAGTTCACCTCTTGTTACTTTTCCGATAGCGATTCTTCCTAAGAAAGAAGAATAATCTAGGGAAGTAATCTGCATCTGAAGATTACCCTCTGTTACTTTAGGTGCCGGAACGTATTGTAAGATACCATCCAATAACGGTAAAATATCTTCAGTCTGTTCCAAAGAAGTGTTGAACCAACCTTGTTTTGAAGATCCGTAGAACGTAGGGAAATCCAATTGCTCTTCGGTAGCTTCAAGGTTGAAGAACAAATCAAATACCTGATCGTGAACTTCATCCGGACGACAATTTGGTTTGTCTACTTTATTGATAACCACCAATGGTCTTAGTCCCAGCTCCAAAGCTTTCTGAAGTACGAATCTGGTCTGTGGCATTGGTCCTTCGAAGGCATCTACCAGAAGGATTACCCCGTCTGCCATTTTCAGTACTCTTTCTACTTCCCCACCGAAATCGGCGTGACCTGGTGTATCGATTACGTTAATTTTCGTGTCTTTATAAGTAACAGAAATATTCTTGGATAAGATCGTGATCCCTCTTTCTCTTTCAAGATCGTTATTATCCATAATTAATTCTCCACTCTCCTGATTTTCTCTGAAAATATTGGTAGCGTGAATGATCTTGTCAACCAGAGTCGTCTTACCGTGGTCAACGTGTGCGATGATCGCAATATTTCTAATGTTTTGCATAAAAGATTTTTACGGGTGCAAAAGTAATGATTTTTAATGAAATACTCACCAATAAGTTTTGTTAATTAACAAATTCATAATGAGAGTTTTAAATAAAAACTTAGAATAAACCTTTATCATTGAGACAATTGTCCTGAATATCTAAACAAAAACTTCCAAATAACTGTTTTGTGTTTAAACAATATTTTTAAGAGTATTTTCCATACAGATAAATGAAAGCAGCCTGAATCAAAACAATGAATCCGAACTTTATTAAAAAGTTTCTTTTTGATATTTTATGCCTGAACACAATCATTCCCAGCAAAGCTCCCAGAGTTCCGCCTAAGAAGGTAAATGATAACAGAGTAGATTCGGGAATTCTTCGCTGGTGTTTTACCGCCTTACGCTTATCAATCCTGAAGAGAATAAAGTTGATGATGTTGATGAATGCTATTACATAAAACATAACCGAAAATCTAACACAAAAAAATGATCCGGAATTTTTACCTTTGCGGTAAATATCATCCATGACCATACAGGATCTCGCAGGAAGCTATGCCATTCAGGGCAGCAATCAGGAAGAAAATGACAACATTTCTTATCAGGGAATCCTGACCTTATCTCTTGACGAAAATAACCGCATTATCGCCGAATGGTTGATCGGTGATCACGAACAGCGCGGCACCGGCTTTTATAAAGACGGCATTTTGGTCATCAACTTCCGGTATGAAGGCGGCGATCAGGAAATTTATAAAGGCGTTGCCGTCTACCGCTGGATCAGCAAAGATGTACTTGATGGCTTCTGGTCCGAGAAGCACGGAGATCCGAGGTTTTTAGGGAGTGAGTATGCGGTGAGGATTTCTGGTGGCGGAGTGGTGAATTGAAAAGTCATTGCGAGCGAAGCGAAGCAATCTCAAATAAATATTTTCAATATTCTATCTACTTTATAGTCGGTAAACTTATCCCTATTTTATAAACTTTATGATAGACACTAACTTCATCCCATTTTAATTCACCTAGATTTAAATTATTATTACAAATACCATCAATTGGTTTTGGATAAATAATCAGGCATTCTATTTCTTCATTTAATTGAGGAGATTGATTTTTTACTTTTTTTAATCTTGCATAACCTGCAACCTGTCTTATATCATTATGAACCTGACTGTAATTATAATGCAGTTTATATTTAGCGTCCACCACAATTTTTTTATCACCGCTGCAAATCAAAAAATCCAAAGCATTCCCATGGGTTGAAAACTGATAATTGAAGTTCTCTGCTTTAAGTTCAGGATTATCTTTCAATAATTGGGCATAGACATACAGCTCGAACATTTTCGGCATATCAATCCAAAACGGAGGAGTAGAGATTTTTTCTTCAGTCGTTTTGGTAATATTGTAAGAAAACCTTTTTAAAATCTGTTGCCCGACTTTGATGGCATCTTTGTATTCTTTGAAAAAAGGATTATGCTTATAATTTTTGATCTCATGAATATTAATCTCTGATCCAATATGCTCGAACGACGGACGAATATAATTGATTAACCAAAAAATTTCATTTTCGTCTTTAAAATAAATCTTATTGTTCTCCACATAATTGGTACAAAAAATAAATACTTTATTCAGAAAACGATTTTCAAGCGAATCTTCTCCGAAAACCTGGTATTCGCAAAATGTGTTTGTCAGTCTGTTTTTAAAAACGTTCTGTCTGATCTGTTGCCCGACTAAAATTTTACCTTTAACTCTGTTTCTGAGATTTTTCTGTTCTTTATAGTATGATTTTTTTAAACCTTTTCTAGTGATGTCTTTTAACAGATTAAGAAATTTAACCACCAGAAAAGGAGTTAATAAATCCTGCTTCTGATTAATTAAAATCTCATGATCCTCCCAATCGACAAGTAATAAATTTTCAGTATGTCTGGATACTTCGGAGTGAGACATGATCTGCATGAGCATTTCGATTACATTTACTTCGTATTCATTACCTGAAGTCTCAATCTCATCTTTAGTTTCTTTATCCCATTGTTCTATTTCTTTTTCAGAAATATCTTCATTTTCGATATCAGAAACTTTTTCAAAAGATTCTACAACTTTGTCATTAAGCTTTGGTTCTACCTGAATAAAGCGGCTTTTGTCTGTAGTGAGCCAGTCAATCCCCACAAAATAATCAGAGCTAATCTTAATTTCTTTTTCGGAAATATTCTGCTTTTTAAAACACAGGTATTCTTTGCCACGCTCTTTTTTAAAGACACGTGGCAAGATTTCCGGTAAGTGTTTTGGAGAAGCAAGCAAATGCTCTTTTTTATTTAAATTAAATTTTTTTTCTTCTTCAGTAATAATTAATTTATACTCAATATGTTCTTTCAGAATGATGCCCATCGTTACTCAATTTTTAAAGTAAATTGATTTTCAATTTCATTAATTTGTCCCAAAGCATCAGCTTTTAAAACTCCATCTCTTACATACTCCAGAAGGATAGGTTTAATTTCGTAATTCCAGCGTACTTTCATCTCTCCTCCTTCTTCTGATTTATCAATAAAGTAAGAGTGTCCTAAAGCCACATCTTTTGGTTCAAATTCCTGAGAAATAAAATCTGATTTAGTCTCATACTCATTTTCTGTGAAAAGTGCTTTTACAGCAGAAAACAGATCTGTATAAAATTTTCCTTCTTCCATTTCTGATGTTAAATCTTTTGGTATAATATCCACAAAAGCAAACCTTCTTCTGATGGCATAATCAATATGTCCTACACTTCGGTCTGCGGTGTTCATGGTTCCAATGATGTATAGGTTTGGCGGAAGGATCAGTTTATTTTTCGTTAATGAATCATCTACCGAATACATGCTTTCAACTTCTTCTCCACGATATTCTAATGCGTAAATTAATTCGCCTAAGACTGATGAGAGATTGGCACGGTTGATTTCGTCGATGATAAGAATGTAGTTTTTTTTCTCTATTTTTTTAGTCTCGTTTGTAGTACTATACTGCAAATTGTTTTCATCCAGATATTTTTTAAACTTTTCTACCAGGTTTTGGTAAAGATAATACATTCCGCTTCTTGCAGATTTAGACAACAATTCATTGTTTCTGATCTTACTTGTCATTTCGGATAAATACAACCCTATATAACCATTAATAATATCCGAATCCTTAACCAGAACAGAATCGTTTTCGTTACTGTAACGATTCACTCTCAGGGAATCATCTTCAACAAAAGTAATCTTTGGTTTTGTTCCTTCTTTAATCAATACTTCATTATCCGTCTCAATTTCTTTCTGTATACTTTCTTTAAATTTAACATACTGAGTATTTACCCAGTTTTCTTTTGAAACCTGTTCCGGGATTTTCTTTGAATCTAAATAATTTTTTAACGCTGCATCAGCAAACTCCCCTAAAATTTTATTTACATTTTTATATTCAATTTTATCACCTTTTGATTCTGCAACAATTCCTCTAACAAAATCTTCATAGGTGTAGCTCGGGTGAAACTGGATGATTTTAAATTGTTCGCTTTTTTGAAGTTCCTTTTCATCAAGTCCTAACATATTTTGTGCAATTGATTTTGCTTCTCTTGTTTTTCCCGTTCCGGGAGGCCCCTGTAAGATGATTTGCTTTTTGTATTGCAGCAAATTTATAATATGCTCATTTTCATACTTTGTTAAATTGTTATCCATCATTGAAAGTAAATATTCATAATATTTTTTGCCATCATCTAACCCGGAGTCGTAACCAGTAATATCAGTTAGCGTTTTTACAACCATGTGTTGATCTATATTCCATTCTCCTTTCTTTTTCCATTCAACTTTTCTGGCGTGTTTATAATCTTCTCTGTCTGCATCATAATAGTAATCTGAACTAACCTCTCCAAATCCCATCAGTTGTTTTCTTCCTTTTTTAACGATAATGATATCACCGATATTCATCGAGTTGATAAATTCATCATTTGCAATGGTAGCATTAGACTTATTTTCATTACCTCCGTAGGCATCATACAAAGCTTTTTTAATTTCATCTCCATTTGAATAGCTGTTCAGATCCTGGAGTTCATCCCATCCTAAAGCCATAATTCCGAGATCATAAAATTCATCCCATTTATAAGCAGATTCTCCCGGGGAATAGAGCCAATATCTTTTTTCGGAAGTATGATTGTAAGTAACCGAACAATACATGAAATCCTGAATCAGCAAATGCAAAGATTCATCTGTATAAAGATTGTTTTCGGTATTGTATTGCCGATACTGCTGAATGAATGGATCAGAAAGTATTATTTCTTTAATCTGATTGAGAATTTCAAGATAGATGATATAATTATGGTTTTGTCCTTTTCTTATAAAGCCCATACCCAACTGATCTGCAAAATTTTTAACAAAGCTGAATTTAAAAAGTGAATACTTTGATGGGTTTTGCAAAAACAGATAAAGCGACATTGACCGGATGTCCTGACTGTGATAATTGAGTTTTTTATCCGGATATTTATCCTGAAGTAATGTAAGCTGATTATCAAAATACTTTTTGAAATCATTCAGACGTGTAAGCAGGTCTGTCTCTTCATTAAACAGGTTTTCAAAGGCGGCCAATGTTTCATCCGGAAAGTCATTGAAAAACCAGGTAGCCATTGTGGTCGGGTAATAGTTGATACTTGTCCACAGATTATTCCTGCCCTTTACTTCAAAAGCTTCTTTAAACATTGTGATTTTATCATCAACATTCCAATTCCATTTATCTGAAACCTGCTTTAAAACGTCCCATTTGTATTTTTCGTCGTATATCGAAGAATCTTTAAAAAATTCTTCTTTGTATTGATTCCATTTTTTTTGAAAAAGTTCTTGGTTCATAGGTTATAGTTATTAATTTTTTTATAGTTAGTTTTTTATTCCACCTTTACCTGCCCATTCATCAGCATGGGCAAGAGCCAGTCTCGTAAGGCAGAGAGTTCTTGGTTTTGTTTTTCAAGATTATTAATTTTTTTGAAAATTATATCTATTTTTCTATTAAATGCTGATAATATACTTTTTTCAGGAATGCTAATTATTAAATTATTTAGTAATTGTTGATTAACATTTTTCATAATTGTTCCTCCTGAACCATTTTTAATTAATTCTTCTAAAGATTTCAAATAAAAAAAGACTTTATTTTTGAATAATGGATTATAAATTTCATAATGAATTGCAAAACCACAGTAAAGTGTATTTTCTGAAAAATCCGATATTAATCTCGTAGCTCCAGGAATTCCACTTCTTGCCACTATAATACTATTTTCATTTACAGAATATTTTTTAACATCATTTTCATTTAAATATATAATATCTAAATCTTCATTCTTAATAAAATAACTGGAACCACTAATATTTCTTACATTAATTATAGGACACGGTATATTACCCGGATTTGATGGATTGTAATTAACTCCATTTTTAAAATTACCTAATTCTTCAAGCTTTTTCACCTCCCACCCTTCAGGGATTTCTCTTTTTAGCGTTTCGTTGTACACCATCTTTCCACCGGAAGATTTGTAGCCTCGACTCCGCTCGGCTACCATAACTCCTTTACGCTCGACTACATTATTTCTTTCACGCTCGGCTACCGATTGTTGGCTGAGCGGAGTCGAAGCCAAGGTACCGGAAACCGGAAAATCAAACTGTACAAACCAATAATCATATAGTGTTTTTGCCATCGCTTCCAATTCTGTATTAATGCGGTCGTTGAGTTCTATTTTATCATCTAAAGCGGATAAGACAGATGCTATTTTTTGTTGGGTGATTAAATCAGGTAATTCAACTGGAACTTTTCTAATAAAATTCATTGGAGGAAAGTTAGGAATTGTTGAATCTCCACTACCTCCTATGATTCTTTTAGAAATAAGATTTTCAAATAAATATATAAAATATTTATCATCAACAATATCTGTATTTAATCTAATTCTTAACAGTGCTTGATTTATTACACCAACTTCAGAATTTTCAGGTAACTGGTATATTGCTCCATAATTAACACCTGAGCAGGACACTAAAATATCTTTTGGATTAGCAACAAATCTATACATAGACTTATCAAAATATTCTTTAGTAATATAATAATTACCTAATCTTGAATCTTTGTTTAGAATGACTCCTTGTTCATATACTTTATAAGTATTTGAAGATTTATCAACAAAGATGTCCTTTTTTAATGCTCCTCCAAAAGGTCCTCTTAAAAAACCATCATTTTTACTAACAATATCTTCAAAAAAATACTTAATCATACTTCAACCCTTTTAAGTTCTCCAAAATCTTTTTGTCCAACTCATTTCCTTCTGCAAACAATTGACTCAAATTGCTTTCGTAAGTTTGCATTTTCTGCGCAAATTCTTCTGCGGTAATTTCTACATATTCTATCTTCACTTCAAAATATTGCCCCGCAGAAAAGCTGTAATTTTTGGCGATTACCTCTTCTTTGGTTACCAATACAGAAAAATCGTCCTCTGCATTCTTTTGGTTCATGGCATCAATAATGCGTTGTTCTTCTAATGGAGTAAGGACGGTTTTTTGGTTTTTGCCTTCTTTAATGTTTTTTCCCAGTTTAGAAGCATCTACCAAGACTATCTTTTCGCTGTCGGCTTCTTTGTCTATAAATACAATAGAAACATTGGTTCCTGTACTCGCAAAAATATTGCTCGGCATACTTACCACGCCACGCAGCCAGTTGCGTTGTATTAATGCTTCCCTTATTTTTCTTTCGATCCCGCTTTGTGCCGTGATAAATCCTGTAGGAACAACAATTGCGGCTTTACCTTTGGTATCCAAACTGTACATAATGTGCTGAATAAACAAGAGGTAAATCGCCATTTTATCTTTATCCTTGTTTGGAATCTTAGGAACGCCTGCAAAAAATCTTTCTTTAAAACTGTCTTTGGTAAGGTCTGCCTGATAATCTGAAAAATCCAGTTTAAACGGAGGATTGGAAACAATATAATCAAACTTCCGGTCAAGATGGGCCGGCTGTAAAATGGTGTTTCCTTTAATGATATTCGGGATCGAGTGCTGAAGGTTATTCAGAATTAAATTTAATCTCAGCATATTTGCAGACTTTTGAGAAATATCTTCCGAATAAATGGTACAGTTTTTTTCACCAATGGCGTGGGCGATATTCATCAGCAATGTTCCGGATCCCGCACTGGGGTCATAAACTTTGGCATTATTCGCCTCACCGTTTACCAAAATCGCCGCCATAATTCTTGCTACCGCATGAGGCGTATAATATTCGGCATACTTACCGCCACTGTCGCTGTTGTAATCTTTAATCAGATATTCAAAAATCGTGGCAAAGAAATCGTATTTCTCAGTGAACATTTTTTCAAAACTTACGTTCACCAGTTTGTTGAGTAAAGCACGACAAAAAGCATCACGCTGCGAAGCATCTCTGATAAAAAGACTGATATCATCAAACATTTTATCTTTTACGCCGGTTGCAGAACTCACCGAATAAATATCTATGTTTTCTGCGCTGATGGTTCTTAACGTACCGTCAAAAATGGCTTCTCCGAAATTGGGCTGGTTAGAATTGTTGAACAGGTAAGCAATCAGCTGATCCGGTTTAAGTTTTGCTGCTTTGTTTCCTATTCTTGCCAGAAGAAACTGTTTTTTATCATCCGGAAGGTTTTCATAGGCCGACTGAAAATCTTCTGCCTGAGACAATTCAGGTTCTATTTTTTTGGCTTCGTATATAAATTTGTCATTGAGGTATTTGTAAAGAAATACCTGTGAAATAATATTGAATTCGCTGGCATCATTTCCTAATCCGTAGTTTGCGCAAACACTTTTTAGTCCGTCTATTAAGGTTTTGGTCTGCGTGATAAACTGTATCTCCGTCATTTCTGTTTAACTGTGGGTATATTGTTGTTTATATTCTTTTACAATAAGATCATTAATATTTTTCGTAGTGTCAAAATCCAGGTTCATGCGTTGGGAATCTATGAATTGCTGGATCACAATACTCATCACTTCCTGATTGAAATAGGTTTCATTTTTCACCAGTTCTATATTGCGGAGGCAAATATCGTCTATTACCGTTTTAGTTCCCAATAAAGCTTCATAAATTTGTATTTCTTTAGCATTGAGGGCCGGATTATCTACCAATCTTTTATGGATTCTGGTGTACTTTTCGTCGTTTTCATATTTTGCTCTCAGCAAAGCATTTCTACGGTTAAGTTCCTTTACCTCACTGTAGATTCTGCTTAAAATATGGATGTTATCCCGCATATCTTCCTGGTTGACTTCGTCCAGATTTTTATTTTTAAAAATACGCTCCAGTTCTTCCCGTAAAGTAACAAATTCAGGATCTGCAGGATCAATATTCCGCTGCAGTTCTTCACGCGTTTGTCTCAACTGATTTCTGAGCTGATCTGCCAAAATCATTTCCTCTTCGGAAATTTTGGTAAATTGGAAGAAAATATCTTCCAACGCAGTATTGATGAGGTTGGTATTATCCGTTTCATCGTTGATGCTCTCAATCAAATTTAAGGTATCCAGCCTTCTCTGAACTTCTTTCAGTAATTGATTAAGTTTGTAGAAATCTAAAAGATCAAGCAATTCATCATCTCCCTGCAAACGAATGATATTTTTCAGTTCTCTGGCATTTTGTAATGCTTTGATGAGTTCCGTCAAATGCTTTTTATCTTTAATTTCATCCATTTGCAGACGGAAGTTTTCAGCATTTTTTATATCATACTGAAATAGCTTTTCCTTGATTTCCAGTACATCATGTTCTATTTCTTCTCTGGATTTGAAAAGGTTGCTGTAATTCTGCATTTCATCACCCAATTCCTGTTGCAACTCCTGGAAATAGTTTTCGTTGGTTTCTTTAAACTCTTTGGTGATGTCTGCAAAATCGACTACAAACCCGAAACGGTGTTTTTTATACGGCCGGTTTACCCGTGTCAGAGTCTGTAATAAATTGTGATTCTTCACGACTCTTGCCAGATATAATTTTTTAAGACGAGGCGCGTCAAAACCTGTAAGCAACATATTGTACACAAATAACAGGTCGATATCTCCGTTTTTAAAAGCTTCAATCTCCTGTTTTCTGATGTCCTTAGAGTTGACATCATGTAAAATAAGACTGGCCTTTAAAGGAGTTTTGTTTCCATATTTAGCTCTTTCTTCGCGTACTACTGCATAATCGAATTCCTGTTTTCCATAGATTTTTTCAAACTGATGAAAGAGTTCCTTCGCCTGTTCCGATGTATCGCAAACTACCATTCCGCCAATAGCGTCGTCTTTTTTCCTGAAATCTTTTAAGTCATTCAGAATGTATTCAAGCATTGGTTCGGCAAATTTAGGATGAGCAAAGATTTCGCTTTTGGATATTTCACCTTTTAGTATTTTTATCTGCTCCATTACATCCTGCATCTGCATTTTGTATGTGGTGGCAATACCTTCTCTGATAAGCCTCAATGTATAACCATCGGCAATAGAACGGTTGTAATAATATTTATGAATATATTCTCCAAATAAAGCTTTGGAATCATAATCTTTGGCAACTTCTTTTAATAGAGGAGTTCCGGTTAAGGCAATTTTTACTGCATCTTTATCTGAACGCAGGAGGTTGATTAAATAATTCCCTTTAGGATTGTAGCTTCTGTGCGCTTCATCGATAAAATAAATTCTCTGAATGTTTAAATCGTAGTCGAAAGATTCTAAAACGGTGCTGTCATCAGAAAACTTTTGAATATTCACTATTGTTATTTCCTGCTCTCCGCTACTGTTTAAAATGGCACTTGCTTTTTTAATATCCTGAATAAATTCGGTTCTGGAATTAACCATTTTCACTGATAATCCTCTTGAACGGAACTCCGTTTGTGACTGTATTGCCAAATCTATCCGGTCTACAATAAAATAAAATTTAGCAATTGTATTTTTCTTCTGGTAATAATCAGTAAGATATTTTACATTATAAAATGCCAATGCCGTTTTACCGCTACCTTGTGTATGCCAAATGATTCCTTTTTTTATTCCTTCATCCAATTTCTGTGCAATAGCCTTCGAAGCAAAAAACTGGGGATAACGCATAATGTGTTTTTCAATAATAATTTTGCCTTCTCTATTAGTCCGCTCAACGTAGGTAATCCCGAATTGTAAAAAGAAAGCCAACCGTTCTCTTAAAAGCAGAGAAGTAATAATTCGGTTGGTCGGGGTTTCGTAATTCTTATTGATTTTAAATTCGTCTGTATATTTGATCGCAACGATATTATTGTCTTTAAGAATGAAATTTTCTAATTCTTCACTCTCAGATTTAAGAAGACGGGTGTAATTCAGCAGTTCTTCTTCACGGAAATAATTGAACATGACTCCATCCTTAGAAGGTGTTGCATAATAAGCTCCCATCACAGGCTCAACTACTCCATCTTCATACTCCATATTATTTGAAAATAACATGAGTTGAGTGATGTTGGTAAATGCTCTGAAATCTTTTAAAGCAAATCTTTTATTGATTCTATTTCTCTCTGCGATTACGCCTTCTCTATTGTTTGGTTTTTTAACCTCAATAAAAACCAATGGCATTCCATTAATTAAAATCGTGATATCCGGTCTGAATTCTTCATCACCCTTTCGATAAGTCAGTTCTGTAGTAACATGAAATTCATTATTACTGAAATTCTCAAAATCAATAAGTCTTAGTCCTGAAGTATTTATTAAGCTTCTGAAGAATTCCCTCCCTAAATCATCATCTTTAAGTTTTAAAGAAACATCAATTAATAAACGGTCTATATCATCTTTTGATATCCCATTATTAATCTTAGAAACGGAACGTTTAAAAATTTCAGTAAATATATTATTTTCTTCCAGTCTTTCCTGCTTACTTTTTGGAATATAGATATACCCCAATCTGCACAAATGTAATATTGCCGGAATTTTAACCCTCGAATCTTCGTTGAACATTATTAGTTTGTTATAGTTTTCAAAGATAGTTAAAAATGCTTCAGCAGTTTTTATTCAATTGAAATTTCAATATAAAATTCAATTAAATATCAAAATTCGGTACAAACACCTACACCCCATTTTGGTCATTTTTACGGATTCGAAAATCACCATTTATCCCGAACTTTACTTTGTTTTTGAAGAGACAAACAATCAGCACTTTTCCTGCAAAAACACGCCAACAACCAATAACTATAACACACCATGAACAATCCAAGTTTAGATGCTTATCAGCAGGTATTCGGAATGGCCTGCCTCGTAGGCCGCGCCGGCGGCTACAAAGGTACTGCCAGTGAATTGCAGGAACAGCTGCAGTATGACCTTTCTTTCTATCTGAATAATGTTCCGCCAGTGGCGGTGATGGGGCAGACCCAATCTTCAACCGCCGATCCTTCCGTGACACCGGTATTGGGAAACTGGAACCTGGTCTGGGGACCGGCTTTAGTGGAAATGAATCAGGATGGCGTTGCCGACAACACCGTATTTGTAGCGCAGTGTGATACCGTAGCATTTCCGGGAGGACCCGTGATGCCTGCTTATGTTGTAGCCATTGCTGCCACCAACCCAGATTCACTGTACGATTGGGAATCAGAAGACTTTGCCGTTTCCGAAGTCGTGAACTGGACGACTTATAATCCGTCAAGCTTCACGCCGGAGCCTTATCAAAACAATGTACCGTTTATTTCCAAAGGGACTGCGACAGGAATCAGCAACCTTATGGGACTCATCGCACCGGGAACAGCCGCCGCACCGGGCACGTCCCTCGAACACTTCCTGGGCAGCCTGAAACCTGATCCCAATACCGCAATCATTTTCTGCGGTCACAGCCTTGCCGGAGCCTTATCTCCTACCCTTGCGCTTTACCTGAAAGAGCAGAAAACGCTGAATGCTTTCGCTCTTACCCTGGTCTATCCTACCGCCGGGCCAACACCGGGAGAAGTTAATTTCGCCAATCTTTTCAATCAGACATTTCCGGCATTGCCATCCGGTTGGGAGCCACAGTCTCTCCCATATCAAAGCTGGAACACCATGCACTGGAATGATCTTGATGTCGTACCTCATGCATGGCAGAAGCAAGACCTGCAGATGGTTGCCAACCTGTACGGACATTCTCCGGATCGGTGGACGGCCTTTGCTTTAAATGCTCTTCAAACTTTTGCTCTTTATGATGCTTCAAAATCAGGGGCACCTTATACCAGAGTTCAAAATGCCTCGTTACCGGGAAAACTTCAGCATTCTAGTGGAACTTCTACCATCAACGTTCCTCCGCAGTCCATGCAGGATTATGTAGAGCAGCTTTTCATCCAGCATGTTGAAATTTACTCCGGGATTCCGGCCAATGGTTCAACCCCTGCTGTTACCGGACTTATCCTTCCGCAGCCTTTACCTAAAACGACGTTAGACAGGCTGGTACCGGGAGTATCCAAAATCACCAGAGATGAAATGATTGCAAGAATCATCGTGCAGATCATCAGCTGGATTTCGTCCCGTGCTTTAAGCGCCATGAAACCTATAATGGAGGAATAAAAAACAAAAGATATTTGATTTCATATAAAAACCACCTGTTGCAGCGCTGCTGGGGCAGGTGGTTTGGTGGCTTCGACTCCGCTCAGCCACCAATAATCATATGCCTTTTAAAGAACCTAACCTAATAATTCAAAACAGTTAGGAAACCATTGTCATATATAATGACTTTATCAATCAAAGATACACTGTTTAAACAACCCAGGTGGCTAAACAGAGCCGATTGGTAACTAGACAGAGTCGCTTGGTGGCTGAGCGGAGTCGAAGCCACATCACCCGCAAGCAGTCACCTAAGGCTCTTTTTTTAAAAACCGCGAATGCGTTTCATTTATACATTCTGCTGCTTTTTTAAGGGCTTCATCCCAGCCATTTATCAACGCTTCCTTCTTTTTCCGGCTCCAGCCCTGTACCTGTTTTTCACGGTAGAAAGCAAGATCGATACGGGGATATTCTTCATAATAGATGAGTTTTACAGGAAGCCGTTTTTTCGTGTGATTGGCTCCTTCGCCTATTTGGTGCTGGGCAATTCTGCGTTCGAGATTATTGGTACTTCCGGTGTAGTAACTGCCGTCGGCACAGAGGAGAATATACATCCATCCTTTCATCATTTGTATTATTTTAAAATTTAAAGATAAAAACTTTTTGGAATATTATGGGTTGCTCCGCCTTCGAGAGCCTCAGGCATCACTTTAATACAACTTAATATCCTCAAAGGTGGCTTCGACTCCGCTCAGCCACCAAGCGACTCCGCTCAGCCACCAACCGACTCAGCGCTCAGCCACCAATTGGTTACGCTCAACCACCACTGTCGGAATCTTGTTTAAATCACCCCGCTAAAAATTCAAAGAATTTGTCATTCCTCTGGAAGAGGAGATTTTACTTACTATTTTATCACCGGACTTTTGAGGTTGCCTTAACGGAGGAAGTTGAAGACCTCCGGTCAATGTTGGCTAAACAGAGTCGCTTGGTGGCTGAGCGGAGTCGAAGCCACCGGTTACAAAAAATCTCCACCGATATGGTGGAGATTACATAACATCAAATCATGGTGTGGGTACCGAGGTGGGCGCTGTTGGAGGCTGAGGTTCCCTTTTCATTATGAAGGTAGCTCCAGACCTGAACCTCTTTTCCCATGTACGCTGCGGGAAGTATTACATCTTTCGTCAGATCGGCGCGGATCGCTACGGATTCGAAGATTTCAAAGCGGTCAAGCTCTTCGCAATAGCAGATCACATTGACCTGGTCGGTTTCGGAAGCGTTCCCCTGCGTGGAATTATTCTCCCAGCTCAGCCGGATGATATTTCCCGTTTGCGGAACTGCTGCCACATTCTGAAAACCGGTAAGATCTCCTTTGGTAATCAACACCTTATTGTACATCAATTCGGGAACATCGCCTGTCATCTGTATCGCCTCACTAATGGTGTAGGATACCGCCATATTCACCCTGGATTTTGAACCGCTCCCCGATCCGAAATACTTCGTCTGAATACTTTTGAGCGGCTGGAGAAAGGCGATGACTGTTTTAAATTTCTCCTGCTGAAGCTGCTGCTTCTCACTCGGCGGCCTGTTGCTTGGTTTAGGAATGCTCCTGATGATGTCCTGTCCGCGCCAGTTGGCCCCTACGATTGTTCCTACTTTTCCTGAAAATCCTCCCAAGATTCCTTTGGTTATTCTTGCCATTTCTTTGCATTTTTAAAATTAACAAAACGAAGATAGAACGGAATTTTCCATTTTCAAGCACCTGTGAAAACTGTGACGTGATTTGACGCGTTTTGACGGGATTTGACGGGATTCCGGGGTACTTTCTTCGGGTCTTCTTCGGATCACCTTCGGGTCGGCTTCGGAAAAACGGTACTTTTTCTGAAGAGCTTCCGAAGAACGCTCGAAGGATTCTGGGAAAAAATGACGGGTTTTGACGGATATTTTTTTAGAATTTCGCTAACAGGCATAAAAAATGCTTTCATTTTCTGAAAGCATTCTTAGAACCTGTTTAAGTGTGCAATTTATTTCTAACATTAAGAAATTAAGCATCTAAACTTAAGATACTTAATAAAAATAAATGTATTGATTTCTTAATTAAAGCAGAGTTTAATTAACTGAAATTGACTACGCCGAACCTTCTGTTTGCGGTTATGTAAAAAGTTCAAAGACTTATTGTTGAAAGATATAAAAAAATGCTTTCATTTTCTGAAAGCATTTCTGAATTGAGCATCAATAACCCATTTGGGATAAAATATCTTCCGTCCGATCCTGATATGCGGAATTTCCTCTGATCGCCTGATTCGCAGCAACGTGCTGTCACTGATGTTCAGTATTCTTTTGAGATCCGCATTGTCGTAGTACGGCGATTCATGGGTGCCGGATTTCTGAAGGTGAAACAGGATTTCTGAGAAAATGTCGAAAATAGCCCTCAGGAGCTGCTCCTCGTTCATCGGAGCGTTTGATTTTTTTTTCATATTGCGCTTAGTTGGTTATAAAATAAATTTTGTCTTTTTTTAACTCAAACGTACGGGAGATATTTTTATTATCTGATGCTCGTTATGGATGGAATGACAGAAAAAAAATGCGTTTTTTAAATTTAACCTGTTCCTTTTTATGCCAGATTTATTTTCGTTAAAAATCCTTGTATTCATAATAAAAATAACCGTAATGTTTTATATTGGAAATATTATTCACGATCATTTTTTTACTGTTTTTTTTGATAATATTAATTTTTAACAATGTATCATTGTTTTTTGATTTTTTTTCCTAATTTCGCGGCAGATGTAGAGAAAAACGTTTCATTTTGAAAAAAAACGGATCTCTGAAAATTATACGACACGGTTTGTCGTCTTTGAGGAGTAGTTTTGCCAAGATTGAATCTGATCTTTACCTCTGAACATTTAAAAAAATTAAACCATGACCATAATTCCTTTTCAGGCAATTCCTCAATATGAATACAGACATCTTTTAAAGATGTGGTTTTCCTTATTTTCTTAAGATAAAACCTTTCTATTTTCGCCAAAATAATTACAACAATAATCATTCAACACTACGTATGAAAAGACTCTATTCCAGCGCATTGGCATTATGCGCCATTCTGAGCGTTTCTGCCCAGGAAGTAATCTGGCAGAAAGACATTAAATCTTCCACGCAGGATTTTTTAAGCCAGATTACCACAACCATCGACGGACAATATCTGATAACCGGAAGCACTATCCAGTCCAACAACAAACAACCGTCAACCATCAACCAAAATAACGGCTACGACTATCATTTGATTAAGTTAAACCAGCAGGGTGAAGAGGTTTGGGAAAAATATTTCTCGGGACAGAATCATGATTTTCTCTCCGCTACGGTGAATACGCAGGAAGGAGGGTTTTTATTAGCCGGAACCTCATTCAGCGCAAAAGGTTTGGATAAAAAGGAGGATTCCAAAGGAGGATCTGATATCTGGCTCATTAGAATCAATGAATTTGGGGATGAATTGTGGCAAAAGACGATTGGCAGCACTTCGGATGAAGAAGCCAAAGCGGTAATTCAGACGACGGATATGGGATTTTTTGTGGCGGGGAATGTTGCCTTCGGCTCTCTTCCCTTCGACTCCGCTCAGGGAACGAGAGGTTACGGATCGAAAGATGTTCTGGTAGTCCGGCTGGATAAAAACGGAAAGGAATTATCACAACTGGTGTTGGGAGGAAAAGGCTTGGATGAGGTGGAAAAGATGATTCCGACGAAAGACGGCGGAGCGTTACTGGGCGTATATTCGAGAAGTTCTGAGGTAAAGGCTGGAAGCTTGAAGCAGGAAGCCGGAAGTGGTAAAACCATCAACTATCAACCAAAAACCACCAACAACTACGGGGAGGGTGATTACTGGATCATCAAGCTGAATAAAGACGGAAAGGTGGAATGGGAAAAGAATTTCGGAGGTAAAGGAGACGATCATTTGAGAACGCTGGCGTTGACTTCTACAGGCTATTTAATCGGTGGAGAATCAAGATCGGAAAGATCAGGAAATAAAACCGTCGGCATCGAAGAAGGAACGGATCTGTGGTTGATATCCATCGATGAAAGAGGCGAAGAGATCTGGCAGAAGTCTTACAACTTTAAAAACAGAGATGTGTTGATGGGGATGAGTGTGATATCCTCCCCTAACCCCTCCAAAGGAGGGGGATCCGGCAACCTGACCAAAGGCATTTTGCTCGGAGGATACACGCAGGCGGAAGGACGAATTGAAGCAGATGATGAGACGTTTTGGATGCTGTACCTGGATCAGAACGGTAATGAGCAGTGGAGAAAACACGTTGCTGGAGACAAGAGACAAAGAGAAGAGAGACTTTCGGATATTAAGCTGAACAGAGACGGATCAATTGTATTGGCGGGAACGAGTGCTGAGGAACTGGGAAAAGAGAACTGGAAGATTGTGAAGTTGGGCGATAAGCAGATTGATCAGCTAATTGAGAAACAGGATATTAAGATTTATCCGAACCCGGTGAGTGATTATGCGTATGTGGAGTTAGGGTTGATATCCTCCCCCAACCCCTCCAAGGGAGGGGAGCCTTTTGAGGCGGAAATTACGATGTATGATATGGGTGGAAGGCAGCTGCAGAGTGTGAAAACGAAGAATAAAGTGACGAAGATTAATACGCAGGCTTTGGTGCAGGGGGCGTATCTGGTGAGCGTGAAAACTAATGATAATAAAACGGCGAGTGCTAAATTAATTAAGAAATAAAATTACAATAATGAAAAAAGTAATAGTAAGCTCTTTATTATTGACTGCTTTTGTAGCAAGCATCAATATTTCAGGACAAGATAAAGTAGGACTTTCAAAATATGATTACGTTACCAATGGTGATGCTAATATGTTTCAGGGAATTCCCAACATTTCTTTTCCATTATTTAATGTAGGAGTTCCTACAACAGGTGTCAATATTATCATATCTTTAAGCTATACTTCTGAAAGTGCTTCTGCATTTAGCCTTATCAGTGATATAGGAAAAGGTTGGAATCTTTCTAATATAGGAAGTATTGTCAGAAGTAAAACAAGATTCGAAAATGATTATTATACAGTAGGTTCGGAAGAAGCCTTTTCGGATGTTTATTACTATAGTTATCCGGGTGGAAGCGGGAAATTTTATATCGGAATGGATACTGTACATCATGATCTTTTAGGCGTTCATGTCTCTCCTTCTAATGATAAAATTTTCATTATCAAAGATGATACAAAACCAGGTAAAGTAAAATCATTTACCATTGTGGATACAAAAGGAAACCACTATGTATTTGATAAGATAAATATTAATAAAATCTATATTGGAGATGATCCTTTGGGAAGCAGTGCAGTGCAAATAGCTCAGCATACCAAATTTATAAACAGTGCATTTTATTTATCTAAAATTTTAAATGTAAAAAATGAAGTGGTCGCTTCAGTGGAATATACTACAACAACTCAGAACATTACCCAACCAAATGGAGTTCTACAAAATCAAAAAATAGGTAAAATACATGTAAACGGTATTGGTAGCATTGAGTACATATATGCCGGTAATCCTAATCCTATAAATCTTAATAATTCGGGAAATAATGATTGGTATACGCTAAATAAACTGATTCTTAAAAACACACAAAATCAGATTATTGATCAATACGCATTTACTCGTACAGGCAATCTAAAAGAACTTATCAACCAGGATAAATATAATATAACCATTCAGAAATTTTCATTTGAATATAAAAATGAAGACATTTCTCAAAATAATATGTACAATGATGGTTATGGATATCCTTGTCATTTTGAACCCTGTAATATTGATGAAGGAGAATTACGCACTCCTTTTCATACCGACCGAAACTCAGTAAGTAACGGAGCATTACAAAGAATCATTCTTCCTTCTGGAGGAGTAACGGAATACGAATTTGAGTCTCATTCAGTTCCATCCAATCCCTATGCGACTTGCGTAGGAGCCAATTGCTATTATGACAATTATGATTTTGATAAAATTTATACCTTAAATTTTGATACAAATATCTCCAGCCAATATACAGTTAATTTACCGACCGGATATCAGAGTGATTTATTTGTAAAATATAACTATACCCTCCATCCGGCACCTCCGGGAAATCCGGGAAGCTCCAACGAAATTAAATATACGATCAACAATCAGTCAGGAAATCCGTTTTTAAATCCCTTGAACAACGAGCAAGAATGCACCAATGGCATCAAAAGATTTGTAGCACAAGGAACCATTAATATTAAATTTACAGGATTAAAAAAGGGGTATGGTACCGTAGAAATATATGCGACCAAACAACAAAAAAGAGATAAGAATGATTATGGATACGGATTGAGATTGAAAAGCATGAAAAACTTCAATCCTGGTTCTACGACTCCTGTGAGTTATACTCAATATAATTACGATTCATTTACCGATTCTTTATTATCGAGTGGTGAAAATTTGGATTATTCAGAAAAAATATTATATACAGATTACTCTCCAAGGCCAAATGAACCTATTGGCTATAGCAATATTAAAGTGACCAATATGATTGATGGAAGCTACTCTAAATACTATTATAAACCATCGACTGATATAGTTTCGATAGGGAATTCTACTTTTCCGTTTTTAGACGATAGAAATATGAGCAATTACTTGATTTCATCAGGATTATTACAAAGAAAAGAAGACTATAGCTCTAATAATCAACTTTTGCAAAAATCTGAAATAAGTTATGTATTTAAAGAAGTTCCTTTACCAAATTTATCTTATAATGGAAATCCTGTAAAAAAGATGAATATTTCTAAACAGGTTACCAAAACAGAAACTTATATTAACGGAACATCTAAAAAGCTTGTCACAAGTTCTGAAAGTAATTTCGACGATACCTATGGACATATGACCTTTTCAAAAGAAACAACAGCAGACGGAACTGTTTTCGAGAAAACGTTGCTTTATCCTTCAGATAAAGAAAATCAAAAACTTTTAACAGCCAATATGGTAGATGTTCTTTTGGAATCAACAACCAAAAGAAACGGAAAACTGGTCGGAAAAGTAGAAACGAAATTCGATGATGTATCTCATATTTATCCTACCTCAGTTATTTCGTACGGGATGCAGACCCAGACTCCTGTTACTGCTACAACACTGGATATTTATGATTCTAAAGGAAATTTGCTACAGAGTACTTCCAAGAATGGAATTCCCACCACAACAATCTGGGGATATTATCAAACAAAACCGATTGCCGTAATTTCGGGGGCATCGTATGCTCAAGTTTCGTCACTGGCTTCAGTTAACGGGGCTATTGCAGCATCCAATGCAGATCATGATAATCCGGCAATGGAAACTCAGTTGTTAACTGCTTTGGAAAACCTTAGAAAAGATCCGGCATTGCAGAATTATACTATTACAGTAACCACCTATGACCCGATGATTGGCGTTACCAATTCTATTTCAGCCAATGGAATAAGAACGGTAAATGTATATGATACTGCCAACAGGCTGATTAAGATAACAGACGCAGCCGGAAAAACTTTACAGGAATACAAATACAACTATAAAAACTAGAAGGAATGAATGATGGAGAATTAAAAATGAAAAATGAGCATAAGAATGTGCTTAAAGAGAAGAGCTTTACTTTCAGAATAAATATTGTTGAGCTGAATAAGAAATTGGTTAATAACAAATTTGTCATGTCTAAGCAGCTTCTTCGAATCGGAATGGCCGTGGAAGCCATGATAAGAGAAGCCGAATTTGCACAAAGCAGACGTGATTTTATCAGTAAACTATACATTGCGTTGAAGGAATGCAATGAGTCTTATTATTGGCTGGAACTTTTACACCGCACGGGTTATACGGATGCGGCGAGCTTCAAAACACATTCGGATCAAAGCAATGATCTTATCAGTATGCTTGTGAACAGTATTAAAACCTCAAAAAAAACTAAACAAACATGGATAATGACAAATTAAGAACTAAAAATGAAAAAGAAAGAGGACAAAAATATTTTTCACTCTTCACTCTTCATTTTTCACTTTTCTGCCTTTTTTTTTCCGTAGCTGCTTTCGCGCAGACCAATTTAAGTGCGGATAAGAACTATATCTACACCAAGACCTGCCTGGATGCAGACTGTGTGAAAAAGGCAGAAATAGTGCAGTATTTTGACGGCCTGGGAAGGCCTGTGCAGTCCGTAGCCATCAAAGCTACCCCTCTCGGAAGAGATATGGTAACCCCGGTGGAATATAATAGTGTAGGGAAACAGGTGAAAGATTACCTTCCGATACCCCAGGCGGGGACATCGGGCGGAGCTTTTTACGATGCTCCTTTTGACGGAGTTCCAGCAGCATACGGAACCGAAAGGATCTACTCCGAAAAGATCTATGACAATGTCTATACCTACCGGGTAAAACAAGTGGTGTCCTTAGGAAATGCATGGACGCAGAAACCCGTTAACCTGGGGTATGATACCAACATCGCCGGTGAAGTAAAAAAATACGACATTATCACTGGCTGGGTAGACAAAAGAACCGACTCCCAGATCTTAGTTTCAGCACCCTACCCAGCCAATCAGCTGATGAAATCTTCCGTAATGGATCCCGATGGAAATACCACCACAGAATTCCAAAACGGCCAGGGACAAACCATCCTGGTAAGGAAAAATGACGGTTTACAGAATGTTGATACTTATTACCTGTACAACGAATACGGTCAGCTTGCCTATGTGATCCCGCCATTGGCTGTGAATACCACATTGGATCAGACCACCCTGGACAGCCTCTGCTACCAGTACCGTTATGATGAAATGGGAAAACTGGTAGAAAAGAAAATTCCGGGAAAAGGATGGGAATATTTTATATACGACCAACAAGACAGGCTTATCATGACTCAGGATGCCAACATGAGAAATAATACCAATACACTCTTGCCTCCAAGGTGGATGTTTACCAAATATGATAAATATGGAAGAGTGGTTTACACAGGCTTTTATAATTCGTCAAACAACAGGGCTGAATTACAAACCAATGTTAACAGCATTTCTGTAAATCCTGAAAACAATGAAGCCAGAACTTCAGATTCGTTTTCTGCAAATGGAATGGAGAACATATTTTACACTCAAAACGCATTTCCTTCAGAAAATATTACGGTATTAAGTGTTAATTATTATGACACATATCCAGCCTATGATTTCAATCCCGGTTTTCCGACATCAGTTTTCGGAAAACCTGTGATTACAGATGCGCAGAATGCTTCAATCAACACAAAAGCTTTGCCTACCATGAGCCTTGTAAAAAATATTGAAGATGATAACTGGACGAAAAGCTATATTTTCTATGACGAAAAAGCAAGACCCATTTCTACTTATTCCATCAATCATTTGGGAGGGTACACGAAAACGGAGTCTGATCTGGATTTTGCAGGCGTAGTAAAACAAACAAAGGCTTATCATAAAAGATTAAACTCAGATACAGAACATATCATTATACAGACTTTTGAATACGACAGCCAAAACAGATTAAAAAAACAGTGGCATCAGGTAGACAGCAGTCCTCAAGAATTGTTATCTGAAAATTCGTACAACGAACTTTCTCAGCTTTCTAATAAAAAGGTAGGAAATAGTCTTCAAAGTATTGATTATACTTATAATGTTCATGGATCATTAATTAAAGTTAATGATCCGGCAGATCTGGGAGCAAAACTTTTTGGATATGAGATTAAATATTTTAATCCGGAAAATACATCGGCTTCTACCGGAAAATATAACGGAAACATTGCTGAAGTAACCTGGAAAACAGCTGCAGATAACGTCAAAAAAAGATACAATTATCAGTATGATGCCCTGAACAGGCTCATAAAAGGCATCTATTCTGAGCCGGAAGTTTCTGTTCCCAACAATAATCTTTATAACGAAACGGTGAGCTATGATATCAACTCCAATATCATCTCGATGCAAAGGAATGCAAAAGGCTTTTCTGAAACAGCGGAACTCATCGACAATCTTGCTTACACGTATGCAGGAAACCAACTGATTTCCGTAAAAGACGAATCCGGAAATTATGCAGGATATCCTGATACTTCTGCAATGGAAATTTTGTATGACGACAATGGCAATATGAAGGATCATAAAGACAAGGGAATTCTGCAGATCGACTACAACATCCTTAATTTACCGGATCTGGTGAAGTTTGACCAGACTTATGTCCCAAGAGATGAAGACGGCATAAATGTAAACACAAAATATCTATACAGGGCAGACGGCACAAAACTGAAAAAAGTCTATACCTATGGCTTGGGAAAAGCTAATACACAGGCAAGTACCACTACAGATTATCTTGACGGGTTTCAGTATGAAACAAAATATTCCGGAAGTTTATCGAATCCGGTATTAAAATTTGTACCTACTTCCGAAGGGTATTACAATTTTGAAAATAATAAGTATATTTACAGCTACACGGATCATTTGGGAAATGTGCGTTTAAACTATACCAAAAATGGTTCGGGAACAGAGATCATTGAAGAAAACAACTACTATCCTTTCGGGATGAAGCATGATGCCAATTTTATTTCATCGGGAAATCCTTCTTCTTATAACTATCAGTACAACGGAAAAGAGTTTCAAAAAGAAACGGGCTGGAGCGATTACGGGGCAAGGATGTATATGGCTGATATCGGAAGATGGGGCGTTATCGACCCTTTAGCAGAGCAGTATAGAAGACTTACACCTTATAACTATGCAGCAAATAATCCGATTATGTTTATAGATCCCGATGGTAGAAAAATAAAAGCAGCAGGAGGTGAAGATATTGGAATGGGTGCCTATGCAGGAAGCAATGATAATGGAATGATGAGCTATATCGGACCAGGAAACAGAGCAGGGATTTTAGCTTTCCTGGGAATGGAAGACAGAATGGGTGAACTCAATGTTCTGTTAGAAAAAAGACGAGAAGATCAAAGTGGAGGCGGTGGTGGAAGTGGACCTACTCCAAAAAGCAGCACAGGAATCCAATTAGGACAAATACTTTCAAACTTTTTTGCTCGACTTTTTGGAACGGCTAAAAGCGATGCAAAGATCTCAACATTTTTGCCCGGTGCAGCAATAACAAGAGTATCACCTGTACAAGTAGGAACATTGGAAGGATCATTTGAAACAGCTCTAAAATGGGAACAAATTGCAGTAACTATAGGAGCAATTGCAAGAGCAGGACAATGGGGAATACCTCTTATGTTAAATGGTGACAGTTCTCATGCCCGTGGGTATGATATACCTATTACAGGAGCAACCGATATGCCGGCGGATGAACCTGAACAAAATTTATATTTATATAGAATTATGAGAAATGTAAACGGTCTACCTATGGTTGGAGCTGGTTTAGATAAACTAGGCTTAAGAGATAGGGATGTTAATAACCTTTCTAACTCTAGTAGAATAACAAATGTATTTGAGAATGGGTTATCTGTAACTGCAGGCTATGGTAATGTTATACCACCTAATGTTCCTGATTTTTCAGGAGGGAAAGGAACACTTTTTAGAATACAAGCAAGCTCTTTAATATCTTATGGTTTAGTAGGACTACCTGTTCCCAATTCTAATATTCCAAATTATGGACAAATACGACCTGCAGTTCCTATGACTGTAGGAGCATTTAGAGCATTAATTCAAATTACCGCGCCAGCTTGGCAACCTGTAAAATAATTAGATATATGGAAGAAAGAAATATTATTATAAAAAAAATTTTAGAAAAATTGTATATTGAATTCAATCCTGAGAATCTGTGTAAGTTAACTCTAGATCAATATAAAGATTTTTTCTTTTCAATATTTGAATATATAAACTTGTATAAAAATAAATATCATTTGATTGAAGAAGATTTTGTGGAATTTAGCAAAAATATTCATCATAAATATAATTATGATGAATATCAAGATAATTGTTGGGAAAGAGTAGCTTTTTTTATGGATGAGTTAATATTTCGTTTTTCTACACCTCCTCCATATTTTTTTCATTCCAATTTTGAAGATTTTAAAAATAAATTGAAAAGAGATTTTACAGAAGGTAATGGTTTGTAAGATGGTAATTTTGCAGACATCTTGATGTCTTTATTGATCGACATTAACGGAGAAAATCTTAAATAAGAAGATAATAAAAGGCAGATGGTCATTTAGATCATCTGTTTTATTTTATGTTAATACGAAAATCTTAAAATAATCTATATATTTACAGCTATACAGACCATTTGGATAGACAAGTAAAAGAAAAGCTTTTACGAAGGCTACGAACGTAGTTCAGTGCGTTTAAGCTACTTTAAAAACTCAAATGGCAGCGTAGAAGTTCTTGAAGAAAACAACTACTACCCTTTCGGGATGAAGCATGATGCCAATTTTATTTCATCGGGTAACTCGTCCTACAAATACCAGTATAACGGCAAGGAGTACCAGACAGAAACCGGATGGAGTGATTATGGAGCCAGAATGTACATGAGTGATATCGCAAGATGGGGAGTGATAGATCCATTGGCTGAAACGTCTACAAGGTTTAATCCTTATAATTATGCGTACAATAACCCTGTAATGTTTATTGACCCTGACGGAAGAAAGGCCATGGCTCCCGATACCTGGGAATGGAATATTTCAATGAGCGGAGCCTGGGGATATATGCTAGGTGGCGGATCAGCTACTTTTGGGTCATACTCGGAGTTTTTAGGAGAGGAAAACCCGTTGGCTAAGTTTAATAAGCAGGGAAGCAACGGCGGCGGCGGTGGTGGAAGTAGCATAAGCAGTGCAGCCCTAATGAACACCATGCTTAGCTTAGGAGAGGTCACATGGACAAACACCGGATACGGTTTTGAAAGTGGCAGCCACATCGCTCTAGGCTATGACGGAAGTTATCAAAGTCTGAATACAGCATTAGATATACTCATCCCTGAAATAATTATGAAAGGGGAAGGATCTGAATGGAATGGATCTTCTTATAACAAAGCTGTACTGAGCAGTAGAATTACAGGAGCATTAGGAAACTGGAACTATGATGTGAATAGTGGTAACATGGCTCAGTACATTATGAACTCCAAAGCATCTATGGAAGTTGCAGAGTTTGAAAAATTCCTGTTCTTAGAACTTCCTGCTTCTTTTGCCGGTGGAGAATTTATAAGCGCAGGTTGGAGAGCAGCAGGAGTTACCGGACGAATTGGTAATGCTTTGAGTAAAATTACAACTGCTGATGGATTTATGGGAGGCTCTATTGGATTTAAATTGCCATTTAATCTTAGAGTAGGCTTATATGCCTCTGAAAATACATTAAAATATGAAACCTTTAAATGGAGCACAATTGCTCCTAAAGCTTTAACAAAATATGAATGGTTTGGAAGAAATATGTTACAAATTACTCCAGAATTTCAATCAACATTGGGAAACTGGAGCACACAAGTCATTCCAAAAGGAACATATATCAGGATAGGACTTGTAGGACAACAGCCAGGCAATGCTTTGGGTACTTGGCTTCAATTTCATGCACCGGGAAGAGTACCCTTCGTTCCTTAATATTTTAAGAAAATGGAAAATATACAATTTAAAAACGCTGATCAAATAATTAATATGGGAGGACCCTGGATAGGAGAACTAACTATTGATGGAATTAAGATTGATGATAATATAATAATTGATAATTACGTGGAAAAAAAGGATTTCTATTATTTTATAAAATATTTTGAAATATCTAAAAAACAAAAAGATAGTTTTTTTTCAGTACTGCGTATTAATAAAAATAATATGAGTCATCAAATTTCAAAAGAAAAGTTTGAAAAAATATTTATTAAAAAAATAGAAAATGACACACTTTATTACTGTAAAGGATTTCATGGACAATTGCCAATATATAACATTCAAATAGAATTTGTGTGATATAAACAAATAATTAATAGAAAAATACATTAGATCATTAACTGATAGACATTAACGGAGAAAATTTAAAAACAGATGGTCATTTAGATCATCTGTTTTATTTTATGTTAATATAAAAATCTTAAAATAATCAATATATTTACAGCTATACAGACCATTTGGATACACGAGTAAAAGAGACGCTTTTACGAAGGCTACGAACGTAGTTCAGTTCGTTTAATCTACTTTAAAAACTCAAATGGCAGCGCAGAAGTTCTTGAAGAAAACAACTACTACCCTTTCGGGATGAAGCACGGTGCTAATTTCATTTCATCGGGTAATTCTTCTTACAAACACCGGTTGAAATGACTACAAAGCAAAGTAAACGGTATTGGCAAAAATATTCAAAACGTTTGTCCTTACTGTTTTCAAACCATCATATTCAAAATATCGGGATTGTCATTAAGATAAGATTTAAAATAGCCCAATTCCTGCATCCTTTGTTGTAAACCAGAAAATTCGGATGGGTCTGGTAATTCTATTCCGACAATTGCTAAAGCAGTTTCCCTGGAATTCTTCTTGGTGTATTCAAAATGAGTGATATCATCATTAGGGCCCAGTACATTCAATACAAAATCTTTTAAAGAACCCGGTCGTTGTGGAAACTTTACCATAAAATAGTGCTTCAGTCCATTGTAAAGCAAAGCACGCTCTTTAATTTCTTCCATCCTTGTAATATCATTATTACTGCCGCTAACGATACAAACTACATTTTTCCCTTTAATCTGATTCCTATATTGCTCCAGCGCTGAAATCGATAAAGCGCCTGCCGGTTCCAAAACTATCGCATCTTTATTGTACAACTGAAGAATCGTATCACAGACTCTGCCTTCATCTACAGGAATACAGCCGCTAAGTGCATTCTTACAAATCTCAAAAGTCAAATCCCCTACTCTTTTTACTGCGGCACCATCCACAAAACCATCGACTTCAGGCAATTCCGTATTAAGATTATTATCAATCGAAATTTTCATAGAAGGCGCACCTTTCGGCTCTACTCCGATCAATTGAGTATCTTTTGATAATTCCTGAAAAACCGTGGCAATTCCGGAAGCCAAGCCTCCTCCACCGATTGGCATAAAAATATAATCCAACATTTCCTTCTGCTGCTCAAGAATTTCCAGTGCCAGAGTCCCCTGCCCTTCAATAATCTGAACATCATCAAAAGGATGGATAAAAGCCGCTCCGAAAGCTTTCGCAAAGTCAAGAGCAGCATTTTTTGAGGCATCAAATGTGTCTCCCACCAGCCTGATTTCCATAAAGTTTCCGCCAAACATCTCCACCTGCTCAAGTTTTTGTTTTGGGGTTGTTACCGGCATAAAAACCGTTCCCTTTATCTGAAGCTGTCTGCACGAAAAAGCCACTCCCTGAGCATGATTCCCGGCACTGGCACAGACAATTCCGGCAGAAATTTCACCCTGGTCAAAAAGACTTTTGATTTTATTATAAGCCCCTCTTAATTTATAAGATCTCACCGGTTGCAGATCTTCTCTTTTAAGAAAAATATGGGCTTCGTACTTTTCTGACAGCCTTTGATTATACTGTAAAGGAGTGTAATTTACAACATCTTCAATATTTTTCCTAGCCTCTTTTACTGCTTCTAAGTTTGGGAATGTTAGGGTTTCGTTCATCTACATATATATTTACAGATTGGTTAATTTTTATTCTATTGATCCCTTCGGATAGATTTCATCGCTGTCATAGCTTTACGAAGTTTATGACCTACAATTTCTACAGGATGATTTCTCAAAATATCATTTACATAAACCAATTGTGCATTATCAGCCGAAGCATCTTTTCCTTCATTAAAATTTTTACCTGCTACATCAACATCCACTTTTTTCATAAAATCTGCCAGCAAAGGTTTACAGGCCTGATCGAAAAGATAGCAGCCATATTCAGCGGTATCGGAAATCACACGATTCATCTCAAACAGCTTTTTTCTCGCGATGGTGTTTGCGATCAGCGGAGTTTCGTGAAGAGATTCATAATAAGCTGATTCTGCTTTGATGCCTGCTTCTACCATCGTTTCAAAGGCTAACTCTACTCCAGCTCTGATAAATGCTGACATCAGAAGGTAATTGTCAAAATATTCCTGTTCTGCAATTTTTATATCGCCTGCCGGCGTTTTTTCAAAAGCCGTTTCACCTGTTTCAGCACGCCATTTTAAAAGGTTGGCATCGCCGTTTGCCCAGTCTTCCATCATGGTTTTGGAGAATTCGCCGGAGATAATATCATCCTGATGTTTTTGAAAAAGCGGACGCATAATATTTTTTAATTCCTCAGAAAGTTCAAAAGCTTTCAGTTTGGCAGGGTTCGAAAGTCTGTCCAGCATTCCGCTTACACCGCCGTGCTTCAAAGCCTCTGTGATAACCTCTACCCCATATTGAACCAGTTTGGAAGCGTAACCTGCATCAATTCCTTTTTCCACCATTTTATCAAACGAAAGAATAGAACCGGTTTGCAAAAGTCCACACAAAATCGTCTGTTCGCCCATCAAATCAGACTTCACTTCTGCCACGAAAGAGGATTTCAAAACACCTGCCCTGTGGCCGCCAGTACCAGCACAATATGCCTTTGCTTCTGTCCAGCCTTTTCCCTGAGGATCATTTTCGGGATGAACAGCAATCAGTGTAGGCACCCCAAAACCACGCAGATATTCGGCACGAACTTCAGAACCCGGACACTTTGGAGCGACCATAATCACTGTAAGATCTTTACGGATCTGCATTCCTTCTTCCACGATATTGAATCCGTGAGAATAGGATAATGTTGCCCCTTCTTTCATCAAAGGCTGAACCGCATTGATTACCGAAGTGTGTTGCTTGTCAGGCGTTAAATTGATGACCAAATCCGCAGTGGGAATCAGTTCTTCATAAGTTCCGACCCTGAAATTATTTTCGGTTGCGTTTTTCCAGGAATCTCTCTTTTGGTCGATTGCCTTCTGACGTAATGCATAAGAAACGTCCAATCCGCTGTCTCTGAGATTAAGTCCCTGGTTAAGTCCCTGCGCGCCGCAACCTACAATTACGATTTTCTTTCCTTTTAGTGCAGAAACACCGTCAGAAAACTCTGAACTATCCATAAATTCCGCCTGTCCTAACTGATGCAACTGGTCTCTGAGTGATAAGGTATTGAAATAATTTGCCATTATATTATAATTGATAAATGATTATTGATAATTGATTTTGTTTGAATTTTGAATATTTGCTCAAAACTATTTTGAATTATTTAATAATTACATTGTGAAAACGTCTTCCCGTTTATTGAGATATTCGTTTTCTACTATTTCAGCGGAAGGTTCTCTTCTTTCGAATTCGAGAACTTTTTCATGGATTCCGGCACTGTTTTTAATAATTGCGATTCGTGCTCCCCGTACAAATTCGATGAGTCCATATTTATTAAGTTCTTCAGTCAACCGGTCAATTTCTTCACGGTGTCCTGCTGTTTCAAAAACGATATAATCCTGACGAATCACCACCGTAGAAGCGCCGTACTGACGGAGTAATCTTTCTACATAAACTTTTTCTGTCACGACATTTGCCGGAACTTTATAAAGAGCCTGCTCCTGCCATACAATCTCATCATCGGTATTGAAATAGGCTTTCAGAACATCAATTTGTTTTTCTAATTGACGGCAGAGTTTTTTTACAACTTCTTCAGTTTCATTAATAAGAATTGTAAACCTGTGAATACCTTCCACTTCGGAAGGTGACGTGTTCAAACTCTCGATATTAATTTTTCTCCGTGAGAAAATTCCTGATATTCTGCCGATTAATCCGACTGAATTTTCGGTGTATAAGGTGATGGTAAATTCTTGTTTTTCCATAAATGTTTAAGTAAAAAGTTATAAGTAAAAATTCAAAATTTATAAATCTGAGCTTTTGTTCTTTATTATGCGTGCATAATCTATCTCTTGTATAAGAAAAATGATTTGTTTTGAAAACTGAAATGTTCTCTCTTTAATATCAAATATTTTATTACTCATTATTAATTTTGAATTATAACTTTTGAATTTTGAATTAAAATTATTTTAATCGAATTTCTGAAACCGAAGTTCCTTGGGCCACCATCGGAAAAACGTTATTTTCTTTTCCAACCATTACTTCCAACAGATAAGCACCATCATGCTTGAGCATTGTCTCTAAAGCCGATTTTAAATCTTTTCTTTCTGAGATTTTCTGTCCGTCGATGTAATAACCTTTTGCAACGGCTACAAAATCCGGGCTTGTGATATTTACAAAAGAGTAACGCCTGTCGTGGAACAGCTGTTGCCATTGTCTTACCATTCCGAGAAATTCATTATTGAGAATCAGAATTTTGACTTTAGCTCCGAATTGCATTATTGTTCCTAATTCCTGTAATGTCATTTGGAATCCACCATCACCAATGATCGCAACCACCGTTTTTTCCGGTGCGCCATACCAGGCTCCAATCGCAGCCGGCAAACCAAACCCCATTGTTCCCAACCCTCCTGATGTAACGCTGGATTTAGAATTATTGAATTGAGCATATCGACAAGCAACCATCTGATGCTGCCCAACATCGGTTGTGATAATGGCATCGCCATTTGTCAGCTCATTAAGAACTTTGATGACTTCTCCCATTTTCATTACATCAGTCGTAGGATTCAGTTCTTCTGTAATCACTTCTTTGATTTCTTCTTTTTCCAATTCCCGGAATTTTTCCAACCATTCTGAATGGTCATTTTCCTTAAGAAGAGCCGTTAACAATGGAAGTGTCTTTTTACAATTTCCCCAAACCGGAATGGTGGTTTTCACATTTTTATCAATTTCGGCCGGATCAATATCAAGATGAATAATTTTTGCCTGTTTCGCATATTTATCCAAACGACCTGTAACCCTGTCATCGAAACGCATTCCGACAGCAATCAAAACATCGCATTCGTTCGTCATTACATTTGGTGCGTAATTGCCGTGCATTCCCAGCATTCCGACGTGTAGTTTGTGGCTAGTTGGAAGTGCGCTCAATCCCATTACAGTCGCTGCAGCAGGAAGATTGATTTTCTCAATAAAAGCTTTGAATTCTTCTTCTGCTTTTCCTAAAATTATACCTTGCCCGAAAAGAACAAAAGGTTTTTTTGCCTGATTAATGAGTTCTGCGGCCTGCTCGATATATTCATTCCTGATTTCCGGTTCCGGACGATAACTTCTGATATGATTACATTTTTTATAACCGGAATACTCAAATAATTGTAACTGGGCATTTTTGGTAATGTCAATTAAAACCGGACCAGGACGACCTGTACTGGCAATATGAAAAGCTTTCGCAATTGCTTCCGGGATTTCCGTTGCATCAGTGACCTGATAATTCCATTTGGTAACCGGGGTTGTGATATTGATGACATCGGTTTCCTGGAAAGCATCGGTTCCCAAAAGCGAGGCAAAAACCTGACCTGTAATACAGACAATCGGGTTACTATCTATCATTGCGTCTGCTAAACCCGTTACCAAATTAGTTGCTCCCGGACCACTAGTTGCAAATACAACGCCTGTTTTTCCGGAAGTTCTCGCAAATCCCTGGGCCGCATGGATTGCGCCCTGCTCGTGTCGAACCAAAATATGTTTCAGCTTTTCAGAATAATCGTACAAAGCGTCATAAATTGGCATAATTGCGCCACCTGGATAACCGAAAACTGTGTCTACATTTTCCTGTAACAAGGCTTCTAAAACGGCTTTTGAACCGGATATTTCTACCGCTTTCTGCTTTTCAGCATCTTTATTTTTCTTTATTTCAAGCGTATTCATATTATTTTTCAATTTTACTTTTTAATTACAAATCAGTTACACAACCTTGTGATGCATCTGCCACAGATTTCGCGTATTTATACAACACACCGCTTTTTACTTTGTATTCAGGTTGTTGGAACTCAGCTTTTCTTTTGGTAATTTCTTCGTCTGACAACAATGCGTTAATGGTATTTTTTTCTGCATCTAACTCAATTACATCGCCATCTTTTATTAAACCAATCAAACCTCCGGCAAAGGCTTCCGGTGTGATATGACCGACCACGAAACCGTGTGTTCCACCGGAAAACCTTCCGTCTGTAATCAACGCAACATTTTTTCCTAAACCTGAGCCCATTAAAGCGGAAGTCGGTTTCAGCATTTCCGGCATTCCGGGTGCGCCTTTTGGACCTTCGTTTTTAATAACAACTACATTTCCTTCCTGTATTTTTTTATCTTCTATGCCTTTGATGAATTCTTTTTCACCATCAAAAACAATCGCTGTTCCTTTGAAATAAGCGCCTTCTTTCCCGGTAATCTTAGCCACAGAACCTTTCTCCGCAAGATTTCCATACATAATTCTGATATGTCCGGTTTCTTTGATTGGATTTTTGATATCGTGAATGATATTCTGCTGTCTGTCGATAATAGAAGTGACGTGTTCCAGATTTTCCGCAATTGTTTTTCCTGTAACCGTCAAACAATCACCGTGAAGCAAACCTAAATCTAACAGATATTTCATCACCGCTGGAACTCCGCCCACTTTGTGAAGGTCTTCCATCTGATATTTACCACTTGGTTTGAGGTCGGCTAAAAACGGTGTTTCGTCGCTGATTCTCTGGAAATCATCTAAAGTCAAATCGTAGCCGATGGATTTTGCAATGGCTATAAAATGGAGAACCGCATTGGTACTTCCACCCAGAATCATAATCAGCCTCAAAGCATTTTCGAAAGCTTTTGGCGTCATGATATCCGATGGTTTAATGTCTTTTTCTAAAAGAATTTTAATGTAATGCCCGGCAAACTGACATTCTTCTTTTTTTTCACGACTGAGAGCCGGATAAGATGAAGAATAGGGCAAACTCATTCCAAGCGCTTCGATTGCGGAAGCCATTGTATTGGCTGTGTACATTCCGCCACACGCACCCGCGCTCGGACAAGAATTCTGAATCACTCCCTGAAAATCTTCCTCGGAAATTTTGCCTGCGATTTTATTTCCCAACGCTTCGAAGGCTGAAACAATGTTCAAATCTTCACCTTTGTAATGTCCCGGCGCAATACTTCCGCCGTAAACCATTATCGAAGGTCGGTCGAGACGAGCCATCGCCATCAGAGAACCCGGCATATTTTTGTCGCAGCCTGGAACGGTAATCAGTCCGTCATAATATTGTCCTGCACAGACGGCTTCGATAGAATCTGCAATGATGTCGCGGCTTATGAGAGAATAGCGCATTCCGTCGGTTCCGTTGGTCATTCCATCACTGATCCCGATGGTGTGGAACATTAATCCCACCAAATTCTGGTCTTTAACTCCTTTTTTTACAATCTCGGCAAGTCCATTAAGGTGCATATTGCAAGTATTGCCGTCGTAGCCCATACTTGCGATTCCAATCTGTGCTTTGTCGAAATCTTCTTTCTGAAAGCCAATCCCATAAAACATAGCCTGCGTTGCGGGCTGTGTCGGGTCTTTGGTAAGCGTTTTGGAGTATTTATTTAAATTACTACACATATTTTTTCTGTGATATTTTTTGATAGGATTTCATCCTATCCTTTAGTAAGTCGTCCCTTCGGGACTCCATATTTATTTTTCTAAGATTAAATTTTCGGATTTCAGGTATAAATAATCTTCTTCCAGCACCAAATGACGATACGCTGTTTGAACTTTTGATGATAAACTGTCTTCCCAATTCAGTTTGAAAGGAATGTTATCCAAAGAATCCAATGCTACAATTTCGGCCGCGGTTCCACAGAAAAATCCGGCATCTGCGCCCTGCATTTCTTCTGGTTTGAAGAATTTTTCTTCATAAGAGATTCCAAGATTATCACAGATTTCAAAAACGGTTGCTCTGGTAATTCCTGGGAGAATATTGCCTTTTGCCGGTGTGAAAAGCTTACCATCTTGTTCGAAGAAGACATTAGCTCCGGAACTTTCTGCAACATTTTCATTTACATCCAGGACTAAGGCTTCATCAAAGCCTTTGTCTTTTGCTTCCTGACAAGCCAAAATGGAATTTACATAATGACCGCTCACTTTTGCTTCAACCTTGAACGCTTTTGGATTCGGGCGCTGGAAAGACGAAGTCATGATTCTCATTTTGTTGGTGAGATAGCCATTATCCCAGTTCCATACTTCGATTACCAGATAGCTTTTCTGTCCTTTTGAAAGGGACATATTCGGAGAAGAAATAACAATCGGACGAATATAAGCATTGCTTAGACGATTAATCTCTAAAAGTTTGTAGGTTGCTTCCACCATATCTTTAGTAGAATAGTCAAAAGGCATCATCATACTTTCGGCTGATTTACGAAGCCTGTCGTAGTGTTCCTCTGCTTTGAAAATTTTTATTCCGTTGGCTGTTTTATAAGATTTAATTCCTTCAAAAACCGAATATCCGTAATGTAAAGATTGACTGTACAAATCGGTTTTGGCATCTTTTGCTTTCACATATTCCCCATCAAAGAAGAGAACACTGTCGTCATTATAATACATTCTATAGTTATTTTAATTTTGTTCAGATTAGAAAATAAAAAAACCATTCCTTGATGAGAATGGTCTGTATTTTTTCATTACTTATCACAAGCCATACTCATCATCGGTAGCCGATAATAATAGAAATGACAATAATGATAATTGGGTTGTTCATTTTTTTATTTTACTATACAAATATATAAACTTTATTAACGGAATTTCAAAAAACAAGACGTAACTATACTGAATATTTAAAATATACGCATCATTTAACGATATCCAATAAAATAAAAACAATATGTAAAGTATTGATTATCAAATTATATAATTTGAAATAAATACGATGTCTAAAATTGTGTCTAAAGCTTTAATTTATATTTGCCAGCAGAGAAAAAAATGATAAAATCGATACGAATTTGTTGATTTAAACAAAAGAAATAAATCGAAATGTTAAAAGTTTTACAACTGAAGTAAAAAAATACGTCAAATGAAAGGTATCATTCGACGTATTTACGATAGAGAAAATCAATACTAAATCTATTCGACTCTGCCACCTAAAGCCTTAAACAGCAATACATTATTCCTTGTATTTTCATGCTGAAATTCTAGTAATGCCAGTTCTGCCTGAATCTTACTCTTCTGGGTATTAATTAATTCAAAATAATTGGCATACCCCGTAATGTAAAGATCATTGGAAACTTCTATTCCTTTATCCAGGAACTTTACTTCTTCCTGTTTCAAATCCAACACACGATGAAAAATTTTAGTTTGCTTCAGGATCGACTGAAGTTCATTGAATGCTGTGGTCACGCTTTTCTGATAGTTCAGAAATGCAATTTCCTGTTCGCTGTTGGCAATATTAAAATCATATTTCAATTGTCCTTTATTAAAAACAGGAACCATCAATCCTCCCAAAAGCTGTCCCGCCAAAGATGCCGGCTTAAACAGAGTTTCCGCAGAAAAAGAATTTAGCCCGAAGGTAGCGCCTACATCTATTCTCGGATAAAATGCTGCTCTTGCTGCTTTTGCATCTGCATGTGAAGCCTGTAAAGTATAATAATTTGAAACCACATCCGGCCTGGAATGGATTACGGCATCTACATCGATGTTTTTGTTGAGTATATCATAATTGGTATCCAAGAGTTTTTCACTTCTTTTGATATCATCTCCATAAACCCCTGTAAGCGTAGAAATTGCCTGCTTTACAGTCACAATCTCTACTTTTATATGTTCAATTTCCGCCAGCCAGTTGTTATTCTGTGCTTTAAACTGCTGTACTGCCAACTCGGTTACTTTTCCTACTTCTCTCTGCGCTTTGATGATTTCAAAGGCTCTTTTCTGCAAATTGTAATTATCCTGATAAATTTTAAGGCGCTTATCCAAAGTAATTAAATCATAATACAAATTGGCAATATCTGTAAAGAGGTCTGTCTGAATTAATTTTAGTCCTTCTTTTGAGGCTAAAAATTTGTTCTGTGCCGAAAGCTTTTTGTTTTTCAGTTTTCCCCATGCATCGATTTCCCAGTTACTTCTTGCGCCCATCCAGTAATTTGGCGTAAAATCCGTATTGATTTTCTGTTGTTCGGTAATGTTTGAGGAAAGGTTGGTATCATAGTTCCCCACTCCTTCCATTGTATATTTCCCGTAACGGTCGCCCGATATTACTGCGCCGACTTCCATCGAAGGCAGCAGCTGTGTTTTGGAACGTTTCAGGAAACTGTTGGCCATTTCAACTCTTTGCCGGGCAATTTTGAAATCAGGGTTTGCCCGTTTTACCTGTTCAAAAAGTTCCAGAAGATTCTCATCTGTGAAATATGTATTCAGATTAATTCCGGTAAAATCGCCATTACTGGGAATAGTTTCTGAAATATTAAGTGACGGAATTTCTTTTACTTCTTTTATAGTGGTTACTTTTGGAACGGCACAAGATGCTAATACTATTATTGCAGCACTCCAAAATACCGGTTTAAGTTTATTTCGTTTCATTCTTCTTTTTGTTTTCAAGGGTTGCGAAAAAAATATATAATCCTGGAATGATAATCAATCCGAAAACGGTTCCTATCAACATTCCTCCTGCAGCTGCAGTTCCGATGGATCGATTTCCAACCGCTCCGGCTCCTGAAGCAACACACAGCGGAATTAATCCTGCGATAAATGCAAATGAAGTCATCAAAATCGGACGAAGACGTTGTTTTGCTCCTTCAATGGCCGCGGGGATAATTTCATTTCCGTCTCTGTGGCTTGCGACGGCAAATTCTACGATCAGAATGGCATTTTTAGCCAGTAAACCAATCAACATCACCAATGCTACCTGTGCATAAATATTATTGTCTAATCCACAAACCAGTAATGCAAGGTAAGACCCGAAAATTCCTGTCGGAAGGCTTAATAAAACAGGTAGTGGAAGCAGGAAACTTTCGTATTGTGCCGCCAGCAGAAGGTAAACGAAAACCAGGCAGACCATGAAAATATAGACGGTCTGATTCCCTGAAAGGATTTCTTCTCTCGTCATTCCGGACCATTCAATTTCAAATCCTTTTGGCAGGCTTTGTTTTGCTACTCTTTCCACTGCTGCAATAGCATCCCCGGAACTGTAACCATCAGAAGCTTCACCATTAATCATTGCAGACATGTACATATTATACCGTGTTAATACCTCCGGTCCGTAAACTCTTTCGATGGTAATAAATGTTGAAAACGGAACCATTTCTCCTTTATCATTTTTTAAATATAAATTCAAAATGCTTTCAGGAGTGTCCCGATATTCCGGGCTGGCCTGAACCATCACTTTATACATCTGTCTGAATCTTATAAAATTGGTTGCATAATAAGAGCCCAACATTGTCTGTAGCGTCGACATCGCATTATCAACAGAAATGCCCTTTTTTGCTGCCATATCATAATCTATGTTCACCATATACTGGGGAAAAGTGGCATCGAAACTTGTAAAACTATTTTTCAGCTCAGGCGTTTCATTGAGTTTTTTTACAAAATCTTTCGTGATTTTATCTGTATTTTCGATAGTTCCTCCTGTCTTATCCAAAAGACGAAGCTCAAAACCACTTGTATTTCCAAATCCGGGAACCGTTGGTGGAGCAAAGACTTCAATTTCCGCATCTGAAATACCCTGAGTTTTTGCCGTCAGCTCTCTGATAAATTCATTTACAGATTTATTCCTTTCTTTCCAGTCTTTAAGATTAATCATGGCCATACCGTACGAGGATCCAGCAATTTCTGTTACCACACTGTACCCTGCAAGTGTTGTCACATTTTCTACTCCGTCTATTTTTTGAGCGATGGCTGTAATCTGATCAAGCACTTTTTCAGTACGCTCCACAGTTGCGCCTTGTGGCGTTGTCACACTTACATAAGCCATTCCCTGATCTTCCATAGGAATAAATCCTGAGGGCAAAAATTTGGATGCTCCCCAGGTTAATACAATAAATAATATCAGTAAACCAAAAGTTACGGTCGTTCTTGTCGCAAAGGTTGATAAAATTTTCACGTACCCTTTAGTTACTTTATCAAGTGAAGCATTGAATTTAATGAAAAACTTATCAGCAAGATTTTTCTTTTTATGATGTTTGAGAGGTTTTAAAAGTAATGCACACAAAGCCGGAGTAAGGGTTAATGCATTAATACCGGAAATCACAATACTGATGGCGAGGGTAAGTGAAAACTGGCGATAAAAAACGCCTACAGGACCATTCAGAAAGGCAACAGGTATGAATACTGCAGACATTACCAATGTAATCGCAACAACAGCTCCTGCAATTTCTTTTGTTGCAATGACCGTTGACTGTAAAGGGGTGAAACCTTCTTCCATTTTTACATGAACGGCCTCAACGACGACAATTGCATTATCTACAACAATACCAATAGCCAAAACTAAAGCGAAAAGCGTTAATAAATTTACCGAGAAATCAAGCATATTCATGAAGGCAAATGTTCCTATCAACGCAACCGGAACTGCTAAAACAGGAATTAATGTAGAGCGCCAGTCCTGAAGGAAAAGGAAAACTACGATCGCTACCAAAATGAACGCCTCGATTAATGTATGTAAAACCGCACTGATTGAAGCATCTAAAAACCTGGAAACATCGTACGCCAGATTGTAATTCATTCCGGGCGGAAAAGAATTTGCTTTTAGTTCAGCCATCTTATCTTTTACACTCTGAATAACTTCAGAAGCGTTGGAACCTGGCCGCTGTTTCAGCATAATAGAAGCGGAAGGCCTGCCATCGGTTTTTGAAACCATTCCGTATGTCATGGCACCAAATTCTACTTTTGCAATATCTTTCAGCTTTAAAATTGTTCCCTGCTCGTCTGCACGAATCGGTATTTCTTCATATTGTTTGGGTTCGAAAAATTTGCCTTTGTATTTTACAACATATTGCAGTTGTCCTGCTTTTTTTCCTGAAGATTCTCCTACTTTTCCCGGAGCGGCCGATATATTCTGCTTTTGAAGTGAAGTCACGATTTCATCTGCTGAAATATTGTACACTGCCATTTTCTGAGGGTCTAGCCAGACGCGCATTGAATATTCTTTCTGTCCCATAATTTCCGCCCGGCCTACTCCATCGAGACGTTTAAGCTCCTGCAGAACATTAATATCTGTAAAGTTGTAAATAAACTGCTCATCCTGACTGGTGTCTGCACTTGTAATGTTCAGATACATCAGCATACTGTTTACTTCCTTTTCGGTGGTTACTCCTGCTCTGATTACTTCTTCCGGCAGCTCATCCAGAATTGTTGTCACCCTGTTCTGAACATTCACTGCAGCTAAATCAGGATCGGTTCCTACTTCAAAGAATACCTGAATTAAAGTTAACCCGTCATTTGAAGTTACAGTCGACATATAGGTCATTCCCGGAACACCGTTGATGGCACGTTCCAATGGCAAAGCAACAGCATCTGCTGAAACTTCTGCATTGGCTCCTGTATATTTTGCGGTAACGGTTACTGATGGAGGAACTATATCGGGGAATTGTGTGATGGGCATTTTCGTAAGCGCCATAATTCCTACCAAAACAAAGACAATGGAAATTACCAACGAAAGTACCTTCCGCTTTATAAACATTTCTACCATAATTTGATTATCTAAGAATTAAAGCCTGTTTTTAATTTTGATTTCGTCACCATCTTTAAGCGATTGTGTCCCTTCATAAATGATAAGATCACCTTTTTTGAGTCCGCTTTCCACCAGATAAGAATCCTTAAGAGCGGTTCCTACCTTAATATTGGTCATTTTAACTTTATTATTTTTATCGACCAGGAAGATGTATGTTTTGTCCTGAATAGAAAAAGTAGATTTCTGTGGAATCATCAGTGCATTATTCTGCATTTCAGAGATTGTTAGTTTTCCGGAAGCACCGTGCTTAATTAAATGATCCGGGTTTGGAAACAGCACTTTATAACGGATTGAGCCTGTTTTTCTGTCAATCTCACTTTCAGCTGATTTTAATTTACCTTTATATTGATAAGCGACTCCATTGGGAAGTGTCAATTCAATTTTCTGGTGTTTTCCTAATTTATCATGAGCTATAAGTTCAAAATAGACATTCTCCGGGATTGAAAAATAGGCATACACTTCATCTAGCTGCGATAAAGTGGTAAGAAGAGTTCCGTTTGTCACGAGGCTTCCGTCTTTGTGCGGGATAACATCGAGAACACCATCAAATGGTGCTGTGACTGTTGTGAAACTTATCTTCTGCAGAACCGCTTTTCTTTCTGCATCTGCAAAGGCATTTTTAGCTTTCGCGGATGATAATTTTGCTTTTACAAGTTCAAGTTCATTATTAGCGACGAATTTTTTAGCATGAAGGCTTTCTATTTGTCTTAATTCAACCTCGGCTATCCGAACATCGGCCTGAGTCTGTTTAAGGGTAGCATTTGCTTTAAGAAGATCCATCTGTAATTCGGCATCATTAATCTTAAATAATGGCTGCCCTTTTCTTACCGACTGTCCTTCATTGACATATATTTTCTGGATAATTCCGTTCAGTCTTGAGCGGATTTCGACATTTCTTTTGGCTTGTATATCGGTAACAAACTGGTTGCTTACTGAAGTATTTTCTTGTTTGACTATATAAACGGGAACTTCTTTGCTGGTCTTATTTTTATTCTGTGTGTTTTTGCCACATGACATTGCGCATACTAATGCAAAAATGCACCAGATGGTACTTTTAATATTCATTATAGGGGATTTTATTACTAAAGGTTGACGAAAAATAAACTGAATATGGATCGTCTGATTTTAGAATAACTGAAGGAGATGGAGATAAGACTTTACAAAGCAATAAATTGTTTTAGAAAAAAAGTTCTTAACAATTATAAAGCTTTCAAAATAATGTCTGGAAGTTCTTTGACCGGTTTCTCCAATATCTGCGTGATTAAAAAACTTAGAAAAATTTTTGATATTGACCTGAACAGCCTTTACATTTTTGTAAGCTTTTGAAATAATATTATAGCCTTCCTGTGTTGAATATCTGGTAATCAGTACCTCCGCAATAGACATTTTAGTCCATTTCGAATTAAAAAGTGTAAAAAGTGTAAAAATATAAACAAATACTGAAGACCTAAATAATAACATTATACAGGATTTTGAAAGCTTTTTCTTTAAAAATGTGGATTTATACAAAGATAATAGGTTTAAATTTAATTTTTTTTTTATTAAAGTTAAATTTTTACTAAAATGTTTATTTGGTTTTTCTTGGAGAAAGTCAATTTAATCACATTGTATATTTTTAGACCAAAATATTCAGGAAAACATTGTTATGGTAAAACACCGATGCAGACGTTTCTAGATAGTAAACCTATGGCAAAAGAGAAATTATTAGAAACTCTTGCAGAGGAACAAAAAATCCTTACTTTTGGAAGTAAGGGAAATATTGGATAACGGACAATTATGACACTACCACAATTATTTTTAAACTTTAACTGTCAGATAAAGTCGTGGCTATTACATCTTATTCATATCATTATTTTATAGTACAATCATGAAGTTTGCACCAGCTAAGGATTTGATCGTTCAAAAAATAATGTTTTGAAAATTCTTCATAATCCATTACCTTATCTCCAGAATATATATGTTTCTCATCCATGCCGATTGAAGCCTGCCATTCAGATTTATTTCTTTGAACATTAACAACTTTAAATGAATTTATATCTGCGTTTAAAACTTCAATTCCTCTCCAATAAATTTTTTTGTTTATTTTCACATATGCTCCTCCAAGTATTTTATATTCATTTGCTTTTCCAATTTGAAAGAATTCTGGGGTTGGCAAATCATCTCTATATATATATATGTAGTTTCTATCTTTGAAATAATTATAAAAAGGATTGCTCAGATAATAAGGATTATTTATTTCTTTTTTTTCCCTTATATTAATTGGAATGAGAGCAAACGTTTCAATATCAATACTATTTTTAATTTCTGTCTCAATGTCATTAATTTTCACCGTTTTGAAAAAGACGGTATCATTTTTAACAAAAAAATTTTTCTCTCTTCTTTCTCCCAATAAAGATGGTAATTTAACAAAAACATTGTTGTTCTGTTTTAGAATAAAGTCATTTTTTTCTTGTCCTTTACAAGAAAAAATTAGAATTAGTAACACAAAATAAAATATTACTTTCTTTGAATTTTCCATAATATTGTTTTAGTGGAATCCCATTGTGTAGATTTTCCTGATTTAAACCTATTTAGACAAGTATTAGCAAAAGTCCAACTGGTTTGTTTTCTAAACCCTTCTGCAATATCACCGAACTTTCCATAAGAAGATGTAATGCCATGTTGGTCATAAATAGAATATTTGGCATCACAAGGGTTGGAATTGTCAATTAATAAAAGTAAAGTATGAAACCCATTAGTAACGGTAAAATAAAAAACATGAAATCCTATTTTATTACTAATAATATTTTCAAAATAACTGAATAACTTATTTTTACCGTCTGTATTAAAATTGATGATATCATATTTTACTTTACCATAACTTGCTGAATCTATAATTGATTTTCTTTTTGTATGATCAATAGAATAATCATTAAACTCAAGCTGACTTGAAACAAAACCATTTGCTTTGATTTTATTTCCCCTGTCTATAGCTGTTAAACTAGAAAAACCGATTCTATTTCTATGCTTATCCGTTCCTCTTTCTACGGAATAAAAGTCGGTATAATTTTTTAATAATTCTGATATTCCTCTCTCTGCCGCTTGCATACAATAATTCTCATCATATTCAGGAGCTGTTTCTGCATCAGCTTTTGGTTTTATATAATCTATCTCATCAATCAATCTTTTCGCTTCTGTATTAGAAAACACATCTTTATAATTTATGCATTTTACTTTAATTGTGTTAAGTGCTTTCCCTTCTACTTTTACCGTAATTATGGTATCTCCAATTTTTTTTCCTGTAATTTTAGTTTTTAACATCCATTCATTTTCAGCACTCCAGCTTGATGTAGACAAAGAAATATTAGAATTATTTAGTTCAAATTTTATATCCCTCTTTTCATCATCATTTTTTCCACCTACTTTAAATTTAACCTCTCTTGTTTCATTAAGAGCAATATTATACTCTACAATTTTAAAGCATTCAAAATTTACAGAAGTAGGAAATATTTCTCTTTTAACTGAAAACCAATTACCATAACTAACCCCGCCCATCTGCTTTTATCTTTTTTATAGAGTTAAACTCCAAATTATCTTCAATGGCATCAAAAATCATTTTTTTTTGAGTATTTATACTCAACTTCCCTATAATAACAACATCTTTTTTAGATGTTATTATTTTTATGTTTTTTGCTTGTTTTATAATAGCCATAATATTCTTGGTTAATGGTTAGTTCCTTTTTCTCCACTATTCATATGTACAGTTTTTGCACTCTGTATCAAAATATCTTCTTCAGAACTAATAGCTGTTATCTTTTTAGCAAAGATATCTGAAGTATCGGACTGTCTGGTGTAATCTTTTTGTACTATTTCTGTTCTATTATCCGAAATTTCCATTCTATTTCCCGTTGCGGTCTCCGTAATATCATTACCAGCAGTAACGCTAATGTTATTTCCTGCACTTGTAGAAATATTTTCTCCCACATTAATGTTCATATTTTTACAATTGAAAGTCATCGTTTCACGTGCGGTAATGGTAATGTTGCTTCCTGCCGTATCAAAAATCATCATATTTCCGCTTTTGTCTGTTAGGATAATGCTTTCGTCTTCTGTAAATTTCAAAATATGTCCGCTTCTCGTGTGGATGGCTTTTATGCTGTTATCAGACGTTCCGTACCCACTCAACTCACTTCCATTATAGTGCGCTCCCATTACAAAAGGTTTTTCTGCATTTCTACCTTCAAAACCAACCAAAACCTCTTCACCAATTTCAGGAATAAAATAAAATCCTTTTCCCGCTCCGGAATGTGGCTGTATAAGCCTTATCCAAGGTGTTTTATCTCCCCTTTCCTGCTGCCACGGAAATTGCACTCTTAGTCTTCCCATTCCCAGAGGATCGTTATTATCAACTATTCTAGCTGGCTGTTCTTCACCTTTGGGAGCAGCTTCCGTATCAATATAATGAGCAGCATTAAATAAATCCGGAATTCCGATAAATTCATTATAATAATCGTCACCGCCTTCATGTATGTGTCTGATCTCAATAATTCTGTATGTTTCCATAGCTTTGCCATTGATATCCGAAAGTTTTACCCTTCCTCCTATCTTCAGATCGGGATCTTTACTTTTACCTTTCACCTGTATTAAGTTCTCACGACGTTCTTTCTCCAGACGCACAGCTTCTTCCAGTTCTCTCTCAGCATCATTGCTGATTCCGGTATGATTAAAATGCATCTTAGGTTTGTTTGAAAAGATTTGCTTTGAAGTGTTAATTCCAATGGACTGGAAAAGATTTACCTTAAATTCAGATTGCTGTCTGCTGCTGTCTTTTTCTATTTTGGATCCGCTTTGGGCATCATATGAGGTATAAATAAAATCCTGAGCGCTCATTTTCATTTCAAATTCTACATCAATTAAATCAATATTTTCCTCAAGATTGACGAGTTGCTGAGTCATTGATCCGAAAATAAGATTTTCACCATCATAATAGAAAAACTCTCCATAACGTACTGCCAGTCTCCTGATTAGCTGATAATCAGATTCTTTATACTGTACAGTATAAGCTAAAATATGTTTAGTATTAAGAATATCCGTTTTTACTTTAGCTTCCTGAGGATAATTTTCGGTGACTTCTGCAATGATATCTTCCAGGGTTTTATCTTCAAAGCTTCGGCAGCACTTTCCGCTTTCCAGTAAAATACTCGGAGCATATCCTGTGATGGATAAAGTTCCGTAACCTCCGCCTTCATCTTTTCTGTTCCGGATACACCCCACGATTCCGGAAAACATCTGACAGAGTTTACCAAACCGCCAATAGGAAATATTGATATTTTTACCCAAAAGATTTTTAGAATGTTCCATCACATAACCTTCAAAACTATCCAAGGCATCGTCCGGAACTGTAATGGTAAAACAATCGTGATCTGCTGTTTTTTGATGAAGCTCTACAGTATAACTGTTTTTTGTAAGAAATTCCTTCCCATCAAGAGTTAGAATGCAATAAACCAAGGGATTTGCAGGATCATGAAGCCAGTCTTTGAAAGAGCGTGAAGTCCCGAAGACTGAATAATCTTGATTTTTCATATTTCATCATTTGTAAGTATGTTAAACGTACTGTAGGTGTAACTTATTTATAGAATTGTAAAATAAAATTCGACTTTCAGACAAATAGCTACAGGACAAATGTAAAAATATTTTTTTATCCCGAAAACAATTACAGAATCATAAGTTGCAATAAATCAAATTATTATAAATTTAAAATTTAATAATAAATCAAAAATAGAATTGAATTGCCTACATAAGATAAATATCTCTACATATTTCGCCATAATATATTATTACCATTACCATATTTACAAGCGAAAATTTCCAATAGAATTCTCACATTTAAAAATTTGCCATTAAAAATTCTAGTTCAACATTAAAATACTTGTAAAAACATTAACTGTAATTATTTCTAATAAGTTTTGAATTTTGATACTTAAAGGTTTTTACACTCATGAAAATTTAAAATTTATTAAAAATATATTCTTATAAAAACGAGTAAAATTCATTAATATTTAAGATATAAAAATATTCTGATTTTTATTAAAAAATCAAAAATTATACGAAATAACAAGCTAAAGTATGAAATGAGTATCTAATTTTCCATTAAATAACCAAATAAATTACCTTTTATTCAAACCAATCTATAAATTTGTTAAAGCTTTTTAAAATATTAAAATCACAATATAATTTAAATTCAATTAAAATTATAATTCAAAAAACTAACATTCATTAAACATTATAAAACTATGGTAAAAAACTCTTATTTTAATTTTAAAAAAGCTATTATTTTATTCGGACTAGGGCTAAATCTTTTTGCAAATGCCCAGTCATGGGATAATGTAGGTTCTTCGACAGTTGTTTCAGCAGGAAATTCAAGTTTTAATAACTTGTCAATTGATGCTTCCGGGAATTATTATATTTCATATTATGATGTATCTGTAACGAAAGGATCTGTGCAGAAATTCGACGGAACTTCTTGGTCATATCTGGGAGGATCACCGGGAATTACAACCAGCTTTGCAACTTATAGCGCATTGGCTTCTGATAATCAGGGGAACGTCTATTACAGCAATCAGGCCAGCTATCCGTCTACCGGTATGGAAGTCAGAAAATACAGCGCGGGATCATGGAGTTCTATGCCATCTTCTACCACTTCTAGTTTAACGTATCAGGCTTTGGCGGTTTCAGCTTCTAATACGCTTTTTGCCTATGGAGCAGACGGTTCCGGAACGGTAAGAAGATATAATAACGGTGTATGGGAACAGGTAGGAAATGCAGGTTTTGCAGGTGGAGCATTGTTTGCAGAAATGGCTATAGGCACAGACAATAAAATTTACACATGCCAGATAAGCAATGGTGGTGTAAATGTTTACAGCATAAATGCCAACGCCAGCTCTTCAGATTCATGGACTCAGGTTGGTGGTGCAAATGTAGGAAATGCTTATAGTTCAGACAATTCTTATTCGGATATTGCTTTATACAACAGTACGCCTTATGTAGTGTATGTATCAAGCACAGCTGAAGGAAGAAAATTAAATGTAAAGAAATTTGACGGTACGTCCTGGGTACAGGTTGGGAATGCAAACTTTTCTGATACTGTGGTCAACAATACAGCCATTGCTGTTTCGCCAAACGGAACTCCATATATAGTTGCCTGTATTTGGGACAGTTCTTTTTCGGATCATGGAAGAAACACTGTATATACATTAAATGCTTCTACAGGAAACTGGGAAAAGGTAGGTGGCGATTTTGTATCATCTGGAGTTTGTACTTATAACGATATCGCTATAGACCCAGTTAACAATTATCTTGTTCTTGCCTACTCTCAAAACGGAACTATTGTAAAAAGAATTTCATTGAATGCTTTAGCTGTAAATGATGTTAAAAACAACGATACATTCAGTGTATATCCAAATCCTACCCATGGAATTGTTACTATTAAAAGTGATAAAAAAATAAAAGCCGTTGAGGTTACAAGCATTTCAGGACAGGCTGTAAATTCAAAAATTATAGATCAGGGTGTTGATATCTCTGATGCTCCAACAGGTGCTTACTTGCTTAAAGCAACTTTCGACAATGGAAAAACTTCAGTAAAAAAGATTATAAAGCAGTAAGAAATTGATTAAATAAAAAAGTAAAAATTAGTAAAGATTAGTAAATTAGTAGATTGTCTGGGGACTTCGGAGAAGTTCTCAGGTTTTCTATTTTAGAATATAAATGATCTTTCATTTACATTCAATTAATTATAAATGAATTTATTATGATTCTACTCATAGCAGATCATGACTAAAGAGGTTATCTTTGTTTAACACCACAATATAAAACATATGAAACCGAAAAATATTCAGGGAATTCCACATCAGAAAAGCGGCGGATTCCATGATACTGAAAGCATAAGACAATATAATATCAATGAAATAGATGCTAAATTTAGTATTCTCAAAGAGCGTCTGTTCTCCATTAATAAATGGAAAAAATATTGTGGCAAAACATCATCCGAATTCAGACATTTCAGTAAATCCGGAGAGCCAATCGATAGAATTCCTCAAATGGGGGATCTTATAAGAATCGGAATTCCCGGTCCGGGTTCAAAAGAAGCTAACGGATACGACTGGGTAAAGATTACCAATATAATGCACAGGAAAAGAGATCAATACGAATCATATCTTATATTATGTCGCCCCACAAAAGTACCCGGTCAGCATGCAAGACATATTGCCCATTTTTACAGCCATTCTGCAACATCTGCTTTTATGATCGAAAAAGACGGAAACATGTTAAAAGCTGGAATTTATGGCCGTAATGAAAAACCTAATTTCAATGCCACTTTTATCGACAAAATCAGAAACTTAATAATTGCTTTGGGTGGAATATTCGGGTTTTCAAAAATACAATGGAAGGTGCTTACCGAAGGACTACTGGATTTCAAATAGATACATTCTTTAAATTTAATTCCGTAAGATTAATCTTTACATACCACATATAAACATTTTCGGGCAAGATGGTCTTATAGTTGTACATTCATTATCAAATCAAAAATCACTAAATATAATTTAATATGGAAACTAAAACACCAGCAAAAAAAGCAACAACTAAAACAAAATCATCTAAAACTACCGCAAAAACTCCTGCTAAAAAAAACGCAGCGAAAGAACTGAAAGATCTTTTTGAAGATTCATTGAAAGATATCTATTGGGCAGAAAAAGCATTGGTAAAAGCATTACCGACTATGATGAAAAATGCCACGGACGAAAAGCTGAAATCTGCCATTGAAGATCATCTCGGACAAACAGAAACCCATGTAGAGAGGCTTGAAGACTGTTTTAAAGCATTAGGTAAAAAAGCGCAGGCAAAAAAATGTGATGCCATGCAGGGACTTCTTGATGAAGGAAAAAGCATTATCGAAGAAACTGAACCGGGAACGGTAAGAGATGCAGGAATTATCGCAGCAGCACAAAAAGTAGAACATTATGAAATTGCTACGTACGGAACACTTGCCGCATTTGCAAAAGTCCTAAAAGAAGAAGAATGCCTGAAACATCTTCTGGAAACACTAAAAGAAGAGAAAAAATGTGACGAACTGCTAACAAAAGTAGCGGATACCAACCTTAACAGTAAGGCAATGTAAAAGACCATTGATATAATAAATTAAGGAAGCCGGTAAAGGCTTCCTTTTTTGTATCCGGTAATGAACTTATATTGAATTGATTTAACTATTCTAAATGGTCAGTCCGTATGTATTTTTTACCTGAGCCATCACAAAAGTACTGTGAGTGCTTCCGATGGAGGGAACCGCACCAAGGATATTGAAAACAAAGTTCTGATACTGCTTCATATCACGCACATAGACTTTAAGAAGGAAATCAAAATCTCCGGAAATACTGTAGCATTCAGCCACTTCTTCAATTTCCAGAATTTCACGTTCAAATTCTACGGCAAGATAGCTGTCGTTGCTTTTTAATTTCAGCTGACAATATACAGTAAATCCGAGGTTAAGTTTTTCAGCATCCAACACAGCTGCATATTTTTTTATATACCCTTCCTGTTCAAGTCTTTTCACTCTTTCAAAAACAGGTGATGGAGAAAGATTTACCTCTTTTGCCAGTTCTTTTACCGTTAATTTTGAGTCGTTTTGAAGCAATCTGAGAAGCTGTAAATCTTTGTCGTCAAGATGATCCATAGAATAATATTCTTTACATGTTATTAATAATTCAAATATAAAGTATTTTATTCTTTTATTGTAGTATTTTAAAGAATTATCCGCTTATTTTATAGCAAAATATTAATATAATTTTCTTTATCTCTATCTTTACTTAAAATAAAACGCTAAAAAACAATTCTATATTGTCTAAGCACTAATAAAAAGTAAAGGGAATATTTTATATGAGAGATGCTCCTATTTTGGGGCTCTCTTTTTTCAAAGAAGATATTAATACACGATAAAAATTTTTACAAATTAGTAAATTAATCTTAGGGGAAAACAGCTTTACAATATTTTGTTCAGCTGTTTTTTTATAATTAAATTTTTATCATTAAATCATTTTGGTAATTCCGGCAGAGAAATTTTCTTTGGTTTCGTAGATAAAGTTCTCAGGAAAGCTTCCAATTGATAGACCTCCTCATCAGACAGCTCGAGCATTCTTACCATTCCTGATTTTTCAGACCTTAATGTTACTTCTTCATATACTGTCAAACGTTTCTGAGCATATTCCGGATTACCTTTACTGTAGAATATTATCACTTCGTCAAGGGTTGTCATTGATCCATTGTGAAAGTAAGGTCCTGTACGGGAAACTTCTCTCAATCCAGGAACACGAAATTTCCCTGCATCTTCAGGATTTTTTGTAAAGAGATATCTTCCGGGATCCTGTCCTTTTTCACCCAGCAAAGCCGTCCCAATATTTTCAAATTTATTATTGGAAAAGTATCCCGAATTGTGGCAATTCATACACTGTGCCTTGGTTCTGAAAAGGTGAAGGCCCATCAATTCATCATCGGTATAAGCATCTGATTTGCCATCAATAAATAAGTCAAACTTACTGGCAGAACTTTTCACGGTTCTTTCAAAAGTGGCTATTGCTTTTGATATACGGTCTTTTGTAACGGTTTTATCCCCGAATGCTTGTTCAAACAACGCCTGATATCCTTTAATTCCGGCAATTTTCCCGGCTGCTACATCCATATGTTCACCCATTTCTCGCTGATCTTCAATCGGCATTCGTGACTGCTCTTCCAGCGATGCAGCCCTGCCGTCCCAAAACAAAGCTTTTGCATAAGCTACATTAAAAATACTAATTGCATTACGCGATCCTAGCTGCCGATCATGGCCGAAAGAGAACGTTCTGTTGTCGCACCATCCCAGTTCCGGATCATGGCAGGATGCACAGGCAATCTGGTTAGATTTTGAAAGACGAGGATCAAAAAAAAGTGTTTTGCCTAATAATTCTTTCTCAGCGGAGTATGGATTGTCTTCAGGAAAAGAAATATCGGGCAGATGACCGATTTCGGAAAATGTTGACAACGATTCGGGATCTAAAATAGGTTTAGGCCACTTTGAAGCATCACCTGAGGAATATAGTTTTCTCAGATGACTCATAAAATCAGTTTTTTTATTAATTTCTTTCTGAACCGAACTGTTCAGGCAATTATTCAAAACTGAAACAAGAATAAATAAAATAAGAATCCAGCTTAAGGTATTCTTCATCGTCACTTTAATTTCAACAAAAATATGATTTTTTAATTTTTGATGATTAAGCCTTTTATTTTACTTTAAAGATAATTAAGCCCTTTATAAATCAAGTGTTAATAAAAAAATGTTGTAGAATTAATTCTACAGATGTAACAATACAACACACTCAGGTGTCTTATACATAAAACTTAGTTGTAAATGAAAACCATTTTAACACCCATTGTCCTTTTAGCAGGCATTCTGACATTTGCTCAAACAGAAAAAGATACTATAAAATCTAAAGAGAAAGAAATAGAAGGAGTAACCGTAACTGTAAGAAAGCCTACGGTAGAATCTAAGGTTGACCGTACTGTATTTAATGTTTCCAACAGCTCGATACTGGCAGGGAATACAACCTGGGATGTTCTGAGAATGACCCCGCTGGTGAGTATCGATAATAATGATGCGATAAAAGCAGAAGGAGAATCAGTAACCGTATATATCAACGACAGAAAGTCTGTTTTTACAGGCAAGGAACTAAAAGAATATCTAAAAACAATTCCTGCTGATAATCTCATGAAAATAGAAGTGATTACCAGCCCGTCTTCACGTTATGAAGCTACAGGAAGCGTCATTAATATTGTTCTGAAAAAACGTGATGATGAAGGGCTAAAAGGAAGCGTAACTCTTAACAACAGGCAAAATACTAAAAATTCCCAGTACACAAATTTAAACCTGAATTATCATAAAAAAAACTTTACCCAAACACTTATCGGCAGCTATAGTGACAACACAAATGTGCAGAAAGACTCAAGTTTTTATTCTTGGTATGCCGATAGTTCTACCAATCAGATTGATAGCTATAACATAAGCAGGAGCAAAAATCCTTCGTTATCTTCGACATCAGAATTTGAGATTGACAATAAAAATACAATAGGTTTAATTCTTGAATATTATCAAAGCAATTATACTTCAGATGCCGAAGCCAACGGAAGCGATTATCTTAATAATGTTTTTAAGAGTTCTTTTGATCAGAACCAGAATTCAAACGGTCTCAACCGTAATTTGGGCACCAATATTTTTTATAAATGGTATGATAAAGAGAAAAATAGAATTCTGGATGTAAATCTTGGATCCAATTATTATGGGCAGTCAGAAGACAGTTATTTTATCAGAAACATCTTGTCGGCATCAGAGGGTCCGTCGAATCAGAATCTCGGTGTACTTACAGATACCGAAAACCGGAACTATTATGCAAAGATCGATTACACCCAGCCTTTAGGAAAATCGGGAGGAAACTTTGAAGTAGGAGCAAAAATAAATTTTAACAATAATGTTGTTCCTAATAATTTATATGGAAATATGCTGAGTGGCCTAAGTGACCATGATATTTTCCATTATGAAGATAATATTACATCTGTATATGCCAACTACAGCCGGACATTTTTTAAAAAGCTTGAAACGAGAATCGGACTTCGGTACGAGTATATTGATTACAAAATGCGCCAGGATATTGCAGGCGCTTCCAGAAAAGATTCTTATGGAAATTTCTTACCCAATATTTTGCTAAAATATACATTCTCCGATAAATATGATTTAAGCTTAACTTATAACCGTAATTTATGGAGACCGTGGTACGCAGAATTCAATCCTTTTATGACCCCGAATTCTAATGGTATTTACAGCCGTGGAAATATCGACTTAAATCCTAATCCCAGCGACAGATTATACATGAAGCTCGGTATTTTGAAGAAATATTTTATCTCCGCAAGATATATGTACACAGATCAGGATTATTGGACGGATTATCTGCAGGAAGAAATACCTGATGGCACCAAAACAAAAACAATTAATATTACCCAGCCTTCAAATTTCAACGGTAAAGTTCATAAATATTATCTTTACGCCAATACCAATCAGACGTTCTTTAAGAATAAATTCACAGTGAATCTAGGGCTTGGATGGTATTATATTGATAACAGTGATTTTAATGCAAAAAATAAAATTGAGGGTAATGCTTACATCAGCTATTTAAGTGCATCCACCAATCTTTCTTATACCAATCTTTTCAATAAAAACATCAATGTAAGTGCGTGGGTGGAAGTTTCTAATCAGAATAACGGAAATTCTACCACCAATAAAGCCAATGTATTTCATAATATTTCGGTGACGAAGATATTCCCTAAAACACAGATGGAGGTCAGCCTACAGCTGATGAATATTTTCCAGAGGCCAAATTACGATGCAACTACTTACAATCAACAGGGCTTTAAACGAAGTGTATCGACCTGGGACTGGTATGGGGCTTCCATATCTTTCGTAAAACGTTTCGGAAACCAGAAGGTAAAAGAAAATACAAAAACCGACGTTGAGAAAAACGGAGGTGGCGGTAAGTAAAATTTAACATTACTCATTAGCAAACGGATGATGAACATTCTATTTCATCATCCGTTTTTTTTATTTAATTAGAATAAATAATGATAAAATAGTAAAAAAAATCAGTTTTAAGTTAGTCATGGCACAATATTTTATGCTTATGAATAAATATTAATGATGATGCAAAATCAGGAAATTAAAAAATTGATCAGAAACTATTTAACCTCATGTGTTAAATCACAATTCGACATCGATATAGATTTAGAAAAAGAATATATGCTTACGGAAAATTTAGTTTCAAAAAAGACAATTATTGCACCTACTTTTACTGATGAAATATTGTCTAACGCAAATTTGAAATTATTTTTGACCTCGCTTGTTACCGAAATAAATAATGAAAAATGCAGTATCGAATTTATTAAAGAAAAGATGAGGTCTGCAAAAGAATCTGATTCTCAACAGATGGAAATGATATAACGAATCCCGGAAATAATAGCTCCGGGATTTTATTTTAAATAACGATAATTGTTTTATTTTAAAAACTTTGCCACCTTGTCTTCAAGATCTACGAGATTAAAAGGTTTGGCAACATAATCATCCGCCTGGGCTTGTTTTGCTAAAGCCACAATATCATTATTCGCCGTAACGTAGATAACGGGGATGTGTTTAAATTCTTCATGACTTTTCAGAAGTTTTGTCGCTTCCACTCCACCGATTTTAGGAATCCAGTTATCCATAAGAATAACATCAGGCTTGTAGTTCGCTACTCTTTCCAAAATATCGTGAGAGGTTTCCGAAATTTCTACCTGATAACCATTTTCTTCAAAAATGATGCTGATTACTTCGAGAATTGTTGTATCGTCATCAAAAATCAGGATTTTCTTTTTATTCATATTCTTATGTATTGTTAGGGATTTTCTTTATTTATTATAATTGGTTTATGTATTTCGGGAGATCTTCGGGTTTAATAATAAGATCATATTCTACGCTTTCAATAGCGTGTTTCGGCATATAATCGACCTCTGCAGTTTCGGGATCCTGAATCCAGACGGTTCCATTATTTTTTTTAATATAGGATAAACCTTCCACTCCGTCGGCATTTGCCCCCGAGAGAAGCACACCAATAAGGTTTTCGCCATAAATTTCGGCTGCCGATTTGAAAGTAACATCTATTGACGGCCGGGAATAATTCATCTTTTCGGAACTGTCTAATGACATTGTTTTTTTATCTTCAAAAAGTAAATGATAATCTGCAGGCGTAATATAGATTTTATTGGGTTCAATTTCCGTTTTATCATCTATTTCGACAACTTCCAAAGGCGAAAGCTGCTGAAGTAAAGCCTGAAGAACGTTATTGGAATGCGCCTTACGATGCAAAACCAGTAAAATAGGCGCGGCAATTTTATCATTCAGTTTTTTAATCATTTCAAGAATTACCTGAAGGCTTCCCGCGGAACCTCCGATAACGATTAACTCAATTGCTATGTTTCTTTCATTTAATATCATTAATTCCGATCCAGTTTTTTCCAGATTCTCTGATCGTCGATCTGGTGATAATTTTCATCTAATTTAGAAAATCTTAATGTTTCTTTCGCACCTAAAGCCAAAAAACCTAAATTTTCAAGGCTATTATCGAATAAACGAAAAACTCTTTCCTGAAGTCCACGGTCAAAATAGATCAGAACATTTCTGCATATAATCAGTTGAAAACTATTGAAAGAACTGTCTGAAACCAAATTGTGTGTAGACAGAATAAGCTTTTCCTGTAAGCTTTTATCAAATTTTACACTGTCATAATTGGCGGTATAATAATCTGAAAAATCTTTTTTTCCACCTGATAAAATATAATTCTCAGAATATAATTTCATCTGCTGCAGCGGGAAAACTCCTGACCTTGCCTTTTCTAAGACGGAAGGATTAAGGTCAGTACCGTAGATCAATGATTTATGATATAAGTTGGCTTCCTTCAGCAAAATAGCTATTGAGTAAGCCTCTTCTCCTGTGGAACAACCTGCCACCCAGATTCTTATCAATGGATACGTACCCAACTGAGGCAGTATTTTGTCTCTTAATGTTTTGAAAAACAGAGGGTCACGAAACATTTCTGTGACGTTGACCGTAATTTCCTCAATAAAACGTTTCAGGTATTCCGGATCGTTCACAATGGTATATCGCAGTTCGGCAAAGCTCGTAAAACGGTCTATGAGGCAGATGCGATTCACCCTGCGTTTAAACGATGCCCTGCTGTACTCGGAAAAATCGTAGCCATACATTTCATAAACATCTTTAATCAAGTATTCTACCTCTTCATCTTTTATGATACTAGGCTCCAGCATTTTACGTTAGTTTTTCAATAGCATTTATTAATTGGTCTACATCTATCGGCTTCGACACATAATCCTGTGCGCCGGCATCCAGACATTTCTGACGGTCTTCAGGCATAGCCTGTGCAGTAACTGAGATTACCGGAACTTCGCTGATAGAAGGTATACTTCTTATTATTTTTATCGCTTCATAGCCATCCATCTCCGGCATCATCATATCCATGAGAACGGCGGTGAACTGATTATCTTTCTTGAGAATATCAATAGCCTCCTGAGCCATTGTACAGCTTTCGATCTGATAGCCCCTGGATTTCAGTGTCAGTTTCAGGGCAAATATATTTCGCGGATCATCGTCCACAATTAAAACTTTTTTATTCATCAGAATTTTAGCTGTTTAAATTTCATATAACCAAACTCTAAGTAAGGATAATAGCTGATCTATATCTACAGGTTTCGAGATATAATCCGATGCTCCTGCGGTAATGCATTTTTCGCGCTCACCAATCATCGATTTTGCCGTAACCGCAATGATAGGAAGTCTTGTAAACATCGGCATTTTCCTAATCTGCTTTATTGTTTCGTAGCCATCCATTTCCGGCATCATCATATCCATCAGGATAACGTCTACATCTGGATGTTCTTTGATCTGCTGTAGCGCATGTTTTCCGTCCATGGCCACCACAACTTCAACTTTATATTTTTCCAATGCTTTTGTAAGAGAGAAAATATTACGCACATCGTCATCGGTAATCAGTATTTTTTTACCGCTTAAGACTTCGGTTAAAGATCCTAATGTTTTATTTCTTACCGTTTCAATAGAATTATTTTTCTCTTCCACAAGATGTAAAAACAAGCCTACTTCATCCAGAATTCTCTGATAGGAATGTGCGGTTTTCACAACGATGGAATCTGCATATTGTTTTATTTTTAATTCTTCTGATTTAGACAAATTTCGTTCCGTAAATATGATAATCGGAAGATTTTCCAAACCTTCATAACTCTTAATAGATTCAACGATCTGATATTCATCTCCTTTTAAAGATCCTATATCAAGGATAACACAATCTATATGATCCGTAGTCAGTGCTTTTACACTGTCTTCCACGTTATTTTCTACAGACAATGATATATTAAAATTACCCAGGAAGTAAGAAAGTGCGCTGGCATGCTTGGCATTTTCTTCAACAATTAAAACTTTCTGAGGCGATTTGCTGAGCACTTCTTCAATCTTTCTGAATACTTCAGTCATCTGATCCAGCGCTACAGGCTTGTTGATGAAGTCAATAGCACCTTTCATAAGACTTTCTTTCTTTACGTGCAGTACAGACATCATATGTACCGGAATATGTTTAGTTTCCGGGTTTGATTTAAGCTCATCCATAACCTGCCATCCGTCTTTTACCGGAAGCTGTACATCCAGCAGAATAGCGTGCGGACGGTACTGCAATGCAGCTGAAATCCCATGATCTCCTCTTACTGCTACTACTGCCTTATAATTCTGCATATGAGCATATTTTAATAAAGCTTTAGCAAAGTTGGTGTCATCTTCGATAATTAAAATCACTTTGTCACCGGCCTGAATATTCTTTCTGTCATCATCTACATCTTCAGGGATTTTCAGGTTATTGATGGTATTATAATACTCCTCTTCCCCGTCATCAAGAATATTTTTGATCTCCACTACATCTTCACGGATAATCTCCACGATATCCTGATCTGTTTCGATCTGCTCAATTTCCAAAACTGCCTTTACCGGAATAGTAAGACTGAATTCACTTCCTTCATCCACTTTACTTTCTAGGGTAAGCTCTCCTCCTAAAAGTCTCGCAATTTCCCTGCTGATAGACAATCCAAGACCTGTTCCTCCAAATTTTCTTCTCGTGGAACCATCTGCCTGCTGAAAAGCTTCAAAAATAATTTTCTGCTTATCTTCTGCAATACCAATTCCAGTATCTTTTACAGAGAAAATAATAAAATCTCTCTTGTTTGGATCTTTCTTAATGTTTAAGTTAATGCTTCCTTCCGTTGTAAATTTCAGAGCATTAGACAGTAAATTTCTTAATACTTGGTCTACTCTCAAACGATCGGTTTCGATGGCTTTTTGTAAATCTTTTTCGATCTCTACATTAAACTGAAGCCTTTTTTCCTGGAATACAGGATTGAAGAGGTTTTTTAAATCTTTTACAATATCTTCAACGAAAACCTGCTGATATTCTAAAGTCATTTTACCAGATTCAATTTTGGCAAGATCAAGAATTTCATCGATTAACGTCAGCAAACTGCTTCCCGAGCTCTGGATTACTTTCGCTGATTCTATCTGGTCTTCATTTAAATTTTCTTCCGGATTTTCGGCCATCAGACGAGATAAAAGTAAAATAGAATTGAGTGGTGTACGAAGCTCATGAGACATATTCGCCAGGAACTCTGATTTGTATTTTGTACTTAAAGCGAGTTCTTCTACTTTTTTCTGAATTTCATTATTTCTTTCGGCAATCAGGTGATTTTTTTCTTCCAGCAGCCTTGACCGCTCTTCGAGTTCAGCATTCGCCTGCATCAGTTCTTCCTGTTGTACTTTAAGTTCTTCCTCGGAAGCCTGTAGTTTCTGGGTCTGCGCTTCAAGCTCTGTGTTAAGGTTTTCAAGTTCAGAATGTTGTACCTGTAACTCTTCAGATTGAGCCTGGGTTTCTTCTAAAAGCTGCTGCTCTTTTTCACGGCCTTTGGCTGCACTTAATGCAACGCCTATATTTCGGGTACATTCAACAAAATAGTTTATCCTATTCTCATCAAAATTATTAGTAGATCCTAATTCCAGAACACCTATGATTTTTCCATCTGCAAAAACAGGGAGCAGTAATATTCCATAAATTTTTATCGTGCTGCTGGCAAATGTTACGACAAAATCGTCTTCATGAAGATTGTTATAAACCTGTGTTTTTTCGGTAATGAAGGTTTGTCCAACCATTCCTTCGCCAGGCTCAAAAATTCTTTTCATGTTGTTTTCCAGACCTAAAGCTGCTTTTAGTTTAAGCAATCCTTCATCGTAAAGGTAAATCGATCCGTTAATACATTTTCCATATTCAATAATCTGTTCCAAAGCATTATCTGAAACCTCCTGCACAGTCTTATTTCCCATCATTGATTCATTAAGTAGAGCAAGCCCTTTCTGGCGCCAATCGCTGGCATTAATTTTATCAAATGAAGTTTTAAGAGATTCCGTCATATTATTTAGAGATTCTGCAAGATCTCCAAGGTCATCCTCAGAATGGTCTACCGCTCTCTGGTCATAGTCTCCGTGGGCCACTCTGTTGGCTATATGCCTTATAGCACTTACCCTTCTGCTGATCTCAATATCTTTGGCCTGAAGTGCTTTTTCTAATTTATCTCTACGGATAAGGTCAGCTCTTAGTTTGTAGTAGAAATAAGCGGTCACAACAATCGCTCCGATCGCTGAAATAATAATAAATAGAACAGTCATATTGGAAGAACTGTTCAGATCATTGTTTTTCTTAGCAAGCTGAACTTCTTCATACTGCACAAATTCCTGAACGAGCTTACGGCATCTGTCCATATATCCCTTGCTCATAAGAACCTGTTGCTGGGTCATTGAAATGCCTTTCTTTCTATTGTCTACAAAATGTTTCAGATTTGAAATGTTCGTATTTACATTTCTTTCGAGTTCCTGTAACCGACTAATCTGATTTTTATCTGTAATATCTAAGTTTTTGGCTCCTTCAATCGCTTTGGGAAACTCAACAAGGCTTCTGTTAAAAGGCTCCAGAAAGCTTTCTCTGCCTGTAAGCTGATATCCTCTGTTACCTGTTTCTGCATCCAGCAAGGAGACTAAAACATCTTTTACTGCGGTAATGGCTCTACGGCTTTTTGAAAGGTTTTCACGGTTTTCCATCTGCTTCTGTATGCTGACATAAGATGCAATTGAACTCGCGATCAATATTATTAAAGAAAGCCCAACTCCAAACTGAAGATTTCGTATAATTTTTTTCGGCATTGAAAATTAATTTAATGGTAATGTGAAATAAAATGTAGATCCTTCGTCTACTTTGCTCGAAACACCAATGTTTCCGTGATGCTGTTTGATGATTTCTGAGCATATGAATAAACCTATACCCATTCCCTGAAACTGAAGAGAAGACTCTTCAACACGGTAAAATTTACGAAAAACAGCTTCCTGCTTAAAATCCGGAATGCCAATCCCAAAGTCGGTAACATTTACTCTTACTTCCTGTTCTTCTTCGTCAACAAAAGTAGTAACTACCACCTGGTTATTTTTAGGGGAATATTTAATAGCGTTTGTTAAAAAATTAATTAAAACCTGCTCAATACGAATTTCATCAAGCGGGATAAGAATATCCGGCTTCACGCCGTCCCTTTTTATTTTTACACGATTTTCATCATGAGTCTGAAGAATGGTATCAATTGCATTGCTGATAACATTTTCAAGATTGGTAGGTTTTTTATTGATTTTCAGTTTTCCGTTTTCTATTTTGGAAACATCAAGCAGATCTGTAATGAGTGTATTAAGCTTCTCGATCTGATCCTGTACTTTAGTCACAAATCCAGCCTCAGCACTTTCTTTATCCAACTTCAATTTCCTTTCCAAAAGCTGAACATAAGCTTTAATACTCGTTAAAGGAGTTTTGAGTTCATGACTTGCAATACTCAGGAATTCATCCTTTTCCTTTTCTACTTTTTTCTGGTCGTCGATATCTGTAAAAGTTCCGACCCAGTTTTTAATAGCATCTCCGTCATACACCGGAGTAACGCGAAGCAGATGATATCGGTAATTTCCGGATTCTATATTTTTAATTCTTACTTCAAGTTCCAGAGCAGTTCCTTTTTTTCTACACCGCTCAAATTCCTCCTGAATATTGAAGTCATCAGGATGAGTTTCCGGGAATTGTTTTGCAGATTTGCAATACTGATACCATTTACAGTTAACAAAATCTACAACTCCTTCTTTAGTCAATGTAAAAGCTATCTGCGGTAACGATTCCAGCATAAGATGAAAATGATCGATCTGAGATTTCAGTGTTACCTGAGATTCTCTTCTACCTTTCACTTCGAGTTCAAGGCTTTGCTGCGTTTTTTTCAGTGCAATATTCTGCTCCTGGAGGCTGTAAAAAGTTTTTACTTTGAGTAAAAGAATTTCCGGGTCTACGGGTTTTGTTACGTAATCTTTACCTCCTGATGCATAACCTCTTGTTATAAATCGTTTTTCGGTATTTACCGCAGACAAGAATATAATGGGAACTTCCTTCGTTTTACTATATCCTGCAAGGGTTTCCGCAACTTCAAAGCCATCCATATCAGGCATTTGCACATCTAAAATAATTAAAGCATAATCATTTTTCAATGCTTTCCCCAATGCTTCTTCTCCAGAACCTGCTGTATCTACCTGAAAGTCTTTAGATTCCAGCAATTTTTTAAGCGAATAGAGATTGCTTTGGTTATCATCAACAATTAAGATCATAAAAATATAGAATCAATAATTAATTATATTTAGTTTAACCTCAAAAATACTTACAAAATTCCGAAAATCCACTAATATTTTAATGATTATCAGCGTACATACCACATTAATGCAAATATATTTTTAAGGTGAAAAAAAATCTCTGAATACGTAGCAATATTTATTCCAGTAAATCAATGTATTAGAAATTAAATTAATAAAAAGGCGAATTTCGCAAATAAATTTTCTGCAAAATTCATAATTCACGGCACAGTGTTTGAATAATAGGAGACAACACTTTTTCACTTAAATATATACTTTCAATTTTTTAAACCCCTGTATTTTCGGGGGTTTATTGTTTTTATAAGGGAAATATCATTAAAGTGTACGGATTTTGCAAGGATGATTTTATCATAATACATTAAACGTTTATTATCAATATCGAAATTAAAATTTTACTATATGTTAATTGAAGAAAATCTCCTGCTATCCTACGGAGCACAACTGGAAAACTTTAAACCCTCTCATATTATATTTGAAGAAAGCAGTGTTCCCAAATATTATTATCAGATTGTAAAGGGAAGAATAAAACTTAATCATTATAATGAAGATGGAAAGGAGCTTATCCTCGCCATTTTGAATAAAGGGCTTAGTGTATGTGAATTATTATTATTTATTGATGAAACATATCCTGTAAATGCAATAGCTTTCGAGGAAACGACCGTACTGAAATTATCGAAAAGCAGTTTTGTAAAATTATTGGATGAGAATCAGGAGATCTCAAGAGATATCAATAAATTCTTATCAGAACGTCTTTATCAGAAGTATATCATGCTTGAAAATAATACTTCATTACGCCCCGACATTCGAATAAAGGGAGCTCTTAACTATCAGAAAAGCTTTAGCGACGACGAATCAAAATTCTCTTTCGAAGTCCCGCTTACGAGACAGCAGATCGCATCTATAACAGCTTTGAGGGTAGAAACTGTAATTCGTACCATTAAAAAACTTGAAAAAGAAGATTTTCTGAAAATCATCAACAGGAAAATTTATATATAAAACCTGAACAGACTTATTTTAAAATGTCCGGAAGTTTTAAGGTTGTAAAAGTAAAATTTGATTTTAAATTCTGAACTTTGCACCAGAAAATAAAAAATGAACTGGATTATCTTAATTATCGCTGGATTATTTGAAGTCGCCTTCGCGTCTTGTTTGGGCAAAGTGAAAGAAACAACGGGAACAGCCATGTATTTATGGTTTGCCGGGTTTCTAATTTCCCTTACAATAAGTATGCTTCTGCTCATTAAAGCAACGGAAACACTTCCTATCGGCACAGCATATGCAGTCTGGACGGGTATTGGTGCAGTGGGAACAGCGCTGGTAGGTATTTTTTTCTTTAAAGATCCCGTAACCTTTTGGAGAATTTTCTTTATTGTAACATTAATAGGCTCGGTTATTGGGCTGAAAGCTGTTTCTTCACATTAATTCGATCATACTAACAACAAAATAACAGAAATTTATAAAAGAATAATTGAATAAAAAGTAAAAACATCTCCTTATCTGAAGATGTTTTTTACTTACTTATTTGTAGACCAAAGGCAGAATTTCATTTTTCCGCAGTCCGTATTTTATAATTTCTTCATCAGAAAACACTTGAGAATAGAAATTTGCGTCTGTTCTAAAACCTGCTTTCTGAAGCCTGTCGAAATAATCCATTCCATACCAGCGAACGTGATCGTATTGCCCGAAATGTTTTTGACGTTCTTTAGGATCTTTAATTGTAAAATCTTCATAGGTTTTTTCCAGAGAATTCTTCATAGGAACCTGTAAAATCCCCCATCCTCTTGGTCGCAAGACCCTGTACAATTCACTCATCGCCTTTGAATCGTCTTCAATATGCTCCAGCACATGATTGCAGAAAATAATATCAAAACTTTCATCTTCAAAAGGAAGATCCAGAATATCCGCTTTTACATCCACAATCGGAGAAAACAAATCGGCAGAAATGTAATTCAGATTTCTCATCCGCTTAAATTTTCTGAGAAATTCCTGCTCAGGAGCAATATGCAGAACTTTATAATTCTTGATAAAAAAATCAGTTTCATTCTGAAGATACAGCCACATCTGGCGATGTCTTTCAAGACTTAAAGTTCCTGGCGATAAAGCATTTTCACGCTGTTTACCATAGCCATAAGGAAGAAATTTCCTGTAAGATCTTCCGTCAATAGGATCAACGAAACGGTCTCCTTTAAAGAGTTGATAAATAAGAGGTCTCGCCCAGATGCTTATCTTAATCAGCATAGGACGTGGAATTTTATTCAATAAAAGTTTGGCAACCTTTTTCATTAAAAATCCAATTGGAAAGCTTTTTCTTCATCACTTTCAATACCTAAAGCATCATAAATATACTGAAAAGTAGAAAGCAATACAGGTTTACCATTGATTACGGCAACGTCGTGTTCAAAATGCGCAGAAGGCTGATTGTCAAGAGTAGTCACCGTCCAGCCATCATTATGAAATTTCACTTTCTCTGTACCTAGATTAATCATCGGCTCAATGGCAATTGTCAGACCGTCTTTAATTACCTTTCCGCTTCCTTGTCTTCCGTAATTAGGAACCTGTGGATCTTCATGCATTTGCCTTCCGACACCATGCCCTACAAGTTCTCTTACAACACCATATCCTTCTTTTTCGCAGTGAGCCTGGATCGCATGAGAAATATCGCCTATTCTCTTCCCTCTGACGCATTGCTCAATTCCCTTGTAAAGAGATTCTTTAGCTACTTTCAGAAGTTTTTTGGTTTCAGGTTTTACTTCACCGATCTCAAATGTATAGGCATGATCTCCTACAAAACCGTTTAAAATTGCTCCGCAATCTACGGAAAGAACATCACCTTCCTTAATTTCCTCCTTACTTGGGAAACCGTGAACCACTTGCTCATTCGGTGAAATACATAAAGAATAGGGAAAACCTCCGTACCCTAAAAATGCAGGTTCAGCACCATGATCTTTAATAAAATCGTGTGCCAGTTTATCTAAATACAAAGTAGTAATTCCCGGTTTGATTTCTTTTGCCAGCATTCCTAATGTTCTGGAAACCAACTGAGCACTTTGCTTCATAAGACGTAACTCGTCTATTGTTTTTAATTGAATCATTTTTTATATAGATGTTAGATATTAGATGTTAGAAATTAGATTTACAATTAAATGAATACATTTTCCAATTCTAAACATCTTTACTTTTCTGGATAAAATGATTAAAAGTGATATTAGACTAATTTCTAATATCCAACTTCTAATTCCTATAATTCTACCAGAATAATCCTTTTTTCTTTTCTTTTTTAAGTTTTGAGTACGCCAAAACCTCTTTTCCTTCCACACGGAATTCTATTCTTTCCTGAATAATGTTATAGATCTCACCCCATCCCGGAAAGCCTCCTAAATTCCTGTCATCGATAAACCAATCTGCATCTATTTTTCTTGATTGGGTTTCAGAATCAAAAACTTCACCTTCAAAACTTGAATTTACGGCGTAAAATTCAATACCGTTCTTTTTACAAAATTCAACAGCTTCGTCCAGCGATTTCCCGTGACGATATGTCCAGAGAATCAATCGGTATCCTTGTGACTGAAGTTTCTTTAAAGTCTCAAAAGCAAAAATTTTTGCTTTACCTATCGCCGGATAAGCATCATCAACAATAGTTCCGTCGAAATCAACAGCAATTTTCTTATTATTCATTATGTGAATTTCTTTTTAAAAATGCAAAGATACAAATAAAAAGAGTGCCAGAAAATGTGGCACTCCTTACTTTTATAATTTCTTTGTTGTCATTTAACTTTTAACCCAACTAAACTGAAACTGCAGGTCAGGTGTTGAAATTCTGTCAGTAATTTTCTGAAGTCTTGACGGAAGTTTCATCAGGTATTCCTGTGCTTTCTCAGCTTTTTCATTAAGACCTTTTATATGTTCAATTTTCCATTCATCCAGAAGATCTTTCAGGATATTGATATAATCCTGTCCTGTGTACACCATGCATCTCTGTGCAGCATCAGAAAAATGTCCCCAAAGTTCTCCTGCTTTCTGGCCAGACTGTCTCATCATGTGAGCAGGCATTACGATTTTCTTACGCATCATATCCTCAAAGGCGAGAATCATTTCAGACGGATCAATCTCAAGGATTTTAGTTACAAAATGTTTATATGCTTTGGCATGTCTTGCTTCGTCTGCAGCGATTACACCACACATCTTAGCCAGCTTTCCGTTTCCGGACTGTTTTGCCAGCGTTCCTACTCTCCTGTGAGAAACATTAGTAGCGGTCTCCTGGAAGCTTGTGTAAACGAAATTTCTGTAAGGATCCATGCTTGTACCTAGATCAAAACCGTCATTGATAAGATATTGTGTTGTTACTTCCACCTCTCTCATATTCACTCTACCACACAGGTAAAGATATTTGCTTAAAAGATCACCGTGTCTGTTTTCCTCAGCTGTCCAGGCTCTTACCCAGTTGGCCCAGCCAATCTCTTTCTGTTCCTGATCTACTCCATCCACACCCATTAACCAGGATTCGTAAGAAGGTAAGGCTTCTTCTGTAATACAATCGCCGATCAATGTTACGAAAAGATCGTAAGGCATTTCGCGTGCAAAAGTTTGAATTTCTTCTAAATCATATTTAAAATCTGAGCTTGACGGATCCGGAAGATAATCTGAAGGCTGCCAAATTTTTTCAATTGGCGTTAAAAATTTATCCAGAAAAGAGCCTACTTCCTTTTCCAAAATTCCCATTACTTCTTTTCTTACAAGCTTTTGATACATTCTTTAAATTTAGGATTAATTTGCAAATTTAGAGTTTTATTTATTATTTAAAACATAATAACCTGTTAATTCTTCTGATATTCATCATAAAAAATTGCCGCTGTATAAAATACAACGGCAATTTTTACGTAATATTATTATTTTAGCTGATTAATATATCTCCTGTCATCATCTCAGGAATCTCTATATTCATTGCTTTTAAAATAGTCGGCGCTACATCTCCCAGTTTGCCAGGCTTTAAATTCCAGGTATGATCTTTATCCATTACAATGAAAGGAACCAGGTTGGTGGAATGCTGTGTGTTTGGTGTGCCGTCCGGATTTATCATGACATCAGAATTTCCGTGATCTGCAAGAATGAAAACCGCATAGCCGTGTTCGTAAGCAGTTGTTGCTACTTTTTCAATACATTTATCTACCGTTTCCGCAGCTTTTACAGCGGCTTCGAAAACACCAGTATGTCCTACCATATCCGTGTTGGCGAAATTTAAACAGATAAAGTCGGCAGTTTCATTTTCGAGTTCCGGAACAATAGCATTCGTAATATCGTAAGCAGACATTTCAGGTTTAAGGTCGTACGTCGGAACATCTTTCGGACTCGGGCAAAGCAATCTTTTTTCTCCGTTAAATGGTTCTTCCCTTCCTCCTGAAAAGAAGAATGTTACGTGAGGGTATTTTTCCGTTTCTGCAATTCTGATTTGGGTTTTCCCGTTTTTTTCCAGAATCTCGCCCATTGTTTCGTGCAGTACCTCTTCATCAAAAACTACGTGTACATTCTGGAAAGTTTTATCATAATTTGTAAGCGTAACGTAATACAATGGCAACTTTCTCATGAAAAATTCCGGGAAGTCTTTCTGAGAAAGAACTTCTGTAATTTCACGCCCCCTGTCTGTTCGGAAATTAAAACAGATGACCACGTCATTATCAACGATTTTAGCAACGGGAACAACATTTCCTGTTTGTGTAGAATCGATCATGACGATTGGCTTGATGAACTCATCCGTCACCTTATTATCATATGATTTCTGAATTGATGCCAGTGCATCTGTAGACTGTTCTCCTACTCCTTCTACCATGGCATCATAAGCCAGCTTTACACGTTCCCATCTTTTATCCCTGTCCATTGCGTAATATCTTCCGACAACTGTTGCCAATTTTCCGACAGTTTTTTCCATGTGATCCTGAAGATCTTCTATAAAACCTTTTCCGGAAAGCGGATCACAATCACGGCCATCTGTAAAGGCATGAACAAACACATTTTCATGTAAACCGAAGTCGTGAGCAGCTGTTAAAAGACCTTTTAGATGATTGATGTGTGAATGTACCCCACCATCAGAAACCAAACCGATAAAATGAACTTTTTTATTTTCTCTTTTAGCGTAATCAAATGCATCCTGAATGACTTTCTGTTGACCCAATGAACCATTTTCAACAGCCATATTCAGCTTCACAAGATTCTGATACACAACTCTTCCTGCCCCCAGATTCATGTGTCCTACTTCAGAATTTCCCATTTGCCCCGCAGGTAATCCTACTGCTAAGCCACTCGCTTCAAGCGTTGTATGTGGAAAGTTTTTAAGACAGTTATCTATAAATGGAGTGTTTGCTTTGTCAATGGCTGAAACGTCAGGATTCATTCCCAATCCCCATCCGTCAAGGATGGCCAATATTGCTTTTTTCGACATTTTGTATAAACTTTTGTATTACAAATTTATTTATTTTCAAATGAATTCGAGAACTTGCAGACTTAAAATTTGTTTAAAATTAAATTTTAGGTCTGAAGATTTAAAAATTTTGGAAAAATATTTTATTAATTTTGCTGTATGGATTTAAGAGATCAATTGAAAAACCTTTTTCCTGACCATGAAGAGCAGGATTTTGAAATACCCGAAGAAAAATTTAAGCAGAAAGAACCTTTACTATGCAAATTTGAAAAGAAAGGCAGAAATGGTAAACCCGTAACTATTGTTGAAGGCTGGGAAGGTAATGAGGAAGATCTTAAGAAGATATCAAAAAAAATAAAAACCACCTTAGGAATCGGCGGCTCTGAAAAGGATGGAACAATCATTATTCAGGGAGATAATCGTGATAAAATAATGAATATCCTCAAAGAAATGGGCTATAAAACCAAAAGAGTCGGCGGATAGTTCCCCTTAAATATTGATATTTTAAAACCTTAAATTTTAAAGTTTCTCTATCATTTGCTGAAATTCAAGTGATGAATTTGAATTGAATACTGTTTACCTTTTATATAAAAGAATTTTTATTAATTTTAAAACCCGAAATCATATTCATGACAAGCGGTCAGTTTCTTTTTCTGATCTTTTTAAATGATGAAGGATATTTGGGAAGGATTTAATACAAACTTTAATTCAAATAAAAACATAGTATGCTCAATAAACTTGCTGCTTCAGAACTTGTTCTGAACGAAGACGGAAGCGTTTACCATCTTAATCTTTTACCTGAAGATATCGCTGAAAAAATTATTCTTGTAGGAGATCCGGACCGTGTAGCGAAGGTTTCAAAATATTTCGACACTGTAGAAGTACGGAAAAATAAACGGGAATTCTATACCCATACAGGAACGTTACGCGGTGAAAGAATCACCGTGATGTCTACGGGGATCGGTACTGAAAATATTGACATTGTTATGAACGAGCTTGATGCTCTGGTAAATATCGATCTCAAAAATAAGGAGTTTAAAAAAGAACATTCGACGCTTCAACTGTTCAGAATGGGAACCTGCGGAAGTGTAAATCCGGATGTGCAGGTTGACAATATGCTGGTAACACAAAATGTGGTAGGACTTGACGGGTTGATGCATTTTTATCCTGATTATGAATTTGAGAACGATTTTTCAAAAAACTTTCTGGAAAAATTTCCATATTCTAAAATCAAACCTATGCTTTATTTTTCAGAATGGTCTGAAGAACTGGGAAACTTGTATAAGGATGCAAAATATCACGGGAATACCGCAACTTTCCCTGGATTTTATGCGCCACAGGGAAGACAATTACGTTTAAAATCTTTAGATGATAAATTCCTTGAGACTTTAAATGATCTTGGCGTAACCAATTTTGAGATGGAGACATCTGCAATTTATGCTTTTTCTAAGCTTTTAGGGCATAAAGCGATTACTGTAAATAATGTGATTGCCAACAGAAGACGCGGAGAATTTTCTGCCGATCATCATGCTTCTGAAAAGAAATTGATTGATTGGGTTTTGGATAGAATTATTAAATAAGTTTTACATTTACATATAAAGTAATAATGAAAAAGGATTTCAAATTGAAATCCTTTTTCTATTAACAACAAAACAAAAACAATTATTAACAGTAATCCTTCTAAAATTCATTGATTGTTATATAAAAATGTGCTGAATTTAAACTTTGTGCGTTGCCAGCAATATTTGTAAGATTAATGGTAATGTTGGAAGTCGATGTCAATCTTGGATTTGATATTGAAAAGGTAGAATTTCCGGCAAAGTCACTCGCAGGCGTTACAATAATTGTAGCTCTCGTAGAAGAAGGCGTAAAACCTGTCGGAACAGGAATATTCATCGTTGTTGTATTGCCCGCCGGGAGATTATTAATTGAAACACTTGGCCAAACTTCAAAACTGATCTGACTTTTCTGCACTGATCCGTTTATCCCTAATTTATATTGACCATTCACATCCAGCTTTACCGTAGTGTTTGGCGTACTGGTACCGATGCCAACATTGGCGTTGTTATCCCCTAAGACTATTGCATTAGATTGTGAGGTTGATGCATTATAGCCAATTGCTGTCGAGAATTGCGCCTGAGCTTTTGCCCCTGAACCTAAAGCGGTGGAGTTTTGTCCTGAAGTTTTAGTCTGAAAACCAACAGCAGTTTCATTATTAAAAGTCGTTTCCGCTTCAAAGCCTACTGCAAGAGACTGATAGCCATTTGCTTTTGCATTATTTCCCATGGCAGCAGCGCTTTGTGCTGCACCAGAAGATGAGCCGATTGAAACACCGTCCTGTCCGGCATTAGATAATTTGCCGAAACTTACAGAATTATTAACCCCCAACCCTCCTACAGTAGTAGAATTTACTTTAAAAATAAGATCATCATAAGCTGAAGTTCCAAGCGATAAATTAGTTCCGGAACCACTGTAATTTCCTATATTATTTCCAGAAGTGCTCCAGCTGCCGGAACTTGGCAATGCGGTAGAAACGGTAGCAATTTGATTCCATTTGGAATTACTCCAGAAATAAAATCCTGCTGCTGACAACCCTCCAAGTCCATTATTCCATATCAATAATCCGTTGGCAGGTGAAGGGATTGTAACTACGTCGGTTATGGAAGTCAAAGCTACTCTTGGAATAAGAATCCCTTTACTGCCCGAACTAATCTCAAGCATAGCTGAAGTGTTGGGAGATGAAGTACCTATTCCGACCTGGGCGAAATTAAGACTAAAATTAAATAATAAAACGGAAACAAATAATATCCGAAACTTGGTCTGTTTTTTCATCTTATTGTGTTTATAAGTATTTGTTTGTTTAGCAAATATAATAATTTCAATTAATTTCTAATCCTTTTTAAATCAATTATAATGGTAAGATAATTTAAAGTTTATTCATGAACTTATTTTTATGAAAATTTTAACATTGTTTTATTGTTTTAGGAATAGTTATTGGTTAATTACAACTATCACTAAAATATATATTATGAACAATTCAGAATACAACAAAGCAGAAAATGCAGTAGATAATACTGAGAACTCATTGAAAAATGCAGCCGACAAAACAAAGTGGAAAGTTGAAGAGCTTGCAGACAGAGCAAAAGATTATATCAACGAAAAAAGAGCTAATGATGAAGAAGCCAGACATGAAGATTGGCTGGACAGAGCAAAAAACAATGTATCTGACACTTGGGAAAATGTAAAAGATAAAGCCAATGATGCATGGGAAAAAACCAAAGATGCAGCAGAAGATGTAAAAGCAGAATGGAAGAAAAAAACGAATTAAGTTTCAGTCATATAAATATTTTCAAGAAAAACGGAGTCTTTTTATGGAAGGCTCTGTTTTTTATTATGTAATAAACACAAATATTGCTACATTTGTACATTAATAAACATTAAAAAATTATGTCATACGGTTTACTTAAAGGCAAAAAGGGAATTATATTTGGAGCCCTTAATGAACAATCGATCGCTTGGAAAGTGGCAGAAAGATGTCATGAAGAGGGTGCTGAATTCATCTTGTCTAATGCTCCTATTGCTCTTAGAATGGGAGAACTAAACGAATTAGCAGAAAAAACAGGTTCTGAAGTAATCGGTGCAGATGCAACTTCTGTGGAAGATCTTGAAAAACTTTTTGATGCTGCTGTTGCAAAATTTGGGAAAATCGATTTCATTCTTCATTCTATCGGAATGTCTATCAACGTAAGAAAAGGAAAACATTATACAGAAATGAACTATGACTGGTTGGAGAAAGGCTGGGATATTTCCGCGGTTTCTTTCCACAAAGTAATGCGCGTGGCATGGGAAAAAGACTGTATGAATGAATGGGGAAGTATTCTTGCACTTAGTTATATTGCAGCTCAAAGAACATTCCCTGACTATAATGATATGTCGGACAATAAAGCTTATCTTGAAAGTATCGCAAGAACTTTTGGAGGTTATTGGGGAGAAAGAAAAGTTCGTGTAAATACGGTATCCCAGTCTCCTACCATGACTACTGCAGGTAGCGGTGTGAAAGGTTTCGGAGGTTTCCTTGGATATGCTGAAGATATGTCTCCGCTAGGAAATGCTACGGCTTTGGAGTGCGCAAATTATTGTGTAACATTATTCTCTGATCTTACAAGAAAAGTAACGATGCAAAATCTTTTCCACGACGGAGGTTTCAGCAGTTCGGGTGTAACGCAGAAAGTAATCAGTAAATATGATTCTGAAAACAATTAAAAGTTGTTCTTAAAAATATTATAAACCGGAATGTTCTTCCGGTTTTTTTATTGTTTTAAATATAAAATAGTTTCGGCGGCATCTTCGATGCCGCCGAAACTTAAAAAAATAATGTTAATATGAAGTTTATAAAATTACAGTCTGTATGGAGTGTGCTGGAGCATTCAATTTAGCCGCCATACCCTCAATCCAGAGATTGGCATTAATATCAGTATCAGTATCATTCATAATTACCGTTACCAACTGCCCGTTTTCATTCATGAATGTGGTAGAGGTAAGTGCTATTCTGTTGGATGAGCTGCCGATTCTTTGCGCATTAGGCTTAATGAATTTTGAAACATGTCCCACATAATAATATTCATAGGTATAATGAACTTCGCCTGTTTTGGTATCGGCAATAATAGGAGCGAAACAGAAATTCCCGACGTGATTCGGTCCGCCGGTTTCGTCAAGAAGAACATTCCAGTCGGTCCATAGAGCAGTTCCTTTGTTGAAATCATTAATCATATTTCTACCATACAGTTCACCCAGTTTTACATCATAAATTCTAGACATATCAAACTGCTCTTTACAGCCTTCTGTAAATGCAAGGAATTTATCAGGGAAAGCTCTCTGTGTTTCCGCCAGATTATCAAAAAGCTGTGTTTTATTATTCCAGGTTTCATACCAGTGGTAACCTATTCCTGAAGCGTATTTAGATGTTTCAGGATCACTTAAAGTAGTGGTCGCTCTTTGATAAATCAGGTCACGGTTGTGATCCCAAATCATTACTTTTTTATCTTTAAATCCATTCTTCCAAAGTGTCGGACCTAAATTATTTTTAAGAAAATCTCCTTCTTCTTCCGCAGTATAAATACACGATTCCCAAGTTTGAGTGGCCATTGGCTCATTCTGAACAGTTAATCCCCAAACATTAATTCCTCTTTTTTCATATTCTTTTATGAATTTAACATAATAATCTGCCCAGGTCTGGTAAAAAGCATTTTCAAGCCTTCCGCCCTTCAGCATACTTTTATTCGATTTCATCCATGCAGGTGGACTCCACGGTGAAAAATAAAAGGTAAAATCCTTCCCTATTGCTTTCTGTGCTTCTTTAATCATTGGGATTTTATACTTTTCATCATGTGAGATATTAAAGGTTTTTAAAGAAGTATCATTATCCTGCACATAAGTGTACGAATCGCTTGAAAAATCACACGAATTCATATTAGTTCGTACAACAGTATAGCCCAGTCCATTCTTTCCGTAATAGGCATCAATGATTTCTTTCTGTTTATTTTTCGGAAGTTTATACAAAGTTTCTGCTGCTGCATCTGTAATGGCTCCACCGATACCGATGAGCTTCTGATATTTAAAATCAGGATCGACAAAAATACATGCATCAGTTTCTTTAGGCTGAACCATTTTTTCAAACTTCACGGTTCCTTTATCAATCATTTTTTCGTTGGACGATGCACTGGTGAAAATTATTTTTGCTGTTTTACCTGCATTTTTTTTCCAGTAATTTTGCGCATTTGCATTGAAAACAACTCCTACTACAAAACAACTTACAATTAATCTCTTCATTATTCTTTTCTATTTTATTTAAATTTTTCTCATCAAAAATTCTAAAGAATTTTATCCGTTAAAATTTGATTTGTCTTATTTATTTTGATAGACTCTAACGTAATCTATCTCGAACTTCTGAGGAAAAATGGTGTCGTCGATTCCTTCTTTTCCACCCCAAAATCCACCAACGGCAAGATTTAAAATAATAAAATAAGGTTGGTCAAAAGGCCACGCACCATAGGTTTTTTCTTTATTTTCATAAGTGAAAAATTTCTTATCATCAACATATATTTCAATCTTTTCAGGTGTCCAGTTTGCTTTGTAAACATGAAAGTTTTCACTGACATCTTTCACGAATATAGTATCCGTTTTCTGAGTATTAATCTTGTGATTATAATTCTTAGTGTGAGCGGAGGCGTGAATGAACCCTTGATTATAGCCAACATGCTCCATGATATCCATTTCACCGTCATCCGGCCATTTTTTCATATTTTCACTCATCATCCAGATGGCCGGCCAGGTACCGCGACCTTTAGGAAGTTTTGCCCTGACTTCAACAGTTCCGTATTCGAAAGAGAATTTACCTTTTGTGAGAAGTCTGGCAGAAGTATATTTACTTTCTTTCCAGTTTTCTTTTTTAGCTTCAATAACAAGATTTCCTTTTTCTACTCTCGCGTTTTGCAGACGATTTTTGGTATAAAACTGCGATTCTTCATTGCCAAAACCGTGGCCTCCAACGTCGTAATTCCATTTGGTAGAATCGGGTAATCCTTTATAATTAAATTCATCCGACCATATCAATTTCTGGCCAGTATGCTTGTTAGCAGTACAATTTAATAAAGAGAAAGCAAGACTTCCTCCAATGGCTACATTAAAAATATATTGAAGTTTAATTTTCATATTAAAAGTTTTGGTACAACATGATGCCTTTTACCACCAAAAGCGGGTTTTATCCCGCTATCAGTTTAGTAAACTTGTATTATTTAGACCAATTAATTCTTTTTGTCTGAACATCCTGTGAATTGGTTCCGGTCATAATGTCGAAGTCGCCACCTTCCCAGTCAAAATTTAATTCATCGTCATAAAACTTCAGATTTTCAGGAGTTAAAGTGAAATTTACCATTTTACTTTCCCCTTTTTTAATGAAAACTTTCTGAAAGCCTTTGAGTTCTTTCACCGGTCTCACCACTTTTCCAACCAAATCTCTTATGTATAACTGAACCACCTCTTCCCCATCGTAATTTCCGGTATTAGAAATTTTTACGCTGACATTTAAAGTCTGATTACCTTTAAGATTTGTTGAACTCAAATTCATATCTGAATAGACAAATTTTGTATAGCTCAAACCGTATCCAAATGGATATTTCGGGTCGTTATCCAAATCAATATAGGCCGAAACATAATTTCTGTCTGTATTGTTCTTCGCAGGTCGTCCTGTATTATAATGATTGTAATACACAGGAATCTGTCCTTCTGTTCTCGGAAAACTCATGGGAAGTTTTCCTCCTGGATTCACTGCTCCGAAAAGAACATCCGCAATAGAGTTTCCTGCTTCCGTTCCCAGCCACCACGTGTACACGATTGCCGGAATATTATCTGCAGCCCAGTCAAAAACCAAAGGCCTACCTGCATTAATCATTAAAACAATAGGTTTCCCTGTTTTAGCAATTTCTTTTAAAAGATCTTCCTGAACTCCTGAGAAATGGATATTGCTTCTGCTTTTTGCTTCACCGCTCATCGCATGCCCTTCCCCTAAAGTCATAATCACAACGTCTGCTTTTTTGGCAGTTTCTACAGCTTCTGCAAACATTGATTTGTCCTGATCATCAACATTCGCACCTTTTGCATATAATAATGTTGAATTTTTATCCAATTGATTTTTAATCCCGTCAAACTGCGTTACAATTCTTTGATTATCATCTTTAAATGCAACTGACCAGAACCCGTGATTGGCCGTAGTTTCTTTGCCGAAAGGGCCAATAAGAGCAATCGTTTTTGTTGATCTGGAAAGAGGTAGAATATTTTTCTCATTCTTTAATAAAACGATACTTTTAGAGCCAAATTCTCTTCCGAATTTTCTATTTTCACTATTGTTGGTCTGCTCTTTTTGTCTTTTTTCGTTGCTGAAACGGTAAGGATCATCAAATAATCCCATTTCAAATTTCTTAACTAAAATTCTTCTTGCGGCATCATCAATAAACTTAGGATCAACTTTTCCTTCCTGAACTAATTTTGGAAGTTCAGCCATATAAGCACGACTTTCCATATCCATATCGCTGCCTGCGGTAATTGCTTTTTTAGCAGCTTCTTTATTATTCTTTACATATCCGTGGTTCACCATTTCGCCAATGCTTCCCCAGTCAGAAACGACAAATCCCTGAAAGTTCCATTTTCCTTTCAATAAATCTCTTAAAATATACTTGTTGGCCGTTGCCGGTATTCCGTTAATATCATTAAAAGAGTTCATGAACGTTGCAACACCCGCTTCTGCTGCCGCTTTGAAAGGTGGTAAATAGGTTTCGTTTAATTGTCTTAAGCTCATATCTACCGAGTTGTAATCTCTTCCGCCCACAGCTGCTCCGTATGCAGCGAAATGCTTTGCGCAAGCCATGATGGCATCAAGATTTCCCAATCCTTTTCCCTGAAAACCCCGAATTCTTGCCAAACCGATCTGTGTTCCCAGATAAGTATCTTCTCCAGAGCCTTCCATTACTCTTCCCCATCTCGGATCTCTTGCAATGTCTACCATCGGCGCAAAAGTCCAGTGGATTCCGTATGCAGAGGCTTCGGTTGCAGCAATTCTTTCTGATTTTTCAATTAAATTTAAATCCCAGCTTGCCGCCTGTCCAATATTTACAGGAAATGTTGTTCTGTAGCCATGAATAACATCTAAACCAAATAACAATGGAATTTTCAATCTTGATTTTAATGCTAATTCCTGGAATTTTCTTGTTTCTTCTGCTCCCGCTACGTTGAGCATTGATCCTACTTTCCCTTGTTTTATTTCATTTAAAACATTTGCAGAGTTGGAATTCTGTGGCCCCGTCGCATATTCAAATCCGCTGTATTGAACCAACTGTCCCACTTTTTCTTCCAGCGTCATTTTCGACAATAAGTCAGAAACTTTCTGATCGATTGTCTTTTGTCCGAATGCATTGACTCCAAAAGCTGTCATTGCCAATAGGAAATAAACTCTTTTCATTTATAATTTTATTTTTGATTATCTGCTGTTTGCAAGTGTTTGAACGTGAAAATTGAGATAATCATATTAAACTTAAAAAACATAAGTCGCCGTTGAACTTGCCGGAATTGTAACCGGAGCTGTTTTCTGATTATATTTAATATTAAATGCTTTATCCGTTGAATTGCCATTTTGAACGATTAACACAGTTTTTCCTGCCGGCGTTTTGAAAGCTACTGTTGAAAGATTTCCTACTTGTGTAGATTCAATTCTCTGGGAATTTGCCGGTACAAATTTCGAAGCATGAGCAATGATATAATATGCAACATTTTTTTCATAATTACCAGATCCGTTTATGGTTACAGCGCCCTTACATTGTGTACATCCTCCAGGTGTATGTGGTCCGAATGATGCGTCATTTGCTACATTCCATTCTAATGCTGTACGGCTCCAGTTTCTCATTGATCCAATAATAACGTTTTTGGTGTGCCAATCCAAATCTCCACCGAAATTTCCTGTAGAACTTGTCCATTGTTCAGTAAAATATACATTCTTATTAGGGAATAAATTATGAACTGTACTTAAAGCCGAAATATCTCCTGCATACAAATGAAAAGCAGATCCGTCAACATATGGATTTGCAGCAGAATCATTTAAAACCGCCAATGGATAAGCCGGATTGTCGCAATTGTGATCGTAAGCGATGATCTTTGTGGTAATATTTGCAGCCTGAAAAGCAGGGCCCAAATTATTTTTAATAAAAGTTGCCTGCTGTGTAGCTGTCATATACATACTCGGATTATTTCCCGGATGCAAAGGTTCGTTTTGAGGCGTAATCGCATCAATTTTAATTCCCTGCGCCTGCATTGCCTGAATATATTTTACAAAATATTGTGCATAAGCACCGTAAAATTCAGATTTTAGGCTTCCTCCAACACTGTTTCCGTTATCTTTCATCCAAACCGGTGGCGACCACGGTGTTGCTAATATTTTAATATTTGGATTAATCAATAAAATATCTTTCAACATCTGAATTACCGCCTGATCTTTAGTTAAACTGAATTGAGCTAATGTAGGATCCGTTTGCCCCGCCGGCATATCATCGTAAGAGAAAACTTCACTGTTAAGATCGGAAGCTCCTATACTTATCCTCAGATAGCTGACACCAATACCTGAACTGCTGAACAGGTCGTTTAATAATTCTTGTTTTTTTACAGCACTTAACTGATTTATTACCTGTACACTTCCACCTGTCAGAGTATATCCGAAACCATCAATGGTCTGGAAAACTTGTGAAGCATTCACTTCAATGGATGTTCCAGAAACTGAATTGCCTGAAAAATATGCTGCATTCTGTAGTTGCAATTTTACGGACTGATCTCCTTTCGTAACCCAAACCTCTACAGGATCTCCGGAAGTATTTCCACTTCCATTATTTCCTGAATTATCGTTGCCCGCTAAGTCGGAAGATGTACTGCTGCAGTTTAAAAAAGAAAGAAGCGCTACACCGCAAAGTGCAGCACTTCTAAGTACGAAACTATATGAATATTGTGAATATTTTAATTTCATTAATTTAATTTAGGTTGATTAAGTAGTTTTTCTTATTTCAACTTTATCAACACTTAAGCTGTTGACTGTTTTTCCACCACATTTAATTACTAAATAGACGGTTCCAGTAGTTGTTGCAGTATAAACACCGCCGTTCTTACTGGCATTACAACCTATTGCAGAAACTTTCCCTCCAAATGCTGTTTTGCCACAACCATCCCAAGTATTAATATTTCTGTATACACTACCGCTCACATCATTTCCAGGTGCAGGTAAGCTGTTTAACATATAAACTTCAAACCATGTATCTTCCAAGCCTGTTGCAGATGAAGCTACCATATCTATAGCATACTTTTGTCCTGCTTCAACATTTACAGCCTGATAAAAAGCTTGCTGTTTACTATCTGAGGCAACAATTGTAGCTTTTCCATTGGCAAAAACCCATTGTGCACCGGTAGAGCTTATTGGAAAAATAGTCCATTTGGAAATTTCATCAGGAGTATCAAATCTTCCACCTTGAATAATATTTCCTGCAACAGGATCAGAAGTAGGAACGACGATGGTTTGACTTGTCATACCACCAGACTGTCCACCAATACCCACAGCACTATGCTGAATTACATAAGTACCGGCATCCGGCAGGAAAATATCCATTTCATTTTTTCCATTTACAAAACCATCACCATCAATATTCCATTGAGAATTTATAAAACCAACATTATTATCATTCACTCTTTTTAAATGATAGTGGTTTTCGCTTGTTTTAGTAATTGTAAACTTTGCATCAACGGCTGGCTGTGTCAATCCGTTTCCCTCTTCTACCGAATCAGGAGTACAAGCCGCCAGAAAAAAAGCTGCAGAACTTAGTAAAAGTCCTTTGTTGATATATTTAGTTATCATGTTTTTAATTTTATTAAATTAATATCCAGGATTTTGTTTTAAAATTGTTCCTGTTAGCTCCGTAAGAGGGATAGGCATAATTTCATTTTTTCCCGCTACAAAACCTTTTGAAGCTAGTTTTGTAGAAGCATCTCCCCATCTTACAAGATCAAAAAATCTGTGACCTTCACCTGCTAGCTCTCTTCTTCTTTCATCCTTGATAGCCTGTAAACTTACCGGTATAGATGCTAAACCAACTCTTGCTCTTACTGCATCTAACAAGGCTTGTGCCCTAGAGCCCGTACCATTAAGTGCTTCAGCTTCCATCAAATATGTATCTGCTAATCTTATAACAATATAATTTTGACGATAATTCAGTTCGGTAACGCCTAAAGTTGATTTTTTATCTGATGTAGGCATAAATTTATTAAGAAAATATCCAGTATCCTTATAAGCCGGTGCATAATCTGCTTTACCCTGCGCCTTTAATGCATTCATATTCAGAATAGTAGCGTTTACACGCGGATCACTCTGCATAAAGTTAAACAGATCTGTTGTAACTGTATTAAATGCCCAACCTGAGACGATATCTGGAGCATTATCAGCAGGATTTGTCTGACTAATTCTGTTATAAGATCTTGGTGCAGTCATCACGCAAATAGAATTCCCTTCATCTTTGCCTTGTCCCCAAAAGCCCCAATCAGATTTTCCCTGGTCACTATGGGATGCTTCAATAATAGATTCTGATGTAAACTCGTAAGGATCCGCAGTCCCACCTAGTGCTACTCCCGCTTTCCAAAGATCATCATAATTTGCCAATAGTTTATATCCGTATTGACTGGTTCCGCCGGGAGTTCCATTTACATCCGCAAATTGTGCAGCAGCTTCTGATTTTTTATTTTGATATAAATACACTTTGCCTAAAAGAGCTTTTGCCGCTCCTTGCGTTAATCTACCTTTTTCCTCTCCGCTTACGGTCATAGGAAGATTTGGCAAGGCTTCCGTCAGATCTTTTTCTATTTGAGCATATACTTGTGCAGGTGTAACTTGCGGAACATTATAAAAATCGTCTGTTGCTTCAAAAGGTTTTAAAATAAGAGGAATATTTCCGAAAACCCTCAGCAAATCAAAATAATATAGTGCGCGAAGAGTTTTTGCTTCCGAAATGAAGCGTTGCTTCAAAGTTTCATCCATTGATGCATTAGGAGCATTTAATATAAGGGCATTTGCTCTTGCTATACCTTGATAATAATCTTTCCAGTAACTTGCAGGCATTGTATTTGGATTAATTTGAAAACTTGATGCCCCTTGAATACCAGCTCCATCTGTAGCACTACCGCCTCCCGCATAGAAATCATCTGAAGCTGCATTGAAAAAAGTTACCATATTTTCAAATCCGCCTGCATATTTTCTCATAACGTCATACGTACCCACAAGACCAAAAAAGCATTCTTGCTCATTTCTGAAAAAGTTATCTCCGGCAAACGCTCCTTTGTATTCTTTTTCTTCTAAAGTGTCATTATTACAAGCTACATTAAGAGTGGATACACTCACTAAAAATGAAGCTGCTATTGATATTTTTAAAAATTTATTTTTCATTGTACTAAAATTAGAAAGTTATATTAGCTCCCAACATAAAAGTTCTTGCTTGTGGATAAAATGCTCTGTCTATTCCAAAAGAATCTCCAGCTGCAATTTCCGGGTCGTACCCGGTATATTTTGTAAAAGTAACCAGGTTTTCAGCAGTGATATAAAAGCGTAGTTTGTTAACTCCAAAATTTTGGGTAACATCTTGTGGAAGCGTATAGCCTAACTGAATCAATTTAATTCTAAAGTAGTCTCCTTTTTGTAGATACCAGTCAGATAACCTTGAATAATTTTTGTTTCCGTCTGCCCTTGTTAATCTTGGATTTTCGTTAGTAGAACCTTCTCCCGTCCACCTGTCTAAGATTTTAGTTTGATAATTAGCATCTAACATATCTAGTCTTCTTAAACCTTGGAAGATTTTATTTCCTCCAGCACCTTGTCCAAATACCATAAAATCCCAGTTTTTATAGCTTAAGTTTAGTGTAGCTCCGAAATTATATTTAGGAATTGAACTTCCCAAATTCACTTTATCTAAATCATCAATCACACCATCACCATTAGAGTCTGCCCAGATAAAATCCCCCGGTTTTGCATCTGTTTGAAGCATTTGCCCCTTAGAATTTACATAAGCATTAATCTGCGCTTGATTTTGGAAAACACCCAAAGTTTTAAAGCCATAGAAAGAATTATAAGAATCACCTACTACGATTCTCTGTATTGGTCCCATAGATTGGAAGCCAGCTCCATCCAAGTACTTCGTTCCTTGCTCAAGTGATAAAACTTCGTTTTTATTGTAAGCAAAATTAGTATTTACAGAAAATGTGAAATCATTCCATGTTTTTTTATAGCCTAATTCTACTTCTATCCCCTTATTGCTCATATCTCCAATATTGGCTATATAAGATCCTGTAACTCCTACATAACCCGGAATTTGAACAGGTCGTAGAATATCTGATGTTTTTTTGTCATAAACATCAACCGTTAAAGTAAAATTTTTGAAAAGTCTTAAATCTGCTGCAATATTGGTTTGTGTTGTCGTTTCCCATTTCAAATCTTTATTTTCCAGACCATTTTGCAAATACCCAATTAATACACCTCCTGATCCACTAGTATAGTTGGCTCCAGAAATATAGAATTTTGAAAATTTATAAGCTTCAATACCATCATTTCCTAAAGTTCCGTAACCTCCACGAAATTTTAAACTATTTATAACATTATTTTCCGGCCAGAAGTTTTCTTTATCTACATTCCACCCTAAAGAGAATGATGGGAATATCCCCCAATGATTATCTGCTCCGAACAATGATGATCCATCATATCTTAAGGTTCCTGTAAATAAGTATTTATTTTTAAAATCATAAATTAAACGCCCAAAATAAGAAGCTTTATTCCATTCCTGATTATCCCACGCTGAGGAAGTTTGGTTGGCCAAAGGAACTTCGAAGTTAAAAGATGCATCTTCATAATTACTGATTGGTAGCCCTTTATGTGTAACACTTTGCCCATCTCCAATATTGTAATCATAGTATCCTGTTCCTAAAAGCACATTCAAGCTGTGATCTCCAAATTTATTTTGATAATTCAACGTGTTTTCAAAACTCCATTCAAATTTGTTTTGAGTAGTGCGGCTCAAACTGTTTAGAAGTAAATTGCTGTACGTAGCACTTAAATAGAAAAGTGGAGTGAAATTTTGGTTTCCCCAATATGCTTTTTTACCATTTAGTGAAGATTTAAACGTAAAATGATCTAAAAATTTCACTTCCGCAAAAACATTGCCAATAAAATCGTCTGACCAGTTAGAGTTTCCTAACTGTGTATATCTAAAAGCTCTTGGATTAGACATTTCCTGATTTACATAAGGTGAAATTCCATATGGATTTCCATTTTCATCTCTTACAATATGCTCATTGGTATATAAGGCAGGATTTACCTGTGACCAATCTGTTACGACAACAGGGGTAATAGGATCCAAATTCACGGCAGAGCTTAACGGACCGCCAAACTCACCATTAGCATTAATCCCCTGATTTTTTTGATGGGTATACGCAAAAGTTTGTCCTACAGTCAACCAGTCCGTCACTTTATGAGTTGAATTTAAACGCCCTGTTAATCTTTTATAATAAGAAATATCACTCATTACAATACCTGTCTGATCGTAATATCCAAATGAAGCAAAATAAGTAGATTTTTCGTTTCCACCTTGTATACTGATCTCATGGTTCTGTCTTTCTCCTGTTCCGAAAATTTCATCCTGCCAATCAGTTCCTTTTCCAAACGATGCAGGATTTTGAAATCTTATAGCTTGTCCGTCATTTGCAAAACCTTCATTGATAACGGTAGCATATTCTGTAGCATCAAGAAGATCTAATTTTCTCGCAGCATTACTCACCCCGAAGAAACCGTTGTAGGATAAACTAAGTTTTCCCCTTTTACCTTTTTTAGTAGTTACCAAAATAACCCCTCGTGCTGCGGAAACTCCATAAATAGCAGAAGAAGCACCATCTTTCAAAACTTCAATGCTTTCAATATCACTTTGGCTTAACCAACCGATACCATCAACTACGATACCATCAACTACCCAAAGTGGATCATTGTTTGATGAATAACTGGTAACACCTCTTACCCTAATAGTTGCGTTTGATCCAGGTTGTCCCGAATTCGAAATAACATTGACACCGGCAGCTCTACCTTGTAATACCTGTTCCGGTTTTCCGGCTGGTATCGCTTCGATGTCACTGGCTTTAATACTTGAAATAGCTCCCGTCACATTACTCTTCTTCTGAGTACCGTAGCCGATCATTACCACTTCCTCGATTTTTTGCTCTTTCGGAAGGGTGTCACTCTTTGTGTTCTGGGCATTGAAGTTTGCAGTAAAATAAAGTACTGCAACCATACCCAAACTTCTAGATATTCTTACATTCATATACAGTTAGTTTTTTAATTCTCAAATTGAGACAATAAAAATATATTTTTTTTCTTTTATTTAACATTTTATTAATAATTATTTTAATTTTTCGTTTATTTTTGGGGGTTTAAAGGCATATTTTTTATCTTTATAACGGCTATTTTTCCTCAAAATTTAATGATAAGAGTCCCCGAAATGACAACCAAACTTTCAAAAATATCACTTCCCCTAAAACTTACTTTTCTTATTTTCTCAATGGTCTTAAATTGCATGGGCATTGTAATCCTTCAACTTTCGGAGGCAAAAATCACTTATGAAAAGCTTGGTTTTTTAGAATCATTTAAGGATATTCCGATTGCATTTATTTCACTTTTTGCGGTGAATTTTATTAGCAGATTCGGAACAAAAAAATCACTAATTCTGGCTTTAACAATTGTTGGGATTTGTTCACTTATTTTACCATTCGTTAAAGTTTTCTGGTTTTACAAATTATGGTTTGCTATTATCGGAACGTGTTTCGCCATAGGGAAAATTTGTGTTTTTGGAATTATCAGAAATAATATTTCCGACGAAAAAGCATTGGCAAAAACCATGAATAGTGTAGAAGCCTCTTTCATGATAGGAATTTTCGTTGTGAATATAGGTTTTGGATGGCTGATCTCAAGCCAATTCTCTGAATTCTGGAAATTTGGATTTCTATCAATTACAGTTTTGTCGGCAATAACAATTTTTCTGTTCTCAAAGCTTGTCATTTCAGAACCGGTAAAAAATAATGATGAAAATATTTTAAAAGATTTATCAATTCTTTTTAATCCTTTGTTAATCATTTTTTTAGCCATCATTTTCTCAATTGTTTTTGTAGAACAAAGTTTCAATTCATGGTTACCTTCTTTTTATAAAAATCATTTAAAGGTTAATTCATTTTTTGCATTGCAGGCATCTTCATTTTTAGCCCTATTTTCATATGTTGGAAGAACAATTACAGCAAACGTGATTCATCGGTTTTCATTATCGAAATACTATATATTCTGTCTGTCGCTCATTGTATTGGCGTTGGCGATCATCATTGGAATTCAGTTTTTTGATACCGACGACTCCAAATCACTGTTGTTTTTATTCCCGGTGATCGGTTTATTTCTGTCGCCACTTTACCCTGTCATCAATTCAAAAATGATTGCCAAGATTGATAAGGCAAAAGCAAACCTTTTTACATCACTTATTGTTATTTTCTCTTCACTGGGCAGTTCTGTAAGTTCAATTCTTATGGCAATCATATTCGGAAAACAACTTTTAAGTTTTTATCCAGTCTACATTTTATGTGCTGTTATTGTGATGTTTACAATAAGTTTAATTTATTTTAAATTTGCCGATAAAAAATTTAGAAAATAATTTTATTTTTACTGCCATGAAAATCAATACCGATAAAAATAAGGGAACACTACAGGAACTCATTGATACAAAAGACTTTGTAGCGCACGTATCTGTTGACTGCACCATATTTGGTTTTCATGACAATATCCTGAAAGTTCTGCTTTTAAAGTACCATGACCTGAATTTATGGTCTCTTCCGGGAGGTTTTGTATTCAACGATGAAGATCTGCGTGAAGCTGCCGCACGCGTTTTATACGAAAGAACCCATCTTAAAGATATTTTTCTTAAGCAGTTTCATACTTTTGGAAGAATTGACAGAACAGAAAATAATGTTCACCAGATTCTACTAAAAAATAAAGGCATTGAAGTTCCCAAAGATCACTGGATATTTCAGCGATTCATTACAGTGGGATACTGTAGTCTCATCGATTTTTCAATTGCCAATACTTTTCCTGATGCTTTTAATGAAACCTGTGAATGGGTTGAAGTCAACAAATTACCGAATATGGCTTTCGATCACGACAGAATTATTGAAACCGGTTTGGAGTATTTGAGAATGAACATCAATACAGAAGTTGCAGCCAGTAATCTTCTTCCGGAAAAATTTACAATGAAAGACCTTCAGTGTCTCTACGAGACGATTTTAGGAGAAAAATTCAGGAGAAATAATTTTCAGCGCAAAATATTAAGCTTAAATATTTTAGACAGACTAGAAAAACTGTATGACGGATCTGCCAATAAAGCGCCGTACTTATATAAGTTTAAAAACAGAATGTACAATCCAACCAATCAATACCCTATTTCAAGCGAAGACAATGAAAACTGATTTTGTTGTTTTGTCTTTTAGATTTTATTTAAAATATTAGAAATCAGCAGATAAAAAGACATTCAAAAAAATTTCTCTGAAATACTTTAAAAGTCTTATTTTTAGAAAAATTAAAATATAATGTCATATTATTCCCTTACAAGCATTCCCGATTATTACGGGATTGATTCCTTACTCACCGAAGAACATAAACTTATCCGTCAGTCTGTAAGAGATTGGGTAGAAAGTTTTGTGATGCCACAGATAGATCATGCAGCACAAAACCATACCGATATTCCTAATTTAATGAAAGAATTAGGACAGATCGGAGCTTTAGGTCCTTATATTCCTGTTGAATACGGAGGCTCAGGGCTGGATCAGATCTCTTACGGACTCATCATGCAGGAACTGGAAAGAGGTGATTCTGCAGTTCGTTCTGCCGCTTCTGTACAGAGTTCTCTGGTAATGTTTCCTATCAATGAATTTGGTTCTGAAGAACAGAAAAGAAAATACTTACCGAAACTCGCTGCCGGAGAAATGATCGGATCTTTTGGCTTAACTGAACCTAACCACGGATCAGATCCCGGATCTATGGAAACCAATTTCAAGGATATGGGAGATCATTATCTTCTGAATGGTGCCAAAATGTGGATTACAAACTCTCCGCTTTGCGATATTGCGGTAGTTTGGGCTAAAAATGAGGAAGGAAAAGTTCAGGGATTAATTGTTGAAAGAGGGATGGATGGTTTTACCACTCCTGAAACTCATAACAAATGGAGCTTAAGAGCCTCAAAAACAGGAGAATTGGTATTTAATGATGTGAAAGTTCCTAAGGAAAATCTGCTTCCTGGTGTTACAGGATTAAAAGGACCTTTATCTTGTTTAAATTCAGCCAGATACGGAATTTCTTGGGGAGTAATCGGAGCTGCAATTGACTGTTATTGCACTGCGGTTCAATATGCTAAAGAAAGAAAGCAATTCGGAAAACCGATCGGATCTTATCAACTTCAACAGAAAAAACTGGCAGAATTTTTAACTGAAATCACTAAAGCTCAATTACTTTGCTTACAGTTAGGTAACCTTAAAAATGCACATAAAGCAACACCTGCGCAAATTTCTATGGCTAAAAGGAACAATGTGAAAATGGCGATTGATATTGCGAGAGAATCTCGTCAAATCCTTGGTGGAATGGGAATTATGGGTGAATTCCCGATGATGCGCCACGCTGCAAACCTTGAATCTGTGATTACTTACGAAGGAACACACGATGTTCATTTATTGATTACCGGTTTAGATATTACCGGAATAAACGCATTTTAATATAAAATAATGGTGATTTCGAGAACGTTAATTGCCATTTAAATATATATGTGTATGAAAAAATTACAGAAAAGTGGCTTTGGAAACTTAGCCACTTTTTAATTGGAATATACTTTAATCTCTTCAATAAAATTAATATCAGGATTAAGGATTTCCTCAATCAGACTTTTGATAGATTTCATAGCATCCTCGATATTTCCTTTTTCAAATTGTAAAGAAACAACGCCTTTTTTTGCCTCTGCAAAGCTCCATATTCCCGTCTCAACAGGCATACCCCAGAATTCAGGGAGATTTTCCACAACATATTGGTAAATACAAAGCTGTAATGCCTGTTTTCTATCGTTATTATGAAAATATTCGTCGATTTTATCTTCGTCAATCTTTACAATAAGATTCTTTATTTTGGCCGTTTTATAATCTATGATTCTCAGCGTTCCGTTTAATCTGTCGATTCTATCAATAAAACCAAAAAAGGAGATTTTATCATTTTCATTAAGATAAAAATCAACATTTTCAAAACGTTTTTCGATATCAATAATTTCCAGTGTATTTCCATTTTTCACAAGTTCAAGGTCACGATTAAGGATGGTTTCTATTACTTTTTTAGCAATTGCTTTATGTATAAAATTCATTCCTTTTTCGTAAAACTCAGGCTGGTGTTTCAACTTCTCAATAGCTATATTTATATATTGATCTATAGCTTTAATTGAATTTTTTAAATCATTTTCTTTTAATATTTTACCTTTTAAAACTTCATACACTTCTTGAAGTGAAAAGTGAACAAGGTTTCCATAATTTTTCACTGACAATTCTTCTTCAATTTCATCTGCTTCAGAGGTATTCAGAATTTTGGAAAGATAAAAATCAATTGGATTGTAGAGATAGCTTGTAAGATGAGAAGCAGAAACTTTTGATTTCCATTTTTCAAGTCTTTCTAAAACGATTTCTGTTTTTTTAATTTCTATAGGTTGAGTAATAATTGGCTCAGACGAATTTTCAATAATCAAATGCTCAATCTGATGTGAGCTTTCCATCTCGATCTGGGTGATAAACCTGCTTTTTTCGCCCGTATTAACTCCTGAACTCAACGCATTGAATAATAAATGAACATTCTTTGAATCCTGAATTAATCGATAAAAATGGTATGCATAAATACTGTCGTTTTCCAGAAAAGTATGAAGATCAAAGAATTTTCTTACATCAAAAGGAATATACGTATTCTGTGAATTTCCAAGAGGAAGTTTACCTTCATTTACCGAAAGTAAAATAACATTTTTAAAATTCAGCAACCTTGTTTCCAAGAGTCCCATAATTTGTAGGCCTCTCAACGGTTCTCCCTGAAAATCGATACTTTCGGAATTAATATGTTGATTAATAAGAATCTCCAGTGTTTCCATTTTGATCTCAAACCGATACGGAGCCAGCTGGTTTTTAATAATCCTGAATGCATTTTCAAAGTGAGATACATTTTCATATTGAATATCATCGATTTCGAGCCATTTTATCTGTCTGCAAAACGCAATCAGGGCATCAAGATATTCGCCGGTAGAATTAGCTTTCTGAAGCAGATTAAAGTAAGAAAGATTCGACAAAAGCTCATTCATAAGCTTTTTAGAGATGTAAACTATATTTCTTTCTTCAATATTGGTTTTAAAATTATTGATAATCAACTCATCTTCAGTAGATTTCGGAAGTTCTTCAAGAATTGGAAAAATGTCGCGATAATAATAAGACGATTTATTTTTCTCCAATTGTTTCTGAAGATAAAAAAGTTGCTTAACCGCATTTGAAAAGGACAGATTCTTTAGGGGAAATCCCATCGTAATGTTTAGATTCTGAACACCATACATTACGTCTAAGCTTGCAGGCAGAAGATTTTCATCCAATAAAACCACAGCGGTATCAGAATAAGTTTTATCATCTATTTCTTTGAAAATTTCCGGTAAAATTTTGGTTTGGGTGATATTTCCTGAAACTTCGTAAACTTTTATATTTTTAGGCTGATTAAAATCATCTTCAATCCAATTAAAAACCCTGCTATCATTGAATTCTTTCCATGTTTTATGATTTCTGAGGAATTTTCCGGCCTCTTGTCTTTCATCGTCAAAATAATAATGATCTGCCTGAAAAAAACACTGTCCTTTATTCCATTGCAATAGATTTCTTACCAGTTTTTCTTCTACAGGCGTAAAAGCATTAAAGCCGCAAAAAACGAACTGTTCTTCAGTATTTTTGGCAAAATCATTAAGCTTAGCTTTCGCTTTTTCATGAATCATTCCGGAAGTTGCCCAGTTTTTTTCCTGCAGTTTCTGCTTCAATACAGGAAGGAAAACATTCATATTTTTCCAGAAATTAAGAAATTTTTTCCTGGGAACATCATCGTCTTCCCCAAGATTTTGTGCCCAGTCTTTTATCCTTTCTTCATCAAACATATAATGAAGAACTGCCTGATCGCTTTCTGAGAATTTCATCATATCGTCCCAGTCTTTCTGAAGCGTGGGAAACCATTTCAGGAAGTCTGAAAAATCATCATTAGGAATCAAATTAAGGCTTTTATAGACATCAAAGGAAAAGAGCCATAAAGAAATACCATCAATAAGCTGTTTATCAGCAATACGGTTGATTAATTCTTCAATGGTAAAAAAATTCGGAAGAAATCCGGAGTATTCTTTTTCTTTCAGAATTTCACGGATAAATACAACAGGTCTTTTTCCGGGTAAAATAATGTTAAACTCAGATAAATCAGGATTTTGCGCGAGCAATTCATTAACGACTTTGTTTAGAAATTTCAAGACGATGTATAGCTTTTATAATTTTCCAATTCTTCAGCAATAATACGATTATATTCCGACTGTTTATCTTCCAGCATCCCGTTTCTCGTTTCACCGTCATATTTCCTCTGAAAGTCCTGATATTCATTAAGAATTCTGTTATAAATTGTTTTAAAATATTTATCAAAATCTGACGAGGTCTTTATTTTCTCCGAAATCTCTTTGCGAAGTTTTCTTGCATATACTTCAGCCACATCAAAATGCTTCTGCTCGTGAAGAAGCACATAATCATTGATTCTTTTTACGTCTTTCCAGGATTTATCTTCATTAAAAACGGTACGGATTTCAATTTTTACCGGCACTTTCGGATTCGAGGATTTTACATAAGAATATATCCAGCCACAGTTTGTATAAGCTACAACATTATCACCCCGCTGATTATTTATTTTGCTTTTAAAGTTACTCCAGTTTAACTTCACATTTTCTGACCAGTATATCTTCTGACCGAATACTGCATTGGAAATCAGAAAACAGGCTAAAAAAATCCATTTCATTTTCTATTGAACTACAATTGTCCTGGTGATCCAGTTATTGCCACCATTCCAAAATTTAAAAGTATATGTACCAACCTGTTGCGGACTAAAATTAATTTGATTGGCCGATGTATAAGTTGACTGTGTACAAGGTCCGCTGGTGGTATATTTGTAGGCCGTAACTGTTCTTATTAAATTGTCACTGTGCACATAATCATATCCGTAAAATCCCTCACAATGAGATGAATAAGTTGAATATGTTTTAATACTCTGAACACTGAATACGTCCATGGTATCATTAATAACCTTCACACTGTCGATTTTTATTTTTTCAACAGATTCTATCGTATCATAATTGTCGTTATCGTCACAAGAAATAAAAAATAATCCTAAAAAAAATAAAGAAAAACCAAAGTGGAGAAAATTTTTCATAGCTACAAATTTTTGATTATCATTATATTTTCATCAAATAATATTCTTTAATGCTAAATTAAGAATTAAAATTGCCTTTTGATACATAAACCACTTTTTTTGTATCAAAAAATTCTTCATCAAAATAACTTTTAAGGTTAAAAATTTCACATTTGAGTCCGGCAAGCTCCTCTGCAAGATCTCCACCTTTTAAATATAAAATACCGTTATGCTTAGGGTTAAACTGTTCTTTTTCAAATTTACCTTTCAGCCATTTCAAAAATTCCGGCATTTGTGTCACCGCGCGGCTCACCACAAAATGAAATTTTTCTTTCAGCTTTTCCGCTCTTCCATGAATTGCTGTTATATTTTTCAATCCAACACCCTCAGAGACAGCATTTACCACAGTTATTTTCTTTCCGATAGAATCAATAAGCGTGAATTCTGTTTCAGGAAATAAAATAGCTAAAGGAATTCCCGGAAAACCACCGCCGGTTCCGATATCTAAAACCTTGGTTCCTGGAGCAAACTCCATCACTTTGGCAATTCCCAGAGAGTGCAGAATATGCTTTTCATAGAGAGATTCCATATCCTTTCTCGAAATCACATTAATTTTTTCGTTCCAATCTTTATACAGATCTTCCAGTTTATTAAACTGTTCGAGCTGTTTTTCAGTAAGATCCGGAAAGTATTTTAGTAGTAACGTTGTAGACATATGAAATATTATAAAACGCAAAAGTAAGTTTTTATTTCAATTTTTGAAGTATAAAGCCTGAAGATCGAACCTAAAAAGACGTACAGACTTCATCAACAAAAAATATTCGTACTCTTCAGCTTTTAAGTTTTTATTAAAAATAACGTTCTCCCGGGATTTCTCAAAGACTTGTTTTTTCATATATTTGTTAAAATTTGAAAATTACATGGAGAAACTTTCAGACAGAGTAAATAGACTTGGTTACTCGCAGACTTTTGTAATGTCGAATAAGGCTAGAGAAATGAAGGCCAACGGGATAGATGTCATTAGTCTTACCTTGGGCGAACCTGATTTTGATGTTCCTGATAATATTAAGCAGGCTGCTTTTGACGCTATTAATGAGAACTACAGTCACTACTCTCCTGTCCCGGGATTCCTGGAACTTCGTCAGGCAATTGCCCACAAACTAAAAAGAGACAATAATTTAGAGTATAAACCTTCACAGATCTGTGTTTCCAACGGTGCAAAACAGGCTATTATAAATGTTCTGGCAGCACTTCTGAATGACGGAGATGAAGTAATTCTTCCGAATCCTTACTGGGTAAGTTATGATGAAATGGTAAAAATGATGGGGGGAGTTTCCGTGATGCTTCCGACTTCGTATGTAACTGATTTTAAGATTACGGCAGAACAGTTGGAAAATGCTATTACCGATAAAACCAAAGCAGTATTATTCAGTTCACCGTGTAACCCTTCTGGCGGATATTACACATATGATGAATTAAAATCCCTGGCTAAAGTTATTGCCAAATATCCTCACGTAACGGTAATTTCTGACGAGATTTACGAATACATCAACTATGAAACAAAAACAACTTCAATTGCGCAGTTTCCTGAAATTTATGAACAGACAGCCGTAATCAATGGGATGTCTAAAGCTTTTGCAATGACAGGATGGAGAATAGGTTATTCTGCATGCCCGGAATGGCTGGCCAAGGCCTGCGAAAAAGTTCAGGGACAAATGACAAGCGGTGCCAATACGGTAGCGCAAAGAGCTTCTATAGTTGCTTTACAGGCTGACCCTTCAGAATATAAATACATGATTGATGCTTTCAAAACAAGAAGAGATCTGGTGTATGATTTAATCAAAGAAGTTCCGGGCTTCAAGGTATTGTTACCAAAAGCAGCTTTCTATTTCTTTCCTGATGTATCGCATTATATCGGCAAAACCCTGAATGGAACAGAAATTAAAGATTCTGATGATTTCGCCATGTTCTTACTCGAAAATGCCCATGTCGGATGTGTAGGCGGTGTATCTTTCGGAAGTCCAGAATGCATCAGATTTTCATATGCTGCTTCGGAAGAAGAATTAAAAGAAGCAATGAGAAGAATCAAAAATCTTTTAGATCAATTTAACTAAATAAAAAAACACCTATTTACCAATGAACTTTTTAAAGAGAATCACAATTGTAACATCCATCGCTGCTGCAAGTTACTGCGGATATGCTTATGGACAAGATTTCCAGTGGAAAGAAGCAAAATCAAACGGATACACTTATAAGTATGTAACCAATGATCCTACTTCTGCAAGATATTATACGTTAAAAAATGGTTTAACTGTAATTTTAAGTCCTACAAAAAAAGATCCGAGAATTCAGGTTTTCATTGCTACCAAAGCTGGAAGTAAAACCGATCCGGCAGATCACACAGGTCTGGCTCACTATCTTGAGCATATGCTTTTTAAAGGTACAGACAAGTTTGGTTCTAAAGACTGGGCAAAAGAAAAGCCTCTTCTGGATCAGATTGATGCTCTTTATGAAAAATACAATTCAACGAAGGACGAAGCCAAAAGAAAAGAAATTTATAAGGAAATCGATAAAGTTTCCGGTGAGGCTGCAAAATATGCCATTGCCAACGAATACGACAAAATGATGGCGGGAATGGGTGCTGACGGAACAAATGCCTTCACATCCTACGAACAGACGGTTTATACAGAAGACATTCCGGCTAATGTAACGGATAAGTTTCTGGCGGTTCAGGCAGAAAGATTCAGAGAACCTATTTTAAGGCTTTTCCATACCGAGCTTGAAGCAGTTTATGAAGAAAAAAACAGAGGTTTGGATAACGATGGAAGAAAAGTTTACGAAGCAATGTTTGCGGCCATTTTCCCGAATAACAATTACGGAAAGCAAACTACGATCGGGACGATTGAGCATCTGAAAAACCCTTCGTTAAAAGCCATTCGTGAATATTATAGTAATTATTATGTTCCTAACAACATGGGAATCATCATGTCCGGAGATTTTAATCCCGATGAAATGATTGCCAAAATCGATAAGGCATTCTCTTATATGAAGCCTAAAACAGTTCCTGAGTACAAAGTAGGTCAGGAAACCCCAATCACAGCGCCAATTACAAGAGAAGTTTACGGCCCTAATCCTGAAAACATCATGATCGGATTCAGATTTCCGGGCGCTACAACGAAGGATGCAAGAATGCTGAACTTTATAGGAAGCATGCTGACTAATGGACAGGCCGGTTTAATCGACCTTGATCTTATAAAAAAACAGAAATTATTAGCAGCTTATGCATATCCGTATGTACTGAAAGATTACTCTGTTCTTTTGCTACAGGGAAATCCGATAGAAGGTCAGTCGCTGGATGATGTAAAAAGCCTGTTGCTTCAGGAAATCGACAAATTAAAAAAAGGGGAATTTTCTGAAGATTTAATGCAGTCCATCGTTAATAACGAAAAGAAAAATGTTATTCAGAAATATGAAAAATATACTTCAAGAGCAGAATCTCTGATGGATGAATTCACCTCAGAAGTCGATCATAAAGCTCAACTGGAGTATATTGAAGAGATTTCAAAACTGACGAAAAAAGATATCATGGATTTCGCTTCCAAATATCTTAAAGACAACAGTTATGTAGCGGTTTACAAAAGAAAAGATGAAGATAAAAACATTGTAAAAGTAGATAAACCTACCATTACGCCTGTTTCCGTGAACAGAGAAGACCAGTCGCCATTCTTGAAAAAGATCGATGAGATGCCGGAAGCTCCGATCTCACCGGTTTGGGTGAATTTTGATAAAGATATTGCTAAAAGTAAAGTAAAAAGTGTAGATGTCCTTTCTGTAAAAAATACAGATAATCAACTATTCAGATTATATTATTACTTTGATTCCGGAAAATGGAATAATAAAATACTTCCTTTTGCAGCTGAATATTTGCAGTATTTAGGAACAAAAAATAAATCTTCGGAAGACATCAGCAAAGAATTTTATAAGTTGGCTTCAAGCTTTAATGTAAGTGCAGGAAATGAAGAAACCTATATCACGCTGGAAGGTTTAAACGAAAATTTTGATAAAACTGCCGCTTTATTTGAAGATTTAATTAAAAACTGTCAGCCAGATCAGAAGGCATTGGACGCTTACAAAGCAAGAGTGAAAAAATCCAGAGCAAATGCCAAACAAAACAAAGGAGCAATTATGAGCGGTTTGAGAAGCTATGCTCTGTACGGTCCGCAGAATCCTTTCAATAACGTATTAAGTGATGCAGAATTGGATGCTTTAAAAGCAGAAGATTTGGTGAATATGCTTCATGATTTATTCAATTTTAAACATAAAATACTTCACTACGGGCCAAAATCTGCAAATGAAGTCGCTTCATCTTTAACATTGATTCATAAAGTTCCGAATTCGCTGAAAGAAATGCCGAAATCCAAAACTTTCACGCAGATTGCTACCGATAAAAATAAAGTTTTGTTTGCTCATTATGATATGGTTCAGGCAGAGATCTTCTGGGTAAGAAATAGCGATCCTTATAATGTGAGCATCACACCGACCGTCAATTTATTTAATAACTACTTCGGAGGCGGAATGGGTTCTGTGGTGTTCCAGACGATCAGAGAATCTAAGGCTTTAGCCTACTCTACGTATTCTTATTTTTCACTTCCAGGTAAAAAAGAAGATAAAGACATGATTATGGCGTATGTAGGAACTCAGGCAGATAAATTCAACGAATCGACTACTGCGATGAACGAGCTTTTAACAACTCTTCCAAAATCTGACCAGTTGTTTGAAACAGCGAAAAGCGGATTGAAAAAATCTATTGCTGCAGAAAGAATTACCCAGGACGGAATTATCTTCACATATCTGAGAGCACAAAAACTTGGTAATAATACAGATATTCGTAAAAATGTTTACGAGCAGGCTCCGAAACTCACTTTTGCTGATATCAATAATTTCCACGACAAGGAAATGAAAAACAAAAACTACACCTATTGCCTAGTAGCTTCACAGGATAAAGTAAGTGAAGCGGATATGCAGAAACTCGGTGAAGTAAAAAAATTAAACTTAACTGAAATATTTGGTTATTAATAAACAAAAAAGTCCTGAATTCAGGGCTTTTTTTATTTCTATCAGATCAAAAATGATTATAGATTTTATTTATCAATATCAAATTGTTCGATAGATGAAATATTTCTATATTTGCATTACAAAAAATTTAAATAAAAAAACAAGAAATTATGTCTTTAGTAGGAAAAAAATTCCCGAATGTAACCATCGACGCAATGTCTGAAATGGGTGATGATCTTAGAATCAACGTTTTTGAAGAAGCTACAGCCAATCAGCAGAAAGTTCTTTTATTCTGGTATCCAAAAGATTTCACTTTTGTTTGCCCTACTGAACTTCATGCTTTTCAGGAAGCTTTAGGAGAATTTGAAAAAAGAAACACTAAAGTTATCGGTGCTTCTTGTGACACAAATGAAGTTCATTTTGCATGGTTAAATGTTTCAAAAGATAACGGAGGTATCGAAGGAGTTACTTATCCGCTTTTGGCTGATACACACAGACAGCTTGCCAATCTTTTAGGGATTGTTGATCAGGACTTTGAATACAATGACGAAGGTGAAGAAGTTTTTACAGGTTCAAATGTAACTTACAGAGCAACTTATCTTATCGACGAAACAGGAAAAATTTTCCATGAGTCTGTAAATGATATGCCTTTGGGAAGAAACGTAAAAGAATATTTAAGATTAATTGATGCTTATACGCACGTTCAGAAACACGGTGAAGTTTGCCCTGCAAACTGGGAAGAAGGAAAAGAAGCGATGAAAGCAGACAGAAATTCTACCGCTGAATATTTAGCGAAAAATTAATATAATGTGCTAATTTGAAAATGAGATAATTTGAAAATTAATCACATGATTATTTAAAAGTTATCTCATTTTCTATTTATTAACATTTTCAAATTTTCAAATTAAAATGTACACAGAATTAACAGAAGATACGCTGCAGAATATTGTAAGCGAAAATGAAAAAGTAGTCGTACAGTATGGCGCAACATGGTGCGGAAACTGCAGAATTATGAAGCCGAAATTTAAAAAATTAGCTTCTGAAAATGAAAATATTCCTTTTCTTTATGTAGATGCAGAAAAATTACCGGAAAGCAGAAAACTGGCTAAAGTTGATAATCTGCCTACTTTCGCGATTTTCAGAAACGGCGAATTAGTAAATCAGGTTCAGAGCAATAAGGCAGAAAGTTTAACCGAATTATTTAATGAATTATAATGAAGTTACCGATTATCAGACAGTTTTATCAGAATCAGAGTCCTGAAAACTTAGAAAAAACATTGGAAGTGCTGGAAAGTTTTTGCGAGTTTAGAGGAACAACTGAGGAAGACTTAAATGTTGCCGGAGAATTAATCACCAATATCTGTGGAGCACTTGAAGTTCACGCCAACGTACAAAACGGAATGAGTGAAAAAGATGCCTTAAATTCTTTTGCTCAAAAGGTTTTAGGATCTATTGACAAGTAAAATTCAATTGAAAGATTTAAAAATTGGTTTAATAGTCAAAAATAGTTGGTAAAATTCTTTGTATTGCCGATTGTTACTGATGATATAGAAAGTTTATTGAACTTTGTTTCAATAAACTTTTTTTATGGCTGAAAAATCAAAAAAAATCGTTGTTGGAGTTGCAAAAGTCTGGATGTGATTTCCTGGGGAAAGCAAAACGGTAAGCATCGTTTTAAATGTAAAAATTGCGGCATTTATTTTACTTCCGAAAATAAATCGGTGAGCCTTAAAAACAAAGAAATTTGGTTCAAAAAATGGATTGTCGGGAAACAGACTTATGAGCAGATTTCAGCAGAATCAGGATATTCGGTAAGTACTCTTCAGCGGTATTTTAATGTGATGCTTAGCAAAGCACCAAAACTCAGTTACAGCCAGAACAAAGAGGTTTATTTGTTAATTGACGGGACTTACTTCTCCAATGAAATCTGTTTGGTGGTGTACAGAGACAATGTTTTTAAGCAAACCCAACTTTACAGAATTACTGACGGAGAGCATTACGAAGAATTGAAAGAGGATCTGGAAAACATCTTGAATTTAGGAATAAAAATTGGCGGGATAACCTGCGATGGAGACAAATCTCTACTGAAAGCTATCCGAAAAGTCTGTCCCAAAGTTCCTGTTCAGAGATGTCTGGTACATATTCAAAGGATGTGCAAAATATGGCTTTAGGCTTATCCAAAGTCTGTAGCGGGTTTTGAGTTGCGTGAAATTGTCTGCAAGATTCATTTTATTGACAATGAAATTAAAAAGCAGTATTGGATCAAAGAATTTTTGGATTGGTCTGAGAAGCATAAAGATTTTTTGAATGAAAAATCATACAGCCAGGAAACCGGAAGATATTGGTACACGCACAAGATGGTAAGAAGATGTTTTTCAGTTGTCAGAAAGGCTCTACCCAATATGTTTATCTTCCTGCAAAATCCTAAAATTCCGAAAACAACCAACGGCATAGAGTCTTTTTTCGGTCATCTGAAAGGTAATCTCAATATTCATCGGGGACTTACCAAAAGCCGGAGAAAAAAGTTTATCCAATGGTATCTTTTTTATAAAAATCTAAAGTCGTAAAAGGTTTTTTAAGCCATAGGGCTGTTCCAATAATTTGCAAAAAAAGGATGGCAAAAGCCATCCTCTAAACTATTGTTTACAGCGTTGATGGTATTGCTGATGAGTTGCTCCTCAGCATTGCTCATTTCCTCTTCCCACCAAGACCTAAATATTACGAATTATTTTTCTGAAAAACACCAACTATTTTTGACCACATTACCTAAAAATTTCAATGAATATTTAATATAAATCTTGCGAAGTTTCCCTGTAAATTTCCAAAGAAAAATCCCGATGAAAAAACATCAGGATTTTTTGGGTTTATAAAATGAATTATAAAAATCATTAATTATAGTTTATAATTCATCACTAAAAAACTAGCTTCTTCTGCTCATCAAAATGCTTAAAATATACCAGAACAAAAGCATAATCGAAGCAAACAACTGTAAAGATGCTCCAACATACTGATTGGTACTGTAAGAATCTTTCAATTTGCTTGTCTGATAAAGAATTGTTGCAGAAGCAAGAATTACCATCCCTACAGAGAACCAAAGCCCCAGATTGAATGCGAATAACATTCCTCCCACGATCAATCCAAGAGAGATAAATCCTCCGATAACAATAATATTTCTAAGGAAAGAAAAATCTCTTTTTGAAGTAAAAGCAATAAATGAAATCCCTGAAAACATTGCAATCGTAAGCATGGCCGCCTGATAAATAACTTGAGGCCCCGCATATAGTGTTGCTATTTTAACCAAGGGAAGAAAAATAACAGCTTCCAATACAACATAAAATCCTAAACCAAAATACTGGGTTGATTTATCGAGTGATAGAGACCATTTCGTCGCCAAAATAGACGCCAGCCAAAACACTCCGATAATCAGTAACCAGATGTATCTTTGAGCAAACATGGCAAAGATCAGCTGATCCGGAACTATTTGTAATAAAACAGCTTCCACTCCAATAAAGGCAAGAATTGCCAATGCAACGTGCAAATACGTTTTCTTGTAAAAGTCGGCTTTCTCTACATCGGAAGAATGCGCAACTAAAACATCTGTCATCATAGTTTTCATTTATTTATTATATTTTTATAATTATTCTTTTATTAAAATTAGTAGTCATTATTTGCTGTAATCTGGCTTTACTCCAAGAATTTTTCCATCCTCTTCAAAGATTACGGTAATGATATCTCTCGGAGGCTCCTGTTTATCATCAGCGTATTTATATTGAATCGCAGGATACGTTTCATTTTTATCCAGCTGTTGGTACCCTGACTTATAAACTTCAAATTTTCTGTCAAAGCTTATTCCTCCGACTAAATTTCTGATAATATCGTCAGACACATAATATTTTATCTTGTCAGATATAAGCATTTTGAGTTTTTCTTTATCGGAAGCTTTCAATGCATCTACAAATTTCAGGAAAAACTGATGATACAAATCAATTTTATCCTTGCTCAGTTCAGAAGTAAGTTCAATTTTCTTGCTCTCAATTACTTTTATTTTACTCTGCTGAGAAAATGCCGAGTAAAAAGCGAAAATCGTACAGATCAAAAATATTTTTTTCATATAAATCATGATTGGTTGATAGCAAGATACGAAGAATTATATTACGGATAAAAATTTCATGGTATCAACATTGTCAGCATACGTGTCTAGTCCCGGATTTTGAGCTTCACCAAGAGCTACAGAACCTAATCCAAGCTCTTTTTTTGCCACAATACACTGAATATTTTCTTCATTTTCAGCAATAAAATTCTTTACTTCATCCAAAGAAGAATATCTGCTGAAATTAATCACCGAAAGCGGACTGAAAAGCTTTTCATCTTCTTTCAGCATGACAAAATTATTATCCCAGAATTTTTCCTGATTTAAAAGATAGACAGCTCTGTTATAGTCGTAATTATTGGCGTATTTATTATGGTTAATAATATCCTGGAAATCCAGGAAACTTTCAAATAATCTGTCGATTACATAATCCTGAGGAATAAAAAGTCTCGTAACATTACGGCATCCCAATCCGAAATACCTGAAAATATCCTCTGCGAGAAGTCTCAGTTCCTCTTCGGTTTCGTCTCCTTTTAAAACAGCTATTGAAGTTCTGTTTTTTCTGATAATGTTCAGATGATTTTTAAAGTAATATTCCAGATATCTAGCGGTATTATTACTGCCTGTAGCAATAACTGCGTCAAAGTTTTCAAGCTTTTCAACAAATTCAAACTTCACATTTCCATCGGAAAATTCATTCCACTTTTTAAGAAGAAATGGGATCATGTATCGGTCTTTTGATGATAATTTAATCACCGGAATATGATTGCTTAAAATGACTGAAATCACATCATGAAATCCAACCAAAGGAATGTTACCCGCCAAAATAAGCCCTACTCTTTTTGATGTTTTTGAGATAGAATACTCTTTAAGCCAGTTATTTATATTTTGCTCCGTAAGCAGATCTGACCACTGTCTCAAAGCAAATTTCTGATTTTCAGCTGTAAACCACGGATTCTCAATTTCAGACTTTTTTATTAAAAGTTCAAAATCAACATCATTTTCATTATAATCCTCGTTTTTTTTTGCTAAAAATTCCGATATATAACGGCTAAGTTCTATAAGTCCTAAAACTTTATTTTCAATATTCATAAGTACTGTAAAATTGGGGAATATTTTGTAATTTTGTGCAAATTTAAAAAAAATTAGCGATGGCTATTAAAATAACTGATGAATGCATTAATTGCGGGGCATGCGAACCAGAATGTCCGAATAATGCAATTTATGAAGGAGCAGTAGATTGGAAAGCTTCAGAGGGTACCGAATTGAAAGGTACCGTAACATTGCCATCAGGTCTTACAGTTGATGCAGATGCACCACAGGAACCTGTAAGTGATGATGTTTATTTCATTGTAACAGATAAATGTACAGAGTGTAAAGGATTTCATGAAGAGCCTCAATGTGCCGCAGTATGTCCGGTAGACTGCTGTGTTCCGGATGAAGATCATGTAGAATCTGAAGAAACACTGCTAAATAAAAAAGCATTCTTACACGGAGAATAAAAACTGCCGTCTCATACAGCATGAGACGGTTTTTTATATACTGAAATCTGTAATTATTACCAACAACTATAAATGAGGCCGTAAGTTTATCCTACGGTCAATCAAAAAAAATAAAAATATGAGCAAAAAGCACAACTTTAGCGCAGGGCCATGTATCTTACCTCAGGAAGTTTTCGAAAAATCGGCACAGGCCATTTTAGATTTTAACGGAATCGGTTTGTCACTTCTTGAAATTTCACACAGAAGTAAAGATTTTGTGGCCGTAATGGATGAAGCCCGCGCCATCGTAAAAAGACTGATGAACTTAGGTGATGATTACGAAGTTCTATATTTAGGCGGTGGAGCAAGCTTGCAGTTTGCCATGGTTCCATACAATTTAATGAAAGTTGGTGGAAAAGCCGCTTATCTTGATACGGGAACCTGGGCTGCCGGAGCTATTAAAGAAGCAAAAAAAGTAGGAACGGTAGATGTTGTAGGATCTTCAAAAGAAGAAAATTATTCATTTATTCCTAAAGACTATAAAGTAGGTGCTGAATACGATTATTTCCACTGTACTTCCAATAATACGATTTATGGAACGCAGATGAAGTCATTCCCTGAAGTGGATACTTTAATGGTTTGCGACATGAGTTCCGATATTTTTTCAAGACAGCTTGATTTCTCAAAATTTGATTTGATCTATGCCGGAGCTCAGAAGAATATGGGACCTGCAGGAGTAACGTTGGTTGTTATTAAAAAAGAAATTCTGGGTAAAACAGGAAGAGAAAATATGTTCTCTATTCTTGATTATTCACAGCATATTGCCAAAGAATCGATGTACAACACACCACCGGTTTTCCCTGTTTATGCTTCTTTACTGACACTGCAGCATCTGGAAAACAATGGAGGAATTGCTGGTGCTGAAGCAAGAAATGAAGCCAAAGCAAAACTTCTGTATGATGAAATCGACAGTAATCCCCTATTTGAGACGTTCTGCGTAAAAGAAGACCGTTCTTTAATGAATGTTTCCTTCAAAATTACCGATGAGAGTAAAAAAGAAGAATTCGACAATGCATGGAAAGCAGCAGGTATCAGCGGACTGAACGGCCACAGAAGCCTTGGAGGATACCGCGCAAGCCTTTACAATGCCTTACCGATCGAGAGCGTTCAGGTTTTGGTAGACGTAATGAAATCTTTTAAGTAAGTAATTATTAAACCAAATTTCAGCAGATTATTGAGCATTATTATAAAATTTCTTAATTTGCGCAACTATTTAAAATTTAATCATTGAATTTTTAAATTAAATAAAAAATCCATGAAAGTTTTAGCTAACGACGGTATTTCAAAAGCAGGCGAACAGGTATTGAAAGATGCCGGGATTGAAGTTTTGGACAACAGGGTTGCTCAGGATCATGTCATTAAATTCATCAACGACAATAAGGTTGATGTTCTGCTGGTAAGAAGCGCCACTAAAGTAAGACAGGATCTTATTGATGCCTGCCCCGGGCTTAAAATCGTCGGAAGAGGCGGTATCGGAATGGACAATATTGATGTCGAATACGCTATCGAAAAAGGATTATATGTCATCAATACACCTACAGCATCATCAAAATCTGTTGCAGAGCTGGTGTTCGGACATTTCTTTTCTTTAGCCCGGTTTCTTCACGAATCCAACAGACTAATGCCGCTGGAAGGAGAAACTCATTTTGATGCCATGAAGAAATCCTTCAGCAAAGCATACGAACTTTCAGGGAAAACATTAGGGGTTATCGGCTTTGGAAGCATCGGTCAGGAAGTCGCAAAAATGGGAATTTCTCTGGGAATGAAAGTCATTGTTCTTACCAGAAAACCTCAGACAAAAGTTCTTACGCTTGAATTTTTCGACGGACAGTCGGTACAGTTTGAGATTACTTCCACCAATGATATGGATGCTTTTTTAAAAGAAGCAGACTTCATTAGCATCAATACCCCAAAAACAAATGAATATATCATAGACACGCCACAGTTTGAAAAAATGAAAGACGGAGTCTATATTGTAAATACTGCAAGAGGCGGCGTGATAAATGAAGTGGCACTCATCGATTTTATTGAATCGGGAAAAGTGGCCGGCGCTGCACTGGATGTTTTTGAAAAAGAACCCAACCCGGAAGTACTACTGCTCATGAACCCAGCCCTCTCGCTCTCACCGCACGTAGGAGGAAACACGGTGGATGCTCAGGAAAAAATCGGAGTAGAGCTTGCAGAACAGATTATCAAGATAAAAGAAACTATACAATAAAATATGCCTGTTTTTAAACCTTTTCGCGGAATAAGACCTCATAAAGACTATGAGAGTACTTTCCCTACTCATCCTTTGGACAATTTTACACAGGAAGAGATAGCGGAAAAAGCTCAAGTTGAAGATACTTACATCAATATGATAAAACCCTATGTAGTAAGTAAATCTAAAGATATCGACCGGAATCTGAGAAAAATCAGGTCGACGTTTGAAGAATTGATGGATGAGCATAAACTCGTTCAGGACAATTCGGCATATTATCTTTATGAGCAGATCTATCCCGACAAACAGGTTTTCAGGGGGCTTTTAGGGCTTGCCAGCATTGAAGATTTCTGGAACGGAAAGATCAAAAGGCACGAAAGTACCATTCCGCAGAAAAAAGAAAAGCTGGCTCATTATCTTGAAAAAGTTAATCTTCAGGCAGAACCTGTGTTACTCACCTACCCTGCCAATTCAAAGATTGAGCTTTTAATGAACCATGAAGAGAAGAATGTTCCGATCTTCAATCATGTAGATACCAAAGGGATCAGGCATAAGATATGGAGAATAGATAACCGTCTTAAGCTACAGCAGTTTAAAGAAGTAATCGATCAGATTGATGCATTTTATATTGCCGACGGTCACCACAGAATCGGGTCGACGGCCCTGAATGCCAAACATCAGAAAGATAAAAACAAAAGACATAACGGAACCGAGCTTTACAATTTCGTCTACAGCTTTATCGTATCCAACCAGTCCATTAAAATTCATGATTACAACAGGATTGTGACTGACCTTAACGGACTTTCCAATGAAGAGTTTTTAAGTGAACTGGAAAAATACTTCCTTATTCACGAAAAAGGAGAAACGGCATATTTCCCTTCACAAAAATTCCACATATCAATGTATATGGATGGTAAATTTTATTCCCTTCACGTAAAGCATGATCTCCGCTCACAGGAAATGTCTCTGGATAATCTCGATCATCACCTTCTCGACAAGTATATTTTTAAAAATATCTTACAAATTGAAGATCCCGACAGTTCTGAGAAAATAGATTACATAAAAGGAACTTCAACCATTGAAGGCATCAGCTATCTTAAAGAAAGAATAGATAACGGAGGAGGAAAAGCAGGATTCGGGGTGTATCCCGTAAGCTTTAATGATATGATTAAAATTTCTGATCTCAAGCTTATCATGCCGCCCAAATGTACCTTTATAGAGCCTAAACTCGTTACAGCTCTTTTAATGTACGATATGAAACAGTAAAAACTGACCAATTTTTCATACTTTTAGCATGGAAAAAGAAAGGTAAAAAATAAATGAAAAAGATCTTCATTATCATTCCACTCTTTTTGAGTGGATTTTTATTTTCTCAAAAAAAACCACTGAGGAGACCGGTAAAGAAAACCGGCATTACGGAAAAGTTTAACTATCATGATGAGTTTAAAAAGATCTCGGATGAAATCATGATGAACGGAACCGCCTATAATAACTTGGGCGAACTTACAAAAGGGATCGGGCCACGATTCAGCGCTACTCCCGGTTATACGAAAGCCGTGCAATGGGCAGAAAGAAAGCTCAGAGAAATTGGTGTGGAAAAGATCTGGAGACAGGAAGCCAAAGTTCCGGTATGGATAAGAGGAAAAGAATCACTACAGATAAAGACAGAGAACGGAACATGGAAAAATATCAGGATGCTGTCTTTCGGAAATTCCGAAGGTACACAGGGAAAAGACCTTACCGGAGAAATCGTACTCATTAACACGACTTCTGACTTTAACGAAATGTCCTGGGGACAGCTCAAAGACAAAATAGTATTTGTAAATCTTCCCCTGGATCCGAGAATTATCAATACCAGCGATTCTTACCTGATTACTGCAAAATCAAAACTCATTTCCCCTTCCGTCATTGCAACTACAGGCGCAAAAGCTTTAATCATACGGTCATTAACTACGGCGAACGATGATATCCCACACGCCAAAATGATCTACTATGAACCGGATGATAAAGTAAAAATCCCTGCCATGACCATCGGGGCAAAATCTGCGGATGAGCTTGAGAAACTGCTCAAAAAACAAAAAGTAACCGCTAAAATCAATATGACCGCCGAAGCAAAAGGGGAAACAACCAACCCAAACATCATTGCCGAAATACCGGGAAAGAAAGACGATAAAGTGATCGTACTCGGCGCGCAATTAGACTCCTGGGACTTCGGGGAAGGTGCCATCGATGACGGAACCGGAGTGGTACAATGTATAGAAGTTTTGAGAACTATAAAATCTCTCGGCATCGACAACAATCATACGATCCGGGTTGTGTTATATGCCAATAGTGAAAACGGTGGGCAAGGCCGTGAAATGTATGCTGCATATGTAAAAAATAAAGATGAAAAGCATGTTTTTGCACTGGGAACCGATGCAGGAGGGTATTCTCCGAGAGGATTTTCATTAGATATGTCTCCCCAACGAAGAAGACAGATCTTTGAATGGAAAAACTATTTCCTTCCTTATGGAGTTTATGATTTTGACCAGACGGAAGCCATTCAGGATATTTCTCCGTTAAAAAAGATCAATGTCCCTCTGGCTGAACTGGTCGTAGATACCCAAAGATATTTCGATTACCATCATTCGGTAGAAGATACTTTTGACAAGGTGAATAAAAGAGAACTTCTGCTCGGAGCCGTTGTCATGACACAGATGATCTTTATGATCGATAAAAACTGGTAGTATATACAGCCAATATTCAATTTGCGTTTAAATAAAACCAGATATAGCAAAATTCAAACACCATAAAACAAATACATGGAAATTATTAAACCAGATCTGGAACCCGAACTCCTTACCGATACAAAAACCAATGCGCTTTATGAACAGTTGCAACAAATCCTGAGTGAACTGGAGCAAAAGAAAGTTTCAGCAGAAACCGTTGCGAAGATTAACAGCGAGACGGCAATAATCAATTCCACTACATTGCGTGGCAAAGATTTACACAAAATGCTGAAACAAAAGCAAAACAACATTATTAAACTTCTGGAAAAAGAACATAAAATCGCACCTAAAAATTACTACCGCAATTTGTGGCTGGCTGCAGGAATGGGTGCATTCGGATTGCCAATTGGAGTTGCATTTGGCCTGCTCATGGGAAACATCGCACTCCTCAGTATTGGATTACCGATCGGAATGGCCATCGGAATAGGCATCGGGTCTTCCATGGATAAAAAAGCAGAAACAGAAGGAAGGCAACTGAATATTGAAATCAAAAACCACTAAGTTAATTTACTGAATACCTTTACAATGAAACATATAATAACCGCTGCTCTGTTGCTTGGAAGTATGGCTATTTCCGCACAGGAAAAACAAGATTCTGTACGGTTTGCAGAAATTTCTACAGAGATATTAAATAAAGGAAAAGCCTATACCGAATTAAGAGATTTAACCAAAAACATCGGCCATCGTCTCAGCGGTTCTGAATCTTACGAAAAAGCAGTAAAATGGGCAGAACAAAAACTTCGTGATGCAGGAGCCGACAAAGTATGGCTGCAGGAAGTGATGGTTCCAGTCTGGGTGAGAGGAAAAGAATCGTTACAGATAAAAGCCTCCAACGGAAAATGGAAAAATCTTAAAATGCTTTCCCTCGGGAACTCTGAAGGTACGGGCGGGAAAGACATTTCAGGAGAAATCATCATGGTACGCTCAATGGAAGAATATGAAAAACTTACACCGGATCAGGTGAAAGACAAGATCGTTTTCTTTAATTATCCGTTTAGCCAGTCATATATTGAAACGTTCAGAGGATACAGTGACGCTGCGAAATACAGATCCACGGCTGCTTCTTTAACGGCAAAAAAAGGAGGGAAATTTGCCATCATCCGCTCACTTTCATCTGCTTTCGATGATGTTCCGCATACCGGAGCGATGCGCTACGCAAATGATAAGAAAATACCTGCGGTAGCCATCGGAAGCAGTACTGCCGACGAGATGGCCGGGCTTTTAAAGTCTCAAAAGATCATTGCCAAACTCAATTCCAATTGTGGAATGAAAGGCGAAAAACTCTCCCACTCTGTGATTGGAGAAATTACTGGTAAGAAAGACCAAAGCGTAATCGTTGTTGGCGGACATCTGGATTCGTGGGATGTAGGCGAAGGTGCTCACGATGACGGAGCAGGAATCGTGCAGAGTATTGAAGTATTACGAACATTTAAGAATTTAGGAATTAAAAATAACCATACAATTCGGGTAGTCTGTTTTGCCAATGAAGAAAACGGGGTGAAAGGCGGTGTTCAATACGGTAAAACAGCCAAGGAGAACAAGGAAAAACATATTTTTGCTATCGAAACAGATGCCGGAGGTTTTACCCCGAGAGGAATTTCCCTGGATATGAATGAGGAAAAAAGAAAACAGATCCAAAGCTGGTCGGGTATTTTCCTTCCTTACGGGATTTATGATTTTAAAAATACCTATTCCGGAACCGACCTCTACCCGCTTCATGATATGGGAATTCCAACCGCAGAACTCGTTCCCGATTCGCAACGGTATTTCGATATTCACCACACGGAAGAAGATACTTTTGAAAAAGTAAACCGGAGAGAACTGTTGCTAGGTGCCGTTGCCATGACGCAGCTCATCTACATGATCGATAAAAACTGGTAAATAGCAAAGCCGCCCCAACAAAGGGAGCGGCTTTTATGATTGGCTCTTACACCAATGCTGTACACTATTAATTTCTAACGGAACCGTTATATACACCCCCTTAGCCTCGTAAGTGGGAGTCACTTAGCACCGTAAGGGCATGTCACTTAGCTACCTAAGTGTCCTCCGCTTAGGTACGAGGGAAGCAGTCGCTTTACTGAACCGTCAGCTCACGCTCGAAAACTGCCGTGCGGGGTTCTTTCAGCAGATAGCTGCCGGTGAACTGTGTGGCAATCTCCAATCGATACGCTCCTGCGGGTAATGCAGGAATCACTACGATAACCTCTGAGGGGTTATTTGTCACCAGATCATTTTCTTCTACCATAATTCTGGCATCGGTTGCCATGTTCACGAAGAATACCCCTACCGAAGCATCTTCACCTGCTACCTTAATCTTGTTGCCCACGATCTTCAGGTTTCTGCCTGGAGTGAGCAGATCATTCACTGAACCACTCTTCACATCCGTTACCTGAAGAATAACCGAAGAAGCTTCTGCCACGCCCAGGATTTCGACTTCAATGTTTGGAACCTCTGCCCGCAACTTTTCTCCCTGGTTAAACTGGAAAATGATGCTGTGCTTGTCTTTGTTAAAAGTCTCCGATGGACTATCGAATACCCCTCGAATCGTCGTACTCGCCGTAAAATACCCGGTATTGACCGAAAAGCCATCGCAAAGCTGATACGCCATTTCTTTGAGGAAGAGTTCGGTCGCATGTTCCATCGAAGAAGCAGAGATATCTGCACCACCACGAGTAACGGCTGACTGACAGATCTGCTGGACATTAAGGCTTCGCTCACTGGTTGTACGTGCCGTGAAATCATTGGGATTGTCTTTGGTTAAAACGTTATCGTAGAGATACGCTTTGATTTTGTGTAAGATGTTTGACATTACTTTATAAAATATTGATTGTTATTATTTTTTATATACACTTAATATTTAGTAATTACGAGAACATATGTTCCAGAACTTCCCGCAGCAAATCGAGTAGCATATATCCTATATAAAGTATTTCTATTTGGAATAATCAATTCTGCATTATATTCAAGATCTTGAAAGTTATTAAAAGCGGCTCCCACACTCCCTAATCTTATCCAATTAGCTATATTTGAACCATTTGCAGTTACTGAATTAGTTGCAGCAGATGGTGTAATAGTAACAGATTGGGCTAAATAGTTATTAGTGGAATAATACCACTTTGTTAAGCTGTTAAAATTTGTGGATAAAGAAGGATCTTGTTGAAATCTGAAATAAACTTGTTCATTGTAAATAGAAAACTCTAAGTCGTCAATTTTTATACTATATGAAAAATTTGAATTTGCAGAATTATAGATTATTTTCTTTGTCGTTACATTCGTCCCCACTCCATCTCCTACCGATGCTGTACAACCTGTAACTCCAAAAACTGTTGATCCTAAATTGAAGCTTGCTGCAATCGGGCTATTTTGTAATGGTGTTCCGCTTACTGTATAGCTCAATACCCCCGAACCGCTTTCAAGTTCTCCACTATTCAAGGTTGCCGTTAATCCTGTATTAACTGTTGAGTTTATGACTGTTCCTCCGGAAAATAAACCTGCATTTCCACCTGTATAAGGTACTTTAAGCACTCCTGTGTAGGCTACCCCTGCTGAAAATGTATTGGGCTCAAGATAGGCATCCGTACATTTAAGGCTCGTAATGGCAGGAGAGATCGTAGGGTTATTATTCACTGACCTCCATTCTGTACCATTCCAGAATACGAAACCTTTAAAGACCAGACCTGCTGCTCCTGTGTTATATGCCATTAATCCGGTAGCAGGAGAAGGTATCGTGGTTTGGTCGGTAGAACCTGTCAACGATACTCTTGGAATTAACATTCCTTTGTTGGTTGAAGCAACTTCTAATGCTGCACTTGCATCCGGGCTGCTTGTTCCGATTCCGATCTGTCCATTATCTTTGGCGACAAAATCGGTTCCTGCTGCTCTTGTTGTTCCATCTGCTTTGGTTCCTAATTTTACCATACTGTTGGTGGTGTCATTGATCCACGCATCGTTGGTGGTATCACCCGCTGCTGCACCTGCCATTTTCTGCCATACACTTCCATCGAAATAATAATATCCCGCAGCGGTAATATTAGCTGTTGCACTTGTAGGAGAAGAGTCAGCAGAGGTTGCATAGATGATAAGTCCTTTCTGGTTTGATCCGTAGACTCCTGCTACTGTCGCGGAATGGATATTACTACCGGATAATTGAGGGATGATGAGTCCTTCCGGTTTGCTGCCGTCGGTTGTTTTGGCGGTAATATCGAGGGTTGCTTTTGGGGAAGTGTTATTAATCCCCACCTGAGCGAATGCTGTCATGCTGAGCAGCATTGCGGCGGCTGTAAATAAATGTTTCATTGTTTTGTATTTATGTTATTATTATATTCTTCATTGTGAACACGAAGCCCACAAAGATTTTTTTAATATGTTATGTTTTTAAGTTTCACAAAGGCGTTACACTTATAAGAGCTAGCTAAGATTATTATTCGTTATTCATTTTGATTCACCCCGTCACTTCGAGTAGACTTTATAGAAGTCGTATCGAGAAGTTTATGAGTTTGAGGATCAATGTCATTCTCGATACATTTTTTCTTCACCTTGTTACGAAAAAACACTCGAATTGACGACGAATCCAATATGACTTATGTGTTAAAAATCTTTGTGCCTTCAAGTGGAAGTGCAGGCGGAGGACGAACGAAGTGATTGATGATGATATTTGTAATTTGAAATGGATAAAAAGCACTATCTATAAACTTATTTCTATCCCTACCTATTTCTTCAAGTGCGAGAAATAAAGGTTTTATTGTTTTATCAAGAAGCTTCACAGAAGCGCTTCCTATAATCCCCAACATTGAGGTACGAGAAATGCGTCCGGGGTCATGATGACTCCCCGGACTTCCTGTATAGCAAGCCTTATTAGCTGCAATAATGACTGATTTTTGAGTAGAAAATGGTAAAGATGATCTCTTAAGAAAATCTCTGGACTTTTTAGCTGATGTAAAACCTTTATTCTGTTCAGAACCTGCAATAAATACAGACGTTTCTGAATAGACATACGAGTCTTCAGCTACGAAAATAATGGAATCTCCCGGTACAAACGAACCGGAATATGCTTTTGAAGGAATGAAAATATACCACCATACTACGCAAAAACGTAGTAATGGAAAAGATCTAAAATATTTCATCATAGTGTTCATTCCGTGCTATAGTAAAAAGTAGTCTTGGTTGGACTACTTTTCCTAGGTAATGAACACTACATCACAAATATATAAAATAAATCAGGAAAACTGTATTGTAAGTTTGTGCGATCTTGTGGTTTTTGTTGTCAAAATGTAAGAAATTAGAAAATAAAAGGTTAGTGTTTGGAAGTGAAAATATTTTGTTTACATTTGTAGCTGTAAAAGTAGTCCAACCAAGACTACTTTTGGGGTATTGCCGTTTTCATGGGCAATTACGGGTAATCCCTACTCTATTTCATTTAATCTTTTACACTAATTTTCGATAGCAATCCTTTTCTGCTCTCAGCGACTTAGAATATAATTGTACAGCATTTTCTTTCCGAAACAGCAAAAACGAAACGAAAGATATTTTACAATAATAAAGAAGCAAAATATTTGGTGAGTTTACAGCAATATCAATAATCATGGTCTTAATTTTGAAGATAAGTGTTTAAAAAGTTTAGTATCATTCAGAATACAAGCTATAATGTATAATTACTAAGTTTATGATGGAACTCAATACTTTATCTTTACCCGTGCTTCTTCTCGTCTTTACCGTTGCGGCGGCGGTAATCTGGGTGGCGGGAGTACACCTCTCGAAATCAGTTGACATTTTATCCAGGCATTTTCATTTGGGCCAGGCACTAGGCGGGGTTATCCTGCTGGCAGTGGTAACGAATTTACCCGAGATCGCCATTACCGTAAGTGCAGCACTGAAAGGAAATCTGGATATGGCTGTTGGTAATATCTTGGGAGGAATAGCCCTGCAAACCGTCGTTCTTATGTTTCTTGATGCCTTTGTACTTGGAAAGAAAGGCGCGCTAACTTTCATGGCTTCATCAATGTCACTCATATTGGAATCTATTGTACTGGTCATGATTCTTATCCTTGTGGTAATTGGCCATCAGCTGCCCGACTCTTTATCGGTCTTTCATATCTCACCGGCAAGTTTTGCGATTCTTCTGGTATGGATCTTCAGTCTTATCCTTGTTGATAAAGCTGGAAAGGGACTTCCCTGGAAGAAAGAAAATCTTTCACAAAATGGTTCTGCTAAAGACAAACAATCCTCTCAAAATAAAAAAGCAGGAAAGCATATTGGTAAAACAGTATTTATTTTCGTGCTTTGTTCGTTGTTTACTTTATTCGCCGGTGTAACGCTTGAATCGAGCGGCGATGCGATCGCCCAACATTTTCATATGAATGGATTGATTTTTGGCGCAACCGTTCTGGCACTGGCGACTTCACTCCCGGAAATTTCTACTGGTGCAGCGGCTATCAAACTCGGAGATTATGAGCTTGCAATAAGCGATATTCTCGGGGGCAATGCCTTTTTACCGGTACTCTTTCTTGTCGCTTCTGTTATTGCAAAAAAATCGGCATTACCCGAAGCTCAACCTGCAGATATTTATCTTACAGGAGTCGCTATACTGCTGACTTTAATTTATTGTATAGGTTTGATTTTCCGGTCAAAGAAACAGTGCCTGCGCATGGGTATGGATTCGCTAGCTGTCTTTCTAATCTATCTGCTGAGTATAGCCGGCCTTTTCTTTATTGCAAGCTGACAAAAAATATAATTTGTTTTTTGAAGGAAATGCCCTATCGTTTTTTCAGATGATTTAGAAATAAGAAATTAAAGGTTTGATTTTTGGATGTTTATCAATAACTTAAAATATTTAAATTATGGAATATAAAAAATTCAGTCTTACGATTCTTTTATCGTCGATCATTATGTATGTGATAATGTTTCTGAATATGGATAAAATCGAAGACTACTACACCAGTATCACGAGAATATACATGACCTTATTAATGGTTGCTCCCATGGCAATTATTATGATTCTGATGATGAGAAAAATGTATACAAATAAAAGGATAAATACCGGAATTATTACCGTGGCAACCTTTGTGTTTATTATAGCCCTTATCGGTTTAAGATCACAGACACCTGTGGGCGATGTTCAATATTTAAGAGCAATGATTCCTCATCATTCTTCAGCTATAATGACGAGCAAAAACGCATCAATCAAAGATCCTGAAGTACGACAGCTGGCAGACAGTATCATCAAATCGCAAGAAAGAGAAATCCGGCAAATGAATAATATATTGAAAAGACTTGACTAATAGCTGTATCTTTTAAGCTTTTCCTTAGGGCTACTTCAACCAATTCTTTAAGTTTTAGTTTATAAGGCACAAGAGTTTTCCTTTTTCAGGTAACCTTTTACATACAGGTCGTTAACGAGTACAAAGATAACAGCCAGCAGCGGTGTGGCCATAAATAATCCAAGGCCGCCTAAAAATATTCCTAGAAAAACCTGCCAGGCTAATGTTAATGCAGGGGGAAGATCAACTGCCTTTTTATTGATGTATGGTGTGATAAGATAACTTTCCAGGGTTTGAACAATAATGTAAAGTGCAGCAGCGTAAAGTGCTTGCTCGGGGCCATTTACCATTCCTATAAGCATTGCCGGAATCATCGCAATGATCGGCCCTATATTAGGAATAAATGTAAGAATCATTGCAATAAGCGAAAGTACTAGAGGAATGGGAAAATCCAGCAAAATCAATCCTATATAAGTAAGTATTCCTACGACCAGCATTGATAAAAATTTACCTTTTAGCCAGTTGGCCAGTGTTTCGTAGCATTTATAAATCAATTTATCAGCTTTCGGAACAACTTTATCCGGCAGCAGACAAAGAAATCCTTTTTTGTAAAGTTTCGGATCTACGGCAAAAAATAATGCAATCACGATAACAACGAATGTGTTTGCCAATGATGACAAAGTAGTAGAAAATATTGCAGTTGTACTGTTTACAATATCTTCTTTATTGTCTTTTACGAGTTCTTTCGGGTTTTTAATATTTTTCAGAAGGTCTTTTCCCCAAGAGGTATGAGATAAATTCTCCTGAAGTTTGCTTATTGATTGTGGTATATCTTTTTGCAATTGCGAAACCTGTTCGTCCAGTGAAGGATACATCAACAGGCCGATTCCTGTAATAACAATAGTGATTAATAATACAGTGATGGCTAATGCTCCTGCATATTTTATGGTAAGCCACTTTTTGATTTTTACCGTTATAGAGATCAGTAATACGGCTAAAACAACGGAGGCGAACAGCATAAAAAAGAAATCAATTCCGAACGCTAATAAAAGCGTCGCAACAATAAGAGAAATTATAATTATAGAACGCTGTACAAAAATTTTAAAACTCAAAATGATAATATTTAATTATTATGTAATTATGATAGTAGAAATGAAGAGGATTAATTTCTATAAAAAAGATACCTCTTCAATAAAGCTTTTCTGTAAATGAATTGTATTAAACGCTAAATATCAGGCCATTATTCATGTTTTAATTTTACTTAAATCCTCAATCGGAATAATATGGTCTAAAAATCCAATAATCTTTTTTATACAATTACCATGCCTGTAGAATCTATAATGAGATAATCTGAAATTTTGAAAATTATTCTACAAATAATCATAATATCAATAACTATTTAAAATTTGATTTGAATTTTGCCTGATCTTTAAACTTAGCCGTCAGAAAATCATAAATTATCTATTAAAAATTCTGATGTTGGATTATGGTTTGCATTCATATTGCATCACTGAATTTTAGACTAACGTGAATAGGATTATGAATAATGAAAAAAAATAAGACAAGCGACCATCTCGCTAATGAGCGCACATTTCTTGCCTGGCTAAGGACATCAGTAGCATTAATGGGTTTCGGATTTATACTGGTGAAATTTTCCGTATTTCTAAAACAGATTTCACTGCTTAATGCAGAAAAGCATATCATTCACTCACAGAAAGAATACTCCGATCTTACAGGTCTTATCCTTGTTGCTACAGGAGTTGTGATCCTTATTTTATCCTATCTTAATTACAGAAAGACTCAAAAAAAGATCACGGAAAACATTTTTGTCGGAAACAATTCTTTAATACTAACCGTAACGGTTCTTATTGTATGTATCAGTATCTTTCTTATAGCCTATTTTTTTAATAATTTGTAATCATAGTGATTTTATAAAATATTATTTACAATATTCAAATCATACTGAAAATGGTAAATTGTATTAAAAATTCATTCTTCTTTTTCATATTTATACTAGAATTAAATGGCCAACAATCGTAAATCAATTTACAGTGCACTTGCTGCTAATCTGCTGATAGCTGTAACAAAGTTTATAGCAGGAGCATTTACAAACAGCTCATCAATGATCTCGGAAGGCATACACTCAACCGTTGACTCCACCAACCAGCTGCTACTTCTGTACGGAATAAAAAGAAGTAAAAAAGCGCCAGACGAATCGCACCCTTTCGGATATGGTAAAGAATTGTATTTCTGGTCTTTTATCGTTTCTATTCTCATTTTTGGTTTAGGTGGTGCCCTATCAATTTATCAGGGAATTTTACACATTATCGAACCAGAAGTGATGAAAAATCCATTCTGGAATTATATAGTATTGGTTCTTTCTCTAATTTTTGAGGGAACATCTTTGCTTATATCCTTAAAAGAATTTAATAAAACGCGTAACGGTGCAGGATGGTGGGATTCTATTATCAAGAGTAAAGATCCTTCCAGCTTCCTTGTTGTCTTTGAAGATGGTGCGGCAGTAGCGGGTTTGATTATTGTCATGATTTTGATGAGTATAAGCTATTCTTTTCAAATTCCGGAATTGGATGGAATTGCGTCTATACTCGTGGGATTAATACTTGTTTTTGTGTCCTTAATTCTGGCTCGGGAAAGCAGAAGCTTACTAATGGGGGAAGGAATATCGCCTGATACAAGAGAAAAAATCGCAAAATTAGCCGAACAGGATACCGCAGTACTAAGAACTAAAAATATATTATCCACCTATCAATCACCTGAAGAGATCGTATTGATGCTTATTATAGACTTTCAAGATCATCTGGATACAGAAGAAATTACTATGGCTGTTCAGCGTATTCGCGAAAATATAAAAAAAGAGTTTCCTTTGGTTCGATTTGTTATTATTCAGCCGGATTAATCACACATTCTTATTTGGACTGGACAGAACTTAATCAAGTATTTTTTGATTTGATAACGAAAGTAGCCAAAATGAAAATTTTCGGCAGTGAACTTAATAATCAACTTCCTCCCAATTCTGAAATTTTCCTTTTCAAAGTCTGTTTTTCAATCTTTGATTTTGAAAGTTTAAAAGCTTCGTGATAATGCGCCAATGATGTTTTTATATTTTCTTTCTCGTACAAATATCCGAGCAGGCTGTGATAATTGATTCCATCGTTAAGGTTAAGCTTTTCCGTTTCGGAAATACCCATTGCACAACCATATACTTTTGCGAAAGCAAAGGCTCTGTTCAATGCAGCTAAGGGAGAATATTCTTTAATGAGCAACTGATTGTAAAGCTGTAGAATGGATGTCCATTTCAAGTTTTCATCGGCTGCTGAAATGTGCCAATACGCAATAGCCGCTTCAAAATGATATTTAGATTTTTCTCTTTCTTCAAAAGCTTTAATCAGATACAAATTACCTTTTTCAATAAGAAAACTGTCCCAAAGACCTTTGTCTTGTTCTTCAAAAAGAACGGCTTCTCCATTAATATTGATCCTAGCCTCCAGACGCGAACTCTGAAAACACATCAAGGCAATCAATGCGTTGGTCTCAGGAATATTGGTAAATGAATTCTTTGTAAGTTCCAAAGTCAATCGAAGCGCCTCTGAACAAAGTTCTTTTCTTATCATTTCATTATTTGATCTGGAAAAATAACCTTCGTTAAAGAAAAGATACAATGTTTTCAGAACCATTGAAAGTCCGTTTTCTATTACTTCTTTATCTACTCTACATATCTGAAATTTCTCTTCACGAAGCTTATTTCTGCCACGTTGAAGACGTTTTTTTATCGTTTCAGGTTTAGAAAGAAATGCATCCGCAATTTCCTGCACACTGAAACCACAAAGAATCTGTAGCGCCAGGCAAATCTGCGTTTCTTCAGAATGAGAGATATTACAAACCGCAAAAATCATCGCCAACTGACTGTCTTCTATTATTTTTTCTGTGAAATCCAGCTCAATATCAGACTTTTCGGAAGAAAGATGGTTCTTTATCTTAGATTCAAAAATCGAGTTCCGTCTGAGATGGTCTTTTGCTTTATTTTTGGCAACTGTGTACAACCATCCCACAGGATTTTCCGGAATACCTTTCTGCATCCAGTATTCCGTGGCCTTCAAAAAAGTTTCACTGGCTACATCTTCTGCAACTTCAATATGTTGTAGGCCGAAATGACGGCACAAAACGGCCGTCATTTTAGCATATTCCTGTCGAAAAAGATGCTGCAAAAGCCTATTGTTTTGTCCGTTAGCTATGGTCATCTGGCGTTACCACTTTTCTCACTTCCACATTACCTCCGATGTTGAGAATCGGACAAGCAGATGCAATCTCAACAGCTTTATCAATGGTTTCTGTTCTCACAATAATGTAACCGTTAATAAATTCTTTAACCTCCGTATAAGGACCATCTGTGATAATATTACCTGGTTTTACGGTTTTGCTTTCGCTCATAGAAAGGCGATTACCTTTATCCGCCAGTTTATCCTGTGCAGCGATGCTGCCCATCCAATCCATCCAGTCGGTTAATAATTTCTGCATTTGCTCAGGGGATGGCTTAGCACCGCCGTTTTCGCTGTTTCTGAAAATTAAAACAAATTCTTTCATTTTATAAAAATTTAAAGTTCATTCTAATGACGATTGATTTTCCGGAATGAGGACATTTTTCAAAAAATTATTTCAAAGAATCAATATTTCTAATGCCAATACCGAAAAATCTAAATTACAGTATCACCTTTCAAAATTAAATTTAAATTCTGTAATCTTACATTTATAATTTTATAAAACTAATTTTAAATCATAAGTTATACTTCACTCAATATCGTTTACCTATTGATCGGGTTTTCCTTGATTTTTCGTGACCCATTTTTGTAATTTTTTGAATGGGACACGAAATAGGTCATATAAATCGTGACCTATTTTGGTTTTTTTTGATACTGCACTAAAACAAAAAACGCTGTAAACATTGATGTTTACAGCGTTTTAGCTTATTTTGGTTTCCCAACTGGCGGAGAGTGAGGGATTCGAACCCCCGGACCTGTTACAGTCAACAGTTTTCAAGACTGCCGCAATCGACCACTCTGCCAACTCTCCTTAAACTCCGATGATATCGTCGTTTTCAGTGGTGCAAATATAAAAAAAATTTTAATATTGCCAAAACATTTTTAATAGTCCATTATCAACCTTTAAAAATGAATGAAATACAAACCCTCAAATGTATATGAAGGCTTGTATTATTTTAATTTTCAGGGATTATAATTTGGGATACTATTAATTTATAGTGTTGTAAATGACATCTGATATTCAAATCTGCTTTGAAATAATCAGAAATTACCAAAAGATTTTCGTAATAATTAATTCCACTCAACAGGTTTTCTTTGAAATTTTTCCATTTTTTAATCTGACCTGCCGTGATGCTTCCCGTGAAATTATTAATGTCATTCTTTAGATGATCGATGTACATTTTCATCTCGTTAATAAACATATTTGGCCTGGCTTTATGGGAAATAACATTTGTTTTTCCATAAATATGCTTTACCATTTCGGATAATGAAATTTCCTTATCGAAATACGCCAGGTTTGGCCCGGGACAAACAACAACCCCTTGTTTTTCACCTTTTATTTCAATCCCGTTTTCAATGTAGGCAGCATTTACCAACCCTACACAAAGACAGGCTTTTTCAGTGATATTTTCTTTTTTCTTTTGATAGATTTCTGGTGATATTTCCTGTCTTTCAGACTCCAGTTCATGGAGTTTCAAATCCTGATATTTTTTTGATGCTGTACAAGTTCCCTCCGGCGAATATTCTTTACTTAAAGCAAGAAGCTTTTTGGGGCAGGAACTTCCATAACGGTGTCTGGCCTGTTTTTCATGTCTGAGAACCTCATTGGAAGATCCTTTAACGGTATTAAACGGAACACCAAGCGGCGAAAGATTACTGATGTAAAAATCATTTTCTTTTGCCTGTGTGAGAAGCTGTCTGGTTTCGTTGTCCATAGATGTTGCTTCAGGAACAAGCAGAAAAGGTGATCCCCAACCGATACTGTCAACATCATAAGTCTTTAAAAGGAATTCATGTTCTTCGGCAGTTCCTACTCCACCCTGTACGGTTATTTTCATTTCCAGTAGTTCGTTTACAGTACATCTTCCTTTCTGTTCGAGAATTTTATTCATCATCACATGTGCAGATTCTACAAGCTCATGCTTTTTCTGTTTAAACTCTTCAAGAATTGGCCCAAGCAAAAGCCCTTCCGTAGCAAAAGCATGTCCTCCACAATTTAATCCTGATTCTATCCTGTATTCTGAAACCCAAAGTCCTTTTTTGGCTAAAAAATTCCCCTGAACCATCGCCGAACGGAAATCGCTGACTTTAAGAATGATTTTCTTTTTAATATTTCCGTTTTCATCCGGATAGAAGTCATCAAATTCTTCAATATAGCTGTATAAACGTGGATTCATTCCTGCAGAAAGAACCATTGATGATGAGAGCCTGCTTTTCGCAAATCCGCGCAGCGAGGCATGAGCATCATTATACATTGTTGGCAGCTGATGATGATTTTTAAAATTATCCTTATCGACTTTTGTCATGATATTGACATCGATACTTCCTGGGGAAAGATGTTTTTCGACAAAGCTTTTTATCGATGAGGCAATTCCTTCTTTTTGGTTTAGAAGATTCTGTAAACCTGCTGTAAGTTCTGATGTGTTGGGAAGCATTTCCACAAAATTCATCAGAGCCGTTTTATTTTTTGAGATTTCTTCTTTAAAGGCTTCAAATTTTTCATTAACGATGTCATCCAGCATATCAAGATAAGCGGTGATCCTTTTGGCACGGTAATCTTCAACCCTTGTAGAAATACTTGCATAATTCAGGTTGAATTTAGTACTGTAAAAATTTTTCATTTTTTCTATAATCTCATCATCAATTATAGACACTACGGATGAAATACCGTATTGCGCTACACGAACAGGGCTGTCTATGGTGTACGCTAATCCCATTACGGGAATATGGAAATTGTGTAAAGGCTTTTTGATCATTTCGATATTGATTAAAATAATTTTATGCCTAAATTCCCATCAACTCATTCACTAGTGCAAAAATACCAGTTTAATATTAATTATGCATACAATAACACGTTAATTTAACACATTATTTTTAAAATCAAATTATTGAGGCTTTTTGATAAAAAAATCGGATAAATCTACTGTCTATCCGAATTAATTTTTATTTGTTATAAAACTTTAAATTATTTTTTTTACTCCTTGCTTGAAGATTTTACTTTAAGAAACATAAATGCAAGCCCGAGACCAAGCCCTGCCATAAGCGCTAAACGTGTTTTCTTTGATGGCACCGGCAATATTGTTTCACCGTAAATTCTGTGTGGTTCTGAAGAAGGTTCCAAAACATTTCCTGAATCGGAGGGTGCATTTTTTAGTTTCATCATAAGTCTCATCCATGCCGAAGCTGTATTGATAATCGGTTTGGGGAACAGTCCATATAATCCGGTGAGAATTCTCGAAGTAATATCCGGAAACATTTCCTTTTGGGGATTTTTTGCCAATTCTACAAATTTAGCTGCCGTATCTCTGGGATCTGAAGCAAATGGCGGAATTTTAAAATCCAGTCCTGAAAATTTTGCAGAGTGCATATTACCCGTAGAACGTTGGATTTGGGGATAAAGATTGCAGATATGTACATTTGGAAAATCAGAAATTTCACCATGAAGACATTCCATCATACCACGGATTCCGAATTTTGTAGAAGAATACACCGCACTGTAAGGTGCCGGCATAAAACCTCCGATTGAAACATTATTAATTAATATTCCTTCATTCTGCCTTTTAAAAACAGGTAAAACACTATAAGCGCCATGCATATATCCGAAAAGATTGGTTTTTATAACCTGCTCGTTAATATCCATCGGTATTTCTTCAAATTTTCCACTTGCCATTACCCCTGCATTATTGAGCCATATGTCTATTCTTCCGTTGAATTGTAATGCTTTGTTGGCAAGATTCTGCACATCAGCAGCCACAGAGACATCCGTCGGTACTCCTAAGGCAGCGACTCCCAAATCTCTGCATAAAGACATCGTCTCGTCCAGCGCTTCCTTTCCTCTTGCTGCTACAACGATATTACACCCCTCTAAAGCGAAGGCTTCTGCTGCTGCTCTGCCTACTCCACTGCTTCCTCCGGTAATGACCACTGTTTTCCCTCTAAGGCTTTGTTGAATTTCTTTATTAGATTCCATTTTGTGATTGGTTTGGTTAGTTGTCTATAAACCACCTATTATTATGCCATAAACAATTAAAATTTTCATGATTAATGTTCAAATTATAAAATAAAAGTATCTGAATATTAAGTAAAAGTTTACTCTGGATAAAATTGTTTCCTTTTCAAATTAATCAGATTATTATTTTTTCTTAAATTATGTTAAACAATACTAAAAATTTCGTTGAAGAAAATCATTTGGCATAATATTTTAATGTATTCTAGTACTCATGTTTAATTTGAGTTTTCATGGTTATTAGTTTTTATCCTCAGTTTTCTGAGGATTTTTTGTTTTTAATAATAATTACATATTAATTTCATAAAATTGCCTTCTAAATTAATTATATGGATAATAAATTCCTCTGAATATTAATTTTAATGCAATAAAAAAAGCAGCCAAAAGCTGCTCATGTATATGTTGATTTGTTAATAGTAATTAAACTGAATACGCTCCTTTATTTTGAAATACGTTAATCCCTTCCACTTTATTTTTCTGGGTATTATAAATCATTTCAACGGTAAAATGCGAAATTTCATAGAGAACATATCTAAGCGTATTAACGGTTCTTTCATTCATAATACGTCCTTCATTCATCACTAAACTGAATTGATCCTGATTAGGCATATTTTTAAAATCGTAATAAGAAATATTCATAGCTGATGTTTTAATGCTTTGTGTATCAATAGACAATTTCTTTGCCAAATTACATTGCCGATATCATTTAATTAAAAAAATAATTCTTTTCATGATATTTCCTTAATAAATCTAAACGTAAGATTGATCCGGGGCTTCATTAGCCTGGATGATTTTGCAATACGGTGTTCCCAACCTTTCTGCAAATCACCTTTCATAATCAACAGTGAGCCATGTCCCAAAGCAAGACTGTATTTTTGCTGATGGTTATCAACTTTTCTGAAATCAAAATTTCTCACTTGCCCCAGGCTTAACGAGGCAATTGCAGGCCTTTCTTCCAATTCACTATCCTTATCCCGATGCCATGCTACCGAATCATTTCCGTCGCGATACAAATTGAGCAGGACAGAATTAAATTTATACTCCGAATATGTTTCAATTTTTTCTTTCAACGCAAGTAATTCCGGCGACCATTCATTCACGGTAAAATCATTATTTCCCAAATTATACATTTTGCTACTGTCGCCATACCATGCCGTTAAACGCGGAGTTAGTACCGTTTTGTCGTACATTTTCTGCGTATTCTGCTTCCAGGGTGTTACAAGAAGAAGTTTTTCCTTAAGCTCAGATGCTTCTTTATCACTTAAAAAATCTTCAGTATATTCCAGCAGTTCTTCAGGAAACCTGTAATATTCACTCGCATCGAACAGATTTAATTGGCTCATAACACATGTTTATTGTATTAAATTTAATTAGTTTGAGTGTGAAAACCTGCATCTAAAATTAAGCCATCGATGAATTCATTCTTAAAATCAATACCACAAAGATTTACTCATTATTAATGATTATTTAGGATGGCATAATTTATTCATTAGCCAAAAAACTTAAATATTTTATTATGAATTTTAAAGAAGCTCTGCAACATAAAAAAGAATCACTGAAAAATGCTGATGAATCTGTATTAAACCTTTTTCATGTGATTATAACTCCATCCAAAACCGATGAAAGCGCCAAATTTATTGAAGATTTTCTGAAATCTCCGGAATCCTTCAATGATGAAAGCTGTCAACAATACTGCTCAGACGAAAACTATGAAGTCGTTAGCTTTAAAAAAGAAGAAAACGATCGATAAAATTATTTTTGAGCCGAAAGAAGTTCTTCCAATTGCAAAATAAATCCTGCCTGTGCGGGATTTATTCTTTTTTTTGCCTCATCAGAAGAAAACCATTCCCAACGGTTTAGTTCAGGAATCTCTATTGTCTTGCCAGATTTTGGTGGCCAGTCTATCGTTATGACATTGCTTTTCATATCATAAGTTTCAATATCTCCCTCCACAGCCCATGCAAAAACAGTTTTTCCTGCTTTTTGTCTGATGGGTTTTAGTTCAATAAAATCTCCATCAACACCTTTTCCTGTCTCTTCCTCGAATTCTATTTTGGCTCGTTCCAACAAATTTTCACCTTCAGAAACTTCTCCTTTAGGTATAGACCACGCTCCCAGATCTTTATTTTTCCAGAAAGGACCTCCGGGATGCACAAGAAAGTAAAAGAAATTTCCTTCTTCTCTTTTAAATAATAGAATTCCGGCACTTGTCTTCATGAAATTACCAGCTGCTTAATCCGTTTTCCAGCGCTTTTGCATAATTTTCTTCATCAAATGAATACAGATCTGGTGCTTTATGCGCGCCTCCTTTTCGTCTTTCATCCAATTTTTTCAGAATCCCAAGATTTTTAATTTTTCGGTAGAAATTTCCTCTGTTAAGCTCTTTTCCTAGTATCACTTCATATAATTTCTGAAGCTCAGAAAGTGTGAATTTTTCAGGCAATAAATTATATCCTATCGGCTTATGCGAAATCTTTTCTCGTAATGTCAATAAAGCTTTTTCAATAATATCTCTGTGATCCATTGCCAGTTCTATCTCAGACAGTTCGCTCAGATAGATCCATTCGCAGGTTTCACTGTATTCATCCGCAATGAGTTTAAAACGGTCCGGATTATAAAGCGCATAATAGCCTATTGTAACAAATCTTTGTTTGTGAAAGAGCGTTTCATCAAAATCTTCGAAATAAAACTCGCTCCTGTTCTTTTTTCCAAAAACACCGAATTCTTCAAGGTAAACATCGGTAATTCCGGCCCTTTCTTTTAAAATTCTTACCACCGCTTCATCAAGATCTTCATCTTTGCGGATGTACCCGCCGGGTAAAAGCCATTGTTTACGGTAATTCATTTTAAGAAGCAGAACCTTCAACTCATTCTGATCAAATCCGAAAATAACAGGATCTGCAGAAAGATGGGGTAAGAAAAACTCTTTATGTTCATTCGACTTGTCTAAAATCTTTTGTTTGGAATCCATTTGGAAAAATTAGGGAGAATTTTATTTAAACAAATCTAGTAAAAATTTTGAAAAAACTTAAAAAGGGACATATTGTGATCGTTTTTGGGGAAAAATTTGGTTAATCATAGCCATTGTTTCAATAAGAAACATTAAAAATGATTTTAAAAATAAAAATACAAAACACTAATTATCAAATTATTAAATCTAATTATTAAATTTTATTAACATTTTTTTTGGATAATTGGACAAAAGAATGTAGTATTGTATTGCTTCATGAGGAAGCAATGAATTTAAACACTAATCTGAACGAAATTGCTTCGACGATTACAATTTCTTGGAATAAAGAAATGAATCGAAAAGACAAACGTCTTTTACACTGAATCGAAAGCAGATCAGTACAAGCAAAAGCTGCTGACCCATTTCGAGAAACCTGATGCTGAGGAAAACCGGCTTTAAAAACAACCCGGTGCTGAAATAAAGTTTCATCCATACATTTTTTGGATGCAGGATAAGCTATGCCTTTAAACATGTACGATAACAACTATATAAAATTTAGAAAACTAAGCAATGAAAAAATCAACTCTTAAGATTTCAGCATTGGCATTGGTGCTTTCCTTCACAACCGTTTTTGGACAGGAAACCGACAGTGCTTCAGTGAAAACAGCAGTAAAAGCAGTGGTTAAAAATGAAGAAGGCGTAAAAACCGTTACCACTTCGTCAAAAGAAGACAACAACAGAAACGTAATGTTGAATGCAGCCAACAATACAAGTCCGAGAGACGTAAATATCGGTTTGCCATCAACAGTGGGTGGAATCACAATTCTTGAAAACGACCTTCCGGCAGTCTATTTCTTCTGGCCGGAGCTTCCCAACAAAACATGGAGACAAAGTGTAGGCCTGGAAAAAACAGGACTTTTGAAAATGGACCAATTAGCCAACACAATGGGTGACTTGGGATTTGCAGTGAATTCTTATTCTCAAACGGGAACAAAGGATTTTAAGCTAAAAGGAAAATTAACAACGAGTACTTTTGGTTGGCTGCAAGGTGACGTAAATGCTTCCGGACCGATTTCAAAAAACGGCTGGACTTATACCGTAGGTGCTTTTACCAACTTTGACCCGAGTACATACAAATTAGGCTTTGCCAGAAATGCCGATGAAACCAAAATTTTCAGAGCAGGTATTACCAAATATTTTAATAATGATAAAGGTAAAATCTCTCTTTTATACAAATATGCAGATTCTTACAGCATTACCAATTATGCCGTTTTCCAATATGGTGCAGAAGGAAAAGTAACCGAGCTGGATAATTTCAAAATTGGTAGAGATTCTTATGTGGTGAGAGACGGACTGATGAAAGTAAAAGATATTCTTACCGGTGAATATTCATGGCGCTCAATGAGTGGAAATGATAACAGGTCAAAATCGCATAATATCGACATTTTTGGTAATTATCTTTTAGACAACGGCTGGAATTTTAAATTCTCCACAAGAGCGCATTTTTCCAAGGTGAAAATGGCAAATATGATTCCTTTAAGTATTTTCAATGCAGATTCTTCAGCAGGATATACTTTAGCTTCCACTGGTCAGCCTTATTCAGGACAGGTAGGAACAATTCTGGGAATGTACACTCCGGAAACTCCAATTACCAGCGTTGCCGGTCGTTTTTCTTTAAATAAACAGCTTGGAAATCATAATGTGACATTCGGAGTATTGGAACAATATTATCACGTTAACAAATTCACATCCGATCGTACTTTCTTCTTCCAGACTGTTGAACCACAGCCTCAGAGACTGATTGGTCCAAATACGGATGCTGACGGATTCTACAACTACAATGCAGGTGGAGAATACCATAGCGGAACAGAAAACAAACTTTCAGTCTATGGAACGGATGAGTGGAAAGTTAGCGATAACTTTAATCTAAGCTACGGCTTACATTTGAGAAACCACATCCTTGACGGAGAATATTCTTTGACACCAAGAACGGTTGGTTTTAATTTTACAGATCCTGCGCAGTTCGATCATATCAGCCAAAGTTTCTTCCAGATTGCAGGAAGTTTAAACGCGACTTATAACATTACCAAAAACTTCGGAGTTTTAGCCAACTTCTTATACACAGAAGAAAACAGAAGACTGGAAAGTTATTCTCAGGCTTTCGAACCAAATACCAATAAAATTAAAAGCCCGTTGGGAGCATTCGGAGTCTTCTGGAACACCAACTGGATTCAGCTGATTTCTCAGGCGACTTATCTTAAAAAGAACAACAACCTGAACAGATACAACCTTGTAAACCCGGCGAATAGCTCTCAGGCTCAAACGACAACGGTTTATTACGATATTCAAACGTTGGGATGGACAACCGATTTCGTGTTGAAACCTTTCAAAGGATTTAATTTACATTACTTAGTGACGTTCCAAAATCCGGTGTATAAAAAATTTAATTTCAATGCTTTCGGAAAAGATTACAATTACAGCGACAATAATGTGTTAGGTGTTGCTAAAGTTTTGATGGAAATCGATCCTAGCTATACCATTGACAAATGGAGATTTTGGGCGAGTTTCAGATATTTCTCAAAACAATATGCGAACCTTACGAATGCCTTGTACTTTGCTCCAAGATGGGAAACTTTCGGAGGTGTGAGTTATACAGTTAACAAAAACATCAATGTTGGCGCAACGGTTATCAACTTCCTCAATCAAAGAGGAGCAAGTGGAACCATCAACGGTGCTGAACTCATTACCGATGCAAGCCCTTACTACGGAAAACTGTTGACAGGAACCTACATTATGCCTTTAACAGGTCAGCTATCAGTAAACTTTAATTTCTAAAATGTAAAACAATGAAAAGAACGGTTTTAAATGTTGCCGCATTATTTTTAGGAATAACAGCATTTTCACAGAATATTCAGACGGTTACGAATTCAAAAGGCCCGGTTTTAGGATATTCCGCAGATTCAGGCGTAAAAATCCTTACGATTGGCGGAAATAAATTCAAAGATTTAAACAAAAACGGAAAACTCGACAAATATGAAGATTGGAGACTTCCTGTTGATGAGCGTGCAAAAGATTTAGCTTCAAAAATGTCTATCGAACAGATTGCAGGCTTGATGCTTTATAGCGGTCACCAATCGGTTCCGGCGCCACCAGATGGCATTAGAGCAGGAAAATATAACGGGAAATTTTATAAGGAAAGCGGTGCAAAAGCCTCTGATTTAACAGACCAGCAAAAGAAATTTTTAAAGGAAGACAATCTTCGTCACGTTTTGGTAACGACGGTTGAATCTCCTGCAATTGCAGCACAATGGAGCAATAATATTCAAGCTTATATTGAAGGTTTGGGATTGGGAATTCCAGCTAATAACAGTACAGACCCGAGACATTCAGCAACGGTAACGGCGGAATTTAATGAAGGTGCTGGCGGACAAATCTCTCTTTGGCCGGACGGTTTAGCAATGGGCGCAACTTTTGACCCGGAATTAGTTAAAAAATTCGGAAATATAGCCGCTCAGGAATACAGAGCATTAGGAATTTCAACGGCTTTATCACCTCAAATCGACTTAGGAACAGAACCTCGTTGGTACAGAATTGCTTATGTTTTTTCTGAAAGTCCAGAATTGACAGCAGACATGGCCAGAGGCTATATTGACGGTTTCCAGACAACAACCGGGAGCAAAAACGGTTGGGGAAACAAAAGCGTAAATGCAATGGTAAAACACTGGCCGGGAGGCGGACCTGAAGAAGGCGGTCGTGATGGTCACTGGGCGATGGGAAAATTTGCGGTTTATCCTGGAAATAATTTTCAAAACCACGTAAAACCTTTTACAGAAGGAGCATTTAAACTTAATGGAGGAACGAAAGAAGCTGCTGCGGTAATGCCATATTACACAATTAGCTTTAACCAGGATACCAAAAACGGAGAAAATGTCGGAAACGGATACAGTAAATATTTAATCACAGATTTACTTCGTGGAAAATATAAATATGACGGTGTAGTCTGTACCGACTGGTTGATTACAGCTGACGAACCAAAAACGCCAGGCGGATTTGCCGGAAAACCTTGGGGCGCTGAAAAACTTTCCATTGCGGAACGCCATTATAAGGTGTTGGAAGCCGGAGTTGACCAATTTGGAGGAAATAATGATAAAGGGCCTGTTTTGGAAGCCTATCAGATGGGCGTAAAAGAACACGGCGAAAAAGCGTATCGTGCTAAATTTGAGCAGTCTGCGGTTCGTTTGCTGAGAAATTTCTTCAGAACCGGATTGTTTGAAAATCCATACGTCAACATTGAAGAAACCAAGAAAATCGTTGGAAATCCTGAATTTATGAAAGCGGGTTATGAAGCTCAGGTAAAATCCATCGTGATGCTGAAAAACAAAGCCAACATTCTTCCGATTAAAGAAAGAAAAACGGTTTACATTCCGAAAAGATATTCTCCGGCAACGTTCAACTGGTGGGGAATTTACACCGCTCCGTCTTTAGATTATCCTATTGACATTGAAAAAGTAAAGAAACATTATAATGTCACTGAAGACCCCTCAAAAGCAGATTTTGCATTGGTTTTCGTGAAAAGCCCACACAGTGAAGAAGGCGGTTACAGCGATATTGATGCCGCAGAGGGCGGAAACGGGTATCTGCCGATCTCGCTTCAGTACCAGACTTATACCGCAACAGAGGCTCGTGAGAAAAGCATTGCAGCCGGCGATCCAGTCGTTGCCCCAAATGTACACGACAGAACCTATAAAAATAAAACCTCAACAGCAACCAATTTCACAGATTTATTAACAATCCAGAACACTTACAAAGCAATGAACGGAAAACCTGTTATTGTTTCTGTAACGGCCTCAAAACCGATGATTTTCAATGAATTTGAAAAACATGCTGATGCAATTTTAATGAATTTTAATGTTTCAAATCAGGCCGTTTTAGACATTGTTACAGGAAAATACGAGCCTTCTGGACTGCTTCCTCTTCAGATGCCTGCAAATATGGTGACTATTGAAAAGCAGAAAGAAGATGTTCCTTACGACATGGAAACTCATAAAGATTCTGAAGGTCATAACTATGATTTCGGATACGGAATGAACTGGTCCGGTGTAATCAAAGATGCCAGAACAGAGAAGTATAAAAAATGATTCATCATAAATTGATTCGTAATTGATGTCTAAAACCGGGCATTTTTTGTCCGGTTTTTCTGATTCAAACTTATTTTTCTTAATCAAAATAAACGGAGTTATTCTTAAAAATTCAACATTAAGGCTTTAAGAAAAATATTAACGATGAAAAATTAAGAAATCAATACATTGATTTTTATTAAGATACATTAAGCAACTTATTATTTAAAACTTAATTTCTTAATGTTTAAAATTTTAAAAAATAGAATTTAATATGAAAATCAGATACACAATCTATTCATTAATGCTGGGTTCATTAATGTTCGCACAGGAAAACCTTGATTTCAGTGGAAAGAAAGTAATTGTTTCTCCTGAAATTAACGGCAAGAATGTAACATTCCGATTACTGGCTCCCGAAGCCAAGACGGTAAAACTTCAGGGAAACTGGATGCCGGGAAAAGGTTGGGAAGCAGGAACTGTTGAACTACAGAAAGATCAGGACGGAATCTGGTCATTTTCAAAAAATGATCTGAGCGCCGATATCTACACCTATTCATTTATTGTGGATGGCGTGAAGGCTAATGATCCGAATAATGCTTATCAGGTTCGTGATGTATCTTCGGTGATGAGTATGTTTTTGGTTGACGGCAAAGAATCTGAAAACTATCAGGTTCACAATGTCCCTCACGGAACAGTTTCCAAAAGATGGTACAAATCAAACGGACTGAAAGAAGACAGAAGATTAACGGTTTACACACCTCCGGGTTATGAAAATTCCAAAGAAAAATATCCTGTTTTATACTTATTGCATGGAATGGGCGGCGACGAAGAAGCATGGATGACGTTAGGAAGAGCTTCCCAGATTTTGGATAATCTTATTGCTCAGGGAAAAGCAAAACCGATGATCGTCGTAATGCCAAATGGTCACACCAGCAATTCCGCTGCACCCGGAGAATCTTCGAAAGGTTTTTATAAAATCGATATGAGAACTCCTGATATTTTCAGTGGAGATATGGAAACGTACTTTAAAGAAATCATGGATTTTACCGAAGCAAACTACCGCACAAAAGCCGATGCTAAAAATCGGGCAATTGCAGGACTTTCAATGGGTGGTTTTCATTCACTGTACATTTCCGCTAATCAACCGAAAACATTCGATTATGTAGGTTTATTTTCCCCGGCCATTCTTCCGCCAGATGAAAAGAAAAGTCCGGTTTACCAGAATTTAGACCAAAAATTGAAAACCCAGCAGAACAATTCATACAAACTGTATTGGATCGGAATCGGGAAAACAGATTTTCTGTACAAAAATGTATCAGATTACCGTCAGAAGCTCGACAAAATGAATTTCAAATATGAATACATAGAATCCGAAGGCGGTCACACATGGAGCAACTGGAGAACATATCTGAACGAGTTTGTGCCGTTATTGTTTAAATAAAATAAGTATTTGGACAGCTATTTCCGCTCAAGTCGGACTGCGTGAGATTCGCTGTTAAAATTGACTTTAAAATCAACACAATGTTTGTCAATACTGTCAGTTTAGTGCGGCCTTCGCTGAGTGAAACGCCTTTGCGAACGAAAAATTTGCATAACAATATCAAAAAAATCTTAGTGCTCTTTGCGTTAAAATTTAAAATCAAATCAAAATGAAAAAATTAATCCTAGCAAGTATCTTCCTTTTCGGATTAAATACCATCAATGCTCAAAAATCAATTCCATTATACCAAGGAAAAGCACCAGGCTCAGAAAACTGGACGTATTCTGAAAAAGAAATGGATTCTGATTTATTCAAAACCCATTTGGTTTACAACGTTGCCGCTCCCGCAATAGAAATATTCGAAGCACCAAAGGCAAAAGCCAACGGAACTGTAATTGTTATCGCTCCCGGAGGTGGTTTTCAAAGTCTTTCTATTAATAAAGAAGGAAGAGATTTAGCAAAAATTCTTCAGGAAAAAGGAATTACAGCAGTCGTTTTAAAATATCGTTTGCTTGAAACCAAAACTGGTGACCCGGCTCGCGAAATGATGGAAAACATCAAAGACAGAAAAGCTTTTGACGCAAAAACAGCACCGATCAAAGTAATGGCTGGTGAAGACATCAAAACTGCAATTTCTTACATTAGAACCCATGCAAAAGAATTAAATATTAATACAGAAAAACTGGGCGTTATCGGCTTTTCTGCCGGAGCGAGTGTTATTTTGGAAAGTGTGCTTCACAGCAAAGATGCTTCCACGTTACCCAACTTTGCCGCTTCCATTTACGGAGGACCAAGTGAAGAAATTTTAAATACAGAAATACCGAACACTACGCTACCGCTGTTTATCTGTGCAGCCAGCGATGACCAGCTGAAGCTCGCTCCAAAATCAGTTTTGCTTTACAGTAAATGGCTACAAGCGAGGCAACCGGTAGAACTGCACATTTATGAAAAAGGAGGCCACGGCTTCGGAATGGCAAAACAGAATTTACCGGTTGATAAATGGTCGGATATCTATCTGGATTGGTTGAAATTCCACAAGTTCTTATAGTTTTTATTTCCGCAGATATAAAAGATTAAGCAGATTATTCATCTGCAAAATTTGCAAGATTTGCGAGAGCTACTAATCATAAAGTCAACAAAACTTTTGTGGTTAAAATTAAACAACAAAATCAATTTTAATATATAGTTTCTTTTTTTGCGGCAATGACTATATCTGAACAGTTTGTTGCCGTGATTTTAGAATGTAATCAATAAAAAAAAGAATTATGAAGAAGAATATATCAACATTAATAACACTTTCTCAGAAAGCAAAATACACAGGATTGTTCCTTGCTTTATTAGCAGCCTCACCTCTTGCCAAAGCCCAGAATAATCCGACAATAACGGTTAACGGAAAAATATTTAAAGACCTCAACAAAAACGGAAAGCTTGATGTTTGGGAAGATACAAGACTTTCAGACGATAAAAGGATTGATGCGATTATAAAACAAATGACCAATGCAGAAAAGGTCGATCTGTTGGTAGGAACAGGAATGCCTGGAATTGAAGTCCTTACCGGGCCTGTAGGAGATTCTAAGCAAGGACTTGTTCCCGGTGCTGCGGGAGGAACTGCGGAATTGACAAGATTCGGAATTCCGGCAACGGTAGTAGCAGACGGGCCTGCAGGACTTAGAATTGCACCGACCAGAGCAAATGATTCCAAAACTTATTATGCTACTGCATTCCCGGTAGGGACCGCTTTGGCTTCGACATGGAACAAAACGCTTCTTGAGCAGGTAGGAAAAGCCATGGGAAATGAAGTAAAGGAATACGGCGTTGATGTATTGCTCGCCCCAGCCCTTAATATCCACAGAAATCCTCTTAACGGAAGAAACTTTGAGTATTATAGCGAAGATCCTTTAATTTCAGGGAAAACTGCCGCGGCAATCGTTAATGGAATTCAATCTCAGGGTGTAGGAACTTCCATCAAACATTTTGCTGCAAATAATGAAGAAACGAATCGTTTGACGATCAACGCCCACGTTTCAGAAAGGGCAATGAGAGAATTATACCTGAGAAATTTCGAAATCGCCGTTAAAGAATCCCAACCCTGGACAGTAATGTCATCTTATAACAAAGTGAATGGGGTTTATACATCAGATTCAAAAGATTTATTAACTCAAGTCCTAAGAAATGAATGGGGCTTCAAAGGAATTGTGATGACCGACTGGTTCGGAGGTTTCCCGGGATTTGAATCTATCCGGAGTGGTGGAATTTCTGATGTTGTAAAACAGATGAATGCCGGGAATGACCTTTTAATGCCGGGAATTCCTGCACAGAAAAAAGTATTGCTGGAAGCTCTTAATTCAGGTAAACTGTCACAGCAGGTGGCTGATTTAAATGTAAAAAGAATTTTAGAATACATTTTTAAGACACCGACTTTCACACAATATAAATACAGCGACAAGCCAAATCTGAACGACCATGCTGCAGTTACAAGAAATGCCGCGACAGAAGGAATGGTTTTACTTAAAAATGAAAATAATGCTTTGCCTTTTGCCGATAAACAAAAAGAAGTTTCATTATTCGGGGTAACTTCCTATGCATGGATTACCGGAGGAACAGGAAGCGGAAGCGTGAATAACAAACATACCGTTTCTCTTCTGGAAGGTTTAAATGCTGCCGGTTACAAATTAGACAAAGAATTAGTCGATCTATACAAACCTCACGCTGAAAAAGAGGTTGCCGCCGAAAAAGAACGGAGAAAAGCAAGAGGAATTCTAGCTTTGCCCGAAAGACTTCCTGAAATGAAATTAGACGATGCTTTCTATGCTAAAAAAGCTGAAACTTCCGAGATTGCATTCGTTACGCTGGGAAGAAATTCCGGGGAAGGTGGAGACAGAGTTGTTGATAATGATTTTAATCTCGCAACAGAAGAAATCGAAATGCTGGACAAGATCTCCAAAGCATTCCATGCTAAAGGGAAAAAAGTTGTTGTTATTTTAAATATTGGTGGCGTTATAGAAACTGCTTCATGGAAGGATAAGGCAGATGCTATTTTACTGGCATGGCAACCGGGTCAGGAAGGTGGGCATTCCGTGGCAGATGTGGTTTCAGGTAAAGTAAATCCTTCCGGAAAACTGACGATGACTTTCCCGGTGAACTACACAGATCATGCTTCAGCAAAGAATTTCCCGGGGGTACCTGCTGATAATCCGAAAGATGTGACCTATCAGGAAGGCATTTACGTCGGATACCGTTATTTCAATACATTTGGAGTAAAACCTTCGTATGAATTCGGTTATGGAAAATCTTACACCGATTTTGCTTATTCCAATATTAAAACAAATTCAAAAACTTTTAATAATAAGCTGGAAGTTAGTGTTGATGTTAAAAATACCGGAAAAGTAAACGGAAAAGAAGTGGTAGAATTATACCTTTCCGCACCCAACAAAAGTATTGACAAGCCAACATCTGAGCTGAAAGCGTATGCTAAAACCAAAGATTTAAAGCCGGGAGAATCACAAACTATTACTCTGACTTTAGAACCAAAAGATCTTGCATCATTCGTACCATCAAAAAGCGCATGGATTGCCGAACCAGGAAATTACAAAATTTCTATAGGAGCCTCTTCTCTGGATATCAGACAGACAATTGATTTTTCAGTTCCTAAAGAAATCACGGTAGAGAAAGTTCAGCATGTATTTGCTGCCGATACAGAATTTAAAGATTTGAAACCTTAAATCATTGTAACATTAGAGAAGCTGTAGTTTTTGAGTTTAGATCTTATTTAATTCAATGCTTTATACAAAACCCCATAAACTTTTTTGAATTTAATTACTCAGCTTCTTAATTTTTAATACAAAGTACTATTTTCATGATAAGTTTAATGTCTCAGATTAAGATTTTATCCGTAAAATAGGTATCTTTAACCACTTTTTTAAATAAATGAATGTTATGAGCAATGATGTAAAGGCTAAAAGCAGGAATTATACAGTTCCTCTTGTTACCATCACCCTTTTATTTTTCATGTGGGGATTTATCACCTGCATGAATGATATCCTTATTCCTTATCTGAAACAGCTCTTCAGCCTGTCGTTCTTCGAATCGATGCTGGTACAGTTCTGTTTCTTTGGAGCTTATTTTATCGGCTCGCTGATCTATTTTTTAATATCGACCACACAGGGCGACCCGATTGATAAAGTGGGCTATAAAAAAGGAATCCTTTTCGGGATCTTTCTTGCGGCATTAGGCTGCGTACTCTTTTATCCTGCGGCAAGCTTTGCTTCTTACGGATTATTTTTAGGGGCACTGTTCATTTTAGGATTAGGATTTACAGTCCTTCAGATCACTGCGAATGCCTATGTTTCCCTGCTTGGTCCGGAAGATTCGGCGTCCAGCAGACTGAATATGACCCAGGCTTTTAATGCGTTCGGAACAACGATCGCACCGGTTTTGGGCGGACATCTTATTTTTGAATTATTTTCTGCACCGGACGGTTCTTTCTCTGCAGCAGCCACCAAGATTCCTTATCTGATCTTTGCAGGAATCCTTTTACTGGTAGCTTTATTGATTTCAAGAGTGAAGCTTCCTGACTTTCAGGTAAAAGGTGAAGAAATTGTCAAGGGTTTTGGAGCCCTGAAACATAATCATCTCATCTTTGGAGTGGTAGCCATGTTCTGCTATGTGGGCGGAGAAGTAGCCGTGGGAAGTTTCATCATCAGTTTCCTTGAGCAGCCACAAGTGATGAATCTATCCGAAGTGGTAAGTAAAAACTATCTTTCCCTGTATTGGGGCGGGGCGATGATCGGCCGTTTCTTAGGGGCTATTTCATTGAACCATTCTCTCAGTCAGGGTAAAAAAGCGTTGTATATGCTGGGAGCAGCGGCGGCTGTGTTTTTGGTGATCTTCAGTATTGTAGATCTTACTTTTGCACAAATCAGCTTCTTCCTTGTATTTATTGCTTTGAATTTTGTGGCGTTCTTCATCGGGAAAGCAGCTCCGGCAAGAACACTATCTATCTTTGCGGCAGTGAATGTCGTTCTGTTAATTTCTGCTATGTTAAATCATGGTGAAATGGCAATGTACAGTATTCTGGGAATCGGAATATTCAATTCCATTATGTTCTCGAATATTTACACGTTAGCCATTTCAGGATTAGGTAAATATACGAGTCAGGGTTCTTCATTAGTCGTAATGGCTATCTTGGGAGGAGCTATCGTACCTATCTTCCAGGGATATCTGGCTGATGTTTTCGGAGTACAGCATTCGTTTATCATTCCGGTATTCTGCTATGTCGTAATTCTGATTTTCGGAGCTTACTGTACCAAATATCTGGGGCATGTAAAGCAAGATGCCGATGCGAAATCAGGACATTAAATATTATTTTTTATATAGGGAAAAACCTGCCGTCTGGCAGGTTTTGTTTTTTATATTTAATAAAATTATATCGAAACTGTTTTTGTTTTGGTATTATAAATAATTACCGCTAGCGCGAGCGTCCCGCTCGTGCTTATGCTATAATAATGATATTTTATATTGAACACGAGCGGTACGCTCGCGCCAGCAAAGGAAATTTAAGATTTTAATATTATAAATTAACATCAATCTTTAAAACTCCATCATAATCATCACAATAATTGCGAGCACTACTGTATTTCCATTTCCACGGCTCCATAACAAAACCGGCTTTTACAGGGTTTTTTTGTGTATACATAAGCTCCTGCTCAAATACTTTAAGTGACCATATTTCTATAGGATGATTATGCTGTTGCCAGAATTGATATTCCGTCACATTAGATCTTCTGCTTCCCGCCTTTTTAAACATCCATAACATCCATTCTCTCCTGCTTTCCCGAAGATTTCCCTTAATGGCATTTAGCATTTTTTTGAATTTTCTTTAAGGCCAATAAAAAATTAAAAGTTTAAATAACTTCTTTAATTAAACTCTGGACTTTCTCATAAATTATTTTGAATATTCAAAAACAATCATTTTCCATCTTCCCCACTTTCCATTTCTTTTTAAACCATCAGTTTAAACAAAATCAGAACTCCGTTTTAGTCTAAACCGCCAGATTAAAGAAAAACAGGAAACCGTGAGAGTCCAAACTGACAGATTAAATTAAAACAGCAATCCGGGAAAGTCTAATCTGCCAGAATAGAAAGAAACGGCAAACTGTTTTAGTTTAAACCAACAGATTTGGTTTGAAATGGCAATTTATTTATATTTAAACCTTAAAATTTAATAAGTATTCACAATTAAAAACGCAGATGTTATGAAAATCACATTGTCAGATTTAAATACAAAAGACCTGGCCACCTTGGTACAGAGAACGATTACAGCTTCCGATTCGGGAAAATATGCAGTAATATCCAATCACCCCCTATTTTCTGAACTTAAAACAATTTATACAGAGTATGATGCTGTTTATACAAAATCTGCTTTCAGTGGTAAAGGAAATGACGTAGCAAGCTCAGACAGGGATAGGGACATTAGTTTCCGAGCATTAAAGAATTTCCTGAACGGATACAGAAAAATGCCCTCGTTGTCCAATTATCAGTTTGCAGAAGATCTGTACCAGATCTTTAAACTGTATGATTTAAGTCTGGACAAAATGAGCTACTCTTCTCAAACCGCCCAAATGAAAAAATTGATCGAAGACCTTGAGAAACCGGAAAACACTCAAAAGCTCAATGCTCTTTCTTTATTTCCGGCTTTCGATGATATGAAGTCTAAGCAGAACGCATTTGAACAGATATTTGCCGAACAGGCAGGAGCAAATGCAAACCTCCGAAACATGAAAAGTGCCTCTTCGATCCGTAAAGATCTGGAAAAAGCCTTAAGATCTTATCTCAATTTCATCACGGTAATGAAAGATATCACAGGTTGGGAACTGTTGTATGCAGACATCAATGAAGTGGTAAAAGCGGCGAAAAACTCGAAAGCGGCTAAAGAAGAAAAGAAATAGTATTAATCAAAAGGCTATCCAACTTACGGATAGCTTTTTAAATATGTAAAATATCAATGAAGTTTTGTTTTGCCTTGCAGATGAAATCAAGCTTCAACTTCGACAACAGGTTGTTTTTCTGTTTTTCTGAACAACTCAAAGAAAAAGATGTTCCACAGAATAAGCTCATAGCCATAGACTGTATCCTCAACAGGGATTGTTAAGATTCTCAATCCGATAAATTCATCAGGGTTATAATTGACGATGGGAGATTCGAGTCCTGTACCTGTCAATATTCCGTTAACCATCAGAAAGCCCGGCATAAGAAGAAGATAGATGAACGAAACTTTACCGATCCATTTTACTTTAAGTATATAATGAAGGATGAAAAGGCTGCCTGCTGTTGATAAAAATGTCATTAAAGTGTAGATTCTTTCACGGAAAAAATAGCTGATGACTAAAGATGCTGCAATGCATACGATCACAAAGATATTTTGGGGCAAAGGTTTCCAGTCGAGTTTAAAAAATGTAGTAAGACAGAAGTAAGTAAATACACAGGAAAAAGGAATGCAGATAAAAAAGAGCAGTTCTTCTATGGGTAATCCGAAGAGTCTTATTCCCAACAGATATTTATCGTTGAACCACCAGACTCCTATTTTTGTGAACCAGGCATCCCAGGCAATAAAAACAATTCCTACAAGCAGTGAAGCCCATAGAAATTCTTTGAAATATCTGCTGAATTGTATCTTCGGATGAAAAGAAAAAATAAAGCAGACGATGACGGTAAAAAAGTTGATAAGGAGATATAGGTAATGTTCCATTATTTATTTTTATTAAAGTACATTTTAAAGTATTTTACAGGAACCCACAGAAATCCGAAGCACTCCCCTTCTTCTTTTCCGGTATGTTTGTGATGTTGCTTGTGCGCTCGTCTTATGGCTAAAAGATATGGGTTTTGGGTGTCACGAAGCAATTTTATCCGCTGATGAATAAAAATATCGTGTACAAAGAAATACGCCATTCCGTAAAGGGCAATTCCTAATCCAATATAAAACCAGTGATTAAATCCATTCATTGTTCCGTAATACATAAGAATAATGGTAGGAACTGCAAATATGACGAAGAAGTAATCATTCTTTTCCATATGTCCTTCGTTGCTATGGTCATGATGATCTTTGTGCAATACCCAGAGCAGACCGTGCATGATGTATTTATGAATAAGCCATGTCATGCCTTCCATCACGAAAAAAGTTGTTACTACAATTAGAAAGTTCATTATTAATGGTATAAATGATTATAAAAAAGAGGTTTTGTACTGAACGTAACAGCTCATCATCAGGGAAATTTTAGCACCGTTGGATATTCTGATTCTTTCACTCATAATCGTCTGGGCAGATTTTCTTTTGATCTTTTTAAATAAAGAAACATAATATCTGTAAGCAAGATAAACCCCAAATCTTGAGGATGGAGGAAGCATTTTAATCCCGATGAGCGCCTGTCTGAACTCTTCTTCTATTTCTTTTTCAATGGAACTTTTTATATTATTATCAAATAAAGTCATGTCAAGATTGGGAAAATAGCTTCTTCCCAATGTGTAATAATCATCTTTCATATCTCTTAAAAAATTGACTTTCTGAAAGGCAGAACCTAAAATCATGGCATAAGGTTTAAGGTTTTCAAATTGATTTCTGTCGCCATTCACGAAGATATGCAGACACATAAGACCTACCACTTCTGCTGAACCCAGAATATATTCTTTGTAGAGGTCAGAATTATAGTCTATTTTTTGAAGATCCATTTCCATACTTTTCAGAAACTGATGAATAAGGTTCTGATCGATGTTGTATTCATGCACCGTTTCCTGAAAAGACTGAAGAATCGGGTTTAGTGAAATCCGATCTTCCAGCGCCTGAAAAGTTTCTTCTTTAAATTTTTTCAGTAGTTTTTCTTTGTTAAAATCATGAAAGCTGTCTACAATTTCGTCGGCCAGTCGTACATAACCATAAATGGCATAGATAGGATTTCTTATCGTACTGGACAAAGCTAAAATTCCAAGGGAAAAACTTGTGCTGTATTGTTTGGTAGTCTCTTTACTGACTTTGTAAGAAAGTTCGTCGAATAGTTTTTTCATAGCAATTAATTTTTGTTGGCTTCGTTTGCAGCTATTTTTCCAGAGATGATGGATGGTGGCACACCCGGACCCGGTACGGTAAGCTGCCCCGTATAGAAGAGATTTTTTATTTTTTTGTTTCTCAGTGACGGTTTCAGGACTGCCGTCTGGGACAATGTATTGGCAAGACCGTAGGCATTTCCCTGATAAGCATTGTAATCTTCTTTAAAATCTCTTACGCAATAGCTTCTTTTATACTCTAAGTTCTGCAGTAGACCCGATGTTCCGGTATGTTTTTCAAGTCTGAGGATCATTTCATTGAAATACTTTTCCCTTATTTCATCAGAATCTTCAATTCCCGGTGCTACAGGCATCAGAAGAAACACATTTTCACAGTTTTCGGGAGCTACGGAAGGATCTGTTTTTGACGGACAACATAAATAAAACAGAGGTTTCGTAGGCCATTTTTTATCTTTATAAATTTCTTCGGTATGAAGATCCAGATCGTTTTCAAAAAATAAAGTATGATGCTTTAAGTTAGGAATTTTTTCCTTAAACCCAAGATAAAAGATAAGACATGAAGGCGCGAAAATTCTTTTCTCCCAGTATTCCTCATTGTAATTCCTGAATTCTTCAGGCAAAAGTTTAGATTCTGTGTGGTGATAATCTGAAGCGGCAATCACAACATCAAAGTCTATTTCTTCCTGATTTACGGTCAATGATGAGGCTTTTTTGTCTTTTACATTGATCTTTTTAACATCAGCATTTACGTAAAAACGGGTTCCCTGTTTTTCCGCAATATTTTTCATTGCATCAATAATTTTCGAGAAACCGCCCATCGGATACCATGTCCCTAACTTGTATCCTCCGTAGTTCATTAAGCTGTACAACGCAGGAATATCCTTTGGTGCAGCACCCAGAAAAATAACAGGGAACTCCATTAAAACAATCAGTTTAGGATTTTTAAAATATTTTCGTACAAAGCGCTGAAAATTCGTGAGAAGATCAAGTTTTAAAGCGCTTTTAGCAATTTTAGGGGATACAAATTCAAACCATGAATGGCAGGGTTTGTTGACGAAATCCTGCATTCCCACTTCATATTTGTATTGGGCATCTTTCATGAATTCGTCGAGTTTTTTTCCGGCTCCGGTTTCTGTTTTTTCAAAAAGATCTTTCATCTCTTCGTAACTATGCGGAATGTTCATTGTTCCGTCGGAAAAAACCATTTCAAATTGCGGGTCTAAAGGAACGAGTGTATAGAAATCTGATGCTTTACTTCCAAAATCATTAAAAAAAGATTCAATGATATCCGGCATCCAATACCAGCTTGGCCCCATATCAAAAGTATAACCGTTTTCAGTTTTGAATTGTCTGGCTCTGCCTCCTATGTCATTATTCTTTTCAAAAAGATGAACTTCATGACCATGCTTAGAAGCATATGCCGCAGCAGAAAGCCCGGAAAATCCTGATCCTATTACTGCAATTTTCTTTTTCATAGTTAATTTTTAAATGAATATTCTTCGTAAACAGTTTTAATCAGATCTTTGCTGTCGATATTTCTTGAGAAAATCGGGTAATGAAAGCGATCGAGTTTATTCAGAATTCTTATAAGTTCCATTTTTTCATGATAAGAAAGGTTTCCGGCAACAATGTCTGTTGCTTCCCTTATTTTTTTCATCTGCTTTTCAAGAGCCTGCTTACCTTTTTCAGAGATAAATATGATTTTATTTCTTTTATCGACATCAGATTCAGTCTGTTCAATCCAACCTTGCTTTAAAAGTCTTGTGATAATGAGCATTCCTACAGGCTTATCATGAATATTTTTTTTGATAAGTTCCATTTTCGTCATTTTGCCGAAGGCTTTAAGATTAATGAGATAAATGAAATCTTCCTGTGTAGTAAAATCAGATTCTGAAATAGCTGACTTCGAATATGTTTTTGCATATCGGTTTACATGAACCAATAATGTGCTTATAGCACTTTCGGGACTTCTCCCGGTTTCTTTTCCTTCCCAGTAAGGCTCTTGTTTTTGTTTGTTTTCAAATGAGGATTTATCACAAAGCCAGTCTTTAAAACCATTCATGCTGGCCTGATAATGACCATTAGTATTTTCGATTTCAAACTGTTCAAGAAGATCAATGACTTCTTTTGTCATTTTGTAATTCATGATGTTGAATTTAATTTATAAATACACTAATAATAAAAAAAATAGTATAATTATAAACCAACATCATTTTTTATGCCAAACTTTCATTTTAAATTTTAAACAAAATTAATGTGACAAGGCATGCTTATTGTAACTTACAAAGCACATCACTAAAAAAAATTTAATATGAACAACGAAAAAACAGTATCAGTACTTAATGATTTGCTAAACATTACGAATGACAGAATTGAAGGATTTTCTAAAGTTGAGGACAAAGTATGGGATACACATTCTACTTTGAAAGCTGATTATGACCAAATGGTTTCCCAATCTCAGACTATGAAATCTGATCTTATCAGGTTAATCAATGAATGTGGAGGAAATGCAGATAATACAACAAGTACTGCGGGAGCATTACACAGAGCGTGGATCGATGTAAAAAATTCATTAAGCGGCGATAAAGACGAATCTACATTGGGAAATGTTGTCTTCGGAGAAAAAGCAGCTATTGATGCTTATCAGGATGCGCTGGATAGCGGAGATCTAACACCGCAAAGCGCACAGGTTGTTTCTGACCATCTTCATCACCTGAAATCTTCTTACGCAAGATTTGAAAATCTGGACGAATTGAATTAATACAAATTGTTTCAAATAGTATTAGGAATAAGAGAACTCTTTACAAGGGTTCTCTTATTTTTTTGTTTTAATGTTTAATAAAGCTTTTAAAGTGAAGAATCAAGATATTGATTTTATGAAGACTATTAAGTTATATTTCTAAATCTTAACTTCTTACTAATAAAAATTTAGTTTCTACTTTTATAATGTACCGTTGAAAGATTCTTCAGAATTTCTGCACTCTGTTCTGGAGTAATGTCTCTCTGTGCTTCGGCAAGCATTTCATAGCCTACCATAAATTTTTTCACTTCGGCACTTCGCAGCAGCGGCGGATAAAAATGCATATGAAAATGCCATTCGGGATGTGCCAGACCATCTGTCGGAGTCTGGTGAATGCCTGCGGAATAAGGAAATGATGTTTCAAAAAGATTATCATACTTCGTTGTAAGATCTTTTATAATCTCTGCAAACCATCTTTTTTCTCCTTCCGAAAACTGAAGTATATTACCTATTTTTCTTTTACTGATAATCATCGTTTCATATGGCCACACTGCCCAGAAAGGAACCAATGCTGCAAAATTTTCGTTTTCAAGAATAATCCTTTCATCTGCCTCCAACTCTTTTTTTAGGTAATCTTCTAAAAGTGATCTTCCGGTTTTCTCAAAATAAAATCTAAGGTTTTCCTGCGTTCTTACCACAGCAGAAGGAATAGATGACTGCGCCCAGATCTGCCCGTGCGGGTGAGGATTGCTGCAACCCATAACCTGCCCTTTATTTTCAAATATCTGAACATGGTTGATAAAATCTTGACTTCCGAGTTCCTCGTATTGTTGTTGCCACGTATCCACAACCTTTTCTATATCTTTTACTTCCATTTCCGGTAGTGTAAGACTATGGTTTTCCGAGAAACAGATTACCCGGTTAATTCCACGTTCCGGTCTGATGGTGAAAAAATCTGAATGATCTTCAGAGAATTCAACTTGTTCGTTGAGCAAAGACCCAAAATCATTATCGAAAACGTACACTCCTTTATAATCCGGATTCCTCTGACCATTCACGCGAACATTCCCAGAGCACAGGTAACATTCAGGATCATAATGCGGAAGTTTTTCTTCTAAGGACTTTTCAGTCTGTCCCTGCCAAGGCCTTTTTGCGCGTTGGGGAGAAACCAAAATCCATTCGTCCAAAAGCGGATTATACCTTCTGTGAGGATGCTGTTTACTGTCAAATGCTGAACTCATTAGTTGTATATTCTTTTATTCCTTCGGAAATTTTAACCTGATATATTTTCATCTGAATATTAAATTCAGCCTGATATTTTTCACTTATTGTTTTAATGATCTTATCTACGCAATCTTCTTTAATAAGATTGATGCTGCAGCCGCCAAATCCTCCGCCCATCATTCTTGCGCCGAGAACGCCATTTTCTTTTAAGGTCTGTTCTACTAAAAAATCAAGCTCATCGCAGCTTACCTCAAATTCTTCGGAGAGTCCTGAATGTGTTTCGATAAGAAGCTTACCAAGATTTTCCATATTGTTTTCAGACAAAGCTTTTGCGGCCTGCTCTACCCTTTTTATTTCTTTTAAAAGATAGAAACATCTTTTGTACGAAGTTTCGCCGATTTCTTCACGCACTTCATCAAGCATTTCAAAACTGAAATCCCTGAATTTCTTTACCTGTGGAATTTTTTTCCACAAAGCTTTTTTACCGTGGTCAACATCATTGCGGCGGTCATTATATCCTGATGTGAGATGCGTATGTTTTACACAGCTATCGAACAATACTAAACTGTAACCTTTAAGGTCAGCATTAAAATATTGATGATCCAGGGAATGGCAATCGAGCATGATAACCTTTCCGTCTTTTCCGAAAACGGAGGCAAACTGATCCATAATTCCGCATTTAACGCCAACGAAAGTATGTTCCGATTTCTGACCAATCAGGGAAATTTCTTTTTTAGAATAGCCAAGATTAAAAATCTGATTGAGGATAAAAGCAAAACCGCATTCCAGTGCTGCGGATGAAGAAAGTCCGGAACCCATAGGAATTGTACTGCTGAAAGCAATCCTTAGTCCCCCGATTGTCTTTCCTTCTTCCTGAATAGCATTGAAAACACCGAGTAAATAATTCACCCACATCTGTGAAACCGGAGATTGCTTTTCTCTTACATTAAAGCTAAAAGTTTCATTAAAATCCTTTGCAAAAAAAGTACAGGTTTCAGAATCTACCTTTTCTACCGCAAAGCAGATGTATTTATCGATTGCCGCGGGTAATACAAAACCGTCACTGTAATCAACGTGCTCACCAATAATATTAATTCTTCCGGGTGAAAGAAAAACATGATCCGGTTCTGACCGGAAGGCAAACTGAAATGCCGCTTTTGTGTCATTAATTAGTTTTTCCTGAATCAAAATAAGAGTATTTTCTGCTTAAAAATTATAAATGTTAAATTTACACGTATATTTTAAATAAACAATATCATTATTCCATAAAGTAATTGAATTCTTTTCTGTACTGCGACGGGCTTTTCTTAATGTATTCTTTAAAGGTTTTATTGAAATAGCTGAAATTGTTGAAACCAGATTCAAAACAAACTTCAGTAATGCTCAAAGGCTGTTCGGCAAGAAGTTTCAGGGAATGTGTAATTCTGTATTCATTCACGAATTGCGTAAATGTTTTATTGGTTATTTTCTTAAAATAACGACAGAAAGACGGCACTTTCATATTGGCAAGATCTGCAATTTCTTCCAAAGTAATCTGTTCTTTAAAATGATCTTTCACATAATTAAAAATATGATTGATTCTTTCATTGTCTTCCACCTGGGTTTGCAAATAGTATTTTCCGGCGTTCAAAATCCTGTAATCCTGTGTCGTGGCAAGTTCTTCCAGTATTTCCAGAAAGATAATGAGTTTACCAAGTAATGATGACTCGTGCATATCGGTTATTTTTTTACCGACAGTTTTTTTAAGATTTTCTCCAAAAACAATTCCGGCTTTTGATTTTTCGAGTAAAGCTGAAATTCTTTGCATTTCCGGAGTTTCCCAAATATATTCTCCCAGAAAATCAGGTTTAAACTGTATCACCATTTCATACTCATTATTGGTATTTTCATTGGTAAGACCACAATGCGGAAGATTACTCCCGATGAGTACAAGATCACCATCCGAAAAGTAGGAAATATTACTTCCGATCTGTCTTTTTCCGGAACCTCCGCAAACAAATATCAGTTCTACCTCAGGATGATAATGCCAGACATGAGATTTTATATTCTCATTGCCTAGGAACTTAAGGGTCGTAAAACTACTGCCAATATTGGGTTTTATGGCTTCAAAAGCAGGATGTGAATGTTTCATCTTTAGATAATTATTTACATGTGTAAAATTAACAATTAATATTTAATTAACACATAACATAGGTTAATATTGTGCATATATGTGAAAATTGTATTGTAGATCCGAATAGATAAGTGCTGTAGATTTGCAGTATAAATTATTGATAACAAAAAACTTATCATTATGAATACATTATTAAAATCCAGTTTTCTTGTAGGCTTCTTATTGATCTCTGCAAGCCTGATGAGTAAAGACAGAGACTTTTCGATTTCTTTAGGAAATGTGAATGCAAAAACATTAAACTTTGAAATATCAAATGCTAAAAATGTTTCATTGTTTGTTTATAACGATATTGACGGTGAATTATTTTCTGAAAAATTGGATACGGAAAATTCGGTATCAAAATCTTATGATCTGAAAGAATTTGCTTCAGGAACTTATTATCTGGTTGCAGAATCTGAAACAAAGGTTGAAAAATACAGAATTAATATCACTAAAAACAATGTGATGGAGGTAGAAAAAACTCCGGTAAGCGTAATCAATAAACCTGAATACACAATTACAGATAATCTGGTGAAGCTTCATTTATCGAATACGAAAAATCCGGTGAACATTTCTGTAATGGATCTTGCAAACAACAGTTATTACAATCAAACGAAACAATCTGTGAACGGAGAATTGGATTTGACATTTGATCTTAACCGAAATACATCAGAAAATTACATCATCCGAGTGGAAGAAAATGGAAATATTTTTAACAAGGTGATTTCCCTAAAATAATCTTAAACTAAATTATTTATATAGTTAGTCCGATTAAAACCGGATAAATTTTACGTACAGTTATTTTTTTATGAGGCAACTCTTCTTTTCAAATTATGGAAAAAGAGTTGCCTTATTTTTTTAATTATGATGACCCATATTAAGTTTTATTTTTTTCAGATCTTCCAATTCATGCACAGGTCTTTCGATATCGTAAGGAATAGGCATTTTAGAAAAAGTCTGGAAATACAGTAAACAGGCATCTTTCCACCAAACGGCATCTTTTGCCTGAATTTTCAGTTTTGACTGTACTTCTGTAAATCTTTGCTCATCGATGTAAGGTTCCATCTGATCCCAGATTTTCTGATAATCTCTTACCTCATGAACACCAGCATCATATTTATAACAAAGTTCTTCCCACAATGTTTTTCCATCTTTCATTTTATAATCCCACGGCACATGGTGAAACCAGAGAATAAGATTTTCAGGACAGGTTTTTATATTTCCATAGATATCATTTAATGGAGGAAAATATTGTGAAACAGCATTGCTTCCCGTTTTAGTTCTGTTGAATCCTACTCCATTTTTATCGGCCTGATGATAATATACCGGCGACCAGTCCGGTCTTCCGCCTTTGTAATCTCCCCAAGGTTCGGGACCGTAATGATGTCCTCCTGCAAAAATATGGTGAAGCCCAAGAGGCATCATATAATCAACAGCAGTTTCTCTTGAAGTCAGCATCATTTCTTTTACTGGATTAAGAAACTTTTCATTATCGGTAAAAGTCATGGTGATCCATTCCTTTGCGATCTGATCTGCCGTAAGCTCATGATTCCAGGCAAGACGACCGAATGCGTACCAGTTGGACTGTGCAAAATGATGACCCGTCCAGTTGGTATCCTCTCCGATATTCGCCACAGCGGAAATGGCTGTAATTTTTCCAGGTCTTAATGTTCCGTCCGTAATTTTAGCAATGGTAGAACCCTTTCCATCTGAATAAGTATCACTTTCCAACGTTTCTTTAAACAAAGGAGCGAGATAAACCAGATGATTAGCCTGCCCCAAATACTCTTGAGTAATCTGAAATTCTATCATTTCAGGAGTTTTTCTTAAAGCTCCAAAAAGCGGATTAAAAGCTTCTCTAGGCTGAAAATCCACCGGTCCGTTTTTAATCTGAATAATCACATTATCCCTGAATTTCCCGTCAAGAGGAACAAATTCCAGATAGGCCTGCTTGGCACGGTCATCTTTGCTTGGGCTGTACACAAAAGCTCTCCACATCACAATTCCTCCGTAAGGTTTCAAGACATCTGCCATCATATTGGCTCCGTCGGCATGGGTTCTTCCGTAATCCTGAGGTCCGGGCTGACCTTCTGAATTGGCTTTTACCAAGAAACCGCCGAAGTCAGGAATTAATTTATAAATTTCTGAAGCTTTATCTTTCCACCATTTCTGAACATTTTTATTTAAAGGATCTGAATTTTCGGTTCCTCCAAATACTTTAGGTGAGGCAAAATTTACCGAAAGATAAACCCTGATTCCGTAAGGTCTGAAAATATCTGCCAGTACTTTTACTTTTTTAAGGTAATCTTCACGAAGCATATTCGGGGAGGCATTCACATTATTCAATACTACAGAATTGATTCCGACAGAAGCATTCGCTCTTGCATATTCTTCATATCGGGGAGAAATTGTATTCGGTAAATCTTTCCATTTCCAAAGTGAATGTCCCGCATATCCGCGCTCGATGGTTCCGTCAAGATTATCCCAATGGTTGAGAATTCTTACATCGTATGAAGGTTTTTCTGTAATATTTAAATTTAACGTCGAAACATGAGTTTGTTGAAGTCTTAAAATATGATAAACTCCATACAGCAAACCTATTTCTTTTCCGGAAGAAATTACAATTTTATTCTTAACAGATTTTATCGTGTAGCCGTCTTTCTGGATTTTTAATGATTTATCAGTTCTCAGTTCCACAGTCTGTCCCTGCCAATGACTGGTCAATTCTTTTTTGGCAATATTTAAAGTCGGACTGTTTCCTTTGGCAATAATCTGATTTGCCGATATCCCATTTTTTGCAGGAAATCTAAGCCAAAGTTGACTTCCGTCTTCCGCAAAGATCATTAACGGAATTATTAGAAATAGTATAAAATAAGCTCGGAAATGTTGCATTTGGATTTACTTAATTAATTTTTATTTTCCATAGGTTTTACCTACGCCTATTGTTGTTGAACCTTCGGGTTCTGCTGATGAAAATTGGTTTAAAAACTTTGTCAAAGTTTAGTTATTATCTTACGAACTGAAGTTTATTAATTTTCGTCCAATCCTTCGATGGTTTTTATTTTACCGTTTTCATCATATTCCAGTTCCACAACTTTCATACTTCTTAGCCATGTTCTTCCACCGCTTGGAACGCTGTCGTGAAAGAAAAGGTACCATTTTCCTTTAAACTCAACAATACTGTGATGAGTGGTCCAGCCGACAACCGGTGTTAATATTTCACCCTGGAAAGTAAATGGTCCATAAGGATTATCGCCTATTGCATAGCAAAGCAAGTGAGAGTCTCCTGTTGAATATGAAAAATAATACTTGTCGTTATATTTGTGCATCCAAGAAGCTTCAAAGAATCGATGTTTGTCTCCATGAAGCAGTCGATTTCCGTTTTCATCGAGAATAAGAACATCTTTAGGATCTTCACCAAATTCCATCATATCTTCACTTAACAAAGCAACTTTAGATGAAATGGCAGGTTCATGATCCTGAGGAATTACAGCAGATTCCAACGCTTTATTGTTTCGGTAACGCTGTAACTGTCCGCCCCAGATTCCTCCGAAATACATATAATGTTTTCCGTTTTCTTCAAAAATACACGGATCGATGCTGTAACTTCCCAGCATCGGATGTTTTTCAGGAACGAAAGGTCCGTACGGTTTATCGCTCACTGCAACACCTATTCTGAAAATATCGTTTTTGTCTTTCAATGGAAAGTACATATAATATTTGCCGTCTTTAAAAGCAACATCACAATCCCACAACTGTCTCCCCGACCACGGAATATCTTTAACAGAAAGTACAACTCCATGATCGGTAATTTCTCCGTTTTCTATATCATCCAGAGAAAATACATGGTAATCGTTCATATCGAAATGATCGCCGTTGTCATTTTCTTCAATTCCGCTTTCGCGATCATGGGAAGGATAGATATAAATTTTCCCCTCAAAAACGTGTACGGAAGGATCTGCCATATAGTCGCTCGGGAAAAGATATTTTGCTTTTTTCATTGTTTAGATAAGATATTTAGATAATAGAATGATAGATGATAGATGATAGATTTATAAAATTATAATTGATGATTGATGACTATAATTATAAATTGTCATCACAACAAATACTATTTATTTTTTCTCTTTTGTTAATTGAATGATTTTTTGTACAACGGGTTTTGCCTTATAATTGCGGTCGAAAAGTAGTGGATAATCGGTTCGTCCTTTTACCGGAAAATCATTTTTCCAAGATTGATTATCGGTCACACCCCACAATGTCACTCTTCTGATTTTATCCTGATGCTTGATAAACAGACGGAAGAAATCAAGGTAACGGTTTTCCCATTCTTTCTGCACATTTTCAGGAAGACCTTTGGTATAAGGATTCATTTTTGCCTGATATTCAACTGTATCGGAAACGTTGGCAGAAGTTCCCCATGGTGAAGGCAACGCACTGATTTCCATTTCTGTGACATTCACTTTCACTCCTGCAGCAGCGTAATCTACTAGCGCTTTCTCATATTCTGCGAGTTTCGGAGTATCTAGTCCAACGTGGGTCTGCATACCAACACCGTCAACTCTTATCCCTCTGGATTTCATCTTTTTAACAATATTAATTACCGTTTTTACTTTTTCAGGAAACCATTCGTTGTAATCATTGTAATATAATTCCGCATTCGGATCGGCTTCCTGCGCATACTGGAACGCCAAAGGAATAAATTCTTCACCAAGAATCTCATAAAACTTGCTTTTTCTGTAAGTTCCGTCTTCCATAATGGCTTCGTTGACAACATCCCAGCCTTTCACGCGACCTTTGTATCTTGAAACAACGGTGGTAATATGATTTTTCATTCGTTGCTTAAGGACTTCCGCAGAAACATCTTTTCCGTCTTTGTCCACGAAAAACCATTTGGGTAACTGCGAATGCCAGATAAGCGTGTGACCAATGATGAACATTTTATTCTTTTCACCAAAAGCCACAAAACGATCGGCATCATCAAAGAAGAATTTTCCTTCCTGAGGTTGCAGAAACATGGACTTCATACAGTTTTCAGCAACAATTGAACTGAACTGTGAGGTAATAATCTGATCCGATTTCACATCTGTTCCATTGATTTGAGGAAGGCTCATGGCCGTTCCGATGTAAAATTTATTTTTAAAAGCTTTTTTCAGAGAATTCTCAGATTTTTGAGCCGTTATATTTGAAACAGCCAAAGTCATTAAACCAAATAAAATAATACGCTTCATATTCATAATTATTGTTTTCTTCTTTCTGCCAGATCTTTCTCGATCTGAACTTCCATTTTCTTGTTAATTTTGTAAAATAAAAGCAGTCCGCACGCGATGAAAAACGGTATCGAAGGGAAAATACTCACCAGCATTTTGGCACCTGTTGCTACTGTTTCGGGCTGAATTACATTTACGCTGCCTTCTGTTGAAATATAGCCGTATTTACCTATAATTAATGCGACTAAAGAACTTCCGATACTTAAACCTACCTTTAAACCTACCATCATGGCAGAGAAAATAATGGCTGTAGCTCTCCTGTTGTTTTTCCATTCGGAATAGTCGGCTACATCGGCAATCATCGCCCATAATAAAGGTGTGCTGATTCCGTAAAAGAATCCATGTAAAATCTGCGACAGGAACATAATTCCTACATCTTTTGGAGGATAAAAAATAAAGAACAGAACAAATAAAGTGGAAATGAAAAGCGATGCAATGAAAGTATCGCGCTTTCCGTATTTATCTGCAAACCTTTTAGAAAAAGTGATTCCGATAATCATCATGATAATTCCTCCTGCGTTGAACAGTCCGAAACCAGCAGATTTAGGATCTTCACCGAAGAAATTCATTCCGATGGAGTTGAAAAAAGAGGTGATCGGAGAAATAAAGCTTTTAAGCGAGGTTTCATCTACATAATTGTTAAAATAATATACATAAGCCCCTCCTTTCATTGCCAGTGTGATGAAAATAAAAGCAGTAACAGTGAGCATAATAATCCATGGTCTGTTCTGGAAAATATCTTTTAAATCCTCTTTTAAAGTAGATTTCTGTTCCGGTTTAGGAATAATTCTTTCTTTTGTGGTGAAGAATGTAATCAGTAGCATGACAGAGCCTATCACAGCAAGCCAGGTCATTACCGTTTCGATACCGGCAGCTTTATCACCATGACCAACGGATAAAATAATTGGCAACATAAATACCTGAACAAAAAACTGAGCAAACATAACCGCTACAAAACGATACGAAGAAATACTGTTTCTTTCCCCCATATCCCCTGTGATTACCCCACTTAAAGCTGCATAAGGTAAGTTATTAGCCGCGTACAATAACAACAATAATGAGTAAGTTGCCGCTGCATAAATCATTTTTCCCTTATAAGTAAAGTCTGGTGTACTGAAAGCCAATAATGCGGCCAGACCAAGCGGAACCGCAGTAAATAAAATCCAAGGACGAAATTTCCCCCATTTTGTGCTGGTACGGTCGGCTAACGCTCCAACCATCGGATTGAAACCGAAACCGGCAATTAATCCTACAATAAGTGTGATTACCGAAGCATCTTCTGCCTTTAATCCGTAAATATCCGTATAAAAATATGCGAGATAGGTTACCAACGTCTGAAAAACCAGATTAGCAGCCAGATCACCTAAACTGTAGCCTACTTTTTCTATAACCGATATTTTTTGTGGCTGATTATTCATTTCAAATATTTGATTTCTTTAAGTTATTTTATTCTGTTGTAAAAGGCGAAGCAGGAAGCCCGGTTTTGTTTTTTAAATTTCCGTCGGGGTTGTCAGCCCAATCATAACGGACTGCAACAGGCTTTTCAACGGAATCATTCCAAACGACGATTTTTCCACCTTCTGCCCTGGCTTTTGCCCATACCCAGTTTCCATCGGCATTTTTGACAGCAAAACCTTTTAATTCTGAAACTTGTGCAAAATCATCAGTCCCTTTTTTGAAGGAAAGGATAATCTTATTTCCATCAACTTTCATTGATTGGTAAACCGGTCCGTCTGCAATAATATTTTCTTTATCTGCAATTTTTAAGGACTGTAAAGCGAGTCTGTCACCGACTGTTTTTTTATTGAGAGGATGAATATCATTCCATTCTCCGATATCTATGATTACGGCAAGTCCTGTTTGAGGGAGATTGAGCGAAACTTTACGCTGCTGATCTCTGAGTTCTGCCCAGTTACTTTCCACAGGCTGATTTTTAGCTTCCATAAAATTAGCAAGCTGAACAATCAGGAACGGTGCTTCTTTTTCCTGCCATTTGGAACGCCAGTCGGTAATCATTGTTGTCAAAAGATCACCATACTCTTTTGGTTTTCCGGTATTGCTCTCCCCCTGATACCAAAGAAATCCTTTCACTTTATAATTAATTAACGGATTAATCATCGAATTGTAAAGTCCGGTCGGTTTCCAACGAATGAAAGTCTGTCCCGGAGCCATTTTTCCCATTTTAGCACCAATTCTGTATTTCCATTGACCTTTAAGATCGATTTTTTGTCCGCCAATTTCAAGATAATAAGGTTTATCCGCAATGAATTGTCCTTTTCCGCTTCCGTTTGTTACTCTTACGGCAATGATATTTTTTCCGTCCTTTAAAACGCCGGCAGGAATATCGTACCATCTCGGAGGATATTCGTACGTAACATTTCCTACTTTTACCCCGTTGATATAAGTCACATCAGCATCTTTTATTCTTCCCAAATTGAGAAAAGCTGTTTTCTGAGCAGATCCTTTAGGCAGAATTATTTCTTTTCTAAACCATACCGAACCCTCAAACGAGCCTTCCTGATCTTCCCATGAGCCGGGAACATTCATTGTTTTCCATGAAGAATCATCAAGATCGAAATTTTCCCAGTGCTGATGAAGTCCGATGTCACTTTGATCGAGCTCTGCATACCACGCTTTGCTTAGTGCTTGCTCGCCGGATTCCGTAGATTTAATTAAATCATCATTTTTCCATTTTTCGGCTTCGGCTAAATATTCAGGGTATTTTTTAAGAGAATTGGCATCCATCCATGCCTGCACCGGCGACCCCCCTAAACTTGTATGAATGATCCCTACAGGAACTTTGTTTTTTTCATAAAGATTTTTAGCAAAAAAATAGGCTACTCCTGAAAAGTTAAGAATCGTCTGCGGATTGGTTGCTTCCCATTTTCCTCCGTTTAAATCATTCTGAGGAGCTTTAAAATTGTATTGCTGCGGAACGGTAAAAAATCTGATATTCTGGTTATTCACCGTTTTCATTTCTTCTCCGTAAAGCGGTGTAAGCCTTCTCATAGGAAGTTCCATATTCGACTGTCCTGATGCCACCCATACATCACCAATTAAAATATCTTTAAGCATGATATCATTGATTGTCATTGTAAAAGGACCTCCTGCTTTAAGCTCGGGAAGCATAACATTCCAGTTTCCTGTGTTGTCAGCTATTGTAGAATAGGTTTTATTTAAAAATTTAACCATTACCTTTTCTCCCTTATCGGCGTATCCCCAGATTTTCAGTTTCTGGTTTCTCTGAAGAATCATTCCGTCTGAAACCAATGCCGGCAGCTTTACTTTAGCATCAAATAAACAAACACTGAAAATAGCTATAATTAAAAATAAAGTTTTAGAACAATATATTTTCATGGGATTTTTTTTAATTTTTATAATCTTTATTCAACAAACGCACTTCAATAATTTTTGAAGTCATTGTCTGTTCATCTGCATAAAATTTTACCGTAAGAATTTCTTTATCTTTCTCAGTTTCCGGGATAGATAAAAGCATAAACTGAGGTGAGTTTCCGGATTTCCCTTCCAGCTTCCGGGCAGAGACTTTCTTACCATTGATATCGATATTTAAAGAACGGTTGGTATTGGCATCAAAATATAAAATATAAAGATAAGCAGCGTCTTTAGCCGGATTTTTCATTCGGTAGCTGAACCATCCCTTTGCATCACGGAAATGACGGTCTTCCATATAGCCCGTATTCGAATCTTTGCTTTCAAAATAATGATCAGATTCAGGTTGCTGCTCGCCAAGCTGAATTTTATCTACAGTAATAAGATCTAGTTTTCTGGTTTCAGCTTCTTCAGCAGCTTTCTTTTTTTGGATAGTTTCTATTTTATCCTGATCCGCCTGTGGCCAGTACAAAATATATCTTTCTTCCTGAATTTTATAAAATGGCACAAGCTGAAATCCTTTATCAAATTTTCCCTTAGGATAAAGTCCTGTAAGACTGAACGTAAGATTTTTATCATTAACCGGCTTCACATGATTAATAACTTCGCCTTCATTTCCTAAAATAACAGGAATATCATTTAACGGAATTTGTGGGCCGTGCGCAATATGCCCGCCGCGGCTGTCATCAGCTAATAATCCCTGCTGATTTTCTGTTCCGTAAGTAGCTGCAAGAACAACAGGCCCGTATTTAAAAGCATAATAGTCTGATTTATCAGGCAATTGCTCTGCGGAAATATGCATCGGAAGGTTCATTTCGATCACATCTCCTTTTTTCCATTTTCTGCTGATGCTAAAATATCCATCTTTATCAGCGGTCACATCCTGCTTTTTTCCATTAACGGTTATGGCAACCTCAGAAGGATGAGTCCATTCAGGACAACGAAGTTTTATATTGATTTTTGATTTTCCGGTATGTTCAAAAACAAGTTTTGTTTTAGGAGTTTCCGGGAAATTATTTTCCTGACGAAGCAGTATTTTTTTCTCAGCCCAGTTAAGCGTTGATGGAATGAACAGATTAACATAAAGATCATTATCTGAATGCGCATAAATCATTTCTCCATACTTGGCATGATTTTCCAGTCCGGAGCCTACGCAACACCAGAAACTGGTCTGCGGCTGCGAGTACACGCGATAATGTCCGGGACGCATCGGCGTGAAATACACAAAACCTCCTTTATCATGATTTTCAGTGGAAAGTATATGATTATAAAGCGCTTTCTCATAATAATCCATATAATATGATTTCGGCAAAGTCGCAAAAAGAGCTTTTGTGAGTTTCAGCATATTATATGTATTACAGGTTTCCGGTCCTTCAATACTTTTAATCATGCTGCTGAAATCATTGACAGGATTAAAATGTTCACTCACACTGTTTCCTCCGATAACGGAAGATCTTTTTTCAGTGACATTGTGCCAGAAAAAATCGGCTGCATTATTCCATTGCTGATTATTTTCAAGATCAGCGATGCGTTTGTATCCAATCACTTTCGGGATTTGAGTATTGGCATGAATTCCTGTTAGCTTGTCTTCTCCCAGAAGTAATGGATTAAGAATCGCCTGATGTGAAAATCTGTGCGCAAGTTTTAGATATTTTTTATCTTTCGTAATATCATAAACATCTGCAAAAACTTCATTTAATCCTCCGTGTTCACTTCGAAGCATATCCTGAATCTGTTCATCCGAAAGTCCGGAAACTTCGTTCGCCATCCAGTCGGTAAGCTTAATGAGCATTTTTTTTGCCTTTTCGCTTCCGGCATACCAATAAGCATCTCTAAGCCCTGCATAAATTTTATGAATATTGTATAAAGGCACCCATCGGTCATTCAGTCCGAAACTGGAAGCACGAATATTACCTTCCGAAATTTCTTTCCAGATTTTTTTTCCGTTAGGAACTCCCGAAACATAACCGTTCACAGATGAATTCTGACAACGGTCAAGTTCATCAATCATGTAATCCAGTCTCTGTTTGATTTTCGGATCTCCTGTAGAGGCATACATCAGTGCTAATGCTGAAAGATAATGTCCTCCGATATGTCCATCTAATCCTGTATTTTCCCAATTCGGATAATTTTCAGCTTTTGGTTTTAAGCCTGCTTCTTTGAGGTAAGGAGCCAAAAGCCTATCAGGTTCCATGGAGAGAATATAATTCTTATCCGCTTGCATTGCCTTGTTGAAAATGCTTTCCGATAACTTCACATCTCTAAGCGGAAAATAATGAATCTCCTGCTTTACCTGAGCAAAGGCTAATGATGCAAAACCTAATAATATAACAGAGAGTTTTTTATTCATTAATAAATGTTATTTCAACATTTCTAAAATAAAGGAAAGAATCTATATACAAAACATTTTTAAAATTTTGAAGGTAAAATCTATCTTAAAGCACTAAAAATAAAATCAGATAATCGAATATGAAAAGATATACTTATCATAAAAAATAAGATTATGAATCAGTAAGAAAATCAGATTGATAAAACTAAATGATTGTCTACAAAATGAATACGAAACATTTTAAAAGAATTGACAATATTATCATGAATAACTTATCGTATTTTAAATAGTAAGCTTAAATCATTATTTTTTTAACGATGAAATGAAACCAACTTAGAAAATTAACATAATTTTAACATTAATTTCATCTGCAATTAATAGAAATTAGAGAAAAAAGTGCTTCAATCAAGAGTATTTTTTCTCCGGAAATCGTTTCCAGCAACTAAATTTTAACTTTTAAAGAATGAAATCATACAAAAAAGTGTAAAAACAACATTTATATATTTATTGTAATAGTAAATACTTTACCTTTGCATAAAAATATAATAGATGACACAGGATTATTCCCAATATCCAAGACATTTGGTTGCTGTTGACTGCATTATTTTCGGATTTGACGGTGAAAATCTTAAAATTCTTCTTGTACAGAGAAATTTTGAACCTAAAATGGGAGAATGGTCACTAATGGGAGGTTTTATCGGTAATGAAGAAACTTCTGATGAAGCCGCTCACCGTGTACTGAATACCCTTACCGGACTGGAAAATATATACCTCGAGCAACTGAATTCCTACACTGAAATCGATCGTGAACCAACCGCAAGAATAATGTCTATCTCGTATTATACATTGATTAACGTTGAAAAAAATATACAAATCAATGAAAAATACAGTGCGAAATGGTTTGATCTCCAGGACTTCCCTACCCTCATCTTCGACCATAATGAAATGGTGAAAGATGCTGTATTGCGACTGAGAAGAAGAGCGTCGACAAGACCTATCGGATTCGAGCTTCTCCCAAAAAAATTCACCATGAAAGATCTACAGAATCTTTATGAAGCTATTTTCAATGAAAAATACGATAAACGAAACTTCATAAGCAAGATTAACGCACTGGATATTCTGGTAAAAACAGAAGAAAAAGATATGACTTCTTCCAAAAAAGGATCTTTCCTCTATCGTTTCGATGAGAAAAAATACAACAAGAAAATCGCGGAAGGTTTTATGTTCAAAATCTGATGTACTAAAAACAAAATTCAAGATAAGTAAGAGAATACCCGAAGGCAGTAGAGTCATACTCAAGGTAAGTAGACTTATACCCGAGGTAAGTAAAGCAATACCCAAAGGAAGTAGACTTTTACTCAAGGTCAGTAAAGCTATACTCAAGGTCAGTGTAGCCATACTCAACCGAAGTAGACTTATACCCAACGTCAGTAGAGCAATACCCAAGGGAATTAAAATGATACTTTACTAAAAAAGATCTATTACCTGAATTGAATAAGCAAAATTTTACAGACTTCCCGTAAATTTCATCCTGATTCCCTGCTGAAAATTGCTAATTGTTTTAAAAATCTCGGTCAGTGTTACCCTCTCTATTTTCGTAAGCCTGCTGATCTCAATATAATTGTCAGGCATTTTCTTTTCGATATTGATCTGATATACCTGGTTTTTCAGCCGTAATGCCATCAGGTAATAATAAGAGTGATGCAGTTCCTGATATTGCTCTTTACTGAATACACCTGATTCATAAAGCTTTTTCATTCTTTCACCGGTATTTTCGCTGTCGATGGTATGTTTCAAAGCGTACACACGGAGAAGATCGACAATCGGACTCATAGCAGTTTTGATGTCAAAAACTTCCGCTTTACCGATGGTCTGAGTTTTAATCCGTTTAAAAAAGGTTAAGGGCGCTTCGTACTGCAAAGCGTTTTTAGCAATAAATGAAAAAAATCTTTCATTCGGAGCCTGTAGCTGTTCTTGTATAAAATCTTTCAGTTCGGCAATAATAGATTCTTCACCGTAAATATACCGGCAGTCAAAAAGAGTAGAAAATTTCATGGCATTTTCAGGAACGGTTTCGTTGATCCATTCTTCATAATTTCTTTTCCAGTGAGATAAAGAATGGGTCCATTTCGGATTGCTGGCCATAAATTCACCTTTGCAATACACAAAACCAATCGTATTAAGATCATCGGAAACCCGTTTGGCAAAATCCAGAAAATATTCACGAACCATTTCCCGGTGTTCATTGGCTTTATCTTCATAGATGATTCCGTTATCCTGATCGGTACTCAGGGTCTGCTCTTTCCTGCCTTCGCTTCCGGTAACCATAAATACAAAACGTGCAGACGGCTTACCGATCTGTCGGATGACATTTTCAATAACCTTTATGGTAATCGTATCGGCGATGGTGGTAATGATTTGACTGGCAATTTCACCATGTACCCCACGCCCCAGCAACTGATTAATCATATCCGGAACCTGAAGCCATTTTTTACGAAGTTCCGTTGTGTTGCCGGCCTGCTTTACCGACTGTATAAAAACGAGCGGCGACTGGGCCTGCTCACTGAGAAGGCGGTTTCGACTGAGAAATCCGACCATTTCGCCTTCTTTTTCTACCAGCAGGTATCTTGTTTTGGTTTTAAACATCATCAGCACCGCTTCATACAGATAAGCATCATTGGAAATTGAAACGATAGGATTATCCATCACCTCCGATACCGGTTTTTGCGGATCTATGCACTGAGCAATCACATTATCCCGAAGGGTAATATCGGTAGCATAGCCTACAATATTCTGATCAGTTTCACGTCTGATGAATAAGCAGCTTACTTTATTCTGAGCCATAATCCTTGCCGCTTCAAAAATGGGTGTATTTTCTGAGCAGGAAACGATATCTTTATAAGCAATGCTCTCTATTTTCCTTGAATACAGCTGGTCTGCAGCAAAATAACTTTCCTCAAAGGAAGCCGGAGTCTTCACAAAATGAGCAAATTCTTCATCCAGCATTTTCTTTCCGAAATCCGAGGTGAAATAATGAAAAAACTCTTCATTGGCATTGCAGAGTTCCATAAATTCATTCTTGGGGAGCGTGTACACAACGGTACCTTTTTTTACCATCACCGATTTTAAAGCCCGAACCCTGTTCAGCACTACGGAAATTCCACCGAAACAATAAGGCGAATGGTGAATTTCAATGCATCTTTTATTTTGTGAAGCATCAAAGAAAAAAGTCTGGTATTCCCCTTCCATAATAATATCCACGCCCTGAAGTTCGGTCACTTCCTGGCGATAGGCTAAAGTTTCTTTAGAAAAAATTTTCTTTTGCATGCTTTCGGCAACCTCCGAAAGTACGCTTTCAGACAAAAGGCTGAAAGGCGGGGTTCTTTGTAAAAGCGGGATCAGGTTTTCCATAGGCTTACGTAAGTTTTAAAACGGGAAAGTGCAGCTTTCCAGCTATCAGGTGATGCTTTTCTTCAAGGTCTTTTTGAGACAGCTGATTTCGACGGCCGATTTCGAAAAAGCAACTTGCGGTCATTGCGGCATCGATACGTGCATTGTGCGAAGGCTCTGCCATTTCACTCAGCAGATAACGATACAGTTCCGGCAGACGCATGTACCTGGATGAAATTCCGGATGTATATTGCCTGCTTTTCAGCATGGTACAATAAAAACGACTGTTTTCGAAAGGAATGGCTAATCCTGCTCTCAGAAAATCAGCAGCGAGAATATGAAGGTCAAATTCAATGAAATGTCCGACAATCAAAGGCTGATATTTTATGATATCTTCAGCAAGAGCTTTTAATACTTCCGTTCTGCGTTTCCCACGAGATCTCAAAAATTCTTCAGTAATCCCGTGAACCTTAAATGATTCTTCACTGATGACAAGGTCTTCCTCAAAAATGTATCGGTCTTCCCTTTTAATTTCTTTACCATCTTCCGAACAGACGATCCAGGAAACCTGAACCACTGAAGGCCAGTTTGCCGTTTCGGAGTACGGAAGATCCCAGCGTTTGGGAACGGAAGTGGTTTCCGTATCAATAAACATGAGGTAAGATTTCACGGGAAAATGTTTATACAAATGTAGTGATATTGATTTTTTTTTAGAAATAAAAATAGAACTGAAAATAGCAATCGATTGGTACATATATCAGCTTTAAACTAAAATCAGAGAATAATATCCTTAAATTTAAAAAATATCTAGTTGCCTAATAAAAAAACAGCCTTACTTCGGAAGTAAGACTGTTTATAATTTTAGAAGAAATATTGATCCAGTTCTTCTATGAAACTTCTTTCGGAAGGTTGCCATCCTAATTTTTCCTGAGTCTGCAAGCTTGTTGCCGGACAATCTGCTCCAACAAAAAATGTCATCCAGGTAAAATAATCCGGTGCTTCTTCTGGTGATAAAGATTTTACAGGAATATCCAGTTTTTCACCAATTAATTCTGCAAATTCTTTCATTGACAGTTGTTTATCATTATTAACGGCATTATATCTTGCTCCAACTTCTCCTTTTTCAAGGGCCAGACGAAATAGTTTTGCAGCATCCGCACGATGAACAGATGGCCAGACATTATTTCCCTCTCCAATATAAGCAGCAAAGCCTTTAGCCTTCGCCAGTTCAGCAAGCATTACTCCAAAACCTCCTTTGAAACCCGATTCAGAATTTCCGTAAACACTTGGGGAAAGACGAACGATAGATGCTTTAACACCGGATTCTGATAAATCTACGAAAGCTTTTTCAGAGAATCTGATTGATTCTGCCGGTGCTTTACTTTCTTCTGTGATTTTCCCGTCAATCAGTGGAAGTCCTAATGTTCCGCCTGTCACCACAATAGGTTTATCGGTTCCTTTCAACACTTCGCCCATTGCTTCAATGGCTTTCTGGTCTTTGAGCGCATTGGTCTGATAATCTGAAAAATCGTGGATAAAAGCTGTATGAATAACTCCATCTGCTTCCCTTGCTCCTTTTTGCAAAATATCGAGACTATCCAGATCTCCCATTAAAACTTCTGCTCCGGCCTCTCTGATGGATTTTGCAGATTCTTCCGAACGCGCCAATCCAACTACCTGATGGCCGTTTGATAATAATTCTTTTACCACTGCTGAGCCTACAAATCCTGAAGCTCCTGTTACAAATACTTTCATATTCTTAAATTTTGTTTTGTTATAATTTCTGATACAAATTTAGATGTGAATACATCCCAAAAACGAGGTCATTTGACACAATTTTTATTTTAATTCGATAAAAAGAATTAATTTTAGATATAATTCAGTTTTGAAAAATGTCAGAGATTCTTAAAAATTACTTTCAGAAAGTGCTTCCGGATTTTACGGATGAAAAGTTCAATTTCATCCTATATAAAAGTCAATTGATAAAACTTCAGCGTAAAGAGATTGTATGCAAACAGGGCAATATTTGTAATCTGAAAATCTTCGTTGCGAAAGGACTTTTGCGAAATTATTCAACCTCTGAAGATGGCAATGAACATATTCTTCAGTTTGTTAATGAAATGTCTTGGACAACCGATCCGGAAAGCTTCTACAATAATACGCCATCAAAACTCAACATTGAAGCTATGGAATCCTCTGAAATTTTCGCCTTTAACCTTGAAGATTTTGCAGAACTGCGAGAACAAATCCCTGAACTCAATATTTTTGTAGAAAATATCCTGACAAGAAAATCTATGGAAATCCATAAACGGCTTTTGATGAATATCAGCAGTAGTCCGGAAGAAAAATACCTGGATTTCATCAACACTTATCCTGATATTTTTAATAGAGTTCCTCTTCATATGGTTGCTTCTTATCTGGGACTTTCGAGAGAAACATTATCGCGCGTTCGCAGAAATATTCTGAAAACCGTGATTTAAAATATAATCAAACAAAAAGGAGTTTTAATCCTTGAAAACAAAAACAGGACACCATTTGCGGTATCCTGTTTTTTATTTATCTAAATTTAAAATTACCAGAATCTTACATACAAAGCCGTAAGAAGAAGCAAAGTAACTACAATCAGAACCATAGTTCTTGCATCTACTCTGAACATTTTGCTGTCGATGGCAAAAGCTTTCGGATTCACTTTTGGTCCGGCAAGACTAATCAGTACCATGACAACAATAGTAATGAAAAACGACCATCCCATATTAATCAGGAACGGAATTTCCGTGATGGTATGCACCACGCCATTCTCCAGTTTTTCATAGGTAAAGGCAGTGTACAGCCAGGTTTCTTTTCCAAAAATTCCGATGGCAAAGCTGTTGAAGAAAATAGCCAGTACGAAACCTAAAATGACACCTACTAATGCAGCCGTTCCTGTAGTTCTTTTCCAGAACATTCCCAAAAGGAACATAGCAAATACTCCCGGACTGATAAATCCTGTATATTTCTGAATAAAGGTAAAACCTCCTTCGCCGCCGATCCCTAAAACATCTGTCCAGGTGAAGGCAAGGGCAACCATCATCGCTATAATGATGACCCATCTTCCGGTTCTCACCATCTGGATTTCGGTAGCATCTGCTTTCAGGTATTTCTTGTAAATATCTAGGGTGAAAATCGTAGAGATACTGTTTACTTTTCCGGCCAGGGAAGCTACGATTGCTGCCGTTAATGCCGCTACCGCCAGACCTTTCAGTCCCGAAGGCAAAAAGGTAAGGATCGCAGAATAAGCACCATCCTTCACACCACTAAATCCGGGAAGTTGTCCTTTGGTATATAGTACATACGCTGCAATCCCTGGAAGCATTACGATGATCGGCATGAAGAGTTTTAAAAATCCGGCAAAAAGGATTCCGGTTCTTGCGGTTTTCAGATCTGCTCCCAAAGCTCTTTGGGTAATATACTGATTACATCCCCAATAATTCAGATTAACAATCCACTGTCCTGCAAAATACATGGCAAGTCCGGGCAATACTACATATTTCTGTACTTCTAAATTCTGAGGCATCCCTAATGTTGTCGTCGTAGTTGTCGGCTTGTCGAGCATGAGTTTGAAATGCCCAGGCGCTTCATTCATTAAAGTATTAAATCCTGCCAGCGCATTTCCTACTGCAACTCCGTTGATTCTCTGATCCACAATCTGCAACGCCATATACACCGTTGCAAAACCTCCGATGATAAGTACAGCCACCTGAATTACATCGGTGTACCCGATTACTTTCATTCCTCCCAAACCAATCAGCAAAGCCATCAGCAGAAGGACAATCATAATGATGTGAAGATGCTCGCCTCCCAGTAAAGTATCAATTGCCAACGCACCAAGATATAAGATGGAAGTAAGGTTAACGATTACATATAAAAAAAGCCAAAACACCGCCATGATCAGGGAAACCGATTTATTATAACGTGTTTCCAGAAACTGAGGCATCGTGTAGATCTTATTTTTAAGATAGATCGGAATAAACCATACGGCGATAATAATAAGCGCCACGGCTGCGATCCACTCGTAAGCGGCTACGGCCACTCCGACGAAAAATCCTTCACCACTCATCCCGATGAACTGTTCCGCCGAAATGTTGGAAGCGATAAGACTGGCACCGATGGCCCACCATGTAAGAGAACCTTCGGCAAGGAAATAATCTTTACTGCCGGTAGATTCAGATTTTTTCTTTCTGTAAATCCAGAGTCCGTATCCGGCTACCACCATAAAATAGATAAGAAATATGATGATATCAATGGTTGCTAATTGTCCCATAGTTTATTTTTTAACAGAGAATTTATAAATGGTTTTAGTATGGTATTTCTCTCCAGGTTTTAATTCTGTAGTAGGAAAAGCCGATTGGTTCGGAGAATCAGGATAATGTTGTGTTTCCAAGCAGAATCCGCTTCTTTTTTCATATTTGCCACCTGTTTTTGTTTCGTATTTTCCATCTAAAAAATTCCCGGAATAAAACTGAACGCCAGGCTGATCGGTCATTACTTCCATCATCCTTCCGCTTGCCGGATGATAAACAGTAGCGATGGTTCTCATTCCGTTTCCGTTAAGGATCCAATTATGGTCGTAGCCTTTTCCTAACTTCAGCTGCTCATCTTCCGCATTGATGTCTTTACCGATGGGTTTTGAAACTGTAAAATCAAAAGGAGTACCTTTCACCGCTTTTTCTTCTCCCACAGGAATAAGTGTTTTATTAACAGGTAAAAACTTATCTGCATTGATCTGAAGCTCATGATCTGTAATTAAATTGGGAAAATTTCCGGAAAGGTTAAAATAAGAATGCTGCGTAAGATTCACTACCGTTGCTTTATCCGTTTCTGCTTCGTATGAAATTTCCAAAGCATTGTCGTCCGTAAGTGTGTACAAAACTGTTGTGGTTAATTTACCCGGATATCCTTCTTCACCATCAGCACTTACATAGGTGAGTTTCAAAGTTGGAAGTTTCGCATCTTTTACCGGCTCTACCGTCCATATTTTAGTGTGAAAACCTTCTTTCCCACCGTGAAGACTGTTCGGTCCGTCATTTTTATCAATGTCGTATGTTTTGCCTTCCAACGTAAATTTTGCATCGGCAATCCTGTTTCCATATCTTCCGATTAACGCTCCGAAATAATACGGATTTCCGTTGAAATAATCTTCAGGCTTGGCAAATCCCAAAACTACATCCTGGTATTTCCCATCTTTATCGGGTGCCGTAAGAGAAGTGATAATTCCACCATAATTGATGATCTCCACTTTCATCCCGTTCTTATTGCTTAATGTGTATTTTTTAATGGAATCACCATTCGCCGTAACACCATAGTCTGAAACCTGTACATTTTCCATGTTTTCTGAATGAGTCTTATTATTGTTTTCTTTTTTATTGCAGCCGAAAATACATAAAACTGCTAACAAAATGAGCAAACTACCTCCTATTTTTTTCATAATGGTTAAGATTTTTTGAAGAATTAACGATAATAAATTTCATTCCAGCGAAGTGTATTTTTAAAATCACGGATTTTCGTGTCTTCATCGATTACCAATGATTCAATTCCCGCCATTTCGGCAAAATCTTCCAGCTGTTCTACCGTAAGGTTTTCACTGTAGCAAGTATGGTGTGCACCTCCGGCTAAAATCCAGGCCTCAGCGGCTGTATATAAGTCAGGAAGAGGTTTCCACAGAACTCTTGCCACCGGAAGTTTCGGAAGCTCTTCGGTAATATCCAACGATTTTGTTTTATTAATCAACAATCTGAAATGATTCCCGAAATCCATTAATGCAGCCACCAGCGAATCCATATTTCCTCTGGAATTAAACACAAGCCTTACAGGGTCTGCTTTTCCACCAATTCCCAGCGGATGAATTTCACAGGAAGGTTTATCGGCCGCCAGTACAGGATCTACTTCCAGCATATGGGATCCTAAGATGGACGGGTTTGATGGATTCAAATGATAAGTATAATCTTCCATGAAAGCATTTCCTCCGTGTAAGCCCTGTCCCATGGTTTTCATGGCACGAACGAGCGCTGCTGTTTTCCAGTCGCCTTCACCTGCAAAACCGTAACCTTTTTCCATCAGTCTTTGTACGGCAATCCCAGGAAGCTGTTCCATACCGTGTAGATCTTCAAACGTATCAGAAAAACCTTTAAAACCTCCGTCTTTCAGGAATTTTTCCAGACCAAGCTCAATGCGGGCAGCTGTTTCCAGTGATTTTCTGTTGGTTCCTCCGCTAAGAAGTGATTCAGCCATTCTATAAGAGGCTTCGTATTCTTCGATAAGGGTTTTTATTTCGCCTTCTCCTACTCCATTAATTACACCTACCAAATCACCAATTCCCCAGGTATTCACGGAGAATCCAAATTGGGTTTCCGCTTCCACTTTATCTCCGTCGGTAACGGCTACGTATCTCATGTTATCTCCGAAACGGGCAAATTTTGCTCCCTGCCAGTCATCCCAGCCAGCAGCAACACGGCTCCAGTCACCAATCTGTTTCTGCACTCTTTCTTCTGCCCAATGTCCTACGACAACTTTTCTGTTTTTACGAAGACGGCTGACCATAAATCCAAACTCACGGTCACCGTGTGCGGCTTGGTTAAGATTCATAAAATCCATATCCATCGTCGACCAGGGAATATCCTGATTGAACTGGGTGTGAAGATGCAGTAAAGGCTTCTGTAAAGTGGTAAGTCCACGAATCCACATTTTAGCCGGTGAAAACGTATGCATCCAGGTAACAACGCCGATACAATCGGCCGTATGATTGGCAGCGACTAAGGTTTCAAATATTTCTTCCGTAGTTTTCACGGTTGGCTTTAAAACCACTTTTACAGGAATCTGCGATGAAGCATTGAACGCTTCCACGATTTTAGCTGAATGTTCGGCAACCTGAGCTAATGTTTCAGGACCGTACAAATGTTGACTTCCGGTAATGAACCAGATTTCTTTGGTATTGAGGGGTGTTAACATAGTTTATAAATGATAATTGATGATTGATTTTTAATGCGGTTTCTCATGAAACCTAACGTGTTTTAGAAACCCGTTAGGTTTATATGATTATTTTATGTTGAACCTTTTGGATTCGTTTTTTGTCAAACCTCATAGGTTTTTAAAACCTATGAGGTTTATGCTATAATCCAAAAGCTAGCCGCCTATTGTCCATAATAAGCATCTTTCCCGTGCTTTCTTTCGTAATGCTTTTTGATTAAGGAATCTTTTAAGCGAAGTGCATTAGGATTGATCTGTCTTGTCAGATAGGCCATTTCAGCAATGGTTTCCAGCACTTTGCTATTATAAACCGCTTTTTCTGCATTTTTTCCCCAGGTAAACGGACCGTGGTTTCCGATCAGCACCATTTCCACTTCCTGAGGCGAGAGATTTTTCTCTTTGAAACAGTCGAGGATCTGGATCCCTGTATTGTATTCGTAATTACCTTCAATCAGGCTATCGTCCATAGGAGGTGCACACGGAATATCGGAAGTCAGGTGATCAGCATGAGTCGTCCCGAAAATCGGAATATCCATCTGAGCCTGCGCCCAAGCTACAGAGTAAATGGCATGCGTATGGGAAATTCCGCCGATATTTTCCCAGTTTTTATAAAGATAAGCATGGGTTTTGGTATCAGATGAAGGTCTTAATTTGCCTTCAATAACGTTAGCATCAAAATCAAGAATGACTATATCTTTCGGTTTTAAATCCGCATAAGGAACACCGCTGGGTTTGATGGCAAAAACCCCTTCGTTACGATCGACGGCACTCACGTTTCCGAAAGTGTAGACTACCAACTTCAATGCATCGAGCTGCATATTCGCTTCGTAACATTCTCTTTGAAGTTCTTTATATTTTTTCATTTTCTATATTTTTCGGATGTTGTTTTTCATCAGATTTAATTTACCAATGAGCCTTCAAGATTGTTTTTAGACTTTATTATATTTTCTGTGAAATCAGCCAGTTGCTGATATTGCTCCATCAGCACAGCATACTGCTGAACGTATTCCGGCTGCGGATGGTATTCAGCTTCGAAATCAGAACCCATTTTCTGACTGGCTTCCTGTACATTTGGATAAATGCCTGCTGCAACAGCAGCATAAATGGCCGCGCCCAATGCCGGAGCCTGATCTGAAGCCGCAACGATAATTGGCATATTCAATACATTCGCAAGTGTTTGCATGATAAACGGTGACTTTCTCGCTACACCTCCGATTCCGATTACTTTTTTGATGACAACTCCTTCATCCTCGAAACGATCTACGATTTTTTTAGCTCCGAAACAGATGGCATTGACCAATGCTTTGAAAATATGTGGTGCTTTCGTTCCCAATGAAAGATGGCTGATCGCAGCTTTTAGTTCCTGATTGGCATCTGGAGTTCTTCTTCCGTTGACCCAGTCGAGGGCAACCGGAATTGCTTCATCATTTGAAATCTTTTCCGCTTCTTCAGTTAGTTTCCGAATGAGGTTGTTTTCAAATTCTTCTTTGAGCTGATCTTTTTGTTCAAGAGAAATGATTTCGGAATCGTTCAGCATATTGTTTACCGGCCACATCAGAATATCACGATACCAGGCCAGTACGTCTCCGAAGGCAGACTGTCCGGCTTCCAGCCCCATCATTCCAGGAATGACAGATCCATCTACCTGGCCGCAGATTCCTTTTACAGTTTTATCACCAATAATATCATTTGGGGCTACCATGATGTCGCAGGTAGAAGTTCCCATAATTCTGATCAACGTATTTTCTTCTACTTTTGCACCTACTGCACCGGAATGTGCATCAAATGTTCCGACAGCAATTATCGTGGAAGTTGTTAATCCTAACTTTTTGGCCCATTCTTCATTAAGGTGTCCCGCTATTTCGTCCGAAGTATATGTTTTTTCGTAAAGTCTTTCTTTAAGTTGCCCCAAAGACGGATCGAGCCTGTTGAGGAAATCTTTGGAAGGCAGTCCGCCCCAGCTTTCATGCCACATGGCTTTATGACCGGCAGCACAGCGACTTCTTTTAAAAGTTTTTAGATCTTTGTGATCTGACAGAAGGAACGTGATGTAATCGCAGTGCTCCATCCAGCTGTAGGCTGCATTTTTCACTTCTTCATCGACACGATTGATATGCAGAATTTTAGCCCAGAACCACTCTGAGGAATAAATACCTCCTTCAAATTTCGTATAGTTTTCACCACCCCAGGTTCTCGCCCAAGTATTGATTTCTTCGGCTTCACGAATTGCCGTATGATCTTTCCACAATACCATCATGGCATTAGGGTTTTCTTCAAACCCTGGTGTCAATGAAAGGGCTACTCCATCCTGATTAACAGGAATTGGTGATGATCCGGTCGTATCAATACAGATGCTTACGATTTCTTCCGGCTGTACACCACTCTGCTGAACGACTTCGGTGATTGTTTTTTCCAACCCCTCAATGTAGTCTGAAGGATGTTGCCTGAATCTATTTTTTTCCGGACTACAGAAACGTCCTTCTTTCCAGCGCTGATAATAACTTACCGATGAAGCAAGTTCATTTCCGTTTTCTGTATCTATAAGTACTGCCCGAACAGAATCGGTACCGTAATCTAACCCTATAACGTATTTTTTCATTAACGTGAATAATTAATTTTGATTATCTGATTTTTATCTTAAAACAAATATAAGATTCTTTTTAATTAAATGTATTAAATACACTTATTTTTTATTTAGCATTGTTTATCAATGATTTAAAATCAATTTATTTTTAAAATAACTAGAGATTGAGCAGGAATATCAATTTTTATATTTCCCTTTTTAAGACTTAGAGTTTCTTCTTTGGGTTGAATGACTTCATTTTCAAAACTATTCTCGGTAGAAAGCTGCGGTGCTGTCAGAATAATTTTGGTGAGATTTTTTCCTAAGCTTATATTTTTCGGATTGATCGCCAATGATTTACTTCCGCTATCGGTATTTACTATTTTGATGATTATTCCTTTATTTGATTCATCTTTAACCGCTGTTGCATACAGATCATCCTGTCCGGTTAAAGGTTTTCCGTTTTCTGTGATGTTTAGAACTTCTGTTCCTCTATTATTGGAAAAAAGTTTCTGAACGTAATAATTCGGGGTTGCGTAAGATTTTAAATTATTAAACCAAATTAAATCCGGTGTCCATTGCCAACCTTCGGCATGGGCAAACAGCGGTGCATAAGAAGTCATATAGACAACATCCGCATTTCTTTCCAGGCCTGTCATGAATGCTGCTTCCGAAAGGGCGGTCAGCCAATTGTTTTTGTTATCAGGTTTTACCACGCCAACTGATTGTGCAGCGTATTCGCCGGCGAAAACTTTTGGTCCTGAACGATCGTATTTATCATATCTTCCGGCGTTTTTCATAAACCATTCCGGGGAGTTGTAGTAATGTTCGTCGACGATCTGGGCGTTAAGCTTTTTCAATTCTTTCCATCCGTAGTCGAAAAATTCGCCATCAGGAGACGGCCCGCTTCCGGAAATGATTTTAATATCGGGATATTTAGCGTGTATCGCTTTTTCAAAAACTTTGTAACGTTCGATGTAATCTGCTCCCCATTGCTCGTTTCCAACACCAATGAATTTCATATTAAAAGATAGCGGATGTCCCATTTCAGTACGAATTTTCCCCCATTTCGTATTGGAATCGCCGTTTGCAAATTCAATCAAATCCAAAGCATCCTGAACATAAGGATCCAAATCTTCCATTTTTACCAATTCTGCAGTATTGAACTGGCAGGCCATTCCGCAACTGAGAATTGGAAGTGGTTCTGCGCCCAAATCTTCCGCCAGCTGGAAATATTCAAAAAATCCAAGGCCAAAAGACTGCCAGTAATCCGGTGTGAGGCGGTGCGCAAATCCGTTGTTCCATTTATTGATAAGATTTTCCCTGTCTTCTACTTTACCAATTGTTTTTTTCCACTGGTATCGTTCCGCCAACGTTCTGCCTTCTACAATACACCCACCCGGAAAACGTAGAAATCCCGGCTGTAAATCATATAATTTCTGAACCAGATCTTTTCTTAAACCGCCTTTTCTGCCTTTCCAGGTGTCTTGCGGAAACAATGAGATCATATCCATATTCACAATTCCTTTTCCGGTAAATGTGATTTGAAGTCTAGCTTTTTCAACGGTTTTGGAAGGTGCAAAAACAGCATTATATTTTTGCCATCCTCCACCTTTTATGATTGTAGAAACTGAGGAAATCACTGTTCCGTTTTCATCAATCAGATTTGTATTAACGGCAGAAATATTTCCTGAAACATTTTCCAGATTAAAGCTTAAATCGTATTTCTCACCCTGATGCAGCCCAATTCCTCTGAAACCTTCATTCTCCAGCAGATAGCTTTTATCATTCCAAACGGTAATTCTTGCGTAGTTTTTATTGGTTTTGGATTTATCGGTTATAATTGTTAAAAATCCGGAATCTAAGTTGGGAGACAATGTTTTTGTGTTGGGTTGTTTCCAGCCTGTTAAAGGTTCATCGAATTCGAAGCTGCGATTTTTAATGAGTTCTGCGTACAATCCGCCGTCTGCTGCAAAGTTGATGTCTTCGAAAAAAATCCCGTACATCGTTGGCTGGATTTTGATGTTGGTAGAAGCTCCGTCTAAATCGAGAAAATGTTTTTTGACATTTCCGTTTTGTGCTGAAAAGAAGGCTACACTTAAAGAAAATACGGTTGCGAATATTTTGGATTTTGTTTTCATTGATTGGTTAATTTAGACGAAGACATTTTGTTCTCGCAGATTTTTTTGATTTATCAGATTTAAATTTCCAATTACTTCTGAAAGGTTTTGAATAAATTTCTGAGATTATTTAACCTGTAATTTTAGACTCTTCAAACCCGATTCATCGGAAGTGCCGCCGTATAAGATGGTATAATCTCCTGGTTTTGATACTAAATCATCTGCTTTTTCATCGTAGAACATAAAAGAATCGGGAGATAATGTTAATTCAACCGTTTTAGAGGTGTTGGAAGGAACAGCTACTCTTTGGAATGCTCTTAATGTTTTTACGGGTGCCAACGGATCATTGTTGCGTTTCACATAAATCTCAACGACTTCTTCCCCGTCTCTTCCGGAAGTATTGGTGACAGGAACTGTAATCGTCAGATTTTCATTAGCATTGATAGTATTTTTGTTCAGTTTAGCATTTCCGTAAATAAATTTTGAATAACTCAACCCATGTCCGAAAGGATACAAAGGCTTTTCTTTCATATAGCGATAGGTTCTTCCCTGCATATCGTAATTCTCAAAGCCCTGATGTTTGCTGGTTTTAGACAAATTATTGTCGAGCTGTTCGAGATTTTTGTAGAATGTAACCGGTAATTTTCCTGACGGATTATAATCTCCCGCCAACACATCTGCAACCGCAGTTCCTCCCGACTGCCCGCCATACCATACATTCAGTAAAGCATCATAATTTTTTTCGTCCTGTTCTAATCCTAATGAACTTCCTATACAAAGCACGAAAACGACAGGCTTTCCTGTTTTACGTAATTCAGCCAGCAATTCACGCTGAACTTTCGGTAGATCGATGGACGTTTTATCACCACCTTTGAAACCTTCTGCATTGACCATCATTTCTTCACCTTCCAGACTTGGAGAAAGTCCGCCTGCGAAAACAATAACGTTCGCGTCTTTCACTCTTTCCCTTACGGCAGCAAAATTCACAGGGTCTTTTCTGTACACGTCGAATGTGATGCTTACATATTTTCCTTTCTGGGTGTGGCGTAACTCGATCTGATATTCTTTTCCTTTTTCCATTTTCACAGGAAATTCTGAAGGATGTCTGGCATCGGGACCTTTTCTCGTAGCAATTTCTTTTCCATCAACAAAAAGTGTGTAAACATCGGATGTTGAAGGTGAAAGAATAACATCGCCTGTGTAAGGACTTTTGAAAACGCCGGAAATAATCGCCGAAGTGTTTTCTCTTCCCACATTCGGGGCAAGCTGGGTTCCGCCGAAACTGTTGTAGTTGATTCCTGCTTTATTGACTGAAATATTAGCAGGAGTTCCTTTAAATTCATTATTGTTGAAAAAAGTAACTTTCATTCCTTTCTCGCCTTTTTTCTGGCTTAAAAAGCTTTGGTAAAGCGAAGTTCTGGAAGATGGATCGGCGACTTCGGTTCCTTTCTCATAAATGATTTCTGCGTTTGGAAATTTGGTTTTAATTCCATCAAGAATTGTTACGATAGACGAAGGAGTTCCGTTATAATTTCCCAGCTGCATGAGTCCGTCATCGGCATTTGGACCGACAACCGCAATTTTTTTTATGTTTTTATTTAAAGGCAAAACATTTTTATCATTTTTCATCAGCACAATTGATTTTTGTGCCATTTTCAACGCCTGCTTTTTATGTTCATCAGAATCCACAACAGAATATGGAATTGAATTCCAATGGACGGAAGATTTAGGATCAAGCATTCCCAACTCAAACCAACCTTTCAGAATTCTGCGCATTGAAATATCAAGGTCTTTCTCTGTGATTAATCCGCTTGCGAGAGACTTATTTAAATTATTATACGTGTCACCACATTCCAGATCTGTGGAATGTTTCAAAGCATCTGCGGCGGTACTTTTCTCGTCGGGATGTGTTCCGTGATATTGTTTCTGGTAAAAATCTGCCAATGCCCAACAGTCGGAAACGACCATTCCATCATAATTCCATTTTCCTCTTAGAATTTCTGTCAGTAAAGTATTGTTGGCGCAACAAGGCTGACCGTCGAAAGCGTTATAAGCGCACATCACTTCTCTCACATTTCCTTCTAAAACCAATGCTTTGAAGGCCGGAAGATAGGTTTCATAAAGATCACGATGTGAGATCTCAGCATTGTAAGAGTGGCGGTTCCACTCCGGGCCGCTGTGAACAGCGAAGTGCTTGGCGCAGGCGTGGGTTTTGAAATATTTCGGATCATTTCCCTGTAATCCTTTTACAGCGGCCACTCCAAGACTTGCGGTAAGATAAGGATCCTCTCCGTAGGTTTCCTGGCCTCTTCCCCATCTAGGGTCTCGGAAGATATTAATGTTCGGTGTCCAGAAAGTAAGACCTTCGTAACGTCCGGTTTTTTGAGATTCATCGAAAGATTTATTGTATTTTGCCCGTGCTTCGTCTGAAATCATTTCAAAAGTTTTCAGATGCTCCGGTACATCCCAGGTTGCTGCCAGACCAATGGCCTGTGGAAAAACGGTAGCGGTACCTGCTCTTGCCACGCCGTGCAGCGCTTCATTCCACCATCCATAACCGGGAATATCCAATCTCGGAACAGCTTTGGAATTGTCCATCATCATTCCTATTTTTTCATCCACCGTTAATAATCCGAGAAGATTTTCGATTCTCTGATCGACCGGAAGTTTAGGATTTTGAAAAGGATATTTGAAATTCTGTGCAGATGAGACAGCGCACATGAAGATTGATATATTTAACAGAATCTTTTTCATTTGGATACAACAAGAATATTATATGGTTAAAAATTTTAGCAGAAATTAAACTATCCGCCTGTTTTTATGAAAAACAAATATAAGATTCTATTTTAAATAAATGTATTGTTCACACTTATTTTTTTTTAAATTGATTCTTCTCCAGAAATAAACTTATCCTTATTGCAAAACTGCTAATGAGTATAAAATTTAACGTAATGATATTTTTACATTTTAAATAAATAATTATTTACATAAGACTAAAAAACATCTATTTAAAGCTTAAAAAAATATACTTAATGCTTATATTTTTAAGTCTTAGACCTGAAAATATTTATTTAGTACTAACAAATATTATTTTAAGATATATATTATTCATTATAAGACCTATACGGTGTATCTTGAATCCTTAATTTTGAATTAAATTACAAAGCCATAGTTCAATGAATACAACAAAGCCACCGTTGTTGGTGGCTTTGAAGAGATATAAATGTAAGTCTCAAACTCATTTATTGTTTAATAAATTTTTTCTCGACGGTTTTATTATTGGATTGGGTAATTTCCAGCATATATATTCCGGAAGGAAGATGCCCTATATCAATATGGTTTTTGCCTGTATGTAACGGCAGGTTTTTGAGAAGCTGAGTGCCTTTTGCATCAAATAAAGAAGCTGTACCCGAAGATTTTACATTGATAAAAATTTCGTTTTTAGCGGGGTTAGGATACAGATCCACTTCATTTTTATCTGCCAGAAGATCGCTGGTACGCAGCGTAGCAAAACTTAACGGAAGAACGGATGCAGCATACGTATTTTCCTCCGTAAGATATGCTCTGAAAGGATTGATAAGCGGTTCGCTTCCCGCAGTGACTTTATAAAATCCTGTAGTTCCGTTTACGGTTTTTAATACGTAACTGTTGACAGGAACTTTTATCGTATTGTACACCCCGTTCATTTGGTTTACAGTGATGGCTTTCGGCGTTGAAACGCTTCCTGTTCCCTGGAAGGTAATGCTTCCGGTTGCATTGATAAGTACCGGGGTGTTGGCTGGTATTGTTCCATTACTAATTGCAGTGCAGGAGATAGCAGAAGCTCCCGGTGTCATTGTATAGGCTGTTACTCCGGACGGGATTGTCGCAGTGAAAGGTAACATCAAGACTTCAAATCCGTTGAAGGTGCGGGAATACGATGCCGATGCAGCATTAAAAGTATAAGGAACCTGGAAATCTTTTCCCTGATCTGAAAGAACAAGATTAGTACAGTTTGTCCCGGAAATCACATTGTTGCTGGATGATGTTACCGTATTGGGTACGTAATAAATGCTGTTGGAATTAGCACTCGCCGGTTGCCAGTTGTTGGCTGAAGTCGTTCCTGTTGTATTTTTAAAATCTACTGAGGTATAATATCCATTTTCCAGAGCATCCATCAGGTTGCTGTCTCCGTCGGAATATGTTCCTGAAAATTTAGAGGCAACTTCGTTTCCGATATTGAAATATACATCGCCTAAATTTAATGTAAGAACTGAACTGTAATTGGAATTGCGAAGCCCTAAGATTCCTTTGCATCCATCAGTAAGCACCTGTCTTGAAATGTCCAGCGTAATATCAAAATTACCTCCTGTCGGGAAGTTTATTTTCCCGTAATTATAAGATTTTACAACACCCTGACTGTTGATATAATACAATGTGGTATTGTCTGAATAACTTTGTCCTGCTGTGGTAAAGCTGTTGACATGCAGCACCATTTTGTTGTAACGGTCATTAAGCTGTAAATAACCGTTGGATGCAGTGGTATTTGAGCTAAAAAGCGGACTGGCATTGGAGAATGTTGCTGTTGTATTGCTGATATTGTATCCTGTTCCGAAAGCTGAATTTGTAGGAGTCATGGTTTCAACTTTATTGTAACGGATATCACTTCCTGTCATTTGTGAAACCGGGCGTTCACCGCTTTTATTGAATACGAAAGTCATTACACTTGAAGCATTAATTGTTACCCCGGGACGGAATGTCTGTGCCATCGTAAGAGAGGTGGTCGTCATATTGTTCTGTGCATCGGTCAATACTTTTGTTCCTGAAGTCGTATAAAAAGGAATATCAACTTTAAGATCATAAGAATTTGCTGAAGGATTGATGACCATTAATACTACCTGATTCCCATCCAATGAAATATAAGAAGATCCCTGGAGTACGCCTGTATTGTCTCCCCAAGTAGCAGCAATACGTGTTTTTCCTGTTGTATATTTTGCATAATGAGAAAGAATATAGCCTCTTTTGGTCATCACGCCGGCAGTAGTTCCGTTGGTTCCGTCCCCCATAAGTCCATAATAACGTTTCGCAGAATAATGAATCCAGGCATTCACATTTCCAAGCATTGTGTTATTGATGCTGGTAGCGAAATTGAACGCATCCAGGTTCCAGTTGAAATCGCGAGGTGTAGTGTTGGAAGGATTCCAGTTGATGAGATATTCCGTTTGCCAGATTTCTTTATTGTAATTCTGAAACTGTTTGTAAGCAGACTGCATAAGTCCGTACTGGTGACCACCGTAAACTTCAAAATTATCCATAGTAGCCTGATTCAGCATCGCATTGGCATAGTTGTCTGTAAGTCCTACACTTTCCGGAGCAATTACTTTACAATTGATAAGATGCCCATAATCCCTAACAAAATTAGCAATCTGCGTAGGTGTCCAGATACAACCCTGATACTGTGCCATTTCATCCGGCTCATTCTGAATGGAAATATAATCTAAAGTGACTCCGTTATTCTGAAGATAAGTCACAAAACTATTAAGATAAAGTGCATAATCCTGATAGTTTTCTGTTTTAAGATAGCCGATTTGTTGCACACCATTAGAGTCTGTATAAACTGCGTTCACACTGTTGTTTGTTTTCCAGGCAGCGGGCATCGTCCACGGGCTGGCAAAAATAGTAAGTCCCATAGATTTGGCGAGCTGTGCCGTTGCCAGTGCAGCACTCCAATTACTGCTGCCTTCCGGAATATACAGTCTCATGATATTGTAACCTGCCTGGCTATTGGCTCCCCAAAGGGTCTGAATTTCAGAAGTCGTCATGTGGTTGTATCCGAACTGCGGACTGCAGACGAATCCTCCGAAACCTGTTATTTTCTGATAGGTTGTGTTTTTGTTGATTTTTACTGTAGTAAGTTGCCCGAATGTATTGATGCTGGTAACCAAGCATAAGGCAGTCATGGCGATGCGCTGAGCAATTTTTTTCATAGTTTTTTTTGTTTTAGGTTAAATCTTCAGTAAGAACTGAAGAATATTTCACGTTTGTTTTCAAAATGATTCATTTGAAATTTTGTCATCAGAAAACCTTTCTGACCTTTTTAAGGCCAGGATAAAATTCTTTAAATAAAGTTGTTGTAATTCTTCCTGTATTTTATGACCGGCAGAGCAATCGATATTTAAACACGAAATGTAAATTGTGGAGTCATGGATTTATCATATAATGTGTGGGTTTGGTTGTACATTAGTTTTTGTGAATTATCTCACTTTCCGGCGGACCGAGATAAGTAGGTTTTAAGCCTCCTGTATCTATTACTATTTTTTCCAAAACAATTCCCGGTTCCAGAACTCTAAATCTTAACGTATGTTTTCCGGGTTGAAAAATCTGGTGTTTCGTTGTAGACCTGATGATATGTTCCGATTGCCATCTTCCCAGTTCTCCTCTGTAATGTCCGTTGAAATTAACAACCTGTGGAGTTTGTCCATCAAAAGAGATTTCGTAGCGTAATCCTTTATTATGATTGAAATTTAACGTTGGAGCAAGCAGCAACTGAACTTCAAACTCACCTTTGGTTTCAAAATTAATATCGTATTCCAGTTCAATGTTTTCATCCGGCTTCGGATAAGCATTTTGAGGAAAAGTAGTTACGCCGGATTTGGTTTTCCCGAAATCCTGAATTACTTCCCAATGGATTCGGTCTGAATTATTCATTCTTGCAAAATGTTCCGCTTCAATGGATACATAACCGTCTTTTTCCTGAAAGATCTTTTCTTTTGGAACATCAGCTTCAGCAATATATTTCACTTCCGGCATTATGTTTACTTTTCCGTCAAACCAGGCTTTGTAACCTATCTTCATCTGATCCATCATATGCGTCCATTTTCCGCCGGCAATTTCATTATTATACTTGTTGTCGAGATAAGCGTTTCTCTCAAAACATTCTTTGACCTTATCGGCATAGACATTAGCTTCAACATCTTTTTTAGCTGCCAATTCTTTGTTTTTTGCCACCGCATAATACATTTCATACAGATTGCTGCACGCATCAATCGGATATAAAACCAGCTGAAAGTACGCGTCCTGATATTCTGCCGGAATCTTCTCTTTCAAACGTAAAGCTTCTAATGCCAATGCTCGATAATCATTTAAAACCGTTTCAAATTCATTATAATTTTGAAGACTGTAAGTTTTCCAATCCAATGTTTCTGGCGTTACACGGCGGTTATATTTTGAATAAAGATTAATCATTTCCGCAATTTCTTTGGCATATTTTTCACCAAATTGCTGTGCAGCCCACTTTTCAGTATATTCTAAAAGATTTTTTGAATTAAATTGCTTTGGATTCCATGCCATTTCCAAGAAAAAGCTGATAGGAAATTCCATCGGCTTCAAATCCCCTACATTGACGACCCAAACCTTATCCACTTTATGTTCGTAGGAAAGATTCATCTGTTCCCAAACTCTCTGAATCGGACTGATATTAATCCATTTTGAATTTCTCGGTCCGCCCACGTAATCGAAGTGATAATACATTCCGTAACCGCCTTTATGAAGAGGCTTCGTAAGGTCGGGAAGCTTCCGCACATTTCCCCAGTTGTCATCACAGAACAATAAAATGACGTCGTCCGGAACCCGCATTCCTTTGTCATAATAATCCTGAACTTCTTTGTACAAAGCCCAAACCTGAGGTGTTTTTTCCGCTTTTTTTCCCGTTACATCAGCAATAATTTTTCGCTGGTCTTTCACAATTTTTTCAAGTAAGGAAATATTGGTTCCCTCTCCCATCGCTTCATCGCCGTCGCCACGCATTCCGACTGTTACTAATTTTTCCCAATTTTTGCTTCTTTCAATTCCTGCTTTCCAAAACTCTTGCAAAACTTTAGCATTTTTGGAATAATCCCAGACATTCGGAAGATTATTCTTCTTGATGTATCTATGCCAATCGGTTTGAGCCTGAGCCATCGGTTCGTGGTGAGAAGTTCCCATAATGATTCCCATTTCGTTGGCTAAAGGTCCGTTCAAAACGTCATCATCATAAAACGCTTTTCCCCACATTGCAGGCCAGATGTAGTTGCCTTTCATACGAAGAATCAATTCAAAAACTTTTTCGTAAAATTTAGAATTGATTCCACCAAAAGTCGCTCTTGCCCATCCTCCGAGTGAAGGTTCTTCATCATTCAGGAAAATTCCGCGATATTCTACAGCCGGTTCTCCATCAGTGTAAATTCCTTTTTTAAAATAGATACTTTCTTTTTTCTCAACCGGAACATCTGCCCAATAATACCAAGGTGAAACCCCGATTTGCTGCGACATTTCGTAGATTCCGTAAATGGTTCCGCGTTTGTCGCTTCCTGCAATCACAATCGCTTCGGAAACGCCGGGAAACGGATTGCTTACATTTTGAATGATATATTTTTCATTCTTTCCTTTGATTGAATTTCCATTAATTTTTTTAGCTTTAATTAAAGCATCAATGGTATTGCTTTTCCCGGCCTCACCAATAATGATAAGCATTCCATTCACTCCGGAATTTTGGGAAATAAGAGTAGGCTGAACCCCTGTTACTTTTTGAAAATCAGATTGAAGATTCGCAACCGCACGAAGAATTCCTTTATCCGAATCGCTATCCGAAAACAGCATCAAACCTGAATTGTGCTCTTTCAACACAACCGAATTTTCCGTTTTAGTAAAAGAAATAAAAGGGTCGGCGGCTTTTACAATCGTTGTAAAAACCAACGTTATCAAAAGAGAAAAATAGTTAAAAATCGTCTTCATAATCAATATTTTATGAGTATTTTATTTTAATATTTACTGATTTTTAGTCAGCTTGTGAAATTTTGAACACTAAGTTCACAAAGTTTTTATTAAAAAAAAGAATTGTTTTGAGACTCACAAAGCCGCTATCGCTTATAAAAGTCCACTATCAGTTTAATTATAAAAACTACCAATCATCCGTTCTGAATGGCGACGCCAGCAAACCTTCTTTATTTTGCAGATTAGCATCTTCGGGATTATTGCTCCACGCATATCGCACTGCAACCGGATTTTTGATTTCCTTGCTGGTTACAATGACTGTGTTGCCTTTAATTTTTGCATCAGCCCAGACAAATTTTTTGTCGCTTCCGGCAATTGCAAAATGTTTCAAATTTCCTGTTTTACTTTGAAGGCCACTTCCAACATTGTCAAACGAAAGGATGATATTAGAATTTTCTACCTTCATAGACTTGAAAACAGGACCACTGCTTACCAATTTTTCGCCATACACCAATTTTCGGGCAGCCAGAAATAGACGTTTTGCCATATCTTTTTTATTGAGAGGGTGAATGTCATTCCATTCGCCAATATCATAATTAACGCTCATTGCTGTGTACGGAACAGTCTGTGACGTTTTAAACTGAGCCTCACGAATTCCTGCCCATCCGCTTGGCGCATTCGGGTCGTTTGTTTTTTCCATAAAATTGGGAAGCTGAACCAATAAAAACGGCATCTGATTCCATTGAAATACTTCCCGCCAATTTTCGATAAGATTTTTCAGCAAACCTGCATAATCTTCGGATTGACCGGCATTGCTTTCGCCCTGATACCAGATAGCTCCCCGGACTTTGTAATCCCGAATCGGATAAATCATTCCGTTGTACAATCCGGAAGGCGCGCTTCTCAGGTTTTTCAGCTTCGATTTATATTCTTCGTCTTTACTTGTATCTCTTCCGATATTATATTTCCATTCGCCCGTTAAATCAACAACAACACCATCTCCAACAATTTTATACGGTTTATCAGCAACAAATTCTCCGTTTCCGAAATTGGAAGTCAGCTGAATGGCAATCGTATTTTTTCCCTGTTTTAAAATTCCGCCCGGAATATAATATTTCCTTGGTGGATACGTGTATGAAGTAGAACCTACGAATTTTCCATTTACAAAAACAGAATCGCTGTCCACCATTACTCCCAGATACAGACGGGCAAATTTTCCATCCATTGACGCAGGAAGTTCAAAGTTTTTCCGAAACCAGACCGTTCCTTTTGCGCGGATTCCATTATCTTTCCATTTTCCGGGAACTTTTGCCTTTTCCCAATTCCCGTCATTAAAATCCTTTTGATTCCAAAGATTTCTTCCTTGGTCCAGTTTTGAAGAATTGAGTGCTGACAATGCTTGTTTATCGATGATATCATCAGGAAAATTCTTAAGATGCTCCTGACTAACCCAACTCTGAATTACCGAACCACCCAAACTGGAGACCAGCATTCCCTGCGGAATTTTGCTGTGTTCATACGCTTCTACCGCATAGAAATACGCAAAGGCCGTCCAATTCATCACTTCCGAAGCGGTTCCGGTAAACCATTTTCCGCCGGATGCTATATTTTCCCGGACAGATTCCACAGTGTTCTGTGTAGGAACTTTGAAGTACCGGATTTTATTAAAATCAGAAACATTAATCTCCGGAAAACGGTCTGTTAACCGTGCAATAGGCGTTTCCATATTAGACTGTCCGGAAGCGAGCCAGACGTCTCCCACCAGAATATCCCGAATCGTAATTTCGTTAATTTCCATCATAAACGGTCCGCCTGCTTTCTGTGGTTTCAATTGAACAGACCATTTTCCGTTTTTGTCCGGTGATGTATTGTAGGTTTCATTTCGGAATTTGATGGTAATATTTTCGCCATTATCTGCCCAACCCCAAATTTTAAGCTCGACATCACGTTGTAAAACCATCTTATCACTTACCAAATCGGGAAGTTTAATTTTCCCGAAAGACAATTGATGGCTAAGAACAATCATCAAAAAGACAATTTTAAAAACCGTTGAGAATTTGAAATTTCTGGGTTCCATTTGAGGTTTATTTTTCGGGTTAAAATGAGATATTAATGAATTACAAATCCGCCTTTGGATTGAATTTCTATTTTGAGTTCTCCGTTTTTGCCAACAGTAATTGTTTTTTCAGAAGTCTCCCCTTTCGAATCATCATTGATGAATCTAACCGACTTTCCGGCAAGCATCGGAAGTTTTAAAGTAAGCTTCTGAACAGCATTTTCAGCGTTCACACCGGCAACATACCATTGATTCTGATGTCTTCTGGCAATCACGGAATATTTTCCCGGATATCCGTCGATGAACACTGTTTCGTCCCAAAGCGTCGGCACTTCTTTCATAAAATCGAGCTGGAATTTTGGAGCATCGGTCAGATTATTCGGCATTACGGCAAACATCTGAACCGGATTTTGAAACAGTACAGCAGTTGCCAACTGGAAACCGTCTGTTGTATATCTTTTGTTTTTATCCTTGTTGGATTTTGTTAAATATTTGTTGAGGAAAGTTCCGCCAAATTCCATGCTTCCGACTGTATTTCTGATGAAGGGATGCAACGTGGCAAAGAATGCCTCCTGTTTGCGGACATCTTCCGAAAAATAAAGCATTTCTGAAGCTAAAACCGCCTCACTTCCGGCATAATTCGGGTACATTACTTCCCAGCCTCTCGGCAAAGTTGCTCCATGAAAAATAATCTTTAATCCAAAATCATTGGCATCAGACAAAATATCTTCGTAAAGACGCATCGTTTCCTGTTTGTCGCCACCAAAGAAATCGACTTTCAGACCTTTTACACCAATATCTTTAAGCCATTTCATTTCTTTTTTTCGTTCAATCGCTGAACTCATTTTGTTTCTCGGTCCCATTGGCGCATCATTCGCAGCACCGTTGGAATTATACCAAAGCAATACTCCGACATTTTTGGATTTGGCATATTGAATAAGGTCTTTCATTCTTTCTTTTCCGATATTTTTATCCCAAAGCGCATCAATTAAAATATATTCATAACCAAGTTTTGATGCTAAATCGATAAAGAGACTCTGGTCTTCATAATTCATACTGTTGTCCTGCCACAAAATCCAGCTCCAGGTCGATTTTCCGAAAGAATATTTTTGTGAGGTTTCATACATCGGTTCTACGACATCAAAAGGAATCGTCGTTTCAACAATCGGTTTCAGGGAATCGCCAATGGTGATAGTTCTCCAAGGTGTTTTTCCCGGAAGCGAAATGGCAGCTCCGGTACTTCCGAAACCGTTGTTTTCTGCCATATTCGGATAAGCAACCTGGTAAAGATTTTTTTCTGAAGTCGTATCCAAATGAGAAGCGCAGTACAAACTGTTCACTCCTGTTTCAGACAATAAAATCCAGCCGTCATTTCCGATATGAAATAGTCCAGGGAAAACATAACCATAATCGGCTTTTGTTCCTAATTCCGCATCTGCTTTGTAACCGCTTTCGTAGCTTGGAGCGGTTCTTGCAAAACCTGTCATCGGCTTCATCATTGGAGAAAGGAAAGTTGTGGTCTGAGACGGAAATCTGTAACCCGTAATTTCCGATTGTACAACTGCACTCAAACGGTCTTTCATCGGCTGAATCTCATATCTTAAAGCCAAGTTATTGTCGCTCACCTGAAATTCAATTCCGATATTGAAGTTATCTGCATTGGTAAAATTGACTATCAGAGTATTAGCCGCATAATTAACCTGTGATTTTTTGATTTTTTCGTTTGTATAATTTTTCGAAATCTGGTCTTTTTTGCTGTTAATAAACTTTAAATTTTTAGAAAAATCAGATTCATTGGTGATTAAGCCTAAAGGTGATTTTTCCAACATTATTTTTCCTTGAAAAGTAACATTATAGAATGCTTTTCCATTATCTGAAAAGACATTCAGTTTCAATTTTCCGTCGGGACTGGAGATTTCTGCAACCTGTGCAAAAACAGTATTCATAATCAGAATACTAAAGGCGAGTGATAGTTTTAAAAAAAATTTAATCATAATTAATGAGTTTCAAGAAAAGTCCAATAATCGAAAAACATAATATCTTTTGCTGCTTTTCCATTACATACAAAATACACATCGTGAACACCGGTAATTTTTTCCTTTACTTCAGTTTTCACAGTTTCCCAACGGTCGTCTCCGCCAGTCAACGGAACTTTTACCGTGGCGATAACCGGTCCGCTTACACTGTCCAAATGAACGTCCATCGTCACATCGCTGTTGTGTGTCGTTCCAACTCTAGCCGAAAATACTGATGCTCCTTTTTTACCGAAATTCACATTTTTCACGCTGGTGTAAGCGCCGTTTTTTTTAGCTTTGATGAAGACACCTGCTTCTTTGTTCTGATAAGCTTTCACATTTTCAGACCACGCAATCATTTCTGCCTGATTGAAAGCATAAGGATTAACCGATGCAATCGCTTTGGTAATGCCATTCGTCATTTTAATGGGTGAAATAGAACCGTCTTTGTTGAAGTTAAGTTCCTCAACACTTACCGACCTTGTGAAACCGCTTCCTCCCGGCAAAGCGCCGTTGTGATAAAAGAAATAGGTTTTTCCTCTGAAATCGACAATTCCGGGATGGTTGGTGAAAGATTTTCCTTCGGTTGGCATTATGATTCCGCCGTATTTCCACGGTCCCTGTGCACTTTTGCTGGTTGAATATCCGATGAATTCAGGGAGCGGACCGCCCGGCCAGAACAGATAATACAGATTTTTTCTTTTGTACAGCCAGGGTCCTTCCTCGTATTTTGTAGGTCTTTCCGGGTTTTCTTTTCCGTCTCTTTTTCCGAAAGATTCTGCGGTCATTGGCACTTCCACAATATCGCCGGAATAGGAAATCATATCCTGATTGAGCTTAACCATTTTAAGTTTCGGATTTCCCCAATACATATAGGCCTGACCGTCGTCATCAATAAAAACCGTCGGGTCAATATCGCCCCATTCACTCTGAACCAATGGTTTTCCAAGCGGGTCATGAAATGGGCCAAACGGACTGTCACCCACCGCAACACCAATTGCTCCTTTGTTGTTGGTTTTGGACCACATCGGAACATACATAAAAAATTTGCCGCTTCTTTCCACGCATTGCGCTGCCCAGGCATCACGTTTTGCCCAGTCGAAATCTTTATAGCTCAGAATGCTTCCGTGGTCGGTCCAGTTCACCATATCGTTGGTGGAATAGACTTTCCAGTCGTTCATCACAAACCAGGTGGAATCGTCTTCATCGTGGGTGGTGTAGACATAAAGCCTGTCGTTATACACCATCGGCGCAGGATCTGCCGTATAATTGGTCTGAATAATAGGATTCTGAGAAAATAATATTCCCGAATATGCTATTAAACAGAGATTGAGTATTGTTTTTATTGTTTTTTTCATATTTAACTTTTTTGAACACTAAGGACACAAAGTTTTTTACAAATATTTTTTTAGTCTCACAAAGCCGCTAACGCTTATAAAAGTCTCGCTATTAACCACCCCGTCAAAAATTCTTTGAATTTTTGACACCCCTCCAGAGGAGGGGAATTTTTCTTACATTTTATTTTTTCTGAAAATTCCAATGGTCGAAATTGAAAAGGACTCTTCCGGCTGTAATGTTTTTACCTTTAAAGACAAAATATACATCGTGAACGCCGGAAACCGATTCTGAAATTTTGGATGTCAGGGTTTTAAATTCTTCCCAACCTCCGGTTCTCGGAACTTCAATCTCGGCAATTTTATTTCCATCCAATTTATCTAATCTGACTTCTAAGATTCCTCCGTCAACACCTGCGGCAATTGACGCTGAAAATTCAGAGGCTCCTTTTTCAAAATCTACCGAACGAACTTTGATATAACCTCCCACTCTGGCATCGGAAACATAAACCCCTGTCTTTTTGTTTTCGGAAGTGCTGCATTTCTCTGACCAGGCTATTGTTTCCGCTTCGTTTCTTTTATAGGGATTGAGTGTTGCAACCGGATTTACGCCCTCTTTGGTCATTGCAATTTTCGGAACGCTGCCATCCTGATTGTATTTGAATTCTTCAATAGATGTTGACCTTCCATAACTTCCTGCGCCGGGCAATAATCCTGTGTGATAGAACAGGTAGGATTTCCCTTTAAAATCGATAATTCCGCCGTGGTTGGTAAAACTATTGGTTGGCTGGCCAGTCATTATTTTTCCCTGATATTTCCACGGTCCTGTTGGTGAATCGCTTATGGAATAAGACAGACATTCGGTTCGGTCGGTCATCCCGGCGTACATCATATAATATTGCTTGTTGCGTTTGTAGAACCAAGGTCCTTCCACAAAAACATCTTTAAACTGTTCCTGTTTCTGCAAAACCTCATCGCTTCTTCCGGGACGTCTCAATCCGCCAAAAGCTTCCACCGACTGTGGAATTTCGGTGATTTTTCCATCATAGGAAACCATATCTTTGTTGAGCTTCACATAAAATAATTTGCTGTTCCCCCAATACAAATAGGCTTGTCCGTCATCATCAATAAAAACCGTCGGGTCGATATTATCCCAGGTTCCCGTTGTCACCAATGGTTTTCCCAGCGCATCTTTAAACGGACCTGTCGGACTGTCTGACACTGCAACGCCAATCGCCATATTATTATCCACGGTCTGAACGCAGATGTACCAATAGAATTTGCCGTTACTTTCAATGCATTGCGCCGCCCAGGCTCTGTCACGGGCCCAGCTGAAAGATTCCAGCGAAAGCGGAGAACCGTGGTCGGTCCAGTTGACCATATCATCCGACGAGTACACTCTCCATTTCGTCATATAATAAAAATCATAGCCGGGAATATCGTCTCCGGTGTAGACATACATTTTATTTTTGTACACCATCGGCGCAGGGTCCGGTGTAAAATGAGTCTGGATTACGGGATTTTGGGCAGAAATATAAATTCCTGATAGCAAAAATGATAGAGCGATATATTTTGATTTTAATTGAATCATATTTAATTATTTTGATGAAGTAAATTTATAATAAGCCACACCGTGCGCCGGAATATCCAATGATAATGCCTGATTTGATGTATTGATTTTCACAATATCCTTCTGTCTCCAGATATCTCTTACGTTTTGACGACTGGAAATTCCGAGCTGCCTGAAATCTTTGTAAGACATATTCACTTTTTCCCTTCCGAAATTGGCAAAAGCCACCGCTTTTCCGCCGTCTTCAAGGTCTTTTACATAAATTTTCAATTCGCCAATGGTCTGCAGACAAACTCCCTGTTTTCCCAGAGCATCCTGATTGACGGCGATAACTTCATCATTCGTTAAAAGATTTAAAGTAAAATCATCAAGTTTCTCGAGGTCGCAACCAATCAGTAATGGTGCTGAAAATATGCTCCAAAGACTGATATGTAAATATTGTTCATCCGGTTTCAATCGGCTCTGGTGTGGATTTCCCCAACCTACGACGCCTACCACCAACATATCCGGGTCGTTCCAGTTTCCAGGTTTTGCGTAAGGAGCGGCTTTATCCTGAGCCAAAGCAATATTTTTAACACTCGCCCAGGTATCGGTAATGTCATTGGTCGTTCGCCAAGATTGCGCATCCGCATCATTTCCCCACTTCCAGACATCGCCCATTCCGTATTGACAAAGATTATACACAATATCACGAGGCTGATTTTTTAATAAATCTCCCATCAGTTTAAATGGTTTCACGCCTTTATCCAAATCTCCTCCACCCTGAAAATTGAGTGAAGAAACTTTGTTTGGGTCATTATCGGGCAAACCATCAATCACACCTCCGTAACTGCACCAATCGTATTTCAGATAATCGATTCCCCATTTAGCGTAGCTTTCGGCATCCTGCTTTTCGTAGCCGTAGCTTCCTGCGCAACCGCCGCAAGTCCAGGGTCCGGGAGAGGAATAGATTCCTGCTTTCAAACCTTTTGAATGAAAGTAATCGGTTAATCCCTTCATATCCGGAAATTTTGAATTGGTCAGAATATAACCGTTTTCATCACGCATTTTCCCTTTGAAAGACGGGTCTTTTCCGTCTCTGTTAAATTGCCACGAATCATCGATGTTGATGTAGTTCCAGCCGTGGTTTACCAATCCTGTTTTAATCAAAGCATCCGCAGCTCGTTTCACTTTGTCGGCCGAAACTTCGTGTCCGAAACAATTCCAGCTATTCCATCCCATTGTTGGTGTCAAAGCTATTTTGTCACCGCTTTCGATTCTTAATTTCTTTGAAACCGAGCCTTTAGCATTTTTAGCTGATAAAAGGACCTCATAGGTTCCTTTCGTATCTATTTTTCCGGTGATGATTCCAGTTTGTGAATCTATTGTTAAACCTTTCGGAAGATTTTTCGCCGTAAAAGTCATCGGTCTGTCACCCGTTGCTGCAACCCTGAACAAAAAAGGTGAGCCGGGACGAACGCCGTAAACGCCTGCTGAATTAATTTTTGGCGTTGCCGCAGGTTTTGGTGTCAAAATATAAGGTACTGATGAAATCGGATTAAATGTTATCAGTTTTGCACCTTCTGCTGTTTCAAATTTGGCACCTGCCCAATCAGCGTGGTCATAATAAGGTCCGTTTCCGCCGTCTGTTACGACTAATTCTAATTGTTTTACACCTTCCAGCAAAACAGAAACAAGCTTTGCTTTGTCGCCCAAATGCATTATTCCGCTTGACCACAGTTTTTTGTTGTCGCCATAAATCTCGAATTCCACTGCGGGTTCGTGGCCTTTCATTTCATCATCCAGTCCCACCATTGCGGAAAAGTTTTTTGCTTTGCCATTTAATTTAATCAACAAAGAACTTTCGGCGTGTGTTCCGAAACCTCTTTTGAAAACTTCGCCGGCAATGGTTATAGGTTTTCCGTCCACCGAAGTATTGATGCCCGGTTTTCCGTGCCCTTGTGTTGCCACACTCAAATCCAACTGGTCTAGCCAAACGGTTGATTGCGCTTTGGAAATATTTCCCGACAGCAAAAATGTTACAGCAATTAAAAGTATTTTAGTCTTCAACATTATTAAAAATTTGGATTTAATTAAACTTCCACCAATCAAAATAGAAAAGGTCTTTTTCACCTTTAAATACAAAATACAAATCGTGGATTCCTTTTACACTTTTCAGAGGTGTATTAATGGTTTTATATAAGTCGCCCTCACCTTTTCCTGTAACGTTAACAACTCCCAGCAATGGTCCATTAAGAGCATCTGAACGCACTTCTATTTTTCCTCCATAGAGAGAAGCAACATTTACATCCAAAGATTTTATGCCTTTAGAAAAATCTACTCCTTGGATTTTAATATAATCACCATTGTTAATTGAGGTAACGATGACGCGGTCTGTGATTTTTTTACCTCTGTTATAGGGTTGATTACGTTCCCATTCTGTGACCATTTCTGTTTTCAGACCTTCGCTGTAAGCCATCGTTTCTGCTTCAACTTTTTTATAAGGATTCAGAGTACCCACTCTTTTTGCACCATCCGTAGTCCAGAAAGGAAGCTTCTGAATGGTTCCATCTGCATTGTAGGTAATTTCTGTGACACTAACAGACCGACGTTCGTAATGTTTGCTCATCGTCTGCATTCTAAGCATATGATTAAATCCGAAAACATAAGATTTGCCTTTGAAATCTATGATACCGGGATGATTTCCGCTGGATCTCTGGTCGCCATCCATTATTACACCTCCATAATTCCAAGGACCTGTAGGCGATTTTGCCATTGCATAACCAATCCCTTCCGGACAACATTTAGAAGCATAAGCCATATAGTAGATTCCGTTTCTTTTCCACGCCCAAGGTCCCTCCTGATATTTGAAAGGATCTGGCTGGTCTTTGACCTTCGCAAACGAAGGGTCTTTGGTAATTGGTCCGGCAAGAGATATCATATCTTCATTCAGTTTAGCATACCAAAGATTCGGATTTCCCCAGTACAGATAAGCCTGCCCGTCGTCGTCAATTAAAACTGTGGGATCGATGTCATCCAGAGAATTTTTTATTAAAGGCTTGCCAATAGGATCGGTGAAAGGACCATACGGACTGTCCGCCACCAAGACCCCAATACCCATATTGTTGGGCATTGGACAATACATATAGAATTTTCCTTTTCTTTCAACAACCTGTGGCGCCCAGGCACCGTTGTCGGTATTTACCCATTTAAAATCCTTGAGCGAAGCCACTACACCGTGGTCTGTCCAATTGACCATATCTGTGGAAGTGTATAGCAACCAGTCTTTCATTTTGAATCCGAAAGCATCATCTTCATCATGGCTGGTGTAAAGAAAAACGGTATCTTTATAAACCATTGGCGCAGGGTCCGCTGTAAACTTTGTCTGGATGATGGGATTTTGAGCGAAGGAAATCTGAAAAAATCCTAAAATCGTTATTAAATTTAAAAATTTCATAGTCAATGCTTTAAGATTATTTAAAACTTACATTTATCTTTTTCCCGGAATAACTCACCGATTTTTGTTGACCATCAGGAAACATTACATTGAAATTCCGTTTATCAATCATTCCTTTAAAATTTCCTTTTCGGGAATCTATCGTCAAGGTTTTTGATTTTTCGTTCCAGTGGAAAGGGATTTCAGTATAGTCTCCTTTTTCGTAGTTATAATTATCGAATTCATCCTCATACAAGACGAAATCTGCATCTGTCCCCTGATAGATTTTTACCGTAAGGTTATCCCATTTTTTCTCGGTAGCATATTGTACATCAGGACCAAAAGGAATGATACTTCCCGCTTTTACATATAATGGAATGCTTTGAAGATTAACGGATTTTTCAATTTCCTGACCGCCTTTGTATTTTTCATTCGTCCAGAAATCAAACCAATCTGAACCTGCCGGAAGGTAAACTTTAACGGTTTTATTTTGATTGAAATCTATATTGGAAAGAGAATTTTCCTTTGTTTCATCTTTTTTATCCCAACCTTGATTTTCATCGGTTTTTACTATTTTTTCGGGGGTATATTGAGCATTTAGAATAGGCGCAACCAGAAATGATTTACCGAAAAGGTATTCATTGTTGATATTCCAGGTTTTTTGGTCTGATGAAAAATCCATCGACAAAGCTCTCAAAAAACTCGAATTATTTTTTGAAACATCCCAGGAAGCGGAATAAATGTAGGGCAACAAGCTGTAACGCAATTTGATGAATTTCTCTATCACATCATAAACCAAATCACCTTTTTGTCCAAATTGGTAAATTTCTCTGGGCACGTCGGTTCCGTGAGAACGCATCATTGGTGTAAAAGTGCCATATTGCAACCAACGCACGTACAATTCCTGGAACATTTTGTTCTGTGGACCGCCGTTTCTTTTGTAAACACCACCGAAAAATCCACCGATGTCAGAATTGAAATTTGGGTTTCCTGTCAAGCTGAAATTCAATCCCGCTGGAACCTGATTTCTCAGTGACTCCCATGAAGAATTGACATCGCCCGACCAAGTATTAGCTGCGTATCTTTGCTGTCCTGCAAAAGCTGACCTTGTTAAAATAAAAACCCTTTTATCACTAGTAGTTTCACGCTGATGGTCGTAAACGCCGCCAACTGTCATCAGCGGATACGCATTTCTCACTTTTCGGAATGAGCCGAGGTACGTTTTGGTATCCAAATCTTCCGGTTTTTGGCTGAGATGGTCGGGTTCCGTAGAATCCATCCACCAAGAATCTACACCAATACTGAAAACACCTTTGTTTAAATATTTCCAGTAAATATTTCTGGCTTCGGAATTGTAAGCATCGTAAACACGAACTCCGGAAGGATAATTCATATCTGGAGGCCAAACTTCTCGACCAGATTCCGGCCAGGTTTTGAAATTGAACAGCATCCCTTTTTTATCCATTTCACGGTACGGATTCGTCATCGGACCGAAAGACGACCAGATGGAAACGGAAAGATGCGCATTCATATCGTGAATGTCCTGTATCATTTTTTTGGCATCGGGAAAATCGGGGCTGATAAAATCCATCGCATTCCACTGATAATTGTTTCCCCAGTATTGCCAATCCTGAATAATTCCATCTAAAGGAACTTTCAAATCACGGTATTTTTTAACTACATCCAAAAGCTCATCCTGACTTTTGTAGCGCTCTTTGCTTTGCCAATAACCATAAGTCCATAAAGGAATCATCGGCACTTTTCCTGTCAGATTTCGCATTCCGGCAACTACACCATCCGCATTTTTTCCGTAGATAAAATAATAATCAACACCTTCCCCAACTTCCGATGAGAACGAAGTCTTGTCCGGCTTATCAGTAAATTGAGTCGGAGAATAATTATCCCAAAAAACTCCATAACCTTTTACAGACTGAAAAAACGGCACAAAATCCCAGGTGTTATTCTGAATCATTTTTACATCCGTATTCCGCTGAGACATTTTTCCGTTCTGTAAAATTCCTAAACCGTAGATGGGTTCGTCTTTTTCCAGTTGAAATGACTGTGTCACCGAATAAGTCGGGTTTCCTGCATCATTAAAAGGTTTGAAATCGCTTCCGGTTTCCTTTAATAGTTCTTTTCCTGAAGATGATTTGTAAGTAATCTTACCATTTTTAGCATCAATGAAAATATTTAAATCATTTGTTTTTAATGAAATAACATGATTACTTTCTGAAACTGAAAATCTGGTTTTCTGTTCTTGTTTAATGACCGATAAACTATTTTTGACAAATGATTTTCCGGCGGGATATTTAATAACTCTAATCGTATTTTCTCCATACAATTTCAATTCGACATTCAGATTATCCGTAGAAAATTTCAATCCCGAATCTGTTTTCTGATAAGATTGTGCATTGATATTTCCCGACACGATAATGACCGTGATTATAAGTGTTTTGATTTTTATTCTGTTGAAATTCATTGTATAGGATTTTGGATTAAAACATTAAGAAGCCTTTAGGTTCGACGGAATCAAATTAAGCTTAAGATTTTTAGATTATTTACTCTAAAATTTATTTAAAAAGTTCCTGTGCAAACTGATGCAGACTGTCTCTCCAAACCGGCCAGCTGTGACCTCCCGGATAATCCCTATACGAATATTTAATTCCGATTTTGTCCAGTTCTTTCAGCATTTTCTGACCATTTTCGTAAGCGATATCTTCTTTTCCGCCCATTGAAATCCAGAAATTTTTGACGTTGGATGAAAAGGCAGATTTATTTTCATTTAAAAATTTGTATTGTTTATCGGCAACGTCCTGAAGCATCGGCAACATATATCCTGAACTGAAAACACCCAGACCAGAGAACATATCAGAATTCTGAATTCCTGCATACAATGTATAAATCCCGCCCATTGAAAGTCCGGCTAAAGCGCGGTTTTCTTCACCTTTTTTAATTCTGTAATTGGATTCAGCAAATGGGATGATGGATTCTTTCAGTTCTCTTTCAAACATCTGAAGATTGCGCTCGCCAAAATTTCGGATTCTGCCTTGTCCGATATTGGCATCCGGCATAACGATGACCATCTTTTTCGCTTTACCTTCCGCAATCAGGTTATCCAAAATCAGATTGGTTTTACCCTGATTCGCCCAACCGCTTTCATCTTCTCCTCCGCCGTGTAAAATATACAATGCCGGATAAGATTCAGAAGAATTTTGGTCGTAACCCGGTGGCGTGTAAATGAAAACCCGTCTCCAAGAATTAGTGACTTTGGAATAGAAATTTTTGATGCGGATGTCACCGTGCGGAACGTCTTTTAATGCATAAAAATCATCGCCGTCAAAAGGAATATCGATTCCACTGGCGTATCTTCCCATTCCATAAAAGGTTTGGCTTGAAGGATCTGCGACCGCAACTCCATCAATTAACAAGGAATAATAATGGAAACTTCCGCTTTGAGGCTCGGTGGTTCCCGTCCAGAAGCCTTCGGTGTCTTTTTTAAGGTCGTATTTTTTGCCTAAATCGATCTGAACTTTTTGCGCTTCCGGTGCTTTTACCTTGAACATTACTCTTCCATCGGGAAGGATTTGAGGATACTGCGCATTCCTGATATTGGTTGCAGCAGGCGTTCCTAACACGGTAAAATTGTCAAATTGTGTTTTATCAACAGGCTTAAATAACAGCTGTGAAAAGATGTACAAATCATTTTTCCAGACTTTGAAATCGTGACCGCCCGGCTCAATGTAGAAGATATGCGGGATTTTATTTTTTTTCAGATAATCGCTGGTTCTTTTGCTGAAAGGCATTAATCCATCTGCATCGCCACAGGAAATAAAAATAAGCTTCATTTTCAGTGCTTCCTGAGGATTTGGCAGAAGCTGAGTCGGTTCCATGGTGTTGGGAGCCGAAGAAAATGCGCCCAGCCATGCAAATTTATCAATGTTTCCGAAAGCAAAATTCTGTGTTTGTCCACCTCCCATCGACAAACCGGCTAAAGCTCTGTTTTCACGGTCTTTTTTGACCGGATATTTTTTCTCTACAAACGGAATCAGGTCATTCAGCAAATCTTTTTCAAATGTTGCGAAAGCTTCAACTTTGTCCGGAGCCATAATATTTCCTGTTGCTCTGTCATCTTTCATTGCACGGCCATTCGGCAAAACAACAATCATCGGCTGCAGTTTTCCCTGTGCGTAGAGATTGTCCAAGATAACATTCGGCTTCCCTTGGTTAAACCATTCTTTTTCATCTCCGCCAATGCCGTGAAGAAGATAAAGAACGGGATATTTTTCCCCTTTTTTGAATCCCGGCGGTGTGTAAACCAAAGCTTTTCTTGTGGTTCCGACCGTTTTTGAAACATATTGAATCGTATCAATTTTTCCGTGAGGAATGGTTGGGTTTTCAATGTCAAAACCTTGTGGTGCCTGTCTGTCAGTATTTTGAGCGGAAACAAACATTCCCGACACCAAAAAAGTCACCATGAGAAGTATTGAGTTTTTCATATATTATTATTTGTAATTTTTACACTTATTAATTTAGGCAAAAAAATAAGACCAGCAAGGTTTATCTTTTTTACATTTTATCATTGGTTTTTTGACTCAACAGGTCGCCTCTATGAGGCTTTGTCTGTGATTTATAACTATTTGCTATTAACATTTCGCTCCTACGGAGCTTTTCATATCTAATCGTCTTTAAATTAAATCAATCAGAATAAAGCAGAAACCTTTTTGCTTTTATTGGTCTGAAGTTTTATTCACTCTGAAAAAATCAACATCTACAAAACCTCCCGGATTTTTGGTTGCATAATTGAAAATCGCAAACTTGGAACCCATAAAAAATCTTCGGTAATCGAAAATCATTTTGTAATCTTTTGCCATTTCAGTCCAGTTTTTTTGGTCGGTGCTGTAATAAAAATCGGCCAGGTCTTTTCCGAGATTAAAATCGGCATCAATTTTAAAATAAACTTTGTCCGAGTTTAATGGGATTCTCTTTTTTTCATCTTTTTTAACACCTGTAACCGCCTTAGTTTTATTATCTAAACTGACTTCATTCGTTGAAAAGACAATAAACTTTTTACCATCTTCCATTACCACAGACAAAATTCCGGAATCACCGTTGAAAGCACTGAAACCTGCAACATCGCCATCTCTCATACCTTTCACATCCAAAGCAACAATACCACTGGATTTCGGGCCTTCCATTCTTTGTGTCAGTGTATTTGGAGCGAGGTACAGATTATCAACGACTCTATTCGTTTTTAACCTTAAAAAGCCTTTCCTGTCGGATAAAGACCAAGCTGAATTGACAGGATTATGATTCCACTGCCACTGGATTTTCATTTTTTTATCTGAAAATTCATCACTTTCCACCAAATGGTTTTTCGGCTTGAACGTTGCAAACGGAACTTCTCCTTTCAATGGCACTTTTCCGTTGTCACCTAAAATTGGCCAGTCGTTTTCCCATTTCACAGGAAGCAAAATAGGAACCCTTCCTACTCCATTTCTATCCTGGAAAATCAGTGAATACCAATTTCCATTTTTATCGTCAATCAAAGCACCTTGTCCGGCATAGGAAAATCCAAGAAAATTGTCTTCAAGAATGACTTTTTTCTCATAAGGTCCGGTTACTTTATCAGCTCTGTAAACTTCCTGACGACGTTTTCCGCCTCTCGGCCAGGAAATCATCATCATATAATATTTACCGTCTTTCTTAATGATTTGATTACCTTCCAAAAGTCCGGTTTCCGAAGCATCTTTCTGAAATACTTCCGTTCCGTCTTGATTTCCGATAATGGTTTTAAAATCCGGACTTAGCTCAAAAACTTTGTTGGAAGTAAAAACGTAAACCCGATCGTCATCATCGAAAAGCAAAGACGCATCATGAAAATGTCTTGTTCTTGTAATGAGTTTCCAATTGCCTTTTTCAGGATTATCGGTCACATAAAAATAGGATTTGAAAGGCTCGTCATTTGGGGAAAACAAAACGTAATATTTTCCTTTGTGATAGCGGATGGAAGATGCCCACTGTCCGCGACCGTAAACGCTCCCGTTTATTAAATCATATTTAGAATTATCATTCAATGTATTAAAAACATAGCTTGACATTTCCCAATGTACCAAATCTCTGGAATGCATAACCGGAGCTCCAGGCATCAGGTGCATTGTTGTGCTTATCAGATAAAAATCATCGCCGTTCTGGGTAATGGATAAATCCGGAACATCTGCCCAAATGATTGGATTTTTAAACTCGGTTACTTTCTGGGGAAAAGGGTTTATCTGGGCTGAAAGTTGATTCAGCCCGATAAATCCCAAAAAAGAAACTATATAAAATGATTTTTTAATATTCACGGTTTTAATATTTTGGTTTGGCTTTTAATTTTTTAATTCGGCACAATATCATTTGAAGATGTGCTGTATAACCCAATCAAACTTCCTGTGAAACCGCCTGCAACATCTGTTGAAAGTATGTCTCCAGAAACTGATCCACCAAGATTTTTGAAGTTTTTGCTGTCTAAAGAATAATTAAAGCTTATTTCATCTTTTTCTCCATTAACCTGAAATTTAATAGTCTTCGAAAGTGAAATTTTTTCGCTGGCAATCAGTTTTGAAGTTCCTTTTTCGGTTCTTTCCAAAACGATGTAGAAATCTTTGTCTTTCTTTGTAATTCCGAAAACGTAATTGAATGTTTCGCTTTGGTAGAGCGTGATTCCAGCCAATTCTTTTTCAGATTTTGGTTTGTAATCTAAGGTTACGGAAGTTTCAAAATCTTCGTGCTGCAATCTGTGGAATAATGATGAAACCGGAGCCAACGCTTTGATATTCGTTTCCATAGGATTCACTTTCACCCCATTTTTCGTAGTCGTGATAAAGTTTTCACGAGGTCCGCGCATGGCTATCCATCGGAAATCAAGGTTTTTATCGGTTAATTTATCGTTATAGGTAAAATTCCCGTTCGGGAAGAATCCGTTTTGTCCGGTTTGATTCTGAACTCCCTCAGGCATTTTCAATTTCGGTTTCATAGGAACCAAGCCATTTTGGAAAACAGGATACGTTCCGCTCCAGTCAACCGGAAGAATGAAGGTTTCTCTACCGTGATTTACACGATTATTGACATTCGGACGAATTGCTAAAAATACGCCGTACCATTGTCCATTTGGACCTTCCACCAAATCGGCGTGACCCGCCCAATCTACTTTTTCCTTTCTGTCTCTCGGGAAATATCTTTGCGTCAGAATCGGATTATTTTTAGCGGGAACAAACGGACCTTTCGGAGAATCTGACATAAAAATAACTTCGCTGTGATTGCCTCCGGTTCCGCCTTCCGCACACATCAGGTAATATTTTCCTTTATACTTGTATAAATGCGGACCTTCAATCCAAATTGGTTTTTGAGAAAGGTCAACACCGCCGTTTACGATAATTTTGTCTGAACCTGCTACAACCTGGTCTTTTTCCAAATCGTAGTCCCACATTTTGATGACGCGGTGACCTTGATACTGCTCGGTTCCTTTTGGTGGAGCGTCGTTGTGTACGATGTAAGCTTTCCCATCATCATCAAAGAAAATAGATGGGTCGATACCGTCGAAATTTAGCTTCTGAACTTCGCTCCAGCCTTTTGCAGGGTCTTTGGTTTTCACGACCATATTTCCGATTCCACTGGCAATTTGTGTGGTAATCATATAAAATGTATCGTTGTATTTGTTGTATTTGATGTCCGGTGCATAAATACCTGCTGAGACACCAGCTTTTTCAACTTTCAACTGGGAAGGTCTGTCGAGAACGTGACCCACCTGTTTCCAATTCACCAAATCTTTAGAAGTGAAAATCGGAACGCCGGGAAACATTGAGAAAGATGAATTAACAAGATAATAGTCTTCTCCTTTCTTTGTAATACTTGGATCCGGATAACAGCCCTGAAGAATGGGAGAATAGAATTCGTCTGGTTTCAGAGGGTTGTCATTGTATATTTTGTCGTTTCCTTTATATTGAAAATCGGTGAATGTCTGTGCTGAGATGCTGGTCAACGACAGTAAAGCTGCTGCTGCAAAAATGCTGGTTTTGTTTTTTAGTAAATTGGAATTCATTGTTATCTTTTTCATATATAATTTTATTTTTATTAGTTATTATTTTCTATCAACAGGTCGCCTCTAAGAGGCTTAATTACGTTTATTCGTTTTTCTATTATCAGATCACTCCTACGGAGTTCCCTTATTTTTAGAATTCAATACATCTACACAGATATTGCTCCTACGTAGCGGAATCTCTTATTCAAATTTTAAAATATATGTCTTCCCTGCTTTCGTTGGAAAATCGTATATAAAATCGTTTTTTATTTTGACAGAATTTAGTTCCGCTTTTTTTGATATTAAAGGTTTCTTGATTTCCGGAACTTCAAAAAAGGGATTTGGATTTTTACCTTCTGCTTTTTTGAGTTTTATATTTCCTGTAGATTTAATTTCATTCGGAACTCTTATCCGGCAATTTCCACCTAAATTTGATTTTATGGTGATTTCCTTAGCTTTATTGTTTTCCCAGATGATGCTGATTTCAAATCCTCCGTAGGTTTTCAGTCCTGAAATGTCTCCGTTTTTCCATTCATCAGGAAGGGCGGGAAGAATGTCGATGAAACCGTTCTGCGTCTGTAACAACATTTCTGTAATACCAGACGTGCAGCCGAAATTCCCGTCAATCTGAAACGGAGGATGGGCATCGAAAAGATTCGGATAAGTTCCGCCTTTGCTGCCCCAGCCGTCTTTTTCTACCAGCGTTAATTGGTCTTTGATTAATTTATTGGCATGATTTCCGTCTAATAATTTTGCCCAGAGATTGACTTTCCAACCCATACTCCACCCTGTGGAAACATCACCACGATGAATTAAAACGGTTTTAGCTGCGTCCAATAATTCAGGTGTCGTAAAAGGATTGATTTGGTTGGACGGAAACAATCCGTAGAGATGCGAAACATGCCTATGATTGTCTTCCGGATTATCCCAATCTCCCATCCACTCCTGCAATTGTCCGTATCTCCCGATCTGCATCGGCGGTAATTTTGAAATGATGTTTTTCCAAACCGGGATTTTATCTGAGTCTATATTAAGAATTTCTGCTGCTTTTTTTGTCTTCGTAAAAAGGTCAAACATTAATTGATTATCCATTGTATTTCCGGCTGCTAATGCACTTCCCTGGTGTCCGTTTGGAATATTCTCGGGAGACATTGACGGACTCACAACAAGCCAATGATGCGTCGGTTCTTCTATCAGAAAATCTTCATAGAATTGAGCGGCAGATTTCAGAACCGGGTAAATGGATCTTAAGTAATTTACATCTCCGCTATACAGATATTTGTCCCAAAGATGCTGGGAAAGCCAGGCTCCGCCCATCGGCCACATTCCGGCGTTGGCAAAATCTACCACTCCGGTGATCCTCCAGATATCGGTATTGTGATGCGCAACCCAACCACGACTTTTGTACATTAGTTTTGCTGTTTCTTTTCCGGATTGGCTTAAATCTTTTACCATCTGAATCAGCGGTTCGTGCATCTCGGAAAGGTTGGTTTTTTCCGCCGGCCAGTAATTCATTTCCGTGTTGATGTTGACGGTATATTTGCTGTCCCAGGCGGGTTTGTTGGAATTATTCCAGATTCCCTGAAGGTTCGCCGGCTGTCCGCCAGGTTGTGAAGACGAAATCAAAAGATAGCGACCAAACTGGTAGTATAAGGAAATAAGCTCCGGATCGTAATTTGTTGCAAAATTTTTAATCCTGACATCAGTCGGATTTTTTGCAGCTTCGGAAGTTCCTAAATTGAAATCAACTCTTTTGAAATATTTTTGATAGGCAACAAGATGATTTTTATATAAAGTATTAAAACTTTTATTTTCAGATGCTTCGATATATTTCTTGCTCTTTGAAACTTCGTCTGTATCTAATGTTTTGTAATCGGTAAAATTGGTCGCTATGGAAATTAGAATCAGTACTTCATCAGCATTGCTTACCGAAATTCCATTACTCAAAACTGCTGTTTTTCCACCTTTATTGATGAGTTTTGCGAGTGCGTTAAATTTAACCTGACCCTGAACACCATCTAAAGTGGACGACAAACCGCTCATCTGTAACGCATTGGAATCAATGGCTTTGACATTTTTTTTAAGCTCGCTGTTGAAATTGGCTGTGAAATTCAAAGCATTTTTCTTATCTGAACTTAATTTAATGACAATAAGATTATCAGGAATTGAAGCGAACACTTCCCTTTTGAAATGAATTCCGTTAGAAGTAAATGTTGTGGTGGTAATTGCTTTTTCGATATCTAATTCCCTGTAATAATCTTTAACATCATTAATATTTTTAAAATCAAGGGTAAAATCACCGATGTTCTGATAGGCCGAACCGTGAAGGGTTTTCGCTGTCAAACCCTTGTCTGCAAGAATCTGAGCGCGCTTGTAATTTCCGTTAAATAAATAATATCTGATGGAATCCAGTACTTTCGGACCGTCAGGATTATCGTTACGGGATGGTCCGCCTGACCAGAATGAGCTTTCATTCAGCTGAAGTTTTTCTTCAGATGGATCTCCGTAAACCATGGCCGCAAGCCTTCCGTTTCCGAGAGGTAACGCTTCCACCCATTGCCTGGCGGGTTTATCGTACCACAGCTTATATTTTCCTCCTTTCTGTGCAGAGGAAAATATATTTATCAAAAGACATACTATGATACAAAGTCTGGATTTCATTTTTACTTTTTAAACTTCAAACTGTATTTTGATATTAAGCTGTTTTCTTCCTGTTAATCAACCAAATAATTCCCCACGCCGCAACATATGAGATTCCTGCAATGAAGAAGATGATATTGTAACCGCCGTTGATGTTTCCGGCTTTTTTAAAGGTATCTAAAACAATCCCAATAAACAGTGGAAAAATAATTCCCGCTGCTGAACCCAACATTCCGCCAAAACCGATCACAGAGCTTACATAATTGTTGGGTAATTTATCTCCGACCGTAGTCATCAGATTCGCTCCCCAACCCTGATGAGCTGCTGTTGCAAAAGCTATTATAATAGTTATCAGCCACATATTATCAACATATTTCGAGAACATTACCGGAACAACCATTAAAGCAAATAATAACATTGTAAGGCTTCTCGCGCGTCCGATTGCCCATCCTTTTTTAATTAAAACTGAAGAAAGGTATCCACCACCGATACTTCCGATTGTAGTTCCGCTATAAATGATAATCAATGGAATGGAAGGTTTGGTTAAATCCATTTTAAAAACATCTGCAAAATAGGCAGGCAGCCAGAACATAAAGAAATACCAGATCGGGTCGGTAAGGATTTTTCCTATGGCAAAAGACCAGGTAACTTTATATTTCAATAATTCAGAAAGCGGAACTTTTGACTGTTCTTGGGTCTTTCCGTCCTGATCGCTTTTGATGTACTGAAGCTCCTCGGTACTTAATTTTTTTGTTTTTTCCGGAATTTGGTAAAATTTCCACCAAAGAAGAATCCACAATAATCCCAACGCTCCAATCCAGACAAAAGTCTCTCTCCAGCCGTAATGTCCCAGAATAAACGGAACTAGAAGCGGTGCTAAAATAGCTCCTACTGTTGCACCCGAGTTGAAAATTCCGGTTGCTAAAGCTCTTTCTTTTTTCGGAAACCATTCGGCAACAGATTTTATCGCTGCAGGAAAATTTCCGGCCTCACTGATTCCTAAAGTACTTCTCGCAATGATGAATCCGAATGTGCTTTTCACAAAACCATGACCGATAGAAGCTAAGCTCCAGACAATCAGCGAAACCGCATATCCGATTTTGGTTCCGACTCTGTCGATAAATCTTCCCATTGCAAGATAACCGATGGCATAGGTAGCCGTAAAAGCCATTACAATGTAGCTGTAATCTTTTTCATTCCAGTCAAATTCTTTTTCCAGAATAGGTTTCAGCAATCCCATTACCTGACGGTCAAGATAATTGATCGTGGTTGCGAGAAATACCAGAGACAGCATAAACCATCTTATATTGCCATTTTTTGGAGCCTGCATTTAGTTTTGATTAAGTTGTTGTAATAGGTTCTGAACTTTTTCGGTAAGCTGTTGCGATGTGAAATCTTTTTTTATCAATGAACTTCCCAATCCAACTGCTACTGCTCCGCCTTTTAGCCAATCGTTAATATCCTCTGCATCAGCATTTACTCCGCCGGTTGGCATGAAATTCATTCCCGGAAAAACAGGCTGAATGGATCTTATATAATTTTTACCCAAAGCATCAGCAGGGAAAATTTTCACTAAATTTAATCCGTTCTGAAAAGCGATATTCACATCAGATGGCGTGAAACAGCCCGGAATTAAAAGAATATTTTTACTCACCGAATGTTTTACCAATTCTTCGCTAATTACCGGAGTGATGATGAAATCGGCTTTTGCACGGCCAAAATCATCCATTTCTTTTATATTTTTTACCGTTCCTATTCCCAGTAAAAGTCCTGGAAATTCTGTAACGGAGATTTCTTTCAGTTTTGTAAAATTTTCTAATGCCTGAATGCCGCGGTTGGTATATTCTATCGCACGGATTCCTGCTTCATACAAAGCTTTTACTGTATCTTTTGAAACTTCAAACGATGCGTCGTAGAACAACGGAACGATTTTTTGGTTTCTTATGGTTTGTAAAATTGAATTCATAATTTCTCAATGTTAATAGATTCATCAATAGTGTCACCTTTTACAAAAAGTTTTTTAAAGGCAACCTTTGTGGCATATTCTAATATTTTCTTCGATGGGTTTCCTTTGAGTTTACCGTGAATAAGTGCAGCCATAAAGGAATCTCCGCTTCCTACTCTTTCTTTTACTCTTCCGGAATAATATTTTTCTGAAATTAAAAGCTCATTATTCTCAAATAACGTTGCATAGTAATTGACTTTTTCACCGTTTGTAAATCGGAAAGTATTGGCAACCGTCGCAACATTCGGGAATTGTTTCTGAATTTCCAGCGCTGATTTTTCAGCTTGCTTTAAGAGATTTTTGTCATCAAAATTTCCGTTCAGCTCATATTCAATAGAGATTTCAAGAAACTGTTGAATAGACCAGATATTTCCCATCAACACATTCACAAAAGGCATCATCTTTCTGATTAATTTTGATGGATTTTTGTCTTTCCAAAGTGCTGCACGGTAATTCAGATCTAGAGAAACGATAATATTTTTTTTTGCGGCTTCCTGCATTAAGTCTACACATTTTTGGTATGCATTTTCACTTAAAGCCGGCGTAATAGTGCTGATGTGAAGCCATTTAACTCCGGAAAATATTTCATCAAAAGTAAATTGCGAAAAATCCGACTGTGTAAAAACTGAGGGAAAACGATCGTACACTACCGAAGCGTTTTGCATATCGCCATCTGAAGACAGGTAAAAAGTTCCTATTCTTCCTGTATTTTTTTCTGCAAGAACTTCAATTCCTTTGTTTTTCAACTGATTTTCCAATTGATTTCCTATAAAATTTTCAGGTAAAGCAGAAAGTAATTTCACAGGATTTTGCCATTGCGAAAGTGCGGAAGCTACGTTATATTCGGCACCACCTACAAAAGTTTTCATAGACTGATCATTGAGCCATTCTCCATGAGAATCCGGAGCAAAATGGAGCAACAATTCTCCGAAACACAATATGGTATGGGAAACAGAATCCTGCATTGTATTAAAATTCAAAATAGTTTTTGGTATTATGATAACAAATATCCTGAATGATCTTTCCTACCCATTCTTCGTCATTTGGAAGCAATCCTCTTTCCATTTCGCTGCCAAACATATTGCACAACAATCTTCTGAAATAATCGTGTCTTGAGAATGACAAAAGACTTCTGGAATCGGTAAGCATTCCCACAAAAGTGCTGATAAGTCCAATGTTCGAAAGCGTGTTCATTTGCTTTTTCATTCCGTCGAGCTGATCTAAAAACCACCAAGCTGCACCAAACTGTACTTTTGATTTAATTCGGCCTTCATTGAAATTTCCGGCCAGTGAAGCCAAAACTTCATTGAACGTGGGATTAAGATTGTAGATTATGGTTTTAGTAAGCTGTTCGGAAGAATTTAACTCATCTAAAAGAACGCTCAACCGTTGCGCAAAATATTGTTCTCCAATCGCATCATAACCTGAATTAATGCCTATTTTACCGAGCATTTTTGAATTGTTATTTCTTGTTGCTCCAACATGAAATTGCTGCACCCAGCCTTTTTCGTTGTACATTTTGCAGAGCTCTTTCAGTACATAACCGCATAAGGCTTCCGGATTGGAAAATACATTTTTATTTCCTTTCAGAAATTCTGAAAATTCGTTTTCAAGATTCTGGTTCCAAAGCGTTGTATCAGGAAAATATTCAAATCCGTGATCCGCTACTTTTGCGCCGGCTTCTGCAAAATAATCAACTCTAGACTGAAGCGCATTGAGCAGATCAGACACTGATTGTATTGAAATTTCGCTGATTTTTTCAAGCTTTTTAATTCCTGTTAGATATTGCTGAGGATTAATGATATTAATATAAGAATCAGGACGGAAAGCAGGTAAAACCGCTGTTTCAAAACTACTGTTTTTAAGAGCTTTATGATAAGCCAGATCATCAGAAGGATCATCCGTCGTACAAAGGGTTTCTACCTTAAAATTCTTGATGATTGATTGTGGTAAGAAATCGTTTGTCTGCAAACTTTCATTCATCTGGGAATAGATAGAATCTGCATTTTTTGGCGAAAAATATTCAGTGATTCCGAAAGGATTTTTAAGTTCAAGATGTGTCCAGTGAAATAACGGATTCCGAAGCGTATAAGGTACAACTTCAGCCCATTTTTTGAATTTTTCGATATCCGAAGCTTCTCCTGAAATGAATTGCTCATCGATCCCGAAATTTCTCATTGCACGCCATTTATAATGATCACCATCCAGCCAAATTGCCGTTGGAGAGCGGAAATTAAGATTATTGGAAATGACATCCGGCTCCAGATGATTGTGATAATCAATAATCGGCATTTCTTTCGCAAATCCGAAATAGAGATTCTCTGCCTTTGCCGACTCCAGCAAAAACGACTCTCCGAAAACTTCTTTATTTTTATTAGAATAAGTCATTATCTGGTTTAAATGATTTAAAATTTTATTTAAAAATCAATTTTTTAAAAACAAGACCTTAAGTTATTTTAAGATCTTGTTTATTTAAATATGAAGAAAATTTAACTTTAAACACCGCTAAAAGCACTGAAACCACCATCAACAGGAAGTAAAGCGCCCGTAATAAAACTTGCGGCTTCTGAGCAAAGGAACTGTACTGCTCCGTTCAGCTCTTCTACTTCTCCGAATCTTTGCATTGGCGTTTTAGCAATTACCTTTTTACTTCTGTCAGTAAGAGAACCATCAGGATTAAGGAGAATAGCACGGTTCTGATCACCGATAAAAAATCCAGGTGCAACAGCATTTACCCTGATTTTATCTCCAAATTTTAAGGCTACGTCTGAAGCCAGCCATTGCGTAAAATTGGTAATCGCCGATTTTGCAGCCGAATATCCCGCTACTCTTGTAATCGCTGAATAAGCTGCCATTGAAGAAATATTTACAATACTTCCGCTTCCCTGCTCTGCCATTACTTTTCCGAAAACATAGCTCGGATAAACAGTTCCGTTGATATTGAGATCAGTCACCTCATCCCAACCTTTCATATTCATATCGAAGAATGACTGCTCGGGAGATAAGGTGGCTGCAGGAATATTTCCTCCGGCAATATTTAACAAAATATCTATTTTACCGTATTTTTCTATAATTTTTTTTGATGCTGATTGAAGACTTTCGATGTCCATGACATTAGCTTCTACTGCAAATGCGTCACCTCCGGCATCTGTCAATTCCTGAACGCGGGCATCCAATGTCTCCTGATTTCGGCCTAATGCAACCACTTTTGCTCCGGCTTCAATGAAACTTTTTGCCAGGCTTCCACCTAAAACACCGGAAGCCCCCGTGATAACTGCAACTTTGTCTTTTATGCTGAATATTTCGTTCATTATGATTAATGATAATTGATAGTTGATAAATGATATTGAACCCTTCGGGTCCTATTGTTTTATTTTGATTCAGAATTGACAGCAGCCATGACACCTTCAATCTGCCCTAAAGCCAGCATTCTTCCCAAAAATGAGTATCCCGGATTATAACCTTTGTCGATATCTTCGGTTAATAATCTTCCATGATCGATTCGCATTGGTAAATCCGGATTTTCTTTCTCAAATACACGGATAACATCAATCAGTTTTCCTCGTCCGCCCAAATGATGTGCTTCTATAAAATCACCATTTTCAAAAACATTAGTGCTTCTGAGGTGAACGAATTTTGTACGGTGTGCAAATTTTTGAGCCAGTTTCGGAACATCATTGTTAAGGTTGGCACTTAAAGATCCGGCGCAGAAGGTCAGTCCGTTATGAGGATTATCCACTGCATGTAAGAACCAGTCGATATCTTCTTCATTGGTAACGATTCTTGGTAAGCCAAGCAGTGCAAACGGCGGATCATCAGGATGCACACACATCTGTATATTCCATTCTTCGCAAACCGGCATTATTTTTTCGAGGAAATATTTAAGATTTAGGCGAAGCTGATTTTTATCAATTCCGTCATATAAAGCCAACAAACTGTTGAACTTTTCCACAGGATTTAGATCTCCTTCTTTTATGTTTCCGTTTACAAATCCCTGAGTTTTTACAATGACGGAATCAATCAGATCATTGTTGTCCTCTTCTGTGAGCGTATTTTTCAGTTCTTCTACTTTTTGAAGAATTTCGGCATTATAATCCTTTTCCGCTCCTTTTCTTTTTAAAATATGAATTTCGAAATAGGCAAATTTAGCTTTATCAAAATACAATGATGAGGAACCATCTTGCCATTCATGAAAAAGATCTGTTCTTGCCCAGTCTAAAACAGGCATAAAGTTATAACATACTGTAGTTACGCCAGCTTTCCCTAAGTTTTCGAGACTTTTGATATAATTTTCTATTAAAAAATCCCGGTCTTCACCTCCGTATTTGATGGCTTCGCTTACGGGAAGACTTTCCACGACAGACCAGCGAAGGCCGTGACTTTCTATATAGTTTTTATAATCATTAATCGCCTCTAAACTCCAGATCTGTCCGTTGGGAACATCATGCAGTGCGGAAACAATTCCTTCTACTCCTATTTGCCGGAGTGTATTCAGGTTTATTTTATCGTTCTTCCCAAACCAACGCCATGTTTTTTCCATAATTTTTAAAATTTTTATTCATTAAACAAAGCAGGTGCTTTGGTAAACACCTACTTCGTTGTTAATATGAATGTAAGAATAAAATCAATTAATAACCAGGGTTCTGGTATTTTGCTTTTTCTTCAGCAGTAGCCCCGCTCATTGCATCTATCTGTCCTTGTGGTATAGGTCTAAGATAATGGAATGGCTGAATATTACGTGTTACTGTTTGTGGTGTATGATTTCCATAAGCGGTTCCTCCGATTTTATAAGAGGCAGCATATTCTCCCCATTTCTGTGTACGAACTAAATCATACCATCTATAAAATTCACCATAGTATTCACGGGATCTTTCTGCAAGAATATAATCAATGGTAATTGCTGAAGGAGTTGCTGCAATCATCGCTGCACTATTATCTGCAATATATGTAGCATTTTGAGCATTATTAAATTTCCATTTTCCTGCTCTTGCACGGATAACATTAATCAAGTCTCTGGCGCTCATTGCTCCTGATGCTCCTTTTACTGCTGCTTCTGCAGCGATAAAATAGAATTCTGAGAATTTTGCCACATTGAAAGGTCTCGTTAAGCCTGCATTAGGATATCCCAGTCCGTTCGGATCATCTGTACGGTAAGTTCCGATTTTCCATAGTCCAGGATAAACAATTCTGCTTATTCCATTTGGTGCGACTACCCAATCAGCTCTTCCTGGTAATGTTCCTGCGCCTACTCCATTTTGTCCTGCATCTGAAGGATAAGTTGGCGTTTGAGAATCATCGTTAAGGAAGCTTAAAATAGCTCCGCCTGGTTGTACAGGTAAACTATTAGCATTATACAAAACAGGAGTGGTGTTACCTGCTTTATCCCAGTTACCCCTATAAGTCGTTACAAAAGTTCCGTCATATCTTGAATCGGTTGTTTTATCTGCAAATGTATTCTGAATAACACCGATAGTTGGTGCCATCCTTGTCCAAGGACGACCTAGCGACTGTGTTGCAGCACGTTGTACAGAACTTACGGCAGTAAAGGTTGTTGCAGAACTGCTACTCTTAAGGTTTGTATAGTTCCATGTCTGCATCCAGGCAGCGAAATTATCAGGAGCCCACCCTGATCCAAAACCGACAGGATCTGATTCGTTATAAAATACGCTGGACTGAGTATGATCTGCATATAGCATACATTCGCTATTTCTGTCGTTTGACCCCACATTTACATCATAGAATGTAGGCTGTAAAGAATAGGGACCAGGAGTACTTATCCCCATCATAGCTGTGTCATAAGCTTGTTGAAAATACCATTGTGCATCGTGACCATCCGGATCAGTTCTCGGAGTTTCCGGATAAGTTGGGATGCCATTAGGATTCTGTAGCCACCATCCATAAGTGAGATAAGCTTTAGCCAAAAACAATCTTGCAACATTTTTGGTAACTCCTCCGGTTACTCTTGGAGATGCCGGTAAATTATTTATGGCTGTTTTCAAGTCAGGAAAAATGGCTCTTGTATAAACTTCCGGAACAGTATTTCTTTTAGAAGTTGTTACCGCATTAACATTGAGAGCAAGCTCTCCGGCTCCCAAATCCAATGGTACACCTCCATATGTTTGCACAAGCATAAAGTAATCGAATGCTCTGAAGAATCTTGCTTCTGAAATTAATGATTCTGCAACTCCAAATTGTGGGCCTCTCTCAACGATTCCATTTGCTGTATTGATATAAGGAAAAACAGATCCCCAAATCATGCTGGGTGGAAAAGAAGATGATGTAACATTACCATTTCCTGAAAAATCCAATTCTTTGAAATTTCCATCCGCACTTTGTGCCCAAGTAGATTCGTCGGTACCGTTCTGACAGTTACTCATAAAGTAACCGTTACCATATAATAAGCGTAGACTTCTGTACAAAGACGTAACCCCTGCTGTAACTCCATCTGGAGTATTGAAATAATCAACCGTATAGTTAGATCTTGGCTGCTCGTCCAGAATTTCATTACAACTGGATAAGCACAGTGATAAGAAGAATGCTCCTACAACTATTTTTTTATTAAACTTGATCATGATTTTGTAATTTAAAAAGATAAATTGATTCCCATTAGATAATTACGCGTTGACGGATTATTCGCTCCTATAATCAGCTGACGGCTATTATAGGGAAGACTGCTATTCACCGCCTGGTTTTGGTTACCGTAAGAATTAGGTTCCGGATCCATGCCGGACTCTTTATGATAAGGTGAGAATAGAACAAGAGGATTAGTCACTGTGACATAAATTCTAAAACTACTCAACTTAAGATCATCCAGAAATTCTTTCTTTACATTATATCCCAGAGTTATTGTTCTTAGTTTAAGATATGACCCATCGAAATACGCAAGTGTAGAACCATATTTTGGATTATCACCACTCATCATACCTCCTGGTTTAGGATATCTTACATTTGGATTATCTGCTGTCCAATAATCCACATCCACGTTATTCCCTCTTCCTGTTAATCTGTTAAGATAGCCTGAAGAACCATAAATAGAGCTAATCAAAACTCCACCATGTTGAAATGCGCCTACCGTGCTTAATTCAAAGTTTTTATAAGAGAATCTCATATTAAAACCTCCCTGCCAATCCGGAGCTGTATCAATAATTTGTCTGTCGCTCGCATTTATTGCTCTTACAGGAGTACCATCTGCATTGTAGCCTCCGGTATAAAGAACTTTAATCATCCCCACATTACCACCTGGCTCCAGTATATTTAGATATGGATCACCCTGCTGCCATAAACCAATATTTTGATAATCGTAAATAGCGTTAATATTGTGTCCTACGAACCAATTGTTAATTTCATCACGCGTAGTTCCTGAAGATAAAGCTAAAATCTGATTTCTGTTGGCATACCAGTTTATCCCTGCATCCCAGCTAAAGCCTTCCGGGTTATTGATAATACTTCCGTTAAGTGAAACCTCCCAGCCTTTATTCTCTATTTGTCCTATATTGTTAGTTACACTTCCAATACCACCTGATGGAGGTAAAATTGTTCCAGCTAAAACTTTTTCAGTTTTGGTTCTGTAGTATTCTACTGTTCCCGTAATTCTATTGTTAAATAAACCAAAATCAACTCCGAAGTTATTGGTTTTAGAATATTCCCATCCTAAACCAGTATTTGGCGCAGTTAATATATAAACTCCTGTTGTATTTGAAGATCCAAAGTTATAAGGAGTCACTTGTAAAGATCCTAATGTAGTATAAGGATTCACTGCCTGATTAGACGTTTGGCCCCATCCGTATCTTAGTTTAAACTGGTTAAGAAATTTAATGTTTTGCATGAAGGATTCGTTAGCAAGATTCCAACCTAAGGATATTGCGGGATATGTATGCCACTTATTACCTGGAGCTAAAACTGATGCACCATCTGCACGAAGCGTAGCCGTAATCATATACTTATTATCATAAGTGTACATAGCACGACCCATGTAGGATAAAAGTCCTCTTTTTTGATAAATCTGATCTTCAGGCTTTACAGAGATATCAGCCTGTGGTGACTGCCCTAAATTATAATATTGGAAAAAGTCTGCAGGTACATTCTTTGCGCTCATATAAGAGCTTATATATCTATTTCCTTCGGCTGAATATAAGGCAACTGCATTGATTTTATGCTTTCCGAAAGTTCGATCATAAGTTAATAAATTTTCTAAAGTCCAGTGGTATGTCTGGTTATTTCCTCTTCCGGCACTGGAAGGCGCGGCTGCATTTACATTAAATACACCAACTCCTACATAGTTTCCACTATTAGAGGTTAGATAATCTAAGCCGACGTTCAGTCTATATTTAAGACCTTTGAGAGGTAAGCTTACCTCTCCGTATATATTATTGTATGAAGAAAAACCTTTGCTTTCATCCACATATTTATCGCCCAGATTCTCAAGTGTCTTTCTTATATAGATCCAAGATTGATCGATATTTGATGCGGTACTCATCGTTCTCTTAAGGCTACCATCCGGATTATAAGGATTGGCTAAAGGAGAATAACCTAATGTTGGTGCCCCTGACACACCATTTCCTTCAGATACCGTATAGTTTGTATTGGTTGTAAATCCGAATTTAAAACTTTTACCAACCTGCTGATCCAAACCAATTCTTAGTGAAAATCTTTCATAATTCTGAATTGGGATTAAGGCATCTTGCTTAAAATAAGATAAGCCTACATTATAATTACCTCCATCTGTTCCTCCGGAAACACCCACATCATGACTTGTCATCATGGCCGGTTTATAGTATAATTTCTGCCAGTCTGTATTGGTGTCCAGCGTTTCATCCGTTCCTAATCCATAGATATTTCCGGCATCAGCTCTAAGTTTAGCCAATTGTGGACCATCCATCATCGGATATCTTGAAAAAAGTGTCTGAACTCCTGTAAATGAGTTGTAGCTGAATCTCGGCTTTTGTCCTTTTGATCCTCTGTTTGTTGTTACTAAGATAACACCATTCGCTCCTCTTGATCCATAAATAGCAGTTGCAGAAGCATCTTTTAAGATATCTATGCTTTTAATGTCATTAGAACTAATATCACTTAATGATCCCACAAATGGAATACCGTCCAAGACAATTAAAGGATCATTGGTTCCTGTTAAAGATCTCGCTCCCCGGATTCGGATTTGCATAGTAGCTCCAGGCTTTGATGAAGTTTGAGAAATATCAACACCGGCAGTTCTACCTTGCAAGGCCTGTGTAATGTTGGCAGAAGGTACTTCGCGAAGCGCATCTCCCTTTACCGTTGCTACAGATCCTGTCACGGCTTCTTTTCTCTGAGTACCGTAACCAATCATAACAACTTCCTCTATTTTGGTCTCCTTAGCTGTAGTATCTTTCTTAGCCTGGGAGTACACTAAACCGGAAGGTAATAAGGCCATGGCAAAAAACAAGGCCGCCTTATTGGTTTTAGCTAAATAAAATCGGTTCATAATTATTATTTTTAAATATTAGGGTTGAAATAAAAAGGCTATCAATAATTATAATTCTGAGAAAATCCTTAGTGTTAGAAGCCTTTTCATCTTGTTATTAGATATACATGTTCACAATAGCTTCAAACAATTCCTGTTTTCCACTTTTTGGTTCAGGTTCCCCGATTTCATGTGCTATTCTCTGAAGATCTTCCAAGGTAAGATTTCCTTCTTCGAATGCCTTCCCGTTTCCGTTGTCAAAAGAAGCGTAGCGATTTGTTCTTAATTTTTTATAATCTGAATTTTCAAGGATATCAGCTGCTGCCAAAAGTCCTTTTGCAAATACATCCATTCCTGAAATATGAGAAATAAATAAATCTTCAGCATCAATAGAATTTCTTCTGATTTTTGCATCAAAATTTACTCCTCCATTTCCTAAACCTCCTGCAGGAAGAAGTACAAGCCAAGCTTGAACCATCTCAAGATAGTCTACCGGGAACTGGTCTGTATCCCATCCGTTCTGATAATCTCCTCTATTAGCATCGATACTACCCAAAAGCCCGGCATCTACTGCTACCTGAAGTTCATGCTCAAAAGTGTGACCTGCCAGAGTAGCGTGATTTACTTCGATATTTAATTTAAAATCTTTATCTAATCCGTAATGTCTCAGGAAGCCGATTACTGTTTCAGAATCGTAGTCGTACTGGTGTTTTGTAGGCTCCATTGGCTTAGGCTCAATCAGGAAAGTTCCTTTAAATCCTTGCTGACGTGCATAATCTCTGGACATTGAAAGAAAACGCGCCAGGTGATCTTTCTCACGTTTCATATCAGTGTTCAGAAGACTCATATATCCTTCTCTTCCTCCCCAGAACACGTAATTTTCACCGCCAAGAGCAATCGTTGCATCAATCGAATTTTTAACCTGAGTTCCTGCGCATGCAACAACATCAAAATTTGGGTTTGTAGATGCTCCGTTCATGTATCTTTCATGAGTGAAAACGTTTGCTGTTCCCCATAAAAGCTTAATTCCTGTTTCCGCCTGCTTTTGCTTCGCATACTCTACCACTGCCTGAAGATTTTTCTCGTAATCTTTCCAGTTATCTGCCGGATCTACAAGGTCGATATCGTGAAAACAGTAATAGTTGAATCCCATTTTAGACATAAATTCAAAGCCTGCATCCATTTTGTGCATCGCTCTTGTTACCGGATCATTTCCGATATCCCAAGGGTGATGAATGGTAGCTCCGCCGAATGGATCACTTCCATTTGCACACAGCGTATGCCACCATGCCATTGCAAAACGTGTCCAGTCTTTCATAGGTTTTCCCATGACAATCTTTTCAGCATCATAATAGCGGAATGCCATTGGGTTTCTGCTTTCCTTCCCTTCAAATTTAATCTTGTCGATCCCTGTAAAAAACTCTTTCGTACCTGATAAAGTGTTCATATTTTTTATTTATTTTAATTTTTTTGCGTAGAAATCCCCTGCTCACTGATTTTAAAGACAGTAAGAACAATGGAAAAACTTCCGTTGATTTTTGTTTTAGATTATTTCATTAAGATGATATTTCCATCTTGTATAGGCTTCCAGATATTGTTCTTGTTTCTCGTGTTCAGGCTCTATCACTGCTATTTTTTCGAGTGATGAAAATGCTTCTTTAGAATCTGCATAAAATCCTATTCCTATTCCCGCCGCCCTAGCAGCTCCTACAGCTCCGTCGGTATCATAAAGTTCAATAACCGCATTGCTTACACTGGAAAGTGACTGTCTAAAAATTGAACTTAAAAACATATTGGCATTTCCCGCACGAATCACCTGAATATCCATCCCGATATTTCTCATGATGTTCATTCCGTATTCGTAAGAAAATACAATTCCTTCCTGCGCTGCACGCAGAATATCTCCTTTTGTATGAATGTTGAAATTAATTCCGTGGATTGAGCAGTTGGTTTCTTTGTTTTCCAGTACTCTTTCAGCTCCGTTTCCGAAAGGTATAATGCTTAATCCTTTAGAACCAACCGGTGACAACGATGCAAGCTCATTCATGTCTCCGTATGAAGATAATGAGGTGGCAAAATTATGCTTCAGCCATGAATTTAAAATCCCCGTTCCGTTGATGCAGAGCAAAACGCCAAGTCTGATCTGTTCCGGTGTATAATTTACGTGGGCAAATGTATTGACTCTTGATAGTTTATCATATTCAAGCTGATCGAGTACACCGTACACAACTCCTGAAGTTCCAGCAGTGGAAGCAATTTCTCCTGGATTAAAAACGTTCAGTGAAAGCGCATTGTTCGGCTGATCTCCTGCTCTGTAGGAAATCGGTGTTCCTTCTTTCAGACCTAATTCCTGAGCTGCTGCAGCAGAAACCGTTGCCTGAATTCCAAACGTAGGAATAATCTCAGGAAAAAAACTTTTTGGAATTCCGTAATGGCCGATTACGTCTTCCGAAATACAGTTGTTTCTAAAATCCCAGAATATCCCTTCTGATAATCCTTCGATGGTCATTCCGATTTGTCCGGACAGTTTCATGGCGATATAATCTCCCGGAAGCATTATTTTATCAATCTGATCAAAGATTTCAGGTTCGTTGTCTTTTACCCAGGCTAGTTTTGATGCGGTAAAATTTCCTGGTGAGTTCAATAAATGAGATAAGCATTTTTCTTCTCCGATTTCTTTAAAGGCTTTCTCACCATACGGTACTGCGCGGCTGTCGCACCAAATGATGGATGGCCTAAGTAAATTTTGATCTTTATCTACCAGGATAAGGCCGTGCATTTGCCACGTAATTCCTATTCCTTTGATATCCTCAGCATGTACACCAGATTCATGTATAACAGCTTCATGCGCCAGTTTCAGGTTTGTCCACCAATCGGCGGGGTTCTGCTCTGCCCATCCGGGATTTATAGCGGTGATTTTCATTTCCTTTTTTGGGGAAAATTCTGAAGCAATCACCTTTCCGCTGGATGCCTCGATGAGACAAACTTTCACAGAAGAACTGCCAATATCATAACCTAGTAAATACATAATTTATATAGAAGCGTGTTTATTTGATTAGTTTAGTATTGTTTTTCTTGTAAATCTTGGCATCGAACTTATAATATCTTGCGGCACGATGCGATACATTTTTTTCAATTTCATCCAACGGTACTATGTAGTTGAATGATGATATTTTTTTATGAAAATTTTTAATATCAATATATTTTTCGCTTAATGCACTGTAGAGCTGATACAGTTGTCTGATCGTAAATCTTTTCGGCAACAGCTCAAAAATAATGGAGAAGTCGGATTCTATCCATTTTCTGATTTCCACAAGCGATTCGCTGATAATCTTATTATGATCGAACGGCAAGGTTGGTACTTCATCAATTGGAAACCAGTCTACCGTATCATATTTTGTGCTGTTGATTTTATGATCGATCTTACAGAGAGATAAATACGCAACTGTGATGATCCTGTCTATATGATGCTTATACTCCTTTCCCATCCATTTTATATCGTGTTCATTATTGGCACGACTGGGATCTGCAAAACACTTGAACTGCTTCAGAACCATTTTCCGGATTCCTGTCAGTTCATGAAGTACTCTTTCAGCAGCATCATCTACATCTTCATCACTAAAAATCAAACTGCCCGGTAATTTTCTCTGTCTTTCCAAAGGGATTTCATCCACATGTCGCCGAACCAATAAAATGTTTAATCGGTTTTCAAGATCAAATCCGAATACTACACAATCAACAGATACATACGTATGAATAAAATTAGGGCTCATTTAATTGTTAACATTTATGTAACATCACAAATATAAAAATTCAATTGAATAAAAAAAATAAATTTACTCCTATTCCCTACATATCAGTAATTTACATATCGATTTTTTATGATAACAATTGTATATAAAATATGATAAGGTTATCATAAAAAATACACTTATGATTAAGTTAATAGATGAATTTACAACGCGTTGTAAAAAAAATATTCAAAAAAAATGATAAAATTTTCTTTATGAAATACTATGATAAGAAACGTAAAAAAAAATATTAAGTTTTTTATTAAAAAGTGTAAAAAAAACACTTTTAAGAGTTAAAATATTCAAAAAAATTGATTTTTTCTTTACCATTTTTACATCCAAGATCACAAAATTGTAGTAAAAAAGAAATATCGATGAAAGTTTGTAAATTAATTTATGATAACATTCCAATGAAAAAACTTAACGTTTTATATAGGTTAAATTTTGCAATGATAGTTATAGATCAGAAGAATTACTGATATTAAAATACCTACTCTAAGCTTCATTAAATAAAGAGAAAAACAATTTAATGTTAATAAACACATGCTGCCAATTTTATATTTGAAAATTCTTTGTATGGCACAACTTCTGATATATACAACACACAACACTAAAAATCAAAATTATGTCTGTACAAATACAAGTTGCCCTATGCAAGGACTGTAATGGCCACTTATCCTCTGCTCCTTTGAATAAAAAAGATGTTCATCATCCTGAAATTACCGATCACTTTTTCTATTATGGCGAACCATACTTTACTTTGGATAAAAATGCTTTTGCAAAATTTAAATACTATGAAAATACGGAAATCATCACCGTTGATCTCCATAAGCATCAAAGTCAGGATCATCAATATTGCAAATGTATTAAGAGAAAAGCTGTATCAAGGAAAAAGTATAAACACAACGCTTCCAAAAAGCAGAAAGAAGCTGTTTTTGTAGAGAAAAATGATATTGACAACGATATCTATTTTAAAGATTTATACTATACTTATAATAATTTTCATGGTATAAATTCAAATACTTACGGCAGTTCTAACATGAAATTTTATTAAAGATCATATTAAACATATTTTAAAGAAAATTTAATAAAAGAACCGGAGATAATTTAGAATTATCTCCGGTTTTATTTTTTACGGATCAGTATTTTTTTAGTTTTAAAAAGTTTATCTCCTACGATAAACCAGGTAATTTAGGTATAAATGATTTGTGAATAAATTATTAATTATTCACTGGTAAGTGTGTGATTTATGAAACTAAAATATTCTTTTTATTTGAAAAAACATTCATCATTATTTTCTCAATTCTTTTTCGATCATCATCCGTAAGATTTGATCCTGAAGGAAGACATAGACTTGTATTGAAAAGCGTTTCAGCAACGTTTTCTCCATAGTATGGAGCATCTTTGAAAACTGGCTGCATATGCATTGGTTTCCATATAGGGCGCGACTCTATGTCATCTTCTAAAAATGCAAGACGAAGATCTTCATGATTTCTTGATGCCAGTTTTTCATCCACCGTAATTACAGACAGCCAATGATTGCTGTAAAAGTCTTCATTTGGTTCAGAGAACATTTTAACACCTTCCATATTTTTTGTAATATCGGTATAAAAATCATGCATTTTTCTTCGTCCCTCTACCCTGCTTTTAAGAACTTCCATCTGACCTCTGCCGATTCCAGCACAAATGTTGCTCATTCTGTAATTATACCCTATCTCAGAATGCTGATAATGCGGGGCCTCGTCTCTGGCTTGGGTGGAAAGAAATACGGCTCTTTTTTTGTCTTCTTCAGAATGACATACCAAAGCTCCACCACCGGAAGTTGTAATGATTTTATTTCCGTTGAAAGACAATATACCGAAGCGCCCGAATGTTCCGCATGGTCTTCCTTTGTAGGTAGATCCTAATGATTCGGCAGCATCTTCAATCAAAGGGATATCAAATTCTGCAGCTACCGCTAAAATTTCATCCATTTTCGCAGGCATACCGTAGAGATTGACAGCAACAATCGCTTTCGGTTTCTTTCCTTTGGCTATCCTGTCATTTACGGCTTCTTTTAAAGCTATAGGACACATATTCCACGTATCTTTTTCTGAATCTACGAATACCGGTGTAGCCCCAAGATACACGATAGGATTTGCAGATGCGGAAAACGTCAAAGACTGGCAAATCACTTCGTCTCCATACCCTACATTACATTCAATTAATGCAAGATGTAAAGCTGCTGTACCTGAAGAAAGCGCAGCAACCTTGGTTTTTTGATTCAAAAAACTTTCCAAATCTCGTTCAAAACCATTTACATTAGGTCCCAGAGGGGCTATCCAATTGGTCTCAAAAGCCTGGTTGACATACTTTAGCTCTTCACCGCCCATATGAGGGGAGGAAAGCCATACCTTAGTGCTCATTTTTTAATTTTAATTTTATTATTTATAATTCGATAACTTTTATTATTCTACCCGGATTTCCTACTACTGTAGCACCATCGGGGATATCATTAATAATAACCGCTCCGGCTCCAATAGTACACCATCTTCCTATTTTGATCCCTTGGATTACACTTGCGCCCAACCCGATATGTGTTCCCTCTCCTACAAAAACATTACCTCCCAATGTCGCATTTGGTGAAATATGTACAAAGTCTTCAATAAAACAGTCATGATCGATGGATGAATTGGTATTGATAATGCAATGTTTTCCTATACTCACTGAAGAGTTGATACTTACTCCAGACATTACAACACTTCCTTTTTTCACATCAGCTCTTTTTGAGATTAATGAATTGGGATGAAGTAAAGTAACATAATTAAATAACGTATTTTTATCAGCAATATTTTTCCTTATTTTATTATTTCCTATTGAAATAATGATGTCTATATTTTTTAAAGGCAATTCATGAAACACCTGGTAATCAAGTATTTTATTTTTAGATAAATTTTCATCTATAAAACCAATAATGTGGTATCCGTTTTCTTCTGCAACTTCAGCAACTACCTTGCCATGACCACTTGCTCCGTATAAATACATTGTTGTTTCAGTTTAATTATTTCCGTTAAATACCTCTGTAGTAGCCTGCCCTTCTTTATTAATTCCTTCTTTTTTAAAAACTTTTTTAAAAGTGAAAATTACAATTTTGCAATCCATTACAAAAGACAAATGATCAATATACCACACATCCAGTTCAAATTTCTTAGCCCAAGAGATAGCATTTCTACCGTTTACCTGGGCCCAGCCTGTAATTCCCGGACGAACCTCGTGCCTTCGTTTTTGAAATTCATTATACAAAGGAAGATATTGTGGCAATAAAGGGCGGGGGCCTATTAAAGACATATCTCCTTTCAGCACATTAATGAGCTGTGGGATCTCATCAAGGGATGTCTGACGCACAAAACTTCCTACTTTTGTTAATCTCTCAGCATCCGGCAATAAATTTCCCTTATCGTCTTTTTTGTCAGTCATTGTTTTAAACTTAATGATCCTGAACATTTTTTCATTCAGACCTGGTCTGATTTGAAAAAAGAAAGGTTTACCATCATTCTGAAAATATAAGATGAGGAAGACAATTACAAAAACAGGTGACAAAAAGATCAATCCGATAAAAGCAATCAGGAAATCAATCATTCTTTTGAATAAGTTTTTATACATCTATATTTTTTTCTTTAAGGAGTTTTTTATATTCATGTAATAATTCATTCCATATTACAGACTGCTCATATCGCGATTCTATCATCGGGCGAGAATTCACTTTCAGTTGATGATACAAATCTACGTCCGAAAGCAGAGTTTCCATTGCATTTTTCAGCTTTTGGTTGTTTTTAACAGGAATAATCATTCCGTTTTGTTTTTCAACAATGATTTCGTTGCAGCCATTTATATCGGAAACGATACTTGGTAGTCCCATAGCTCCTGCCTGCATAACAACATTAGGAAAACCTTCACGGTAGCTTGGAAAAACCAGCGCGTCTGAAATCGCAAAATAAGGTCTCACATCTTTCTGAAATCCTAAATCTAAAATATCCGGATTACTTTTTATCTCTTCCAATGTTTCCGGCTGCAAAGGATCAAGATGTTCTTCCAAAGGTCCGATTAACAATAATTTCACCGGTTTTGAAAGATATGCATTTTTACTGATTTGTGAAAACGCCTCCACCAATTCGTTAATTCCTTTATCGCCCACCAAACGTCCTACGAATACAAAAACAAAATCTGACTGGGATATATTGAGTTCAATTTTCAGGTCATTTTTTTGCTCTCCCGAAATTTTATCTGGTGAGAAATAATCAAGATCAATTCCGTTAACATTCCCGTTTGCGATAACTTTCAATGGTTTTGAAGTGATTTTATATTTTATCAAATCTTTTTTAACACCTTGTCCTTCCGGATAAATATTGGTAGCTGCACTGCAAAGGAGCCGATCCATACTAATAAGAACTTTTTGCATAAATCCCTTTTTTGTGGGAAAAATTAGCCCTGTAAAGGTATGTAATCGAATGGGTACTCCCGCCATTTTCCCGGCAAGCATGGTTAGCAACCCTGCTTTAGGCGTAATGGAATGCACTATTGTCGGCTTTTCCGATTTTAAAATATGATATAATCTGAAAAGAGAAACGAGATCTTTTGCGGGACTGATTCCTCTTTCTATGTTGATGCTGATGGTTTTTATACCTTCGCGCTGTCTCACCTCGTCAAGCAACTCATCTCCAGAGGAAATGCCTACCACATCGAAAAAACCATTGAGAAATTTTAGCTGACCTTTCAGTAAAACGTTTAAAGATATAGATATTGTTGATGTACGAATTATTTTCATTTAATATAATGATTTAATATCATGTATTAATCTGTTTCTACTCGCGATAACCAATCCCATGGATTTATCAAGCTGATTTTTTATATTATCGTATTCCGAGATGGCTTTATCAAACATATTGATGAGCAGGTCAGATTCCACATCTTGGATCTGTACTACATAATCATCCAGTCTGAAATCACCCATAATTCCTTTTGCCTTATTACCTCCGTAACCTATTGCTATAGAAGGCACAAGTGAAGTCAGTGAGAAAATGATAGAATGAAAACGGGTTCCGATAAAAAAGTAAAAATTGGAATATACCGCTTTTAATATATCACATGAAAGGTTTTCGTTAATCCATATTATATTAGGATTATCCACTTGAGCAAGTAAATCTTTGATGGCATTACGGTCATCTTCATGGGAATTTGGTCCCAGTGACTGATTGCACAAAGCTACTTTATATCCTTTCGCCAACAGATGTTTGGTTAGATCTGCCACTGAACTGATATATTTTTTATACAGTGCTTCAGGATTCGATAATCCCGGAAAGCGCCAAGGGCGAATTGTTACGCCAACAATTTTATCTTCTTTTGACAGGTTATATTTCTCAAGGATTTTTACGGCTTCTTCCTGGCTTCCTTTTTCAAGGAAAAAACCAAGATCCATTTCAACAGGTATTTTTTTATGCATAAGCTGTCCCAAACTTTGTGCGGAGACATTTTCTCTTGCATACACAAGGTCAAGTTTTCCGAATACGGAGCTTACCTGTTTTTCTACGGTAAGTCCTATAAATGGTCCGTAAGAGTTTGGCAGGAAAACCACTTTTTTACCCAAAGCTTTTGCAAGTCTCACATAGAACAAGAAATACCACATGAGATAAGGCGCTGTTTTTTCACCATAAGCATGGATAAAGCCACCTCCTTTTACAAAAACCGTTTTGGCTTCGTGAAACTGCTTTATGGTTCGGTAGGTTTTATCGTCGAAGTTCTTTCTTACTTTTTCAAGATCATTGCAGATTTTTAACAGATATCTGGTATCTTTAAAATCCATTGCTGCATTTTTTATCTGCTTTAAGAGTTCCATTCTAGACTCTTTAATATGTTCTCCGGATTTGTGTTGTCCTCTCCTCGGGTGCTTTAAAATATTTTCTAGCAATTTAAAACCATGTTCTTCTGATTGTCTACATAGCAGTTTTCTTTCTTCATCATTGTCTCCGGCATCCAGGATATATACTTCATCATACAGCCCGGTATCTTTAGCAAGCCTCCAGCTTTCCCAGACCAAAGCTTGATCTCCTTTATTTAAATCTGTTACTCCAGGTACTATTATAGCGTTCATTTTAGTTTAATTTTCCTTGTTTAATACGATCCGTATTTTGTTTAATTTTATAGTTTATATAGATGTTCAGCAGAATTCCGAAGGGGATTGCGGCCAGAGTATATGTTTTGGCAGGAGAGTTTTTAAAAAAGTTCCAGTTTCCCGCAAAAAGACAGGAAGACACATAATGTATCGCATTTTTAAGCTTTACTTTTTTATTGATTCCATATTGCATTTTCACTTTTCTGTATTCCATGAATGATTTCGGGCTGTTTTTATATCTTTTATAAAGCCCATTTGACAATCCGTCCTGCTGATACTCTACAATACAATATATCTCATTGGAGATCAAAAACTTATACTCCTGATCTATTAAAGTAAAGATCCAGCTCACCTCATGAAAAATCTCATCTTCAAAATAGGGGTAAGGCAGAAACTTTTTATATACCAGTGTATCAAAAATATATTTCTTATCACCTTCCATTTTATAATGATCTACCAGTTCGGAGTAAGTAGCTTCTGTAATATCGGGAAGTTTCTTTCCTGCTATTTTTCCGTCTTCGTAGGAATCAAGACCTATTATACCGGCAGAATTGCTTTTTTTGTTGATTTTCCAGAATTCTATTATTTTCTCCACAGCGTCAGCGGGCATATAGTCATCAGAATCTATACAAGTAAAAAGCTCTGTATCGATATAATCTAGGGCTAATATCTGAGCTGCTAGTTTACCTTTATTTGTCTGGTAGTAATATTCTAATTCAATTACATTTTCTGCTTTCCATCTTTCAAATAAAGCAGCCGTATTATCGGCAGAGCCGTCATCAATAACCATCCATTTAAAATCCTGACTGGTCTGGCTGCGTAAAGAATCATAAAGCCTGACAAGGGTTTTTTCCCTATTATAAGTGGGGGTAAAAATGGTAACTGATTTTTTCATGAATTGCCCAATTTTTTAAAGATTTTGTGAAATGCTTCTATTTGGTTTTCTTTAGCATAATTACTTGCTATTAAATCTTTTGCATTATCTGCAATGAATTTATAAAGTTCCGGGTTGTAATAAAGCTTGGTGATGTAGTCATAATAATCGTTCACGTCATTATGATTGGCGATATATCCTGTAAAGTTATGCAGGATATAATCGGTAACACCACCTACAGGATTTGCGATGGCAGGCATTTCAAAAGCGAGTGATTCCATGATTACTCTTGGAAGTCCTTCTGTATCGGAAGGATGAATCAACACATCGCTTTCCTTAAAAACATTATAAGGATCTTTATGATTCAGTAGAATTTCAATATCATTTTCTAGTTCGAAAAGGTTGATGTCAGATTTTATTTTACTTAAAAATTTTACAGAAACTGGCGAATCATATACCGCTCCCATAAAAATCATTTTAAAATTAATCTGATTATCCTTCAGTTTTTTTGCTAAAGCAAGCGACATTTCCTGTCCTTTGGCAGGTAAAAAACCACCACAATGTAAAATAACCATCGGGTCTGATTCTGTTCTTTCACGCCGCAGTTGTTTATACTGTGCTACCTTCGAAAGATCGATGGCATTGGGAACTACAAAAATCTTTTCCAGGGGAGCAAGTCCGCCCGTAAAAATTGCCTGTCTTGTAGACTGTGAAACTCCGATAAAATAATCAGAATTATATTTAAACATGAGTTTTTTCAGGAAACTTATGGAACTGTATGCGAACCATCCTCTGGCAAAATAAGCAATTTTATAGCCTTTGCCTTTTCTTAGAATTGAATTGGTTTTAATATTATTGATGATAACAACATCCGGTCTGAAAGTCCTCTGAAATGAATTGAATTCTTTTTTTAGACTTATCCAGTCAAGTAAGAAAAGTGTTATATTTATGAATATTTTAAGCGGATTTCTTGAATTAAAAATAGCAATGGGAGCATCATTTTTTTTAAGAATGGTAAGGGGAATTTTGTTGTTGTGTACATCTTCAACAAATTCATCACAATTGCCCCAAAAATCTACAATAACAGCATTATGACCTTCTTCATTTAATCTTTTCGCCAGCTCAATAGTACTTTTACGGGCACCTCCGTGAATTTGAACAGCTTCAAGGAAAATTATATTCATTTTTTAATCACTTTCTTTATAATTATTGCAATTTAATATCTATCTGATTCAGTTAATTTTAAAGCAGTATCAATATACATTAACATAATACAGAAATTCGATAAAAGTTCTGCATATATATTGTAAAACTGTCTTTAAAGCTCCTATACCATTTAATATACGATCAATTACAACGCACCTTCATAAACTTGCAATTAACAAAAAGCTTTAAATAAAATATTAACAGGTCTTTAAATTGCTTGTCATAAATCTAAAAAGATTGTAAGTTTCTACATTCAAAGTCTGTATGATATTCTGTAATAAAAAGATTATAATCATTATTTATTACATCCTTAAGGCCGGCACAATCAACTTTATGATTTAGTATATATACATTCCATTCGAATACTTAATATTTTACTAAACCTAAGCAAATATACGAAAATCGCATTAACTACTTGTGGTATATCAATAATATATGGTAAATTACAAAATCTTAATATTGTTAGGTAAATAACTCATTTATCGTAAATCTTTACATTTAAAAAAAAGTTTAATTATTTTACATCACTATCCAGATTCTGCTTAAAATCTGATAGAAATTGGTTAAGTGGTAATGAAACTGCAGATAATTTAGCAGAAGTTCCAGCAGCGTTTGATCTTTTAAAATTCATATTTTGAAAGGAAAGGTCTATATTACTTTTTTTACCTTTATAATTTCTTATAAAAGCCTTCCCGGGAAATGTGTAATTAGAATTACTAATTATTATTTTACCACTGAGTGGCTGTATGTAATTAAGATTATTTCGGGTAACACCCAATCCTAGAGCTATTGCCGAGTTATAATCGTGATGGTTATTTATGGTTATAGAAATTGGCTGTGTACTGCCATTTAAGTTGCCGGTTGAAATGATAATTCCGTGAACTGCATTATTTTTTGTAGTAATATTATTCAGTACTATATTGGTGAGCCTGTTTTTACCATTATTAGGTTCAATATCGATTCCGCTTTGTGGGTTATGTCCTTTTGTATTGCTTATCGTTATATTTTTGAGTGTGATATCAATTCCTGATATTACTGAAATTCCGTTTCTGCGATTGTCGTTAATCAATCCTCCATTTACCGTTATATTTTGAGGAACAGAAGTTTCCTGTCCGATATATATTCCGTCTCCCCAACATTTTGAAATCATGGGTTTATAAAGCATAATATTGCTGCTTGATTTTATTAATACACCGTGCCCCCATTCACCTTCTGAAGACAGATGGTGATATTTGTCTCCTTCGATATTTACAAAATATGCCTTTACATTATTTATATTATTCATTTTAATTATCTCATATCCTCCTTTACTACTGCTTTTAAAAATCAGTTTAGAATTAGGCTGAAATAAAATGTATTGATTGGATCTAAAATTGATTCCTTTATCTGAGATAAGAACAGGATAATTTGGAAATATAATTTTGGTGTTTTCGTCTACAGCCTTTTGGAGAAGATCAGTATAATCTGTATTTCCACTTTTATCAACATTCTTAGGAAAATAGGTTTCAGCATAGATTTCATTGCTAAAATACTTGCTTTTTATACTTGCAAATTCTGCAATATTTACCTGTTGACCAAAGAAAATGTTTATATAGAATAAAAGCAAAATAATTTGCAATCTTTTCATTTTTAATACTTTTGTTGAATTCAAATTATGTGATTAAATTGTTCGGTGTTAATTATTTTTTATTTTTAACAGAATTATTATAAGAATCACTCATACTTTTTGTATAAATTGTAGTTCGAAATCTATAATAATCTTCTTTATTAAAAATACTCGAATATGGATAATACATATTAAACTTAGTAGTATCATGTAAAATATAATCGTAGGAAATTGAATAATACTGATATTTATAGTATAGAGTACCAAACGAAAGAAATAAAATTAATACAACTCGCACTTTTTTAAATACGTTAACATGCATAATAAGATATAATGTATTTACTAAAAACACCAACATAAACAGTCCAAAGTAATTAATAAATCGACCGAAACCTGAATAAGCAATGTATATTGAAATAATGAAGAAGTAAGGAAAAATGAGCTTTTCAAAATCAAGATTATTATAATATTTTTCATTAAGCTTTATCAAGTAATAGGGAATAACTGCAAAAATGATAAAATTATAAATCATTCCATTTATACTTAAAGAGTACCTGGAATATTTAACAAATTTTGACGATAAGCCATCTGAGAACGCAAAAATATTTATAATATTAGGAAATATTGAAAATATCGTTGTGATTAAGAACATAGATACAATTAAAACAATAATTCCTTTTTTGTTTAGTGAAAATTTACTCAGAAATGGAAAAAGCAATAAAATTATTGCAGAATTATGAAAGAAAATAAGTAATACATTCAACAAATAATATTTTTTATAATTTTCTTTTGCTAACGCAGGAAACATAAATCTCACAAAAATGCATATTGTAAATATTTCTCTTAAAATTTCCATATTAAAGTAGAAATAATAGATAACAGAATAAAATAATACTGCGGTAAAATAATATGGTGTATAACGTTTAAAGAACTGAAACAGAATAATCTGGACAAAAGTTGCCTGTACCAATTGAAAAAACCAAAATTCAGGAACTATTGTCTTACATATAGAATTAATTAAAACATAACCTGGCTCCCATCCAACCTTAATAAAATCTATATTTCCGAATTGATATATAGGATATATAAGCTTTTCGAATCTTTCTTGATATCCTAAGGAATCACCTCCTACTTTCCATCTTAATCCTGCAATAAGAATAAGGATAATCATTGACGAATAATAAAAAAAATTCTTCGGCCCCTTAGCTTTCAAAAAATCAAAGGCTAGTGAAAGCAACAGCAGGTAAATTAAAACTATTAAATAAATCATCTTGTAATTGTCTTTACATTTTTATAAGCAAAGACCAGTTGTATTCCAAAAAACACACACGCTCCAATTGCTATTAATATTCTTATAAGCAAATCAATATCATAATACATGATTAATAAAACTACAAAAGTTGTAGGCACAAGCATTAATACAAATTTAGCTACACTAAAAGGTATAGGATAAAGTTTATTTGAAATAAACCATGATACGATTACTAAAAATAAATTGGTAATAATCATTGCTAAAACTACACCTTTCAATTCCAAGAGATTAATGAGAACAAAAAGTGATATTACATTTACTATGACAGATAAGATAAATGTAAGGGATAAAAATTTTGTTTTCTCCTTTATTTTCGGACCTATATCTACGGTTTCTTTGATAATATAAAATGAAAAAAACAAAGACAGGCCACCTACATATTTTGATGCTGAATAAAACTCTTTTGTCGCGAGTAATTTGACCAATTCTAATGAAAATAAACTGATGAGACAAACAAATAAAAAAGTAACACCTACAACAACAGGAAATACGCCGGCGAAAACTTTCTTATTTTTATTGTTTTTAAACTGCGCATGCATAAAGGGAGCCCATGCCATAATAAATGCTGTATTGACAAGCTGTATTGCCGAAGCCAGTTTCATAGATACAGAATAAATACCAATTGCGGCTAATGAAAGATATCCCAGCATGAAAAATCTGTTAGCCTGTCCCAATACCATGCTTCCAACCCGTGCCGGAAACTGTGGCAGAGCATAATGTAAGTTTTTTCGTGACATAACATTAGAAAGCCGGTACACAAATTGTTTACGGACATAAAACATTACCAAAGCCGTTGAGCAAAATATTGCAATCAGCTGAGCTATAAAAACGCCTTTCAAACCAAGTTTAAAGTAAATAACGAAAATATAAACAAATAATAATGTTGTAATAACCTTAGTAATAATTATAGATAAGAATTTAACGTTTTCTTTCTCATACCGCAATAAAACCAATCCCAACATACTTAAATTAGTCAAAGGAAGTTGAATGGCTATCGTTTTAATGAGAATTGCATATTCTGTACTCCCGAAAAGCTTTTGTGAAAGAAAAGGAGAAATCAAAAAAATGATTAAGCTGATTACTATGGAACACAATGAGATCCAATAATAAATCGTGGAAATTAATAATTTCCTCTTAACATTATTATACTCATAATAGTATCTTTGTAACGATGTTTCTAATTGAAGTAGCCCGAATATAGTACCTATTTGCAAAATAGTTCCTATCATATCAATTATTCCATACTCTGTAACACTGAAATATTTAGTATAGATAGGGAGAATAATAAAACCTAAAAGTTTTTCTATAGACGTTGCTAGACCAAAAGATAAAAATGCTTTCAGGAAATTATTCATACTTTGTAAATCTGTTTAACCAATTTGAAAAGTCAAAATAATCAACTATTTCAGATTTTAATTCTTTAAATGGAGTATTTATAAATTCATCTATCGTATTAAAATCGTCATACTCCAGTATAAATATATTTGCGGGGTCATAAAAAAGCTCCTTTTGAATATTAATATCATTAGTTATCAGTTTTTTTCTAAAAAAAATTGATTCCATAGTCCTTACTGTATTTCCCGATTGTCCCTTTTGTATATAATCAAAAATACATTTAGACTGTGATACTAATTTTAAATAATCAGAATATAATAATGGTTTTATGTTCTGAGGGTTTGGCTGTCCTTTGTCTGGAACAATGTGAAATAATGTCTTAATGTTCGCAGCAATAAGATCATTATTTATTTTGTCTAGAAGTATTTTTCGTTTCTTATCTGCTCCAAGAAATAGTACATCATATTCTTTTATTGAATTATTATCAATTTCAATATTATTAAGATAAAATGTAGTATTAAATTTAAGATTATACTTTTTACAGTCTTCTTCATCAAAAGACCAATACTCAATATTTTTTTTATTTAATTTATCAGGTTCAAAGCATCGAAAAACAGGATTCCAGTACCATACTATAATTCTTAGATGTGGATAGTTATCTGCCAAATACTCAATAAAGTCATAACGGTTAGTTGCAAATATTATTACAGTTTCATCCAGATATGCATGCTTCTTCCACTCCCCATACCAAATATTTTTCTTCAGACCTGTTTTGAATGAAATCATCCGAAGAATTCTCTCAATACTACTGACTTTTTTGAATGATGAAAAACATTTTATACCTTTTTTTTTCATAAAAGGTATAAAATATGGTATTGAATCATATATAACCAAGGTTTTATTTAAGTTCATATCAACAACATTATCCTTAAATATATAAAAAGTTATTTACAATCTGGAATCACAATCTGCCAGAATTCCTTTTACATCGTAGATTACACCGTTTTCTTTAAGGTAATCCTTGAGATTAAGATTTATAAATTCCTTATGGGCAACGGTAAGAATAATAGCATCAAATTTTTGCTTAGGAATTTCATTAACTATGGAAAGCCCATATTCGTGTTTTACCTCTTCAGGATTTGCCCATGGGTCGAATGTAGTGACTTGTAATTGGTAATCTTCCAGCCCGCTGATAACATCTACAGCTTTTGTATTTCTTACGTCCGGGCAATTTTCTTTAAATGTGATTCCGAGGTTTAAAACCTGTCCACCATTTATGTTGATATTCTTTTTTATCATGCACTTTACCAGTTCTGAAGCAACGTATTGTCCCATAGAATCATTCAGACGGCGTCCTGCAAGGATGATTTCAGGATGATAACCATTTTCCTGTGCTTTCTGGGCAAGATAATAAGGGTCTACACCAATACAATGACCTCCAACCAGTCCCGGTTTGAATGGTAAAAAATTCCATTTTGTTCCTGCAGCCTTTAAAACTTCATGCGTATCAATTTCCAAAAGATTAAAAATTTTCGCCAATTCATTAACAAAAGCAATATTGATATCTCTTTGGGAATTTTCAATAACTTTAGCCGCTTCTGCCACTTTAATGGTTGGTGCCAAATGGGTACCTGCAACAATTACAGATTTATAAAGGTTATTTACAACCTCTCCAATTTCAGGAGTAGATCCGGAGGTAACTTTCAGAATTTTTTCTACCGTATGTTCTTTATCTCCGGGATTGATACGTTCCGGAGAATATCCTGCGAAGAAATCTTCATTAAATTTCATTCCAGAAATTTTTTCTAAGACAGGGATACATTCCTCTTCTGTAACTCCCGGATATACTGTAGATTCATAAATAACAATATCACCTTTTGATAAAACCTTTCCTACTGTTTCCGAAGATTTATATAATGGTGTAAGGTCAGGACGGTTATGCTTATCTACAGGAGTAGGAACCGTTACAATATAGATATTAGCATCATGAATATCATTAAGATCTGCGGAAGCAAAAAATCCTTTCTCATTTTTAATGAAAGGATTCTGCTGTACCAAAACCGATCGCAAAACATCACTTTCAACTTCAAGTGTACTATCGTTTCCTGCTCTCAGTTCCTCAATTCTTTTCTGATTGATATCAAACCCTACTACCGGATATTTTGTTGCAAATAAACGAGCCAATGGTAAACCTACGTAACCAAGGCCGATAACGGCAATTTTATATTGTTTTTCCACAAAGATTCTTTTTAATAGTTTATTTTAAATTCTCCCAATACCATTTAATGGCTTCTTTCAGTCCATTTTCAATGGTATGGCTTGGATGGTATCCCAAAAGAGCTTTAGCTTTTTCAATAGATGCCAATGAATGCGGAATATCTCCTACCCGATTTGGCCCGTGTACGATTTCAATATTAGCAATCTGATCATCGTATTCACTCAGATATTTTTTAATATAATTTACAAGATCGTTTAATGTTGTACGATCCCCTACAGCCGTGTTATAAACTGTATTAATAGCTTCAGTTTTTTCTGTAAGCATAGCCAACTCGTTCATTTGTATAACATTGTCTATGTAGGTAAAATCTCGTGAATAATCACCAGCTCCGTTGATTTTCGGAGACTCATGATTCATCAGCTGCTTTACAAACAAAGGAATTACTGCGGCGTAAGTTCCGTTAGGATCCTGTCTACGTCCGAAAACATTGAAATATCTTAGACCAATGCATTCTATGCCATAGGTTTTAGAAAAAACATCAGCATATAGTTCATTAACATACTTAGTGATCGCATATGGTGATAATGGTTTACCAATAACTTCTTCTACTTTCGGAAGTGAAGCAGAATCACCATATGTGGAAGATGAAGCAGCATACACAAAACGTTTTACTTTCGCATCTCTCGCAGCGACAAGCATATTCAGAAAACCTGAAACATTCACTTCATTGCTTGTAATGGGATCATTAATAGATCTCGGAACAGATCCCAAAGCAGCCTGATGAAGAACATAATCTACATTTTCTACCGCGTTTTTACATATCTCAACATCACAAATACTGCCTTCGATCAGTTTATAATCCGGATTTTTTAAGAATGGCTCAATGTTGTGACGATGTCCTGTTGAAAAATTATCCAGACAAACAACCTGATATCCTTTATTTAAAAAGTACTCCGTAAGATTAGAGCCTATGAATCCAGCTCCTCCTGTAATTAAAATTTTACCCATTTTTATTTAAAAATTTTACTCCACCAAGTTTTTTTAGCTTCTTTATTATTATATCCATAGCCATAACCATAATTATAGCCATATCCGTAGCCTCTTGCTTTTTTGGAAACATCATTAACAACAAAAGAAACATTCTTTAATTTTGATTCTTTTACAAGATCCTGAGCGAAATCAATAAGTATATTTCTGGAAACTCCTGATCTTACCACATATAGTGTTGCATCTGCTACGTCTGCAATGCTTAGAGTATCCGAGACAAGCATAAGCGGAGCAGAGTCAATAATTATATAAGCATATTGAGATGCCATCTGAGCAATCAGAGCCTGATATCTTCCGTTGGAAAGAAGTTCCTGAGGGTTCGGAGGAATTGCTCCTGCGTAGATTACGTCACAGTAAGAATTAGTGTACGACGTATGGATCAAATCTTCTACGTTTACTGATTCATCGTATAAAAATTCCGTAAGACCTTTTCTTTTTACAGGCTCACTATCATATCTCTGAATCTGAGGATTCCGGATATCTGAACCTATGAGCAGCGCTCTTCCACTTTTATTTGCCAGAGTTAGCGCAAGATTTACTGAAACCAAGGTTTTTCCTTCGCCTTTTACAGAAGATGTGACGATGATAACCTTTGCAGAATCTTTTTTAGGAAGCACAAATTTAAGATTGGAAGCTAAAACTCTAAATGATTCTGCAAGCTCTGTAAAATCATTTCTTTGTACCAAATGATTATCATCTACTTCTAAGGAAGGGATATCGACCAAAACACTAAGATTTGATCGTTCCTTGATATCATCTTTAGTGTAAATCTTATCATCCAGAAGAAAAATTAAATAGAACGCAGCAAATGGAATAAATAAACCTAATAAAAATGCTCCTAAAATAATAATATCTTTTTTTGGAGAAACAGGAATATCATCTGTATATGCGGGATTTACAATTTTTGCCTTTGGAACATCAACAGATAAATTGATAGCATTTTCTTCTCTTTTCTGAAGGAGAAATAAGAAAAGCTGTTCTTTAAGATTCTGCTGACGTTCTATACCTCTGTAAATTTTAGATTGCCCCGGAACCTTTTCTATAAGATTATTACTTGTATTGATCTGATTCTGTAATTGTGAAATGGTGGCTTTTACTGCATCTTTCTGTTCACGGATATTGTCTCGGATAATATCTTTTAAAGAAGCAATTTCCCGATTCATTTCTATTACAGCAGGGTTTTCATTGGTGGCCTGCTTCAGAGTCTTATTTCTGCTGATGAGCATCTGATTGTATTGCGCAATTGACTGCTCGAGTGAAGGATTTAATCCCAAATTTGATGGCATTAGCTGATTATTGCCTTTTGCGGCTTCAGACGTAAGTGAATTTAAAAGATCAAGCTGAGCCTGCTGTTGAAGGAGCGCTTTTGTATTGTCACTTGTATTTTGTAAAGCCAACTCAGCCTGTGCCTGAAGGTCAACGATGCGGTTTTGATTTTGAAAATTTTCTTTCTGATTTTCTACACCTGAAAGATCCTTGGTAATTACCTCTAATCTTTTATCAATAAATTTCTGAGTATTTTCTGCCTGCAGGTTTTTATCTTTTTGTCCGTCTAAATTGTACTGACGTGTCAACTCGTTAAGAATTGTTTCCGACTTTATAGGAATGGTTCCTACGAGGCTGATATCCATTAACAAAGCCTTATCATCTGGTATATCTACCTGAATTGTTTTTTCGAGTTTTTTAACTTTTTCAATCGGATTCCAAAAAATAATTTTATATCCTGATTTTAAAGCGTACCGAGCATCTCTTCTCAATATCACAGTCCCAAAATCAAGCTTAAGAGGCATATTGAATGTTCCTGTGAACTTTCCATATTTTTCATTAACAAGCGTAAAATTGTTTCCGCTAATTTTACCCAGATTATATTCGGAAGATTTAAACTTTTCATCAAACTTTAAAATAGTTGCTGATATCGGAATATCCGTAAACAACTGAGAATCTTTAATATCTCCTGTATTAAAATATTCAACATTCAGATTAAGATTTTGAACAACCTGATTGAGGATTGGCCTTGAGTTAACTACAGCAGCTTCACTTTTAAGCTCATCCGCATTTCCAAGTCCTATACCCAGATTACTAAGGTCAGACAATGCGGAAGTAAGATCGTTTTCCTTTTTATCGAATTTAAGTGTTGTTTTAGTCTGATATTTAGGGACACTGTATCTGAGATAAATATATGCACCGATCACACAAACTAAAACAGATGCCACAAACCATGGCCATTTGTAAAGGTACTTGGAGATGGTCTTTCTTAAATCAATTTTCTCTTCCTTTTCCTGAAGTTCTATTTGTTGCATATTTACACTTATCTTTTTAAAGCAATAATTAAAGTAGCTGCCGTTAATAATGTACCAATAATCTGAAAAGTAAGAGCTCTGTTAGGATTTGAATTTGCCTGAATCTGCTTATTTTTATCTGGCTGTACATACAATATATCATTTTGCTTCATATAATAATACGGAGAGTTTACGATGTCGGATCTTGTAAGATCAAGATTTACGATTTCATCACTACCTTCGTCTGTTGTTCTGATAAGCTTCACATGAGTACGATCACCAAAATCTGTCATATCACCTGCAAGACCAACTGCCTGGAATACATTGATTTTCTGGGAAACGCTTTCTTTCTGTCCAGGTTGTTTAACTTCACCTAAAACACTGACATTAAAGTTTTTAAGAGTAATTGTTACCAAAGGATCGGTAAGATATCTTTTTAAACGTGATTCAAGATCTTGTTTTAACTGAATCTGTGTCATTCCTTTAGTATATATGCTTCCTAAAACAGGAAAGTTAATATACCCCTCTTCATTCACAAGATATTCACTAGGTTGTACATATTGATTCATTCCAGTGGCAGTCTCACTTCCAACCTTATTTGCTGTGTTGAGATTAAAAGGCTTTACAGCAGCCTCGTCAAGCGCGGAAACAAGGATAAGAAGAACATCTCCTTCCTGAATGTGTAAACCCTGAAATTTTGCTTTGGCGACTTCTTCTTCCATGTTGCTTTTTGACATGTACACCATATTCTGTTTGGGTTTGCATGATAATAAAGTAATAGATACTAATATCAGAAGAGTGATAATATTTCTGTTCATATATAATTTTAATCTACTGTAATAACGCGTCTGCTTGTTTAAATATCTAACTAATGAGAGAACTAAACTTTTAATAAATCTTTTTTAAATTAAATTTTTAAATTTATCAACGTACTTCTTAATCAATTTGTTTGCCGAAATTACATTTTTGATGTAAAATTTTAGCTAAAATTCGTAATTACCACACAAACAGACAAATTAAATTATGTTAACTTTTTCAAACTAAACATAAATACTTTTTTGGAAAATGTAATTTTGTTTATTCATCACTTAAACTACTTAAGATCATCATTTTTTCATTTTTTACTAAAAAATTGGTTTCTTACTTTTACAGACATCATACAAAAATGCATCTTTAAAAATCTTCTGAATGTAAAATTCAGAATTAGTTTTTGCAAAGAATAAGAAAAATTTAAAAAGAAAAAAATAATTGAAAGAGAAATCAGAATCAATGAATATCTTTGTATAAGACCTGCCTCCATGGTATTTAAAAAAAACATATCACTCAAAAGAGTGTGAAGAAAAAGGCACAAGAGTTTCATTTTAATAGTATATGATTTCAGTACCCAAATATAACAATTATGTATAGATTAGCTATCAGTAATTATTTTATTAAGACGGTACAAATATAAGTTTTATTACAATTTAATCTTAAAAATTCCAATACGGCAAATATACATATAATCTTAATATTGCAAATCCATATTTAAAATTCTAATATTCTAGCTATATAAAATATCAAATAACGTCATCATAATTAATAAATTATTTTAACGAAACCCAGATGAATATTTTACTATTATCATGATAAAAAATCTTGTTTTAAGAAGATCACCAGCATAAATAGCAGAAGGAAATTAGAATAAATTCTCCTTATATTTTAATTAATTATAGACTTTATTATACTTTACGGAAAATATTAAACACAAACATTCTAATAATAGATTTATCCGCAAATCATCGTTTACTTTCACCTGAGCCAGATTATCCTTTATTTATAAACCTCCAAAGACATATTTCCATCAAAATATTAAAAATAAATATTCACATTTATAAATAAAGACTAACAAGAAAAATATCGAAATAATTCAATACTAATATAGAATTATCTCTAATCAAATAATATTTATAGCATAATTCAAAAAATTATATTAGTCGGCTACAAATTTTACTACAATATAAGATGTATATAATTACAGATCAGTTAAAGGATATTGGGTTTAGTGTGAATCGACTGGATCATATTATTAAAAGAAACAATAACAAAAAAAAACTGAATACTCTGGAATTTTATTGTATTTGTATTATTTTGAAAGACATCCGTATGAGTGTAGAAAACGTACCTTATACCATAGAATCCAGCAATATGGTTTTCATTGGACCTCAGAAAACTGTTGAATTTGATACGGCAAACGGTCACGATGCACTGATTATTACCTTCTCATCAAGTTTTTATGAAAGATCCGTGAAAGACAGTCTTTTCTTAAACTCAAAACTTTTTTTTAATGACAATTCAGACATATTCACCGCTCCGCTCATCAATCAAGAAGAAATGCGGATTGTCTTTATGGATCGAATGGAGAGCTTCCGGAAGAAAGACAGGAGTCTGTATATTTCAGCAGCGCATAATGCTATCGAGAAACTTATATTAGATGCTTTCTTATATATTCCTACGCAAGAGGTAAGAAAAGATGTAAAATTTGATTATCTTTATTGTGTTAATCGCTTCAAGATTATATTGCAGAGAGATTACAAAACAAGTAAAAAAGTTTCCCATTATGCCAGCGAGCTAAATATAACTCCCAGAAAACTAACAGAAATGACAGAATATATCCTTGGAAAAACAGCCAAGCATGTCATTATAGAAAAACTGATTCATGAGTCTAAAAAATTATTGAGTTATTCAAATTATACCATATCTCAAATCGCTTATGAGCTGGGATTCAGCGATGAAGGAAACTTTACAAATTTTTTTAAAAAACATACGCAAAAAAACCCTTCTGAAATGAGGAATAATTAAAAAATAATTGTATATTTGATTAAGTAACCATAAGGTGAAAAACAAACAGATGCATATCAAATATTTTTTTATTTTAGTCTGCCTCATTACTTTCACTTTTTTCCGTGCACAAAACGACGGAACAACGGTTAACATACGCTTGTACCCGACTCAGACACTTACCATTAATCCGGCAAAAACAGATACCGGATCTTCTAAGGAAAGTGATCACCAGGATACAAAATTTATTATGATTTCAAGCCCTTCAGGTTTTGAGGTAAAAATGTATCAGGATCTCTATAATGAGAAAGCCGGATTTAAAAATAAAAATCAGGAGATGCAGGAAAAAGAAAACATTCAAAACCTCATTAAATATAAAAAAGGAGTGATTGAAAAAATATTTGAAATAGAAAATAGTAAAAGTGATAATAAGAAAGGCTCATCTAAAGAAAAGAAACACTATATTCTGACGATGATGTCTAATTAATAAAGAAAAAATTACAATTAAGAGAATAAATTTTCACATTTAACCATTTGTTAATTTTTTATACATAATTTATTAATAGTACTTTTATCATAAAATATTATTAGTTGTAAAGTTATTTTCCCTTCCATAATTAATTTTTATTGAAAATTCAATAAAATAAATATCGTATGTTGCTAATTCTCAGCGACAAAAATCACAAAATATTAGTAGTTTTTCACAATAATCCTATCGAACTAAGTGTATACATTTGCATCAGATTTTTAAACTAATAACATTAAAAAAATAACCGCAATTATGAAAAAGTGTATTATAGCATCACTTGCTTTACTAGGGTTTGTAACCATCAATGCCCAAAACGTTACTCTAAACGTAAGACTAAAACCTATTCAAACACTCGTAGTAAACAACTCTCAGAAAATCGTTAACTTAGACTACGTAACAAAAGATGACTATGCTAATGGTGTATCATCCCTTAACACTGACCACTTGAGTATTTACAGTACAGGAGGATTCCAGGTTAAAGTAAAAAGCGCTAATGCAGCTTTACAAAACGGAGGAAAAAATATTCAGGCTAACACTATCCAGATCAAGGCAAGTGCAGGTTCTGAAGCCGTAAACGGAGCACAATATGCACAGGGTACTACTCTATCTGCCAACGAAACTACTTTAGTAACATCTACCGCTGGTGGTGTAAACAAAAAGATCAGCATCGAGTATAAAGGTGCAGGCGCCAATGCATACATTGATAATTATATTGCAGGACAAGACCCTACAATCTATACTACCGAACTTACCTACACTATTATTGCACAATAATAAGATACTGTAGATATTATAACCAAAATAAAATGCTACAAGTAATTGTGGCATTTTTTTTCTGCTGTCTCAGTCTTTACTATGATAATGAACAAGACCTACTTATCCCATTTTATTTTATTTTTTTTTCTGATTTCCTTTTTTTCGCTATTTCAGGCTCAAACCGGCGTTTCGGTTTCACCTCCGAGATTGTATTTTGAATCAACTGCAGGAAACAGTAATACACAGAAAATAACAGTCACCAATGTGAGTACCAAAAATTCTCTGGATCTGGCCATAAGCCTTGGCGACTGGGAATACAATGAGAAAGGCGAAAATATGATGTCTGCTGCCAATAGCCTGAAAGTATCCTGTGCAGGATGGGTCAGTGTAAAAAAAGAAGACAATTACTTTTCGTTAGGTCCAGGAGAAAGAAAAGATATTGATGTTACCATAACGGTTCCCAACAAACTGTCTGATACATTGGAGGCACACAGTGCCGTTTTGTATGTAAGCCAGATGAACCCGGTAGATGATGTAGACAGTAAAGGTGCAAAAATAAAAGTAAGTATCCGGTCCGGAATAAAAATATTTCACAAATTACCTTCTGCAAAAGCAAAAAAAATAGAAATACAGAACCTGACTTTCGATAAATCTAAAAAACAACTGAATTTGTTTTTTGAAAATGAAGGAAATGTATGGACAGACGGTAAAGTTTACACAGACTTTGTGAATGTGGAAAACGGTAAAAAAGTATCTATAGATGCTATCGTATTTTATACCATGCCCGGAAATAAAAGAGAAATGAATATTTCTCTCCCCGAAGATCTTCCGAAAGGAAAATATACAGCATCCGTAATGATCGATTACGGCGATAATAATCTTGAACTCGGCGAGTTAAATTTTATGTATGATTAAAATTTTTTCATTCCTGCTGCTATTGGCAGGTCAATATATATATTCACAAATTTCCTATTATTCATGGGTTAATAGCTACCTGCAAATCAATTCTTACGAGGGAAATACCAATCCCGATGCCTACACGGCTATGATGAGCGGAAACGGTAATTTTAATGTTCCGTTCTGGAAACTATCTGCAAAGCTTAAACAGCCTATCATGACCAACGATGGACAATACACTATGCCAGGCAATAAAGTTTCCCTGCATCCTGTTTCCGCTTCAGGACAGGCTGATCCTGGTCCAACTCCAGGCATTTCACAGATCGGAATGCCTCTTAATGTAGTACTTCAGGAAGGACAGGAAGTATTTCTAGTCCCGAAATCCAATGCCACACTATATAACCAGCCGGCACAGAATAACGGATATTACAATTTACAGATTAAATTTAGCCTGACTGTGATGGGAGGTGCTTACCTTGGTAATTATCCCGCTTGGATTAAATTCTATGCGCCCGTTGAATTTACAATGTATGACCAGTACAACAATGTCATTGGTAAAATGAATCATATTTTTGAACTGCAGATCGGCACCCTGTCCGGAACTCCTCCTGTAGACATTCCTGAATTGTCATTAACTTTTGCGCCAAGTGCGCAGAATGCTCTTCTCGAATTCAATAGCATGGATGATTACACGAATGGAGTAAGCGTAACCTACAATAATGCTTTAATGGTAAAAAGCAATACCAATTATCAGATTAAGCTAAAGTCTCTGCAATCTCAGTTTACATCATCATATGGTAATTCTATCCCGATTAATGCGGTAAAGATGGCTCTTAATTCTGCAACGGCTAATACGAGTGTATTTCCTATCTCGTTAAGCGCATCGCCACAGCTCGTCGCCAAAGGAAATGCCACACAGGGCAACACCGTATATTATGATGTGAAATATTCAACTATCCATAATGATGAAATATTTATTAACGCAAAATCAGACGATTATTCAGCTACTCTCCAGTATGAGATAACGCCCCAATAAAAACTCAAATGTCCTCTAATAACCTACAGAAAACTTTCCTTTTATTATTAATTTTATTCCTCTCAGTTTCAGCTTCTGCTCAAATTGGCAGCGGAATCAGCATGGAAATCCGTGACGAATCCAGCCTTGGAAGAGATCGTATCATAAGTACAATTGTTGAAATTAAAAATAATTCCCTGAACAACTTTAAAGGCAAATTATTCATCAATGTTCCTTCAGGTTTCAGGAATATCTCCGGAAATATGAATGAAATAGATGTAAACGCCGGTGATAATATCTATCTTCCCGTTAAATTCCTGATTAACAGCAACGCAGGTTTCGGAGAAAGTGAAATCGTATTTACCCTGAAAGATATGTTAGATCATGAAGTCTTGAAACAGACGATGACCCACAACATTCCCGAAAATAATGCATTAGCGATCAGTACAGACACTCCTTTAATCTATATGAGCAATGTAACCGACTCAATAGAAGTAAGGGCAAGAGTTTCAAATTTAGGAAACAAACCACAACACGTTACGGTCGTTTTCAAAATTCCGGAAGCAGATCAGGGAAGCTTTTTCGTAGAAAAAAAGGGAGTTATTGCGGTACAGAAAGATTCTGTGTTTATCTATCGATTCAGACCGTCGAGCAATCTTATGAAAACACCACAATTCAGTGTGAACATTGTCGGTTTCAGAGAACCCGATAAAGAAATGTTCGGAAATAGTATTACATCTATTCAGAACAATTCTTCAACACAACATTATATGTCTTTAGACAATAATAACCTCAATTATACCAAAAACAGTATTACTGCAAGCTACAGATATATGGGGCAGCAGACAGCATTGTACCAACTCATCGGCTCAGGAGGTTTTAATCTTCCTTCCGGATATGTTTTCATAAGAGGAAACATCTACAAAACCAATGGTTTGGAAGACCCTATCGTCAATAATACTTTCATCACATATCACAGGGAAAAAAGTGAATTTACCGTTGGGAATATCAGTAAGATCATAGAACTTTCTTTGTACGGACGAGGTGCAGAATATGCTTTCACTTCTCACGATAAAAATAAAAGGCTGGAAATTGGTTTTATAGATCAAAGTTTCAGTCTTATAGAGAGAACGCGATTTTTAGAATTAGGATACGGATTCTATGTGAGAGGAATATTGGGAGCAAATAATGCAAGTAAAAATATCTCTGCAGCATATGTTTTTAAAAGTGACCCTTACGAAAAGGTGAAGCATAATTTACTGGGTACAAATTTCCAATATGCATTTAATAAAGAATGGAATTTAAGCGCCAAACTTTACAGTGGAGTAAGTTTTTATGAAAGTATCAACAAAACAAAACCATCCGGAGCCCTTGAAACCCAATATTCCGGAAATATCAACAAGGTAAATATTAGCGGAAATTATTCCTTTAGTTCAAATTATTATCCCGGAAACCAGAGAGGTATAGTTCAGTTGCAGCAAAATATTTCTTCAAGTATTTTTAAAGATCATTCTGTTTTTGCCAATATGATGCTCTCTAATTTTTCGCCAAAATTTTATTTCTACGACAATAATTTAGAAACGAACAGTGTAAGACTGGAAACAGGATTCAACTTCCCTAAGAGAAAAAGCCTGGGACTGGGGCTCAGCTTTCAGTATCAGAATGAAAACTCAAATACCTACAATACTTTTTTCGGACTTACAGAGAATAAAGAGCTTAAAGAAATGACGGCAAAAAGACTCATTGAGCGTATAAGCTGGTCGAGTCCTGATAGAAAGCACTCCTCTATTCTCGGTATAGAGACAGGAATCGTAAACTATCCCGATTCTGACAAAGATAGATTTCAGATGAAATTTATGGGAAACTATGCCTACAAATGGCTTAATCTGCAATTCATCTATCAGTATGGAAGCTATTATCTTTCGGAATATGCCTTTTCAAAATTATTGGGAACCAACAATACTTACGAAAAAAAATCTGTTTCGGCGTTCATTACCCATACTATGCTTAAAGGTAAACTCAGTATTAATTCGGGGCTTTCTTACACTGATGATACGCTTTACGGAAAATCACCCTCCGGATTTGTAAATCTAAAGTATTCAAAAGAAAGATATGGCTTCTACGTGAATTCGTCATGGTTTAATTATTCAATGAATACTTTCACAAACAACCTTTTAACTGTTGAAGCCGGAGTTACAATTAATCTAAGAAGCAATAATCTGGATCCCGGAAAGAAAGGAAACATCAAGGCTTTTGTTTATTATGACCGCAACAATAATAATATTTATGATGAAGGCGACGAAAAGGCAGTTGGGCACATTATTATGCTTAATAATATTTCATTCAAAACCAATGATGAGGGAACTATTGAGTACAAAGCTATTCCTTACGACAGATACAGCCTTAAACAGGTAATCCAACAGGGTTGGTATTACGATGAATCTGAATTTGACGTTAATAAGCATCATTATACTTTTGAGATTCCATTACATCGAAACGGAACTGTTCAGGGTAAAATAAATTATGTTTTTGATACCAAAACTGCGCTTGAATTTGATCCTAAATCGGGAGGAATCCTCTTTGATATCTATAAAGATGAAAAAATGGTGAGACACATCATTACTGATGATAATGGTGAAATAATATCTTTCATTGAATCGGGAGATTACAAGATCCGACTGAACGAAAACTCCCTGCCGTCGAACACATACTGCGAAAATACGGTTCAGGATTTTAAGGTAGAAGCGGGTAAAATAACTGAGTTGAATACTTTTGTGATAAAAGTAAAGGAAAAGAAAATCAGAGTGAAGAAATTTAGCAGCCAATAGCCTGAAATTCAGCACTTGTAAAGGTAATGAGATTCGAAAAAAATAAAATTTTGTATAAATGACAGATTAGATGAACTATTTATTTTGAATTTTTTCATCTTCTGACTACATTTGTACAAATTTAAATTTATGAACTATACGCTTGATCTCAACACAGAGAAATCCGGCTCCAATCTTATCTTTAATACGATTACATTCGATTCGTTTAAAGTTAATATTATTGAAAGATACACTGGGAAAATGAATTTTAACCCAAAATTGTGTGAGGTTATATTTAAAGTGAGAACACTTGACAACGAACTTATTCAAAGAAGAGACGGGAACCTGAGAGTAAAAATCAAAGATGAAAAGTTTGAAACTTATCAGGAACTATCAAAAGTATTAAGCTCCTATAATTACAAAAACAAGCTTCTCAACAGAAAAGAAGCAGATCAGAATTACGTTCATTTTATGTTGAGTATGCTGATCCAGCATTATGAACTTAATTAATTTCTATCCGTATTGAGTTTGGTCTGTAAATATAATCATCATTAGCTTTATATATGCGACAGCAAACCACTGCTGTCGTATGACTGGCTGAACTCAAATATAGATATTATCCTCTTCCCCTAAGATAAACTATTTCATATTATACATACAGCTAAGGTGTAATGCCGCAGGCTATATTTTATTCTAAATATTTAGGTCAAGATATTCTGGGTTCAGACATTGAACATTTCATATGATTGTTCTCCAATATATTGCAAATAAAAACCCTTCATAAAGAAGGGCTGCATTATAAAAGGTTTACCATTTAATTCTCGGAAGAACTTTCCTGACTTCTCTTTCAATATTCCCGCCGGCTTTACGGAGTTCATTGCCTGTATTGCGAAGTAATTTCACCGCTTCATGATTATAACCCGGTCCTGTTGTGAAATCCTGAACCACATTATTAAAATTTCTCACAATATCATTATTGGGCCCAAAATGCTGACTGATTTCTTGTCCAAGAGAATTTAAAGTCCTTACAATCGTATTATTTTTACCGAAACATCCTTTATCACCCCCTACTCCTATTGTCAAACATTTATTAAGTTCCATTGCGGTAAGCTGACCGCCTGCACATCCAACAAATACGTAAGGCTGTCCGCCGGATGTAGCAGCACACTGAACTGCAATCGTCGCCTCAGTATTCAGATTAAATTTATCGGCTCCATAACACATGGCAGTATTCATAAAATTCACTTGCCCGGTCTGAGCCTGTTGTTTTACACAGGAAACGAGCTTTTGCAATTCAGGATCTGAGACTTCTCCTGCCAGACACAACGGATATTTGCTGTAGTCTGTCCCAAATTCTCTATAGCATTTTGCAAGGGTTTGAGCATATTGCTGCTCTTTGCTTCCTCCCATCACGCCAACCATACACAAAGTCTGCTCTTCCACGGTCGCCGAATTTTTAACACATTTATAGACTTCATTTTCTTTTCTACCAGTCATATTTGCAATCATACAGTCGCCAAAAGCACTTTGATTAAGCTGATTACCTGAAGTTAATGATTGATTATAACAATTGACGGCAGCCTGCTCAGAAGTTATCATTACGTCACCGAACGGCTGATCCTTGTTAACGAGATTAACCGGAATGGGAGTCACATTTCCACTTGCGGTCATGATTCCGATATTCGGGTTAGTCTGTACAGGTTGATATATTACCGTCAGCGGTGCGGGTGGCTGGAAATCGTATTTTCCAATCACTCTGCTGCCTAAAGCATAGTCGATCTCAATAAAGTTTCCGCGATAATCCAGAAAATAGGCATTTCTGTAAGGGTTAACAGCCGGCAGTCTCAGAAACATCATCCCTGAAGGATCGCGTTGTGCAAAGCCTCTGTTTCCGGGATTTCCGTCCTGAACGACTAAACCGTTATCGTATAAAGAGAAAACCTGCCCTCTTAACTGATCAAAAATTTTCCCGACATAGTTTTGTGCAGAGAAACTAACGCTGGTAAAGAGGAATATGATAATCCCCAGAAAGCATTTCACTTTTGTAATTAATGTCTTCATAATTAGTTATTTTGGTTTTATAAAATTACCTCTTTTAGCTAAAAATTTTAACCAATTAATTGAAAATACTACAAAAGTGTAATGCTTTCTAAAATATTTCATTTTATACTACAAGAATAATAATTGCAGGAAAGGGTTTTAGTTATTGATATTAATCTAACATTATCTTTCAGGTGCACCCAGATAACTGGGATATTTATCATTTGGGTTGACAATAATACGCTCTAATACCACTTCCGGATCTATCATAAAAACTTTTAATGTGTGAATACCTTCTGTTTTCACATCCAGCGTCGCATTCAGCCAACGCTGATTATCAAATACTTCGGTACGGCGAGGCTTTCCTCGTGAAATCAAAGCATAGTTGTGTCCGAATTCCGGTAGTGGTTTCAATACTTTTGAACGACTTAAATTTTCTGGTGTGTATTCTTTAAATTCATCGTGATAGCCTTTTCTAGCATCGATAATAACAGGTTCGCCATTGTCAATAGAAACTGCTATTCTTAATCCACGACCCGGGTTAACATCCTGTGTTGGAAGAATACCAAGTAAAACATTAGCAGCACCTGCTTCAGGAAGAAAAATATTATATTCCAATCGAGGGGCATTTTCAGGGGTTGAACTTGGAGCAGTTGTAGGATCAATGCCCATACAGGCTTCGGCTCTTCCCAATCCCGACAGAACAATCCATTTTGCATTATTTCCTGGTACATTAGCGCTGAATTTGTTTGCAGGAATAGAAAATTCACCGGAGTATCCTCCATAATAATTATCTTTACTTTTAGGCGCAGTTTTTTTTAATGCATTGATAATTATGGGTACTTTGGTATTGCCTTGATTAATCTCTATTAAACCAGAGCTCTTATCGGCAGGAGCTTTTTTCCAATCGATATCTACATAAATGCGTTGTTCTTTTACAGTCTTTCCTTTGGTTGTACTTAATCTGATCCACGGCTGATTTGCTTTAGCGGTAAATTGGACCAATCCTGTTCCACGGTTAAAAACGTCAATATAGTAACGCTGCTTATCCAGCGCATCAAATTGCGGAAGTTCTGCTTTTACTTCTGTTCCCGGCCAAGCATCTGTACTACCTTCCACTGCAACACCCAACGAAGGAGAAGCTAAAGGCGTAACCATATCAAGAGGAGGCAATGTATTCTCTCTCGGCATAGACCATTTTTGATAACCCAAATGTACATCGCTCATCATATTTTTCCATTTTCCACCGGCAATAGAATCATTGTAACGGGCAGTCAGTTTTTTATCCAACTCAAACAATTCTCTTGCACGTTCGGCGTAATCATTAGCACTTACCCTGCCTTGTTTGGCGTACAGATTGTTACGGCCAGCTGCCAGATAAATCTCCGCAACGCCGGCTGATGCTTTGGTTGGATAAAGCACCAACTGATAATAAGCATCCAATGCTTGTTTCGGCATTTTCTTTTCCAGAGCTTCTGCTTTTGCTGCAAAATCCCGCCAAAGCTTTTGTACACGTTCTGCTTCGTGATAATTCACGAAACTGAAAATATTAGGATCCTGAACCTCAGGCTTACGCATCAGGTTGTATTTGGAGTATTTTGATACGATTTCTGCGATTTCTGCGGCGTGCTCTTTTCCGAAAATCGAAGCTGCCCAATCCTGCATATAATCAAAAGTTTGGTTAGCAGAGATAGCATCGGGATTCCAGGCATAACGCATAATAAAATCAATCGGCATTTCCTTTGGTTTAAGGTCTCCAACATTTACAATCCAGATACGGTCGATGCCGCTTTTATACGCCAGGCTGAACTGTTCATGCAATTTTGGTACGGTAGTCGTATTGATCCAGCGATCATTCCACGGGCCTCCATTCATATCAATATGATAATATAATCCCATACCACCTTTACGTTTAAGCTCTTTTGCAGGTGCGGTACGTCGGATATAACCCCAATTGTTATCGCAGAAAAGCAGTGTCACATCATCCGGAACATTCATTCCGGCATCATAATAACGTTGTACTTCCGTGAATATCGCCCAGAGCTGAGGAACTTCTGCCGGATCTTTATTATACACTTTCTCGATAATCTCACGCTGGTCAGAGATCACTTGCTTGAGGATTTTAATATTCTCTGCATCATCACCTTTTCCCATTGCAACATCACCGTCACCACGCATACTCATTGTAATGATGTTATCGTAATTCTTATTTCTTTCCAGACCTTCGGTCCAGAATTTCTTCAGATTTTCTGCGTTTGTAACATAATCCCAAGCCCCGATTTGTTCTTTTCGTTTGGTGTATTCTTTCTGCGCCCGCATCATTGGTTCGTGATGAGACGTACCCATTACAATCCCATATTCATCGGCAAGGACAGGACTCATCGGGTCATCCTCATTAAAAGCATTACCCCACATTGCAGGCCACAAATAATTGGCTTTCAAACGAAGTAGTAATTCAAAAATATGAGTATATACTTTAGAATTTATTCCGCCAAAATGTTTTGCAGACCAACCAGAAAATGAAGGACTTTCATCATTAATGAAAATACCCCGGTACTTAACCTTTGGCGATTCCTGCAGATAACGACCTGCTTTCACATAAAGATCTGTACTTTTTTTTACCGGAGCATCAGCCCAATAATACCACGGGGATACCCCTATCTTTTCTGAAACATCATAAATGCCATATATCGTTCCGCGTTTATCACTACCGGCAATGATAAGATTATCTCCAACAGTTTGGATCACAAAAGATTCCCATTTGTTTTTTACGGCATCCACTTTCAGCTTACCGTTTGCTACAAGCTGATCGATCAATTTACTTTTGCCAATAGTCCCTACAATGATGGCTCCAGGCGAAAGTTTTGTATCTTTAACTACTGGGAATGCTACGTTTGTCACTTTACGTACATCATCGGCCAAATCATTTGCTGCACGTATAACGCCTTTCCAGTCATCCTGATCTACAATAATCTTTGCGGTAGTTCCGTTGGCTGCAATCCGGAAATCACCTTTTTCGCCTTTGGACTTTATATAATTTGGTAATAAACTAAGTGTATTATGAACATTTTGTGCATTTGTTAGTAAACCAATAAACAGCAAAGTGAGAAAAGCGAATTGTTTAAACATAATTGATTTTTGTGGAATTTACGCTACCTTTCAAACGCAGCATACTTAGATTAAATGATAAATATAAAAAATTAAATGTAATTTCTACAATTAATTAAAATATGAATCTTCACAAATTAAAAATTTGGTATTCAAGCGTCATTTTCTAATCATACAAATGATGAATTATAAAATTCACATAACTATTAAAACAAAAACATTAGACTGTTACATATCATAAATTATACTGTAAAAGAGCCTGAAATCCTCTGTTTTAATAACAATTTAATTTTTTTTTCAAGAAAAAAAAGCTTAGTTTTAAAACTTCTATCTGGAAAACTGTCAGAAATTAGATCATTTTAATTGTTGTTTTCTGCATCTGGCAACAATACCTAATTTTTTCAAATAATATAAATACAGGCATTAATAAGATTTAATATGAAAAATTATTTTATACTACTGTTATCATTATTCTCTTTCAATTTATTTGCAATAGATCACAATAACATTGTTTCTAATGAACTTAAACCTGGCAACTTTCCTCTGATAGAAAATGGTGTTCCGGGAAAAATACTTATTGATGAAAATGATGACTCGGCCGTAAAAATCGCAGTTGCCAATCTTCAAAAAGATTTTGAGAGAGTTTCGGGTCGACAAGCTGAAATGATGTTTACGTCTCAAGGCAACAGATTGATTATCATCGGTAGTTTGGGCAGTAGGTATATCAAAATGCTCATCAAAAATGGAAAAATCAACGAAAAAGAGTTAAAAAATAAAAACGAGAAATATATAATGACCGTTGTTAGCAATCCTCTGCCTGGCGTGCACGAAGCTTTGGTAATCGTTGGAAGCGACAGACGCGGAACGGTGTACGGAACTTATGAACTCTCTGAACAGATCGGGGTTTCTCCGTGGTACGACTGGGCAGATGTTCCCGTTATAAAGCATCAGAATTTATCTATCAAACCCGGAAAATATACCGCCGGTGAACCAGCAGTAAAATACAGAGGCATTTTTCTAAATGATGAAGCGCCTTGTCTGACGACCTGGGTATATAATACCTATGGCACAAAGTATGGTGACCACCGTTTTATGCCAGAGTTTTTGAGCTTTTGCTCCGTTTACGTGCCAACTACCTTTGGCCTGCAATGTGGAGCTGGAGTTTCTATGCGGATGATGATAAAAACAGCGAAACCGCAAACCAAATGGGCATTATTATGGGGACATCCCACCACGAGCCTATGGCGAGAAATCATCAGGAATGGGTAAGAAAAAGAAAGGAATATGGAGAATGGGATTACAGAACCAATCAGAAAAATATCGATCAGTTTTTTAAAGAAGGTATTCAGAGAGCTGCCAAGACGGAAGACCTGATTACCATCGGTATGCGTGGCGACGGAGATACACCAATGGGCGGAAAAGAGGGAGAAGATCATAAAACTGTTCCCAATGATGCAGAAAACATAAAACTACTTGAAAAAATTATCCGAAACCAAAGGAACATCATAAAAGATGTCACAGGAAAACCTGCCGATAAAACACCTCAGATGTGGGCATTGTACAAAGAGGTTCAAAGATACTATGACAATGGACTGAAACCACCCGATGACGTTATTATCTTACTTAGCGACGACAATTGGGGGAATTTGCGCCGTCTTCCGAGAGGAAAGGAAAAGAATCATCCGGGCGGGCGGGTACGGAATTTATTATCACGTAGATTATGTAGGTGCGCCACGTAATTCAAAAACGATCAATGTAAGCCCGATTCAAAACATCTGGGAACAGACACAACTGGCTTATGATTATGGTGTTGATAAAATATGGATCGTGAATGTAGGCGATCTGAAACCTATGGAATATCCGATTCCGTTATTTTTAAATATGGCCTGGAATCCGAAAAATTATACGAATGAAAATCTTCTGCAACATACCAGAGATTTCTGCGCACAGCAATTTGGAGATAATCAGGCAGATGAAGCGGCAAGGATATTAAATCTATACAGCAAATACAACGGAAGAGTAACTCCTGAAATGTTGGATGCCCAAACCTATAATCTTGAAAGCGGTGAATGGAAACAGGTTTCAGATGAGTATCTTAAACTGGAAGCCGAAGCTTTGCGTCAATATGTAAGTTTAAATCCTGAATACAAGGATGCCTATAAGCAATTAATCCTTTATCCGGTACAAATGATGGCTAACCTGTATGAGATGTATTATGCTCAGGCCATGAACCATAAATTGTACAAAGAAAATAACCCCGAAGCCAATTTTTGGGCAGACAAAGTAGAAAGTACTTTTAAAAGAGATGCTGATCTAAGTTACGATTACAATCACGTAATGTCCGGCGGAAAATGGAATGGCATGATGATTCAGAAAAAGATTGGTTATACTTCATGGAATGATAATTTTCCTAAAGATACATTACCGAAAATTTACCGTATTAACTCAGCTAATAAATCAGGAGGTTATGTTTTTACCGCAAAAAACAATGCAGTTGTGATAGAAGCCGAGCATTATTTTGAATCTAAAAATTCTCCATCTGCCAACTGGACAACCATTCCGTATATGGGCAGAACATTGAGCGGTGTCGCTTTGATGCCTTATAACAAAGAAGTAACCAATGCTTCCGTATCTTATAAAATGAACATTCCAGAAGGCATTGATAAAGTTAAAGTCCATGTTGTTGTCAAATCTACATAGCGTTTCATGATCCGAAAGGACATCATTACAGTGTGGGATTTGCGGGAAAAGAAGAAAAGATTATCAATTTCAATCAAAACCTTAATGAAGATCCAGCTAATATTTATTCGGTGTTCTATCCTACCGTTGCAAGGCGGGTCGTAGAAAACGAAACAGAACTTCAACTACCAAAAACTGAGGATGGACAGCAAACGTTAATCATCAAGCCTCTTGATCCTGGAATTGTTTTTGAGAAAATCATCGTTGATTTCGGAGGATATGAAAAAACCTATCTTTTTATGGATGAATCGCCGTTTACAAGATTACATTGAAACAATTTATTGACTTCTCGAATTCATTAAATTTATTTCCCATTTCAGTCGTATCTCATTAATCTCACTACCTATCGACTATAGAGATTTTGATCTATTTTTTGTAAAAGAATATTTTCAATATCAATCAACTATTAATCAGCAGTTAACGCAAAAATAATGAGTTCCAAATTTTAGTTTTGGAACTCATTTTATTTATTAGGCAGAACGGATTTTACATTCAATCTCCCATCGCTTTATGATCTGTGAAAAATCTGAAATTTTCCTTTTTCTCGATAAGCTGCATCGGGTATAATTCCGGATTGTACGCTCCGTTTAAGACTTCATTTAGTGCGTGCTTTTTAGATTCACCAAATGCTACCGCCAGTATATTTTCAGCCTTGTTAATGATCGGTGCGGTCAGTGTTATCCTGAACATTTCCTGAGGTTTCAGATAATAGGCATCTACCCATTTATCTTTTTCATTCAGAATTTCTTCACCCGGAAATAATGATGCTGTATGGCCGTCATCCCCCATTCCGAGAAGAATAAAATCAAAAATACCATCATATCCGAGAACGTTTCGGATCTGTGATTCATATTCCTTTGCAAAATCTTCAGGAAGAACGTTATCCTTATACATTGGGAAAATATGTTCTTTATGTGCCGGTACTTTATCTAATAATGTTTCAAAAGTCATTTTCGCGTTGCTTTTGTCATCATGTAACGGAACCCACCTTTCATCGACCCAGAAAAAATAGATTTTACTCCAGTCAATTCTTGTGGCATATTCATTCGTTGCCAACAATTTAAAAATAGCTTTAGGTGAAGAACCTCCGCTTAACGCTACAGAAAACTGTCCTTTTTTCTGTATTGCCTTTTCTGAAAGCTCAGCAAAAGTTTCCGCCGCTTCTTTATATAATTTATCTAAATCATCAAATACTGTGATATTCATTTTAAGTTCTTTACATTAATACTAATTTACCACCAGCTGTCTCCCTGCCTTTCTACCAGTGTAAAGCTTTCATCCGGTCCCCAGCTTCCAGCTTTATAGTTCGGGAAAGAATTGTCTTTACTGTTTTGCCAAGCTTCCTGTATCGTTTTTACCACATCCCATGCTTCCTCTACCTGATCGGAACGCATAAATAAGGTAAGGTCTCCCAAAAGAGCATCCAGCAGTAATGTTTCATAGGCTTCGGGCGTGTCATCCTGACATACGAAGTTATCAAATATCATTTCTACAGGTTTAAGTGCCAGTGAAAGTCCCGGTTTTTTTGCCATAAACTGCAACCTGATATCCATCAAAGGCTGAATATTAATGATAAGACGGTTGGCCGTCAAATGGTGTTGAGTATCTGAAAAAGTGGAATGCGGAAGCGGCTTGAACTGAATGGTAATATACGAGTGCTTTTCTTTCATTTTCTTCCCGGTGCGTACGTAGAAAGGAACGTCCTGCCAACGCTCGTTATCAAGGTAAAATTTTACAGCCACAAAAGTCTCGGTGTTGGAGTCCGGCGCAATACCTTCTTCCTGTCGATAGCCTTTAACTTCCATGCCGTGCAGGAAATTTTTCGCGTACTGCCCGCGTACGGCATAATGATCTACCTTATCTGCCGGAATTCTACGGATAGATTTCAGAACATCTACTTTGCGGTCTCTGATCTCGCCTGATTCCAGTGAAGCCGGTGGTTCCATGGCTACCATACAAAGAATTTGAAGCAAATGATTCTGGATCATATCACGCAATGCACCGGTCTGCTCATAAAAAGTACCTCTGGTCTCTACCCCTACTTCTTCCGCCACGGTAATCTGCACAGATTCTATATGCTTATGATCCCAAAGCGGCTCAAAAATAGAGTTTCCGAATCGGAAAGCCAGAATATTCTGCACAGTCTCTTTTCCCAAATAGTGATCGATTCTGTAGATCTGTTCTTCTTCAAAGGTTTCTGCAAGAAGTTTATTGAGCTCAATCGCAGACTGTTTGTCGTGTCCAAAAGGCTTTTCGATAATAATTCTGTCTTTTTTTGAGTCAGAAGCCAAAGAACTACTTTTAATGTGATTGGAAATGGTAGCAATAAAATTGGGACCAATGGATAAATAGAACAATCTGTTGGCTCTTGTTCCGTAAATGGCATCAAATTCGTCCAGTTTCTTCTGAAGATCCTTATAAGAGTTTTCTTCATCCAGCTGATGTCTGAAATAGGTAATATGAGCCTGAAATCCTGCCCAGTCTTCCTGTGTCAGTTTTTTTCTGGAGAAATTTTCCAGGTTTTCTTTGACGTAATTTTTAAAATACTCATCTGTATTGTCTGCCCTTCCTAAAGCGAGGATATTGAATCCTTTGGGCATTCTTCCGTCGATATATAAATTATAAAATGCCGGGAAAAGCTTTCTTTTTGCGAGGTCGCCTGTAGCACCGAAAATGATGATAGTAGTGGGCCGCAGGGTTTTATTTTCGTTCATTCTTCTCCGAATTTATTGATTTGTACTTTGCCACGACGTGTGAAAAACACCTTCTCTGTCGATTCTCTGATAAGTATGCGCGCCGAAATAGTCTCTTTGTGCCTGGATCATGTTTACAGGAAGTGATTTTGTAGTATAGGCATCAAAATATCCCAATGCTGTCTGCAATCCAAGACTTGGGATTCCGTTTGAAACGGCAAATGCAGCTGTTTTTCGTAGGGACTTTACTTTAGATTTTACCAATTCAGAAATTTCTTTATCAAGCAAAATATTTGTCAGTTCAGGATTTGCTGTGTAAGCGGTATAAAATTTCTCGAGAAGTAAAGAACGGATGATACATCCTCCTCTCCATATTTTCACCACATCTTTTAATGGAATACCGAAATTATATTCTTCAGAAGCTTTTATCAGCAGCGCCAATCCTTGTGCATAGCTGATAAGAGTCGCAAGATAAAGCGCATCCCCTACTTCACGGATAAACAGATCCTTGTCTTCAGGGCTTGCAATCTCTTTTTCGGAATACAGTTCGGAAGCCTGAATTCTTTCCTCTTTATAGGCAGATAAAATTCTTGAGGTAACGGCAATATCAATCGTCGGGATCGAAACACCTATTTCCATAGCCTGTTCGGAAGTCCATTTGCCTGTTCCTTTTGCACCGGCTTTGTCTAAGATTTTATCTAAAAGATCACCATCCGATAAAGAATCTTTCTGTTTAAAAATATCTCTTGTGATTTCTATCAGGAAGGAGTTCATTTCACCGCTATTCCAATCTCTGAAGACTTCATAAAGTTCATTATTATTAAGCTTTGCTCCTCTTTTAAGAAGATCATACGCTTCACTTATTAGCTGCATAATGGCATATTCGATTCCGTTGTGAACCATTTTCACATAATTTCCGGCTGAGCCACTTCCCATATAAGCGGTACATGCCTGGTTATCAACCTTCGCTGCGATTGCTTCAAGCATGGGCTGAATAAGATGAAAAGCTTCAGAATCTCCACCCGGCATAATGCTAGGACCTGTTCTGGCACCTTTTTCGCCACCTGAAACCCCTATTCCCATAAAATGCAGACCTTTAGACGACATATCTGCAATACGTCTGTCGGTATCTTTGAAATAAGAATTTCCGGCATCGATAACAATATCTCCTTGATTTAAAAGTGGTGAAATATCATTGATTACAGCATCTACAGGTTTTCCGGCCGGAACCATAAGAATGATTTTCCTGGGAGTTTCCAAGGTTGCTACAAATTCTTTCAGTGAAACTGTTCCTTTAATTTTCATTTCCGAAGTGGCATCACTGTGCAGTTGTTTTACTTTCTCTTCGTCGAGGTCGAAACCTGCTACAGAAAATCCGTTGTCTGCAATGTTGTAGAGAAGATTTCTACCCATGACACCGAGACCGATCATCCCGTAATTATATCCTTCCATTGTATTGATATTAATATAAATTCTGTTATACAGACAATAAATTTACGCAAATGCAAATGATGAAAAAAATAATGGTGAAAAAATCGTATTTCAGGCTTGAAAACCATGAAGGTAAATATTCAACCAAAACATTAAAATCACAATATTTATTTAAAAAATACAGCTTATCATTACTTTTTTAAAGTTAAAATCCACAATTAATTACATTTAACAAATTTATCTTAAAATACATGTAAGATATTTTCAAAAATACTTTTCATAAAGAAATTAATCCAAATCTTTTAATTATTTTTATACCAACACTGCAATAAATTAAAGTCTATGAAATCTCTCCATATATCAGGAATCATGAAACAAATTCGCTGGAAAGAGATTGTGGCCGTCGTCATTCTGCTTCTGGCTTTTGTTTTTTTCAGAAGTGAAAGGCACGAACTGGCATCTATCGGTCCTCAATTAAGTAGTTCTGATCCGGTATGGATATCTACAGGTGTTTTTTTATCCCTTGTTTATATTTTTCTTCAGGCTTTCATGTATGTAACCAGCTTCAAAAGTACAGGGCTTACTATCAGTATTTCTGATGCTGTTGGTTTATTTCTTAAACGTAATTTTTTAAGTGTTTTCCTTCCTGCCGGCGGCGTAAGTTCATTGGCTTACCTTCCCAGAAACATAAGAATATTGGGATATAAATCTTCAAAGATTCATCAGGCAAGTGCTATCTATGGTTTTGTAGGACTTCTTACCGTACTTATTGTCGGGGTTCCTCTTCTTGTTTATGCGGCTTATATCAATAAAAATCTCGGGAGCAGCTGGGGCGCAATTCTGATATTATGTCTTTTACTTTTAATACTATATGGCATTTTCATATCATTTAGAAAAAGAAACGGGCTTTATCGTTTTTTAGCAAGAAAATTTCCTAAAATAATAAGTTCTTCTGAAGAGATTTTCAGCAGTGAGATCGATAAGAAATATTTCTGGTACACTGTTGCTGTATCTGTTATTATAGAGTTTTGCGGGGTTTTTCATTTACTGATCGCAATGTATGCCTTCGGGGTTCGGGATTCTTTTTCTGCTGCTGCCATTTCCTACGTTATTTCCGTTTTACTGATGATCGTATCCCCTTTCCTGAGAGGACTGGGAGCTGTCGAATTTTCACTGACGTACATTCTTTCCAATTTCGGATATCAGCATGCTGAAGGTTTGGGAATTACTCTTCTTTATCGTTTTTTTGAATTCTGGCTTCCGCTTATTTTAGGAATCGGGGCTTTTCTCTGGAGCGGCAGAAAGCTATTTGCCAGATTATTGCCCATGATTATGATCTTTTTATTGGGAATCATCAATATTCTTTCAGTTATCACACCCGCACTTACAGACCGGCTCAGGCTTGTAAAAAATTACCTGTCGTTAGACTTCATTCATCTTTCAAAAATGCTTACTCTTATTGCGGGGGTTCTTTTGCTTGTGACTTCCGCAAACTTGTTTAAAGGAACCAAACGAGCATGGTATTTTGCAGTGGCACTTGCCATAACTTCTGTAATATTCAATGTTACAAAAGCATTGGATTATGAAGAGGCCTTGTTTGCGCTGTTTACTCTTGGACTGCTGTTTTACAGCCGTAAAGAATATCATTTCAGCAGCAGCAATATTTCCCTTCAACGCGGATTTGGTTGGTTTATAGGTATTTTTACCACAATCTTTGTATTTAATTATCTTGCATTTTATTTCATCAGCAAATCTCATTTCGGAATAGATTTCACCAAGCAACAGGCACTTTACTACACTTTACATACTTTTCTCTTATTTAAAGATTCGGGATTAGTACCCCATACAGGCTTTGCGAAAGACTTTCAAAAGCTTAATTATATTCTCGGTGCGCTTTCCTGGCTGGTTCTTATTTTTTCATTCTATAAAACAAATGCATACAAAAAGCATAACAATGACCAAAATCACAGCGATGCAGAACATCTTGTTGAGGAATATGGTATCTCATCTTTGGATTATTTTAAACTAACTTCTGAAAAACAGTTGTTTTTTACTGAAAACAGAGAAGGTTTTTTGTCCTACAGAACAGCCAACGGATTTGCTGTAGTTCTGGAAGATCCTGTTTGTTCGGAACGTAATAAAACCGGTTTTATTCATGAATTTGAAACACACTGTAGAAATCACAGTCTTAAAACAGTTTATTATCGCGTAGGAGAAAGCAGTCTCATTTATTTTGATTCTTTCCGGAAGCAAAAATTATTTATCGGGCAGGATGCAATTCTTGATGCTGAAAAATTTAGTCTGACAGGAAAGGAAAGAAAATCGCTGAGAAACGGGATTAATACACTTCAGAAATCAGGATATTCTGCAGAAATAAAATACGCGCCACAAAATGAGGAAATATTAAACCAGATTGAACGGGTCTCGACAGAATGGCTAAAAGAATTCGACAGGAAAGAAATTGTTTTTGCAGAGGGTATGTTCGACCGGGAAGTTTTAAGAAATCAAGATCTGATAACCGTTTCCGACGCAGAAGGAAACTGTGTTGCCTTTCTTAATATTATTCCTCACTGTGCCCCGGATGAATGCAGCTACGATATGATAAGGAAAACAGAAAACTCTCCGAATGGCAGCACAGATGCACTGATTGTAAAGCTTATAGAATATTCAAAGAATAAAAATCTGAAATTCATCAATATGGGAATGACACCTATGGCAGGCTTGACAGAACCCAGCAATACTGCGGAAGAAGTTTTAAAATTTGCTTACCAAAGAGTAGGAAGTTTTAAGCATTATCAGACTTTAAGAAATTTCAAGGAAAAGTACGCAGACCTTTGGGAAAATAAATATCTCGTTTATGATAATGATCTGGATTTACTTCAAATGCCTTCCGTTTTAAATAAAATAATGAAGCCATGAAAAAAATTTTCAATCTGATTATATCCTTTTCGGTCAGTCTGATAATGATCGGCTGTAATTCTGAAAGTGATTTTAAAATAACACAATGGAACTCTCATTCCGATAAACCGATTATCTTTTATATCAGCGGGGATGCCGGCTTTAATACTTTCTCAAAGACTCTCGGCGAAAATCTTCATACATTCGGCTACGATGTATTTGCTTTGAATACAAAAAACTATTTCTGGAATAAGAAAACGCCTCAGAAAACCTCTTCCGATATAGAGCATTATATCAATAAACAACTTAAGGGCAGGAATAATCAGCACGTTATCCTTCTCGGATTTTCTTTCGGTGCCGATGTTACTCCTTTTGTTTACAATCGTTTTACGGATGATTTAAAAAATAAAGTTCAAAAAGTTTTCATCATCGGGCCATCTAAAAGTAATGATTTTAAAATTCATCTTGAAGAGTATTTTGGCCAGGATATCAAGGGAAGCCTTGAAGTGATTCCGGAAATTAACCGAATGAATGATGTCCCGGTAATGGTTGTACTCAGTGATTTTGAGTTTGCTCATTTTCCTTATCAGAAAATTATCCTGAAAAATAATTACCAAATGAAACACATCGCCGGCGATCATCATTACGGTGGGAATACGAAAATGCTGGCAGATTTTATAAACAGGAATATAAATTAGTCATCAGATCCGCTGGAATTGAGCTATTATTAACAGAAAAAAATTATTTCCAAGCAATTAATCATTTGTAATCTATATTTATAAAGCGTATTTTGGTGCCGGATTAATCTTTTTCAAAAAACTATAATAATCAATTCGACCATATGCAGATATTATCTTTGAAAACAGCCACTTCAGCAGCAGCAATTTGTTTCAGTATGGTTGCTTTCGCACAACAGAAATATTCGGTAAGCGGCTCGGTGAAAGATATAAAAAACGGTGAATTAGTGATCGGTGTTACCGTAAAAGTAGCGGAAGATCCGTCAATTTCTGTTGTTTCTAACGATTACGGCTTCTACTCACTGTCTCTTCCAAAAGGCAATTATCATGTAATCATATCAAATGCAGGCTTTAAAAACTTTAAGCAGATGGTTGTAGTTGAGGACGACGTAAAACTGGATCTCCAGCTAAGCCCGGAGGAGGAAAGAACAGCAAAAATTGATGAAGTGGTGATTTCGGGTGTAAAAAAGGACAAAAACCTGACCTCTGCCCAAATGGGTACAGAAACATTAAGCATAAAAAATATCGAAAAACTGCCGGTTCTTTTTGGTGAAAAAGATATTATGAAAACCATTCAGCTTTTACCCGGAATCAAAAGTAATGGTGAAGGCAGCAGCGGCTTCAGCGTGCGGGGCGGGGCAACAGATCAGAATCTTATTTTACTTGATGAAGCAGCGGTTTACAATGCGTCTCATTTACTTGGTTTTTTCAGCACTTTTAACAGTGATGCACTGAAAGACGCCAGCATCATTAAAGGAAACAGTCCGTCTCAATATGGAGGCCGACTGTCTTCTGTACTGGATGTTAAAATGAAAGACGGAAACAATAAAGATTATAATGTAAATGGTGGAATCGGACTTATTAGTAGCAGATTGAGTGTAGAAGGACCCATTCAAAAAGAAAAATCTTCGTTTATCGTATCAGGAAGAAGAACTTATGCTGATGTTTTTTTAAAAGGCACGGATGATTTTAAAGACAGTAAACTGTATTTTTATGATTTAAATTTAAAAGCCAATTATCAGATCAATGAGAACAACAGGCTTTACTTATCCGGATATTTTGGTAGAGATGTCCTGGGATTAGGTGATACCTTTTCAACGGATTGGGGAAATACCACAGCAACTCTTCGATGGAACAGCATCATCAGCAGCAAGCTGTTTTCCAATACCTCTTTTATCTATAGTAATTACAACTATAATGTAAGTTTAAGCAGTAACAATAATACTTTTGGGTTGTCTTCCAAGATTGAAGACTGGAATCTCAAGCAGGATTTTACCTGGTTTGCAGGGAATAAACATTCCGTAAAGTTTGGTCTTCAGTCAATTTATCATACAATTACCCCTAGCAGCGCTTCCGGAACGAGTGTGAGCAGCTTTCCAAGAAATCCAAGATATTCGTGGGAAAATGCGTTCTACATCAACGACGATTATAAGATGACAGAAAATCTTACGGTAAATTATGGTGTGAGACTTTCAATGTTCAGCGTTTTAGGAGGCGATACTTTTAACACATATGAAAATGGAATTATTACGGATTCTGAATATATTGAAAAAGGGAAATTCGGAAAAACATACGTAAATCTTGAACCCAGAATCACTGCAAATTACCGCCTTAACGAAGTCAGCAGCATTAAAGGAGGGTATTCCCGAAATACACAGAATCTTCATTTGCTGAGCAACAGCGGAAGCGGAAATCCTACAGACCAATGGATAGGAAGCAGCTTTATGGTGAAGCCTGAGATTGCAGACCAGATAAGTGCAGGCTACAGCAGGAATTTCAGCAATAATAATTATGAGCTGAATGCAGAGGTTTATTATAAATTCATGCAACATCAGATTGATTATAAAAATGGTGCACAGATTACTTTTGATACTGCTGCCGATGTTGAAAGCGAACTTCTTTTTGGTAAAGGAAGAGCGTACGGACTTGAAATTATCGCCAAAAAGAAAAGCGGAAAACTTACAGGCTGGATTTCTTATACTTTATCTAAAACGGAAAGGAAAATCGACGGCATCAACAATAATAAATGGTATAATGCCCGAATGGATAAGACACATGATCTTTCTATCGTGGCAACGTATCAGCTTAATCCGAAATGGTCTTTTTCCGGGTTGTTTCTTTATAGCACCGGTAATGCTGTTACTTTTCCTACAGGAAAATATGAACTTAACGGACAAACTGTTTTTCAATACAGCAGCAGGAATGCTGACAGAATGCCGGCTTATCACAGAATGGATCTTAATGCTACTTATGAACCGGTGAATAATAAAAGGTTTAAAGGCTCATGGTCATTTGGAGTTTATAATATATACGGCCGTGAAAATGCTTATACCATAACCTTTGAAGACAATCCTAATAAGCCCGGAACGACAAGAGCTATACAGACTTCTTTGTTTCGTTGGGTTCCTAATATCACTTATAATTTTAAATTTTAATCATGAAAAATATATTTCTCATTATATTATCATTCATCACATTACATTCCTGTAAAAAAGAAATTGACCTGGATATTGAGGATGAAAGCGGACAAATCGTGATTGAAGCCAATATTACCGATCAGTCAGAACCATATTTTGTTAGGATTACAAAATCTGTTGCGTTCACATCAACCAATCAGTATCCTGCAGTAGAAAATGCTCAGGTTGTCATTAGTGACGATCTGGGACATACCGAAACTCTTCAGTACATTGGAAATGGAAATTACCGTGCATCTACATTTACTGGTGAACCGGGAAGAACCTACACCCTCAGAATAAATGCGGAGGGAAAAGAATATCTCGCTAAAAGTACAATGCCTCAACCTGTTGATTTTAATGATCTCCAACAGGACTCTTTTTCCGTAGGAGGAGAAACAACTTATACCCTTTTACCTGTTTTTGTTGATCCGCCAGCTTTGGGAAACCGCTACCTTTTTAGTTTTACAGTCAATAATAATCCAAAAAAGTTTTTTTCAGAATTTTCTGATAATGTTAATAATGGGCTGCCTAATCAGAGACCCCTTCTATTACCAAACGATGACACTGACCCGGATGATATAAAAGTTGTCGCCGGAGATACCATCAATGTAGAAATGCAATGTATAGATGAGAGTGTCTACACTTTCTATTCTGCGCTTCTTGAGATTTCAGATACAGGCGCTGGTGGTGGCATTACACCGGCAAACCCACCAAGCAATATCAGCAATGGTGCACTGGGATATTTTTCTGCTCATACGGTAAGAAAAATGTCGGCCGTTATTCAGTAATCGGTACAATCATTTTTATCCACCATCTGTTGTTTTATATCAATATATGAAACCGATATAGGTATTGATGAAAGATTTATGAATATATATTCGATTCGATCGGAAGGCATATCAAATTTTTCTTCACCAACAGATAGAGATCATCGAAATAAAAACGAAGAGAAATATCCTGTACTTCTGAAAGAATTTCTCCGTTTTCGTTGGTGCAGTACAGTGCAAAATTTTCTCCTTCAATTCTCTTAAGATGCCAGTTCTGCACTTCAGTGTTCAGTCTAGATTGTTCCTGAACAATAAGCTCTAATAACCAATCGCAGTCTTCACCATTAGTCAGATCAAAAACTCCTTGAGAAATATGGTAACCTGCTTTGAAGTCATACACATCTTCTACTGATTTATACATATCATATAATGTATTGGCAGAATTTCTTTTCTTTGCACGTTTAATTCTCATGAAATTAGTTTTTTTAATAAGTGTTTTTTCCATTTTAATTATTTTTTATATTATCGTTATTTAAGCAATAAGACCTATCTGTTTTATCACTTATCATTTTTACAAATTCATCATATTCGCTTGGCAGCAGTAGATAATTGCCCACTTTCCAGATAATAATTTCACTAAAGAAAAAATCCGGTGACGGGAAAGATTCTTCAAAAATGATATTGCTGTCATAATCTTTAGCCTGAAGAATATATTCTAAACCTTCTGCCCTTTTGAAAATCCAGGATTCAAAAAAATGATCTCCAGACATTTTCGGCTGAAAACAAATAATCTGTATTAGCCAGAAACATTGCTCTTCTTCTGCGATTCTGCAAATACCTTCCGAAAGTAAATACCCTGATGCAAACTCAACAAAATCTTTAGGCTGCACAAAATGACTATAATAGTCATTGGCAGATTGAATATAATTTTTCATTTATGTTATTATTCTATAATTTTGTTTTATCTTTGACAAATATAGACTAAATTCCGACTAATAAAAAATAATTATGGACAAAATTCAGACCACAAAAGAAAGAATTTTAATTTTCCTGGAAAAAAACAATATTAAAAAGGAATCTTTTTACAGAGAAACAGGTATCGCAGCGTCCAATTTCAAAGGTGTGGGTCTTAAAAGTGATTTGGGAGTAGATAAACTTGCAAAGATTCTGAAAGTATATCCTGATCTAAACGATAACCTGATGTGGCTGATTACAGGTGAAGGCGAATTGGAAAACAATATGGTAGTACAAAAGGAAAAAGACCACCAGTCTGGTGATCTTTATAATAGTGATATTAATGATAAAATTGGTGATCTGCTTGCAAATCTTTTTGCCCAGTATAATACTCAGGACAAAAGTTTAATGTTTTTACAAAGCCAGATCAATAAAATTGAAAAGAAATACAGTAAAGCTATTTCAGAACAAAATAAAATCTTAAATGAAATACTTCTGGCAACAAAATTATCCGCCGAATAAATCAGTTCTTATTAACTATAATCTTCTCCGAACCGTACATAAAACTTTTTGTCGGCACAGACATGACTAAATAACCAAGCTCACTAGTAAAAACTTCCAGTTCCTCAAGGGTTTTAATAAAACCGTTGTTGATTTCTTTTTTTACTAAATTCATTTTTCTTATGTATTCCTCCTCAGATATTACTGTATTGTCGTAATCTTCCCACAATTTATCCGAGAGAGCAACAAGAATCTTTAATCTTTCTCTATGACTGCTCATGTTTTCCTACTCGTTTAAATAATATGGAAGAAAATCTCTCTAACGTGCTGTTGTTAAATTTATCCAGAAGATAAATCTTCCGGTAATAACTATCCAACATAAAAACCAAGACAATAATTACAATCAGCAGAGATACGATGGCCATATCTGCAATCGCCGAAATCTTATTCTCATTGAAAAAAACAAATTTCACATAAGTACTTAAGTGAAAATATCCTGATATTAAAGCTGCGTAAAATGTAAATCTGTTGGCTTTGAACAAACCGCCCAACGCCAGTAGTATCATACAAACCGGTATTGATAAAAAGTAAATTGCAGAATCAAGATCCAGCCTTCTTTCGCCGGCATTATTTTGCAGTTGCACATTTACATCAATAAAATATCCGACAATATTATTCAGAAATGGTAATATAGCCGCAATAACCACAAAAGCAGATGCTGATATCTCAATAATCAGCTTACTTAGGCCGATCCGGTTTTGTAGGGTCGATTGTCTCGCCTGTGTCTTCTGCAACCTGCTGCGTTGTGGTTCCGTCTGGGTTGACTGTTGGGATTCCTTGTTGTGTTGCATTAATAATTTCCTTGGTTTTCAGTGAATCATCTACTATTTTGTCTGTTTCTGTTTTAGCTGTCTCCTCCGTACTTTCTTTTGAATTTTTAGAAAAAACGGAAACTTTACTTTGCTCAGCGGGTGACGAGGGCAACTCATCATTTCTATCAGAACAAGCCGCTAAAAGTGATAATAGTAAGACTCCTGATAATAATAGTTTTATATTCATAATAAATAATTTTTAATATCTAAAGATAAGACATTTAACTTAAATTCAGAATAGTAAAAATATAAAAATTACTTCATTTCTCATACAAAATCACGGTAAAAAATTCTCAGTAGAGATCTTATATCACCGCGTATTGATATCAAAAGTACTAAAAATTTAAATACAAATGCAATAAGAAATAAAAATATACAGTGAAAATATTTACTATCAGATGATTACTCTAATTTTTAAAACTTGAATTGAATAAATAAAATATAATATTTAAATTAAAACAAAATACATAAACACTTAAAAATCAAAAATTTAAAAACAAGACACAAACCATAAATAAATTATTCATCAAATAATAACTCCATTTTTTTATGATTTAATAAAAAATCAAAAAAAATTTACTTCAGCTTTACTAAATAGAAATCGAACGAGAGAAAAAACAAAAAAATAAATTCTAAAATAATTTCATTATCATTAAAAACTTCAATCTAAAAATAACATTACTTTCTTTAATTTTTATTGAGACTATTGTGATTTTATTTCCCAAACATAAAATATTATGTTTTATTCTTAATAGCAGAATTCACCAATATAACAAGTAAAATATACCATAAACCCGATAATTTGTGACATGGTCTGAATATTGTTGTCTGTACCTTTGTACTCGCAATCACAATGATATGGAAAAACTTGCAAAAATTAAAACAATACTCGTCGCTATAGACTTTACTCAAAAAGCTGATAGTGCAACAATACTTGCCATACACATGGCAAGACGGCATCATGCACGTATTATCCTTTTCCATAACTTCACTAATTTTTTTATTATTGACAGAACAGGAAGACAGGTAGTAGGGGAAGAAACCGTAAGCAAACATTACAAAGAGGCAGAAAACAGCCTTGAAAGAATGAAACTTTCTCTTCAGGAATCCTATAGTGATGTTACTTTTCTGACTGCTATCGGAAATGATACTATAATCAACAGTATCAATAAAATTATTCAGTCAGAAGGCGTGGATATTGTCATTACAGGAACTTCCGGTAAACAGGGAATTCGGGAACTGATTTTGGGGTCTTCATCATATCAGATTCTTACCGGTACAAACTGCTCAGTTCTTTTGATGCCGGAAAATTCCCAACAATATACCTTTGAAAAAATTCTGGTTCCGGTACGGGTTCTTGAAAAGCTTAATGAAAAGCTGGCAATTTCTAAACTTATTGCCGAAAAGAACAAAGGATTCATAAGCCTATTGGGAGTTTCCGGAGACGAAAAAATCAACGAAATCAGAAAAGCTTTTATAAAAACAAGGGAGTCGCTTAAAGGTACCGACACAGAACACTATGCTTCTTTTGTCGTAAGCAATGATAAAGCCGTAGAAATTTCAAAGGCTTCAAAGGATGCTGAATTCGACCTTATTATACTGAATTATCAGGATGAGGAAAGCTGGAAGTCATTCTTTGCCGAGAATTTTTTCAAGCAAATTATTAATAATACCTCTGTCCCGTTACTATTCTTTAAAGATAGCGACCTTATTACAGAACCCAACAAAGAGCCATTGGGATATGATATTACCATGCCCTTTCCGGGTTAATAACAATTAAGATGATAACATTAAAAATATACAACTCAGAACATTCAACACAAACTATTGACATCACCCTGATTACAGGATTTCTTTTTAAGCATCTTGAACAATATGGGGATTCCGAGGAAGATATTGCCAAAGCCATAAGCTATGCATTGGGAGAAAACAATAAGCCCGGCGGCCTCATCGTTACCGCTGCAGACGAATCTACAGGAGAACTAAGAGGCGTATGTGTGGTTAATAAAACAGGTATGACGGGATACATTCCGGAAAACATTCTGGTTTATATTGCCACAGATAAAGCGGTAAGAGGACAAGGAATCGGAAAGAAAATATTACAAAAGGTGATCGAAAGCACAGACGGAGATATCGCACTCCACTGTGAAAACGAAAACCCCGCAAAACACCTTTATGAAAAAATGGGGTTCACAAGCAAATACATCGAAATGCGATTAAAAAAATAATATGTCTTACATTACATTAAATACACAAAAACTAGCTCAAAATTATAATCATTTAAATAACATTTTTGAAAAACACCAGATCGAATGGGCGGTGGTAGCAAAACTTCTCTGCGGAAACGAAACATTTCTGAAGAGCCTGCTTTCAGTTATTGACAAAGATGTCTGCGATTCGCGTCTCAGTAATCTGAAAAAGATTAAAGAGCTGTCGCCAGAAACCAAAACTGTTTACATTAAACCTCCGGCAAAACGTCTCGCCAAAAGCATTGTAAAATATGCTGATGTAAGTTTTAATTCCGAACTTGACACCATAAAAGCATTATCGGAAGAAGCATTCAGACAGCACAAAACCCACAGGATTGTCATTATGATCGAAATGGGCGAACTGCGCGAAGGCATCATGGCAGATTCTCTGCTTGAATTTTATGCAGAGGTGATAAAGCTTCCGAATATTGAAATTACCGGAATTGGAACCAACCTAAAATGCCTTAACGGGATTCTGCCCGACCGTGAAAAACTGACACAACTTGTAAGGTATCGAAGAATTGCCGAGCAGACTTTTAAGAAAAAAATTCCATACATCAGTGCGGGGTCATCCGTAACGATTCCTCTTCTTGACAGCGGAAATGTTCCCGAAGGAATCAATCATTTCCGGGTAGGAGAAACCTTGTTTTTCGGAACAGATGTTTTTAACGACACTTACCTTAAAGGGATGCACCGGGATGTTTTCAAACTGACTGCAGAAGTGATAGAAATCCACGAAAAGCCAATGATTCCTACCGGAAAAGTCGGCAAAAACCTCACAGGAGAAAGCCCGGAATATAATCAGGAAGACAGAGGCAAGACCTCAGTAAGAGCAATTGTGGATCTCGGCGTTCTTGATATTGATGTGAAACAGGTAACCCCACTTACTGAAGGAATCGAAGTATTGGGCGCAAGTTCCGACATGATGATCCTGAACATCACCGATGAAGAAAAAGACATCAAGGTAGGCGACGAGCTTGATTTCGGAGTAAGCTATCTTGCTGTTCTGCGTGCGATGAATTCAGATTACGTAGACAAAAAAGTAGTGAGCACAGAAAAACTGAAGAAAATATCCGAAAAAGCAACAGCATAATTTTGAATAAGATCTAATCTAAATACCGCACATATCTGCGGTATTTTTTTTATTTTTATAGACTACGGAAAAGTTTATATTTTGGAAAACAATATCAAGACGCTTCATCTTCATCATCTGGAAAAAGTACATCCGCTCAAAAATGAAATTCTCATTATGCCCATTGCAAAACTGCTTGAGAATCATCATATGCAGAAACCATTGAGAAATCGGTTTTATGCTGTTTTCCTTTTTAAAGATGCCGCAGGATCGGTGGTGATTGACGACCAAATGTATGATCTCAGAAAAGACCGTTTTTTCTTTTTAAACTACAATCAGGTCTACCAATTCAGTCCGTCATCCGGTCCTGAAGGATATGTAATCCTTTTTACAAAATCATTTTACAACTACGTCTATACAGGAAATAAGCTCATAAAAAGCGATACCGCTCTGACAGGTATGCGACAGAACATTGATGTAAAAACTTCCTCCAGAAATGAGTTTTGGCAAAACTTCGAGGCGATCAGAAAAGAATATCTCAAAAACACACTTTTTTCAAAAGAGATCATCTGTATGCAGCTTAAGATCTTCACATTACGATTTATAAGAGGAGCAAAAACAAGCAAAGCACAACGTCTACCCGCTGACCATAAGAAAGAAATAACAGAAAAGTTTTCAGAATTGGTAAATCTCCATTACAAACAATTTAAAACCACTGCTCCCTATGCCGAAATGTTGAATCTTAGTCCGAATTATTTAAATACATTAATAAAAGAACAATTGGCTTTAAGTGCGGGGCGATTTATAAAAAACCGAGTTATTCTGGAAGCTGAAAGGCTATTGCTGCACACTACCCTTTCCGTAACGGAAATATCCTACGAACTGGGATTCACAGACAATTCACATTTTGGGAAATACTTCAAATCGGTCAAAAAAACATCTCCCAATGCATATAGAAACAGAAAAGCATTAGAGGATTGATTATTAATTAAAAACGATATACTGAAGTTATGCACACTTTCGCACGATGTAAGCACACACTTACGGCTGAGGTAACCTTCCACTTACGAGCGATATACACATCCACTTACGGAAGGCACAGGCTGAAAATAATTTCCACAGAGGTTAAATAAGATTCTTTTAGAAAAGATAAACGTATTCTTACAAACATTTAACACATCAAAAAATACCACGTTTTTAAATTCTTGTACGAGGTTTTAATACATTCGTAAGAAAATTAAAGTGCCTTATACGATAAAAACGACTAAAAATGGTTTAATCTATATTAAATCCTCCGGCATCATCAGTATAAGAAAGCCAAACTCTATTGATAGGGCTAAAACTGAAGGACATCCACTCATCATCAATGCAGATCATATTTCTTTTCTGAGCTTTGATACGGAAAATAAAGTGACCTATTTTATGATGAACGGCTTTCAGATATCAGTGAAAATCCTTTTTGATGAAGCTGAAGAAGCGCTTCAGGCCGCAAAATCACACATTGAGAAAATCATCAAAGCATAAATCAAATACCTGAAATCTTATACTACTTTTAAACCAGAAAACCACAAAAAAACATCCGCACGGAAACGGATGTTTATCAAAAATATTAAATCGTTCTTATTTTATTTTTAAAGCCTTTAATATCTTATGGAAAATTTCATTATTCTCATAAACGCCCATAAAGCTTTCAGCTCCCGGTCCATAAGAAAATACGGGAATAAGCGTCGCCGAGTGATCCTCCGTTGTAAAATCACCTTCTACAGTACTTGAAGCCATATCTCCGTGAGGAATACTGAAGCCGCCCGTTTCGTGGTCAGCAGTAATAACAACCAAAGTCCCGGGATTACGATCAGCAAACTGTATGGCTTTCGTTATGGCTCTGTCAAAATCAATACCTTCTGTCACAATAGTTCCTACGTTATTGGCATGACCTCCACTGTCGATCTGCGCTCCTTCAATCATAATGAAAAAAGGCTTTTTCTTATTATTCAGGAACTCAAGCGCTCCTTCTACGGTTTCTGCCAAAATATTTCCACGGCCTTTTAACACCTGTGGCACGCCGTTGTCGGAAAGGTAAAAAGATAAACGATCTGCTTTACTTTCAGCAATATCCTTTGCATTTCCAGCCACTTTAAAATGATCTACACCCGAAATCTTTGATCTTCCTCCCCCGGCAAAAAAAGTAAGCTTAGACCTCGTAAGATCTTCAGCAATTTGCTTTTCCATGCCACGATCTTTCTGATGAGCATAAAATGCGGCAGGCGTTGCACCAGTAATTTCATCGGTGGTGATAACCCCTGTATTAAAACCTTTCCCGGAAAGAATTTCAGTCATATTCGGAATAGCTTTCCCTGAAGGATCTACACCGATAAAGCGATTTTTAGTTTTTTGCCCTGTCGCAAAAGCGCTTCCGCCCGCAGCAGAATCTGTCGTAAAATTATCCGCCGAAGTTGTTTTTATAAGTCCTATATTTTTAAGCTGAGTTAAAGTAAGCTGCCCTTTGTTGGCTAAAACAGAAGATGATATCTGCGAAAGGCCGTTTCCGTCACCAATAAGAAGAATCACGTTTTTCACAGGGATATTTTTATTCTCATACAAAAACTTCGGATGATAAACCTCGCTTACCAATGTGTTTTTAAAAGTTCTCTCATCCAGCTTTTTAAGATAATCTGCACATTCCTTAGGATGATCCGTATTAATATAATCAACTCCCGCATGAGCGAAGAACTCCCAGGATGATTTTCCGTCCGGAATTGCCCAGAATCTGAAAGGTTTTTGGAAGGCTTTCGCTTTTTTAATAACTTCTGTTATTTTAGGAAGATCATCAACCGTTGGTGCACCTTTCCCGTTCCATACGGAGTAATTTTTAAAATTCAGACTTACTAAACCTACCTTCTGCCATTGCTGTGGCGTAAGATTTTCCAGTGATTGGTAATCAAATTTTATAAAATCGGGATAAGCCGCAAACTTCTCTGGAGCCGGTTGATTTCCGGAAATGACAAAGCTGATATTTTTATGCCCGATGATTTCAGGATATTTTGAAATCTGAGAAACAACACTTTTTAAGGTAGATTCTCCTTCGGTCTTAAGATCGATCAAGAGCTGGATCGGCTGATCGGTAATAATCCCAAGTTGCAAAGCTTTATCTAAAGGTTTAAGATAAAGATTATCAAATGTTTTTTCTTTATTTATATCCTTTTGCTCATGAGAGACATACAGCTCATTATTTCTGAGAAAGACATCTGCTTCAATAGAAGTTGCTCCCGCTCCCAGTGCATACCAGAAAGGAACTTTCTGTTCATAATCATTATGCGAATGCGCAGTGTAATGTTGTGCAAGAGCCATACTTGCTACCGTTAGTGCTACCGTAAGGCTGATTTTTCTAAGACTTAAAAACATAATTATCTTTACTTAATGTTAATACCGGATTTCTTCAATGCTTCTACAAGCTTGTGATAAATCGTATTGTTCGGATATATTCCGGAAAACAATTCTTCACCTTTTCCCATTGCAAACACAGGAACTAAAGCTGCTGTGTGCTGTCCGTCAATAAAATTAATCTGAACCTTGTCTTTCACCTCCTTTAGTTTTCCGCCAGCCGGATCTTTCTCCATGAATTTTCCGATGCTTGCTCCTCCCGTTTCGTGATCTGCCGTTACAACCAGAAGCGTATTAGGATTTTTTTTGATGAAATCCATAACAACCCCAATCGTTTTGTCGAAATCAAGAACCTCTTTTACCATCATTTCGGCATTATTGGCATGCCCGCCCCAATCGATGAAAGAGCCTTCCACCATCAGAAAAAAAGGCTTATTATCATTTGAAAGGAAATCCAGGGCAGTCTGAGTTGCCTCGGGAAGAAAATCTTTTCGTCCCTGTACTTTATTTGGAAGCTCATCCTGCGCCATCAGATATAAATTTCTCTTTCCGGCAATTGGTTTTGAGAGAGATGTCGTGTCAATTCTATATTTTTTTTTAGTTAAATCTTTCAGAAGATCCCTTTTATCTTTTCTTTTATTAAAAAACTTCAATCCTCCCCCTGCGGCGAAATCAATATCAGATTTGAGAAAATCCAGAGCAATATCTTCATGCAGATCGCGGTCTTTTACGTGTGCGTAATATGCAGCCGGAGTAGCATGGGTAATGCTGGTGAGACAAACCAGACCGGTCTTATAGCCTTTATCCTGAAGCTGTTCAAGAATGGTAGGGATAGACAAAGAATCTTTATCAAGCCCAATAGCCCTTTTATACGTCTTTTGCCCAGTCGACAAAGCGGTTGCACCTGCCGCAGAATCTGTTACTCTATCGCTTGTACAGGAAGTCTCCGAAAGACCCACATATTTAAAGTTTTGGAAATTTGGTTTTCCTTCCCCGAAGTAGAATGCGGAAGTCACCTGCGAAACACCCATCCCGTCTCCGATCATAAAAATGATATTAACAGGCTTTTGGGTTTGTGCATACATAAAAGATTCCATAAGAAGCATTAGCAGAACAGCAACCCCTCTTACATTAAGGCTTTTACAAATAAAATTCATAATGATTATTATTTTAATAATTGAGTATTTAAAAAAGAATGGGCAAAATTACATCAAAAACAAATTGAAAAAATTAGAGTTAAAAACACAAAATGCAATATTAACAGCAGATCCGTTCATTAGAAGTTGTTTAGCCTATTCTGCTTAACATAAAGTTTACTGAAATTTAATTTTCCGCAATAAAATTTACATTTTGTTAAATTTAAAAACCTGTTACTTAACGGTAAATTAACGGAAGCAGAGGATAACTGCAACTAATTTTGCACAAAAATATTTAAGGAATGAAGCGTATTTACCTCGTGCCAACTGTTTTAATGGGCTGTGTCAGCTTAACGTTTGCACAAAAAAAAGAATCCGACACCATTAAGAGTGACAGCAAGCTCAAAGATATTGAAGAAATCGTAATGGTTGGTTATGGATCGCAAAAGAAATCTGACGTTACAGGATCTGTAGGAACTATAAAGAGTGAAGATTTCAATAAAGGCCTTGTGGCAAACGTTGGTCAGCTCTTACAGGGAAAAATAGCCGGGGTAAACGTAGCCAATGTAAGTGGTGAACCGGGAGCCAATCAGAATATCATCATCAGAGGGGTGGGAAGTTTACGTTCGGGAACGACTCCGCTATATGTAATCGATGGTTTCGTTATTGATAACAGCAATGTAGGAGTAGCCAACAATCCTATGAACTTCATCAACCCTCAGGATATTGAGTCTATTAACGTTCTTAAAGACGCTTCCGCAGCAGCCATCTACGGAGCCAGAGGAGCCAATGGGGTTATTGTAATTACCACTAAAAAAGGTAAAAAAGGAAGAACACAGATGAATCTTTCTTCCAATCTTACCATTTCCAAGCTGGCTAATAAAATGAACGTATTCAGTGCAGATGAGTTCAGAAGACAGGTTACTGCAATGGGTGCCAAGCTTGACGATATGGGTGGAAATACCGACTGGCAGGACGAGCTTACCAGAACTGCCATTTCCAATACCGTTAATTTCTCTGCATCAGGAGCGACGGATACTTCCAATTATTATGCTGCTTTAGGCTATGAAAATCAGGAAGGTATTCTGTACAACAGTAATCTGAAAAGATATTCAGGGCGTATCAATATTTCGCAGAAAGCATTTGACGGAAGAGTAAACATCGACTTCAACCTAAACGGAAGCAGAACCGAAAACAACAGACCGAGCGTTACCAGCATGGTTTCTACAATGCTTACTTTAAATCCTACGTATCCTGCTTATACGAATGGTGAGCCAACGACGGTTTTCAGCAACGGGGCTTTCAACCCATTGATCCGTCAGGAAATATATAAGGATTTTACGGCCAACAACAGAATCTTAGCCAATATTTCGCCATCGGTTGAGATCATTAAAGGTTTAACCTATAAGCTGAATCTGGGGATAGATTACTCTAATGCTGACAGGGTAATTCAGAATACACCACACGCGGTACCATTGGAGATTGGAACTTTAAATTTAAATTATTACTCCAACAACAATACGCTTGTAGAAAATACTTTAACCTATAAATTTAAAATCAGCAATCATGATTTTAATGTAATGGCGGGACAGTCTTATCAAAGGCTTTATCTGGTGGCAAGAAGCTGGGATTATTCAGGATTTCCGAATAACGGCATAGAGCCTCAGTATCAAATCGGGGCTGCTAATAAGAATAATACAACATCTTCATCTATTGCAAATAAAAACGAACTGCAGTCATGGTTTGGAAGAATTAATTATGATTTTAATGATAAATATCTCTTCACCGCAACGTTAAGGGCAGACGGTTCATCAAAATTCGGAGAAAATAACCGTTATGGTTTTTTTCCATCATTTGCAGCTGGCTGGAATATCAGCAAAGAAAATTTTCTTAACGGTGTAAATGAAATCAACAACTTAAAGCTGAGAGTAAGCTGGGGGAAAACCGGAAATCAGGAGATCCCTAGCAAAATGACCAAAAGAAGCTATAAATCTGCTTCTGACGGTAGCGGACAGGCAACATATCCTTTGAATGACAGTTCGAATTATCCTGTAGGGGTGTACCTGGTAAGAGCAGACAATCCTGATCTTCAATGGGAAGTTACCACACAAACCAACGTAGGATTGGATTTTGGAATCTTCAATAACAGATTGACAGGTACTGTAGATTTCTTTAAAAAAGTATCCGACAATATCCTTTTGGAGATCAATCCTGTAGACCCGATCGAGCCAGCCCCTACCATGTGGAAGAATATCCCGAATATGAAGATCAACAACACCGGATGGGAACTTTCCCTGAACTATAACAGTGAGCCTACGAAAGCATTTACCTACAGCATCGGCGCAAATGCAGCATTCATTAAAAACGAAGTAAAAGATTCTCCATACAGAGTGATTTCTACGGGTGAAGCGCAGGGGCCTGGAACCACAAATGCAGTTATCAACGGATATATCAACGGACAGCCGATCGGAACATTTTATGTAAAAGAATTTTTAGGTTTGAATGATAACGGAACTAATATTTTCAGAGATGTAGACGGCGACGGAATCATTACAGATAATGACAGAATAGCCGCAGGTAGTGCTCTTCCGGATTTTACGTACAACTTTTATGTGAAAGCTGCCTACAAAAACTTCGATCTTGGATTGAATTTCAACGGGGTTGCGGGAAATATGATTTATAACAATACCGCTTCTACTTTATTTACAAGAGGTAGATTGGGACTTTCTCAGAATACAACCGATGCTGCTACACAGTTCCCTAACGAAAGCACGAACAATACCAATGTAATCTCAACGAGATACCTTGAAAAAGGAGATTTCTTAAGGCTAAACAATGCTACTCTTGGCTACAGTCTTAATCCGAAGGTTTTAGGTATTGGTGAGCATATCAGAAATATAAGATTATCTCTTACCGCACAGAACCTGTTTGTGATTACCAAATATTCAGGTTTCGATCCGGAAATCAACACTGGGCTTTCTCAGGGAGGTATTCAGTCTTTCGGGATTGATTACAGTACCTATCCAAAAGCAAGAAGCTTTGTATTTGGTGTAAACGTCGCATTTTAATTAACCCTTTAAAAAAGAAAACAATGAAAAATAAAATTTTAATCTCTATACTAAGTCTAAGTGTATTGGTCGCAGTAGGATGTACAAACCTTGATGAACAGGTGATTGATGAATCTCTGGATGCACAGTCGGATAACATCGTAGCGTCTTTTATTGCCCCCGCTTACGGTCCTCTTCCTGATGCCTTTACCCATACCAAAAATTACGGACTTCAACTTATCAGTACCGATGAGGCAATTCTTCCTCCAAGAGGAAGTGGTAACGACTGGTATGATGGCGGAAAATACATAGAACTTCATCAGCATACGATGACCACTACCAATGTTGTGGTTCAACAGACCTGGGATGCTTTCAGACTTATGCTTTCCAGAACCGTGACGGCTATTGAAAAACTAGAGCCTTTAGCAGCCACCAATAGTGATGCAGCTAAAGCTGTTGCCGAAATGAGAGCGTTGAGAGCTTATTATAATATGCTGTTTCTTGATTATTGGGGAATAGCATTTAAAAAAGATTCTTCAGGTCAGGATTCCCAGATTTTAAGAAAGCAGGAAGCCATCAGCTATATCGAAAGTGAGTTTTTAGCGGTTGTTAACAATTTAGATAACACTGCTCGCCCCGGCAGAATTTCGCAGGCTGCCGTAAACGGATTCCTTGCGCAATTGTACCTCAACGCTGCTGTGTACAGAGATCCTTACGGTACCCCTTCATTTGCAGCAGCAGATATGGATAAAGTCATTGAGTACACCAATAAAGTTATCAATTCAGGATTATTCACTTTATCCGCAGAATACTTTGCTATTTTTGATGATAACAATCACACCAACAAAGAATTGATCTTTGCCATCGATCAGCGTCAGGATCTTACCACATCCCATAACAGGTTAGGTTACTGGTCATTGTCCGGAAGCCAGTATCCTTTGGCAGCTTTTCCAAAAGCGAACGGAACCGACGGACCTGCCATTACTCCTGATTTCTACCAGACCTGGGTACAGGCTTACGGAAGTACAGATCCTGCACAGGCAGATGCCAGATTTTATAAAGAAAACTTTACGGTTCCGCAAAACCTAAAAGATCTTACCGGCGTGACCCCTGCAAATGATGCCAATCATTATTTCCTGGTAGATGGAGCTACGTATGAGATCAACAGAGGAATCCAGAGAGGAATTCAGTGGGGGCTGAGAAATTCTGCAAACGGGCAGCCTTTCAAGATGGAGAACGGACAATACAAAATCTACCCGATGATCGAGCAGAGAAACGGATACACCAATTACGTAAATCACGTACTGGAAGTAGATCTTGAAGATCCTACCCATAAAGATTACGCAGATGGTTACAGAGTGTCGAAATACCAGTTCAGCAGAACATCCGATAATGGGAGAAACAGAGGAAATGCCGATATCGTTCTTTTACGTTTAGCCGATATTTATTTAATGAGAGCCGAGGCTCAACTAAGAAAAGGAAATGCTGCCGCTGCATTATCAGACGTAAATTTTGTAAGAGCTTCAAGAACCGCAAGACCATCCGTTACTCCTCCGGCATTAACCAGTATTAATTTAAACACGCTTTATAGAGAAAGAGGTTTTGAATTCTATTGGGAATATTCAAGAAGAACAGATATGATCCGTTTCGGGCATTATGAGGATACCTACACTTCAAAAACCAATACCGATGTAAAGAAAAGGCTCTTCCCTATTCCACAGTCTGCTATTGACGGGGCATCGAGCGCACCAGGATATCTGGTACAAAACCCGGGTTACTAATTTTTTTACTTTTATAATTGATGAAAGCTGCCAAAAAGATATGGCAGCTTTCGCTTTTGTTACTGATCTATTTTCACCACCAATACAACCATCCGTAGGGTATTCGCCAGTCCGAGAAATTTAACTCAATATAGCAGCGGGGCTTTATTTAAAGAGCCAAGAACGGCTATTCATGATAAAATACTGACGGTAGCATAGGCTTTAGATCTCTATTTTCCGAGAGGTGCTTTCGTCGCCCGATACAAGGGTCTCTCATCGGTCGAGATAAGAAGGTTATCTCGAGCGTGATAAGATGTTCTCATCGGTCGATGAGAACACCTCTCGGAAACCGACAACCTTCGACTTCGCTCAGCCGCCTTTGTAGGTCTGAGAGTTTTAGGGTTTGAGAGCGTGAGTGTTTTAGTGTGTGAGCGTGAGTGGCGAATAGTTTAAAGCGTCATAAAAATCCCCCTCAGTGGAGGGGTGGCGAAAATTCTAAAGAATTTTTAAAGGGGTGGTTGAAAAAGGGTTTGAGGGTTTAAGAGTTTTAGTGTGAGATTGTGAGAGTTTTGATGTAATGATTAGGAAATTTCTATAAAACAAGAAAAAGTTAGAAAGTGACGGAGGCTACTCAAAGACCGGCGTTACACTGAAAGTCTTGGTGACTGAGCGGAGTCGAAGCCACCAGTTCTTTTTAATATCACAGTAATACAAAGAAATATTACTATCTTTAAATCAAAAATAATACAAGGAATCGTATTATAAAAGCTGACGTGATAATAGGGAAAATGTCATAACATATCAACATTTATTTTGAATGATACAAAATCCTGACAGTCTTTTACAGAATTATTTCGGCTCATTATCTCATGAAGAAGTGTCGGTTATACTATCTTATTTCAGGGAAGAAAAGCTCGAAAGAAATGATTTTTTTACAGAGTCGGGAAAGATATGCAATAAGCTTAGCATTGTAAAAAGTGGCATTTTAAGAATTTTCGCCTTATCCGATGATGGCAGAGAAGTAACCCAGTGGCTCGCTCAGGAGAATTTCCTGTTAACTGAGATTTCAGGATTTTTCTTTGACCATCCCAACCGTTGGAATATACAGGCGCTGACCGAAACAGAGCTTCTCACGATTTCTAAAGATGATTACAAAGCTCTTTGCCACGATTTCCCCCAATGGTCTGACATTGAAAAAAAGCTCATCATGAAATGCTTTTCTATGATGGAAGACCGCATTTTCACACACCTTTCGCTGACTGCCGAACAGCGCTACGATCTATACTTTGAGCAGAATAAAAGTTTATTCAATAAAGTTCCGTTACAATTCATTGCCTCTGTTCTGGGGATGTCCCCGGAAACGTTCAGCAGAATCAGAAAACGTAAAATATAAAGTTCTTGACTTTTATCAAGAGGAAATCTTCAGAAATAAAGGAACTTTGTTGTAGTAAATCAATATTATCATCATGAACGGCAAAATGAATCTTCTTCTGAAACTTGAACAGGCAGGGCAGTTTCTCCTTTCTATCCTTTTGTTTAGCCAACTAAATTTTGCATGGTGGGTATTTCCACTTTGTATATTACTTCCGGATGTATCGATGATCGGATATCTATTTGGCAATAAAACAGGAGCTTATATTTACAATTTTTTCCATCATAAATTGTTAGCTGTTATCATCTTTGCACTAGGATTATGGTTAGATAATTCAATACTTTCACTGGCGGGAGTTATCCTGTTTGGCCATTCGGCGATGGATCGGTTTTTCGGGTACGGCCTTAAATTCACTGACGGTTTTAAGCACACCCATCTTGGAGGGATCGGAAGCAAAAATGAATAGATTTAGCAATAAAAACCTTACGGAAAAATGTACCGAGCTAATACCATCATCATTATGAATGCTTAAATCTATTTCATCATACTACCCTACTCTCTTTTTTTGCCTATTTTTACCTGATAATAAATAAACTATATGAAAAAAATAATATTTGCAGGAATAATGGCTTTAGGAGGATTTGCAACGGCAAATGCACAGTGTAAACCAGTCTCTGCCCTGACGGAAAACTTTGACACCTGGAAAGAAATCGGCTCCTGCTGGACTTCTCAGCAAGGAAAGGCAATGCTTTACGCCAGCGATAAAAAGATCATATTTTATTCCATGACCAACCCCGGCGAAAATATGTATCTGGTAACCCCGAAAATAAAGGCTGGAACCTATACCTTAACACTTGATATTTCAGATAACGGTGGCGACACCACGCTGGAACTTTTCTCTATTAATAATACCTCCGACCCTAAATCTTACGTCTCCATCGCTAAACCTTCAAAAATAACCGGAGCAAAAAAAACGTTTACCATTTCGCTGAAGAAAGACGCACACCTTGGACTAAAAGTATTGCTGAACAGCATTCATCAGGCAGTGTATGTAGACAACCTTTCTTTAAAGCCTAAAAAATAAATGAATTAGAACCTTTATAATAAACCTCCAAAGTATTTCGGCTTTGGAGGTTTGTCTTTGCCCGGAGTTTATTATATTTGTGAGTGACTAATAAACATTTAAGATAAATATCTTATTTAATTGAAACAAAAATTTAAATTATGGAGAACAGCAAATTACCTGTATTTATGATGACAATCGTTGCCATCATTGTTGGCGTAGCATTATACAAACAGTTTGATTTCAGCACACAGACTTTCGCAAACCCTGCTTTATCGGTAGTGTACGGCATCACTTTTTTATTTGCCGTTTTTTTGCTGGTAAGAAATTACAGAAAGACCGCAAGAAAATAAATCAGCGCAAAAGTTGTTTGGTAATTATTCTCTAAACATTCTTTCTTCTCTAGCGCAAGCCTCTTCTGACAACTTTAAATCTCAAAGCTCAATCCATTGAGATAGAATTGTTATGGCATATTATAATCTTTAACCGGGATTGGCAATAAACTTGTATATAAACATTCCGATCAATGTCTTTAAACGCCTTCTTGTTTCATACAGCTTGACCGTTTAACTAAAAAGACAGTTTCTATAGTAACACTAAAATATTCAATATGAAAGTATTATTCGTACTTACCTCCCACGATGAGCTGGGAAACACAGGAAAAAAAACAGGTTTTTGGGTAGAGGAATTTGCAGCACCTTATTATTCATTTAAAGATGCAGGATTCGACATCGTAGTAGCTACTCCGAAAGGCGGACAGGCACCTATTGATCCTAAAAGCGAAGATCCGGATGCGCAGACTCCTGCTACAGAGCGCTATTACAAAGATGAAGAAGTTCAAAATATCATTGCTAATACCCATAGGTTAAATGATCAGAAAGCCGCAGATTTCGATGCTGTTTTCTATCCGGGAGGTCACGGACCGCTTTGGGATCTGGCTTACGACAAAGATTCTCAGCAATTGATTCTTGATTTTTACAATACTCAGAAGCCGGTCGGAGCCGTTTGCCATGCACCGGGTGTTTTTAAAGATATAAAACTTGAAAATGGCGATCCTTTTGTTAAAGGTAAAAATGTAACCGGTTTTTCCAATACCGAAGAAGAAGCGGTACAACTGACCGATGTGGTTCCTTTCCTTGTGGAAGATGAATTGCAGAAAGCAGGCGGTCATTATACCAAAACAGAAGACTGGGGTGTACATGTTGTAGAGGACGGACTTCTTATCACAGGGCAAAACCCGGCTTCATCGGAAGCTGCAGCAGAAAAACTGATCGCAATCCTGAAAAAGTAAATTTGAACGCATTAAATAATAAAAACCATCTTTAACCGGATGGTTTTGGCTTTTATTCATTCACTAAAAGATTGATTTATATCTGATATTATTATTACTACACTCCTATTTTAATTTTTAAACAATGAATACATTTACGAAAGATATTATAAAAGGAATTGCCGTCGGATTATTCGCTTCTTTCATTAAATCCCTGGCAGAACCACCATTACAAAAACTAGGTGAAAGGTTATTTCCGCCAAAACCGGATGAACTCGACTTACGAGGTGCAGATGTTACGTATCAGCCGGAAAATATGCCGCCCGCAGTATTAGCTAAAGAAATTTACTATCACGCAACTCATAAAGAACTGTCTTACAATGATACTCTAAAATCAATGAAAGTAATTCATTATACTTTAGGTGCTATGATTGGCATTCCATACGTGGTTCTGGCAAATAATAATAAATACTTTAAAGCAGGTGAAGGTTCGGTTGCAGGAACTGCCGTATGGACATTTACTCATGGTTCTTCTGTTCCTGCCTTAGGATTACAGGGAAAAGTTTCTGAAATGCCTACATCATGGTGGGTTTGGGAGTTCGGCTCACACATCATTTTCGGATTGGCTATGGAACAGAGCAGAAAGGTTTTAAATCAATTATTTTAAACAGTTTATTACCTTCAGAGTATCAAAGTATCGTGAAAATTAGATTGAAGTATTCGCTTATCCTGATTCTTTAACATAAATTTATCATCTGAGAAAAAGCTGTTTTTGATCTTGTTTTTGTATTTTTAAGCAAAATTTTAAAAGTGAAAAAAGTAATCGTTGCATTGTGCATATCAGCATCAGTATTAAGTTTTGCTCAGGATTATTCTGTACCGGCGGTGAGTCCGCGCCAGAAAGTTGAGCAGCAGTTTTCCATGTCAAAAATTACTGTTGATTACGGAAGACCGGGCGTAAAAGGAAGAAAAATATTCGGAGAGCTGGTGCCTTACGGGCAAGTCTGGAGAGCCGGAGCCAACTCTTCTACAAAAATTACTTTCGGCCAGTCTGTGAATTTCGGAGGAAAGATCGTTCAGGCAGGAACGTACGGATTGTTTATCATCCCTACCGAAAAAGAATGGAAAGTAATCTTAAACAAAGATTTTCAGCAATGGGGAGCTTATACTTATGATCCTAAGCAGGATGTTGTAGACGTTACCGTTCCTGTAAACAAACTTGCCGATAAGCAGGAATGGTTTGAAATTACCCTGAATCCTACAGACGAAAACTCTGCCAATCTCGTGCTGAAATGGGACTATGCACAGGCAGAAGTTCCTGTAAAGCCATCTAAACCCGATGCGGTAAATAAAATTGCCGACAAACTAAAGGAGATAAAGAAAATCGAAGCTGAAGCTGCGAAAACAAAAAGCTAAGTATTTACTATCTTTAAAATATTATCCGATGAATTTTTCTATTCAGACTCTGCTAGAAAATCAGGACTATCAATTAATCCCCTTACAGCAAGGGGATTTTGAGTCTTTATACGAAGTGGCTTCCGACCCTGAAGTCTGGAAACAACATCCTAATAAAGACCGTTACCAAAAGGAAGTTTTTGAAACCTTTTTTAAAGGAGCCATGGAAAGTCGAGGAGCTTTTAAGATTATTGAAAAGTCTACCGGAAAAGTCTTGGGAAGCACTCGCTTTTATGATTATAACAATGAAGAAAGCAGTATTTTCATAGGCTACACATTCTACGGAACAGAATCCTGGGGAAAAGGGATCAATCCACAAATCAAAAAACTGATGATGGATTATATTTTTCAATTTGTTGAAACGGTTTATTTCCATGTCGGCAAAGACAATATCCGTTCCCGAACTACCATGGAAAAACTAAGAGCAGAGAATAAAGGTGAGCATGAAATCGCCTATTTTGGAGAACCTTCAAGAATAAATATCCTATACCAAATCAAAAAAGAAAACTGGTTATGAAAAAATTTAAAATCCAACAATCTCCTTTTGTTGTTCCAACAACAGATGGAAAACTGATAGAAGAACACTGGGGAAATTCCACCGGAAACTCAAATATTTCCATCGCACACATGGTAGCGCCTCCGGATTGGGGCGAGTCTCACCAGACTCCTGAATTTGATGAATTTACTATAATCATTTCAGGAAAAAAACAATTTGAAATCGATGGAGAAACCGTAGTTTTAGAAAAGGGACAAAGTATTTTTATCGAAAAGGGAGCAAGAATCCGTTACAGCAATCCGTTCCCTGAAGAGTGCGAATACCTCTCCATCTGTGTTCCTGCATTTTCAATAGAATCTGTACATCGGGAAGATGAAGGAGTAGATTGAAAATTTAACAATCCGGCAATGTATTACTCCTTGAATATTGACAGATTATTCGTAAGTTCGCGCAAATTTTTAAATAGGAAATAGAAAACTAACTATGAAAAACAAACTGTCAATAGCTCTTTTAGCTGGCATTGCCTTTTCTGCAACTTCTTGCGCAACCATCCTTACAGGAACAAAAGACAAAATAACATTCAATTCAATACCGGAAGGCGCTAAGGTGTTTCATAAAGGAATTGAAAAATGTACGACTCCGTGTACTGCTGAAATCCCGAGATCTTTAAGCAAACAAACGGTGACTTTACAGAAAGAAGGGTTTAGTGATAAAGAAGTTAAACTTACGAAAAATTTTAATCCGGTAACTCTGGTCAATATCCTTTTGGGAGGTGCTATCGGTGTCGGAATCGATGCTGCCACGGGTTCTCTTACCAAATATTCTCCGAAAGCATATCAGGTAGAACTGGAAGCTAAGTAATTAAATGTCCCGATTTGCAGAAAGCATGGCGGGACATTTTATTTATAGACTTCTAATATTGATACAGTTTATTTCAGAATTTCCTTTAGGAACATTAATGTATGATTCCATGCTCTTTTTGCCATCACTTCGTTATAATCCTGTGATTTGGGATCTGTGAAGGTATGTTTTGAATGCGCATAGGTAATGATCTGCCAGTCGGCATTTCCATCGTTCATTTCTTTGACCAAATCATCATAATCTTCCGGTGAAACGCTTTTGTCATCAGCAGGGTTTTCAACCAGAATTTTTGCAGCAATCGGTTCGTTTTTTCTAGTCCGGTCTTTCCCTATACTGCCGTGAATGGAAACTACTCCTACAACAGGCAGGTTTCCCCTCGCCGACTCTAAGGCACCGGTTCCTCCGAAACAATAGCCAATCACTGCAATTTTATTAGGGATTGCTCCACTCTTCTTCAGTTGCTCCAACGCAAGCGAAATTCTTTTCTGATAGGCTTCATAGTTTTTCTTGTAATATCCTGAACTTTTTGCTGCTGTTTCCATATCCGTCGGAATATTCCCTTCTCCGTAAATATCTGCAACAAATGCAATATATCCCTGCTTTTCCAGCTCTGCAGCAGCTGTTTTTGCTTCTTCATCAATTCCTTTCCATGCAGGCAAGATTAAAACTCCGGGAAGCTTTTTTCCGGCGTTTGAGGTGACTAAACCATTAAGTTTTTGCGAACCGTCCTGATAAGCAATGGTTTTTAGCTTCTGTCCGAAATAAGTTTCTGAAGCAAGCAAAATTCCTGCAAGTAAAATAGTACGTATCATATTTTGTAATTTAATTTTTTTAAGGAGCTTTTTCCGGCTTTCGCTACTCGCTTTTTCTATTTTCGGCGGCGGCAAAGCCGCCGCCGAAAATAGAAAAGAGCTCAAACATGCCGCTCAATCCGGGCTATGAACATATCATATTTCAATCAGATATAATCCATAAATCAAACAATCTAAATTACTAAAATTGCCTTGCATTATTAGAATTAATCTTCTTAAATATAAAGTTTGTTTAATCTAATTTTAAATTTATCATTTGACACAACCTCAAGCTTAGTCCTAGTCCGGCCTATAAAACTGATATTGTCCGTTCTCATAGTACGCATTAATATGCTGTAAACCATTCGTTAAAACAATTTCTTTTGCACCTATTATAGAATTATATCTTGCAGTCTGTTCAAAAGTTTTCTCCGTTAGTTTTATCTGTGGAGCCTTACATTCAATTAAAATTACAGGTTGTGTTTTCTCAGTGATGAGAAGATCTATTCTTTTGGTTAATCCGTTCAAAACAATCTTTTTTTCAGTAATCAAAGCAGAAGCGGAATAAGATTTTACGGTGAGATAATAATGAATCCAATGCTGGCGCACCCATTCTTCAGGAGTGAGCAAAAGGTAAGTTTTACGAACCAAATCATAAATAAAAAACTTATCTTTGTCTCTCTTGAATTTAAAATCAAAAGTTTCCTGAAAATTCAGTTTTGGAAGTTCCATTTATAAGATGAAAGAATTAGATTTAATCCTCAAAAATATTAAAAATAAAGAAGTTTTACCGATTTATTTTTTTCACGGAGAAGAACCTTACTTTATAGATCTTGCTGTAAAAGCACTCGAGCACGATTTTCTGACTGAAGATGAAAAAGCATTCAATCAGACTGTTGTCTACGGAAAAGATACGTCTTATCACGAGGTTCTTTCTCTGGCACGACAGTTTCCGATGATGGGCGACAAACAGGTAATTATCGTTAAAGAAGCCCAGGATCTGAGGTTAGCAGAAAGCGAAAGTAATGCTCTGGAAGCATACGTTCAAAATCCGGTTCCTTCGACTGTGCTGGTTTTTGCCCACAAGCATAAGAAACTCGACAGCCGAAAGAAGGTTACCAAAGCTTTAGATAAAGCTAAATCCTTATTCTTAAGTGAATCTGTCAAAGAAAACAGTCTTCCGAAATGGATTGCAGATGAATGTATCTCATTAGGAATAAAAACTGCTCCGAACATCTCTCACCTGCTCGCAGAATATCTTGGAAACGATCTCTCCAGAATTGCCAATGAACTGAATAAACTAAAGATCATCCTCAAACCCGGAGATATTCTGGACGGTAAAATTGTGGAAGATCATATTGGAATCAGTAAAGAATACAATGTTTTTGAACTTCAGAAAGCTTTAGGTACGAAAAATGCCAATGCTGCTTTTAAAATTGCACATTTCATGGGTAAAAATCCTAAAAATAACCCTTTTGTAATGATGCTGGCAAGTCTTTATAATTATTTTTCCAATGTGATTATTTATAACACCATGATGGGTCAGCCACCTCAGGTTATTGCTGCGCAGATGGGTGTAAATCCTTATTTTATAAAAGATTATGCGGAATCAGCACGACTTTATCCTTTAAAGCATGCGACGAGAGTGATCTCTATTTTAAGGGAATTCGACATGAAGGGAAAAGGTCTGGGAGCAGTCAACATGACAGAAGCCGAACTTATTAAAGAGCTGGTTTACAAAATTATCAATGTTGATAAAGTTAAGATGAAAGTATAAAGAAGTGAATGGTGAATAGTCAATTCATTTCATTTGTCAATTTACCTGAAGAGAATTCAAAGTTGACAATTGACCATTCACATATTAGATATTGACAAGTATCATTAAAATAACTTTAAATAAATATTAAAAATTACGAACTTAGCGGACGTAAATTTTAAATCTTTTGAAAAGCAAATTATGGAGCAAAACATTTTAGATTGTGTGATCGTTGGATCCGGGCCTTCAGGCTTTACAGCTGCAATTTATGCAGCAAGAGCAGACTTAAAACCTGAATTATATACAGGTTTGGAGCCTGGCGGACAATTAACCACAACTACAGAGGTTGATAATTTTCCGGGATATCCGGCGGGGATTACAGGTCCTGAAATGATGATGGATTTGCAAAAACAGGCAGAAAGATTCGACACAAAAGTACATTACGAAATGATTACAAAGGTCGAGTTTTCTAAAGAAATTGGTGGTATTCACAAATTATATGCAGGCAATAAAGAGATTTTTGCCAGAACAGTAATTATTTCTACCGGTGCTACGGCGAAATATTTAGGCCTTGATGATGAAAAAAAATATGCTGGCGGAGGTGTTTCTGCGTGTGCAACCTGTGACGGATTTTTCTATAAAGGAAAAGATGTTGTGGTTGTGGGGGCAGGAGATACTGCGGCTGAGGAAGCTACTTATCTTGCCAAATTGGTAAATAAAGTAACCATGTTGGTGAGAAAAGATCAGTTCAGAGCATCCAAAGCAATGATTCACAGGGTACAGAATACTCCTAATATTGAAGTGAAATTTCATCATGAATTAATTGCCATTGAAGGAGATAATAATCTGGTTGAAAAAGCTATTGTTATCAATAATCAGACTAAGGAAACTTCTGCAATTAATGTTGAGGGGATTTTTATTGCAATCGGTCATAAGCCAAATACAGATGTTTTTGCAGGACAAATTGACTTAGATGAAAATGGATATATCTTAACCGAAAAAGGCTCTTCAAGAACCAATCTTCCGGGAGTTTTTGCAGCAGGAGATGTTCAGGATCATATTTACAGACAAGCAATTACAGCAGCAGGAAGCGGATGTATGGCCGCTATGGATGCAGAAAAATATCTTGCAGAATTACATTAATTAATAATAGAAAAATACAAAAGCGCATCTGTACTGATGCGTTTTTTTTATTTACCGAATGGCATTAAATGCAAATCAATATCAATTGATAAAAATAAATAATCTGATTTATAGAAGATTATTAAGTTTTGTTAAAATTTTATTGATAAATATTTTGGCAGTACATAAAAACATTCTATATTTGCACCACTGAAAACGACGATATCATCGGAGTTTAAGGAGAGTTGGCAGAGTGGTCGATTGCGGCAGTCTTGAAAACTGTTGACTGTAACAGGTCCGGGGGTTCGAATCCCTCACTCTCCGCCAGGTTAGAAACCAAAATAAGCTAAAACGCTGTAAACATCACTGTTTACAGCGTTTTTTGTTTTAGCGCAGTATCAAAAAAAAGCAAAATAGGTCACGATTTATATGACCTATTTCGTGTCCCATTCAAAAAATCACAAAAATAGGTCACGAAAAATCACGGAAAGCCCGGACAAATAGGCAGTCTAACAATTGTACATCTTGCAAAAAGTGGTAACAAAAAGTAAATTATTAACCCATTGAAGTTATCACACTATGAACAAAACATTCAACCTTCTATTCTTTATCAAAAAGAATAAAATCAGAACAAACGGAACCGCTCCCATCTACCTACGAATTACGATAGACGGCAAGGCAGCCGACATTGCTGCTAAAAGGTATATTGATCCGAAGAAATGGGATGTTAAAGCACACAAGGCATTGGGTAGTTCGCAAGAAGCTAAAACACTGAATCTCTATCTTAAAACTTTGGAACAGAAAGTTTACGATTTCCACTACCTGATGCTGAAAGAAGAAAACTTTGTAACTGCAGAGAGTTTAAAATCTAAACTGCTTGGAACTGATATTGAGCAAAGAATGCTCATCCCCATCTTTCAGGAGCATAATGATAAAGTGGAAGCCTTGGTCGGTCAGGATTTTGCTCCAGGAACATTGGAGCGCTATAAAACATCTTTAAAGCATACGCAGGAATTCATTAACTGGAAGTACAAAGTTCCTGATATTGACATCACACAAATTGATCACGGTTTCGTAAGTGATTATGATTTCTGGCTGCGCAGTGTAAGAAAATGTGGAAACAATACAGCTGTGAAATATCTCAAGAATTTCAAAAAGATCATCCGATTATGTATGGCACACGGCTGGATTACTAAAGATCCTTTTCTCGGCTATAAAGCAAAGATCAAAGCTGTGGAACGTCCTTATCTTACCAAAGAAGAGATTCAGATGATTTACGAAAAGAAATTTGCATCTGACCGATTGAACCAAGTTCGCGATATTTTTCTTTTCAGTTGCTATACCGGTCTGGCTTATGTGGATGTCAAGCAATTATCAAAATCCAACATCAATATTGGGATTGATGGCGATCAATGGATTTTTACCCACCGTCAAAAAACCAATATCTCAACCAGAGTTCCGTTATTGCCTGTGGCTCAAGAAATAGTTTTAAAATATGAGAATCATCCGCAGTGCGTAAATTCAGAAGTCCTCTTTCCTGTTCTAAGTAATCAGAAAATGAATTCTTATCTGAAAGAAATTGCGAATATCTGCGATATCAATAAAGATTTGACTTTCCATATCGCAAGGCATACGTTTGCAACTACTGTTACGTTGTCCAATGGTGTTCCTATTGAAAGTGTAAGTAAAATGCTGGGGCATACGAATATTAAGACTACCCAGCATTATGCGAAGATTCTAGATAAGAAAGTGAGTGATGATATGGCGGTTTTACGAAGAAAAATCGAAAAATTTAAGTGAATTAACCTGAATTCGTGATAAGGAAATTATTGATTTTACAATGCTCAATTGTTTTTATCGCAAAGAAAAACAAAGGAATATACTCTCTAAAGTGATTTTAAGTTAAACAATGCCACTTCGTTTATCAAAGTAAAACAAAATTTTTGTTTCACTTTGATAAGTTTTACGCCCTTGTCTATCTATATTATTGAAAATCAAATAATCAATTTTTTGTTTGGCTTTGCGATTTATAAATCCTTAACCCGAACTCACGTTGAATTAAAGATTAAACTAGTATATGAATCCTGTTATGTGAACTTAACGCAACCCTACTTAAATCATTTATTAGTAGATATTTACAATATTTCAAAGTTGTTAAGTGAGTTTTAAATTATTCTTATATATAAAAAGTGAAGCAAAAAAGTCAATATTTGTCTGATATATAGATATTTTTTTCTCATATTAAGACAACATTATCCAAAAAGCAGTCTTTACAGCTTTCTTTTGTAGAATTATGAATAGTTATGAAAAAAATGTTATTTATTTTTCTGGCTCTCAATAACTACTTCAGGAATAAAATTAAAGGTTTCTTCTGTATGTATATAGCAATAAATTCATCTAAGCATTACATCATACAAAAACTATACATCTGTATATTATTGTTTATGTTGTTTTTATATCAGTATTTAAGTAAATCTATATTAATTAGATGAATCTATATTATTTGAAATTAATTTATATTCTATTTTAATTATTTTACAAAAAAATCTTATCAAATAATTTTTTTCATTTTCTAGTATAGAGAGGAGATATGATAAATGATGTAGTTTGAGGGTCATCTTTTTTATTGCTAAAGAATATAAAAATTCAAGAATTGCTTCTCCTTGTTCTTGAGTTTTATATTTAAAAATGGTTGTCAAGATATCCTTGAGTTGTCCAGACAATTCCTCGTCAAAAGCATAATTAAGTTCCTCTTTACTAGCGCTTCGTAATATGCATGCCTGAATTATTCCGTCATTAAATCGATTAAGATTTTCAGGTGATATAAGGTTTCTTACAAATGCTGATTGTTTTAATGTATGCAAACTATTCTCAGAATTTCTTAATTTATTTATTACGTATGCAATATTAAAATATACATCAGATTGACTGACGTGCTCCGCATAATTTTCACGATTAAAAAAAGCAGAATTTCTTCTTATTTTTAAATTTTTGCTCCCCTTTCCAGCTTTAGTAATAGGTAAAAAAAGATTATCATGCATTCCCCTTACTTCATTTGAGTAACAATTTTCAATTGATTTTATTCTTTCTTTTAAAAATGTATTGAGTTCTAAATCATCAGATAATGTAAGGTGTTTCTTTAAAAAATTTAATTCCTCCTGCCAAGGATTATCTATGTTTTTATTAGAACAAAATATTTTCTCAACCTCAATAAAAGTACTGTTTTCAGCTCCATATCTACCATATTTAAGATTTGTTCTCAAAAAACTGTAAGATTTTTGATTATTTGGTCGGATAATTCCTATAAAATAAATAATTCTTAATTTATAGTTCCTTAAAGCTCTACTTAAATATAAAAGATTTTTTCCATTTGTTATACATGATCCTACAATGAGTATACTTCCTTCATTAGCCTTACTGATTTTTGAAAATTGATCTTGACTAATTAATGATGGAATTGAGCTAGAGCAATAGTTTGCTTTAATTTTTTCTTTAACGTATTCTGCTAGTTTTTTTGACGCATCATCATTTAAATGAAGAATATATTTTAGATTACTAGGAACATATTGATTAACATATGCATCTAATTTTTCTTTATATTTTTTAAATCGATTGTCACTTGAGATGTTATCTATTATGTAAGAATAGTCTATATAAACCTCATACTTTTTCACAAAACCTTCTCCTATTTCTTTGTAATTGGTTTTCATTATTGAGGAATTACCTTTATAAGACATAAATTGATTAATGAAGTGAGAGGAGGTTTGGATATCCATATCACTTGCATCAATTCTTACTCCATTTATTTTTGGTTTTTCTAAAAGAAAAACATCACCAGATATTTCAATCGGATAGGATCCACTAATGCATAAATCACAGCTATGTTGACTTTCATATGAAACAAATCGCTCAACACCGTTAGGATTGCCCTCATTTTTAGTCAAGTTACAAGCTACTTGTTCCAGTGCAATCTTGGATGGCTTTGTATTGTCTAGATAAAATAATGTTACAATATTATCTTTTTTTAATTCTCGATTTTTTTCAATAATATATTCCAATATGTTGCCAGAAGTTGACGCAGAAATTAGAATAAACGAATTGCTTTTAAGCTGAACTTTTCCGCTATATAAACCATCATATGATTGAAAGCTATTAATTGGGTATATCTTGAGCTCTGAACTAAATCTGTTTAATAGATCGTTAAGAGCAATCGCTACCGAATTAATTGATGATGTGTCGCAATATATTTCTTTGTAGTTTTCAGTTTTAAAAAACTGCAAAAGCCTAAATGCAATAAAATAAATTTCAGAACTGTATAGAAGAATATTAGCCACGCGTAGAAACTTGTCACTATGCTTTCTTCCTGAAGGAAACATATAATGATGGTGGCTTCCTGTTGATTCAACTAAGCCACCTCTCTCTACAAAAATTTTGGTTAGCCCCTGATTAATAAAATATTTTTTAAATGTATTTAATCCTTTAAATTCTTTTAAATCATTATGGCTTTGTTCATGGATATTTCCATTTATATCAAAGCATAATACATGTAAATTGTCAAAAAAAGTTATATCTTCAATTTTCGGAACATATTTAAATATATCTTTTCTTGCATTAGTAATCTTTTCAACAAATTTGTCAATATATTTTCCACCTATCAAAACTGTTCTATCCGTTTGAAAATGATTAGTGTAAAAAAGTTTTAATTCCAATTGTAATTGCTCAATATCTAGAAAATTACCTGGACAAAAGATAACTGTGGTCGATGTATTTTTTTTGCCATCTTTATAAAAGACGTCGTATATGTAAAAATTATTCATTTGTATAATCAGAAATTTGAGGTAGAGGGTAAAGTAAACTTATGACACTTCCTGAACTGTATTGCAATGTTGTAAAATTAGTTGTGGAATTACTATTCCAATCAAATAGTTCCATCTGTTCATAATTTCCATTCTCAACATCTTTGTAAGGTTCTTTAACCAAATTTCTGTAGAGACAATATTTATCAGTTTTAATACGTAAAAAACCATTACCAGAATCTAGAATTTGTAAAATACGATCAAGGCCTTTTCCTTTTTCTCTTTTAAATATACCCACAGATGATGTTTGATTTTTTATAAGACATTTTTTTATTATACTAACATCATCTAATATCTCATCAGTGTCATTTATGAATTTTTTCACAAAGCCAGAACCACCATCAAAAACAGAAATCTCCATAAAATAAACCTCATCGTATTTATTACTTTTGATTGTTGTTTCATTACTAAAAAAATCAACAATGGCGGATTCATCAGTATATTCCTCAATGAGCTTCTTACGTCCTCTTTTATAAAATTTCACAAATAACCCTCTAATGTTAGGTGTGATTGGTACATTAAATACATCTTCTTTTCCCCATTCTTGAGTGTTTTTTATAAGTTCATATATAATTCCTATAAAATCATCGTAAACCTTATCTAAAGAATTTTGAAAATAACTTTTTGTATACTTTAGAATGCTTTCCATAAATGGTTTTCTTAAACTATCTTTCAAATCATCTTCCTTTCCAATAAAATCTTTTGATGTTTCAAAATATGGAAGAAGACCAGTAGCGTTATCAAAATGATCAAAACTTGCAAGTAACATTTTTTCACCTTTTTTCATTGCCTCAATTCTTCGCATTTTTAAGATATAATCATTTTGAAAACGTCTAAGGTAAGGTCTAAGATTATTTTGTTTTAAATCTTCTATTGTAACATCGTTCCAAACTAAAGCAATAATGGGAAATATAAATTCTTGTTCGTATAATCTCTCCAAAGTTTCTGGATCGTAATTTTCAATATTCAATAAGAGCCTTTTTGCAAATCCACTTTGAATCCACGTAGCAGTAAATTGAATTAAACTAGAAGTAATCGAAAAAAAATTTCTAGAAAAGCTCTTTGGTATCTGTAAGCTGATAGTATTTTTCTTTTTAATTGCAGAGTACAAAGTTTGATATAGATTATCTACATCATTAAGTCTTGTGTTACTCTTTATTTTTATAATTATTTCCATTATTCGCTTTGTTAAAAGACTATTAATTAATTCTATTGTGCAGTAAATGGCAAATTAATAAATATTTTATTATAGTGATATTATAAAACAGCATTAATAATCAATTTATATTAAAATTATATATTTGAGTTCCATAGACTTCTTAAGTACAATAACCATATCTTAGAATTTTTATTTTCTATTTATTAAAGCTTCATAAATCACGTACCTCAAATATTCTGAAGCTTCTATATCTTCATTCGCTAATATTTGAATATTATTAAAAAGATTTAAAAGATCAATAATATTTTTAGTTGTAGTCGCTGTTAATTCATTCATAATAGATGCTTTAAATTTTCTGATATCCTCATTCTTAGCATTATCAATCTTTCTGCGCACAAGAAATTTTATTTGCTCTGTATTCTTAATATTTTTTATCGCTTTTATATCTTCGTATAGCTCATTATGGACTTTATCTACATTTTCAAAATCAGTCAAGCTCTTCAAGCCATTTTGAGGTTTCTGATTGTGTTTTATTGTTAAAATTTTAGATTTTATATCTTTTGGTTTAATATAAATTTCATTTATTTTCTTTTGGGTATCATAACTAATCGTACAGACTCCTGAAAAACGTAAAGCTTCTCTTTTAATTTCATCATTTGAAATTTCAACAATATTTTTCACATACCCAATTCCTTCAAGTTCTTTTTCGCCTGTTGAATCAAAAAACATTCTGATATTTGATTCATTATATTCACACAATTTAAGAGAATAAGCAACGCCGGAAGATTTAATTTCTTTATAAAGGGTTAGTAGTGCTATTACAACTGCAATTGAATTGTTGTAATCAAAATAATTATCCGTAGAAACTATTGCCCGTAAATAATAATTGTTGTCAGGTTTATAATGTATTAATCTATATTTTTTATCTTTTATTTTTTCTTCTTTTAATAATTCAAGATTTGTTTCTACAATCTTCTTAAATCCATTATCTATAAGCTTTTTTGCATATTTGTCCATGCTGAATAAATTACCGAAGAAATCACGTTGAGCGGAATATTTTGGATATGTGTTTAGCGTCGTCTTACCTCCAAAGTTCTCTTGATCATTAATGTTGTTAAAATTGATAGTGAAAGTATTATCCGAATAGAAAGTTATATTATCAAGAGTTGAAATTAAATCTTTTTTGATATAATTTTTGTTTTGAACAATTTGAGAATTTACAAGTGTTTGAGCTCCTGGTATTGGAATAAACTCATCTTGTTCAAATTGTTCGTTCAAGATTTCTTTGATTTGATTTGCAGTTTGATCCGTTGAAATTAATAATTTGAAAAGATCTGAAATTAAAATTCCAATATCTGATTTTGGAATGTCTAGTTTTAAAATAGAGCGCTTTTTTGTTTCCATGGATTGTAGTTTTTTAAAGATGTTGAATAGTTAATAGTTGGATCTAAAAACTTAACAACCAAATTTATATAATAGTATTTTAATTTTGTTACGGTTTTCCGTAAGTAACAAAAATAAAAATCGCATCGAACTTTAATATCCGTATTTTTACGGAACTTTCTATAATATGAACATTATTTTTAACAATTTCTAATAAAAAAATCCCAACAATGTTAGGATTTGAAACGATGCTATTAAAATTTTTATTTTCCTCTCGGTCTCTTTGGCGGTTTTAAAGAAGGAGTGTTGCCTGGGGTTTCTTTATTATCACGCTGTCTTTTATCGGGCTGACCGGTAGATGTTGCTTTTCTTTTGGGTCCTGGTTTTAATGCCATAATGTATATTATTTAATTGTTAGGTATTGTAATTTCCTTAATATTGTATCAGTTTAATAAAATAAAGTGTTTTTTAATTATCCACTGAATGCTGATAAAGTACTTAATTTCTTAGTTGAATTCTAACATCTTCTTTCAATCGAACATTCTGATGAACAAAATTAAAAGAATCAAGTAATTGTGTAACCTCATTGTAGATATGACTTTCATTTCTTGTGTCTTTTATCGTAATGATTAGACAGAACTCCTGACTTGGTGTTATTCTCTGCATTTCAGCTTTTGTCTCTATGAAATCTCTAAAAAGACCTTCAACTTTTAAATACCAGTTTTTAGGATTTTTCAAATATTTTTCCTTATTGGAGGGAGTGAATTCATCTAAATTAACTGACCATTTTTTCACTGGTTGAAATTTATCTCCATAAGCCACTAAGACTCTCTCCCTCGTATACGGGCTTTCAGTATTCTTAATTACTGATTTACTATATAGACTATGAGATAAAAGGTTCTTTGCGCCGTCTTTCCCTATAGGATTTATAATTCCACGTTTTGATGTATCTCTGTCAGTCTTTTCGTCATATGTTCCAAGCAAAACTTCAATATTTGACTGACAATATTCTGAGCCATTTGCTGCATCAAGAATTGGAGAGGTTACAAGGGTTACACAAATTTCTCCATGAAAGTATCCATCTTCGTCAACCATTGATTGAGGATAAGGAAAATCAAGGATTTCTATGAAGTTGCCTTTCTCCAAATTATCCTGAAGAATCAGTGTAATTTCGTTTGGCTGGTTAAAAAGAATATCCTGAATATTGGAAGGTACACCAAAACCTAAATGTTTTAATTTCTCATCGATAGCAACTTTTAACTCTGTTGGATATTTTGCGGAGTGAATTGTTAAGGCTTTTAAAAGGAGAGGATTAAATCCTTCATTTAATAAATGATCTAATCCAGCAACTATTGATGAAATCCTGGGCGTTGAAAAACTTGTTCCTGCAACTCCTTTTCTATCACCCGTTTTCGAAAATGTATAAACAGGATTTAGTACTAACCTGTTATGTTCATCCAGTCCTGCATTTCCTCCAATGTGAGAGATTTCTGGTTTAATTAAAAAAGATGGACCCGGCCCAATCCTTGAAAAGGGTGATGAATGATTTTTTTCGGATAAATCTGTGGAGTTTTTACTTTTTGCAATTGATCCAACTACTAAGCCTCTAATAGTATCAGCAGATTGAGATATTCTACTTCTCGGACTATTCTTTTTAAAGTTCCCGCAATTACCAGCAGATTTACATATTAAAACATTGTGCTGTTCTTGAATTTCATCTAAAGCCTTTCCGAAGTCCGAAAATTCAATTTCATCAGCCTCTTTGTTAGTGCCTAATGATAAGTTCCATATTTTAATGTGGTCATTTTCACTAATCGCCTCTCTTATATTTTCTATTAATTCTTCTTCCGAGACGCCTTGAGTGGTGTTATTAGGAAATACAATGGCCTCAAAAAGTTTTGCACCTTGAAAACCAGTGTAATTTTCTTCTTCAAATTCGTCGCCATAAAGTAGAACTCCTGATACAGCCGTTCCGTGACCTTTGTCAACATCGTCCTCGTGATATTTTGTAAAGTTATCTTCTAAAAGCCAGGGAGATAAGTGTGGGATTTTCGCAATACCACTATCAAGAATTCCAATGGTCGGATAGTCTATTCCTGCGTCCGGCATCTTAATCTCTATCTCACCGTCACCATCTAATTCGTCCAAAGTGACATAATATCTTGGCATCTCCGAAATAAGTTGCACACCGTCAAAATCTTTTAGTTCTGCAATAGTATCGAGGCTTGCATGGCTGACTTTGAAAATATTTAAATCCGCAGAATATACTGTTCTGCTGTAATCGATCTCTCTATCTCTACAAAATTTTTCAAAAGCTCTAATAGCTATTATGTTTAATTCTGGATCACCATAGTTGAATAATTTTACTTTAAGCTCTTCTGACTCTTCAAATGTTTCATTATCAATGCTAATTTCTGGGTAATGTTCTTCAATATCATCTATAGCAGCAATACCTAATTTTACGCCTTGCTTCGCTGATTGTTTCAAACCTTGCGCAAGCTTTTTTGTAATTTTGCTTACTTCTTCTGCACTTTCAATTTTTATTAGGACTTCATCATTCTGACTCAACCCGATCACATTCATTTTTTGAGTATTGAATATCTGGCGAATTTCTTTACGATATGTTTTTGCTAATGCGTCTTCATTAACTTTTAGCTTGATAACATTTGGGATATAATTATCCTCACGTTGTTTAGCGAGTATTTTTTGAGATACTTCACTTAATGTATCAATGAATTGCTGAGCCTTGTAGGGAACCAGTGCTTCGTCAAACCATTTTGGTGGATCTTGGTTTCCTCCACCTTCAGTATTTCTTTCGTCATTAATTCGTTTCTGAAAAAATTTTATAGGTAAATTCCTTTCCATATCTATGTTTATTTAGTTTTTAAATTGTTTCTGACTTGTCTTATTGAAATGTTCATAATCTGCGTTATGCGCTCTTGAGTAATGCCGCTTTCATTTAAGAATATAATAAGTTCTTCTACCTTATAATCTTTGTTATTGGTTTCGAAAATTTCAACAAGAACATCTTCATACGACAACATTTCTTTATTTCTAATGATTTTCTGAGCAAGGATATTGTTGAATAAAGTTTTAATAAATGATGGCGTCTTTCCCTCTAAGTTTTGTAAAATCTTGCTAAGTTTTTTTTCATCATTTAGAAAATCATTTGCTGCGCCTTGGATAAACTTTTCAATAAGTCCTTGTATTTCGTTTTGGTTAGGAAGTCCAACTTCAATGATTGTATTAAACCTTCTCCAAATTGCTTTATCTAAAAGTTCCGAATGGTTTGTAGCAGCTATAAGTAGATTAGATTTTGAAAAATTATCAATGTTCTGAAGTAAACTGTTTATAACCCTTTTGAGTTCTCCTAATTCGTATTGATCGTCTCTTGCTTTGGCGATAGCATCAAATTCATCTAAGAACAGGATGCAAGGTTTTTCATCTGCATATTCGAAAATTTTACGAATATTTTTTGAGGTGTTACCTAGTAGAGAAGATACGATAGCATCAAAACGAGCTGTAATTAATGGAAGGCCTGTTTTATAGGAAATATATTTAGCAATTGTTGTTTTTCCACCTCCAGGGATTCCGTATAGTAAGAGAGAATTTGAAATTTCAAGTCCATTCTTAATAAGTTCATTTTGGTGTTGGTATAAGTTAACATAATCTTCAACTTTACTAGCAATGCCTGGTGGAAGTATAACTTCTCCATCATTTTTTATAGGCATTGAAATATCAACTATACTCATACGACTTTCTTGATCAACCGGACTAGAAAGCAAGGAGTCCATTGATACCATTGATGAAGGTTTATTTTCCAGTGTATTAATAATTAATTTTGCTAATTTGCCATCTCCATCTTTTTCCAATTTCTCAGCAAGAATCTTCGAATAATTTGTTATTTTTTTGATATCTCTGTTTAATCCGCCTTCTATTATTCTTAAAATCTCAGTATACATTTTTTTAGTTTTAGTGTTACAAATATAATATATTTTGTAATATAAATATCAAAATTTGTAAAAATTATAACAATTTGTGTTATGATTAATCTTGTAATGAGTTTGTTTTGCGCATAGTGGCGATGTAGTGTATTTTAAGTAACTAAATAAGTAGAACATGCATATCTGCATAGTTTCTCATATCAGATAAGTTTTGATGGTTATTAGTTTTTATCCTCTATCATTGGGAATTTTATTTAGAATTGTATGTTTACTTATAGTTGAAGAAGAAAAATTCTAACTTTCGTTAGAATCCATGGTTTTTACATTTGGGCTAAAACTTATTTAACAGACTCTTTATAAAATCTCCAGACAAAGTAAGACACCTTCTGTATAAATATAACCGTATCCTAATCCATAGCTTCTACCACCAATTACTTTTTCTGTCTCAGAAAACATTCTTCGTGAACTCGATATTACTTCAGAACTATACTGATAATTATATCGGCCGGAAGAGATAGGAACGATTGAAATGATGCTACAATTGCATTTCACTGTCTAATTTGAATTACACTCTAGCTATTGTTTTCTAGGGCTGTAAATTTTTCTGCAATAATATATGGTTGATTAAGGCAATAATTATCTGGAGATACAATGTCGTTCCCGAAAATTAAGACTTTCATTTTATCATAATTACTTTCGAATTGATCTACAATCTGAAGCTGTAGATTTTCAGATTTACAAAGCACTCCGAATGGACCGACCAAAATCTCAGGCAAATTTATGTATTCTGCATTGCTTTCCACATCCATTAAACCTTTATGTCTTTCAGGAATTTCATTTTCTCCAAACAGATATTCCGTATTCCAAAAAAAGTCTTCTAAAAAGATTGTACACCTGGCAGAAGGATCATGTGTCTGCCAGTCAGGGTGCAGGCAATGATTGGTATTATACTTACAAAGCTATTTATGTTTCTAATGTTGTTCTCAATAATCTGGACACCTACGCTATTCCGGGAGCCGAAAACGTAAGAGGACAGGCATTGGCAATGAGAGCAATACGCTATCTGGATGCGGCGCAGGTCTGGTGTCCTGCCTATAGCAGCGATACGGCTTCAACAGATCTGGGACTGCCGCTTCGTTTAGATCCGGATATGAATATTCCCTCCCAGCGGTCTACTGTGAAACAAACATATGATCAGATTCTGAAAGACCTGCAGGAAGCGGTGGATCTTTTGCCGGTCAAACAGGTTGCTGCCAGCAGGCCATCTAAGATTACTGCATTAGCATACCTTGCAAGAACTTATCTCTTTATAGGCGATTACCAGAAATCCCTGACCTATGCCTTGCAGGCATTGAGCTATCAAAATACGCTCGTGGATTTTAATACACTGAATGTAACAGAATCATACCCCATCAAGGATATGAATTCTGAAGTTTTGCTGCGGACAACTATGCGGATCTCAGCACCTGTACGTTTTGCGGCAGCTAAAGTGACCGATACGCTGTATCACAGTTATCACGCTAATGATCTCAGAAAATCGGCCTATTTCAGAGTAAATGCTAACGGCGATATTTCCTTTAAGGGCAATTATACCGGAGGATCCTCAGGGAAAATGACAAGTGTTGCAGTGGATGAATTGTACCTGATCGCCGCAGAATCTTATGCTCAAACTAACGACATCACCAATGCTATGATGCTGCTAAACAATCTGCTTATGAAGAGGTGGAAAACCGGAACCTATATCCCATTTATAGCCGGCTCAAAGCAAGAAGCCTTAGCAATTATCAAAAAAGAAAGATGTAAGGAATTGTTGTTCAGGGGAATTCGCTGGGCAGATCTTAAGCGGTATAACCGGGACGGGGCCAATATTACGTTAACAAGAACGGTTAAAGGACAAACTTATAGCTTACCACCAAACGACCCTCGCTATGCGATTGCTATTCCGGAAGATATTATCAGCCTTAGCGGAATGCCGCAGAATCCGAGATAAATACGAAAGCAGTTAAACAAGACATATGAAAGAAGGCTGGCACTTGCCAGCCTTCAATTTATTCATCATTTATTACCAAACGTAATTAAGGCTTACGATTGGAACTAATAGATAGAACCTGCGCATTGCTTTTTCCATCCAAAACATCATTCAGGGTCTGTCCGTCGGGAACCACAATACTACAAGGTCTTTCTCCTTCAACTTCACACCCTGAAGTATTGGTGGTCTGCCAGTGTGAGGTATTGGCAAATGCTCCGGAGGCAATGTCCGTGCTGTTATAGAAATACGTCGTAGCCGCCTTTTTCTCTATCACTTTAAAGGACATCACAGCCCCTGAGAATATCACGGCAGCAATGGCTACCGCATTGGCTTTCAAAATTTGATTAAATTTCATAATTCCGGTCTTTTTATACATCAAAAAAGATTACCTTAAAAACTTTAGAAATCTGCCTGGGAAGTACGATTGAGTAGGTAAAGTTATTTAATTATACCCATAGATTAACAAATCTTGTCGCATCAAAATATCCTATTCTACATTTCTCAAACAAATTGTTGTTAATAAAATCATTTTAGAATCTCGGATCGTTAAACAGCTTTTGGCTGTCTAATTTTAAGGTTGAACATAAATAGCAAATTCAGTCATAATCATCCGTAAGCAACTACGGTAACATACTTAGTCAGCAGGCCCGCTGCACTTTAGATTTAAACCTAAAGCGATAACAGAAAGAATAACACAGCCAATATTAAAATACAAATGTTGGTTCCAGCTCATTTTTTCCAATATTCCTCCGCAGGAACAAGGGAGATTTTTACTTGTCCTTAGTAGCAAAGCAATATATCCAGTAAAGATGAGCATCAAAATAAAGCTTCCTATCAGTCCTATAGTTCTGGTTTTCGGGTAGCATAACAATCCTGCTATAATAACTTCGACAATGATTATCGTGTAAGGCAGGAATTGCGAAAATGCATTCAACAATGGTGATGCTGAAATCTGAACCTGGAAATTCTCAAAATCCAATATCTTACTGATAGCTGCATAGCAGAAGAGAATAACAAAGAAAATGCTTACCGCAAATGGTATTATCTTTTTTAAATATTTCATGACATTAGTTTATTGTTGAAAGTATTTTGTGTAAACTGTATGTCTATTTTTCTTACAATTACTGATCAAATGTAAAACAGAAATTCAACAAAAAAAATGATTTACGATGCCTGTTTCCTATGTCTGATGCCAGTTTATAAACTGATCCTCGGTATCAAAATCCCAGAGCGGCATAGCTGTAGGTTATAGTTTTTTCATAAAAGTGATTATAAGTTGGAATTAGACATTGTGCTCAAAAAGACAAATGATGCTTATTCATCACATCAAATGTTATTTTGTGTGAATAAGAACCGTGATTGATAGCATTTTGGTTATGTAGTTTACAAAACACTTGGAGATTCCATAAAAAATAACGTAATTTTATAAAACGTTTTAATAAAATGAAGGTAACGTGCAGATGTTCAGGTTGTTTATATTGCTTTTGGTTTCCACTGCGGAATTATGGGTTGCGCAGAGCAAAGACAATGTGGCCTATCATCAGATTAGAAAAAAGTATGATCACCACAAGGTTAATGATACTACAGCACTTTCTTACGTTGACCTTTTAATCGCCCTCGCGAAAAAAGAAAAAAATTATTCTGAATTAACATATGCATACCAAGATGCCCTGAATTTTGAGCCATCAGGATACCGCAAAAAGCTGTATGCAGACAGTGCAATAACTTCCGCTCAGCATAGTTGTAATAGCGATCTTATTGCCTCTGCTTATCTTGGAAGGGGAATTGTGTCTTACTTTATTTTTAAAGACTATCAACCTGCATTGGATGATTATATAAAGGCGTTATCCTACGCCAGATATAGCCCATATATAAAGTATAATATATTATATCACCTAGGTGTAATGAAAAGTTATCTGGGATATTACGGTGAGGCGGTCAGTCAATTTGAGGCCTGTTCTGCATTCTTTAGACAGGAAATTTTGAAAAATATTTCCCCAGATATCCTTTATAATATGCGCAAAGGCTATTATAACAGTTTACATCAGCTTATCTATTGCTACCAGCAAATGGGAGATGATGATAGCGCCGACCGCTTAATTGAAATAGGCAAGAGGGAAATACCCAAAGATTTAGATTTCGTCAAGTTAAGGAATTGTTTTTTTAAATGTGAAGGCATTTCTAAATTCCGTAAAGGAAATTACGAGCAAAGTATTGCCGATCTCAATCGTGCACTTCCGGAACTGGTCAGGGTAAATGACTTTGCCGGGGTATCAGTGATCTACTTTTATCTGGGAAAGAATAAATTGGCTCAGCACCGAGAACAAGAATCCTTTAGTTTTTTTAGAAAAGTTGATTCTCTTTATCAGAAATACCATTTTTTCTTTCCTGAGCTTACGGAAAACTATAAGATTTTACTGGAGGATGCCCGTAAAAAATCAAATATAGATGAGAGCTTATCTTTTGCCAATACCCTCCACAAAATTGAAAAAATAAACATAGAAGACACACATCATCTTTTTATACAGTTTGAGGCCGAGCGGATAAATATTGAATATTCGAGTATTACACAGCGTTACAGGAATATTCTCTTTGGAGTTGTAACATTCTCTATGTTTTTACTTATATTCACTATAAACACTTATCTGGAAAAGAAGTCCGAGAAAACATACGATGTGGTCTTAGCGGGTGTAGGTGTTGATATTGAGAGATTAAAAACTGATGTCTCACCACCAAAATCCACATTGAGTGCAGAGATTCGCAACAGAATTCGGAAGAATCTACAGAAATTTGAAGACGAAAAAGAGTTTTTAAAACAGAACCTGAGTTTGAAAAAAATTGCAATAAGAGTAGGGACAAACCCTAATTATCTGTCTGCCTACATTAACACGGAAAAAGGAATGCATTTTAACCGCTATTTAAGTGAATTGCGCATCAAGTATATCGCCGAATTGCTCGCAGAAGATCCTATAGCAGTTCATCAGAAAACAGAAGTTCTTGCCAAAATATGCGGAATTGCCTCTCGCTCCAACTTTCTAAAACTGTTTTCGGAGATCTATGGTATGTCGCTGCAAGAGTATCAGCATCAGTGCAGAGAAAAGTTTGCTGCGAATGAAGATCTTAATTAAGTTGTGTTTGGATGATGTCTACAACACTCCTCAAATCGTAGGTTTTCTGATATCTGCATTTTAAAATTGCCTAAATCAATTTCATAGATTTTCTCTGATTCAAGAGATTGAAGGAGATTGAGGAAGATTGAATTGCTGAAATCGTGTAGATATTGATTCAATGCGTATATTTGGAATGTTCAAGAATAATTAAATAAGAGATAAATATGGGATTTTTTGACTTTTTCAAGACAAAACAAAAAAAGGAAAATGAATTAAAAGAAAGTGATGACGCAATTTCACAATCGAAAAAAATCATTGAAAATTCTATTCTTGATGACGGATACCATAAACCATCAAATTGGACGTCGAATTATATTTATGGATTCATTAATGGAAATCCAATGCAAAAAATTTCTAATCATAATGATTTAATAGAAATTATTAGAAACACTATTGGTGATGGAAAAGGCTATATCGCAATAGATTCAATATTCCACCCTTATAATTTAATAAATCATAAAGGTGCTACTGCGTGGGATTTAGCTTGGTTTTGGCTATACGCTCAAGACCAAGGGAAAATCATTTCAGAAATTGCAAAAAATGAGACTGCTACAATCGTTCAATCTGAAAATTTAAACCTATTTGAAAATTTCAGAATTTGGCCAAATGACAATTTAAATCCACATAAAAATAAGCAATATGATAAATTTGTTCCTTTTGTTCTACCTTATTTAACTTACTCGATAGATGATGATAAAGATGAGAAGCATTGGGTGAAAATGATAAATACTGAATTACAATTACAAGGACACGCTCATACTTATATAGAAAACTTCAACCGTGTTTTGTCAAATAATACTGAAGGGCACATTATGACTTTAGGTTTTGGTGAATTTAATAGAGAAAATTTAGACGAGCTAATAAATAAGTTTACAGATTTTTATGACCAAAATATGAGTGGAAGATAAAAATCTTTTATTGCAAAGTTTATGATAGTTTTAAATTAAATAGAGAAACTAATTATGCGAATAGCTTTTACAGGTTCCCATAGGGTCGGAAAAACAACTTTGGCGGAAGAGATCGCTGAAAGTTTACCTGATTATGAATTTATAAATGAGCCTTACTTACAACTTGAAGAGGAAGGATATTTGTTTTCAGAAATACCGACGTTGGAAGATTATATTGAGCAATTCAATTTTTCGGTAGAACAATTACAAAATAGTGATGACAATACAATTTTTGACCGTTGCCCGTTAGACCTTTTGGCGTATGTCTATGCGGTTGGCAAAAAGAAAAATATATCTGATCTCTACGAAGAGATGGCCGCGGCAATTGCTGAAATTGACCTATTGGTTTTTGTTCCCATAGAAAAATTTGATCTAATAGTTTGCCAGGGATCGGATCTGCCGAATCTAAGACAAGAAGTAAATGATATTTTAGAAGACTGGATTGGAGATTTCAGCAATGAAGTTCTGGAAGTAAGCGGAACTTTAGAGAACAGGAAAAAGCAAATATTGGATAAGATAAGTAGTATGAAAAAATAGAAGCTTATCTACATTTTTACCTTTTCACTCTTTTCATTAGAAAGGTCTGTTTGCGTTTCTGTCCGTTTTTTGTTCCTGAAATTTCGGCTATTAATGAATCGGAATTGATTTTTGTGTAAGCGATGATCTGCGGAAAGTCGTGCTCCGGATTTTCAAAGACCAATTGATTTTCAGAGATAGTTTTGGCGGCAAAAAGAACAGGCAGACCATCATTTTGATTTTTAACAGTCGGAATGTAAAATAACTTTTTGTTTTCCTGCACGAGCCGGATATTTTCAAAAACGATCGTGTCTTTGCCTTTGATACTATAACTTTTCCCCGACAATTCATTATTGCCAGTTTTGGTCCAGGTTTCATAGATGCTGCCTTTCTGGGTTTTATTTTCCCAGGTACCGATCAGCCATTCCGCTTTTTGAATGTCATTTGCCTGCTTTATTGTCCAGGCATAAAGAATCGCCAAACTAACGACCGCAATAAAAAATTTTGCTCCTGTTTTCATAATTTTATCTGATTGAATAATTGTCATTTTATTTGATTTCCAAACACCAAATGGTTTCTTTTGTGAAAGCTGAGATGACAAAGTTGCAATGTTTTTGAAAACTAAAATTGTAAAAATGGGACAAGTCTAATCCTTTCTGTAAAGAAGGGAGGACATCTTAAGATGAGTACCATAAAATTCTTTGGGCGTAGATCCGGTAAATTCTTTAAAATCTTTGATAAAGTGCGCCTGATCGTAATACTCGTTTTCGTAAGCCAGATCTGAGAGGCTGGAAAACTGATCATTCAGTAACATTTTGAGTGCAGCCTGCAATCGGATCGTCCTAGACAGTTGTTTCGGACTTAGGCCAATGGCTGAAGAAAATTTGCGTAACAATTGTCTTCGATCGACTTTGGAGTGTCTGGACAATTCATCAACCGAGAGTTGCCCGTTGGCTGTCATAATTGTTTCAACCGTTGATTTTACAATGCGGTCAACAGTTTCAAGGTCAGTTAGCCTATCAAGTAAAAATATTTCAATAAACTTTATCCTCTCCGCAGTGGAGTTGGCACTTAAGATCTGTTGCCCTATTTCCTGTCCATCCTTTCCAAACAGCTTTTCCAATGAAACAGCAGTATTTTCCATCTCCTTTATGGGAGTAGTGGTAAAAGGCAAAAATCCTTCCGGACGAAAACGAATGGAGAAAATTCCTGTCTCGCCTGTCGGTTCGATCTCAAGTGGCCTTGTCAGTTGTCCGATGACAAAACATCTGGGCTGGATAATGTTGTTCCCATTGTCCAAGTATTGTTTGTATAGATCGCCATAATGAAAGATCATCTCCATACATCCGTCAGGAACGATGGTTTGTTTTTCAGGTTTTTCTTCTTTCGGGCTTTCCAGTGTCCAATAACATTTGATAAATGCTGTCAAGTCCTGATCCGGTTCAAATGTTTGGTAATTCATCTGGCTTCTTTAAAAAAGTCATTTATTTAAAAACTTCAAAGTAATTCAAATATAATCAATCTATGTAAAAAGAAATTTATGGATAATCTATCATAAACCTGCGTAATTTTAGTACAGGTTAACTGGAAGCCAGCGCAAAATGTGCACAGCTCAACTTAAAACCGGCTCAAAAACTAAGCAACTCCACACTGATCCTGCGTAAAAATTGAGTAGGATATTTAAATGCGTGCTCAAAATTTGAGCAACCATATTTCTGAAGTATATCTCAATAAAGTAAAGCAGCTCTTCTGCTGCTTAAAAATTGAACCACTTTTTTGAAAACCGGCTCAAAAATGTTACCACAAAGGGTTTACCTGGCTCAAAAAGTGAGCCGGTCAATTCTAACCCGGTGCAGAATTTAAGCTGGGTACTGTCGATGCGGCTCAAAAATTAAACCGCCATATTGCTAAACTGTATCAAAGAAACTATAGCAACTCATATCCCTGCGCAAAAATTGAGCACCCTTTTTGAAAACCGGCTCAAAATTGTTACCACAACACTCCGATCCGGCTCAAAAAGTAAGCCGCTCATCCCAAAGCCGGCTCAGAATTTGAGCCGGGTACTGTTAATGCGGCTCAAAAATTGAACAACCCTGATGTCATTGTCTTTTCTGCTTTTTTTCTTTTCAAAAGCAATTAATGCAACTCATTAATAATCAATCAAATGTAAGCTTTTTTTAGAACTCTGAAAAATCGGCGGTACAATTAAGCAAGATGTGTCTTTGTATATACAAACTTTTCAAGTTTTATATCCAAGACTCTCTTGCCTTTTTTGCAAAAAGGGAAAAGACTTCGGAACTCGTCTTTTTTCTTTGTACACCATCTAGTAGAATCCAATTTATTCTTTTTTAATCTCCAAAAGATTTCTGCATCGTCCAGATTGTTCTTATTTAGCCCACGCTCTTCTAACCCTATTGTTTTCAGGGTTTTATTGCTGCAACTTTGTAGAAGAAAGCTAAGTCAAAAACAAAAATGAAGTAGTTATGATCGTAAACCTAATTACCAAAGAAGACCTTCAGGAATTTAGAACCGAATTGCTGGAAGACCTACAAAACCTGTTTCAAATTAAGATTTCCCAGCAGAAATTATGGCTGCGTTCGTCAGAGGTCAAAGCGCTTCTAAAAATTTCCTCCGGAACATTGCAGAAGCTACGTATCAATGGAACTTTATCTTACACCCGTGTCGGCGGGACATTATATTACAATTACAAAGACATTGAAGAAATGCTGAAAAAGAAGTAATGATTTAACAACAGCGAACCAAATTATGAATTATATCAAACACCTCACAGCTTTCTATGAAAAGGTGGCTCAGGATAATACACTTAATCCATCACACATCAGCCTCTATTTAGCCTTATTCCAGTTCTGGAATTTCAGCCGTTTCCGAAATCCGGTCAGTATTTCCCGCGATGAGGTGATGCGCATCAGTAAAATCCGCTCAAAAGCCACCTATCATAAATGCCTGAAGAATCTCCATTCTTCGGGCTATATTGATTATCAGCCGTCTTATAATCCGTTTCAGGGAAGTCAGGTGGTGATGGTGGATTTTGCTAGGGAGCTGAAGGTTGGTGTTAAACAGCAAAATAGGAAAAAGTAATTTTTTCTTAAAATCCCCAACGAACAAATTGAATAAGTATTTTTAATCAATTCCTAAATAAATAAACTTACGTAAGAAAAGAATCATCTTCTTAGTATATGATATTGATGAAGGATAATGGAAATAATGTTAAATTTGTAAATATGCATCAATTATCATCCACTCTTTTCACATCCATTAAGCATTTGATTGAAAATGCTAAGAATAGTATCGTCCGCAATATTAACACTACTATGTTGTTAACTTATTTTGAAATAGGTAGAATAATTGTTGAGGACGAACAAAATGGCAGAGATAGAGCCGAATACGCTAAGGAGATACTTAAAAAACTCAGTAAACAATTAACGAAAGAATTTGGAAGAGGATATTCTATTTCAAATCTGGAATATTTCAGAAAATTTTATTTAACATTTCAAGACAGAATTCCCCAATCGATGACTGGGGAATTTAGAAAATCCCAATCAGTGATTGGGATTTCTTCAGAAAATTTAAATGATGAAATACCATCTCGTAATTTACCATTTACACTATCGTGGACTCACTATATACAATTACTTAAAATTGAGAATGAAGACGAAAGAAACTTTTATGAAATAGAAGCTTCTCAAAACAATTGGAGCGTAAGAGAATTGACCAGACAATATAATTCTGCAATTTATGAAAGATTAGCTCTTAGCAGGGATAAAGAAGGTGTGAAACAATTAGCTCAAAAAGGGCAAATTATAGAAAAGCCCACCGACGTTCTAAAAAGTCATTATGTTTTGGAATTTCTGGATTTGAAAGAAGATAGTCGCTATTCCGAAAGTGATTTGGAGACAGAAATCATCAATAAGCTGGAACATTTTATGTTAGAATTGGGTAAAGGTTTCCTTTTTGAAGGCAGGCAACGGCGATTTACTTTTGACGGTGACAGCTTTTTTGTGGATTTGGTTTTCTATAATCGGTTGCTAAAATGTTTTGTTCTATTAGATTTAAAAATTGGAAAACTAACCCACCAAGATATTGGACAGATGCAGATGTATGTAAATTATTATGATAGAAAGATAAGAACGAAGGATGAAAATCCTACAATAGGAATCATTCTCTGTAAAGAGGAGAACAAAACAGTGATAGAATTTACACTTCCGGAAAACAATAAGACCATTTTTGCGAAAGAATACAAAGCTATTCTTCCAAGTAAAGAAGAATTAAAAAAACAAATTGGATAACCATCAATAAAAACTAAGCCCGTGTCACAAAAAATATTAACTCCTCATAAATCTCTAAATAAATCCTTTCTGAAACTTAAACCAAACAGAAAAGATATTGAAAATTTCAAGCACAATTTTGTAACACTTTTTGAAAGGATCAATGAAAAAGAATCTGAAGAATTTCAAAAAAATCTCATTATTGACTTCCTAAAAAAAAATGGTTTTGATGCTGATTTCTATATAAATACAAAAGGAAAAAATGATTTAGTTATACATACTGATAAAACAGCTGCTAGTCCTGTAGGGGTCATTATTGAAACCAAGAGCATTAGCAATTCTGCGGAAATGATGAGTGTTAAAAAACTAAACACTAAAGCACTTCAGGAATTGTTATTATATTTTCTTAGGGAGAGAATTACACATAAAAATTTGGAGGTTAAACATCTTATTGTAACCAATCTATACGAGTGGTTCATTTTTGATGCGTATCAATTCGAATATTTTTTTGCGAAAAACAAAAAATTAGTTAAGCAATTTGAGGATTTTGAAACGAAAAGACTTTCAGGAATATCAACAGATGTATTCTATAAAGAAATTGCAAAGCCATTTTTAGATGAGGTAGCTAGTCAATTAGAGTTTACCTATTTCAATTTAAAAGATTACGCATCTATTGTAAAGAACCATTCTAAAAGGGATGACAACAAGCTGATTGCTATTTTTAAAATATTTAGTCCGGCTCATCTCCTAAAACTTCCATTCATCAATGACAGTAATACTTTAGATAAGAGTTTTTATAATGAATTGTTACATATTATTGGATTAACAGAGACAAAGGAAGCTGGAAAACGATTAATTGAGCGCAATAAGTCTGGACAAAGAAATTTAGGTTCTTTATTAGAAGATACCATTATACAATTGGATTCTTTGGATAAGGTAAATCGTATCAATAAGCCATTCTTGTATGGAGATTCATATGAAGAAAGACTTTTCAACATTGCACTAGAACTCAATATTACCTGGATTAACCGGGTTTTATTCCTAAAATTAATGGAGGGACAGCTTGTCAATTATCACAGAGGCGACAAAGCATTTCTTTTCTTAAATTTTAATAAGATAAGACAGTATGACGATCTCAATACTTTATTCTTTCAGGTTCTAGCGAGAAGGTATGAGGACAGAAATGAAGATGTTAAGAAAGCATATGAAAAGGTTCCTTACTTGAATAGTTCGCTTTTTGAACCTACCGAATTAGAGCATTCGACTCTAATTATTAGTAATCTAAAGGACGAAAAGAAAATACCCATACTTCCTACAACAGTTCTGAAAGATACAACAGGTAAAAAAAGAAGTGGAGAACTTAATACTTTAGAATATCTATTTGAATTTTTAGATGCTTATGATTTTGCAAGTGAAGGGACAGCAGATATTTTAGATGAAAATAAGACCTTGATTAATGCTTCTGTCCTAGGGTTGATTTTTGAGAAGATTAACGGATATAAAGATGGTAGTTTTTATACTCCGGGCTTTATCACAATGTATATGTGTAAAGAAACGTTACGCAAAGCAGTTTTACAAAAATTCAATGAGATAAAGAATTGGGATTGTAAATCAATTGTCGATTTACATAATAAAATAAACGATATAAAAGAGGCAAATGAGATTGTCAATTCTTTACGTGTTTGCGATCCGGCGGTTGGTTCAGGTCACTTTTTGGTATCTGCTCTTAATGAATTTATAGCGATTAAAAATGATCTTGGAATTCTGGTAGATAAATTTGGGAAGAAATTAAAAGATTATAATATCGAAGTACAGAATGACGAATTAATAATTACAGACGAAAATGGAGAACTTTTCGAATATAATCCTAAAATTAAAGAAAGCCAGAGAATTCAGGAGACTTTATTTCACGAAAAACAAACCATTATAGAAAACTGTTTGTTTGGTGTAGACATAAATCCCAATTCTGTAAAAATATGTCGTCTTCGTCTTTGGATTGAATTACTGAAGAATGCTTATTATAAATCAGAGAACGAATTGGAAACACTTCCTAATATTGATATTAATATTAAGAATGGCAATTCATTAATTAACCGGTTTGGATTGGACAGTAACTTGTCATCTGCTCTGAAAAAAACAGGAATTTCCATAGAAAAATATAAGGAAGCTGTTGATCTTTACCGCAATGCAGAAAGTAAAGCTCAAAAATGGGAATTAGAACAAGTTATTAATAACATCAAAACAGGATTCAGGACAGAAATTAGCAAAAACAGTAAGGAAATAAAATCTCTCAATTTATTGAGAGGAGAATATTATACAAAATATCAGAGTGAGCAACTTTTTGAAACTGCTTTAACAAAGGCTCAACAGAAAGATAAGAAAACTCTGGAAGCAAAAATCAAAAAGATTGAAGATTTTATTGAAGAGATTAAGAACAATAAAATCTACGAAAATGCTTTTGAGTGGCGTTTTGAATTTCCGGAAGTATTGGATAACGAAGGAAATTTTATTGGTTTTGATGCTATCATAGGGAATCCCCCATACATTCAACTACAAAAAATGGGAGCTGAAAGTGATGCGCTTCAGCAAATGGAATATGAAACTTTTGCTAAAACTGGGGATATTTATAGTTTATTTTATGAGTTAGGATATGATATTCTTAAACCTAAAGGAATATTAACCTTTATTACTTCCAATAAATGGATGAGAGCTGCCTATGGCGAGAGTCTGCGTAAATTTTTTGCAGAGAAAACAAATCCTGAAATTTTAATTGACTTCTCAGGAAATCAGATATTTGATACAGCAACAGTAGATACTAATATTTTGACATTTACTAGGGATAAAAATAGACAACAAACAGAAGCCTGTATTGTTAAAGAAAAGCTGTTAATTAATTTGAGCGATTATTTTAGACAGAATTCTTCATTGTCGTCATTTTCAAATTCTGAAAGTTGGGTAATTCTCTCTCTAATCGAACAGCAGATAAAGAAAAAAATTGAGAAGATTGGCACACCGTTGAAAGATTGGAACATAAGGATAAATTACGGAATCAAAACAGGATTTAATGATGCCTTTATCATAGACGGAGCTAAACGAAAAGAACTTATTAATCAGGATCCTAAAAGTGAAGAAATCATACGACCCTTATTAAGAGGGCGTGATATTAAGCGATACTCATACGAATTCGCTGATTTATATCTTATTACGACATTTCCAAGTTTGAAAATAGATATTGAACTGTATCCCGTTGTAAAACAGCACCTTATATCCTTCGGATATGATAGGCTAAAACAGACTGGAGATAAAGGTGCTCGTAAAAAGACTAATAATCAATGGTTTGAAACACAAGATTCGATAAGTTATTGGGAGGATTTTTCTATACAAAAAATTATGTATCCTAATATGACAAAATTTTTACCTTTTTATCTCGACGATAAAGGATTTATGCAAAATGATAAATCCTTTATGATTACAGGAAAGCATCTTTCTTACTTGACTGCATTTTTGAACTCGTCACTCTTCAAATATTGTTTTATTGATAACTTTCCTGAATTACAAGGAGGAACACGTGAATTAAGGAAAATATTCTTAGATAAAATTCCTGTATTGGAAATTGATAATGATTTAAACTCTAAATTTGAAATAATAGTTAGCAAAATTCAGGCAAACATAGATTCCTCTACTATTAACCAACTTCTATTACAATTAGATAAAATGATTTTTGACCTATATGGATTATCCGAGGAAGAGAGAACTGCAATAGGTTTTATTGAGATTCAATAAAACTGATTTCTTCATCATTTAACTCAAATAAATTGTACATCCTTTGATTCACTAAATTTTCCAAATAATCAGTGTTGATATTTTTGGACTTCTGAGTTTGAATTTCTTTTGCTAAATTAGTAAATAATTCCTCTGTTGTTGGGTCAATCCCCATCGGAACTCTTAGCTGCTCAATATATATTTTAATCCATCTTGTCGTGCCAACACCAGATGTTGCTGCAAGCTTAGTAAAATACCATTTGCAGACATTTGAATTTAAATATGATACTAAATACTCTAATCTCTCTAATCTCTCACCGCTTATAAAAAAGATAGTATTATTTAATAAATAATTGTTTTTATCTAAACAAAAATTTGGATTGTTAGTTAATTCGATCCAGACTATTTTCGGTCTATAAAAATCCTCCATATAAGCACAGTTTCTTAGATTATATGGAGTATCTCCTCTATCAGTTCTTTTCGACAATTGAGGATAATATAAATCTAAATGCTTTTTTACAATAGGATAATCATTTATATCTATTGCCTTTACGCCCTTCTCTTTGATTCCATTATGAGTATTAATCAGCCATAAATCAGTTGCTTCATAAGCATATCTTTTTATATCTCTGCCACGTAAAATAGGTCGTATGATTTCGGCAGATTTTGGATCTTCTGCAATAAGCTCATCTTTCTTTTTTTTATCTATAATAAAGGCCTCATTATACCCAGTCAAAATTCCTCTGTAGATATTAATATCCCACTCTTTAAGAGGTGTTCCTACAGCTTCAATTTTAGCTTTTATCCGTTGTTCGATATCATTTAATATCACCCAGGAGTCACTACTGGAAAAATTTGATTTTACTGAATTCTGTCTAAAATAATCGCTCATATAGATGTTATTTTAATAGTCTATGTTTATTTTAGACAGTTATAATATATTTTATACCATTATTGTATAAAATTTTAAACGAAAGAAATGATTTACGGATACATCAGAGTAAGCACAGACAAACAAACAGTAGAAAATCAAAGATTTGAAATCAATCATTTTTGTGACAAGCAACAAATTGTGGTAAACAAATGGATTGAAGAAACTATTTCAGGAGCAAAGAATGTTGATGACAGAAAATTAGGAAAACTTTTAAAAAAAATGAAAAAAGGAGATGTTTTAATTTGCTCAGAATTATCCAGGCTTGGAAGAAATCTTCTGATGATTATGGGTGTACTTAATGAATGTATGAATCGTGATATTCAAGTTTGGACCATTAAAGACAATTATCGCTTAGGAAGTGATATTAATTCTAAAGTATTAGCATTTGCATTTGGTTTATCAGCCGAAATTGAAAGAAACCTTATATCCCAAAGAACTAAAGAAGCATTAGCTCGGAAAAGAGCAGAAGGTGTAATTTTAGGCCGTCCTGTGGGTAGTAAATCTTCTAAGACAAAATTAACTGGTCAGGAAAAGAAGATTCAAGAATTGATTGAAAAAAAAGTTTCATATTCTGCAATAGGTAGGATTTTAGGTGTACATAGATTAACCGTTTCTAGTTTTGTAAAAGAAAGAATGAACTAATTACAACTACAAATTAAAATAAAAAACAGAAACCAAAGGTAATTCGCTACCAAGCCCAATAGCTAAATTCTGTCAAGGTCAAGCCCTCCGGATTTTCAGAAAAACTTTTTACATATAAAAATCTACGTAAAAACTTTTTCCAAAAAACCTTGACAGAATGCCAAGCTCATTTTCAAAAGGCTTTCTTTTTTTCTTTTTTTTAAATTTTTTTTATCTTCGTTTTCTTTTAGAAATATTTCAACTGAGAAAATTCAGGCGCTAAGAGAAGGATTAAATTCTGGCCTTAAACTTTAAAAAACCTGTTCAAAATTTGACCTTTTTACTTGCAGATTTGAGCAGAAATTTTTAGTTTTACTACGTAAAATTTAAATTAGGATTTTACCAATTTTTTGCAAATGTCCTATTTGAGGCCATTCACAGAGATGCTACAGCGAAAATCTTATCCATAAAGCGATGAGGATTGGGCACAAAATCCCTCACTCTCCGCCAGGTTAGAAACCAAAATAAGCTAAAACGCTGTAAACATAAATGTTTACAGCGTTTTTTGTTTTAGCGCAAATATCAAAACATATCACTATTTTAATAACCTTTCGAGTCACTTCTCCAAAAAATGAGAAAGATGGCAATAGAATTCCCATTGTTTATGACTTATTTATATCATATCCTCAGTGTAAAAATAACAATTCTTAAATTATATTTACTCGGCTTAAACACTGATAAAGCAAAAGCAAACAGAATCACAAAATAATTAATGAAATTATCAATACTATTAAATATCATGCAAATGATTTCAATATATTTTCAGTTTGATGATGTTTATCATTTTAATTTCCATTAAAAATCAATATTTTTAATGAAAAATTAAATGAAAATAGAACAAATTTATACCGGGTGTCTTTCTCATGCTGCTTATTTTTTAGAAAGTAATGGAGAAGTGGCTATATTTGATCCGCTTCGTGATGTAGATTCTTATATATCAATGGCTGATGCGAATCATGCCAAAATCAAGTACATTTTTGAAACCCACTTTCATGCCGATTTTGTAAGCGGACATCTTGAATTAAAAGAAAAAACAGGAGCAGAAATTATTTTAGGCCCTACAGCAAAACCTTCATATGAAGCTGTCATAGCAAAAGACGGCGATTTTTTCAAAGTAGGTAAATGCATGGTAAAAGCCATCCATACCCCGGGTCACACAATGGAAAGCACCTCTTATCTGATCTTTGACGAAAACGGAAATCAACACTCTATTATGACAGGTGACACCCTATTCATTGGAGATGTGGGACGGCCAGACCTTGCTCAGCATGTGAACAGTGACCTTACTCAGGATAAACTGGCAAGATTACTATTTCATTCATTGAGAGAAAAAATAATGCCTCTTGAAGATCATCTCATTGTATATCCTAATCATGGAGCAGGAAGTGCCTGCGGCAAGATGATGAGCAAAGAAACTACCGATACGTTGGGACATCAGAAGGAGACAAATTATGCATTGAGGAAAGATATGACTGAAGATGAATTTGTAACCGAATTGCTATCCGGATTAACTGATCCACCGAAATATTTCCCTAAAAATGTTTTACTGAATATCAATGGTTATAATACACTTGATTCTGTTTTAAAACAGGCAAGAAAACCATTTAATCCTGATGATTTTGAAAAAACTGCTGAAACGGATGTCGTAATTTTGGACACTCGGGATGCTTCTGCATTTTCAAAAGGTTTTATCCCTAACAGCATCAACGTTGGACTCGACGGCCATTTTGCAAACTGGGTTGGAGAAATTGTAACCGATATTAATCAGAAAATCATATTGGTTACTGATCCTGGAAGAGAAGAGGAAAGCATGATAAGACTTTCCAGGGTTGGCTATGACAATACAATCGGATATCTGGAAGGTGGTTTTGAGTCCTGGAAAAATTCAGGAAAAAAGTTTGAAACTGTAGACAGAATCACGGCTTTGGAATTTGAAGAAAATTATGATGTGAATTTACCTGTTTTCGATGTAAGAAAAAATAGTGAATTTGAATCTGAACACCTCGTCGATGCGATTAATATTCCATTAAATAAAATGAGCCTTCATCTGGAAACTTTCCCAAAAGACAAACCATTTTTTATACACTGTGCCGGAGGTTACAGAAGTATGATTGCTGCTTCAATCCTTAAACAAAATGGGTTCAACAATTTTAAGGAAATAGCCGGCGGCTTTTCTGAGATAAAGAAAACCAATATTCCAAAAACCAGCTATCAGGAACAAAAGACCTTTTTATAGATTCTTTTTAAATGACAAGCATTTAATTGACAACCACAAAGCCTCGCAAGAAAACTTACGAGGCTTATATATTTTAAGGCTGAAACTACATCGTTTCCATTTTGAAACTCATGCTTTCAATTACTTTTAGAATTGCTTCAACCGTATCCATTGATGTTAAACAAGGAACACCGTTTTCCACACTCATTCTTCTGATCTGGAAGCCGTCTCTTTCAGCTTGTTTTCCTTTTGTCGTCGTGTTTACAACATACTGAACTTTTCCTTTCTGAATAAGGTCGATTAAATTTACACTCTCCTCCCCTATTTTGTATCCTATTTTACAAGGAATTCCCTTTTCTCCAAAGAATTTAGCAGTACCTTCCGTTGCCCAGATTCTGAAGCCAACTTCATGGAATCTCGCTGCCAGATCTGCTGCTTCCTCCTTATGTTTATCGGCTACCGTAAACAAAATTGAGCCATGCATCGGAACTTTTCTTCCGGCTGCTACCAATCCTTTATATAACGCTTTTTCTAAGGTTGTATCTTTCCCCATTACTTCTCCTGTAGACTTCATTTCAGGGCCTAAAGAGATGTCCACTTTCGTTAGTTTTGAGAAAGAGAAGACCGGAACTTTTACGAAAACACCTTCTTTATTCGGAACCAATCCGCTTTCGTAGCCTAAGTCTTTCAGTTTCTGACCTAAAATTGCTTTTGTAGCTAAATTTGCCATCGGAACATCCGTAATTTTAGACAAGAAAGGAACAGTTCTGGATGAACGCGGATTTACCTCGATTACATACACATTTCCTTCAAAAAGAACATATTGGATGTTCATTAATCCTACAACATTTAATCCTTTTGCAAGCCTTTTCGTATAATCTACCAGGGTATCAATTTCGCTTTGTGAAACATTCTGAGGAGGATATACCGCGATAGAGTCTCCGGAGTGAACTCCCGCTCTTTCGATATGCTCCATAATTCCAGGAATAACTACCGTTTCTCCGTCGCAGATGGCATCTACTTCAACTTCTTTTCCGACCATATATTTGTCGACCAAAACCGGATGCTCAGGACTTGCTTCTACCGCAAATTCCATGTAATGTGCAAGTTCACTTTCTGTGTACACAATTTCCATGGCTCTACCTCCTAACACGTAACTCGGACGAACCAATACCGGATAACCAATTTCGTTGGCAATTTTTATTGCTTCTTCTTTTGAAGTGGAAGTTTTTCCTAAAGGCTGCGGAATCTGCATTTCCTGAAGCGCTTTTTCAAACTTATCTCTATTTTCGGCTCGGTCAAGATCTTCAAGAGATGTTCCTAAGATCTGAACTCCATGAGAAGCCAATTTATCTGCTAAGTTGATGGCTGTTTGACCTCCAAACTGTACCACAACACCTTTTGGTTTTTCCAATTCGATGATGTTCATTACATCTTCTTCCGTCAAAGGCTCGAAGTATAATTTATCTGAAATGGAGAAGTCTGTAGAAACCGTTTCAGGGTTGTTGTTGATGATGATTGCTTCGTAGCCCATTTCTTTGATCGCCCAAACTGAATGAACCGTCGCGTAATCAAATTCAACACCCTGCCCGATTCTGATCGGTCCTGAACCAAGAACAATGATTTTTTCTTTATCCGAAACTACACTTTCGTTTTCTTCTTCGTACGTTCCGTAGAAATATGGCGTTTCAGATTCGAATTCTGCGGCACAGGTATCAACCATTTTGTAAACCGGCATTATTCCGTTTTCTTTTCTGAAATTGAAAACTTCTCTTTGTGTAACATCCCAAAGCACAGCAATATTCAAATCTGCAAAGCCCAGTTTTTTAGCTTCTAAAAGAATTTCTTTGTTGAATTTATTTTCAGCAATCGTTTTTTCAAAGTCAATTAATTTTTTGATTTTCCAGATGAAGAATTTGTCGATTTTGCTCCATTCTACGATCTGTTCCCAGTCGTAACCTTTTCTTAATGCGTCACCGATGATGAATAATCGTTCGTCATCACAAACTCTGATTCTCCTTTCGATTTCTTCAGCCGTTAAAGCTGCAGCCTGTTTTGTTTTTAAGCCGATATGTCTAATTCCGGTTTCCAAAGAACGGATCGCTTTTTGTAAAGACTCTTCGAAGTTTCTTCCAATCGCCATTACCTCACCCGTCGCTTTCATCTGGGTTGATAATCTTCTGTCTGCTGTTTCGAATTTATCGAATGGGAATCTTGGGAATTTAGTAACTACATAATCCAAGGCCGGCTCGAAACAAGCGTATGTTTTCCCTGTAACCGGATTCATGATTTCGTCAAGCGTTAAACCTACCGCAATTTTTGCAGCGATTTTTGCAATTGGATAGCCTGTTGCTTTTGATGCTAAAGCTGAGGAACGGGAAACTCTCGGGTTTACCTCGATGATATAATAATTGAATGAATGCGGGTCTAATGCCAGCTGCACGTTACATCCACCTTCAATTCCTAGTGCTCTGATGATTTTTAGTGAAGCATTTCTCAACAGCTGATATTCTCTATCTGAAAGGGTTTGAGAAGGTGCCACAACGATTGAATCTCCTGTGTGAACTCCAACCGGATCTATATTTTCCATGTTACAAACCACGATCGCATTGTCGTTTGCATCACGCATTACTTCGTATTCAATTTCCTTGAAACCTGCGATTGATCTTTCAATCAAACATTGTGTAACCGGGCTGTGTTTTAATCCTAATTCTGCGATTTCTTTCAGTTCGGTTTCGTTAGAAGCGATACCTCCTCCTGTTCCACCCATGGTGAAGGCAGGACGAACAATCACAGGATAACCGATTTCATCAGCAAATTTTAAAGCACCTTCTACCGTATTTACGATGTCAGATTCCGGAACCGGCTCGTTCAATTCTCTCATCAACTCACGGAATAGATCTCTGTCTTCCGCTCTGTTGATCGCTGAAAGCTTTGTTCCCAAAACCTCAACTTTACATTCTTCAAGAATACCTGATTTTTCCAATTCTACCGCCATATTCAGTCCGGTTTGCCCACCAAGCGTTGGTAAAAGCGCATCCGGACGCTCTTTTCTGATGATATGACTTACAAACTGAAGTGAAATCGGCTCTATGTAAACTTTATCTGCGATTTCCACATCCGTCATAATCGTTGCAGGATTCGAGTTAATCAAAATTACCTTGTAGCCTTCTTCTTTCAAAGACAGGCAAGCCTGTGTTCCCGCGTAATCAAATTCCGCTGCCTGACCAATAATGATTGGTCCTGAACCGATTACTAAAATTGTTTTTATATCTGTACGTTTTGCCATTTCTAAGTTAGATGTTAGATGCTAGAAGTTAGACTTTAGCACTGTTTTTTATTTAGATTTAATTTTAAAACTTGTCATTCCGAGGAATCGAGGAACCTCTTTTTTAATTATTGAGATTCTTCACTTCGCTATCGCTTCATTCAGAATGACAAACTGAATATTTTACTTTTTAAAGTTTTCCATTAATTCAATGAAATCATCGAATAAGTAATTCGCATCTTCCGGACCTGGACTTGCTTCCGGGTGATACTGAACGGAAAAACAAGGGTGAATTTTGTGTTTAAGACCTTCGTTTGTTCTATCGTTCAATGCGATATGTGTTTCAATTAAATCTGTATTTTTTAAGCTTTCCTGGTCTACAGCGTAACCATGGTTTTGGGAAGTAATCGCTACTTTATTTTTTTCTAAATCTAACACCGGATGGTTTCCGCCTCTGTGTCCGAATTTTAATTTGAACGTTTTCGCTCCACAAGCCAAACCAATTAATTGGTGTCCTAAGCAAATTCCGAAGATTGGGACTTTTCCTAGAATTCCGCGGATCATTTCCAGTGCCTGTTGGTTATCTTCCGGATCCCCGGGACCGTTTGATAGCATTACTCCGTCAGGATCCATCAGTAAAATTTCCTCAGCCGTTACATCCTGAGAAACTACTGTGATGTCACAGTTTCTTTGAGATAACTCTCTGATAATTCCTAATTTAGAACCAAAATCCACAAGCACCACTTTGAAACCTCTTCCCGGATTTGCATACGGTGTTTTTGTTGAAACCTGCTCTACCTGGTTTGTAGGAAAAGTTGTGTTTTTTAATTCTGCAACAACTTCATTTTCATCGGCATCAGCGTTTACGATTTTTCCTTTCACAACTCCGTGGTTACGAAGAATTCTTGTCAGTCTTCTCGTGTCGATTCCTGAAATTCCTGAAAGGTTTTTCTTTTTAAATAATTCGTCTAACGTAATCTGAGTACGGAAATTGGATGGCAGATCGCAAAGTTCTTTAACGATAAGACCTTTAATTGCCGGCTCAATACTCTCATAATCATCTCTATTAATCCCATAGTTTCCGATAAGCGGATAGGTCATACACACAATCTGACCGCAATAAGACGGGTCGGAAATAAGCTCCTGATACCCTGTCATTCCGGTATTGAAAACTACTTCTCCTGCTGTTTCCAATTCTGCTCCGAAACCTTCTCCATGAAATACTTCACCGGACTCCAGTATTAATTTTTTCTTCATTTTTAACTTTTATCTCTTATTATTTATTTTCTACTTTATTTAAAAAACACCCCGTCAAAAATTCTTTGAATTTTCGCCACCCCTCCAAAGGAGGGGAATTCACCCGTGGCTATTGATAGGTCGCCCTTCTGGGGCTCATCACTAACTTTTACCTTTAACCTGGTTCCTTTACCTTGGGCTCTTATTTAAAGGTATATCCCTCTTTCTCCAAAGCTTCTTTTAAAATCGCCATTCTTGCGAAAACACCGTTCTGCATTTGTCTGAATATTCTGGAACGCTCACATTCCACCAGCTCAGAATCAATTTCAACTCCTCTGTTGATCGGAGCCGGATGCATGATAATCGCTTCTTTTTTCATCGCTTTTTCCCTTTCTTTGGTCAAACCGTATTTTCTATGGTATTCCGAAGGAGAAAAGCTCATTTTAGAGTCGTGTCTTTCGTGCTGAATCCTTAGTAGCATCAGAACATCAACTTCGTGAATCATTTCATCTACACTCAGGTATGTTCCGTTGATTAATGCACCTTCATCAAACCATTGTTCCGGACCGGAGAAATACACTTTTGCACCTAATCTTCTCAACGCTTCGGCATTGGAATTAGCGACGCGACTGTGTTTTACATCTCCTACGATTCCGACTTTTAAACCTTCAAACTTTCCGAATTCCTGATAAATTGTCATTAAATCGAGCATACATTGAGACGGATGGTTACCTGTACCGTCTCCTCCATTGATTACAGGAATTTTAATATTTTTTAATTCCTCAAAATATCTGTCTTTTTTATCTCTGATTACAACAAGGTTTATTCCCAAACTTTCAATGGTTTTTACTGTATCGTACAAACTTTCGCCTTTGTTTACTGAACTATTGGATGCATCAAAAGGAACTATCTGCAATCCCAATTTTCTTTCAGCAATATCAAAACTTGTTTTTGTTCTTGTACTGTCTTCAAAGAAAAGGTTTGAGCAAAAAACCTCGCCTTCAATTCTGGCAGTTTTACCTTCCGAAAAAGCTAATGCTTCCTGTACTATACGGTTAATTCTCTCGGTGCTTAGTTCTGTAATCGTAAACATAATATTTTAAATTTTTTACAAAAAAAAAGCGAAGAAAATATCTTCGCTTAAAATAAATAAATATCGTAAAGGGCGCTATCGCCCGGTAATTCTAATGATATAAATACTGTGTTATTCATTAGGTGCAAAGATACAACAATTCTGTAAAATGACAAAAACAAAATTCGATTTAACTAAAAAAAATTATTATTTCTTTATTTTCATTTTTAAATATTTATTTTTGTTTCAAACTCAAGTTTGTTATGGATTTAAAAGATAAAATGATTCTCAGCATTATTCAGGAAGACTCAACATATTCTGTAAAAGAAATTTCAGAAAAGATCGGTCTTACTTTTACTCCGACGTACGAACGCATCAAGCAACTGGAGAAACAGGGCATCATTGAGAAATATGTCGGACTTTTAAACCGTGAAAAACTGGGTTTAAATATTGTCGTTTACTGTAATGTAAGACTGAAAGAGCAATCCAAAAAAGTATTAGAAACTTTTGAGAAAAATATCATGCAGTATGATGAAGTGCAAGAAATTATCAGTCTTTCCGGCGAATACGATTATATGTTGAAAATCATTGCGAAAGACATTAATTCTTACAATGAGTTCACTGTTAATGTGATTTCAAACATTCCTAACATCGGGCAGTATCACAGTTCTATCGTGCTTCATGAGGTGAAGAAGTCTACAAAGTTTAAGATTGATTTGGATTAAAATTAAATTGAACCATTAAGGTTTTTATTTAAGGAGTTAAGAATATTTAAGATTCGAAAGCGAATTATAAAACAGTAATTAAAATCTATAGATTTTTCTTAATTAAGCTTAACTTCTTAATAGAAATCTTAATGGTTTAAAATAAAATCAACCCAATAATTTATTTTTCAGCTTATTAAACTGATATTCTATTTTATCCAAGCACAGATTTCCAATACTTCCCTGGTGCGTATGATCTAAGTTTCCGATTTCAAAATCAAACTCACCGTTTTCAATCTCCTGTCCTACCTTTATATATGCATCACGGAATGAACTTCCGTTTTTCACTTCTTCATTTATTTTCTCGACACTGAAAAGATATTTGTACTTTTCATCCTCCAAAATTCCGTCTTTCACCTGAATGTTTGGTAAGGTATAATTTAAAATCTCCAGACATTCTTTTAATGAATCAATTGCCGGAAAAAGAATTTCCTTCGTTAATTGCATATCACGGTGATAGCCTGACGGAAGATTATTCGTCAATAAAATAAATTCATTCGGTAACGACTGAATCCTGTTGCAACGTGCACGAACAAGCTCAAAAATATCCGGATTTTTCTTATGAGGCATAATACTGCTCCCTGTCGTAAATTCTTTAGGAAAACTGATAAAATCAAAATTCTGACTTAAATACAGACAAACATCATAAGAAAACTTGCTTAAAGTTCCCGCCAAAGTCGCCATAGCCATCGACAACATTTTCTCAGACTTTCCACGCGTCATTTGAGCATATACGGAATTATAATTCATCGATTGAAAACCTAAATTATAGGTTGTACTCTCACGATCAATCGGGAAAGATGAACCATAACCTGCCGCCGAACCTAGTGGATTTTTATTAATGATATTCTTAACGGAAAATAACATTTCGATATCGTCAAGCAACGCTTCTGCATACGCTCCAAACCATAATCCGAATGATGATGGCATTGCAATCTGTAAATGCGTATATCCGGGAAGAAGAATATTTTTATGTTGTTCCGCCAATTTGATTAATATCTGAAAAAACTCGTCCGTCAAAGCTGTAATTTCACGGATTTCATCCAATAAATACAATTTAATATCCAATAAAACCTGATCGTTTCTGGAACGCGCCGTATGAATTTTCTTTCCTGTATCACCTAATTTTTCAATCAAAACAGATTCTATCTGTGAATGAATATCTTCCGCATTTTTATCGATTTTAAAAGTTTCGTTTTCGATTTCTTCTAAAATCCCAGCTAAAACTGACAACATCTGTTCAGATTCTTCATTGGAAATAATACCGACTTCTGCCAGCATTTTACAGTGCGCCATGGAACCTTTGACATCGTATTTTGCCAGGCGTTCATCAAAGTCAAGATCTTTTCCGACTGTGAATGTATTGACTAATATATTGGTGGCATTATCGTCTTTTTGCCATATTTTTTTCATAAAATTCTTTTTTTTATTGGAAGATGGAAGCTGGGTGATCGAAGTTTGCTACCAACCGCTTTATCTGCCTTTTTTATTTAATTTTAAAATCTAACTTTGTCATTTCGACAAAGGAGGAATCTCTTTTTAAATTACTAGAGATTCTTCAATCCACTTCGTTTCTTTCAGAATGACAATACCAAAACTTTTATTATGAAAATCAGTTTCTAATGAAAAACTTCATAAATTTCCATCATCCCTCATCCCTCATCCATCTTCCAGCCTATTATAAAACCTTCTCCAAAATTTTGATATAAATCTCAATTCCTTCAGCGATTTCTTCGATGAAAATAAATTCATCGGCCGTATGAGAGCGCCTGCTGTCTCCCGGACCGAGCTTCACAGAGGTACAAGGAATTATTGCCTGATCGGATGACGTTGGTGAACCATACGTTGTCCTTCCGATTTCAAGACCTGCCTGTACAAATGGATGATCCATTTCAATTTTTGAAGAATTTAATCTGAAAGATCTCGCTGTCAAGGTTGATTTCATCTGCGATTGGATGATTTCAAATGCTTCTTTATTGGAATATTCATCGGTAACTCTTACGTCTAATGTAAAACTGCAAGATTCCGGAACGACATTGTGCTGAACTCCTGCGTGAATTCCCGAAAGCGTAACTTTAACCTCACCCAAATAATTCGAAACTTTTGGAAATTTAAAGCTTAAAATATGCTGTAAATCTTCCATACATTTCACAATAGAATTATCGTTGTTCGGATGAGCAGCGTGGGAAGGCGTTCCTTTCATTTCGCCGTCGATTACCAACAATCCTTTTTCAGCAATTGCTAAATTCATTTTCGTGGGTTCTCCTACAATGGCAAGTTCTATATTGGGAAGCTGCGGAAACAGAGCTTCAATTCCGTCAAAACCTGAAATTTCCTCTTCTGCCGTTAATGCAATAATTAAATTATATTTTAAATCTTCTTTCTCAAAAAAATGTAAAAAAACCTGCGCCATCGAAACCAGAGAAGCTCCCGCATCATTGCTTCCCAATCCGAATAATTTTCCGTCTTTTTCGATGGGTAAAAACGGGTCTAAAGTGTACGCTTTATTCGGTTTTACGGTATCATGATGCGTATTCAGCAAAATTGACGGTTTGAAAACATCAAAATTTTTATTCACCGCCCAAATGTTATTTTTAAAACGTTTTGTCGGAATCTGATGTTTTTTAAAAAAAATTTCAATTTCCACCGACGTATTAAATTCATCTTTGCTGAATGAAGGAATTTCAATCAGTTTTTTCAAAAGCTCAACAGCATTACCCAATAATTCTTCTTTACTATAAACAGATTTCAGTTCCTTCATGATGGTTTTTGATATGTTTTTTCAGTTCGGTTTCTTTGATTAAGAATACCTTATTTACGTTGTTTTTCACTGCTCCAAGAGCATTTTCCAGTTTGGGAAGAATTCCTTTGTGAAGTTTTCCTTCATTTTTCAAAGTCGAAAATTCTTCTTCAGAAATATTTTTAATAACAGATTTGGGATCATCAACATCTTCCAACACCCCTTCTTTATCGAAGCAATACAATAATTCCACATCATATTTTACCGATAAAGCCTGGGCGATTACTGAGGCAATCGTGTCTGCATTTGTATTGAATAAATGTCCTTTTTTATCGTGGGTAATCGCAGAAAATACAGGAACAAGTTCCAGTTTAAGCAATTTTGAAATCAGTTTTTTATTCACGCTTTTTTCAGTAATATCACCTACAAAACCAAAATCTATTTCTGCATCTTCTCGTTTTGTTGCTTTAATTAAATTGGCATCGGCTCCCGAAAAACCTATTGCTTTACACTTCTTCTGCTGAAGTTTCGCTACAATATTTTTATTGATTCCTCCCGCATAGACCATTGCTACAATATCCAGCGTATCTTTATCCGTAATTCTCCGTCCGTTAATCAGTTTTTGCTCAATTCCAAGTTTATCCGCCAGAGTTGTCGCCAATTTTCCACCGCCATGTACAAGAATTTTCTTTTCCTGAATTTCAGAAAACTGCTCCAGAAATTGTTCTAATAATTCTTCATCATCAATTAATGCTCCGCCAATTTTTATGATGTATAATTTATTTTTCATTTTTATACATTTTTGATTGTTAAACCTCATAGGTTTTTGAAACCTATGAGGTTTGATTTATTTAGAATTCAATTCATCCAAAATCTCCGAAAAAACTGCCTGCGCAGAGAAAATCCGGTTTTTTGCCTGTTGGTAAATGATTGAGTTTTCGCCATCCATCACCTCATCGCTCAATTCAACATTTCTACGAACCGGAAGACAGTGCATTACTTTTGCCTGATTGGTATTTTCCAATTTTTCGTTCGTCAACATCCAATTTTCTTTTACTTCCGGCATTGCTGCATAGTCATCAAAAGACGACCAGTTTTTGACATAAATAAAATCAGCATCTTTCAACGCTTCATCCTGATTATGAATTACTTTTACATCTTTTGTAAAGTTTTTATCCAAATCATAACCTTCCGGATTTGTAATGACAAAATCGACATCCATTTCCTGCATCCATTCTGCAAAAGAATTTCCTACCGCATGAGCAATCGGTTTGATGTGAGGAGCCCAGGTTAAAACAACTTTGGGTTTACGTTCTTCGTGGCAGTTTTCAGTAATTGTAATACAATCGGCCAAACTTTGCAAAGGGTGACGTGTCGCAGATTCTAATGAAATTACCGGAACTTTTGCGTGCTGTTCAAACTGGCTTAAAATGCTTTCATTCACATCTTCTTCTTTACTTTTCATTCCTGCAAAACAACGGACCGCAATGATATCACAATATTGATTTAATACTTCAATGGCATCTTTGATATGTTCAACCGTATCGCCGTTCATTACTGCACCGTCTGCAAATTCCAGATTCCAGGCTTCCTGAGCGGCATTTAATGTCAAAACATTTAAACCTAAATTTTGCGCTGCGATCTGGCTGCTTAAACGTGTTCTTAAACTTGAATTTAAAAATACCAGTCCTATTGTTTTTCCTTTTCCTTTACTTGATTCCGAAAGAGGATTTTCTTTAATTCGTAACGCTTTTTTTATAATTTCCTGTAAATTTTTAATGTCATTTACAGTGGTGAATTTTTTCATTTTTTGAATTGATTTTAAAGATTTTTTATCTTACATATTATTGTCATTCTGACGAAGGAAGAATCTCAACTTTCCCTTAGAAATTCTTCATTACACTTCTGAACTTCGTTCGTAAACTTTTCGTTTATGTTAGGAATGACAGAATGCAGAATTTTTACATTTTAAATATTCTCCAATACTTTTTTCAAAGCATTAATAAAAATATCAGTTTCTTCTTTTTTAATGGTAAGTGCAGGAAGAATCCTCAACACCGCCTTATCATTAGAGTTTCCTGTGAAAATATGATGATCGTACAACAGGCTGCTCCTGACTTCCGCGCAATCCCTGTCAAGTTCAATTCCAATCATCAGCCCTTTCCTTCGGATCGTTTTAATATGTGGAAAATCTTTAATTTCATTTTCAATATAAGCACCCATTTCCTGAGCATTTTTGATAAGATTTTCATCTTTCATCACATCCAATACTGCAATTGCCGCAACACAAGCCAGGTGATTTCCTCCAAAAGTGGTTCCCAACAGACCGTTGCTTGCCTGAAACTTCGGATGAATCAAAACGCCACCAATCGGAAAACCATTTCCCATTCCTTTTGCCGTGGTGATGATATCTGCTTCAATTCCAAATTCCTGATGCGCAAAGAAATAACCGCTCCTTCCGTATCCTGACTGAACTTCATCCAAAATCAAAACAGTATTATACTTTTCGCATAGTTCTTTGATTTTAGTTAAAAACTCAACGGTTGGAATCATAATTCCGCCAACGCCTTGAATTCCTTCGATAATAACAGATGAAATTTCACTTCCCTGCTTTTCAAAAATTGCTTCAAGCTGTTCGATATTATTCCATTTAGATTTAATAAATCTTTCGTCATAGTTTACCGGAGCAACGATTTTCGGATTATCCGTTACCGCAACTACCGCCGAAGTTCTTCCATGAAACGAACCTGAAAAATAAAGTACTTTGCTTTTTCCGTTGTGAAAAGAAGCCAGTTTCAAAGCATTTTCGTTCGCTTCAGCTCCTGAATTACATAGAAACAAATTATAATCTTCCAAACCTGAAAGTGTTCCCAGTTTTTCAGCCAGTTCAGTTTGCAATTCATTCTGAACCGAGTTTGAATAGAAAGAAATTTTATCTAACTGTTCTTTTAATTTGTTTTGATAATGCGGATGATTGTGTCCGATGGAAATCACGGCGTGACCTCCGTAAAAATCAAGGTATTTTTCTCCTTTGTCATCCCAAAGAAATGATCCCTGAGCTTTTATTGGATTTATGTTGAATAATGGATATACGTTGAATAAATTCATCTTAGTTGATTGTTTTTTTGTTGATAGTTGCTTGTTTTAAATAACTATCTTCTTTAATTAATTTCTTTTGTCTTGAAATAAAAGGTACTGTGTTAATATGCAAATTATTTTTTAAATTTGTTTAAACTATTTTAGGGGAAAGCTATTATTTATCCCGTTCAGACAGGCGAAACC
>NZ_FNDW01000018.1 GCF_900099685.1 Chryseobacterium taeanense | reverse complement strand
CGTTTAAATATTTGAATGTCAGAAACTTAAATATACGAATTATTGCTATTTTTTACAAAGTTTATCTCAATTATTATCCCGAACTCAGGTTAAATAATAATCCTCAGTTCTTCAGAGCTGAGGATTTTGATTGGCTGCATCAAGCTCAGCTTCACGTCTTGCAATATCTGCCGCCCTTTTCTCCAATTCTTCTTTTTCCTGCTGAAGCTTTTGAAATTCTTTTCTTTTCTGTTCAGCCTTTATAGCGCTCCCTTTACTCACGTATCCTACCATTCCTCCTATAATAAGCCCAATACCAATTCCTCCCAAAATTCCCATAATGTGAGGCATTCCCAAATCATTCAATGTAAAATTATTAGCCGTAAGGTAAAATAAAAGTACCGATAAACTTAAAAGAATAAGTCCTGTAATTGCTAAATTTTTCATAGTAATATATTTAAAGAGATTATAAAAATTAAAAGACCTTACCAAATTTAATAAAATTCAATAAGGCCTTACTCAAGATTAAATTATTTTGTAAAGTGAAAATTTATATTTTTCCTCCTGCAGCTCTGTAATATTCCAAAGCTTTAGGCAAGTCTTTGTTAATATCTGCGATCCTTGTTTCAGGATTCGGGTGAGTAGATAAGAACTCCGGCTGTCTTGCTCCATTCGATGCCGCTTCCATTCTTCCCCAGAAAGGAATTGCTTCCCGAGGATCAAAGCCTGCCATGGACATTAAATAAAGTCCCATTTCATCTGCTTCAGACTCCTGATTTCTTCCATACTTTAGCAGTGCTACCTGCGAACCTATAGGATATACTTTTTCAAAAACATTTGCCCATTGCGCATTAGAGATGGTTCCTCCTAAAATAGCTCCTCCATACTGAGCCACCATTGCCTGAGAAATCCTTTCGTTTCCATGTCCTGCCAAAGCGTGAGAAACTTCGTGTCCCAATACAACGGCAAGTCCGTTTTCGTTTTTAGTAATCGGTAAAATTCCGGTATAGACAGCTACCTTTCCGCCAGGCATACACCATGCGTTAAGTTCATTGCTCTGTATAAGATTAAATTCCCAGCTGTAATTGGCAAGATCTGCAGAACGCCCAATTGACTGATAATATCTTTCTGCAGCAGATTTTATTCTCGATCCAACATTTACAACTCTTTTTGCATCAGCCGTTCCTGATATTACTTTAGATTTATCAAGCGTTGATTTGTATTCCTGAGCAGACATCGTAAGTATTTCCGAATTGTTTGCCAGCTGCAAAGAAGACCTTCCGGTGATTGGGTTCGTAGTACAAGCTACGACAGTAAGAGCGATTGCTCCTATTCCAAAAATGTGTTTTATTTTCATAGTTCGGGTGTATATTTGAAGGTTTACAATTTTTGTTCCAAAATAATTCTGAAACGATATATTTGCATATAATTTGCTATTTAAATTTAATAAATTTTACCCTCATGAAAAAGTATATTTCCATCATATTTGTTTTTGGATTTCTAATGATCTTTCAAAATTGCTCGTCGCAGACGCAACCGGATGCTAAGTCTGTAGAAACTCTTATCAACTCGGATGATTTTTCTTTCCGCGCAGAAAGGGCAACGCCCACGAATTATGATGTTATCAATGTTATGAATTCACTTCCCAATACTACCTCAACAAGAATTCTGGATCTTTCGGGAGGTAATTATTCCATTGACCTGAGAAAAGATAAACTTGATGTTACGTTGCCGTATTTCGGAAGAGTTTTTAATCCAAGCTACGGAAATTCAAATCAGAATAGCTACAGATTTACTTCAAAAGATTTTGTTGTTACTAAATCCCAGGGCAGAAAAGGGAAGTCGATTGTAAAAATTAAAGTAAAAGACCAGTCAACTGTAGATGAAATCACGATTGAGATTTTCAAGAACGGAAAAGCTTTCACCTCAATAAGAAGCAACGACAGGCAGCCGATTTCCTACGACGGATACATTACAAAAAATGAAGAACAGAAAGAAAAGCCTTAAATTAATCTTTAGATAAAAACTTTTCTACAAATAACTTTGCTTCGGTACTGGGATTGGAAACCATGGCCGAAGCATTTTTTTTGTGCCGAATGTACGCTTCTTCCACAGAATTATCTTTCTTCATCATCGACAGGATATATTCCTGAACCCAATATTCAAACCTTTTTTCTGCCTGCTGAGTCCTGACTTCCTCAAATCGGCGGTTTTTCTTTTTCAGATTGATAAAATCATTTATCTTTTCAAAAACTTCGTCCAGTCCCTCATTATTTAACGCAGACCCCAACAAAACGGGAACTTTCCAGTCTTTTTCTTTAGGCGGAATAAAGTCTAGCGCCCGTTTCAATTCCAGTCTGGTATTTTTGGCTTTCTGAAGGTTTTCTTTATCAACTTTATTGATGAAGATCACATCCACCATTTCCATGATTCCACGTTTGATTCCTTGCAGTTCGTCACCGCCACCAATAATCTTTAAAAATAAAAAAACGTCGGTGATATCGGCGACCAAAACTTCAGATTGCCCTACCCCAACGGTTTCAATTAAAATATAATCATACCCCGCCGCTTCGCAGATCATCATCGTTTCAAAAGTTGTATTGGCTACACCGCCCAGAAATCCTGAGCTAGGGGAAGGCCGGATAAAAGCATTCTCTTCTTTGGCGAGTTCCTCCATTCTTGTTTTATCGCCAAGAATACTTCCTTTATTAATCGCCGAGCTTGGATCGATTGCCAAAACAGCTACTTTTTTCCCGTTTTCAATCGCCAGTCTCCCGAAATTTTCTATAAAAGTTGATTTTCCGGCACCCGGAACTCCCGTTATTCCTACTCTGATGGAGTTTCCTGTAAAAGGCATAATCCTTTTCAACAATTCTTCAGCCTGCAAACGATGTTCGGCTTTTTTACTCTCTACTAACGTAATGGCTTTTGCAATCAGGCGTTTGTTTCCTGATCGTATTCCTTCTATTAGCTCTTCTGTAGAAAATTTCATTAATTCAAAAATAAGGATTAATGAATGAATGGTCAATAGGCAATTGATTTTGTCTGATGTTTTTGTGAAAATAATTTTTATTTAAAATTAACGCATCTTCTGTCTCATATTTGAGTTTTATGAATTGGATACACCTTCCTTTACCCAACTCTTGCCTAAGACTTTCCCAACTCCTGCCTAAGAGTTTAGTAACTCTTGCGCACAAGTTACCCAACTCTTGCTTAGGAGTTAATCAAAAGCTGCGCAGCTTTTCAGGAAAACATAAGCATCTTTTTAATGATTGTTATTGTTTAGCTTTCCTAATTTTTATTATTTCTAAATTATAAGCTGCTTTATCAATAAGGAAGGGAAATTGCTACATTTGTTTTAATCAAATAATCTGAACATGAAAAAAATAATTGCTGCAGCATCATTTGCAGCTGTTTTACTGGCATCTTGTACACCAAAAGCTTCTACGGCAACGACTCCGGTAGCTTCAACTTCCACGGCCGAGGAAATCGCGCAGGGGAAAACCATCTTTGAAAACTCATGCGGAAGATGTCATAAACTTCCTGATCCGACTTCCCATACTTCAGTACAGTGGGTTGGGATTATGAACAGAATGGCACCTAAAGCAAAACTTAGCGATGAACAACATCAGTGGGTGTACGATTACATCGTTTCTGTGAAAAAATAATCACTAAAAAATATTATTATGAAAAAATTGATTGTGGGTATGATTCTGTGTTCCGCATCACTGGTTGTGTCATGCGGACCAAAAAGTGTAGCAGTAACAGGGCCGAAATATACTTCCTCAGAGCAGCTGGCTCAGGGAAAAACCATTTTCGAGAACTCATGCAACAGATGCCACAAACTTCCTGACCCTTCAAAACATGACGATCAGGGTTGGCTAAAAACATTAAGCAGAATGGCTCCGAAAGCTAAATTAAGCGAAGACCAGCATCAAATGGTTTATGACTATCTGATTTCGGTTAATAAAAAATAAATTTCACCGCAAAGTTTGGTTTTGATTTAATTAAGCTAAATCAATACGTAATAATTTCGATACTAAAATAAAAGGAGACTTATTTCGTCTCCTTCTTTTTTTTAATTTTATTTTTCTTTGAAATTTTTGATTTTACAAATTTCCTGCGATCCTTTACCAGATTCAGGCTGCATTCGGTAAAGCAATACTTTTCGGCTTCATCCAGAAATTTTACAGCATTGGCAAAACTTCCTCTTTTTTCTGATAGCAGCGATCTGTAGAGCCACAATGTAGCTCTGTCAATACCTTTAATTTTCAATGAATACGCGATCAGCTTGTCGGCTTCGTGAAAATCTTCATTATCCAAAAGACATTTAATGTAGTATTGAGGTGTATTCACATTGGTAATATCACATTGCATAGCTTCCTCATAATACATCTTCGCTTTTTCGTAATCGTTCAGCATTTCGCTGTAAATTCTTCCCATCAGACAAAGACTGTCTGCATCTTCCGGATCATAAGAAAGCGCATAATTCAATGCTTCCAGGCAATCCGGCAAGTAATAAGGATAATTATCCAATGCTTCGAAGTAATATTTACTTTTAGTTAAGGTCATTTCTGTAGTTTTTTAATTCATTTTTCAGTTGGCTTCTTTGCTTTTTGAAAGTTTTTTCCTGATAATTCTTTTTAAAATCTGTCCCGGAAAATGTACGAACCGGATTTCCTCTTTGCACCTGCAAATGATTGTTCCAGGTTTCCTGCATTCTCTTCTGAAGCTGAATGATATTTTGTTCCAGCACTTTTTCTTTCAACCTTTCAACAGAGAGCTTTTTATTTTCAAGTTGCGACCGCGAATCCTGTACGAATACACTTTGCCCTGTCGGGATATGAGTGGCGCGAACAGCCGTGTTTACTTTATTGACGTTTTGCCCGCCGCTTCCCTGGCTTCTCGTCGTCTGAAACTGAATATCTTTTTCATTAAAACTGATTTTCTCCAGACCTGCCAGTTCAAAAACTCCGATAAACCAATTGCTTCTTTTATGCAGTTTGCGGAATGTACTTTTACCTGTCCAGCAAATGCTTCCCAGCCATTCTTTCAAAAATTCATTTACATTTTTTGATTTCAAAAGTAGGGTTACAGATTTCAATGTTAGATTTTCATCACCATTTTCACGGTGAATAATTTCGTAATCTATTCTATTATTTTTTGCTTCCTCAAGAAAGATTTTCAGAACCTTCGCTACTACCCACTGGCATTCTAAAGGTCCTCTTCCTGAGGTGATTTGTATGAGTTTGTCCATTGTTAATTTTTTTGTTGACCGTTGTTAGTTGATGGTTATTAGAAATAGATCATCTATCAACCATCCACAAACAACCAAATTACTTATCCATCCTTACAATTCGAGGTTGAAAAGTTCCGAGAATATCGACCAGTTCACTTTGTGCATTCATGACTTCGTTGATGTCTTTGTATGCCATCGGTGCTTCTTCGGCATTTCCACCCATTAAAGTGACATTCTTTAGTTTTAATTCTTTTTTAATGTCATTTTGGGTGAAAAGACTTCTACATTCACCTCTCGAATGCGCTCTTCCGGCACCGTGTGAAGCGGAGTTCAGCGAATCAGGATTTCCTTTTCCTCGCACGATAAAACCTTTTGCAGTCATAGAACCCGGAATCATCCCAAGTTCGTTTTCATTGGCAGGTGTTGCTCCTTTTCTGTGGACGATCACTTCTTTTCCATTGTGAATTTCTTTCCATGCAAAATTGTGATGGTTTTCAATTCTTGCTTTTACCCTTCCTCCAACAGCTTTCACTAATCTTCTGTGAATATCGTTGTGGCAAGCTGATGCGTAATCTCCTGCGAGATTCATCGCCGTCCAATATTCTAATCCGAGATGGCTATTCAGATCCAGCCAGGCAAAGTTTTGCGCTTCTCTCGGTAATGGACATTGCTCTGTCGCCATCCTTGAATAATATTGCGCAATTTCAGCTCCTAGGCCGCGAGAACCACTGTGTGAAAGAATTCCCAAGTATTTTCCTTTCGGAAGACCAATCTGCTGGTCTTCTTCAGTAATTTCTACTTCACCAAATTCTACAAAGTGATTTCCTCCTCCGGAACTTCCCATCTGTTTGATGGCTTTTCCTTTTAATCTTCTCAAAACCGGAATCATATCGAAAGTATCTCTGTCGAAAATTTCGTGATCGATGTGAGATTTGTGTGTTTCGTACATTCCGAATTTGGTATGTTCGGCAAGCGCTTTTTCATATTTATCTTTTGCGCCGTCGAGATATGAAATTGGAGTATCCAAAATGCTGAGGCTCATTCTGCAGCCAATATCCATGCCGACTCCGTACGGAATCACTGCGTTTTCTACTGCGAGAACTCCACCGATCGGAAGTCCGTAACCGCTATGTGCATCGGGCATCAATGCTCCCTGAACTGCGACAGGAAGTTTCAGTGCGGTGTACAGCTGATTTTTTGCTTCGTCAGAAATATTGTTTCCGAAAATCTGGAAAGAAGCACGGTTTGTATTGAGCATTCTTTTCTCGGTTTTCTTAGATGAAAGCAAAGCTTCTGCGATTTGTCCGAAGGTTAAATCTTTTTCAAAATTCTCCGGACTGATAAGGATTTCTTTTAAAAGAGATTTTACATGATGAATATTTTTGGTTGCAAAATTTCTTTTCATTACCTCCAAAGCGATATTTACACTCTGATTATTTGGATATCCTATTTTTAATATATCTTTTCCTTTAAGTTTTAAATTTCCCATTGTTGTATGATTAAAGATGTTGATTCAAACCTCATAGGTTTTTGAAACCTATGAGGTTTATTAAACGGAACTTTATCCCTAGCCCCGATTGCAGCGGCTACCCCACAGCGAACCTGAAAGGCGAGCGAGGAGTAATAGCGGAAAGCGGGAAATAGCTTCAAATAAAAAATTGTCTGCTACTCGGAAAGCTCCGGAATTTTTATAAATGAGATTTCGGGGGAAACTTTTTTAAGTTTAAAATATTGCGCAATAAAAAACCCGAAATCCTGCGACTTCGGGTTTTGATATTTCATATACTGTTGTTCTAAGAATGTACCAAACCACGAAGCCTTACCACTAAAAGCGGCAATCCTACTGAAGAATTTTGTATTGTTTTGAACATTGCTTCGTTGTTTTTAAATTGGTTAGACTTGATTTTCAGGTGCAAAGATATAATAATTTTGTTTAGAGACAATCTAAATTAAAATTTCACGACTAAATCTTTATATTTTCTAAAGCTGCCAATTAATTCTAAATTCTTATTATCAGGCTGTGAATCATTTAAAATCCCTACTTTTGAATATCAAAATTCAAATGTTTGGTATGTATATGAAGTTTAACATTATTTCTGTAGTTTGCTTATTATTTTTTGGGGCGGCAAATGCTCAAAAGACAAAAATCATTAATGATACGCTGAGCTACGCCAGAAAGTTTGAAACTAATAAAGAAAAATATATAGGGAAACCTTTTTCACTTTTATTAAAGGATATGGCTCTGATGCAGCCTACAAAAGCGAAGTCCGACATCAGAGAGGATAGTGACAATCCGCTTCCCGGAACTATATTTATCTTTTCTGATAAAGATATTAATTCCGAAAAGGAGGTGACAATGGCCATTAAATGGAAGGCAGATGCCGCTCCTACTACCCCTCTGGAGTTTTTTGAGCAGGAGCACAATTACCGCTTTACAGCGAATGAAAAGAATTTTCTGGAGAAAAAGATTGTAAAAGATATCGCTGTCTACAGACGATAAAATAATCTACCACTAATCGAGAAGTTAGCTATTTCCCATTAAAGGAAGACATTGTGTTGTTAATACCCGCAAAAACGAAAGAAAGGGCTGCTTTCGCAAACTTTTCAATTCTTTCCTGAAGGGCGGCAGTTTCTTCTTCATTCCATGTTCCGAGCACATAGTCAACCTGTCTGCCTTCGGAAAAATCGGCAGAAATCCCAAATCGAAGTCTTGCATAATTCTGAGTCTGTAATACTTCATTAATGTTTTTCAGTCCGTTGTGGCCAGCATCAGACCCTTTAGCTTTCATTCTAAGTGTTCCGAAAGGAAGTACCAGATCATCGGTTATAATGAGTACATTTTCCAAAGGAATATTTTCTTTCTGCATCCAGTATCTTACAGCGTTTCCTGAAAGATTCATATAGGTATCGGGTTTTAGTACCAGCACTCTTCTTCCTTTGTATTTTCCGTCTGCCATCCATCCGAAATTAGTAGTATTGAAAGAAACCTCCAGAGTCTCTGCTATTTTATCTGCTACTTTGAATCCTATATTATGACGTGTGTTTTCGTATTCGGCACCTTTGTTTCCAAGACCTACTATTAAATATTTCATTGAGAAATTTTTTGCAAAATTAAGGTATTAAAACAAAAAACTCAACCTAAGAAAAGATTGAGTTTAATAATATTTTTAAAATTGCTCTTACAACGGCTTGTAAATATAATTAACACTAAATCCTCTTTTCATATAGGTCTGAGCATCATAATTATAATTTGTCGAGAAAACAATCGGAGTAGGAACTGGCTGCGTAAGGTCTGAAATCGAATATCTTGTAGGATTATTCGGAGACAGAATGAGGCTTTTGTAATCACCGTAATCCGTTGATAAAATCGAAGATATTTTATAAGCAAAAGGCAAAAGCGTATAAGGATTGATCTGAGCATCGTAATTGGTGTACTCATAACCAAGCTTTTCAGTTGGTGTCCCGAATGCGCCTCCCGTCATAATAGGCCCGTAGTTTCTTACAACTTTAGACACATTATCTCCGGAATATTCATATGAAGTTTCTGAGTAGTCAGTATAATCAATAACTCCGGGAGCCACGTCTCTTGATCTCATTGTGATCTTGCTGAGCTTTGAAGTTGTAGAGCTGTAAACTAAGTTATAAAGTTTTGCTTTTTTTGTAGTAAGCACCCATGGTCCTGCAGGAGTTGTAGGAGGTACAGCAGGAGTTCTGTTGTACACAGAGCGGTTTTCAGAGATAGATTCTAATCTGCCGGTACCGCCATACGTGAACTGTTGTTCGTATGAAGTACTGTCTACATCAAGGGTTCCGTCATTGTCTGAATCCAGAAAACCTCTGAAGGTAATTCTGCTTATTTTATCGCCACTGTACTGTACATCTGTAACAGAAGCTCCTCTTGTCGTTACCTTCGACATTTGCAGACCGTTGTAATAATACGTAGCCAATGTATCTGAATCGGTAATTTCTCTGTAAAGAGCGCGTTTACCGTTCAACCCGGTATTGGTGTTGGTATCGAGCAGCGGATTTCCGTCTTCATCCGCTAAGTCTTTGCAAGAATGAACTGCAGAAACACTTACTATAAGTAAAACAAAATAAAAAAGTCGTTTCATTCCAAATTGGGATTATTTATTTTTCCACAAATATAATTTTTTTTTGAATAAAAATCATGTTTTTATTCCTTTTAAGGCAAAACTATTAAACATAAATTATACTTATAACGGTTTATATACATATTTAATTGCCTGGCTTTGGTCTGAAACAGGATAATTTTGATTATCATACAGATATCCTTTTGGCACACTCACTCCCGGTCCTGCCGGATTAATCAAAGTAATTTTCCCCGGATTGTTGGATGACAACCAACTAGAATTAATAGGAAACAGCGTACCCGTTACCATGAAATATTCTTTTGGTAAAGTGTTGTAAGGATTTATTTTTGAATCATAATTGTCGTATGCATAAGACATTGTCGATGCTGTAGAGGTATCAGGAGCGCTTCCGTTCATAAGCATGGTTGTATATTCTAATTTTGCAACATTGCCGGCTGCGAATGTAAATTTATATTCAAGATAATGGGTATAATCTGCATTTCCGGCAAGCTTTTTCATTTCAACAATTCTGGCAAGCTGCCCATTTGCACCGTAATATACTGTAAAATCGCTATGATTTGGTATTGACATGATAGTCTGATCCATAGTTATTCCGGATAATTTGCCTGCGGTATAGGTAAGAGTGTACAGATTGTCTATAACATGTGGATTAACATTATCCTGATATTTTATTTTTGAAATTTTGTCACCGGAATACGTTACGGTTGCTGTAAGTGTATTGCTGCTTGCTACATCTCTGATAAAAGCCTGAGATAAAAACCCCGAACTGGTTATATATTCTTCAATATTTACATTTCCACTGGTGATTTTACTTAAAATTCTTGGGCCTGTGATTGTGGTACCTGTTGAGTTATTGTTCTGATTCTGATTAGGCGGATCTTCCGTTGTATTGTCGCAGGAAAAAGCAATACTCAGAGCCAAAACAGAAATAGATGATAAAAGGAACTTTCTAATCATAAGTTATTAATTTAAAAGCCCAAATATAATTGATTTTCTGAGATCAGGGGAATTAAATTTTTAAATCAGATTAAATAAACCTTTAATTATTGATAAGACTGTAGCACAGAGGTGGTAAGTATAGATTGAGCCATCGTTTTATTCAGAAAATCATCATTAACAGGAATTCCTATTCCTAATTTTCCCGAGTTTAAATTTCTTTTAGTACAAGCTGCCTTTACCGAATAATTATTTTTCGGCGGAATATTAATGAGTGTTGCATTTAGATTAAATATTTTGTAAGATCCATCTGTACCCAGTACCACATCCGTTCTTACCGCTTTTAATTTATCATCCACAAAAATACCGCATGCAAAGCTGATCGAAGCGCTTCCATTTTCCGTTTTCTGCGCAACAGTCTGAAAGGTAAAAACTATTTTATTCATATTATTGCTTACTGAAAATGTGTCTTGGGTTCCCTGTAATACAGTCCACACATTCGTATCAAGCGCTAAGTTTTCAGCATATGGATTTGTAGATCCACTTGCGCCATCGAACACCGCTCCATTCTGATCTGATCTTGTATTAACAAAAAACATAGACATACTTCCCTGTCCATCAGCGATTTTTATTTCTTTCCAGTCATTTTCCAGAAGAGAGGAATTATTATGAAAAATTGTTCCGGCTACACCAGGATTCCCCTTTACAGTATTTGTACCTCCTGTTCTCAGCGGACCTCTGATATTAAGATCTCCATTGATATCCAAGGCACCTACGGGATTTGCAATTTTAATTCCGACCTGAGCGTTAGCGTACGCAGAAAATAGAGATAAGAGTACAATGAATATTTTTTGCATAATTTAATTTATAATTGTATTAAATACCTGAGGAACCTCATAAACATCTATTCTGAGGGAGGATTGCGTAATAAAGCTGTCTATGTTTGAAGCGACATTAATACCGATTCCTAATCTAGCCTCCGTATTGTAAGATTTTAGCCTTGCGCATGCTACACTTATAGAATGATTGCCTTTAGAAAGGTTTCCTATCATTCCGATCTGGTTATGTGTAAGAAAAGGATAGTTTGCCGAACTGGCTTTTATATTTCCAAGCCTCATATTTGCAAGTTTATTGTCGACAAAAATTCCGCAGCCATAATCTATTGATTGGTCAGTATTACTTTGATTACCCAGAAAATCTGCATGAACAACTGTTTCGAATTGAAAATATGTTTTACTCTGCTCACTATAGACTTCAAATGTTTGTGACAATAGCGGGATTTTTTTAAATAAATTCAAAGTACTTATATTGGCATTCTGTATAAGTGAAGTGGATATCGTAGATCCGTTACTGGATTCTTCAGAAAAACTAAACTCCACCCCGTTTCTATCTGAAAATGAGTTATTATAAATAAGAAAAAATTTATTCTGTTCATAATCAGGGATGCGCAGGCTTTTCCAAATAGGAGGATATCCCTCACCCTGGGACACAAGTATCTGGTCATTGGTTGCCTCCGGGATCGTATTATTGGTAACGTTTAATACTGATAATTTCCCTCTCAGGTTCATATCGCCATTCACATCAAGAATAGCTTTAGGAGATTCTGTCTTTATTCCTATTTGTGCAGAGATCAGAAGACCTGACATAATTGCTATAATTAAAATTAATTTTCTCATTTGGCGCTAAATTTATCAGTTAATAGGTAATGAATTCAATGATATCCATTTTAAATTCAGATTCTAAAGTAAATGCGTTGGAATTTGTATTGCTGTTTGCTATATTACGCCCTATTGTAAATGCTGTATTGATATCTGATGAGTTGATTTTACGACACGCAACCTCAACTTTATGATTCCCTACCGGAACGCTCTGCTCGGTATAATTAAGCGTAAAAATATAATCCTGCATTCCGTTTTTTAGATTATTGTTATTTGATGATATTTTGTCCGGACGAACAGCTACAAGCTTTCCGTTTCTGAAAACACCACAGGTAAAAGTAACACTCTGAGAGGTCGTTGCAGATGGCGCTTTCATCTCTACGCCTGTCTGAAACTGGTAAGTAATTCTGTTATTACCATTTTTAACATCAAAATTAGTTTCAAAAGCATTTATTTTTACCCATTTCCCTTTAGTAAGATCAGTGATATCGTCTCCTACATTGCTTTTATAGACATTATCTGCTGCAATACCTGCAGAGAGACTTGTTATTCCATTACGATCAGACGCTAAATATGTATTGATAAGTTTGTATTGCCCTACTTCTACAAAAGGTACACTCAAAGATTTCCATATGGGAGACAAACCTTCTCCCCGGGAAACCAACACCTGACCGTTCAGTCCCGGATCTCCGGCTTGCGTAGAAGTACCTCCAACTCTAAGCTCTTTTCTTAATGTTGTCGCACCATTTACATCAAGAGTTGCATTTGGAGCATCTGTTTTAATCCCTACCTGAGCATTTATTTTAAATGAAATAAGCAATGCTACTAATATTTTAAATATATATTTTTTCATAATAAGCGATTGCAAATTTAATCAAAATCGCAATAGCCAAATACAAATTTTACTTAAAAATGAAAAAAATAATCAAATCTTCTTTATCAACTTATCATAATATTCAAAATCTTGTACATCAATTTGTTGTAAGCATAGATTTCAGGAGTTTATTTACCTCATCCACATTTTGTATTCTGTCTTTTCTCATCATCAGTTGATTTCCTTCTTTACCTACTTTTTCTTTCAGTTGAGCTTCCGCAGGGTTTTTGGTGAGATAATTTATTATATGTCGGAATTTATCTGTCTGATAAAACTTGTCTTGCGGATTACCGGGGAAATACCCTAAAAAGACACCATTCTTCATGACAATTTTTTCAAATCCGATTTCGGATGCAAGCCATTTTAAACTTACACTTTTTAATAGATTTATCGCCTCTTCCGGTAGATTTCCGAAACGGTCTTTCAGCTCAGATTCAAATTTTTCAAGACTTTTTTCATTGTCGATTTCGGCAAGCTTCTGGTACAGCAACAACCTTTCTTCCGTATTATAGATGTACCAGTCTGGCAGCATCAGTTCAAGATCTGTGTCAATATTAATATCCTTAGTTGTTTTAAAGAGTTTATTCCTTTCCTCTTCATTTTCAAACAGGTTTTCAAATTCCTTATCATCCTTCAGTTCTTCCAACGCTTCCTGCATCAATTTCTGATAAGTTTCAAATCCCATTTCATTAATAAAGCCACTCTGCTCCGCACCCAGCAAATCACCGGCACCTCGAATCTCAAGGTCTTTCATGGCAATCTGAAAACCGCTTCCCAGATCGGAAAACTGCTCAATAGCTTCCAGACGTTTTCGGGCATCAGAGGTCATCATATCATAAGGCGGCGTGATGAGATAACAGAATGCTTTTCTGTTACTTCGCCCAACCCTTCCTCTCATCTGGTGGAGATCTGCCATTCCGAAACGCTGCGCATCATTAATAAAAATGGTATTGGCATTCGGAACGTCCACCCCACTTTCCACAATTGTCGTAGAAACCAACACATCATATTTACCTTCCATAAAATCAAGAACATTTTTCTCCAACTGCTTACCTTCCATCTGCCCGTGGCCTGTAATAACCCTTGCATCCGGAACCAGACGCTGTATCAGTCCTGCAATATCTTTGAGGTTTTCTATTCTGTTGTTAATAAAATACACCTGTCCGTCACGCTGAAGTTCATAAGAAACGGCATCACGAATGATTTCTTCATTAAAACCTACCAACTGCGTTTCAACAGGCTGTCTGTTGGGCGGCGGTGTCTTAATAACCGACAAATCTCTAGCAGCCATTAAAGAAAACTGAAGTGTTCTCGGAATAGGAGTTGCCGTAAGGGTTAAAGTATCGACATTGCTTTTAAGGGTTTTTAATTTATCCTTAACAGATACCCCAAATTTGTGTTCTTCATCAATGATGAGCAACCCGAGGTCTTTGAATTTTACCGAGCTTCCTGCCAGCTGATGGGTTCCGATCACAATGTCTACTTTTCCGTCCTTCAGCGCTTGCATTGTTTCAGATTTTTGTTTTGCCGTTCTGAAACGGTTGATATAATCTACATTTACCGGAAAATCTTTAAGTCTTTCTTTAAAACTTCTGTAATGCTGAAAGGCCAGAATAGTTGTAGGCACAAGAACAGCTACCTGCTTACCGTCAGTTGCTGCCTTAAAAGCTGCCCGGATGGCAACTTCCGTTTTACCAAATCCCACGTCTCCGCAGACAAGTCTGTCCATCACAGTATCTGCTTCCATGTCCTTTTTTACATCAATGGTTGCTTTTTCCTGATCGGGAGTATCTTCATAAATGAAACTTGCTTCCAGTTCATTCTGCAAATAAGAATCTGGTGTATAGGCAAAGCCTTTTGCAGTTTTTCTTTGTGCGTAAAGTCTTATAAGATCGAAAGCGATTTGTTTTACTTTAGCTTTTGTTTTTTGCTTTAAAGACTTCCAGCTTGGAGATCCCAGTTTACTCAGAACAATTTCACGCCCTTCAGGACCATTATATTTGGAAATCTTGTGAAGTGAATGGATGCTTACATAAAGCAGGTCTCCGTTTTTATAAGTAAGTTTAAAACATTCCTGGATTTTACCGTCATTATTCACCTTTACCAATCCCATGAATTTTCCGATTCCATGATCGATATGAGCAATATAATCCCCTATTTTGAGGGACATTAAATCTTTTAATGTAAGCTGTTCCGATTTGGCAAATGTATTTTTTGCTTTGTACCGCTGGTAACGGTCGAAAATCTGATGATCTGTGTACACCAGCAATTTATGGCCGTGATCTACAAATCCTTCGTGGAGCTCAGATTTAAAACTTTTAAAAGGAAGCTGATGTTCCAGTTCCTCGAAGATAGACTCCAGCCGTTCTTTCTGCTTTTCTCCTGAAAAAGAAATCCAGGTATCAAATCCTTCGCCTTGTTTTTCTTCAAGATCTTCAATTAATAATTCAAAATTCTTATGAAAAGATGGCTGAGGAATCTGATCTATTTTAATCTCTTCCAGCTCGATCAAGCCTTCAATGGAAAAACTTCCGAAATCTACTGTTTTAAACTTTTTATAATCAAATAAAAATTCCTGATCGGAAATAAAAAGTTCCTGGGGCGTTCTGTGCGCGATATCTTTATTTAAAGTATCATATTTTTCCAATGCCCTTTCGTAGAAGGTTTTCAGTTTTTGCATAGCTGTAATCCCATTTTTAGAAACGACTATGCTTTCTTTTGGTAATAACTGCAGCAAAGAAACCCTGCTTCCGGTAACTGTGAAATTCATATTGGAAACCAGCTGAAAATCTTTTACTTTATCTACTGAAAGCTGTGTTTCGATATCAAAAGTTTTAATGCTTTCAATCTCGTTACCGAAAAAAGTAATACGGTAAGGCTTTTCATTGGAGAAAGAAAATACATCTACAATTCCTCCTCTCACAGAAAATTCTCCGGGTTCTGAAACAAAGTCGGTCTGCTGAAAATTGTAGTGGTTCAGTAATTCATCCACAAAATCAAAATCAAGCTGATCTCCTGTTTTTATATGATGTGAAATCGCTTTGAAATCTTCTTTTTTTAAAACCTTTTCAGAAAGTGCACCGGCATAGGCAACAATTACTTTAGGAGATTTTTCCGAGGTAATTTTATTGATGGCTTCAGTTCTTAAAACCAGGTTTGCATTCTGTGTTTTTTCTACCTGATAAGGCTCCATGTGTGTGGCCGGAAAGTACAAAACCTTATCTTTTCCCAGAAGATCTTCCATTTCTGTATTGGCATACAGCGCATCCTCTTTATCATCAATAATATAAAGAATGTGCTTTTTATGGGTAAGAAAAAGTTCCGCAACAAAAACAGAGACAGCAGATCCGGCGCTGCCTTTTACGGATATATGTTGATGATTTTCCAGCTGAATGAAAATTTCTTTTCCAAATTCTTTCTGAAGCAGATCCGGAAGAAACTTTTCACTGATTGTTTTTAACTGCATAAATAATTCTGTATAAACGGCAAAAGCGATTTCGGGAGTTTTCCGAAACCGTTTGATTGTTACAAAGATAAGACTTATTAATCTTTTAAAAGGTATTGCTATCTATTAATGATATCAAAAACCCCCGTGGTTCTTAATTTATATTAAAATCCAAAATAAAAAGTTAAAATATAATTCACTTTTTTAAATGGCATATTGTTTGAAAAAACTACACTACCAAATTAAAAGAAATATTATTATGAAAAAAGCAATCAGAATTTTAGGAATGTTGGTCTTAGTATTTTTTGCAGTCACGACCATCACATCATGCAGCGATGACGACGATCCTGCGAACAACGACTTTTTTGCAGGTACCTACAAAGGAAGTGTAGGATATGCTGACGGAGACACAAATATCAATTCAGATGACGGAAGTGTATTTGTAACAAAGATCGCGAGTGGAACAAAGTATAACTTCGCTTTCTCAAACGGAATTCCGGATCTTAACGGAATAGAATTTAATCAGCAGGGAGATAATACGCTGGTAATGGTAGGATCTACCGCAACTTCTTATATCAGAATTGACAATAATGAGCTAAAAATATTATATATAAAAGACGGTAAAACGTGGACGGCCAATTGTACACGATAACCAACTTTTCATACATTATGTTAGAGCCTGCTTTTCTTTATTTAAGGAAAGCAGGTTTTGTTTGTAATGCCTTTCTGCAAAGGAGTATTTAATATTTTTTTAAGCTGTGATAAACTTTAGTTAAGTTTCTGAAATTGAGTTTTCAGGTCACAAATTTGCATAACTTTGAATCAAGAAACAAGAAAAAAAATTCTTATGAAAAAGTTATTATCTGCAATGTCCATCGTATTAGGTCTTGGACTTGCAACAGCACAGAACGCAGCTCCAACTCCTCACCAAACTGCAAAACCAGCGAAAGCTGCAACAGCAAAAATGAAAAAAGAGGAAACAAATGACAACAAAAGTAAAGAAAGCAAAAAACTTAAAAAAGAAGAAAAACACGACAAGAAACACAAGGAAACTAAGTAATACTCAATAATAGTTGTTATTTTCATAATCAAATTTCGAAGAACCGATGACCACTCATTCATCGGTTTTTTTATTGTATAATGTTCATCAATTAGTACAGATTATTTATAAATTTGATGCATGCTAAACTTCTTAAAGAAAAATATAGCGCTGCTTTGGGCAAAAAAGCATGTGCATGAGGCTGAAGAAATAAAAAAAAATGCTAAAAGCAATCAGGAGCAGCTGCTACTTTCCCTTGTAAATACCGCTAAAAAAACACTTTTCGGGAGAGAACACGATTTCGAAAATATTCATTCTGTCGCCGATTTTCAGGAGAAAGTTAAAATTTCGGATTATGAAGACCTGAAACCTTATATAGAAAGAGTAAAAAAAGGACAGGCAAACATCCTTTGGACAGACATCCCGGACTATTTTGCTAAAACTTCCGGAACAACATCTGGCGCAAAATACATTCCTATTTCAAAAGAAGGAATGCCTTATCAGGTAAAAGCAGCCCAAAGCGCACTTTTTCATTATATCGCTAAAAAAAACAATGCAGATTTTGTAAACGGTAAAATGATTTTCTTACAGGGAAGTCCGGAACTCGAAGAGGTTTTCGGGATAAATACCGGGCGACTTTCAGGGATTGTAGCTCACCACATTCCAAAATATCTGCAGAAAAACAGACTGCCTAGCTGGGAAACCAATATTATGGAAGACTGGGAAGCTAAAGTTGACAAAATCGTGGAAGAAACTGAAAAAGAAAATATGACGCTGATTTCCGGGATTCCGCCATGGCTGATTATGTATTTTGAAAAACTTGTCGAAAAACACGGTAAAAAAATCAAGCAAATCTTTCCAAATCTCCAGCTTATCGTTACAGGAGGAGTGAATTATGAACCTTACCGAGATAAAATGGAAGAGCTTTTGGGAGGCAAAGTGGATATTGTTCAGACTTTTCCCGCTTCGGAAGGTTTTTTTGCATTTCAGGATGATTATACCAAAGAAGGCTTGTTGCTTTTAACCAATCAAGGAATATTTTATGAATTTGTTCCTTTGGAAGAATATGGCAAACCAGACGCGAGAAGATTAACATTAAAAGAAATTGAACTCAATAAAGATTATGCTTTAGTTATAACGACAAATTCCGGTCTTTGGGCATATTCTATCGGTGATGTTGTGAGATTTATTGACAAAAATCCGCACAGGATTGTAGTAAGTGGCAGAACAAAACATTTTACTTCAGCTTTTGGTGAGCATGTCATTGCTTTTGAAGTCGAGGAAGCTATGAAAGCTACTTTAGAAAAATATCCTGCACAGATTACAGAATTCCATCTTGCGCCACAGGTAAATCCGGCAGAAGGACTTCCTTATCATGAGTGGTTTATTGAATTTGAAAAGAGCCCTGAAAATTTGGAATTATTCAGAAACGAACTGGACAATCAGCTGAGAAAACGTAATTCTTATTATGATGACCTGATCTCAGGAAGTATTCTTCAAAAATTACATATTACAAGCTTAAAGAAAAATGCTTTTCATGAATATGCCAAATCACAAGGAAAACTGGGCGGGCAAAATAAAACGCCAAGACTTGCCAATGATAGAAAAGTTGCAGAATTATTGGAAATATATAAACTTTAAGTACATTTTTTCAATTCCGGAAACATATATTCGAAAAAAATTATAAATTTGGAAAACTAAAAAAATTTTAATGAAAGCATCTGTACTTTTAAAATCATCTTTACTGACATCTTTATTTGTAATTTCATCTTGTGCAACCACAAAATATGGTATGGATACTGCAAAAAATGATTATTCTAATCTTGAGGCAGGAAAAATGTACACTGTGATGATGAGAGATGGTTCAAAAAATCAAAAAATGTTATTCCGTAACGTAGAAGGCGATAATATTATCGGAACAGCCGGCAAAAAAGACAGTACAGTTGTTACCATTCCGAAATCTAATGTTGCAGCCGTGAGAGACAGCAGAAAAGCAAAAACCATAATAGGAGCTTCAGTGATCGGGGCTGCCGGTGTTGCAGCTTTAGTGATAAGCGCTTCTCGTGCAGACAAGTAAAATAGATTTTATCTTTTAGAAATCATATAATTTTTCATTTAAAAATACAATATATCTATAGCCTTAAATCAATATTTGAGGCTATTTTTGCGGGATGATTTCTTTCACCCCGTTACAGACATTGAAAAATGTCGAGTTCAGAAACCTTCTTACGGGAAGATTTTTTATTGTACTTGCCTTCAGAATGCTTGCCACTTTATTGGGATGGTGGGTGTATCAACTTACCAAAGACCCTTTTTCAATAGGCCTCATTGGGCTTTCAGAAGTAATTCCGGCAGTAACCTGCGCTCTGTATGCAGGACATGTGATCGACATGAATGAAAAGAAAAAATTACTACTGATCTGTAATTATGCTTACATTTTCTTAATAGGATTACTATTAATTCCTGCTTTTTTTAATGTGGAAATTCATTTTACCCCACATCAGATTACCTACTTCATTTACGGGGTGATTTTCTTCACAGGAATTGCCAGAGCCTTCATTGGTCCGATCGTACCTTCGATGATTCCTAAAATTGTAAAGAAAGAAAACTTACCCAATGCCGTCACTCTAAACCAGGCGACATTTCTTATCTCATCAGTTTGCGGACATGCCGCTGGGGGATTTCTGATCGGATACTTTGGTGTTAAATGGACTTTGGTAGTCATTATTTCACTGATATTTTTAGCATCATTATTCTTTTTTCATTTAAATAAACAACATTCCGAATACAAAAAAGAAAATATTAACGTTATAGAAAGTATGCGGGAAGGGATTTCCTACATTTTCAAGACAAAAGAAATCCTAGGAGCTCTTTGCCTTGATATGTTTGCCGTGCTTTTCGGAGGCGCAGTCGCAATGATTCCGGTGTATGCTACCGATATTCTGAAAGTAGGCGCAGAAGGCTTTGGATTGCTGAATGCAGCTTCGGATATAGGATCAATGTGTATTATTACCATTCTGTCGATTATTCCACTGAGAAAGAATCAGGGTAAAATCTTACTGGGTGTGGTAACGGGATTTGGTCTTTGTATCATCGGATTTGGTTTGTCTCATTTATATTGGCTCTCCTTTATTTTCCTGATGATGAGCGGAATGCTGGATGGGATTTCTGTAGTAATACGCGGAACAATCGTTCAGCTGAAAACTCCAGATAAGATCAGAGGCAGAGTATTGAGCGTGAATTCAATATTTATTATGTCGAGCAATGAAATGGGACAGTTTGAAAGCGGCCTTTCTGCAAAATTACTAGGCGTAGTGCGCTCTGTAGTCTTTGGCGGAACCATGACTGTACTAATTGCATTAGTAGTTGGAGCAACCAATTCAAAGCTAAGAAAAATGCAATATTAATTTAATAAACCTTATTTTATTAAATTAATTTCAAAAACTTTAATTTAAAATTAATAATTTTTTATATTTGTGATTTAAAATTCCCTTACATGAAAAAAACTCTACTAATTTGTTTTTGTGTAGTAGGCTTTTGCTTACAGGCACAAACCTTCAGTGAAAAAGACTTCAAACAAACTGTTTCGCAGTTAAACACAGCTAAAACAGAAAGTGATTATGAAAACGCTTTTCAGAAATTTTCCAAGTTTACCTCTACAAAAACGACGGATAGATGGGAAGCATATTATTATGCAGCGACAGCTACATATATGGAGGCAGAGCTACAGCTTCAGAAAAACCCGTCCATAGATGTTTCAAACTTAAGCGGTCTCGCAAAAAAATATGCTGACGGCGGCTATTCTGATTCAAAACAAAATAACGCTGAAACTGATATTTTACTAGGCTTGATTGCCTTTCAGAAAACTCAGGGCACAGGAGTAAAAGATGTTCAGAATAATTTGGATATTGTTTCGCAAATGATAGCTAGAGCTGAAGCTGTTTCGCCAGATAATCCAAGATTAGCTATTCTAAAGGCTAAATTGGAAGAAAGATCCGGCAATAAAGAAAATGCTGAAAAGTTGTTTAAGAAAGCATTGACGGGGCTTGGAATAAAAAGCAATGCATCTGCTCCTACATGGGGAAGACAGCTAATTCCATCAATGAATTAATCTTCGGATTAAAATCTTAAAACGACTAAAATGAAAAAAGCTTTATACATTTTTCTAATTGTATTATCACAAGTCATTTTTGCACAATCCAGCTCGGATTGTGGTGGAAATGTACAAGTCTGCGGGAATACTCCAATTTCTTTTACACCAACAGGCCCAGGAAATATCCTGGAAGACCTTGGAGGTTGTCTTACAGATGACGAGAATTTTTCGATCTGGTACACATTTACCGTTGCAACTTCAGGAACACTGACTTTTGTTATTAATCCTAATGTATTTGCTGATGATTACGACTGGGCAGTGTACGGCCCTAACAAAACTTGTGGCAGCCTGGGAGCCCCTATAAGATGTAACTTCTCTGGAGCTGATGGTCCCACAGGACTTAATATGACCGCAACAAATACTACTGCTGGCGGTGGAGGCTCTCCTTTCTGTGCATATATGAATGTTATTGCCGGTGAAACTTATTATCTTGTTGTTGATAATTTTTTATCTACAGCCAACGGCTTTGTGTTGACATGGGGAGGAACTGCAACTTTGGTTTCGCCATTTAACAGTGCTTATCAACCCTATCCTTTTATGGAGCCAGGAGATCCGGGGCCAACTCCGAATTCACCTAGAGAAGTAATTGTTTGCTCAAATCCGGCTGTTTTTGATTTTACAACCCTTACAGCAGGTATTGTGAATAATAATCCAAACTTTGATGTTTCTTATTATTACAATTCTAATGATGCCATTTCAGGGAACAACCCTATCACCACGCCTATAACAGTCAATACAACCGACACTTATTATTACGCAATAACTTATTCTGTCCCGGGTGCTCCGGCTACAGCGATCAACAGGTGCAGAATTCCAGGGAACTTTAAATTTGTACAGAGGGCTATTACAGGTACTAATGTGACTCTTACAAAGTGTAATAACAATAATATGGGTACTGCCGTTTTTGATCTTACTACGGCTAATGTAATTGCAGACCCTAATGTTACAAAAAAATATTATCCTACAATTACTGATCTCAATGCGGGTACAAATGAAATTACCAATCCTTACCAATATGTTTCTGCAGGAGGTGATGTATATGTTTTACTAACTTCACAATACGGATGTAAAGCTACTGCAAAAATTACATTAGCCTTCTTCCCTGTTGTTACGGTAACTGAAGCAACCCTAAGATCATGCTTTATTGAGACAAATCCTGCTACGGCATCTTTTGATCTTACTACAGCTCCGGTAACTACACAGACAGGAACAAAGACATACTTCCCTTCGATGGCAGATGCTGTTGCAGGAACGAATGAAATTTTAAACTCTAGCACCTACATTTCTCCAAATGGAGTAGTCTTCATAAAAGTGACAGACGGAAATGGTTGTTATGGCGTTGCAAAAGTAAATCTGGTGGTTCTTCCTCCTGTCTATTCAAATGTTTTGGAAGATAAAATTATCTGTATGGAAGATAAAACCACTTTGGATGCAGGACCAGGGTTTAATGGCTATGAATGGAGTACAGGCGCTACAACTCAGACTATCAGCAATGTTAGTGTAGGTACTTACTGGGTTGAGCTTAAGACAGGAGATTGCGTTACCAGACAAACAGTAAAAGTATATCCTTCTGAACAGCCCGTTATTTCAAATGTTGACATTACAAATAATACAATTACAGTAAATGTAATTGGAGGAACGGCTCCGTACAAATATTCTCTTGATGGCATCAACTGGCAGGATTCAAATGAATTCAAGAATGTAGCAAGAGGTGATAATATGGTATATGTAAAAGATGCATATGACTGTGAACCTATTACAGTAACAGTAGTTGTCCCTAATCTTGTAAATGTCATTACTCCGAATGGAGACGGTGTAAATGATGTGATCGACTATTCAGCTTTGGCCAGCAAGAAAAATCTGGTACTAAGTATTTTCGACAGATACGGCGTAAAAATAGGACAGGCAGATAAATTCAACGGATACAAATGGGATGGAACCACAGCAGGCAAAAAAGTATCTACCGGCACTTATTGGTACACCGTTACATGGAATGAAAATGACAAAAAAAATACGCCATTCAAATTCTCAGGATGGGTAATGGTGAAAAACAGAGAATAGAATACTAAATATTGAAGAAAAAACCGCTTTCTCGAGCGGTTTTTTTCACATAAAAATTAAAAATCAAATAATAAAAATCATTTCTAATGAAGAAATTACTACTACTGACTGTTTTATTTTTCTCACAAATGATCTTTTCACAGTCGGATTGTGTTTCGGCAATTGCGGTTTGTGGAAATGCAGGCCAGTCATATACACCAAGTGGGCACGGAACTACCCAGGAAAGCCCTTTGGGAGGATGCCTTTCAACAGAACATTTCTCCGTATGGTATAAATTTACGATTGCTACCGGAGGAACACTTACTTTCGTCATCAATCCTAATGCAACAGGCACTAGTACGGATTACGACTGGGCAGTTTACGGGCCTAATGTACAGTGCGGAGCACTGGGATTACCGGTAAGATGCTCATTCTCTGCCGGCGGAGGACCTACAGGACTTAATATGACTTCCCTGGACACTTCAGAAAGTGCAAGTGTTGACAACTTAGGTAACGATGCAGACCGTTTTGTAAAATACATGGACGTTTTGCCAGGTGAAACATACTATCTTATTGTAGACAACTTTTCATCAAATACGACAGGCTTTGCTTTGGAATGGGGAGGAACAGCTACACTGGCATCTCCTTTTAACGATCCCAATTTAACGCCAAATCCTTTTGTACCACCAGGTAACCCCAGCGCAACTCCGAACGGTCCCAATGAAATTGTACAGTGCCAGCTTCCTACGACATTTGATTTTAGCACTCTGACTGCCGGAATTGTTAACGGAAATGCTAATTTTCAGGTAACATACCACTACAATTCAAATGATGCAATTATCGGAGCCAGCCCTATTACTACACCAATTACGATCAATGGTACGGATACTTATTATTACAGCATCCATTATCAGGATCCTACCAATCCCAACAATCCTATTAACAGCTGTACCCAGACTGGCGCATTTAAGTTTGTCCCGGGAAATATCGTTACCAACAATGCTACACTCACAAGCTGCAACTACAATAATTCTGGTATAGGTATTTTCGATCTGACTTCAGCCAGCGTTTATGCTCCGACAGCGGGAGTTACAAAAAAATACTACCCTTCCTTGGCAGATATGAATGCGGGAACCAATGAAATTACAAATCCTGGCGCATATTCATCAGCAGCTCCTAAAACGATATATGTGAAGATAAATACGGATCAGGGATGCTATGGAAACGCAGAAATATTATTACAGTTTTTGCCTCCACTTCCGGCCGTAAATGTAACATTGAAAGCGTGTAACAACAACAATTCAGGTACAGGTTTGTATGATCTGACTTCAGCAAATGTTTACCCTCCGGGTAACGTTACCAAAAAATATTATTCTAGCCTCGCAGACCTGAATGCAGGTACAAACGCAATTACAAATCCTGCAAGCTACATATCTGCAGCACCTAAAACAATTTATGTACGAGTTACTAATCCACAAGGATGTACAGGGCAGTCTGAAATTTCTTTACAATATTTTCCGGTTGTCACAGTGACCGAAGCGACATTAGAATCGTGCTTTATTGAAACAGCTACGGCTACAGCTACTTTTGATCTTACGCAAGCAAATGTTACTTCTCAGACCGCAGTGGTAAAAGCATATTTTACAACACAGGCTGATGCGCTGGCAGGAACCAACCCTATTGCAAACCCTTCAAATTATATATCAACAACTACGACAATCTATATAAGGGTAAGTAATGAAAATGATTGTTTTGCTATTGCCAAAGTAAATCTTAAAGTTTTACCTCCAGTAAAATCATCTGTTCTAAAAGATAAAATCATCTGTATAGAAGATAAAACCACGTTGGACGCAGGGCCCGGATTTGATGGTTATGAATGGAGTACAGGGGCTACAACTCAGTCCATATCCAATGTAGGAGCAGGAGAATATTGGGTGAGGTTAAAAACCGGAAAATGCTGGACACTACAGGAAGTTAAAGTGAATGCTTCTGCACAACCTGTAATTACCAATATTGACATCAATAACGATTCATTCACCGTAAGTGTTGCCGGAGGAAAAGGACCTTACCAATATTCACTTGACGGAATCAACTGGCAGGATTCAAATGTATTCACAGGACTTCCGAGAGGAGAAAACAAAGTATATGTGAAAGACGCTTACGACTGTAATCCTATCAGCGTTCAGGTAACGGTTCCTAATCTTATTAATGCCATTACACCGAACGGAGACAACAAAAATGATTATATCGATTATTCAGCATTGTCTTACAAGAAAAATGTAGTTTTCACCGTCTATGACAGATACGGAAATATGATGTACCGCGCAGACAAAATCCGAAACTATACATGGGATGGAACTTCCAACGGTAAGAAAATTATGACTGGTACTTACTGGTACACCATTACATGGACAGAAAACGATAAAAACAATACCGAAACCAAATATAGTGGTTGGGTATTGGTTAAAAACATTCAATAATATCTAAATTTTTGAATACTCAAAATCACCTCTTTATCAGGGGTGATTTTTTTATGCACATCAACACGAATACCTTCTGGCATTATGTTTAAACAATACTGTGTTTATAAATTGTTGAATACTATTTTTTAATTGATTTTCAAAAAAACTATCTTTGCAGAACTATGGCGCAGAAAGAAACATTATCTTCATTGACGAACGGAAACTTTGCAAAGGAACTCTCTATTGCCGATGGTAAAATGCCTCCAAATGCTCTGGATTTTGAGAGACTGGTTATCGGAACTTTTTTAATTGATAAAAAAGGTCTGGATCATTCTATTGATTTACTGACACCGGAAGTTTTTTACGATCCGAGACATCAGGTAATTTTTTCTACCATTTTAAAACTTTACGAAGGCAATCAGCCCGTTGATTTAATGACTATCATTCAGGATTTAAAGAAAGATGGAAAATTAAATCTCGCAGGTGGAGACAGCTATATTATTGATCTTACCATGGGGGTAAGCTCATCTGCACATATTGAATATCACGTTCGTGTTATTCTTGAAAAATATATTTTAAGAAGCTTAATCAATGTTTCGGCAAACGTTATTGATGCTTCCTATAAAGAATCAACCGATGTGTTTGAACTTTTGGATAAAGCAGAACAGTCATTCTTCGAGATAACCAACGGAACGATCAAAAAAGGATTCGATACTGCGAATTCACTGGTAAAGCAGGCCATCGAAACAATAAAATCCTTAAAAGATAAAGAAGGACTTTCCGGAGTACCTTCAGGATTCCGGGATGTGGATAAAGAAACCGGCGGATGGCAGAATTCCGACCTCATTATCATTGCGGCACGTCCGGCGATGGGGAAAACGGCATTTCTTCTTTCGATGGCAAGAAATATTGCAGTAGGACATAAAATTCCGATGGCACTTTTCTCTCTCGAGATGGCCTCCGTACAGCTTATCACGAGGATGATCGCTTCTGAGACAAGAATTTCATCAGAAAAATTAAGAAAAGGAACCTTGGACGACGAAGAATGGCAAAGACTATTCTCCAACGTTTCAGAACTGGAAAATGCTCCTTTATACATTGATGAAACGCCTTCCCTTTCCATATTCGACTTCCGTGCAAAATGCCGAAGACTGGTCATGCAGCATGGTGTAAGGCTTATCATGGTCGATTATCTTCAGCTGATGACAGCCGGAGGTGGAGGAAAAGGTACCGGAAACCGTGAACAGGAGATTTCCATGATTTCACGTTCCCTGAAAGCGATTGCAAAAGAACTTAACGTACCGGTGATTGCCCTTTCCCAGCTTTCGCGTAGTGTGGAAACACGTCCGGGAAAAAGACCTCAGCTTTCTGACCTTAGGGAATCCGGAGCGATCGAGCAGGATGCGGATATCGTGTCTTTCATCTTCCGTCCGGAATATTATAAAATTACCGTTTGGGATAATGATGAAGAGGGACAGGAAACATCAACCGAAAACCAGGCTGAGCTAATCATCGCAAAACACAGAAATGGTGCAACCGCCGATGTAAGATTATCATTCTTAAAACATTTTGCCAAATTCGGGGACATCGAAGCAGCCTTTGATGGTGGAATTGGTGGTGGATATCCTTCCAATTTCGGATCTAATGAACCAAGTGGCTTTGATAAAATCAAAACAACCATTCAGCCGGGAGCAGCATTTGATCTTCCTAATAATTCCCAGGTATCAGGATCTTCGATGAATGATTTTGATGACGATGATGATTTTCCATTTTAAAAAATAAAGATTAAGATTTAGATTAATGATATAACCTTAGCCTTAATCTTAACCTCATCCTTAAGCCTAATGAAAATTGAAATATACACTGATGGAGCGTGCAGCGGAAATCCCGGAAAAGGAGGTTATGGAATCCTTATGCGTGTTCCGGAAAAAAACTATCAGAAAACATTTTCAAAAGGCTTCAGGAAGACCACCAACAACAGAATGGAACTTCTCGCAGTCATCACGGCCCTGGAAAAGCTGAAATCTACGGAAAATGACATTCATATCTATACAGACAGTAAATATGTTGCAGATGCTATTAATCAGAACTGGCTGTCCGGATGGATCAAAAGAGGATGGAAAAATGTAAAAAACCCTGATCTTTGGAAAAGATTTGTGGTATTGTATAATTTATACAAGCCAAAGATGCACTGGATTAAAGGGCACGCAGGCCATTTTGAAAATGAACTCTGCGACAAACTAGCCGTAACTGCCGCAGCGTCAGCTAATTTGGAAGTCGATTCCTATTTTGAAAATCTTGACAATAACTCTCTATTTTAATTTATATTCAAACTAAACATTACTGATAACTTTTCAGTATTTCATCTTTTAACTTATCATTTATTACACAATCGCCATCAATTCCAGTAAAATTAATATTAAATATATATTTATTGCTTAGGATTTAATATCTTTGACACGTCTAATTTAAGTGTCTAATAAATGAAAAGAAAAATCTATCTTCTTTTAATTCTGAATTTGCTATTATGCTTTCCACAACATTTCGTCTCACAAACCTACCAGCTTACAGGAAATCCTGTAAGTACGACGGGTTGGACGATGGTGGCTCCTACCGTAGTAAATACAGATTTTGTACAACTGACCCCGGACACCAACAACCAGTCGGGATCCATACGCCTTAACGATCCGATAAACCTTAAATACTGTGATAAATGGAGGGTGGAATTCGATTTTAGAATGGATTCTAACCAGACTGCCAACGGAGACGGGATTGCCTTCTGGTATCTTGCTAATCCGCCGGTTGCCAGCGTACTGGGTTCCGGACTTGGAGTATCGCAGAATGCTGTGGGATTTATTGTAGGATTTGATACCTATAACAACACAACGACCGCTGTGATGAGTAAAGTTCACGTAGCTTATGGGCAGGTCGCCAATACAACCGATAACAACAATGTTGAATTTTTCAACGTTGCCGGCAGCTCTTTTCATTCGCCGGATATGAACACTACACTTCCTTTTCAGGGAACTACCTATAAGCATGTTGAAGTAACCGCACAGGTAGACCCTGCTGCACCTGCCAACTGGATTGTAAAAATTACTATCGATGGTAATTTGATCTGCAACCAGTCTTTTGCCCCGTCAGGGACAGCCGCAGCAATGACAGTAGGATATTTCGGATTCTCTGCTTCCACAGGAGGAAACAGATCAAGACATTCCATTAAAAACGTAAAAGTATATATTGATAAAGTTGCCCTCAATCAGGCAACAGTGACTGATACTTTCTGCCCGAACCCATCAACCGGGCAGGGAACTGTGAACCTGACAAACTACCAGAGTCAGTTTGTTACCAATCCGGCCAACTATACTTTCTCATATAGTGTTTCAGGTACGCCTATTACAAATCCTACTAATTATCAGTTTAGTGCAAATACAACAGTTTCGGTACTTATTAAAGATAATTCGGGAATTCTTTGTGACAACCCGGACGGAAAGATACAGCTTAATCTGTCGCCGTTCACAGCAACACCGGCTACCCTCACGGCATGTAATAACAATAATGTGGGAAGCGCCACATTTAATCTGACACAGGCAAACGTTAACGAACCGGCAGGATCAACAAAGAAATATTATAAAAACCTGAATGACTTAAACGCCGGAACCAACGAAATTACAAACTTCACAAACTATGTATCTCCTGCAGGAGTTGTATACGTAAAGGTTACCACACCATTAGGATGCGTAGGTTCTGCACCGATAACGCTTGCATTTTTTCCGCCGATTGTATCGAATGATGCAACCATAGAATCATGTTTTATAGAAAATGCTCCTACAACGGCTTCATTCGACCTTACACAAGCTAATGTAAGTTCTGAATCAGGCATTACGAAAAAATATTATAAAACAGAATCCGACGCACTTGCTGAAACTAATGAAATTGTACCTGCCAATAATTATATTTCGACATCATCTACGGTGTATGCTAGAATTACCAATCTTGCCGGCTGTTTTGTTATCGTTAAAATTACACTGAAAGTTTTACCTCCAATATATTCTTCTGTATTGATGGATAAAATAATCTGTATCGACGATACGACAACCCTTGATGCGGGTCCGGGATTTGATGCCTATACCTGGAGTACAGGAGAAAGCACACAATCTATTCAGAATGTTTCTCCGGGATTATACTGGGTTCAGCTTAAATCAGGAAGATGTACAACAATGCAAATGGTAAAAGTAACCCCTTCACCTCAGCCTGTGATCGCAAGTATTGATATTACGAACAATACTATTACCGTTAACGTAAAAGGTGGAAAAGGGCCTTATCAATACTCTCTGGACGGGGTAAACTGGCAGGATTCCAATATATTTACAGGCCTTGCCAGAGGTGAGGTTGTGGTGTATGTAAAAGATGCTTATGACTGTACACCGATTCATGTACAGATCACCGTTCCGAATCTTATTAATGCCATCACTCCAAACGGGGACAATAAAAATGATTATATCGACTATTCTGCGCTGGCATACAAGAAAAACCTTGTTTTCACGATCTACGACAGATACGGAAACAAATTGTATGAAGCCGATAAATTAAGAAATTACAAATGGGACGGAACCAGCAGTGGTAAAAAAGTAATCACCGGTACGTACTGGTACACCATCACCTGGAACGAAAACGACAAAAACAATACTCAAACTACTTACAAAGGCTGGGTATTGGTAAAAAACAGAGAATAATTACATAAAAAAGATCACCCCGGTTTGTGGGTGGTCTTTTTTTAAACTGAAACCAATTTTAAGCTTAATACTAATTCACTCCATGAAAAATAATCTACTTTCTTGTATCATTTTGATTTTCATCGGCTTGTCCGGCCGGTTTTCTGCACAGACCTACCAGCTTACAGGAAATCCTGTTAATACTGCCGGTTGGGATCTGGTTTCCAGCGCTTTGATCAATACAGATTTCATCCAGCTTACCCCGGATACCGGAGGCCAATACGGAGCGATAAAACTTCAGGATCCGATCAACCTGAAGTATTGTGACAAATGGAAAGTAGAGTTTGATTTCAGGATCGACGGAAACGGAACGACAACCTATGGCCGTGGCGATGGTTTTACGTTCTGGTATCTTGCCAATCCGCCAACAGGATTTGTTTCAGGAGGAGGCCTCGGAATTCCGGCCAATGCAAGTGGACTGATGGTCGGTTTTGATATCTTCAATAATTCTACGGAAGGACAGATGAGTAAAATCCATCTCTTGTACGGAACGAATAACGGAACCAACAATAATATCGAATACAATAATACAGCGGGAAGCACATTCCATTCTCCGGATCTCAATCCTACCCAACCATTTGTAGGAGCGACTTACAAGCATGTGGAAGTAAATGGAGAAACAGATCCTGCCAATCCTACCAATTGGCTCATCAAGATAAAAATAGATGGTGTCGTAATTGTAGATCAGTCTTTTGCCCCTTCAGGAGGCGCAATAGGAATGACAACAGGATATTTCGGCTTCTCTGCGGCAACCGGAGGCGCAAGCGCAAGACATTCTATTAAAAATGCAAAGATTTATATTGATAAAGTTCCGATCTTAACGAACACCATCAATCCTTTTGTCTGTGTAAATCCTTCCACAGGAAACGGAACGGTAGACTTAACTTCCTTCCAGAATCAGTTTGTAACCAATCCTGCAAACTATACTTTCAGCTATTTCGGACCGGGAGGTACCCCGATTACCAACCCTTCCAGTTATCAGTATGGTACCGGTACAACTACCATTACGGTAGTGGTAAAAGATCCTTCTTCCACATTATGTGACAATGGTGACGGAAAAATCGTGCTGACACCAAGTCCGTTTGCTGCTAATGATGTGACGCTGACAGGCTGTAACAATAATAACGCCGGAGGAGCGGTCTTTGATCTTACTTCAGCCAACTTATCATCGGTTCCGGGAAGTACAGCCGTATTCTACAATACAATGTATGATCTGAATAATCATCTCAATCCGATTACCAATTCTTCAGCTTATCTTTCGCCTGCAGCGACCATCTATGCCCAGGTCACTACACCGCAGGGATGTACCGATGTAGCCCAGATTACGCTGGCCCTGTTTCCTGTCGTAGAAGTTCAGGAAGCAACTTTAAGAGCTTGTGCAATCGAAACCAATCCTTCAACAGGGTTATTTGATCTTACCACGGCTCCCGTTACTACCCAAAGCGGAACAACTAAAAAATATTATCCGTCTTTAGCAGATGCCCAGAACGGAACCAATGAAATTTTGACTTTTTCATCCTACATCTCTCCTAGTGGAGTGGTCTACATTAAAGTAACCAATACAAACGGATGTTATGCTATTGCTAAGGTTAACCTGGTCGTTATCCCTCAGGTTTTCTCAACTACTTTAGAAGATAAGATTATCTGTATGGAAGATACTGTAATCCTTGATGCCGGGCCTGGATTCATAACTTACGAATGGAGTACCGGTGCTACAAGCCAAACCATTACTGCCGGAGTAGGCACCTATTGGGTAAAATTAAAAACAGGAGACTGTGTGGCTACCCAGACTGTAAAAGTTTACGCATCCGATCAACCTGTGATCACCAGTGTTGATATTTCAAACACAACGGTGACCGTATATGTAAATGGAGGCACTGCACCGTACAAATATTCCACAGACGGAATCAACTGGCAGGATTCTAATGAATTTAAGAATATGCCTAGAGGAGACAGCCATATTTTTGTGAAAGACGCATACGATTGCAATCCCATTGATATCGGTATTGTTGTTCCGAATCTGATTAACGTTATCACCCCGAACGGAGACGGCGTTAATGATGTTATTGATTATTCGGCTCTTGCAGGAAAGCAGAATCTGGTATTCAATGTTTACGACCGTTACGGAACACTGATCCATAAATCTGACAAATTCAGTCAATACAAATGGGACGGAACCATGAGTGGCAGAAAAATTCCTACCGGAAACTACTGGTATTCGGTATCATGGAATGAGAATGACAAGAAGAATACTTCTGTAAAATATTCCGGCTGGATTCTCGTAAAAAACAGAGATTAATCATATATATATAATGGAGATCATTTCATTATTTGGAATGGTCTTCATTAAAAAATACAGAGATTCAGGTACACATTATCTACTCATAAGCCTGATAAGAAGTACGGAAGCCACGAATGGGCTGAATTTTTAATTACATTTACAAGCCATAAACTAATACGCTATATCATATGAAGAAAAACTATCTTTTTTTATTTTTCATTTTTGTACTTTCACTTTACAATCAGGCTTTCTCGCAGACCTACCAGCTTACAGGAAATCCTGTAAATACGACGGGTTGGACGATGGTAGCTCCTACCGTAGTGAATACAGATTTTGTACAACTGACCCCGGACACCAACAACCAGTCGGGATCTATACGCCTTAACGAACCCATCAATCTTAAGTATTGCGACAAATGGAGGGTGGAATTCGATTTTAGAATGGATTCTAACCAGACTGCCAACGGAGACGGGATTGCTTTCTGGTATCTTGCCAATCCACCGGTTGCCAGCGTACTGGGTTCCGGACTTGGGGTATCGCAGAATGCTGTGGGATTTATTGTAGGATTTGATACCTATAACAACACCACGACCGCCGTGATGAGTAAAGTTCATGTAGCTTACGGGCAGGTTGAAAACACAACAGACAGCAATAACGTTGAATTCTTTAATATACCCGGAAGTTCTTTCCATTCGCCGGATATGAACACGACACTTCCTTTTCAGGGAACAACGTATAAGCACGTGGAGGTGACTGCAGAGGTAGATCCTGCTGCACCGGCCAACTGGATCGTAAAAATTACCATCAATGGCAATTTGATCTGCAACCAGTCTTTTGCGCCGTCAGGAACGGCAGCAGCAATGACAGTGGGATACTTCGGATTCTCTGCTTCCACAGGAGGAAACAGATCAAGACATTCCATTAAAAACGTAAAGGTTTTTGTAGATAAAATCCCCTTACTTCAGGCATCAATTGTCAAAAACATATGTCCGGATCTTACAGGAATGGCAACGGTTGATTTAACAGCATTAAATTCACAACTTACGGCAACACCGGGCAATTATAACTTTACGTATTACGTCACAGGAAGCGGAACACCGATTGCCAACCCTGCTAATTTCCAGTACAGTTCCGATACCAATATTTCTGTGGTTATCAAGGATCCGTCTTCGGTCTTGTGTGATAATAATGATGCCACGATCTCGCTAAAGGTTGCCCCTACAGTCACTACTACTGATGCTTCCTTACGAACCTGTTTCCTGGAAACCAATCCTTCCACAGGGCATTTTGATCTAACAACAGCAGCGGTGATCGGTGCTTCAGGAGGCATCACGAAAAAACATTACCCTTCTTTAACGGATGCCCAGAACCAGACCAATGAAATTGCGAACCCGAGCAACTACATCGCTCCAAACGGGGTGGTCTACATCAGGGTAAGCAATGCGTTCGGATGCTATGATATTGCCAAAGTAACGCTTGAGGTCATTCCGCCTGTATTTTCTACGGTCCTTAAAGATCAGGTAATTTGTATGGAAAATACCGCCACATTAGATGCCGGGCCGGGATTTGTAAGCTATGAATGGAGCACAGGTGCCAATACGAGAACCGTTTCTGTAGGAGTCGGCACGTATTGGGTAAAACTGAAAACAGGAGATTGCGTGGCGACACAGACGGTGAAAGTGTACGCTTCTGAACAACCGGTCATTTCAAGTGTTGATATCTCCAATAATGTGGTTACAGTATATGCCATAGGAGGTACTGCACCCTATAAATATTCTACAGACGGAATCAACTGGCAGGATTCTAATGAATTTAAAAATGTTCCTAGAGGAGATGTAAAGATCTATGTAAAAGACGCTTATGATTGTCAGCCAATAGACATCACCATAGTTGTTCCTAACATCATCAATGTGATTACCCCGAACGGAGACGGCGTAAATGACGGAATCGACTATTCGGCACTTGCAGGAAAACAAAATCTCGTATTTAATGTATTTGACCGTTATGGAGCCATGATTCACAAAGCAGATAAAACAAACCGGTACAGATGGGACGGAACCATGGCCGGACGAAAAGTATCTACAGGAAGCTACTGGTACTCTGTATCATGGAACGAAAATGATAAAAACAATACTCCTGTAAAATATTCGGGATGGGTATTGGTTAAAAACAGGGATTAACATTATATATGTAATTCTTTAAAAGAGCGGTTGTTTTATACAGCTGCTCTTTTTTATGCAGTTTATCCAGCCACGAACCACCTTAATCATTGTATTCTATATGATTACATGGGGTAATAAAATATTACGACACTTCTCATTTGCTGAGCGTTAAAGTTTATGCTGAGCTTGTCGAAGTACCTTTAGCGCCCGAAAAATAAGCGCAATTCTTTCAAACAAATCTTTGCGTCGATAGCGTCAGATAACAATCAAAGAGTTAATAAAATATTGCAGTAATACTCATTTGCTGAGCATTAAAGTTTATGCTGAGCCTGTCGAAGTACCCCCTAGCGCCCGAAAAATAAGCGAAATCCTTTCAACAAATCTTTGCGTTGATAGCGTTAAAAAAAATCAGTGAAATGTAAAAATAGGAGGAAGATTTAATCCGTAATTGCCTATGAAAACGGCAGTACCTTAAAAGTAGTCTTGGTTGGACTACTATTTCAGCTACAAATGTAAACAAAATATTTTCACCTCCAAATACTAACCTCTTATTTTCTAATTTCTTACGTATTGACAACAAAAACCACAAGATCGCACAAACTTACACTACAGTTTTCCTGATTTATTTTATATATTTGTGATCTAGTGTTCATTACCTAGGAATAGTAGTCCAACCAAGACTACTTTTACAATAGCACGTATGAACACAATGATGAAAAGTTATGAACCCTTTCCGATACTACGTTTTTGCGTAGTGTTGTGGTATATTTTCATCCCTTCAAAAGCATATTCCGGTTCGTTTGTACCGGCAGATTCCATTATCTTCGTAGCTGAAGACGCTTATGTCTATTCAGAAACCTCTGTTTTTGTTGCAGGTTCTGGACATAATAAAGGATTTACATCAGCTAAAAAGTCCAAAGATTTTCTCAAAAGATCATCTTCACCATTTTCTACTCCAAAGTCAGTCCATATTGCAGCCCATAAGGCATGCTATACAGGAAGTCCGTGGAATCAACATGACCCCGGACGCATTTCTCATGCCTCAATGTTGGGGATTATGGGAAGCTCTTCTCTAAAACTTATTGATAAAATAATAAAACCCTTATTTACTTTGCTTTCAGGCACAGGCAGGGATAAAGAGGGATTTGTAAGTACTGCTTTTTATCCATTTCAAATTACAAATATCATCATCAATCATTTCGTTCGTCCTCCGCCTATACTTCACTCTGAAGGCACAAAAGTTTTTAACACATAAGTCATATAAGAGAAGGTTACAGCTTTGAAAACAAATAGAACACATAAGCTTTGAAAATCTTTGATTTTCTTGCGGAACGTTTTATCATTCATTATACACTCACTGTTCACTCACTATCCACTCCGTTTGTCATCCCGTAGGGATCTCGGCAAAGCATTTCACATAACAATCGTGAAGTGAGTTTTAACAAACAGCTTAGTGAGCTCTTATAAGTGCAACGCCTAACGCAGAGGATGTGACTTCGAGACCCTCAGTCACCGCATTTTACAAGTCTTTGTCGTTAGGAATCTCGGCATAGCTGGTAATAGTAGTAGGGAAAGATTCGGGCTTAGATCCCTACGGGATGACAACCGGAGTGGTAAGGAAACTAAATTTTTGGTATTGGATTCTTCGTCAATTCGATTTCTATGACATCTGCAAGTTATTTTCATACACAGAATTATTTTTTATCAAAGCATAAACTCTGTGTATGATTTTATTTCTAATTGCATTTA
>NZ_FNDW01000016.1 GCF_900099685.1 Chryseobacterium taeanense | reverse complement strand
GTTTCGCCTGTCTGAACGGGATAAATAATAGCTTTCCCCTAAAATAGTTTAAACAAATTTAAAAAATAATTTGCATATTAACACAGTACCTTTTGTGGTTATAAAAATTTTAAACAGACCTTAAGCTAAGCTTTCCTTTAACATAGCAGAAACATTTTCTATTTCCTCCAAAGTATTGAAATAATGTGGTGAAAGCCGCACAATTCCATGAATATTTTTTCGGGTAAAATCTATTAAAGCAGAATTTTTATACGTCACTGAAAAAAATACGCTATTATCATTCAATACCTTCTGAATGGCATCAAGATCTCCTTCAGGACCGGTGAATGTAATAATGCTGCTCAGATGCTTACCCAAATCCCATACCCGGAACCCGCTGCTCTGAAGATTATTGCGGAGCGTTTGCGAAAGAGAGGCATTGTATTTTTCGATTTCATGCATACCAATGGTATTGGCATATTTTAAAGCCTGAGTAAAACCAGCTAAAGACGCATAGGAAATTTCCCAATGCTCAAATCGTTTAGCGGTATCAAACAATATATAATCATCAGGAGCTGTCCAGTCGGCACCTCTCATATCCAGAAGCAGTGGCGCATAGTTCTCTTTTAAAGCTTTATCCGAAACATATAAAAACCCTGTTCCTCTTGGCCCTCTCATGAATTTCCTACCGGTGGCCGTAAGAAAATCACAATTAATTTTTTGTACATCAACAACCATTTGGCCCACCGACTGACAGGCATCAACCAGGTACAAAATATCATATTGTTTGCAGAGTTTCCCAACACCTTCCACATCTTGTATCAATCCTGAATTGGTAGGAATATGGGTTACCGCCACAAGCCTTGGATGATGTTCTTTAATTAATTTTTCCAGATCGTCAAGATCCAGTTCATTATCAGGCAGGTTTTTCATCCTGATAATCTTCACATTCAGCTTTTTTTGGAGTGAAATAAAAGTAATCTGATTAGAAATATAATCATCGGCAGTCGTAATGATAACATCATTTTCCTTAAAGATAATGCTCGACAAAGCCTTGGCAAATGCTTCGGTAGCACTTGTTGCAAAAGCAATGTTATGAGGTTTTGCATTAATTAATTTTGCTGTTTCACTATAAAACTCTTCCAGCACTTCAGAATTTCTGTTGGCAACTTCATAGCCACCCATCTGCTCTTCCAGCTCAAGGTAATCAATCATAGAGTCAACAACTACTGATGGCATTAAAGAAGATCCTGCATTATTAAGGAAGATCTTTCCGTCTTTAAGTCCCCTGATATCCTGTCTTATTTTATCTGTGTTCATTTTTTTAAATTTATCTGAAACAATTTTACATAAAAAATCCCGAAGAGAATAACGGGATTTATAATAAGTATGTTGAATTTATTTTAATCTAAAACACTCCAGCCTCTTTTCGGATTGTTGTTGTTTGAAACCTCCTGTTCGTTGACGATGATGTTTTCTTTTCGCTGGCCAATATAATCCAGCTCACTAAGTTTAGAGAAAATGGTTTCCAGACTTCGCAGCATCTGCTGGATGTACAACAACGGCTCACCACAATTGTGATGGTCATAATTGGTTTCAGCGACAATCGACAATTGATTGAGCAAGGTATGAGGAGCAATTTCACTCCATTCCAGGCTATAATTGAGCATTTCTTCCAACTCTGCAGGCACCAGAACCTGAGTAGCATTGTACAGACGGAGCGCCAGTTTTGCAAAAGACTCGATTAAAAATACAGGTGACTGATAAGGGGTGATATTTCTGAACTGGAAATACATATCGCCGAATGTATCAATCATGGTATTACACAAAAACTTAACGTTCTGTGCCAAAGCTGTATTTTGATTTTTATGAGATGCTTTCTGAATAATCTTAAAAGAGTATTGCTGAAGATTTCCGATAGATTTTGCAAAAACATTGTAATAGTTCAGCAATGCCGGATGACTCTGTATAGAAGTACACGGCGGAATAAAATTAGAATCTACCTGAGCAATATTTCCTTTCAGATCAACCTTACCAATAATCAGATAGTTTCCTCCGGAATAGCTGCTGTTTAGAGAGGCAATGGGAAGAAGTTCAATATGATGATTGGACTGTGTATTGGGATGGCGCGGCGGAATTTCTTCGGGATCAATATCTCCGAACGGCACTTTATCAAAAGGATTAACGGAAATCAAAATATAATAATCTCCGTCTGCCTGTTCCTCATTCATTGTTCTTGCCAGTGATTTTACGCTGACTCTTCTGTCATTAAGTTCGATTCTGTACCCGGCAAGCGTTACTGCACTGCAATGTTTGATAACCAGCTGAACATCATTTGTCGCTGTATTATGAACATCAAAAATCGTACGGTCCGTAAATTCGTTGGATATAGGTAAAAGTCCGTAATTATATGTCGTAATGGCCAGTGAATTGGCATCTCTTATGGTGTCAATTAAAAAATTGTCCTGATCGTTAAGATGTCTCTGGGAAACCTTCATCCCGTCAACCCAATTGATGGCAAAATGCTTAATAGGCTGTATCATATTCAATATTTTTTAAACTGTGTGTGATTGTGTTCTTCTTACTCCTTCTTCTTCGTGCTGGATAACTCTTTTACAAATAACAACATCGTTTTCAGCGATTCTGTTTTCTGTAATATCCTGCTCGAAATCAATATATTTTCTAAAGCTGAAGAATGATTTCTTGGTATAAAAAATCCAGTAATACGGTTCTTTATCCTGATCGGATAAATGAATGACAGAATTCGGGTTTTTATGATTATAGTCATCAACAACTCTGTAGAACCAGTCTCCGAAAGTAACACCTGTCGGCAGTGTTTTAGCCTTAATTCTGAATCTGTTGGCATCCTCAAGATTTTTGTTCAGCTCAACATTAAGCACCATTAACCTGTCGAAATCAGCGCCTTCAAAATCAGGAAGCCTCTGATCGGGAGAATACCTCCAGGTTTTGTAAATATCTACCGGAATGCTTATCAGCTGAATATAACAATAATGGAACACCAACGGAACCAAAAATGCAAGAATGCTGGTTGCAGCCATGATCGGATAGCCCGTTCCTCTGCTCATCCAGTTGAAAATAAGATAAAACAGATATCCTCCGAAACCTACACAAGTAATGGATAGAATGGATTCAAACAAAATGCTTTTCGTTAAAGAGCTAAAATGTTTTTTGAAATATCTGTCGGAAAGATTTACATGTATGATTCCTAAAATAATATAAATGATCTGCGCAATAAGATACCAGTAAGGATTAAAAAGATTTCCCGCAAAACCGAAAATTCCCGGAATGGCAAGACACAAGCTGCACAGAAGAACATATATAATAATGGTTTTGATTTTTATAGCAGGCTTGTTTCTTCTGATAATCCCTAAAATTACCATCATGATTACTGCAAACAAAGGCATTAAAATATACCTTAAAAAGATTCCTTTTACTGAAGAAATTTCCATGTGTCTTTTTCGAATTAATATTTTTAATTGGTGAAGTAAATATAGTTAAAAATTTTCAGAGGAATGTAGAGTATCCGAGCCTGTTTGCATTTCTTTCATCATCTTCCAGCGCAAAAGAATATTCTTCTTTTTCGGTAATAAAATTCTCTTCAATATCCACACTTAAGGGCAGAAAATAATCATACATAGCCTGAAGAACTTTCCGGAAAGGGCTTCCGCCAATATATTTTTTCATTTCCACATAAGGAATCGGGCCAATGTTTACAACCCAGTTTCGCTGGCCATCCATATGTTTACCGCTTGGAATATAGGTTACGCCCAGCCGTGAATTTCCCAGCAGCATCGAATCATCCTGCTCTTCAATGCCGTCAATAGTATTAGGGGCAAAAGTTACCTTAACAGGAATCTGTAGAAAAGCGGTCATGCATCTTTCAAACCAGGCCTTATCTCCCCGGATCTGATGAAAAAAAGGTAAAATATAAATGAAAATATACGCATTCTTTTTGTCCAACATCTTAATAAGCGGCCACAACTCGCTTATGGTTTCCAACAGGGCATCGGTATCACTTGAAATATCGAATTCAAATTCTTTAAGCAAAGCGCCGATTTCTGTAAAAAAAATCTCCAGTTCAAAAGGTTTGAAAAACTTTCTGGCATCCTGCTCTACCCTTTTCTGCTTCCGGATTTCTCTTACGACACTTTCCACATTCTTCCTTGTCGCACCGAGTGAAGGTGGATGAAAAAGACCTTCAGGAAGATAATCATAAATGCCTTCTCTATATGTTTCTATTGTGAAAACCTCTTCGTCAAAACCCAGATAGTCGTTTGTTATGCTTTTAATATCTTTAAGATAAGCCCGGTCGTTGATCCCGATTCTTTCTATAAAAATATTGCTTACTGCCCGATGATATTTTAAGAGGTTTACTGCCACAGCTTCCGCCTTGAAATCTGTCTGCAGTTTATTATAATGCATTTCTACAATATTATTCTCATACATAATGTTTGCTGTGATTTGGCCTGTAAAAATACTATATCTCAAATTATTGAAAAAGTATTTATACTTAATTCTATCCTAAAAATAGTAAATAATTATAAGTAAAAGAAGAAAAAAATAAAAATATGGTTGAGGAAAATTAAGATTAAGGTTGAGGTTGAGATAATCAGCTTCACAACTTGACTAATCTTAGCCTTTCATTGAAATTAAGATTTGATTAAATTTCCTACTCCTTCCATAAACCTTAATCTTAACCTTAAAATTAACTGTATCTTTGCTCCCTGAAATGTTATTTACAATGAAAAGTATTTATTCTAAAATTCTGATGCTGGCATTTATCGCATCCTCGCTTTATTCATATGCCTGGGGATTGACGGGACACAGAATTATTGCGGAAATTGCAGAAAATCATCTTTCCGGAAAGGCAAGAAGAGAGATCAAAAAAATGATGGGAAAAGAACGTCTTGCTTACTGGGCAAACTGGCCGGATTTCATTAAATCTGATACTACCGGTGCATGGAAGCAGGCTTCGGCATGGCATTATGTAAACATTGATCCGCAAACGGACTTTAAAGTTTTTGAAGAGAAACTAAAAGCTCAGGCCGGACCAAGTTTATACACTCAGGTAAAGGTTCTTTCCAGCCAGATTAAAGATGCTAAAACTTCTGAAAAAGACAGGAAAATTGCTTTGATCTTCCTGATCCATATTATGGGAGATCTTGCTCAACCTTTACACGTAGGAAGAGCTGAAGATTTAGGAGGAAATAAAATTAATGTCACTTATTTCGGAGAAAAAACAAATCTGCATTCTGTGTGGGACGGAAAATTGGTAGACTCTCAAAAATACAGCTATACAGAATACGCAAAACTTTTGGATATTAAATCTAGTGATGAAGTGAAACAAATCCAGAAAGGAACTCTTGAGGACTGGCTCTACGATTCTCACAAAATCGCAAACAGAATCTATGCTCAGACACCTATGGATTCTAAACTGTATTTCGACTATCAGTATAAATTCAATGATACGATGGAAAGACAGCTTTTATATGGTGGTTTAAGACTTGCAAAATGGCTGAATGATCTTTTTTAAAGAATGAATGGTGAATTGTGAATAGTCAATTTACTTTTACTATTTGTTATAATATTATAGGCGGAACTTCGGTTTCGCTTTTTTGTTAGAAGGATTAGTGAATTGACAATAATCAATAGTTACTCCGATTGGAATTAAATGAGTTAATATCAGCGGTATTAAAATTCCCCTCCTCTGGAGGGGTGGCGAAAATTCGAGAGAATTTTTGTCGGGGTGGTTTTATAAAGCGAATATGCTACGCAATTGAATGATGAATTCTTTATGATGTCTAGTTGTAATATTTTTACCTCTATCCTAGCCCCGATTGTAGCGAAAATCCTTTTTGAAAAAAAGATTGCAGCGGAAAGCGGGAAATTGCTTCTAAAAAAATAAAACATTGCGACAAATGCTATTTATTTCGCAAGAGTCATAATTTACAACTATTTTCTCAGATGTAGTTTAATTAAATAAAAAATTATTGAAACCATTGTAACCTTTTTGTAATCTCATACGTATAATACATAGAAACTCTTTTTTGAGGAATAAATAGATGAGACAATTAAAAATCACTAAGCAGGTAACCAACAGGGAAACTGCTTCATTAGACAAGTATTTGCAGGAAATTGGTAAAGTAGAACTAATCACTGCGGACGAAGAGGTAGAATTGGCACAGAGAATCCGTGCGGGCGATAGAGCAGCACTGGAAAAATTAATTAAAGCTAACCTTCGTTTCGTGGTATCAGTATCCAAACAGTACCAAAATCAGGGTCTTTCTTTACCGGATTTGATTAATGAAGGTAATTTGGGACTAATGAAAGCGGCAAAAAGGTACGATGAAACTAGAGGTTTCAAATTTATCTCTTACGCAGTTTGGTGGATCCGTCAGTCGATTTTACAGGCTTTGGCTGAACAGTCGAGAATTGTAAGATTGCCATTGAACAAGATCGGATCAATCAACAAGATCAATAAAGCTTACGCTCACCTTGAACAGGAAAACGAAAGACCTCCTTCACCGGAAGAATTGGCAGAAGTTCTTGATATGAGCGAAGAGGATATCAAGGAATCGATGAAGAACTCCGGAAGACATTTGTCTATGGATGCGCCTTTGGTAGAAGGTGAAGATTCCAATCTTTATGATGTATTACGTTCAGGAGAATCTCCAAGCCCGGATAAAGATCTAATGCTTGAATCGCTTCAAATCGAAATCGAGAGAGCGTTAAATACACTGACTCCAAGAGAAGCAGATTTGGTAAGATTGTATTTCGGTTTGAACGGTAAACATCCAATGACTTTGGAAGAAATCGGTGAAACTTTCGACCTTACCAGAGAGAGAGTTCGTCAGATCAAAGAAAAAGCGATCAAGAGATTGAAGCACAACACCAGAAGTAAGATCTTAAAATCTTATTTAGGGAAATAATTTTTAAGTTTAAAATACTAGCGGAGCTTGATTTTCAGGCTCCGTTTTTTTTTATCAAAGAAACGAAAAAAGAAATTCAAAAACTGAATTTCTTTTTGTATATATTATTAAAGTTATTCAATACTTTAAAATATGTAATCAATGGATTATATGACACTTATACACTTCTACTTAATCGTCGACTTTACCTTCCCACAAGACAGCATTGATTTTCCGTAATATGGATTTACAATTTTAGATTCATCGCTCAGCCAGCTTCCATCAGCCATCGGACAATATTGGACATAAACCGGATTTTGTGATAATTTAAATTCATTTGACAGGCCGATCATGTTATCCGATAATTTATGAAAAGATTCTCTTTGTGCCGAGATATTCTTAGAGCCTGCAATTATCTTAGCATCTTTTCTAAGGTTATTCAATTCTGCTTCAGAAACTGCTTTATTATTGATTTCAGAAGATATTTTGATAAATTGTGTAGCTGCTATTGAAGCTTTGTTAGCATCATCAGAGGCAAGAGCAGATTTTATGGCAATATAATTTTGATATAATCCTGAAATTTTCGCATCTTTCTTTGACTGTGCAGCAACCGAAATTACGGATAATATAGAAAATAAAGCCGTGATGATATACTTTTTCATATCTACTTTTCTTTATAATTTATTTAAAGCAAATTTAAAAATATATACTGAGCTTACGGTATAAAATTTCGTATTGTTATTAAAGAATTATTAAAAAAAGAACCTCTGAATATCAGAAGTTCTTTTTGTATTATTTAATTTTAAATTCAAGCTTTACATTAAAGAATCGTCCTGTAAGACGTACCGGAACCGGATACATATAATTGGTATTAGCATCCGTAATCCACTGGTTGGCAACTGTATTTCTGATATTAAATGCATTGAAAACCTGTACACCTAAAGTCAATTCATCGAAATTCCCCCAGAATCCGTAGCCTGCATTTTTCTCTTTGGGATCAATAAATGCATAGGAAAGTCCAAGATCTACTCTCTTGTAAGAAGGTAAAGTTTTCTGGTACTGATAAGGATCGGTAAGCACTGGTGCTCCGGTCGGCAGTCCCATCGCATAGGTTAATGTAAGGTTAACGCGCATTTGCGGAAACGCCGGCATATAATCCTGATAGAACATAGCAAATCTGAATCGTTGGTCAGTAGGTCGTGGAATATCGCCTTTCCCGTCTATGTTTTCATAAACTCTTGCATAACTCGCCGACAGCCAGGAATCTACCCCCGGAACAAATTCCCCGAAAAGTCTTGTATCAATTCCGTATGAATATCCTGAAGCGTTATTCTTACCAGTATAACGTATTCTTACATTATCCATATAATACGGAATCAGGTCATTCATTTTTTTATAATAAAGTTCTGTTGTCAGCTTGAAAGGTCTGTCGTACATATAAAATTCATAATCATTGGCTAAAATCGCCTGAATGGATCGCTGAGATTTTATAGAAGAGTTGAAATTACCATCAAGATCTTTGATTTCTTTATAAAAAGGAGCCTGATAATAAACTCCTCCCGAAAGTCTGAATAGCATATCGGTATCCCAATCCGGTTTGATGGCAAACTGTGCTCTTGGAGAGAAAATGGTTTCATTATTAAAACTCCAGTGAGCCACCCTTGCTCCGGCATTCAAAAATACCTTATTGCTGCCCCAGAAAAACTTCTGAGAATATTGTGCGTACGCAGAAAATCGTGTTGGCTGTATATGATTTTTACCGGCAATATTATACATTAACCGAAGATCTCCGGCATTTCGCGGATCTATAAAATCTTCATGAGGAATACTGTATCCCGCAGAATCTGCCAGTTTCCATTCGTTGGTAAGATCTTTCAGATTTTCTTTTTCATATTTGAAGCCAAGTTCTATATCTGTATTGACGTTGGGTGAAAAACGGGTTCTGAACTGCGCTCCGTACGTTTTTACCTGCAAGTCATTTCTTGCATGCTCTATTTGTCCGCCTGCGTCATAAGAAGTCACAGGATCTCCAGTTACCGGATCAAAAGTCTGCAGGGCATACGCTGAAGAAATGCTGTAATATTCCCTTTCACGATTCTGATAAGCAAAAGCATCAAGCGTAAAGCGCAATTTGTCTGACGGTTTGAAATTGATTGATGCTGTTCCCATCATATTTTTATACTTATCATCTTCGCGACCATGATAATTTACATTCAGTTTAAGTGGCTGCTGAAGACTCCCGAAATCAACTTCCCTTTCTTTTGGAATCATTTCGTAGTCATTCTTTGAGTAATATCCGATAAATGATACGGTGAGTTTCGGACTGAAATGGTAATTCAGATACGTCTGAAAATCCATATACTTAGGATTAAAATCTGTATCTTCTTTTAAAGTATTGAGGACAAGGTTTGTATTTCTGTATCTTCCTGAAAATAAAGCGGTGAATTTCCTGTTGCCCTCCTGATCTTTTCCTGCTGCGAAACCAGTCGTCAATCTTCCGCCAATTAAGCTTCCTTCTCCTGAAAGCTCAAATTTCTCAGGTTCACGATAATAGATGTTTAATGCTGAAGACATTTTATCGCCATATCTCGGCTCAAAACCTCCTGCTGAGAAGTTAACCGTTGAAACCATATCGGGATTGATGATACTCAATCCTTCCTGCTGAGAATTTCTGATCAGGAAAGGCCTGTAGATTTCAATATCATTAATGTATATAAGGTTTTCGTCATAGTTTCCGCCACGAACCATATACTGTGAAGAAAGCTCCGTATTTGAATTTACGGAAGGTAATGTTTTGATAATTCCTTCAATACCTCCGGAAATGCTTGCTACATTCTGAGCGTCTTTCGCTGAAATTTTTACAGTGGTAAGATCATTGGTTCTTCCTGTCACCTTTTTCTGAAACACCACTTCTTCAATGTTTGTGGTTTTCATTGTATCCTTCTTTTTTCTTACCTGAGAGAATACTAATGCAGGAACCATAAGGCTCAATGGTAAAACTAGTTTTTTCAAAAGAAATGTTTTAGAATTTCAAACGGTTAATTTATAACTTTTATTTTATAATTTGACTTTGCAGGAAAACTTTTGACCATTCTTCTACAAAATCTTTCGATAAATTCTTTTGTTTTAATGCAGCCATGCACATAAATACATCATTCTCACCTTTTGTAAAATATTGTATCTGAGATTCTGTGGTTTCCGAATCTTTATAAGAATCTGCCTCAGCTGTAAAAAGAATATATTCTCTTTCACCTTTTTTATTTCTTGATAATTCCTTAATTCTAAGATTTTTGGTTTTAGACTGAAGAAGTTTTTTACTATTGTCGAAAAAAGTCTGTAATGGAAATTTTGCTAAATTTTTACTAACTATTTTTGTTACGATAATATCGTAGTTGTCCCAATTTTGTCCTTTCGGAATATATTCCATCATGACCATTTGACCATTTTCCTGTTTTTCTTCCAAATGAAGATTATATTTTTCAGGTAATGAAAACTGCAATGAATCTTTTTTTTGCGAATAAAAAACAACAGAAATAGACAGTGTTGCTATTATAAAAAGTCTTTTCATTATAAAATCGCTTCTCTCACTCTTGTTAGTTTTTGCAGAAGATCTTCCAGAAGATTAAGTCTGAGCATATTCGCGCCATCTGATAAAGCTGTTTCCGGAGTCGGGTGTGTTTCAATGAAAATTCCGTCTGCTCCTACAGCGATTCCTGCTTTTGCAACGGTTTCGATAAGATCGGGTCTTCCACCTGTCACGCCAGAACTTTGATTAGGCTGCTGTAAAGAATGAGTTACATCAAGAATTACCGGAGCATAATTTCTCATTGTTGGGATACCTCTGTAATCTACGATTAAATCTGTATATCCGAATGAATTTCCTCTTTCGATGATGGCTACTTTTTGATTATCAGAATCTGTAATTTTCTGAACGGCAAACTTCATGGATTCCGGGGAAAGGAATTGTCCTTTCTTTAAAGTCACACACTTTCCTGTCTGCGCAGCAGCTACGAGAAGATCGGTCTGACGAACGAGAAACGCAGGAATCTGCAATACATCTACATATTGAGCGGCAAGAGCAGCGTGTTCATTTTCATGAATATCTGTCGTTGTGGGGATATTGAAAGTCTCACCTACTTTTTTAAGAATTTCCAGCGACTTTTCCTCACCGATTGTGGTAAAAGAATCTACCCTGCTTCGGTTGGCTTTCTTGAAACTTCCTTTAAAGATATAAGGAATATTATATTTATTGGTGAGCTCAACTACTTTTTCAGCAATTCTGAGTGCCATATCTTCGCCTTCAATAATGCACGGACCTGCGATCAGAAAAAAGTTTTTGGAATCTTTGTGATGAATATTATCTAAATACTGAATCATTTTATATTTAATTAAAAAGTTCAGTAAAAATACTGAGAAAGTTTCAGAATCAGAAATAAATTAAGCTAAATACTAAAAGCCTTTTTTGTCATTTTTTAAATCATCCGTAACCTTCATTAAAAACCTGCGCACCTTTTGACTGAAACCTAGGCAGCTTTTGGTCAAAACCTAAGCATCTTTTAGATAAAACCTGCGCAGGTTTTTTGTAATATTTCGGCACTCTTTGTTATACTTTAAAAATACTCGTCAATAAGTTTATGTTTATATTTTATTTCTGTATTGAAGAGAAATCATTTGTAAGTACCGTTATTGTTATAATTTTTTGAATTACCACTTCACTATGGTCAGGTTTTTGAATAGTCAACAGTAATTTTTATTCAACAAATCACTAAAATATAAAATTATGTCAACAGAAAATCTTACACATCATGACGCTGTAAAAAAAATTAAAGATCTATCGGAAAGTGCAAAAATCTGTATGTTCTGTACAGAGCTAGATACCCTTCCTATCAATTCGAGACCGATGAGTCTTCAGGAGACTGATGATGAAGGCAATTTATGGTTTATCAGTGGCGACAGCAGCAATAAGAATTTTGAAATTAAAGATGATAAAAGAGTGCAGCTGTTTTTCATGAACAATGGAGATTATCAGTATCTTTCAGTGTTTGGAGATGCTACGATCTATAAAGACCGCTCAACAATTGAAGACAAATGGTCGCCAATGGCAAAAGCATGGTTTGAGGATGGAAAAGATGATCCCGACGTTTCCATCATTCGTGTAGAACCAAGGGAATCATATTACTGGGATACCAAAATAGGTAAACTCGTAAGCCTTGTTAATTTCGTTACCGCTGCTGTTACGGGTAACACTACAGACAATTCTGACGGCGTTGAAGGCAACGCAAAAATTTAATAAGCAACTGAGCTTTGGAATACATTCAAGAAAAGCCGATTCACAATAGAATCGGCTCTTCTTTTATAATGAAACTAAGGATTATATATTTTAAGATTTATCCATTTACAATAAGACCTCCGTTAGGATGCAGAACCTGTCCGGTGATCTGCGCAGCATCTTCGCTTGCAAGAAAAAGATAGCTGGCAGCTACTTCTTCCGGGGTTGCATTTCTTTCAAAAGGTGGTTTGTTCGGATCGTCTTCTTCTTCACCAAAAGTCTCTTTCGTTAACGGAGTTGCTACAGGACCCGGTGCTACTGCGTTAACACGAATGCCTTTTGGTTTAGACTGTAGAGCAAGCGAACGGGTAAATGAAACGATTGCACCTTTTGTAGCCGAGTAGTCCAACAATTCCTCGTGCCCCTGATAAGCGGTTGCCGATGTTGTATTGATGATAGAGCTTCCTTGCTTTAAATGTGGAAAAACCAGCTTTGTTAAAAGGATCATTCCTATGATATTGGAATTGAATGTTGTTCTAATGTTTTCTTCCTTCAGATCAACAATATTATCAGCAGGAAATTGTACACCCGCATTATTTACTAAAACATCAATACCTCCGAATTCGGAAACTACTGTTTGGGCAGTTTCTTCACAAAACTGATAGTCATTAATATCTCCCTGAAATATGGCTGCTTTTCTTCCTAGATTTTCTATTTCTGCTTTTGTTTTTTTCGCATTTTCTTCATCCGAATGAAAAATAATTGCAATATCTGCTCCTTCTTTTGCATACAATAAAGCAACTGCTTTACCGATTCCGCTATCGGCTCCTGTAATCAGGACAGATTTATTTTCTAATTTCAAATTCCCCATATAAAACAATTTTTCAAAGACCTTTTTAAATTTTTACGGCCTTTTTCTCTACTTTAAAATTAATAACTGATTAATTTCACTTTTAAAACATCCTAAAATAAATTCTGTATAATACATCTGAGCATTTAAAGCCTGGGTTTTAGGATGCAGCTCAAGTTTTTTCGTTAAAATGATTTCACCTTTGTAAGAAAATGAAAAGAAAGCAAAGATTTTATACGAAGAATTTCGTATTGGCGTACAATAACCGGTTGTTGCAATTGACCAGTCGGACTGGAAAAGTTTTGCGACGTTCAGGGCCATTGTTTCTGCAATATTCTCTGAAACGCAGTCGCATTCTTCTGCTTCATGAGCATCAACATTCAGCAATCTTACTTTTTCCTGCAAAGTATAAGCAGTAAGACCTCCTTTATAAAACATTGAGGCGTTCGGCATCTGTGAGAAAGCCAGCTGTAAACAGCCTGATGTAACGCTTTCTGCTACTGAAATGGTTTCATCTGTAGTCATTAAAGACTGGCTGATGTATTCCAGAAGATTTTTTTGAAATTCCATAATAATAATATTTAGTGTGTTTGTGTGCATTTTTAAAGGCCAGAGGCCTTCCATGGATCGAGAACAACTTTTACGCATCCGTCTTGCTTTTTATCGAAGATTTCGTAACCTTTAGAAACATCTTCAAGAGAAAGACGATGGGTAATAATATCATCCAGCTGTACTCTGCCGCTCTGTACATGCCCCAGCAATTCATCAATGATTGCATGAACGTTGCACTGGCCGGCTTTTATAGTAATTCCTTTATCAAAAATCTGTCCAAGTTTGAAATTATCGTAATTTACCGGATAAACTCCGAGAACAGAAACAATTCCGCCTCTTCTTACGGCACTCATACAAGCTTCCAGAACTTTAATGGAACCTTTCTCAAAATTAATCACGGCTTTCGCACGGTCTATGAGATTTCTATCCGGTTCAAATCCTACAGCATCAATACAAAGATCTGCTCCTCTGCCGTCTGTCATGTCTCTGATCTGGTCGATAACATCCTGGCCTTCTTCCCATAAAATAGTGTCGCAGCCCGTGAGATTTTTAATCTGATCCAGTCTGTACTGCTGGGTATCAACAACGATTACCTTTTTTGCATTATGCAGAATCGCTGATTTTACCGACATTGAACCTACGGGGCCGGCACCGAAGATGGCCACTGTTTCGCCTCCTTTTAACTCTCCCCACATTACTCCGGTATAGCCGGTTGGGAATATGTCTGTGAGGAAAAGAACCTGCTCATCGGTAAGGTTATCCGGGACTTTTCTGGGACCGAAATGTGCGTACGGAACTCTTACATATTGTGCCTGGCCACCATCATAACCTCCATAAAGGTCGGAATACCCAAAAAGTGCTCCGCCTTTATCAGTAAGAATTCCGCCTTCCGGGCCATAATGTTCAGGATTACTGTGCTCACAGGCAGTCGGAAGATCATGCTGACAGAAATAGCAACTTCCGCATGAAATCGGAAATGGTACTACTACCCTATCTCCTATTTTAAGGTTGGTAATGTGCTGTCCGACTTCTTCAACAATTCCCATGAATTCGTGTCCCATCACCATAGGCCTTGCCTGGGGGATTCCTCCAGAATACATATGGAGGTCGCTGCCGCAGATGGCAGTTGATGTCACTTTAAGAATAATATCATTTGCTTCTTTGATGATCGGATCGTCGACAGTATCACATTTGATAAGTCCAGGCCCGTGAATAACTGCTGCTTTCATATTTTAATATTTAGTGGTGTGAAGGTGTGTTTATTTAATTCTGGATACTTCTTTCCAATTCAAGATCCCAGACTCTGTGATTGGCAATGGCTTTAATAAATTTATCGGAAGGGTTTTCATCTTCAGCAATGACAATTGCAGGATCGATGTGACTTTTCATACTTACATTGCTGTTCATGTAAAGAGGTTCTGTGCCTTCCCCGAAGTAAATAGCCTTACAGTGTTTGTAAGCTTCGTTGACAAAATTTAACACATGGGGTTTATTCTCCGGGGAAAGAAGTTTCTTTGTTGAATCCTCTCCCGCTGCAATGTAAAGAGCATCAAAAGCAACACTGGCTGTACTTGTTAAAGAATGTTTAGGTGTAAGCGATGATCCGTCCTTAGTCTTTACCATAGCCATACTTGTGCCAATGATTTCTACGACTGCACTCTCCGCCTCGAGCTTGTTTTTAAGATTTTTAAAGGCTTCAGTGTCTGCTCCGTCTGCCATTATAAAACCTATTTTTCTACTTTTAATGGTATTTTTAGCGGTATTTTGCATACTGAGTGCTTCTGAGTTTTTGGTATCAGGTTCTCTTTCTTCACTTTGCAGTGCTGCAGGATCTGCATCTGCTGGAATACTTTGATTGGGCTGATCTAATTCTTTTACTTCAACCCCTACCTTTTCAGCAACTTTTGATGCTAGATCTTTATCGATAAAATTCAGCTGACCTACCATCCTTTCACGAATTTCAGGAATTGTTACTTTAGAAAGTTCAAAGATCAATGCATTTTGAAGGTGCATTTTTTCAGGAGCCGACTGGCTGTTGTAAAATAATTTGGCCTGCGAATAATGATCGACAAAACTTTTGCTTCTTTCTCTTACTTTTGCTCCCGAAACTCTTGCTTCGTGAGATACAAAACCACCTTCTTTCATCATCGACTGAAACGGACATCCCCCACCGATAGAATTTGGTTCGTAACTTACTTTTCCTTTGGCGATCTGCTGTCTCATGTAACCGTCTCTCTGGTTATTGTGAACGGTATTTACAGATCTGTTAATCGGAATTTCATGAAAATTCGGGCCTCCTAACCTTATCAGCTGCGTATCTGTATAGGAAAATAGTCTTCCTTGTAAAAGCGGATCGTTGGTAAAATCAATTCCCGGAACGATATGCCCCGGATGGAAAGCAACTTGCTCTGTTTCTGCAAAAAAGTTTTCAGGATTTTTATTTAAAGTTAAAGTGCCTACAAGCTCAACAGGAACAAGTTCTTCAGGGACAAGCTTGGTAGGATCAAGAAGATCAAAATCAAATTTATGTTCGTCTTCTTCAGGAATCAGCTGTACGCCAAAATCCCATTCCGGGAAAATACCGTTTTCAATAGATTCCCAAAGGTCTCTTTTATGAAAATCAGGATCAATTCCGGAAATTCGCTGTGCTTCGTCCCAAGCGACTGAATGTACTCCTAATTTCGGTTTAAAATGAAATTTAACAAAATGAACTTTCCCTTCATCATTAATAAATTTAAAAGAGTGAACACCAAAACCTTCCATCATGGATAAACTTCGGGGAATCGCCCTGTCGCTCATCACCCACATAATCATGTGCATACTTTCCGGCATTAAAGAAATAAAATCCCAAAAAGTATCGTGTGCAGACTGCGCCTGTGGTATTTCATTGTGGGGTTCCGGTTTTACAGCATGAATGAGATCGGGGAATTTAATAGCATCCTGAATAAAAAATACCGGCATATTGTTTCCTACGAAATCGTAATTACCTTCTTCTGTATAAAATTTTACGGAAAAACCTCTCACATCTCTGGCAAGATCTGTACTTCCCCTGCTTCCTGCAACCGTTGAGAATCTCACAAAAACAGGTGTTTCTTTATCGGTTTCGGTTAAAAATTTGGCTCTCGTATATTTTGCAAGACTTTTTGTAAGTTTAAATACTCCATGAGCACCGGATCCTCGGGCATGAACTACCCTTTCAGGAATTCTTTCATGGTCGAAATGGGTTATTTTTTCTCTCAGTATAAAATCTTCAAGCAGAGTCGGACCTCTTTCTCCATCTTTCAGAGAATCCTGATTGTTGTTGATTTTCAGTCCCTGATTGGTCGTCAGTTTTTCATTTTCATTAGATGTCATGTGAGTTTCCAACTGGTTGAGTTTTTGGTTGGTCGGTTTGTTGTCATTCATAATTCTATATTTTGTATTTGTAATAATTGGTGTGTCTAAAAAGTGGTCAGTTCATTTTTAGTTTTTAAATATTTTTCCAGGTAATGTAAATCTTTTTCGCTTTTAATAGAGAGGTAGAAAAGTATCTGCTTGGGGGCTGTTATTCCTACACTTTTGAAATCATCAAAATGAGCTATCAGAGCACGTGTATTTTCGGCATTTGGATCTTTAATCATAATGAAAAGCAGAAAGATGTCTGGACGTATTTCTTTAGCATACATTGTAGAATCTTCTTCAAGCCAGTTCTTATTGCTGATAATTTCTTTAAAGTGACAAGACTTCAACTTTTTAATTATTTTATTGCAATCCATATACTTTGAATTTTATATAAAAGCCATATAAACAAGCGCTATATGGCTTTATATTGTAAATTAATCTTCCTGTTCCGCATCAAAATTGATGTAGGTTTCGGCGATTTCTGTCAGATCATAATCTGTATCTTCCTCTTCCTGCAATGTTTTTTCGAGAAGATCTGCAGCCTTATCATATCCCATAGTGATGGCCAGCTGTGCCAGTCCGCCATAGGTTGCGATTTCATAATGCTCAACCTTTTGTGCAGCAATAATAAGCGCCGCATCACGCGTCATAGAGCCTTCTTCTGTAGACTTGATGATTTCTTCACCTTCTTCGATAATTCCTTTGATTGCCTTACATTCTTTTTCCTCAGGACTTTCATTAATCAGCTTGAAAACTCTTTCAAGTCTGATCACATGTTTCTGAGTCTGAAGCTGGTGGTCTTCAAATGCTTCTTTCAGCTCTTCTGTAGTAGCGGCTTCCTGCATTTTTCCCAATGCCTCAATGATAGCATTTTCTGCGTAATAAATATCTTTAAGAGCAGAAACATAAAATTTGTGTAATGGAGAATTGTTCATCTCGTTTTTGTCTACCGTAGCATTATCAACGGATGCTGTTTTTTTTGATGAACTAGCGCCAGATGCAGATGAAGTGTCTGTACCTGTAGTACTGTTGTCTTTGTTATCTGTTGTTTTAGTTGCCATAATGTGAATGTGGTGTTTGGTTTAAAAAAGATTACCCCTTTACTTAAGACAATAAAGAGGTAATCGTGGAAAAAGAATTATGAATTATTACGTCTGCCTCCAAATCCGGATCTGCCGGAACCTGAAGATCTTCCGCCTCCATGAGATGCCTGTCCGCCCATACGAGCAATTCTCGTACGTTCTGCCTTACTCATCGATGCAAAACCTCTTCTTGATGTTCCTGAACCAGAACCTGAGTTGGAACCTCGACCTGAACCGCTATTATTTCCTGATCCGGAGCCGCCTCTTCCGCCAGATCCCGATCTTCTTGAGTTTGAATTTGAATTAGAACCTGATCCCGAAGATCTTCCTCCGCTGTTTCTGCTTCCTCTTGGTCTTCCCGGATTATCATGTCTGTGATCATAATTGTCACTGTTTGAGTTTGATGATCCTCTTGATGATGACCTGCCTCTTCCGCCAGATCTTGATCCTTCGGATCCTCCTGAGTTCCTTCCTCTTCCTGAAGATCCCGAACCAGAACCACGTCCTGATCCTCCACGACCGCCTCCGGAAGTAAATCTTCCCTGGCTGTCTCTCTGCTGGTTTCCGTCTCCTGATCTTCCTCTGCCTCTTCCTCTATTATCATCTTCATCGTCGTCGTAGTCTTCATCATCATAATCATCGTCGTCGTAATCGTCATAATCTTCATCATCATAGTCATCTTCATCATCATAATCTTCGTCAAAGTAATCTTCATACTCTGAGAAGTCATCATCATATTCTTCGTCCTGTGACGCATCGTTATAACCATGGTCATAACCTAATTGATAAATTTCTTCGAGATTGCTTGATGAATCTGAATTTCTTGAACTGCGATTTCTTGAATTTCTAGTGTTCATAACTGAATTTTTATATTAATATTATAGTGATGGCATTGCCAGCCGTGACTAGTATTAGCCGGCAATGAGTTTTTGGTTAATTTGCATTGAACACACAAGCTAAATAGCTTAATATGTACCTCGAAATGAGGCATTAAGAATATGGATGAATTAATTAACTCAAATATACGTTAGAATATTTCACTATTTTATGACTCAAGTCATATTGACATTATTAATATAAGATTTTTCTATCCTGTATTTTAAGTTTGCCCAGTTTTTCCATTTTTTTTAGATTCCTGATAACGGTTTCCACTCTCAGGCCGGTGAGGTTGGCAATCTGTTGCCTTGTTAATTCTACAGGAAAGCACTGCTCGCAGTCTCCATCGTGATAACTTTTAAGATAATTCAGTAATCCCTCGAGGCGCAGCACAGGATTAGGGGAAGACATATTCTGTAGCATAATCGCTTTGAAGTACAGCCTCTGAGATAAGCATGCATTCATCTCCAGGGAAATTTTTGGATTGTTTTCCAGAAGTTCGAGAAAATTATTTTTTGGAAGTCGGATTATTTCGGATTCTACGAGACAGATTGCATTCATTACATAGAATTTCTCAAGAAAAAGAAGCGAATCTCCAAAACTTTGATTTCCCCCTATAATATTTTGAATAAATTCTTTTCCTTCTTCATTATAACTGTTCAGCTTTACTTTTCCCTGTAAAATCTGATAATAATATGTGGCATGATCTCCTTCTCTGTATATAATTTCCTTTTGTTTGTAAGTTTTTTTCTCGCCCCCATATGAGTAAAGAGTTTCGGGCTCGATGTTCATGCAGCTTATTGTCTTCATTTTGACAGTTTTTCTAAAGGATCGTAAAAAATTAATAATCAAACAAATCTATATAAAATTTTGTGATTTTAATCTAATATTTTTCATTTTTTATTAGGATTTGCTGACCGATTTTTCAGAAATAATTTTGTGCAATTTGTAATCTGTTGAGTCATACATCGAATAGCAAAACAGCCCGAAAAATCAGGCTGTCAGATATATATTATGATGAATTTATTTACTATCCGGAACGAAGTTTTTTCTTGCCAGTTCTTTCCGGACACGGCTGAGACTTTCAGGAGTAATGCCAAGATACGAAGCGATCATCCATTGTGGAACCCGAAGTAATAAATCCGGATACATTTTAATGAATTTCATATAGCGTTCTTCAGCGGTTTCTCCCAAAAGAGAATTGATTCTGTCCTGCAGACTTTTAATATGTTTCTGAAGAAGTATATCACTTTTCTCAAGACTGTTCGGAAATTCTCCTATAAGTTTATTGATAAAATCGGGATGCAGCAAAAGAACTTCAGAATCTTCCACAGCCTCGATATAATAAATTGATTTTTCGTTAAAATATAAACTGCTTCGATCTGAGGTAAGCCAGCTTTCCGGCGCAAACTGAATGATATGTTCTTTCCCGTTTTTGTCGATAGAATACATTTTGAGCAGTCCTTTTTCAACAAAATAAATATATCTGCAGACTTCGCCGTACTGCAACAGAAATTGGTTTTTCTGTACTTTTTTTACTTCATAATGCAGACTGCACATGTTTACTTTATCAACCGGAACATCCAGAACTTTAGATAAATAATTATTGATATTCTTCATGATACAATTTGTTCTGCCGATATATGTTGGTGCGAAGCACTGTTAATAACTTTTCCGTTTTCAATCACCAGCAATTGCGGGCTTTCGTGTCTTACACTGAGATCTTCTGCAATTTTATTTGAAATGCTTCTGTGAGCAAGAAGGTCTAAAAAATACAATTCAGGTTTTTGATCTAAATTTTCTATTTCTTTTTCAAAATTCCTTAGTACTGTCTTGCTGATGAAACAGCTTGTTGAATGTTTAAAGATAGCAACCTTGTGAACAAAAGAATTTTCAATTGTTTTTTTCAGATCATCATCCGATTCTATATATTTCCAGATCGGATTTTTTTCAGAACTGTCTTCCTTTCCTCCGAATATTTTGTCAAAAAAACTCATACGTTAAATTGTTTTAGGTGATGATGAAGATGCTTGTATTCCAGAAAACCCCAATCTTTTTCTTTCATTTTCCCGAAAAGGACATGATGATCCGGCAGATTTTTATGTTGGAAACAGATCCTGTAATCTTCAAGCGTTTTCAGAAGGTTTTCTTTTTCTTCTTTAAAATCACATTCAAAATTAACAATAAGTTTTTGAAAAGTCGGCATATTTCGGGGAATTCCATTATTAAAAACCTGAATTTCCCACTTGGTAACAATTCCGATCGCTGTAAATAGAAAGTTGATTTCCGGAAGTTTAATTTCCCCAATCGGAACCTGGAGAACCTGATTACAGTGTCTCATCATCTGAGATGCATCCATTTTACCCCAAGCTGGCTGCGAATTTTGGGTTAAATGATGAATTCTGTCTACAATTTCTTTAATACATTCCGGATTATGAAGACTTTTTTTTACCAACCCTTTTCTTTCTTAATAGTTTCGATATGGGCAAAATGATGATTGCAGTGCCATGCATACATAGCAAGACAATGTCTCAGATCGTAGTTTTGATTATGCTCCGGATGATGAAAAGTTCTTTCAAACTGTTTATTGGTCATACTTTTCAGGAGTACCGTCCATCTTTGATGTGTCCCTCTAATTATTCTCATGGCTGGTTTTATCGGCATACTCTGGCTATCCTGAAGTTCAGCCCATTTTGCTTCATCATATGGCTTTATCGTAGGATTATCTTCCGTGAGAGCCAGTTTGAAGCGAATGAAACTATTAATATGGCTGTCCGCAATGTGATTCACTAATTGTCTTACCGTCCAGCCACCTTCTCTGTATTGGGTATCAAGCTGATCGTCCGAAAAATTTTCTATCAGATTTCTCAGTCTGCCCGGGAAATCTTTGATGACTTTTATATATTCGTCCAGTTTAATATCGCAGATGTTTTCAGGTGCCTCAAACCTGCCTATGGGAAATTTTTTCTGTTCTATAGAGTTCATTTTTAAGTATGTAGTTTAATAATTCTGATAAAATAACGGCATCCTGATCTTTTAAATAATATAACATTTTGTTGTGATACTGATCTTTGTTTGAGAAAAGAATAAAATAGTGATAGTATTTCTTAATCATTAGATTTTCAAACGCAATTACCTCTTTATTGAAAGTAATTTTATCATTAGAAATTTCAATGCCAGATATTAGCAGAGGTTCTTTATTTAAGTACCTATTAATATAATTTTTTAAAATATCATGATAAAAACTTTCCCAAAGCGTATTGATAATATCACAATAAAGTTTATGTTTTTCGTTAAGTTTTCTTCCATAAAAGAGTCTGAAGGAAATTCTCATTTCTTTACCGGAAACAGTTTTTATAAAGATCTGATATTCTCTTCCGATAGTTAACATATATCCTCTGATAAAGTGTATCCCGTATCGAATTCCTGTAATTTCGTCTTTTTTTAAAACAATACCATCGAGCGTTAAAGTTTTTTCATCAACTGTGAGAATAGATTTTTTATTATTCAGGATTCCTTTATCAATGGTATATGTTTTCATAATGCATATTTGTCCGATAAATTATATTTGGACAATTTTTTGAATTTAGTTTTTGTAAATTTATCAAAAATTCGAGAATATTAAATATGAAAAAAGCGTTAATAATCGTAGATGTACAGAACGATTTTTGTGAAGGTGGTGCGTTGGCAGTTCCGGGAGCTAATGAGGTGATTCCTTATATCAATGCTCTTATGGAAGAAAACGACTATGATGAAATTGTTTTAACTCAGGACTGGCATCCTGCTAATCATAAAAGTTTTGCAAGCAACAATAACAGAAAAGTTGGCGAGAGCATTATTTTAAACGGAGTTCCTCAGTTTATGTGGCCGGATCATTGTATTCAGGGAACGTTCGGTGCGGAATTCCATCAAGATCTTAACCGGGATAAAGTTACTCATATCATCCAGAAAGGAAAAAATGTTGAGATTGACAGTTACAGCGGCTTTCAGGACAATAATCATTTTATGAAAACCGGATTGGATGATTTTCTGAAATACCATGACATTCAATTGGTAGAAATTGTTGGCCTTGCCATGGATTATTGTGTAAAATTTACCTGTATTGATGCGGTAAACAGTGGATATATCACCTGTCTTCACTTCAATGGGACAAGGGCTGTAAATGTAAAGCCTGACAATGGAAGAGATGCAATTTATGAAATGATTGAGAAAGGTGTAACCGTTCTTGGATAACAGCAAATTAATTTTGAATCCAAAAACTTTTTATAAAAAAAAACCGAAACTTAAATGCTTCGGTTTTTCGTTTATTTTATTTTGACTGTTTTGCCTGAAGTTCAGCTTCTTTAGCTTTCATTTCATTATATTTAGGTATATTTTTAGTCATATTATAAATATCCTTTAATACTTGAACAGCGGTAATCTCATTCGGCATTGCCTGGTACCATTTTTCTGCGTATGGTAAAGATTTATTAAACCTTTCTTTTCTTGCTTCAATAAGTTTGGTTGCTTCATCCGGCTTAGTCTTTCTCAATGCATTAATTTCATTTACTGCTTTTTCATCATCGCCGATTACTGTATAAACCAAATTTTGGTAAGCATTCGTAAAATCAGGTTTAAGCTCAATCGCTTTTTGGAAAGAAGTGATCGCTTCATTTGCTGTTTCCGGATTTTTGGACTGAAGCACCCCAAGGTTGTACCAGTTTGTAGCATCATTAGGATTTTTTGCCAATTGCTCCTTTAGATTTTGCATAAATTTATCCGTATTTCCGGAAGCATATAATGCACTTCCCTGATATTCCTTCAATTTAGCATTGTTAGGAAATTTTGCAAGTCCTTTTTCAATAATCGCTAAAGCTTCGTCATTTTTCTTAGCATTCAGCAAAAGAGTTGTTAAAGTCTCATAAAGATCAGCCTCTACACTGGGAGACTGTTCAGTTTTAAAATCAGAATAATCTTTTGAAGAGCTTTTCTTCAACAATTCCCAGGTATTTTTGTCATAGCTGGCAACCTGTCCTGTTTTATTATCTTTTGCAGTGTAAGTAGTTTCAACACCGGTATAGCCTGAGTTGATAAGATCTGTATATATTTTTGTAGCCTGAGGAATATCATTTGCCAAAGCATAATTAAGACCTGCATAATACATATATACTTTATTATCCTGCCCGCTAGTTTTGAGTAAGTTATAAACTTCCATAAACTTAGGAGCCGCAGCAGCATAGTTTTTTGCGTTATATGCATCCATTGCTACTTTGTTAGCTTCTTGTAGCTGAGCGTTCACATCTCCTTTTTGTCCGAAAACCAAAGCTGACGCTACGATAGCCATCCCTAAAATTAGCTTTTTCATAATCAATATTTTATATTAGTTATTCAATATTATTTTCCGAATCAGAATTCTCATTTTCCTCAGCATTATTATCGTTCTGCGGAGTTTCTGTATCGTTTTCGTGGTTATCAGCTACAGTTCCTTCAATTTCTTCAGAGTCTTCCTCTACTTCCTTATCCATTGCGACTTTTGCAATAGCAGCAATTTCGTCATTTTTCTTAAGGTTAATCAATCGTACGCCCTGGGTATTTCTTCCCATTACTCTCATCTCATCCATTCCCATTCTGATGGCAACACCGGATTTATTGATAATCATTAGACCGTCTTCATCTGTTACATTCTGGATAGCAATAAGATTTCCTGTTTTTTCAGTAATATTGAGGGTAATAACTCCTTTTCCTCCTCTGTTGGTAATTCGGTAATCTTCAACGGCTGTTCTTTTTCCATATCCTTTTTCAGATACTACAAGAACGGTTTCTTTTTCCACATCATTTACAACGATCATACCGATTACTTCGTCATTGTCTTCCATAGCAATACCGCGCACCCCGATAGATCCTCTTCCTACTTCTCTTACTTTTTCTTCCGGGAAACGGATACATTTACCGTTTTTCGTGGCAATCATGATCTCTGATGTACCATTCGTTAAATATGCTCCTAACAACTGGTCATTGTCCCTAATTTCAATAGCATTAACCCCATTTACCCTAGGTCTTGAATAAGCTTCCAGTGATGTTTTCTTGATCGTACCGTTTTTGGTTACCATTACTACGCTCATCTGATTAACATATTCAGAATCTTTCAGGTTATTGGTTCTTATATACGCTTTAATTTTGTCATCAGGCTCGATGTTAATTAAATTCTGTACCGCCCTTCCTTTTGCAGTTTTGGAACCTTCAGGAATTTCAAATACTCTTAGCCAGTAACATCTTCCTTTTTCAGTGAAGAACAGCATATACTGGTGATTGGTTGCTGAAACTATATATTCAAGGAAATCTGAATCTCTTGTTGTTGCCGCTTTATTTCCTACACCTCCTCTACTTTGAATTTTATATTCTGAAAGCAAAGTTCTTTTAATATAACCGGCGTGAGAAATTGTAAGTACTACAGCTTCATTAGGGATGATATCTTCAATAGACATTTCACCTCCGGAATAGTCGATTTCTGTTCTTCTTTCGTCGCCGTATTTTTCTTTAACTTCAATTAATTCATCTTTAATAATCTGGAATCTTCTTGGCTCATTAGTAAGGATATCTTCAAGATCAGCAATTTCTTTCATGATTGCATCATATTCATCACGAATCTTATCAAGCTCCATTCCTGTAAGACGCGCAAGACGAAGATCAAGAATTGCCTGAGCCTGAATTTCAGAAAGTTCAAATGCTTCAATTAATCCTTCTTTTGCAGCCTGCGGATTGGCAGAATGACGAATGATAGAAATCGCTCTGTCCAGGGAATCCTGAGTCCCGATCACTTTCATGAAACCTTCCAAAATATGAGCTCTTTCTTTTGCTTTTCTAAGCTCAAATTGGGTTCTTCTTACGATCACTTCATGTCTGTGCTCCACAAAATGGTGGATAATGTCTTTCAGGTTTAATTGTTCCGGTCTTCCGTGTACCAAAGCAATATTATTAACACTGAAAGATGTTTGAAGTGCAGTATATTTATATAATAAGTTCAGAACAACATTCGGGATCGCATCATTTTTCAATTCATAAACAATACGAAGCCCTCTTCTGTCCGACTCATCTCTGATTTCATAAATTCCGGGAATTTTTTCTTCCTTCACCAAATCTGCGGTTCTGGCGATCATCTCGGCTTTGTTTACCTGATAGGGAACTTCATTGACGATAATGGCATTTCTATTTCCTATTTCTTCAAAGGCAACTTTAGCACGAAGCACTACCCTTCCTCTACCTGTATGAAATGCATCTCTTACCCCGTCATATCCGTAGATAATTCCACCTGTAGGAAAATCAGGAGCAATGATGTGTTGCATTAATTCATCAATCGTAATCTCTTTATTATCAATATATGCGCAGATGGCATCTACAGCTTCAGACAAATTATGTGGTGCCATATTGGTCGCCATCCCTACTGCAATACCGGAAGTTCCGTTTACTAAAAGATTAGGAATTTTTGAAGGCAGAACAGTCGGTTCCTGTAAGCTGTCGTCGAAGTTATTCTGAAAATCTACCGTTTCTTTGTCTAAGTCCGAAAGTACTTCATCAGAAATTTTTTTCAATCGTGCTTCGGTATAACGCATTGCTGCAGGCGGGTCGCCATCCATTGAACCGAAGTTACCCTGACCGTCTACCTGAGGATAACGAAGGCTCCAGTCCTGAGCCATTCTTACCATTGCATCATATACAGAAGAATCTCCGTGAGGGTGATATTTACCTAAAACGTCTCCAACAATTCTAGCAGATTTTAAATATTTTCTATTAGAAAAAACCCCTAATCCATACATACCGTAAAGTACTCTTCTATGAACGGGTTTTAAGCCGTCTCTTACATCAGGTAACGCCCTTGAAACGATAACCGACATCGAATAATCGATATAAGACGACTTCATTTCATCAACAATGTTGATGGGAATCAGTCTTTCTCCTTCTTTTTGCATAAACAAATTTTATTATAATGACAGTCAGACCCTTAGCTGTATGTCTGAAAATTATTTTTTTTGAATTTTTATTAACGGGCTAATTTACGAAAAATTTGCCGATTTTTGCTGTAGAATTTTAATCAAAATATTAAAAAAATCATAAAACATGAGCCTACTTAGTATAACTTTCCACTGTACAAAAAGCAATCTTAAAGAATGGGAAAATTATATCGATGAAACATTGGTTTTAATGACTGAAAATTTGATGGATGTTAGTAAATACATTCTTTCCGAAGTATATAGTGATTATATCGAAGAAGGTAAAAACTACAATCTCCTGCTCATTTTTGACAATGACGAGCTGAGAGAAGATTTTGTAAAAAGCGAGCTTCCTAATATAGCAGAACGCGTTGAAGCTAAATTTGGACAGGAAGTAATGATTTTCAATACTTTTTTGAACCCAAAGAAATCAAGAATTTAAAATTATTCCTTCTAAAAAATACATAAAGCCCGAAAAATTCCGGGCTTACTTTTTTTAACGTCTGTGTGGCGGTTCAGGTGGTCTTGGCGGAGCCGGCGGTCTGTGCAGGCATGACGATAGCACCGAAACCATAGCCAGTACCAATAACATTTTGGATAAGTTTTTCATAAGTCTTGATTTGTGATTGATATATAATTATCAATCAGGATGCCAAATCATCAATAAAACCAAACGCTTATTCACTTTTCAAATCTTTAGAAATAAACCAGATCAACTTCAAAATGTGTCAATATATTTTTACCGGCCTACATTCTCAGAAGAAACACCAATTACGTTATAAATTCAGGATTAGCCCAAACAAAAAACCGCCTGAAAAAGCGGTTTTAAAAGATTAAGGACATTGTGCGATCGGAATCTCACTACATACTGTTTTGTTTAGTCTTTCGCAGTAAACGCAATACTTTTTGGGTTCTCCGCCATACAATGATTTAAGCTCTGTTTTTGTCAGCTTTTTTAAATTTTTCATATCGTTTAATTTTGTTGATTTAAATTTAAAACGAAATCAGCTCTCAATTATTACAGATTTTAAATAAAATTTTCCATGATTATCATTTATGTGGTAGCCCTTTTGTTTCAGAGAAAACTTTTCGCCTTAAATTTCTCAAAGTCGGAATATTCGTATTCCGGACAAGCTCCGGATTTTGAAGTAATAAATGCGCCTAATGCAATAGCTTCTCTGAGTATTTCTTCAGGAGTCGTTCCCTTTTGAATTCTTTTTGAAATAAATCCTGATAAAAAAGAATCTCCGCTTCCAACCGTATCAGCAATACTAATCGGTAATGCCGGAAAAGCGTAGTGTTGATCCTGTACAAAATATATTGCTCCTTCGCTTCCTTTTGTAAGAATAACTTCTCCAATATCGAAATGGTTCTGAATCAACTTTACAGCTTGCTCTTCTGTATTAAATTTTTCACCGATGAAATCGATGATCTGATGCAATTCGAGTTTATTTATTTTAACAATATCAGATTTAAGTAAAAGAGTTTTAATCAATTCGATATCAATAAAAGGAGGTCTTAAATTAACATCAAAAACTTTGAGTTTTGCCATTTCAAGAAGTCGGAAAAGTGTGTTTTTAGTTTCTTCGTTTCTTGAAGAAAGACTTCCGAATACAAATGCTTCTGCATTGGTTATTAATTCATTGTGATTAGGATTGAATTCAATATGATCCCATGCAACGTTATTAATGATTTCATATGTTGCTTCGTTGTGTTCATCAATCTTCGCAATTACTGTACTGGTGGGATAGCACTCATCAATCTGAATATATTCGGTAGAAATCCCCCAATTGCTGATCTGCTGTATAAGTTTTTGACCAAGATCGTCTTTTCCGATTTTACTGAGTACTTTCGCATCAAAACCCATTTTATGAACATTATAGGCTACGTTGAATGGTGCTCCTCCCGCTCGTTTACCTTCAGGAAAAACATCCCATAAAACCTCACCAAAACATACTATATAAGGTTGTTTATCTTTCATTTGTCTGTTTTAAAAATTAAAATTATCATTCTACAGAATTCCGCTGCATGAATTTTGCCTGAAAAGTCACTCTTTTTCCATCAGGGTTATAATGATTAATCTGTTGGTCAAGAAGTTTCACCGATTCTCTTGCCATCTCTGCTAAAGGTTGTTGTACGAAACTCACTTCCGTAGGAAAAAGATAATAAGCCTCGGTTTCATCGAAAGCCACCAAGGAAACATCTTCCGGAACTTTGATATCATTGTCAATAAGATATCGGAGACCTGCAATTCCCAATTTGTTGCTTGAAAAATAGATAGCTGTCTTTTTAGAAAGATCAAGTTTATTTTTTAATTGTTTGTGTACTTCTTCGGTAATATTATGAATGCCTGTCAAAATTCTCTTTACCGCAATACCTGATTTTTCAATTCTTTCATCAAAACCATGCTGCCTGTCAAGAAGATGTGGTAATTCCGTATCGTAACCGACGTAAATCAGTTCATTAAAGTTTTTTTTAAGCAAATAGTCACAGATATACTGTGAAACCTCGAAATTGTTAATCATTACCCCAGGGAGGTTTATATTTTTCAGGTAACGGTCAATGGTCACAATCGGGTACTCTTCCCTAATCAGCTTGTTAATTGCATCATCAGAGTCTACTACGGGAGCCACGATCATTCCGTCGACCTGCTGCTCGGAAAACAGCTCTGTAAGCTTTTTAAATTTTTCGGGATTCTCATCGCAGCTTCCGATCAGAAGAGTGTATCCAAGTTTCATGGCTTCATCTTCAATGCTTCTTGCAATATTGGAGTAAAAATCATTTGAGATATCTGCCACAATAAGACCTATCAGTTTACTCTTGCTCATTTTCAGACTTTTGGCAATCTTATTGGGAGTATAATTGATATTTTCCGCAACTTCCAGTATTTTCTTCTGCGTAGCTTCGCTGATTCTGCTTCCTTCTTTTCGGTTGAGAACATACGATACCGTTGCTACGGAAACACCCGCGATTCTTGCAATGTCTTTTATAGAAGCTCTTTTCATTGTGATTTACTTTAGCACAAAAATATTCTTTAATAGAGATAAAAAACAATAGCATTATTTTTTGGCTGTTTCAGAAATAATTGTAGTTTAGCGCCTTTTTAAATTAATACAAATCCAATATAAAAACAACTGAAAAACAACACCTTATAAAAAAATTAAATTTATATTGCCTAAATTAAGCACATCAAATTAGTATTTTTAGTGATGTTGATAATGATTTTGGTTAAACGTTTATCTTTAAATATACTGAAATTTAGGATTAATTCAAAGCTGATTAAATGATTTCAAAATAGTTTAATGCTTTGCACAGACGTTTTGCAGTTAATTTCTTAATTTAGCAATACAAATTATTATATATGATAGATAAGATCAACATTAGGGTTTATGCCTGTGCAGTGAAGGATAAAAAAGTCCTGGCCTTATTTGAAGAATATGCTGGCGAACCATTAATGAAATTTCCGGGTGGAGGTTTGGAATTTGGAGAAGGAACGATAGAATGCCTGCACCGCGAGTTTGATGAAGAATTAAATGTAAAGATAGAAGTCGTAGAACATTTCTACACTCAGGAAGATTTCCTGGTTTCACGCTTCCGGGAAAATGAACAGTTACTTACCATTTATTATCTGGTGAATATTACCAATGAAGAAGATTTTCTGATTCTTGATCCATGCATAGAAAAAACCGAATGGATAGATATCAGCAGATCCGATAATCCTTTTGTACTTCCTATTGATAAAATTGTTTTTGATAAACTGAAAGAAAAATTCCTGTAAAAAACTTACAGGAATTTTTTTATGCTGATATTATTTGTAGATTTTAAAATCACCTGCTCCAGGATAAGGCTGAAGATAGCCTGAATTCCAGTTTGATTGAAGCAGCGATTCAAGGTATTCATCGGTTCTGTTGGCATGAGGGTCATACTTGTCTTTAAGATCAATGTCTGCCATTTTACCTTTTAGGTTCCACCAGAAGGCGCTCCATCCTCCCCTTAATTCCCTGATGATTTCATAGACATTTTTCCCGGTAGCCCTGTTCATCAATTTGGCGAATATCTGTCCTTCTGTTGTGGTAAGATCGCGAAGCTGTTTTTCATATTGATCGGCAAGCATATTCTGTCGGTCTTTTATATACCTTCTTTTTGCTTTACTGTCCATATTGGTCATTTCACCCTGTATATCCCTGTATTGCTGCAAAGCAGTTACAAATAAAGGGTACACTCTGTACAGTTTTTTATTAAGAAAATAGTAATAATTTCTGTCTAGCTGGTTATTGAATTTAGGCTTATTAAGCAAAATCAATTCGTCCATTACCACAACGGTCTCCCCATTTATTTCATAAATCTTAGCTTTCTGCCTTTCATCATAAAAATATTTATTTCCGAATTCGTCTACCTTTAATAATTCCTGAGGATATTGACTTAGCGGTTTTGCAATAACAGAATCTTTCTGACCAAAAGCACTCACCCCAAAAAAGAAAAGATAAAGATAAATAATCTTGCTAAATTTCATTATTTTTACAGCTATTATAAAGAAATTTAAACGCAAAAATCATTCCTTTTTATGAAGTTTGACAAGAAATCTTTGAAATTTTTAGAAAAATATTTAAATACCTCGTCTCCTACTGGTTATGAGCATGAAGGGCAGAAAATCTGGATGGATTACATCAAGCCTTATGTTGACAAAGTTGAGGTAGATCATTATGGAACATGTTACGGTATCATAAATCCTGAAGCTGAATTTAAAGTGGTAATTGAGGCTCATGCCGATGAGATCTCATGGTATGTGAATTATATTACTGATGACGGACTCATTTATGTAATCCGAAACGGAGGTTCTGACCAAACGATTGCTCCATCAAAAGTAGTTCATATTCATGGTGAAAAAGGAATTGTGAAAGGTGTTTTCGGATGGCCGGCTATCCATACCAGAACAAACCAGAACGAACCTACACCAAAAATAGAAAATATATTTATCGACTGTGGTGCCACTTCAAAAAAAGAGGTTGAAGAGATGGGAATATATGTAGGCTGCATGATTACCTATCCTGACGAATTCTTTGAAATGAATGAGAGATATTTTGTTTGCAGAGCTTTAGACAACAGAATCGGTGGATTTATGATTGCTGAAGTAGCACGTCTCTTAAAAGAAAATAAAAAATCACTTCCTTTTGGCTTGTACATCACCAATTCGGTTCAGGAGGAAGTAGGATTGTATGGCGCAGATATGATTGCAGATACAATTAAACCCAATATTGCCATTGTGACAGATGTTACTCATGATACATCGACACCTATGATCGAAAAGAAAAAGGAAGGTGATCAGAAATGTGGCGACGGACCGGTTATATTTTTTGCACCAAGTGTTCATCATACTATAAGAGAATTGATTATCGAAACGGCAAAAAATAAGAAGATTCCATTCCAGAGAGCCGCCGCGAGCAGAATGACCGGTACAGATACCGATGCTTTTGCCCATTCAAACGGAGGGGTTCCGAGTGCATTAATTTCATTGCCTTTGCGATATATGCACACCACCGTAGAAATGGTTTCCAAGGAAGATGTAGGAAATGTAATTAAATTGATTTATGAAACACTTCTAAAAATCCAGCCTGAAATGAAACTGAAATATCACTAGGATGAATAGCTTCATTAATCATCTGGTCAGGAAGCCAACATTTATATCCATTATGACAGCTCTATACTTTGCTTACATTATTTATGCTGTTGTATATAAATGGTTCGATCCTCCTAAGATTGGGTCAGCTTATAATATGGTTCTCGAAACACTTCTCGTCTTCAGTATAGTTCCTTTAGGTTTATTTATGATTGACCGATTGTTAGTGCTTAAAATTAATAATATTAAATTAGCAATTATTGAGACCATTATTTTTGGTAGCTTTTTCCTGTATTTGTATTAATATTTTTACAAATAAGAAATAAAGAATAAAGTAAAGTATAAAAGTAAAAAATGAAAACAAAGCTTATTGCTCCTTCCCTTTTGGCGGCCGATTTCGGCAACCTGCAGAGAGATATTGAAATGGTTAATAATTCACAGGCCGATTGGTTTCATGTGGATGTCATGGACGGAAGATTTGTCCCGAATATCTCATTCGGCTTTCCGGTAATGAAAACCGTGCAGCAACATGCCAAAAAGTTTGTTGATGTACACCTAATGATCGTAGAACCAGAGAAGTATGTCGAAGAATTTATAAATCAGGGAGCAGACCTCGTTTCCGTGCACTATGAAGCATGCATTCATCTTCACAGAACAATCCACCACATTCAGAGCTTAGGGGCAAAGGCAGGTGTTGTTTTGAATCCTTCAACTCCTGTACTAATGCTTGAGGATATTATTGCCGACGTAGATCTGGTATTGCTAATGAGCGTGAATCCTGGATTTGGCGGGCAAAAATTTATTGAAAATACTTACAAAAAAATAGCTGAAACAAAAGATCTTATCCTGAGTAACAATTCTACAGCACTTATTGAAATTGACGGAGGCGTGAATATTGACAATGCTGCAAAATTATTTGAAGCAGGAGCAGATGTTCTGGTGGCTGGAAATGCTGTTTTTTCCTCAGAAAACCCTGAAAGAACAATTGAATTGTTGAAAATATGACAAAACAAAAGCATATATGACAAAAAGGCAGCTCGTTGAGCTGCCTTTCTTCTTTACCGAATCAGAGTCTTTAATGGTTATTAGCGTTGGTAATTGTTTTGTTTTTAATTACAATGTAAAATTGGCAAAAAAAATCACGCAAAACATCCGTAAAAACACTGATTTTCCCAGTCAGTATTTATACCTAATTCATATTTATTCACCAGACTTTCCATCTGATTTACAATTGATTATTTTAATATAAAAAAAACCGGAGAAAAAGTATTTCTCCGGATCATTATTTTTTAAGTGAATTTTATTAGAAAATCTCTCTTCCTGAAAAGTGAAATTTAGCTTCAATAAGAGCATTCTCATCAGAATCAGAACCGTGAACAGCATTTTCTCCGATGCTTCTTGCAAACATTTTTCTGATTGTACCTTCTGCAGCCTCCGCAGGGTTAGTAGCACCGATTAAAGTTCTGAAATCCTCAACAGCATTATCCTTTTCCAACACAGCAGCAACAATCGGCCCCGAACTCATAAAATCAACTAATTCTCCATAGAATGGTCTTTCAGCATGAACCTCGTAGAATTTTTTAGCATCAGCTACAGTAAGCTGCGTAAGTTTTAATGCTTTAATTTTGAAACCTCCTTCAGCAATTTTACCTAATATAGCACCAATATGTCCGTCAGCTACCGCATCAGGCTTAATCATGGTGAATGTAATGTTAGACATATATGTATATTTTTTAATGGCGCAAAAATACAAAAAAATTCGGTTACTTTATTTTTAAACAAATTTTAACATAAAAATAACATTTAATGATGGTGATAGAAATTAAACTTTGGCACACTAATTGCTTATATAGTTGTGATTCTCATGTTTAATTTGAGTTTTCATGGTTATTAGTTTTTACCCAGCCTCGGCTGGGTTTTTTATTGGTGGGCATTCCGAAGGTTTTTATCTCCAAAGTAAATTTTAAAAACGATAAATAGAACGAAGTCAAATAGTTATTGCTTCGTTTTAAATCAATGAATGTTGAAATGAATTTATTATTAAGAAAAAATGAATTATTTTTGATTGATTTCTTCAGCCTCTTCCATCAGCTTAATGTATGTTGAATATCTCGAATGTTGTATTTCTCCGGTTTCAAGACTTTCAATGACGGCACATTTTGGCTCATTGATGTGAAGACAGTTGTGAAATTTACATTCTTCTCGTTTTTTGAAAATTTCCGGAAAATAATGTTGTACTTCTTCTTTTTCAATATCAATCATGGCAAATTCACGAACGCCTGGTGTATCAATAACATTACCACCAAAATCCCAAAAGTGCATTTGGGCAAAAGTGGTAGTATGTTTACCTTTCAAATGGGTATCGGAAATTTCCGAAGTCTTTAAATTGAGCCCGGGTTGCAGCGCATTTACCAAAGTAGATTTACCACATCCTGAATGTCCGAAAAATACTGAAGTTTTATCTTTAAGAATTTCTTCTAGTTTATCCAAATTCAATCGGGAATAAGATGAGATCTCTAAGGTCTGATATCCTATTTCACCATAAAGAAATTCTATATCTTTCACAATTTCAATTTCTTCGTGATGCAATACATCTATTTTATTGAATAAAATCAGCGGAGTGATATTATATGCTTCGCAACATGCTAAAAAACGATCAAGAAACCCGAGGGATGTTTCCGGGTGTTTTAAGGTAAAGATAAAGCAGGCAAGATCAATATTAGAAGCAATAATGTGTGCCTCTTTTGAAAGGTTTACAGATTTTCTGATCAGGTAATTTCTGCGGGGTTCGATTTTAGTAATCCATGCAATGTCATCCTGTTCGAGTTGAAATTCCACAAAATCTCCTACAGCAAGCGGATTGGTGAGTCTGGTTTTTATCAGTTTAAATTTACCCCGAATTCTGGCTTCAAAAATTTTACCGGTTTCCATTTCTAAAACCTGATACCAGCTTCCCGTAGATTTAATGATTTTTCCTTTCATATTTTAACTTAATGCAAATATAAGAAATTAGGGCTTAGAATTCAGGTTAAAATATTTTGCATTCTTTCCCGAAATCTAAGCCCTTATTATATTATCTGTAAATAATTTATCTGTCAATCATAATACTATTCTGAACCTCTATCGATTCTTCATGAATAGCTTTAAATACCTTCTCGATAAATTCTTTAGACATGCCTGTTTCTACAGCTTTTTGTGTAGCATATTCCGTGATTACTTTCCAGCGCTCCGGCTGAAAAATCGCAATATCATTCTCTTTTTTAAGCTTACCTATTTTCTCTGAAATTTTCATTCGCTGGGAAAGCAATTCAATCAGTTGAAAATCGATGTCGGAAATTAAGGTTCTATGTCTTCCCATGTCTCCTTCAAAACCTGCTAAGTCAGTGCTTCTTACTTTAAGATTGGCAATAAGTTCTGCCAAAACTTCCGGTGTAATCTGTTGAGATGCATCACTCCATGCCTCGTCAGGATTTGCATGGGTTTCAATAATAGCTCCCTGATAACCAACATTCAACGCTTCCTGTGTGATATCAGCCAAACCTGTTCTGTTTCCACAAATATGCGAAGGATCGATCAACATAGGAATATTGGGAAACTGACTTTTAAAATCTAAAGCAATCTGCCAGTTTGGATTATTTCTGTATTTTGTTTTCTGGTAAGTTGAAAACCCTCTGTGTATCACTCCAAGATTTTTAATACCCTGACCTAAGAGCCTTTCCAAAGCACCGATCCATAAAGCAAGATCCGGATTTACAGGATTTTTCACAAGTACGATTTTATCGGTTCCCCGCAATGCCATCGCAATTTCCTGAACAGTGAACGGATTTACCGTAGAGCGCGCTCCGATCCAGAGGATATCAACATCTGCCTCAAGAGCTGCAAAAACGTGGTGGGCGTTTGCAACTTCAGTAGCTGTTTTAAATCCGTATTCTTCTTTTACTTTTTTTAACCAGTTCAAACCGATTACTCCTACCCCTTCAAATCCATTCGGTTTGGTACGTGGCTTCCAGATTCCTGCTCTGAAAATCGGCACATTTGCATTGGTTTCTTTAATTCTTCTGGCTGTTTCCAACATCTGGAATTCACTTTCTGCACTACATGGCCCAGCAATCATCATAGGTTGCGAGAAAGCATTGATCCAGTCGTTCTGTAATTCTCTTAAATTCATTATTGTTAATTCTTTTATTCTTTTTTGTTAATATAAATCCATAGAAATCTCATTATAAAGTCACTTTATAATTCTTTCTAAAAAATGCCGTTAAAAATTTTAATTAATGGAATCAGGACCGAAGAATCGGGTTTCCTGTTATTTTTTGGAAAGAAATTCAGTTAACAATACCAATAGTAAAATCGATAATATCTTCCTGAACTTCTAAAATACATTGAAGAAAAGCTAAAATAGCCGCTAAAATATGTAGCGGGTGTAAAAACAAATTGATATGATTTCAATAAATTTCTCACTTTCAATCTTCTGTTGATAAGCTTTTCTGTATAAATTGCCTTTGTGAAAAATTATTTTCTCTGCAATTATTTAGCAAATATATAAAATTTATTTAAATATGGTATGCAGGATTTTGAAAATATATTTTCCTTTAAATGAGGATTTATTTTTACGTAAGATCAAATCTCATTAAATCATCAAGATCTTTTAAAAGAGGATTTTTCTGTACAAACTTTTCAAAGATTTTACGTTTGGTCATCACTTCAATCTTTAGATTTTCTACGTCTCTCTTGTAGACTATTTCAATAGAAAAATTGTGTACTTTGGTTTTAAAATGATTGAAAAATTCCCTGCTCACTTTATCAAACTCTGATTTTGCAGAATCTGAAGGAAACAAAACAGTAATCTGATTTTCACCTGATTTGATTATTTTAAACGATTTAATAGCATTGAATACAAAAGTATCTTTCTTCTGAAGTTGTTTTAACAGTAAACTCCATTCTGCCTGAAGATCTGTTTCGGTAAAATGGTTTTGGGGAAGATTATCTGCTTTTACAGTTGTTTTTTCTTCCTCATCTTCAGTTTTTTCTTCTTTGTTTAGAAGAGCATTGATACTGAAGCCTGTAGATATTACCTGTTTTGTAAGAGGTTTGGTTGTTTTTTTAATTTCAGCCTCTTGAGGAGTATCCAGATCCACGATTTGTGGTTGGCTAACTTTCACTTCTCTTTTCTCAACACTTTTTTCAGGAATTTTTACCTCCTGTTTTTCACTGAGAAACGGCGCTAATATTATAAACTTTTTTTTTTAGAAATATCTGCGTTGGCTGTAAGAGAAGAAATTTGCATCAAAGCTATTTCCACAGTAAGCCTTGGATTCTTTGAATTTTTATAATTGATATCTGCATGATTACAGATTTCTATAGCATCGATCAGCTGTTGTGCATTCCAGTTCTGAGCCTGCTGTACAAATTTGGTTTTTGTTTGCTCACCAACTTCAATCAGGTCAATTGTAGATGAGTTCTGAGCCATCATCAGATCTCTGAAATGATTTCCCAATCCTGCAATAAAAATATGAGGATCAAAACCTTTTTTTACGATATCATTGAAAGCAGCGAGTACTTCAGGAATATTACCTTCTTTGGCAAGATCCACAATTTTCAGATATTGATCGTAATCAAGAATATTAAGTACTTCAGCAGCTTTGGCCAAAGTAATATTTTTCTGTGAAAAAGTAGAAAGCCTGTCGAAAATAGACAACGCATCTCTTAAGGCACCATCAGCTTTCTGAGCAATAAGATACAAGGCATCATCTTCATATTGGATGCTCTCTTTCTGGGCGATACTTCTGAGGTGTCCCTTAATATCTTCGATAGTGATTCGTTTGAAGTCGTAGATTTGACAACGTGATAGAATGGTGGGAATAATTTTATGCTTTTCGGTTGTTGCCAAGATAAAAATAGCATGAGCAGGCGGTTCTTCAAGAGTTTTTAGAAAAGCGTTGAAAGCTGCAGAAGACAGCATATGTACCTCATCGATGATATAGACTTTATATTTACCGACTTGTGGAGCAAAACGCACCTGGTCGATAAGTTCTCTGATATCATCAACAGAGTTGTTTGATGCTGCATCCAGCTCATAAATGTTATAAGCAAATCCGTCATCTGAAACAGATCCATCCTTTTCGTTGATTTTTCTTGCAAGAATTCTTGCACAGGTAGTCTTTCCTACTCCCCTCGGCCCACAGAACAATAAAGCCTGAGCAAGCTGATTTTCTTCGATTGCATGTTCTAGAGTATCCGTAATGTGCGATTGTCCGACAACAGTATCAAATTGCTGTGGACGATACTTTCGTGCAGATACAATAAAATTTTCCATTGGCCAAAAGTAAGAAATATAGTTGTAATTTGAAAATTTTAAATTTCAAATTATCCACAAAAACTTATTATTGGTCAATAGGAAAATTTCTTCTCATCATTATTTTTCATCGTATGCGAAATCAATGATTTCGGCAATAGCTTTTTCGATTTCGTGTCGTCCTTCATCGGTCTTCAGATCGATTCCGCAAAATGTGCTTGCATTATGCGCCGTATAAAGGTTCAGATAATAAGCTCCCGATACAAGGATTGCTGCAATGGCACGATATCTTGTAGATTTTTCTTCAAAATATGGATCTACAATATTACTGAAAAGCAGCTCGCCCATCTGTTCTCTTTCATCAGCAATCTTCTTAAGAATAGGTTTGCTTTCTGAAAGTCCCCAAAGAATAATTTTCTGAAGTTCCTTATTTTTCTTAATATAATCATACTGATTGAGAATCGCCATTTTAGAAAGTTCTCTTCCACCATCAGAAATATCAACTTCCATATTGTTTTGATTCATCCGGCTCCAGTAATCCTGAGTTTTTACGTATTCGTCAATCAGCTTCTCGGTACTTCCGAAATATTCATAAATTAATTTTTTATCAAATCCGGCTACTGCAGCTATCTTACTGACTTTCAGACCTGCATAACCTTTTGTTCTTAAAATTTTCCCTACTGCGCCCAACAGTTTTTGTTTTGTTTTTTCTTTGTCCCTGATAGGGCCTTGGACAACTTTTCTAGCCATTTGTTATTATTTTTTCGCAATATGCAACTTTTTATTGATATCCTCAAATGCATTGAGTGTTTTGTCGAGATGTTCACGCTCATGTGAAGCCGTCATACTCATCCTGATACGTGCATCTTTTCTTGCTACGGCAGGGTACATAATTGGGTTTGTATAGACTCCTCTGTCTAAAAGCATTTTGCCTACATCCATAGTAGTGTGAATATCTCCGATTTTAACGGGTATAACTGCAGAACAAGTAGTTCCGGTATCCAGTTTCAAATCATTAAGACCTTTTTTAAAATAATTTATATTATCCCATAGTTTGGTACGCAAATGTGGTTCTTCATCTATTAAATCAATTGCCTTGATAATTCCTGCAGCCGTTCCCGGAGGAATAGTAGCAGAAAATATCTGCTGACGCGACTGAAATCTGATAAAATTTGTAAGTTTTTTACTTGCTATTACATATCCACCCAGATTACCAAACGTTTTACTGAAGGTTCCGGTTATAATATCAATCTTATCCAGTAATCCTGTATCTTCAATAGTCCCTCTTCCTGTTTTCCCTAAAATCCCTACTCCATGTACGTCATCAACCATCAGGTAGGCATCATATTTTTTTACTAAATTATAAATTTCTTCAATTGGTGCAGTATCTCCATCCTGCGAATAAACACCATCAATTACTACTAATTTTGTACGAAACTGATTTTTAGAAAGTTTCAAAATCTGCTCAAGGGCTTCCAGGTTATTATGAGGAAATGTTTTTCTGTTTGTAAGTATACATCCTTCATAAACACTTGCATGCACTGCCATATCAACAATTGCAATATCTTCTTTCTGGAGTAATATCTGAAGTGTGGCACTATTGGCTGTATATCCTGTAGTGAATGTTACAGCTTCATCCGCAGAACGTCCGAAAAAACCAGCAATTTTTGATTCAAGATCATTGTGGTAGGAATAATACCCGCCTATAAGCGGTGTTGCTGCAGAGCCTGTACCGTACTTTCTAATCCCCTCTATTGCAGCTTCTTTTACTTTTAAATGTTGTGTAAGTCCTAAATAATCACTGGTGACAAAACTCACCATTTCTTTTATTCCGTCATCTTGCGTACCGACATTCATTACGGAGCTACATCCTGTATTATTCTGTAGCCTGTATCGATGACCATTTGTTTTCATATATTCAAGGAAATCGTAGTAAATATCCGCACGTTCCATCATATCAAATCCGGGAATATTCTCAAAATCCTTAAAAGTTGCTGTTGAGAAGTTAATATTCATCCTATAAGTGTTAGTTGTTATATAACAAATATAGGAATTATTTATATAAAATTGTTTTGAATACATATTAAATTTTACTATTCTCAGAATATTTTTTATTAAATAGTCTTAAAAAAATTTCATATTCTCAATATTTTTAAATAAATATCATTAATAAATCAAAATATAAAATTTCAATTCAAAAAAGCTATTATATGGTTATGAATAAATTTTTTAAAGAAATTTATCCATTACTTCATTGAAAGCACTTACAGAGTTTTTTACTTTCAGTTTTTCCAGGATGTTTTGGCGATGTCTGTTTACAGTATGAATGCTTATTGATAATACATCAGCGATTTCTTTACTGGTAAGTCCCTCGCCTATCTGTTTAAGAATTTCCATTTCCCGCGAAGAAAGAATATTATTATAATCCATTTTGTCTTCAAAAGCCACTTTACCTTTTACAGTATTAATTATTAAAAATCTGGAAGATAATGCTGACTGATCCCATTCAATATCATATAAACACAGAGCAAATCTCAGTTTCCGGTTGTATGGCGAAAAAAAATAGAACATCCTATGTCTTATCCACTGATAGATTCCTTTTTTATCCTCCATTCTGATTTTTGAAAATACACTGAATTCAGAACGATTTTCAATATTCACAGATTCTAAAAATCTGAAAAATCTTAGCTCATGAACATATTTTTTCATTCTGTCGTCCGGATGAATTTTTTTCAGCATTTCCTCTTCCCATATCGAGTCAATAGTCACAGGATAATCGTGAAAGTTTAATCCTAATTCTAAAGATGTTTTTGAGCTGAATATATAGCTTTTATCATACTGCATATCGCTAAGCACTGCAATACAATTTTCCGTTCCGGTATAAGCTTCTGCAATATTTTTAAAATCTTCGATATTCAGAAGACATCTGCCATCAGGTTTGTTATGAAGCAAAGCTTTATTCAGTTTTTTTACAATTTCCATAAAATGGTTATTTTTCAGTATTGGACGAAAAAATGTTTAATAATACTTTTGCTAAATTAACAATAATTAAACGACCGTATTTAGGTGGAAATAAAATGAAGAGAATATTTTTAAGTTTTTGTGTATTAGGAATAATCAGTAAAAGCTTTGCACAGACATTAGAAAAGATGACGTGGTTCAACGAACCCTCAAAATGGGAAATTAAGAATAACAGTCTGAAGATGTTTGTCACACCGCAAAGTGATTATTGGAGAATATCACATTATGGCTTTACAGTTGATGATGCGCCCTTTTTATATAATGTATATGGCGGCGAGTTTGAAGCAAAAGTTAAAATCAAGGGAAATTACAAAACGAGATTCGATCAGACAGGTCTTATGCTGAGGATCGATAAGGAAAACTACATCAAAGCCGGAATTGAATTTGTCGACGGAAAATACAATCTCAGCACAGTAGTTACACATACAACCAGTGACTGGAGCGTAATCACACTGGATAAGACTCCTTCTGATATCTGGGTAAAAGCCGTAAGAAGACTTGATGCCGTGGAAATATTCTATTCTTTTGACGATAAAAACTATACCATGATGCGTAACGCTCATCTTCAGGATAATTCTCCTGTCATGGTGGGTCTTATGGCGGCCTGCCCGGACGGTGACGGATTCAATGCTACTTTTGAAAATTTTGAAGTAAAACATTTACCCGATGAACGCCGTCTGAAATGGCTTAAAAACAACAACTAATTTCAATTAAAAACTCAATATATATTGACTAGTCCTAAAAAATCGATACAGATTTGTTAGATAAAAATAATTAATTAAACACTTGCAAAAACTTTTTTGCAGGTGTTTTTTGATTTA
>NZ_FNDW01000017.1 GCF_900099685.1 Chryseobacterium taeanense | reverse complement strand
TTAATTTTTTAATTTGAACATCAAACTCTTTACAGAAATCATCAATTTGTACAAAAATATTTGTAATTTGGTCTTTTAAATTCATAGCAATAAATTGTTTAAATATTTGAATGTCAGAAACTTAAATATACGAATTATTGCTATTTTTTACAAAGTTTATCTCAATTATTATCCCGAACTCAGGTTATTTAGTTGATTTTCAGTTGTTTATTTTTCTCGAAAAGGTTCGAATCCTGTTAGGTTCGTAGCAATAATATGGAGCTTTAATCGAAAAATCGTCTAAAAAAGATAAAATATTGGTTTTTTAAGAAAAAATTTTTGCTTTAGAAAATAAGGTAAAAGGGTGGAAAATACTCTAAATAGAATGAATGACAAGTGTTTATAAATAAAATGACACCATTTGGCCTAAATTGTCCTAATGGTGTCATTAAGTGAGCGCGAAAGGATTCGAACCTTTGACCGTCTGCTTAGAAGGCAGATGCTCTATCCAGCTGAGCTACGCACCCTAAAGTTTTTTTGAATAAAGTCGGGGCGGCAGGATTCGAACCTGCGACCTCCTGGTCCCAAACCAGGCGCGATGACCGGACTACGCTACGCCCCGAAAAAGATATATAGAAAAGCGGAGGGTAAGGGATTCGAACCCTTGCGACACTTTCGCGTCGACAGTTTAGCAAACTGCTCCGTTAACCACTCCGGCAACCCTCCTGTTTATCTTCGTTTGTTAATGATCGTTACTGCTTTATTGCGAGTGCAAATATAGAATAGATTTCTTTATTTACCAAATATTTTTCAAGAAAAATTTGCGTATTTTTGAGCTGATAAACTAAGTAAAAAAATAACAAATGCGTAAAACATTATATATCATCGGATTAAGTATGGCGGTTTTTTCCTGTACTTCACAGCAAAATGCAAAAAAGAAACAGTATATCCCCAAAACCCCTTCAGTACAGCCAAAAACGGCAGTGAAAACAACTTCGGAGAAACCTAAACCCAAAGTTACTACTGAGCACGGAGTAGAGTTTTTTACGACCAATATTGCCAATCCTGCAAATAATGATAATACTGCAAGTTACGGATCTATTGTTTCGGCAAAACCGGCTGGATATAAAGTAGTTAAAACTTATTTTCCGGCTATTGCCCAAAATTTCAGACAGAGATATCTTATCCTGCATTATACTGCGCTTCCGGATGATAAATCGATTACCGTTCTTACTCAGCAGGCTGTAAGCTCACACTATCTGGTAAATAACACAGGCGATAACCAAATTTATCAGTTGGTAGACGAAAATAAACGCGCTTATCACGCCGGAGTAAGTGCCTGGAGAGCAGATAAAAACCTCAACGATACATCTATTGGGATAGAAATTGTTAACACAGGTTACATTACAGATGCTTCCGGGAAAAAAATATTTGCTCCTTTTGATGATGCACAGATAAAAAAGGTAGCATCTTTGGTAAAAGATATTGTCAGCAGATATCAGATTCCGGCAACGAATATTCTGGCGCATTCCGATATTGCCCCTACGAGAAAGCAGGATCCGGGACCTTTATTTCCATGGAAAAAATTATATGATGAATATCAGATCGGAATGTGGTATGATGAAGCTCAGAAACAGGGATTTTATGATCTTGCGACATCTACAGATTTTCAGTCTAAATACAACGATCCTGCATTTATTTTTAATGTTCAGACCCAATTGCAGAAATTTGGTTATGGACTGGATCTTAGTGGAAAATGGGATGATGCCACCAAGAAAACCATTGAAGCCTTTCAATATCATTTCCGTCCGGAGAATTACGACGGAATAATGGATGCTGAAACCTACGCTGTTTTACAGGCTTTGGTATTAAAATATTCTTTAAAATAAAATGTAATAATGTAAGTTTATCAATGTAAAAATGTCTAAATTATATTATACTGTTACATTGATAGATTGTTATATTAATTTAGGAATTATGGAAAATTTCAGAAAAGAAAGTGATTTACTTGGTGAGCTTAATGTTCCCGTAAATGCTTATTATGGTGTACAGACGCAAAGAGCAATCAATAATTTCAAAATTTCGGGGCAGCTTTTATCTTCATATCCTCAGTTTATCAGAGGGTTGGCCTTTGTAAAAAAAGCAGCAGCAAAAACAAATTATGAACTGGGACTTCTTGATGAGAATATGTACTTCAATATCGCTGAGGTTTGCAATGAAATCATCAATGGCGAACTTCACGAGCAGTTTCCTGTAGATATGATTCAAGGAGGGGCGGGAACTTCAATCAATATGAATGCTAATGAAGTGATTGCCAATAGAGTGTTAGAAAAATTAGGAAAAAATAAAGGACAGTACGAATTTTGTTCACCCAACGACCATATCAATCTTTCGCAATCTACCAATGATGCGTATCCTACTGCAATAAAAATGGGATTGCTACAGATGAATATTATACTGGTTGAAAAACTGGAAAAAATCGTTGAAGCTTTCAGGGAGAAAGGAAAAGAATTTCAGGATGTAATCAAAATGGGTCGCACACAGCTTCAGGATGCCGTTCCGATGACTTTGGGACGGGAGTTTGAAGCATTTGCCGCAACATTGGAAGAAGATATTTCCAAATTAAATAACAATGCAAGCCTTTTCGTAGAAGTAAATATGGGCGCAACGGCCATCGGAACAGGACTGAATGCTCCTGTCGGATATGCTGCGCTTTGTGCGAAGAATCTGGCTCAGATTACGGGATTTCCGGTAGTTTCTGCACCGGATCTGGTGGAGGCAACGCCAGATACAGGTTCTTACGTGATTTATTCTTCTTCCATGAAGCGTCTTGCGGTAAAATTATCAAAAATTTGTAATGATCTGAGACTTCTTTCTTCCGGACCAAGAGCCGGACTTTCTGAGATTAATCTACCGCCGATGCAGCCCGGATCATCGATTATGCCCGGTAAAGTAAATCCTGTTATTCCGGAAGTCGTTAATCAGGTTTGCTTTAAAGTTTTCGGGAATGATCTTACGGTGACTTTTGCCGCAGAAGCAGGACAGTTACAGTTGAATGTCATGGAGCCGGTACTTTCCCATGCGATTATGGAAAACATTCACTTTCTTTGCAATGCGTTGGATACACTTCGTGAAAGATGTGTAGTTGGAATTACCGCTAATCGTGAAGTTTGCTTAAATATGGTGAAGCACAGCATAGGAATTGTAACGGCGCTTAATCCGTATATCGGGTATAAACATTCGACTCAAATTGCAAAAGAAGCATTGGAAACCGGAAAAAGTGTATATAATCTGGTATTGGAGAAGGGTATTTTATCGCAGGAAAAGCTTGATGAAATCTTGGATCCCAGAAATATGCTGAAACCGCATAACAAGTAAAATAAACGATAAGTGATGATTGAAATTACCGTATGTTGTAAATCATCTATCACTTATTATTCACCATTTATCATTTAAAGTGAGGTTTTTAATCATAATTCCTGCGCATAACGAAGAAAATAATCTTCCTTTTACACTGGATTCTTTACAACAACAGAGCTGTAAGGACTTTAAAACAGTAATTGTAAATGACGGCTCTACGGATAAAACAGCTGAAGTAATCAGAAAATATACTGAAGAGGATTTCCGGTTTACAACTGTCAATCTGCAGAAATCGTTGCACCAGCCCGGATCAAAAGTCATAAATGCATTTAAAAAAGGTTTGGAAACACAGGATTTAAATGAATTTGACATTATCTGCAAGTTTGATTCTGATGTCATTTTCCCTGAAAATTACCTTGAAAAAATAGAAGAATCGTTTCTGAGTAATCCTGATTATGGTTTGGTTGGCGGACTTCTATATATTGAAAAAAACGGAAGCTGGGTATATGAAGGAAATTCTAATAAACATCATGTGAGAGGACCATTAAAGGCTTATCGTAAAGAAAGTTACCTGCAGATGAACGGAGTGAGGGAGACATTGGGATGGGATAATATTGATGCGATTTTGCTTCAAAATCTGGGATGGAAAGAGGTTGTTCTACCTGAGCTTCATGTTAAGCTAATCAAGGTAAAAGGAGCGGATTATACCATAAAACCAGCGGAATATTATGGTAAATATTTTTATTTTTTAGGCTTAAACAGATTTCTGGCTTATATTGCATCATTCAAAGAAGCGGCAAAAAGCAGATCTTTTTCTTTTTTCTTTACAATAATCAGATCATATGAAAATTGCCGCTCCGCAAAACTGGAATTGAAAATATCGGAGAAAGAACAAAAAGCCATTAACAGGCAACGTTGGGAAATGCTGAAAAAGAAATGGCTTAAAATGTAAAAAATTAGAATTGAAAAAAATAGCCTACATAGAAATTGATACACATGCAGAAATTGCACAATCTTTCATGGAAATCATGAACGGAGCAGATTCGTTTTCAGTAGATTACTATTTTTCGGAAAGAATTAAAGATCAGATTGCAGATAATGGGGAATCGATTTTTATTTCAGACAGTTCAATGATTTCAGATCAGTTAAAGTCTAAAAATTATGATCTTATCATTATCGGGACTGTTCATCGCTATTTTAATACATTCTGTGCCATTGCTGAAAAATATAATACTGCAGTTATTGTTCATAATAAAAATTTCGTTAATATTCCTCTCTTACGTCTGTTTAAAAGTATTTTTAAAGCAGATTTAATTTACCGGTTGAAACTCTGGTGGAAAGAAGGTTTATTTTATTCATCAAAAGCCTATCAGAAAGCGAAAAATCTTCTGGTTCTGGATGATGAACTGATCTCTGAACGTTTCAAATTTTTACCTCTTTTTTATACAAAATATACAGAAAAACCGGATAATAATGTTTTGACGATCGTTATTCCGGGAGGAGTTTCCCAGCAAAGAAGAGATTATAAAAAAGTATTTTCAGTAATAAAGAGTCTTGAAAATTCATATAATACTGACATTCAGAAAAAGCTGATAGAGTTCGTTTTTTTAGGAAAGGCAAAAGACCACGAATTAAAAGAGCTTGTTTACCTTAAAAGGTCTTCAAAATATGTTAATATTATGTATTTTTCTGAAAGAGTCTCACAGGCAGATTTTGAAAAATGGATGCGAAAAGCTGATGTTTTATGGTGTCCCATCCAGCAGGAAACAGCCTTTTTCAGTCAGAAAGAAATATATGGAAAAACAAAAATGACCGGAAATTTAGGCGATGCTATAAAATTTGGAAAGCCTGCCATTTTTCCGGAAAATTATCATTCTCATTTAGACTTTATTGTAGCTGAACAGTCTGATGTCATCAAACAATTTGAAGAGCTTAAAAGTTTCAACTTTGATTTTCAGAAAGATTACAATAAAAAGACAGTTCAGCAAAAGCTACAGAAAGTTCTCGGCGATCTGATTTCTATTTAAATTTAAAAATACTTTTAATAAAATTTTTGTTCAGATAATCTTCAATCGGAAAGACGTTGGTGAAATAATTACCAATAAAAATAAGTAACAAAACAACAGCCGGTTTGTACACAAGATTAATGAAATTATTACTGAAATTCGGTAAAATAATCGCTACAGTAATCGCCAGGGTACAGATAATCGAGACAAAAATCATCTCAATGGTGAGTGGCGAAACTTTAAATACAATATAATTAAAAACAATTTTCACAACGTTATAGGTAGTCAGTGAAATGGCTGTGGACAAAGCAATGCCGATGAGCTTTAAATCTGTATTTTTCAGAAAGTAGAAATTCAAACTTATGGTTAATCCGGCAAGCAGAAGCATAACCAGAATATTGAATTTATAATACTTTGAAAGGGAAATAATATTACCGTTAAAACCAGTGGCTAGATCAATTAAAACTGCAGAGCCCCAAATCCATACTACAGGTTCGTATTCTCTCAGTAAAACTCCGTTTTTAGGCATAAAATAAGTCAGGTAAGGAAATCCGACCATGATACAGGAAAATAGAACTGCACCTAAAAAATATAACGTTAATGATGTTTTTTTATGAAATTTATCCAGTCCTTCCATGTCGCCATCCGCAAGATTTTTGCTGATGATCGGCGCGGAAATATTAAATAAGCCCAGCTGCGGAATAGAAATTAAAGAAATTAAGGCATACAACGTAGAATAAATTCCGTTTTCTTCCATTCCCATATATTCTCCGATCATAAAGCTGTTGATAGCCAGGTAATTTCCGAAAGTTCCTAAAAAGCCAAAGAAGCTATAGTTGGCAAAGTCTTTCCATAAATTATCTTTCTTAAAATAATCTGTACTGAAATCAAAATGAATCTTTTCCAGTTTATTGGTGTAATAAATGTACCCGAAAAGCATCAGCGCAAAGATTCCGAAGAAAAATGCCAGAGCGATCCGCTGTGAAAATGCAAAATAAAAAAAAAGACAGAAAGCGCCAAGATTGGCTATTTTAGGAAAAAGATTGTCGAATATATTTGATACAACAATTCTTTTAAAATTTGATACATATTTATTGAATATGGCGCAGAATGATAAAACCAAAATAAGCGGAAGAACAAGTTCTTTTAAATTCCAGGCTTTTGTATTTAGAAATTTAGGATAAAAATGGGGTAGTATAAAAAATATGCCACAGAAAATCAGGAAGTTGATTAAAATTGTTATCAGTGACAAAGAAAGCATATTCTGATTTTTACCGTCTTTCTGTACGCTATGGAAAAATTTTACATTGGCATAAGAAATACCGAAAACAACAAAAGGAACTAGCATCTCTGCGGTTTGCATACTATATCTGAGTGTTCCGTAAAACACAAAATCATTCGGGAAAATAAAAATCGCTGAAACGGTACCCAGCAGAAAACCTACATAGCCAATGATAGAATACTTAAACCCTTGTCTTGCAACTACACTCATTTTTTATTGGCTTTTAGGGATGAAAATAATATTATTAATGTATTCTTTTTTGTTTTTTTCGTCGCTTATGTTTTTGAGTAAGATTTCTTCCGTCAGATTTTCGAGAATAAAATTATTTCTGTTTAAGTATTTAGCGTCGTAGCCCCAGGATTCTATTTCAGAAATTTCCTGCAAGATCGGTGTTTCATGATGTCTTTGTTCCATTTCCACCATTAAAACAGGCATGAACTTACAGATCACTTCTCTGGCACCCTGCAATGTTTTCATTTCATTGCCTTCAACATCTATTTTGATGAAATCAATTTTGATGAAGTTTTCTATGGCAGCCCAGTCATCGAGACGTATTACTTTTACCTTTTCGGTATAGCTTTTCTCTTCACCTTTTTCTTTATACGTTGTATTGAGCGTTCCTCGGGAAGCAATCGTTTTTCCGTTGATAACGGGAACTTTAAACTCTGCCGTTGTATTCTCATCAGAAAGTGCTAATGGAAAAACCCTCATGGTCGGGAAAAGTCTTTTCAGCCTTCTGTACAATTTCTTGTTGGGTTCAAAAGCGTAAATATGCTCGTGATTAAGTTTTTTTTCCAGTTGATACAAAAATGTGCCTACATTGGCACCGATGTCTAGAATTACGGCGTTTTTGGGTAAGAATTCTTTGATCCAAACCAGTTCCGGCTCTACATTTCTCACGGAGAAATTGTCTTTGTTGAGATTATTTAAACTTTTAAAAAATCTTTTCTTATAAAAACCAGGACTGATATATTGTAGATTTTCAGCAATTCTTTGGTATAGAGACATTCTTTAGCTTTTGACAATAGCAAAGATACGTAAAAATGTTAAATTAATGTTAAAATATTAAGTTTGTAAGTGTTTGATTTTCAATTGTTAAAATTTAGAACTACAAAAAAGGTGCGTTAAGAAAATCATTCAAAGGTTTCATAATTTTGAAAATTTCAGCCAGTTTTTTCGCAGCATTTTTGTCTTGAATTTCCTTGTCTGAAAGATTGTAAACAACAATAAAACTCTTCAGTTTCAGGTATTCAGCCATCGGGTCTTCCTTTTCAAATCCTTGTGGAACTTTTTTAAGCTTATCGTCCTGATCCAGTTCTGAAAAATACTTTTTAAACTCTTTATCGTTTAAAATTTTAATAAAATCCTGTCCATAGAGTGAAATTTCTTTTCTCAACGTTTTTAAGACAGAAGATTCCGGCATATAAATTCCTCCGGCAATAAAAGATTTTCCCGGTTCCAGGTGAAGATAATATCCTCCTTTCTGGCTTCCCTTTCCCATTCCAAGTGAAGCACCGAAGTTGGTTTTGTAAGGCGTTTTATCTTTTGAGAATCGGGTATCCCGGTAAATCCTGAATAAGGATTTTTTGGCATCAATTTTTTCAAGCTCAGGATTGAATTCTGACATTTCTTTAATGAGGTCTTCCAGAAACAATACGATGTTTTCCTGAGCCTCTGTATAAAGATTTTTATTTTCCGTAAACCATTCCCGGTTGTTATTTTTGGTCAGTTTTTTTAAGAAATCAAAAACTTTCGGAGAAATTGCTGCTGACATATTTTTTTATTTTCAATCAAATTTAATTAAAATCGATCAATTCAAAAAAAAATATTTATTGCGGTAACGGGGGTAGTTCCCACGAAGAATGTGTTATTAAATTAAAATTAAAAATAATGTGTTTTTTCTGCGGAAATTATAAAAGCATTATATGTTTTAAATATTAAATTATTGTTTCTGTAATAATAGTTAAAATGTAATTCAAATAATAATCGTATCTTTGCAAAAATTTTAAAATATTTAATGAATTTATTTACGGAAACCAATTTAAGTCCTGATATTCTTAAGGCAATTGGCGAACTGGGTTACGAAAGCCCGACAGAAATCCAAAAACAGACTATCCCTTTCATTCTTTCAGATATTCGCGACTTGATCGCACTTGCGCAGACAGGGACAGGCAAAACAGCAGCATTTTCGCTTCCGATTTTGGATATGATTGACGATACGAGTCGCAAAATCCAACTTTTGGTGCTTTGTCCGACACGGGAATTATGTCTTCAGATTACGAAAGACATTAAAAACTACTCCAAATACATGAAAGACATCAAAACGACAGCCGTTTATGGTGGAAGCAGTATTATGGATCAAATCAGATCTCTTAAGGATAAACCGCAGATTATTGTTGGAACTCCGGGTAGAGTAATCGACCTTATCAACAGAAAAGCATTAGATTTCTCCGCTATCCACTGGTTGGTTTTGGATGAAGCTGATGAAATGCTTTCTATGGGTTTCAAGGACGAACTGGAAACTATTCTCAGCGAAACGCCTGAAACCAAGCAGACTTTTCTTTTCTCTGCCACAATGAGCAAAGAAGTAGAAAGAATTTCTAAGAATTATTTAACAAAGCCGCACAGAATTTCAGTGGGTTCTATTAACGAGGTTAAAAAGAACATCAAACATGAATATTATGTAATCGGTTATCGTCAGAAAAAAGAAGCTTTAAAGCGTCTTATTGATTCTAACCCGAATCAGTATTCCATTATTTTCTGCAGAACGAGAATGGAGACTCAGGAAGTAGCTGATTTCTTAATGCAAAATGGATATGCAGCAGATGCTCTTCATGGAGATCTTTCTCAGGCACAGAGAGATACGGTAATGAAAAAGTTCAGACTGAAGAATATTGATATTCTGGTTGCGACAGACGTTGCAGCAAGAGGGCTTGATGTAAATTCACTGACACACGTTATCCATTACTCTTTGCCGGATGATCCTGAAGTATTCGTTCACCGAAGCGGAAGAACAGGAAGAGCAGGAAAAGACGGTATTTCTATTGCCCTGATTAAACCTGAAGAAAGCAGAAAGCTGAAGCAGATAAAATCAGTGACTAAAATCGAAATGCATGAAGGTAAAATTCCTACCGGAGAAGATATTATCAAGGCTCAGGTTGGAGGTGTTTTCGAAAGCCTTTTCGAAATCCACGAAGATTTCTTTGAATTTGACGATTCTCTGATTCCTGATTTATCAGCATTTACAAAGGAGGAGCTTGCCCATAAACTACTTCAGTTCCAATTAAAAGATCTTGCGTTGTATTACAAAGACAGACACGATCTTATGGAGCAGAAACTGAGCAGCAGAGATGACGACAGAGGTTCTAGAAGAGACCGCGACAGAGGAAGAGATCGTGACCGAAGCGAAAGAGGGGACAGAAGAGAGCGCAGCGGGAAACCAAGAAAAAGGAATGAAGATATGGTAAGATTCTTCTTTAATCTTGGTAAAAAAGATCAATTGAAGAAGCTTGATGTTTTAGATATCATCAATAAAGCTACTGCCGGAAAAAGCAAAAAAAGAGCAGAAATCGGTGATATTGAAATCCTTGAAAAATTCTCATTCTTTGAAGTGGAAAAATCTTTTAAAGACAATGTATTGAGTAACATCGGATCGATGAAATTCAAAGGAAAGGAAATGAGAGCTGAAGTAGCAAACTAAACCCTTCAAAATATACTGAAAACCGGCCATAGCGCCGGTTTTTTTAATTGATAATCAGTTTATAATACAATGTTAACAAAACTTAATCTAGTATTGTTTCAGGTAAGGTGCTTTTTTAAGAAATTTGCACACGAATTATAAATACTTAAAAATGGGAATTGGTAATATTTTCCACGCTTTTCAACCAAAAGATAAAATCTTCTTTGTACTTTTCGAAAAAGTAACTGAAAACCTAGTTGCAATGTCTGAGGAATTCAACACAGGAATCAAAGACTTTGATCTTAATGACGATTCCATGCTGAAGAAAATGAGCGACTTCGAGCATAAAAATGACGAATTGACGCACGAGATTTTTGTAGAACTGGGAAAAAACTTCATTACTCCTTTCGACAGAGAAGATATCCATACACTAGCAACGGGATTAGACGATATTGCTGATTACATTTATGCTTCCACGAAGTATATTTTCTTGTATAAATCTCCTGAAATGAAGGCTTATTCAGACTTCTCATTACTGATTCATAAAGCATGTCTTGAAATTCAGACGGCAATGAAAAACCTGAACGGATTCAAGAATATGGAACAGGTAAAAGAAGCTTGCATTAAAGTAAATTCTATTGAAAATATTGCAGACGATCTGCTTTCCAATTCAATGGTAGAATTATTCGAAACAAACGATGCGATTAATATCATTAAAGTTTCATCTGTACTTAATTATCTTGAAGTTGTAACCGACAAAGCAGAAGATGTTGCTAATACGATCGAGAACATCATGATTAAATACGCTTAATTAATAATTATAATTAAACAATGGAATTTCCGATTTTACTTATAGTTATTATTGCTTTGGCTTTAGTATTTGATTACATCAATGGTTTTCACGATGCAGCCAATTCAATTGCGACTATTGTTTCTACAAAAGTTTTAACCCCTTTCCAGGCTGTACTTTGGGCAGCACTCTGGAATTTTGCAGCATTTTTTCTCGCTGCCTATATTTTTCAGGATTTTAAGATTGGTAATACAATTGCCAAGACTGTAAACGAAAATTTTATTACACTGGAAGTAATATTCTCAGGTCTTATTGCAGCAATTGCTTGGAATCTTTTAACGTGGTGGTTTGGGATTCCTTCATCATCATCACATACGCTGATCGGAGGATTTTTAGGAGCAGCTCTGATGCATGCTTTCATGATGGATTATCATGATGTAGCAGCCGCACAACCTGCCCTTGGATTTTGGGAAACCTGTAAAGAGGCTTTCACTCAGGTAACGCATCAGAGTGTAGTGAAATTTAATAAGGTAATTCCGATTTTCTTATTCATTTTCATGGCACCGATCATCGGAATGATAATTTCTATCATTATCACTTTGATTATTGTTCACCTTTATAAAAGATCAAATCCTCACAAAGCAGATAAGTCATTCAAGAGATTACAATTGGGATCTTCAGCACTTTTCAGTTTGGGACATGGTCTTAATGACGCTCAAAAAGTAATGGGAATCATTGGTGCAGCTTTAATTTATTATCATGTTGAAATGCTTCGTGATCCTGTATATTTAAATATACCAAGTGCCGATCGTTTCAAATTTTTCTCGGAACATTATCTTTGGGTGCCTTTGGTTTCGTTTGTTGCAATTGCATTGGGTACAATGAGCGGTGGCTGGAAGATCATCAAAACGATGGGAACCAAAATCACAAAAGTTACTTCTTTAGAAGGAGTAAGTGCTGAAACTGCTGGAGCGATTACTTTATTCATCACCGATCACTTCGGGATTCCGGTTTCAACGACCCACACGATTACCGGTTCGATCATTGGGGTAGGGCTAACAAAAAGAGTTTCTGCGGTAAGATGGGGAATCACGGTAAGCCTTCTTTGGGCTTGGGTTCTTACTATTCCTATTTCAGCGATTGTGGCAGGGATTACGTATCTTGTCGTAACATTTTTATCTTAAAATTTCAGGATTAATTTTTTAAATAGTATAAATCAACTTTGCTCATTCGGGCAAAGTTTTTTTATTATTTGAATTAATATTTAGCTTTTTTAATTAGTTAAATTGAATACAGACTCTTAATATTATTAATAAAACAGTGAGGATTTTTACTTTAAAAAGCCCTGAAAAATTGTATTTTTGCTTAAACTATTAGAATTTATGGAATTTTTAGACAAATACCAGCAGATTGTTGCGGATGCTATTGCCAGATATACTTTCAAAGATAAGCCTGAGGAATTATATGAACCGATGAATTACATTATTTCACACGGCGGAAAGCGTCTTCGCCCGATTATGGTTCTTATGGCCTGTGACCTGTTCGGAGGTAATCTGAAAGAGGCTATAAAACCTGCTTTGGCAATTGAATTTTTCCATAATTTCACGCTTATTCATGACGATATCATGGATGAAGCTCCACTAAGAAGAAATAAACCAACCATCCACACCTTACACGGAATTAATGTAGGTATTTTATCCGGAGACGGATTAATGTTGAAAGCTTATAAATTCTTTGAAGATCTTGAACCTGAAATTTTCAAAGCATGTATCAGGATATTTACTCACACGGGACTGCTTTTATGTGAAGGACAACAATATGATATCAATTTTGAGACCCAAGAAGACGTAACCTTTGATGATTATATCAGAATGATTACCTATAAGACTGGAGTTCTGAGTGCTTCATCATTTGAGATCGGTGCATTGATTGCAAAAGCAAACTTTAAGGATGCAAAAGCTATTTTTAATTTTGGAAAACATATCGGAATTGCATTCCAGATTATGGATGATTATCTTGATGTATTCGGAGATCAGGCTCAGTTTGGTAAAAAACACGCGGGTGATATTTACGAAAATAAAAAAACGGTTCTTTATCTTATGGCGAGAGAGTATGCAACCGAAGAGGAAAGGAAAGAACTGGATTACTGGTATTCTAAAAAAACTGACAATATTGATAAAGTCTACGGGGTAGAAAAGATATTCAGAAGAACCAAGGTAGATGAGAAAGCCTTACGATTAATTGAAAAACATAATGAAATCGGGCAGAGCTACCTTCAGAAAATCGATATCCCGGAAGAAAAGAAAAAACCGTTTGCGGAACTTGCAAATTATCTATTAAGAAGAGAAAGTTAAAAGAGATTGAAGATCTTAGGTTGCAGGTAGCAGTTTTGCTTGCAACCTAAACCTTCAACCTATCACCTATACAATGAAATTCAGGACAGAAGTTGACATTAAAGAATCGCAGAAGAAGATAGAGCTTGAAGATAAAATATTTTCGATCGGATCCTGTTTTGCTTCCGAAATGACCGATCTTTTTCAGCAGGGGCAGCTTCAGTCGCTGAATAATCCGTTTGGAACTATTTTTAATCCGTTCTCCATCAGTAATTCTGTGAAAAGACTCCATGATGCCGAATTTTATCGTGAAGAGGAATTAATCACCTTTGAAGACGAATTTATCTCGTTGGATCATCATACAAGTTTTGATACACGGTATATCCACCAGACATTAAATAAAATTAATACTAAAATCGAAGAAGGAAATTCTTTTCTTCAGGGAACGGATTGGGTAATCATTACCTACGGAACTTCTTTTATTTATGAATTTCTTCCTAAACAAAAACTGGTAGCCAACTGTCACAAAATTCCGCAGAAATTCTTTGAGAAAAAATTATTGAGTCATCAGGAAATAACTGATTCAATCTACAATACAGTAATTAATCTGAACGATATCTGCAAAGACGATGTACAAATTCTCTTCACTGTTTCTCCGGTGCGTCATACGAAGGATGGAATGATTGAAAATCAATTGAGTAAATCAAAACTGATTACGGCAGTTCATGAAGTAATCCTACAATTTGAAAACTGTCATTATCTTCCCATATATGAAATTCTGATGGATGATCTCAGAGACTATCGCTTTTATAAAGAAGATATGATTCACCCTAATAACCAATCGGTTAATTATATTTTTGAAAAATTTGGGAATGCCTATTTTTCTGATGAAACCAAGGCATTTATTAAAGATAATTTTAAAATTAATAAAGCTTTGGAGCACAAAACAGACGATGAAAAAGATCCTAAATATATCGAGTTCAAAGAAAAATTAAATCAAAAAATTGAAACTCAGCGACAAAAAGTGAAACATAAAATCTTTCAAAATGATTGATTTTACCAAGATTGATTATCTAAAATCTGGAAATGAAAAGCAGAAAAAGGCTTATGAAGTTCTAACTAAATATCAGGTTTTTGATAGACTGAAGAGCTATTCACCAATTTTAGCAGGAACGATTCCTATTGAAATTGATATAGAAGAAAGCGATTTGGATATCATCTGTGAAGTTAAAGATGAAGATGAGTTTGAGAAATTATTAAGTAATTTTTTCCCTGAAACCGAGATAAAGACTGAAAGAATATCTATAAAAGGGGAAGATTCAATTGTTTTTAATTTTAAATTAGATGAATTTCCCATTGAAATTTTCGGACAGAATATACCTACAATTGAGCAAAATGCTTATCGTCACATGATGGCTGAATATAAAATATTACAGGAAAAAGAAGAAGATTTTAAACAAAAAATAATAGAATTAAAGAAAAAAGGAATCAAAACAGAACCAGCCTTTGGGATGCTGCTTAAGCTTGAAAATCCTTATGAAGATCTATTGAAATTTTAAGAAAATGATTGATACACATACGCATTTATATGCAGAAGAATTTGATGATGACAGAAATGAAACCATCCGAAGAGCGATGAATAAAGGAGTTTCCGAATTTTATCTTCCTGCAATTGATTCGGAATCTCACGAGAAAATGCTTCAGCTAGAAGCTCAGTATCCGGAACATATTTTCTCAATGATGGGGCTGCATCCCTGTTATGTGAAACCTGAAACATGGGAGGATGAGCTTGCGATTGCCAAAAAATATCTTGACGAAAGAAACTTTCCGGCCATCGGAGAGATCGGAATCGATTTGTATTGGGATAAAACAACACTTGATATCCAAGTAAAAGCCTTTGAACAGCAGATCGACTGGGCCATTGAAAAAGATCTTCCGATTGTTATTCATACGCGTGAAAGTTTTGATGAAACATTTGAGGTGCTGGAAAGAAAGAAGCATCCGAAACTGAGAGGAATTTTTCACTGCTTTTCAGGGAATCTCGAACAGGCAAAACACGCTATAGATCTTAATTTCATCCTTGGAATCGGTGGAGTAGTGACCTTTAAAAATGGTAAGATCGATCAATTCCTGAATGAAATTCCTTTAGATAAAATTGTGCTGGAAACAGATTCTCCCTATCTCGCACCCGTTCCGTACAGAGGAAAACGAAATGAAAGCGCCTATCTTGATCTGGTTGCCGGAAAACTCGTGGATATATACGGAAAAGATTTTTCGGAAATCGACAGAATTACAACAGAAAATGCAAAGAGAATTTTTAAAAATTAATGAAATTTATACTCTATGATAAAGTAAAAGTCTTCCATAGCGGAAGACTTTTTTATTATTTTTTTCTCGTGAAGTTTTTATTCTTTGGCTTTTTAAATCCAACCGGCGCAGCCGAAGACTCAGGCTTATTCCTGTTTTTCGATCTCGGAGGGTTTGATCTCGGAGGATTGGGTTTACCGGCTCCCGAAGTAAAGGGTTTGTTATTAGAATCCCTTTTCTGGGCAACAAGATCATCCGTGTGGAAAGGATGGTCTTTTATAACAGGGATTTTTTTTCCTATTAGCTTTTCGGTATTTTTAAGGTTTAATAAATCCAGTCCGTCTACAAAAGAAATAGAAGTTCCTTCAGCACCGGCTCTTCCCGTTCTTCCGATTCGGTGAACATACGTTTCTGAAACGTCGGAAAGTTCAAAATTAATAACATATTTAAGCTCATCAATATCAATTCCTCTTGCTGCAATATCCGTCGCTACCAACACTCGTGTTTTCCCGGATTTGAAATTATTTAAAGCATTCTGACGTGCATTCTGCGATTTGTTTCCGTGGATGGCTTCCGTCGTAATATGATCTTTCTGAAGTTTTCTGGCAATCTTGTCGGCTCCGTGTTTCGTTCTCGAAAAAACCAGCACAGAATCCGAAATGTCATTCTTTAAAATATGCGTTAAAAGATTCAGCTTATTTTCTTTTTCTACGAAATAGACCGACTGTTTTATTGTATCTGCAGTAGAAGAAACAGGAGTCACTTCTACTTTTACAGGATTATTTAAAATAGAATCGGCAAGTTTCTGAATTTCTGCAGGCATCGTAGCAGAGAAAAATAAAGTCTGTCTTTTCTGAGGTAATAGTTTGATGACTCTTTTTACATCATGCACAAAACCCATGTCAAGCATTCTGTCTGCTTCGTCGAGCACGAAGATTTCAAGGTTTTTTAAGCTGATAATTCCCTGAGCAATAAAATCGAGTAATCTCCCCGGTGTAGCCACAAGAATGTCAACCCCTTTTTTCAAAGCATTTTCCTGGTTTCCCTGCTTTACACCTCCGAAAATAACGAGATGTTTTAAGGGTAAATATTTTCCGTATGCTTTGATATTTTCTTCAATCTGGATTGCCAGCTCTCTGGTAGGCGTTAAAATTAAAGCTTTAATATGATTAGAGGGCTTTTTCTTAGAAAGATTCTGTAAAATAGGAATGGCAAATGCTGCCGTTTTTCCTGTGCCTGTTTGCGCGCACCCCAGAAAGTCTCTTCCTTTCGTAATCTCAGGGATAGATTTTTCCTGAATGGGGGTAGGATTGATATATCCTTGCTCCTGAATTGCTTTTGCAATAGGCTCTATTAAGTTTAAATCTGTAAAATTCAAATGAATTGTTTTAATAATTACAACAAAAATTCCCTCTTTGTGAAGGAATTATATTTTGCAAAGGTAGTTTAAATATTTTTAAGTAAGTTACTTCACTTTAGTCCATTGCTGATTCTTTCTCAGATCTTCAAAAAACTTGTAGAGTTGTGATAGTTTTTCACTTCCGCGTTTGCCGTAATCTTCAATATGTTTTGTCGTTCCGTCTGCGAATTCTATTCTCAAATGGGAAGTAGGAAGATCGGTGATGTTTTTTTCACCATAATTGTCATTAAGATTTTTTACGTCCAGCCCATCGAGCAAGGTGATTAATTTATTGTAATCTTGTTCTTTAATGGTTCCTTTAAAAGTTCCCTCGCGCGGCTTAGAAAATTCGTCTTTTGAAGGTCTGTCACTAAAATTAAAATGTTCCGCTTCAAAAACAGCAGTTCTGTCGGGATTGATGGTCATTTTAAAAACGGGACAGAATCCGAAGCATGGCGTTGCTTCATACTCTATTTTGGCATATTTAGAACTCATTTTCTGAGAATTGCATGAAAATAAAAATATAAAAGCACAAAGGCTGAGCAGATATTTCATAGTTTAAATTTGTTCTGGTCTTTCAAGAACCGTTCCAAACGGAAATTTAAGAAAATATTGCAGAGAAATTTAATGTATAAAAGGGCTTTTCGGATAAATTTTTGTTATTTTGACGCTTGTAATTTCATGCCTTTATTCATGTATAATTTTTTTAAATCCATTGCTAAAGCTGTAATTCCCCAGCAGGTACTGATTAATAATGAAGAAAACTTCAGAAAACTATTGATTCCTCTTTATAAAGGAAGTAATAATGAATGCAATGTTTGCGGGACAAAGTTAAAAGGCTTTGCAGAATTGCCCAATGGAGAAAAGATATGCCCGATTTGTGGCAGTCTGCCCCGGGCGAGAAGGCTTTATCACCTTTTGGAAACAGAATTTTTGAAACCTGGGATTTCCTTTCTGGATTTTTCTCCCTTCAGAATTTTATATAAAAAATTAAAGAATAAAAAAGAGATTCAATATTTCTCATCAGATTACGAAGATGATTTTATTGCAGACTATCACTTTGATATCAGAAATATTGAAGCCGAAGACAATAAATTCGACCTCATCACATGTTATCATATTCTGGAACACGTGATTGAAGATACCGATGCGATGAAAGATCTGTACAGAGTACTGAAACCAAGCGGAACTTTGCTGGTGCAGACTCCGTTCAAAGAAGGTGATATTTATGAGGATTACAGCATTATAACTCCCGAGGGCAGGCTAAAGTATTTCGGACAGGATAATCATGTGAGGATTTACTCTGTGGAAGGTTTAAAGAAAAGACTGGAAGACGCTGGCTTTAAAGTGGAAGTTAGAAACTTTGCAGATGACCGGTATTACGGATTGTCGGGTCAGGAAAAAATATTGGTTTGCACAAAGTAGAAGTAATTTATTTAAACCGAATACAATGAAAAAAGGAGAAACAGCAACGTCTCTCCTTTTATTTTTAATGATTTATTTATTTATTTATTTAAATCTGTATCCCACGCCAGCCTGTAGAAAGCCTATCTTGGTCGTAAAATCTCCTTTGTTGATTTTAAAGAAGTTGAAATTATATCTGGCATCTACAAAAAACTTGTCGTTAATTTTATATTCAGCCCCGAGGAAAGGGAATAGATTAACAGTTTTGACACCTTCATAATTGTGTGATGTGCTTCCGTTGACAACTTCTTTAGTCTTTACCTTTTCAGAAATATTGAATGCGATATTCATTCCGGCAGAAATTGAAAGATCCGGGATAAAGTAATACTTCGCTGAAACAGGAACCTGAATTTGATTCAGTTGATAATTAAATTCGATATTATTCACTGCCGGCATATCAGGATCATTAATCATAATATAAGGAAATGTTTGTTTTCCGCCAATCTGTGTATAAAGTGCTTCTGCTTGTACACTAAACTTGGGAGAAACAGGCTGTTCAGCAACAATTCCCGCATAGAAATATGACTTTGAATCAAATTTTTCATCGAAAAATTTCATATTGGATAATGAATATCCAGCCTTTATTCCAAAACTAATTTTTGAATCTGATTTGGAATTTGCATTTTCCTGAGCATTTGCAAATGCCGATAATGACAATAACAAAGCGAATGCAAAGTTTTTTTTCATGTTTTGAATTTTATGGTTTTAATTTATTGTTATCATAAAAAAAGTACACACTCAGGTGTACTTGTATGTTGTTGGAAAAATTATTTAAATTATCCGTGTAACTGCTTCCAGATTGAATCTTTCAGTTCCGTAAGACCTTCTCCGGTAACACCAGAGAAAAATAACGGTTGCTTATTTTCCGGAAATTCTGCGGCGATTTCCTTTTTCAATTCATCATCCAAAAGATCAGATTTTGAGATGGAGATGATGAAATCTTTATCCATTAACTCAGGATTATATTCCTTCAGTTCGTTTTCCAATATTTTAAACTCCTGAAAATGATCTTCAGAATCAGCAGGAATTAAAAATAACAGGATAGAATTCCTTTCGATATGTCGTAAAAAACGGTGTCCCAATCCTTTACCTTCTGCTGCTCCTTCGATAATCCCCGGAATATCCGCCATTACAAAAGATTTGTAATTTCTGTAATCAACAATCCCCAAATTCGGCGTTAATGTCGTAAAGGCATAATCGGCAATTTTAGGTTTAGCTGCAGAAACAGATGCTAAAAGAGTAGACTTTCCTGCATTTGGAAAACCGACAAGGCCTACATCTGCAAGAATTTTAAGCTCAAAAATCACAAAGCCTTCCTGGCCATCCATTCCCGGCTGTGCATAACGTGGTGTCTGGTTGGTAGAAGATTTGAAATGCTCGTTTCCGAGTCCTCCCTTTCCGCCTTCCATCAGGATGATCTCCTGGCCGTCTTCCATGATTTCGCCGATGATCTCGCCATCTTCATTTTTAGCAATCGTTCCGATCGGAACCTCGATATAAACATCGGCTCCGTAAGCTCCTGTTAACTGGTTTTTTCCTCCGTTTTCACCACGTTCTGCTTTCACATGACGCGTGTAGCGAAGAGGAAGTAAAGTCCATTCGTTGGCATTTCCCTTCATAATCACATGGCCGCCCCGGCCGCCATCGCCGCCGTCGGGTCCTCCTTTAGGAATATATTTTTCACGGCGAAGATGGGCAGAACCTGCACCTCCATGACCGCTTTTACAATGAATCTTTACGTAATCTACAAAATTTGACATTTCTTATAATTATGAGTTATGAGTTATGAATTATGAGTATGAATTTTAAAAACTCACCACTCACCACTCATAACTTTTAACTATTTTACTTTTTCTACTTCAGCGAAAAGTTTTTCAGAGATTTCATTGATGTCTCCGACACCGTTGATCTCTACATATTTGCCTTGCTGCTTATAAAGCTCGGCTACTTCTGCTGTTTTTGCGTAGTATTCTTTTATTCTGTTTTCGATGATCTCTACATTGCTGTCGTCTGATCTTCCACTGATTTCTCCTCTTTTCAAAAGTCTTTCAACTAAAATCTTATCTTCAACAACCAATGAAAGGCAGATATCGATCTCATCATTCAGTTCTTCTTTCACGATTTTTTCCAGCGCTTCTGTCTGAACAGCAGTTCTAGGGTAGCCGTCGAAAATAAATCCTGCAGCATCGGTAGGTTTTCTGAGCTCTTCTACCAGCATATCTGTCGTTACCTGATCCGGAACAAGTTCTCCTTTGTCGATGTAAGATTTTGCAAGTTTTCCTAATTCTGTGTCATTTTTCATGTTGAATCTGAAAAGGTCACCCGTTGAGATTTGCTTCAGATTGAATTTCTCGATTAAGTTTTGCGCTTGCGTACCTTTTCCACTTCCCGGAGGGCCGAACAGAACAATGTTTATCATAATGTGGTTTCGCTGTTGGCAATTGGCGGTTGGCTTCTTGCTCTTAGCATTTTTAAATTAATAATTACTTTTTATTTAGATATAATTTTAAAAGCTAATAGCCAAAAGCTAGAAGCTAATAGCAATTTAATGGTTGATTTGTCCTTCTGCTAATTGATACAGATTCGGTAGGTTTCTTCCCAGTTCATCGTAATCCAGTCCGTATCCTAAGACAAATTTGTTGGGGATTTCCTTTCCGATGTAATCCAGCTTGAAATCTTTTTTATACACTTCGGGTTTCAGAAGGAATGAAGCCAGTTTTACCGATTTCGGACGTTGTGTTTCCTTGAAATATTTAAAAAGACTTTCCACTGTATTTCCCGTATCTACAATGTCTTCTACAAGGATAATATGGCGGTCTTTTACATCTTTCGTCAGTTCCATTTTCTGGTAAACGATGCCTGTCGATTCTGTTCCTACATAAGAACTCATCTGGATAAAAGCAATCTCACATGGGCCGGGATAATGCTTCAAAAGATCGGAGAAGAACATGATCACCCCATTTAGAACTCCGATGAAAACAGGAACTTCGTCCTTGTAGTCTTCATAAATTTTTAAAGCCGTAGCTTTTACAATCTCCTGAATTTCGGCATCCTCCAGATAAGGAACAAAAGTTTTGTCGTGAACTTGAATACTTTCCATAAAATTTTTAGTAGACCGCAAAGTTAAGGATTTTTGATGAAAGTTTTTTTATGAGTTGAAGTCGATGGTGTTTCAGTATTAATGAATCATGCGTAATACCATTATATATCCTTGCTATTTCTTTACATTTTAACAAAACGAAGATAGAACGGTATTTTGCATTTTCAGGCACTTATGAAAACTGTGACTTTATTTGACGCATTTTGACGGGATTTGACGGGTTTCCGGGGTACTTTCTTCGGGTCTTCTTCGGATCACCTTCGGGTCGGCTTCGGAAAAACGGTACTTTTTCCGAAGAGCTTCCGAAGAACGCCCGAAGGATTGTCGGAAAATTCAGATCATCTTTTGATAATTTTTGTAATTTTTTCGTTGGTCTGATTTTCATTTAATTGGCTTTGCAGGAGATTTATTTTTGTTAAAAATCACATAAGCAAGAATAAAAATAACCTGTTGATATTAAGCTTTAAATTTTATTCATTATAGTTTTTTTTTGTGACGTTGTTTCGTCCGTATAAATTCTTTTTAATCTATGATGATGGTATGTTATTTTTTTATAATTTCGCTTCGGATTGAAAGAATATGATCCAACCTTACAAGCAAAAACTGCATCTACCAAAATAATACGACATGATTTGTCGCCCGTGAGAATTAGTTTTGCACAAGAGGTTTATATCTGAATCCGAAAACTTAAAAAATTAATAAACAAACACCATGATAACAACCATTTCTATCCATGCAATTTCTTGTAATTGCTTCATTTTTTTAAGGAAAACAAATCTTTATTTTCTTAAAAAATAACGTCATCACATAAAACCATATCTTAATAATTTAAACACTCAGTATGAACAGAATCTACTTAGGAGCATTGTTCTTATGCTCTGTGCTAGCTATTCAGGCCCAGGAAGTAGTCTGGCAGAAAGACATTAAATCTTCCACGCAGGATTTTTTAAGCCAGATTACCACAACCATCGACGGACAATATCTGATAACCGGAAGCACTATCCCTTCGACAAGCTCAGGGACCGCCCCTTCGAAAGCCGGAGGCAAAAGCCAAAAGCCAAATGCCAACAACAAACAACCGTCAACCATCAACCAAAATAACGGCTACGATTTCCATTTGATAAAACTCAACCAGCAGGGAGAAGAAGTCTGGGAAAAATATTTCTCGGGACAGAATCATGATTTTCTTTCGGCTACGGTGAATACGCAGGAAGGAGGGTTTTTGCTCGCAGGCACGAGTTTCAGTGGAAAAGGTCTGGATAAAAAAGAAGATTCCAAGGGAGGATCTGATATCTGGCTCATTAGAATCAATGAATTCGGCGATGAATTGTGGCAGAAAACCATTGGAGGTGCTTCGGATGAAGAAGCCAGAGCGGTGATCCAGACGACGGATATGGGATTTTTTGTGGCGGGGAATATTGCCTTCGGCTCCCTTCCCTTCGACTCCGGTCAGGGAACGCAGAGAATGCGGGGTTTCGGGTCGAAAGATGTTCTGGTAGTCCGGCTGGATAAAAACGGAAAGGAATTATCACAATTGATATTGGGCGGAAAAGGTTTGGATGAGGTGGAAAAAATGATTCCCACGAAAGACGGCGGAGCTTTGTTGGGCGTGTATTCGAGAAGTTCTGAGGTAAAAGCTGGAAGCACGAAGCAGGAAGCCGGAAGTGGTAAAACCATCAACTGTCAACCAAAAACAACCAACAACTACGGCGAGGGCGACTACTGGATCATCAAGCTGAATAAAGACGGCAAAGTAGAATGGGAAAAGAACTTCGGAGGAAAAGGGGACGATCATTTGAGGACGCTGGCGTTGACTTCTACTGGATATTTAATCGGTGGTGAATCAAGATCGGAAAGATCGGGTAATAAATCCGTCGGCATCGAAGAAGGAACGGATCTGTGGTTGATTTCACTCGATGAAAGGGGCGAAGAGATTTGGCAGAAGTCGTACAATTTTAAGAACAGAGATGTGCTGATGGGGATGAGCGTGATCCACAACCCATCAACCAACAACAATCAACCATCAACCAAAGGGATCTTGCTGGGCGGTTACACGCAGGCGGAAGGACGAATAGAAAGTGATGACGAGACGTTCTGGATGTTGTATTTGGATCAGAATGGAAATGAGCAATGGAGAAAGCATGTGAAGGGAGAATCAAAGAAAAAAGAGGAAAGACTTTCGGATATTAAGCTGAACAGAGACGGATCGATTGTATTAGCAGGAACGAGTGCCGAAGAGCTTGGAAAAGAGAACTGGAAGATTGTGAAGTTGGGTGATAAGCAGATTGACCAGCTGATTGAAAAGCAGGATATTAAGATTTATCCGAACCCGGTATCCGATTATGCCTATGTAGAAATTGGTGTTGATTTCAAGGATGCGGATATCATCCTATATGATATGGCAGGAAGACAATTACAAAGCATGAAGACAAAGAATAAAGTGACCAAGATGAATACTCAAACTTTGATACAGGGTGCTTACCTGATTACGATAAAAACAGATACCAATAAAACAGCGAATGCGAAAATAATTAAGAAATGAAACTTACTATAATAAGAAACATACTTTCGTTAAGTATAATAGCTACAAGTACATCCTTATTAGCACAATTGCCTTTAGAGGCAGTACAAATGAAATCGCCGCAATCCTATGCTTTTGAGAAATATGGCAATGTCCCTGTAAATTTATATACTGGTGCAATCGATTTAAAAATCCCTATTGCAAGTATAGGAGATAAGGAAGCTGATATTTCTGCTGTTTTATCATATGACTCATCAGGTTTTATTCCACATAAGAAATCAGATATTGCAGGAATTGGTTGGTCAATGCTTATGGGTGGTCGAATAACTAGAAAAATGAACCTAATTCCTGATGAGTACGTTGGTAATCCTACGAGTACAGGAACGAGTAATAACCCCTATGGTCAAGCACTAAATCTTCATGGATTTTTGAAAGGAATAAATGTTAATTCTCCTACATCAAATACAGCAGCATATAATTTAAATGGAACAGGAACAGGACATACAAACGGAGACGAATGGCTTATGGGATCAGATGCGCAAGCTTACGAGGGAGAACCTGATGAGTTTAACTTTAATGCAATGGGACTTTCAGGAAAATTTATGATCGGAAATGATGGAAATGTTCTTGTGGAATCAAGTGATCCGAATATTAAAGTTGATCTTTCTCAAATGGCCATATATGGCAATCAGGGGTTTTGTGTACCGCCAATATCTGTAATTAGTTTAACGGATGGAAAAGGTAACAAATATATATTTGGCGGAGACCTCTCTAAATATGAGATATCATATACATATTCAATAGAACCAGACTATCCAAATAATGGATATAACGGACACCCAATGATTAATTCTTTCAGTTTATCAAAGATTATTTTAACTAACAAAAAAGAAATTATTTTTAATTATGAAGAGGGAACTTTATTCGATGATACCTTTTGTAATTTAAGTAATTGGGATAACCTTCGTGATAATAGCAAAATTTTATCAATGGATAGCTATACGCAAGATGGTGGCAAATCCGATAGTTGGCAAGATTGTAATAATGGATGTTCCTCTTCTGAACTTTTTACAGTCTCAGTAGGCCCATCTGATAAGACATCATTTTCTTTGTTAAAGAAATCTGTCTTGAAATCAATAAAATATGAGGACGATGAAATTAAAATTAATTACGTTGATACAGGTTATCCAATTGTACATTATACATTAAGTCCATTTTATGCTAACAGATCTTTCAATGAATGGGTAATCGGCAGTGTGGAAACATATCATAAAAATTTATTGATAACAAAACAAGATTTTTCTTATGAGCATTTAGGGGGTACTTTTAAACGACCTTTTTTAAAATCTATTCAAAATATAAACAGCAATCAGGTTTATAAATTTGAATACAGTAAAACAGATAACCTACCTGCTTATTATACGAAGGGAATTGATCATTGGGGATATTGGAATGGGCTTGACAGTAATGTAAGTCTATCTCCTTTTGATACTTATACAAATTACGGAGATTACACTTTAAATAATACTTTCAGAGATCCAAATGCTGAAAAATACAATGTAGCATTATTAAGCAAAGTTGTATATCCTACTAAGGGATTCAGTGTTTTTGAGTACGAACCTCAGGTGTATGGAAAGAGAATTGAAAGAATTGCTTCTACTGCATTTCTTCCGACACTCACAAATAATGGGGGGCTAGCAGGCGGTGCAAGAATAAAAAGAGTATTAAGTCGTGATGAAAACGGTGTACTTAGTTCTGACAAGGAATATAAGTATACAACTACATTAGATAGCACTAGTAGCTCTGGAATTTTAATGACTTGGCCAAGATATTTTTACTATATCCAAATGGCTTTTGGAGGTATTTTTCGACAATTATACTTAAGGGCTAGTTCAAATGTTCAGGTGACGAGTTTAGATAGTTACAATGTAGGATATTCAAAAGTTTTCGAAGTTGAAAATGGAAAAGGTTATATTGAGAATGAATTCTCAACCTATGAAACAAATCCAGACTTAATTAATCCTGATGCAGGTAATTATACCCAATCTACGGCCAACGTCACAAATATTCATCCCATAAATCTATATGCAAATCTAAAAAACATGTATGGTACAGATAAGAGTATTTTAAGAGGAAAACCCTTAGTTCAAAAGTATTTTTCACAGACTGATCTAATTAATCCTATTAAAAAAGTGGAGTATGAATATTATGACAATATGGAATATAATCCGAATAATTCTACAGATAACAATAATTATGTTTCTGTTAATCATTCTTCAGGTGTTTGGACTCAGGCTTATAGAAGATTTATGAATTCGTCTCAAATAAAAAAGATAACCACCACAGAATATTTAGGAAATACTCCAATTATAACAAAATCTGAAAATATATTTGACAGTCCGCTAAATCTTAATTTAAGTAAAACCAACAATACGTCGTCTGATAATTCTGTTGCCCAAACGAGTTATACCTATCCTACAGGAAGTACTCCCCTAGTTACTGCAAACATGGTCGGAATTCCATTGATAACAGAAGTTAAAAAAGATGGTAAAACGATTTCTAAAGTAGAGACTAAATATGAAAACCCATCTCCATCTGAACTTTTTCCAAGCGCTACAATTTCATACGATCTAAAAACCCAAAGTATTAATTATACTGATGTACTTTATGATAAATATGACAATAAAGGAAATTTACAGCAATATACAACCAAAGATGGTATTTCTACGACAATCATTTGGGGTTACAATCAGACTAAGCCTATTGCAAAAATTGTAGGAGCAAAACTTTCGGATATTCAACAATCATTAATTGACGGTATTATTAATGCTTCAATAATAGACGATGCTGCAATTCCTAATAATGATGAATCATCATTTCTTGGTATATTAGATAATTTCAGGAAAGATGTCAGTTTATCCAATTATCAAATCACAACTTATACTTACGATCCCCTAATAGGTGTGAGAAGTATAACTCCTCCATCCGGAATTAGGGAAAGCTATTCATATGATAGTGCTAATCGTTTGAAAAATGTCAAGGATATTAATGGAAATATATTAAAAGAATACAAATATAATTATAACCCTTCTACAATATATTACAGTTCTGAAGCAAGTTGGGTGTTTAATAATACCACTTGTGGAAGCAATGCAGTGGGGAGCCCTTTTACATACACGGTGCCAGCTTATAAATACAATTCACTTATAAGCCAGGCTGATGCCGATCAAAAGGCACAAACAGATATTAATACTAATGGACAAACTATGGCAAATACAAATAGTATCTGTACCCCTTTTAGTTGTCCAATTAGCTTTAATACTTCAATAGGAATATCAGGTACTGGAAGTGTTTCTGCTGTAAATTCTGAAGGATATTACAAAGTAACATTATCATTTACAACCGGACTAAATTCAACTACTTTTTTATGGGACGAGGATCCTGGAGTTAAAGTAGCTACAATTAGTGGGAGCTGTAGACCGATGTCTGAAGTATATTCTTATAATACAGCTGGAAATATTTTTTACACGATACAACCAAACGGAGATATTTATATACAATCTTTTACAACGTTTCCTAATAATACTTCACAGACTTACGAATTAGAACTATACTTTAATAATTAAGGCCATGAAAAAAATACTAATCCCCATAGGAACAATCCTTTTATCCGGCTTAGCTCAGGCACAGTTGAGTTCCACGGAAAATTATGTTTATAGCAAGACCTATCTTGAGCCCGTGACTACCAGCAGCTCAACGGCAAGGCAAAGCGAAACGGTCCAGTATTTTGACGGCTTGGGCAGACCTAAGCAGGTGGTGAATGTAAAAGCCTCACCACAAGGCAAAGATGTGGTAAACCATATCGAATATGACGGCTTCGGAAGGCAGGTGAAAGACTATCTTCCGGTGCCACAACAGGGAACACAAAACGGAGCCATTTACACAACCCCTTTGAGTAATGCCACCCAACCCGAACTTTACGGTTCAGAGAAGATCTTTGCAGAGAAAATCCTGGAAAACTCTCCCTTGGACAGAATCCTGCAACAAAAACAGGTAGGTACTGCGTGGGATACAAAACCTGTACAGTTTGGTTATGATGTCAATATTCAGGAGGATTATGTTAGAAAGTATGAAACCTCTACCACTTGGGTTGATGGCAGAACGCAGACTTCTGTGCAGCTTCTGCAATATTTTTTACCCAATCAGCTGTACAAGAATACGGTTATTGACGAGGACGGGAATACAACGATAGAATTTAAAAATGGAGAAGGGCAGGTCGTATTGGTGAGAAAAATGCTCAGTGCGACGGAAAAAGCCGACACGTATTATGTATATAATGAATACAATCAACTGGCTTTTGTCATTCCCCCTTTGGCATCAGCTCCAACTGTTGAAAGTTCTACCATGGAAAATCTTTACTATCAATACCGTTATGACGGCAGGAGCCGTTTGGTCGAAAAGAAACTTCCGGGCAAAGGCTGGGAGTATATGGTATATGATAAGCAGGACCGCTTGGTTCTTACGCGTGATACTGTGCTGGAAGCCCAGGGCAAATGGCTTTTCACGAAATACGATCAGTTTTCACGACCTATCTATACCGGTATTTTAGACAGTCCACCGGGCAGAGCCCAACAGGTGGCGGCTGTGGAAGGTTTAGGCTCCAATAATGAAGTGAGAACTACATCAAGTTTCAACAATACAGGAATGGATGTGTATTACACCACCAATTCAGCCTATCCGCAGTATAATTATGTTTTGTTGTCGGTTAATTATTACGACACTTATCCTGCTTACAGCTTCAACCCTGCTTTTCCTACGGTCATTCAGGGAGCAGATGTTCTAACGGACACTCCTGATGCCAACGGTTTAAGCACCAAAAGCCTCCCGGTAATGAGCCTGGTGAAAAACATAGAAGACGATAACTGGACGAAGAACTATACCTACTACGACAAAAAAGGAAGAACGATCGGAAGTTACTCGATCAACCATTTGGGCGGAAGAACCAAGGTAGAATCAAAGATTGATTTTGCAGGCGTGGTTCAGCAAAGCATCACCCGCCACAAACGACTGGATACCGATACCGATAAAGTCATTACCGAGAACTTCACCTATGATCCTCAGAACAGATTGCTGACCCATACCCATCAGGTGGACAGCAATCCTGTGGAATATTTAGCCCAGAATACTTATAATGAGCTATCCCAGCTTTCCGGGAAGAAAGTGGGGGGAATATCTTCTTCAAGTCCGCTTCAGGATATCAGCTATAATTACAATATCCGTGGCTGGATGACAAAGATTAATGATCCTGCGAATCTTAATGGTAAACTATTCGGGTATGAAATAAAATACAATAATCCCGAAAATGCAAATATTGCTCCCGGAAGATTTAATGGTAATATTGCCGAGATCGACTGGAATAATGGTTCTGAGAATCTTTTAAAAAGATACGATTATACCTATGATAAACTTAATAGGCTGACCAATGCTTTTTATAAAGAGCCAAGCACCGGGATCAGTGGTAACTTTGATGAATATCTCACATATGATCTAAATGGAAATATCTCAAAACTGAAACGTTACGCCCCGCAGGTCTATTCTCCTACAGCAACAAAGGTGGATGATCTTGATTATCAATACACAGGCAACCGTCTTGATAAAATCGTTGAAAACGCATTAAATGATACCGGCTATGAGGGTGGCAACAATGTCATTGATTATAATCTGAACGGAAGCATGATCACCATGAAGGATAAAGGAATTAACAATATTGCTTATAATCATTTGAATCTGCCGGATTCTTATGGCATTACTCAGGCCAATCCTTTTGGCGGAACCTTTACCAGCTTCAGCCTGGACTATCTGTACAGGGCAGACGGCACTAAAGTTCGTAAAACCTACTACAGTGGCGGAGGCAAGGGAAATCCTACGATTACCACCAATATTACGGATTATCTGGACGGTTTTCAGTATAGCTATTCAGAGGTTACCCAGTGCCTGTGGTGCCGGACAAGTGTTGCCTATGAAAAAGAGGCTTTTAAAGATCCTGTTATTCTTGATCCCACCTTCCCGGGTACACTAACTCCAACCTGGAATCTTGATTTTGTACCGACGGCGGAAGGATTTTACAGTTTCACGGAAAACCGTTATATTTACCAGTACAGAGATCATTTGGGAAATGCCCGTGTGAGCTATGCTAAGAACAGTAGTGGCGCATTGGAAATAAAGGATACGAATAATTATTATGCTTTTGGAATGAATCATATCGCAGGTAGCTTTGGAACGTCTAATCTGGGAAGCTGGTATTCTTATAAGTATAATGGAAAGGAGCTTCAGGAGACGGGAATGTATGATTATGGCGCAAGATTTTATATGCCGGATATTGGAAGATGGGGCGTGGTGGATCCGCTGGCGGAACAATACAGAAGATTTTCTCCATATAATTATGCGGTAAACAATCCGATCCGTTTTATTGATCCAGACGGTCGTGGCGTCACCAGCACAGGAGTGAGAGATAATAAAGATGGTACATATACTGTTGTAAATGCGAAACCAAACGATGGAAATACAGGAATTTATTTGGTAGATGAAAATGATAATTATGATGTGAATACTTCTCATCATATCGCCAACTCTTTAACCCCTAGGTCTTTTACAGGAGATGATGGCAACGCTGTCGTAGGTGCCATAATTAATCCCGGGGATTTAAGCGGTAACGATTTTCTCAATGATTTGATGGGTTCTAACGAACCAGACATATTTACTTATATGGCTAATGGAAAAGGAGGAGAACAATACGATTTCAAAACTAATGGTCCTAATGGAGAAGTAAATGGTATTCAAGAAATTCCTAAGGATCAAAGAGCTGCATATACTTATCGAGGTGTATTATTTTCAGTAGATACAGGAGATAAAACGGACAACGTTTCTGTTATTGCTTCAGCCAGAGATATTGGTAATTTTGCTGCAGGTTATATTGCAGGAAATAATGGCTTAGCGTGGGGAGTTGCAAGATTAGGATTTGATGGTCTTCAAAGTACACAAGAGGGTAAACTTGCTACCGAAGGACAAACTACTCAGCAAGCACAAAAAGTGGGACACAATGTAGGTTATAAAAAATATAACGATCGTAGTACTCAACGCGCAATACAAAGAGCAAAAAACCCATTTCTTGGTCCTAAATATTAGTTTTTATGAAAAAAATATTAAAATTTTTCCTTTTTTTGGTCATCATTATATGTATTCTTTTTATATGGTATGATCAAAGCCGTTCCTTTTTCAAAGCTACCAATGGGGAATACATTACAATGTGGAAAAGATATGGTGGAACTTGTTATCTAATACCCGGTAAATATTATGGGATAACAAAGCCTGATGATAGTTATATTGAAACAAGAAATAAAAATGAATATGTAGATTTTTTATGGTTTAATAATAAATCTAACCATTTGTTATATTACGGAAATACTGAAGATAAAATTTATAATGCAAATAAAGCAGACTTTACGATAAACAATTATTTGGATAACAAACAAAAAAATGATAGTTTATTTACAGAAAAAAAAGAACACTATTCTCATTATAAAAAAGGAGTTGTCCGATTAAGTATAAATATACTAGAAAGTTATGCTTCTGATGAAACTGGGGAAACCCAAAGATAACAAAACCCATCGCAAAGCGGTGGGTTTTACAAATTTGTAAAAATAAGTATATTTACAACTATGCAGACCATTTAGAAAATGTGCGTGTAAGTTATTTCAACAATGGCAGCAGCGTTGAAGTTCTTGAGGAAAACAATTATTATCCGTTTGGGCTGAAGCATGAAGGGTATAATGCATTGGCTGGAAACTCTGCTTATCAGTATAAGTACAATGGGAAGGAACTTCAGGAGACCGGGATGTATGATTATGGCGCAAGATTCTATATGCCGGATATTGGAAGATGGGGTTTCGTGGATCCGTTGAGCGAAGAATATCGTAGATGGTCACCTTACAATTACGCAATGAACAATCCAATTAGTTTTATAGACACTGACGGACGAGGAGTAGAAAGTACTGGCGTAAGAGATAATAAAGATGGAACTTACACAGTGGTTAATGCTAAAAATGATGGGGATACGGGAGTTTATATTACTGATGAAAAAGACAATTATGACATAAACTCAAGTCAAAAAATTGCTGAAACACACCTACCTACAGAATTTATGCAGGCTAATAATACCACGGGTGAATTTGAAGGACATATTAATGCTACCTTTAGTTTAAATCCAAATTACGATATGAAGATTGATGGAAAGGCATATAAAAACTTGGATGGTAACGCTATCAAAAATATTTACCTTAATTTATTTAGACAGAAAACGAAAGGGATGGGTTGGTATGATACACTTTCATACCTACGAGATAATTCAGGAAATGGGAAGAAATTTGATATCAAAGCAAGTGTTAAGGGTTTTAGTCCAGAAAGTGTGGTTATGTTAGATGGAAAACTAACTACAATTAGGGGGCTTGGTAATGAAATCTTTGGTGCTAATATGGCGCAAGCTGCTTCTAAAGCATCTAACTGGGGAATCGATAAAGATGCCTTTTATCATCAAGTGATGCCAAGAGTAGGGGCTTACAACCAATCCCAAAATAAAGGAGCTACAGGATATAATTCAGGCTGGCCATTTTATGGTGAACATACATTTTCAGGGTCATATATTTTTCATGGCTATTATGGAAGATTCCCTTACAGAACAGATATAAAATATTAAGAAATGAAAATTTTATTTTTTGTGATTTTAGCTTGCTTATTTAGTTGCAAGAAAGAAAACACAGCAGAGCAGGAAAAGAAAAACAGGCTTATTGTTAAGACTATTGATAATGGAAATTTTAAAGCAACTTTTTTTCAAATAAGTACAATATCAGATATTGCAAACTATGTTGCTATAGAAAAAAATAACAAAGAAGACATTGTTTTTCATGGAAATTTTGGTTCTGTGATTGATATTTATTTTAAAGGAAAAGATACTCTGTATCTAAAATGCTATAAACCATCTTCTAATGTAATATACGAATATAAAAGCAAGATAAATGGAATAAAAGTTTTAAAAGATACCCTCATAACAGAAAAAGAGTATAATAAAAAAACTCAAAATTAATAACTTAAATAATATGAATCAGCTTATTTATTAAATTTGAACTATGTAAACAAACTCACCGCCTTGCGGTGGGTTTTTGTTTTATAATGCAGCTAAGTTTTTATTAAAGAAGCCTTTAAATTTTCTCTTTATCAGTTGTTTAACAAGTCGAGTTATCATTATTTATATCACATCAAAAAAACCTTAACGGTAAATTATTTGACTATGAAATAAAATACAATAATCCCGAAAATGCAAATATTGCTCCCGGAAGATTTAATGGTAATATTGCCGAGATCGACTGGATGACCGGGACAGTACCAAACGGCACCAAACGCAGGTATTCTTATCAGTATGACGGGCTCAACAGGCTTTTGCGGGGGGTATATTCACAGCCGGGATCATCAGTCTCTGCTAATGATTACTTTAGTGAGATCCTTAGCTATGATCTAAATGGAAACATCAGTACACTAAAAAGGTTTTCAGCACCAAGTTCGGGAACTACCGCAGAAAAGATTGATGATCTGATTTACAATTATACAGGCAATCGACTGGATAAGATTACCCTGCCAGTAGGAGTTGTTAATAACCCATCAGGATATAATGCTCTGCAAAACAACATGGAATACGATTTCAATGGTAATCTAAAAATTCATCTGGATAAAGGGATTAGCGGAATTACGTATAATTATTTGAACCTTCCTTCATTAATTTCAATTACCAATGGAAGCCAAAAAGTAACTTCTAAGGTCAATTATCTTTACAGAGCTGATGGAACTAAAATAAGAAAATTGTCAACTAATCTTGTTACATCTGTAACAACGGATTATCTGGACGGATTCCAGTATCTTAAAAGTGATACTTTTTTTGGATGTTTAGACTGTCCGCCACCGGCAGCAGAACTCCAATTTGTCCCAACGTCGGAGGGTTATTTTGATTTTGTGAAAAATAAGTATATTTACAATTATGTTGACCATTTGGGAAATACAAGGTTGAGTTATTTCAATAATGGCAGCAGCGTAGAAGTTCTTGAGGAAAATAATTATTATCCTTTTGGCTTGAAGCATGAAGGGTATAATGCATTGGCTGGAAATTCTGCTTATCAGTATAAGTACCAAGGACAAGAATTACAAACAGAGACAGGCTGGTATAGCTTTAAGTGGAGAAATTATATGCCTGATCTGGGAAGGTTTTTTAATGTGGATCCTTTGGCTGAAAAGTACCCTTATAATTCAACTTATGCTTTCCAAGAGAATAAGTTAGGAATGGGCGTTGAATTGGAAGGTTTGGAATTACTGAAGATTCATACAGGATTTTTTGCAATTCACGGTAATGCTATGAAAGTAAAGAGAGCTCCTGCTTCTCAAAGAGATAGTAATGGACATCCTACATTTACAGCAGGAGATATCGGATTAACGACAAGTGGTTACAATCCTAATGGAGCCAGAATTACTACTGGGTCAACAGGTCTAAGGCTTGATTCTTATAAATATGACGGACCTGTACCCGATGCTGTACAGATGCAGAACACGAGGGATAAAATATCGACCAAAGTTCGGCAGAGCTTTAAAACCACAAAAACAGGTGCTGAAATGTGGAATATTAAGCAATACCGGGCTGATCAAGCAAGTTCAGCAAGTAGTGGGATAAAAGAGATTGTTAAACTGGTAAAATTGGGTATGAGTATTCCTGATGCTATTAAAAGTACAAACGATTATGTGCAGGCAACAAAGGACATAAATGCAATAACAGATCAGGCTGTCAATATGGATAAAGCTATTAGTTTAGTAAATTCAAGTGGAATTGAAATGAATCAGCAGACAAAAAATGATGTAATAAACTATATATTTGACGGAACGCTACCTAACCCAGACGCAGGATTAATGCCAAATTCTTTAATCATCCAAAACGGGACAGAGATTATGAAAACTAATGGTATTCCTATTCAGTCACTTGATGAACAACTAACAACAAAAAGTAGAAAAATACCACAATAATGAAAGTAATTAATTACATTCTGGGAATATTATTCCTATTAAATATTAACTGTTGTGTAAATCAGAAGAAAAAAGATGAAGAACAAATTAAAGATACTGTTACAAAATATTGGAAAGCAGTTAAGGAAAATAAAGTAGAAGAATGTCTGAATCTTTTTGAAGATGTAGAGAATTATAAAGGAGGTGTTCAAAGTGACATTTATTTCCTTCATAAAAATTATGATAAAATAAATCCTAATGATATTTTATTGAAAAATATTAGAGTTAAAGATACTGTTGTTATGTTTTCTCAAAACAAGCAGAAATATGTTCAGTATATTATTAAGAAAGAGAATGACAGTAATTGTCTGAAAAAACCTTTAATTATAACTTTTATGTTTTATAAACCTGTTGGATATAATAAGATTTTTAATCGTACAATTCTACAAAACCATATAGGTTGGGTTCAATAACAAATAGATTTAATTGAAGAAAATTAGTAAAATATTATTATTAAGTTTATTATTGTTAATAATTTTTTTTATTCTTATTATTAAGTTAGATAATCTAACCTCATGGGTATTGTTTTATTTATTTGCCACTATTTTTATTGCTCTTCTTTTTAGACAAATTGATATGTGGAATATCTTTCAGAAAAGTCCATTTAGAAGTTATGATGAAACCAATCAATATTTTTCAGCTAATGGAATTTTTAAATTTTCAAAAAAAGGATTTTTCATAAGTCAAAATGAGATAAATGAATTTATTGAATGGAAAGAAATAAGTAAAATAATTTTTTATGATGTGACTTTCTATGAAAATACCATCTCATTTATTGAGATATATACTGATGAAAAAGAATATAAATTTAATGATGATGTTGTAGGATGGTATCAATTAATATCTAATATTGATAAGAATTTACTCAATATTAATAATGGTTGGAATGTGAAAAATATCACTCCTGTTTTCAGTAATAAAAGAACGATTATCTATGAAAAAGTTATAGATGAAAAATGTTATGTAGACAATTAAACATCTAAGAATCCGTCTCACAACAATAAGTATATTTACGACTATGTAGATCATTTAGGAAATGTACGTTTGAGTTATTTCAATAATGGCAGCAGCATAAAAGTTCTTGAAGAAAACAATTATTATCCTTTTGGGTTGAAGCATGAAGGATACAATGCGTTGGCTGGAAATTCTGCTTATCAGTAAAAGTACCAAGGACAAGAATTACAAACAGAGACAGGCTGGTATAGTTTTAAATGGAGAAATTATATGCCTGATGTAGGAAGATTTTTCAATATAGATCCACTTACAGAAGAGTACCCAACGTGGTCTCCTTACGTTTTTAGTGGAAATCGAGTTATTGATGCCTGTGAAATAGAAGGATTAGAGCCACATGTATTATTTGGAACACAAGATAAAGCCGCAAGAAATTTTGGGAAACAATACAATGGAAAATCAATTCTTAATAAACGAGAATATTCAGCATTCATTTACTCTATAGATGTAGATAATAAAACGTATTATGCTTATAATACTCCCGCTAAAGGGAATCAACACGGTATTCCAAAAAACAAACTTAACAAGTATACCCCTAAAGGTGGGAAAATTGTTGCTTACATTCATACCCATGGGAACGATGATCCCGAATACGACGATGAAAATTTTTCAGGAGAGGTTGGTAAACAAGGCGGTGATATTGGGTATGCTGAAGAACAAAAATTAGGTGCTTATTTAGTTACTCCTGGAGGAGTGTTAGAATATTTCGATGTAAATACAAGCAAAGCTTATACTTTAAATTATGATATGCCTAGTGATCCAAAATCAAAAAATAGACAAAATACAATTGATCCAGAAATGTCACCTTTACCATCAGAAGGAGATGGACCAAGACCAACTCCAAAACGTTATCCTAATCCTACTGAACCAAAATATGATAACATTTTAAAATCAATAAAAAATGAAAAAAGAATGGAAATAATATTAATAGACCAACCTCAAAAATACCATAGATAATGAAAAATATTCTATACTTCATCTGCGTAATTTTAGTATCATGTTCTAAAAATAGATTACCAAAACCTAGTGAGATTACAGGTTCTGATGAAAACATTGCTTTAATTCTTGCAGAAAACAAATGGAACGAAGTTTATGGAAAATCTACAATAAAGAAAGAAAAACCATTTAGAGTACAAAAGAAGAATGATAGCATATATATCATTAAAGGCTCTTATCCAAAAGACGAAATCACTGGTGTAGCTTACGCAGAAGTAAATGTAAAGACAAGAAAAGTTATTAAATATACACACGGAGAATAATAACTTCCCGCCGCACAAAGTTTCCGGATTTTGAGCAGATAAAAATAAACCCACCGTTTTTTGCGGTGGGTTATTTATTTATAGCGCAGCAACGTTTTTATTAAAGAAGTCTTTAAATTTTTTCTTTGTTAATTTTTTCTACAAATTGGCTAATCCTGTGGAATATTTAGCGCAGAACACTTATAACGAGCTTTCCCAACTTTCAGGGAAGAAAGTGGGGGAGTATCTTCTTCCACGCCGCTTCAGGATATCAGTTATAGCTACAATATCAGAGGGTGGATGACGAAGATTAATGATCCTGCGAATCTTAACGGTAAACTATTCGGCTATGAAATAAAATATAACAATCCTGAAAACCCAAGTAATGCCCCAGCCCGATTCAATGGGAATATTGCGGAGGTCGACTGGATGACGGGGACAGTACCAAACGGCACCAAACGCAGATATTCTTATCAGTATGACGGGCTCAACAGACTTTTGCAGAGGGTATATTCACAGCCGGGATCATCAGTCTCTGCTAATGATTACTTTAGTGAGATCCTTAGCTATGATATAAACGGAAATATCAGTACCCTGAAAAGATTTTCAGCACCCAGTACCGGAACCACCGCAGAAAAGATTGATGATCTGATTTACAATTATACAGGCAATCGGCTGGATAAGATTACCCTTCCTGTGGGGGTTGTTAATAATCCATCAGGATATAATGCTCTGCAAAACACCATTAGCTATGATTTGAATGGTAATATGACAATTCACCCGGATAAAGGAATCACTGCAATTACTTATAATTATCTTAATCTTCCCTCGGTGGTTACAAATTCAAGTGGGAGATCCAGCTATAAGGTCGATTATCTTTACAGAGCGGATGGAACTAAAATAAAAAAGTCTTTAAATAACCTGAGTTCGGTTTAAGCAAATTTTAAAAATAGTTGACCGTCATTTACCTTTTTCAAGTTGAGTGACGGTTTCTTTGGAAAGAAACAATATGCTGTTAGTCCTCCCAAAATATTTATTATAAAATTGTTCACACTTCGGTGTCTGGTGTGCTCAACCTGACAATGATTTTTCAGTTCGTCATTTATGGTTTCAAT
>NZ_FNDW01000026.1 GCF_900099685.1 Chryseobacterium taeanense | reverse complement strand
TTTATTAATTTTATTAATCAGCATCATGGCTTTCAAAGAATGCCCTCCCAACTCGAAAAAGCTTTTCGCAGCACTGATATTCTCGCCCGAAATACCCAAAACTTCACTCCAGATATCCAATAACCTCTCTTCTATTTCATTCGAAACCTCTACATGAGGATCATGACTGCTCATATCAACATCTGGCAAACCATTTCTCGAAATCTTTCCACTCGAAGTTAATGGGAAACTATCCAGATGAACATAATACTGTGGAACCATATATTCTGGAAGCTCATTCTGAAGATATTCTCGCAGGGAAGTGAAAGGAATTGCTTCCTCTGAAGTGTAATAACCAACAAGCTGAGCATCTCCTCCTATTTCCTTTAAAACAACCACACTGCCACTAACTCCCGCATAACCAAGCATTTTAGACTCGATCTCTCCCAACTCAATTCGGAAACCGCGAAGTTTTACCTGATGATCCAGTCTTCCCATGATCTCAAGGGTTCCGTTAGAAAGCCAGCGTCCGATATCTCCTGTCTTATACAAACGTCCGGAATCCAACCAATCAACCGTGATAAATTTCTCAGAACTCAGCGAACTGTTGTTAAGATAACCTCTCGCAACACCCAAACCACCTACACAAAGCTCGCCCCAAATACCAATCGGCTGAAGATGATGATAGCCGTCCAAAACATACATCCCCATATTATCCAAAGCACGACCGATCGGGATACGCACATCCAGCGAAGACCAGTTATCTGTGTTGTAGCCACAACTGTAAACCGTTGTTTCAGTAGGACCGTAAAGGTTTTGGATTTTAGCCGGTAAATCATACGATTTGAATTTATGAAGCATTTCCAATGGAAAAACCTCGCCCGCCAAAAAGATATACTGAAGGCTGGCTACAGCTTCTTTGCCCATACTCTCAAATGTATCCATAAACACACCGAACATCGAAGGAACAAAATTGATATGACTGATTTCATAATCACGCACCGCACGTACTAATTCAACAGAATTCTTCTCCATATCCTGACCCAGGATAACAAGACTTCCTCCACGATGGAACCAACCAAAAACCTCGGCTACAGACACATCAAAAGCATACATCGTCTTTAAAAGATAACGTTCTCCTTTTTGTAAAGGATAACGATGATCCATGCTTTGAACAAGATTTAATACTGAGCCGTGTTCAATCATAACTCCTTTCGGATTACCTGTAGAACCTGAAGTATAGATCACATACGCAAGATCACTGCCTTCAACAGATACCGGAGAAGCAACAGGATAAGAATTGACAGCATCTGAAACTTCATCCAGATCAATTACCCTGCAAAGAGCAGACAATGAATCCTGAATATATTTTTCACAACTAATTAAAACCTTGATTCCCGAATCTTCAATAATCTTTTCAATACGGGAAACAGGAAGATTGATATCTATCGGAACATAAGCACAACCCGCACAAAGAGTTCCGTACAAACTCAGCAGCATATCTTCACTGCGCTCCAAAAGAATCCCCACAAGATCGCCTTTATTTACTCCACATTCCGTGCGAAGATAATTGCCGTAACGAAGCGAGGAATCCCAAAAGTCAGAATAACTCATCTCAGATTCGCCGAAAATCAAAGCAGGAGCATCCGAAAATTCTACAACACGATCTGATAATAGATCTAAAACTGTTGTATGACC
>NZ_FNDW01000021.1 GCF_900099685.1 Chryseobacterium taeanense | reverse complement strand
AATCGTTTAAATATTTGAATGTCAGAAACTTAAATATACGAATTATTGCTATTTTTTACAAAGTTTATCTCAATTATTATCCCGAACTCAGGTTATATTAATATATGCCTGAAAATTAGAGTTATTAATCAGGATACCACATTAAGTATATGATTTACAATTTAATTTTGTTAAAGAATCTTAATAAAAAAAACCGCTAACTAACCCTAAACAGGCGGTTGCGGTTTATTTTTTTTTAACATACTTAGATAATATGTTAAAATGTGTTAAAAACAAGGTCTGGTAATTATCATATCAGAGTCCTTTTATCTGGAATACATATTTTTGTAATGCTTTTGAAAAATACTTATTCCTTTTAACACGGTAATCAAATATATATGAAGAAAAGAGTTTTGTTTTATCTAGTTGCTTTAGTTTCTACAGTATCGTTACAATCGTGTGTTACTAATTACGTAGTTTCAAAACCAGCAACTTACGCTAAAGAATACAAAACAGATGCCAAACTTGTCTCTATTGATATGAACAAAATGGAGCAGGATAAGCAGCAACTGATTAATTCATTTCTTGCCGAAAAGGCAGCTTCTTTAGCTAATGCTAAAAACTCTATTAAAAATTCCGAGATTGCAAAAGCAATCATGCACAATAAAACCATCGACAATATTTTAACGGAAGCTCAGACGTATCTGGGAACGCCTTACCGATACGGAGGGATGACGAGAAACGGAATCGATTGTTCAGCGTTTGTTCTTTCAGTTTTTGGTGCGGCAGCAGGGCTTAGCTTACCAAGAGTAGCTGCCTCTCAGTCTAAAGAAGGTGAAACAGTAGATAAAGAAAACTTACAGAAAGGAGATCTGATTTTCTTTTCTCACGGAAGAAGAATTTCTCACGTAGGTATTGTAGAAAGTGTAGATGAGAACGGAGAAATTAAATTTATTCATGCAGCTACTTCGAAAGGTGTAATGATCTCTTCACTAAACGATTCTTATTGGGGACCGAAGTACAGATTCGGAAAAAGAATCATCAAAGAGAACGGAGAAGCTTACAATAATCTTGCAACCACGACTCCTGCATCAAGCGGAACACATTTTTAATTTTAAATAATTGATTTAAATAATGAAACCATCAAATACTGATGGTTTTTTTATTTTTGGCTTAAAAGCCACTATCAATACGAGACTCCCGTTATAAACTAACAATCGTCATACGACTTTCCAACCCTCTCCTATACTCTTTGTCATTCCGAACAAAGTGAAGCGTAGTGAAGAATCTATTGTAGTTATTAACGCTATGCTAGCAAGAGATATTGCGGTTTTGTGCATCATATTCTTTCTTGTGTCCTTAGTAACATAGCAGAGCAGAGGCCACCTCGAAAGCTCGCTTTATAAATGAAGAAGCGCTAGCTTCAGCTCCGCTCAGTCACCATTTTGATTTATATTAAAACCCGTATTAAATACACAGGAATAATTTTATATTTGAATGACAGGATTATTAATTTTCTATAAACCAAAGAAGTGAAACGGTCAAACGACATTTATATTAACCGCATTAACAGAGCCATCGACTATGTCAATGCAAATGTTGATAAAAATATTTCGCTGGAAGAGCTGGCAGCAGTAACGTTTTTCTCCACCTTTCATTTTCACAGGATATTTGTAGCCATAACAGGAGAGACCGTTAAGAATTTCACCAACCGCATTCGCATGGAAAAGGCGGCACGACTCCTCAGATTTTCCGGGAAAAGAATTTCTGATATTTCTTTGGAATGCGGCTTTTCAGATACTTCTTCGTTCTCCAGGTTATTCAGGCAATACTTTGAAATCAGTCCCACCGAATACAAAAATGGTATTGAAATCAAAAATAGCAAGATCCGCAAAGCATTATATCCTGTTAATACTTATCATTGCAATATAAATGAAGAGGAACTGGAAAACCGATTTCCGGTTGAGATCAGAGCATTTGCACAAAGAAGTATTGCTTATATCCGGGTAACAGACGCTTTTAGAGAAGGAGTTGTTTTGAATGCTTTTAAGAAAATAGTAGACTGGGCAAAAGAGAAGAACCTTTTCGATACGGAAACGATTTTCGGGATGTCTTTAGATGATCCTGAAGTTACGCCGAAAGAAAAATACCGATATGAAGTCTGCATTACCCTTCCTGAGCATTTCAATATCAAAGATATTGGGCATATGCAGGTTACTGTTTTGCCAGAATGCCGCTATGCAGTTACCAAAATATCAGGAGACCTTACTGAAGTGGGGAAAGGAATTAATTATATGTTTGATGTATGGCTGACTGGCAGTAATTATGAATGTCGGCATTTGCATGCCATGGAGATTTTCGTGGATAAAGAAAATATCTGCAACTGGGATCATTTCGATCTGGAATTCTGCATACCTGTTAAAGCATTGAAAAATATCACATAAATTGAAATAATAATTTAAAATAAAATGAAAAAAGTAACAGGAATCGGGGGTGTATTCTTTAAATGTAAAGACCCCAACGCGGTGAATGAATGGTATAAAACGCATCTCGGGTTTGATACTACACCTTATGGAACAAGCTTTGAATGGCTTGAAAAAGATACTGGCAACAAAGGAATCACCCAATGGAATCCTTTTCCGGAGAGCAGTACTTATTTTGAGCCTTCGGATAAAAATTTTATGATTAATTACCGGGTAGATGATCTGGAATCTTTAGTAGAGGAGCTTAAAAAACAAGGAGTTGTCATTGTCGATGAAATTGAATCCTACGATTACGGAAAATTTGTACACATCCTTGATATCGAAGGAAATAAAATTCAGCTGTGGCAGCCGGCAGAGTAAAATCAATTGTCTCTAACGGATTATCTATTACCATTAACAGGCAGGGTGTCGTATAAGATCCCCTGTTTTTTTATTGAATCCGTTTCAGCTAAACCTCTTTTTTATTCTTCGGAAATATTTGTCCTATTTATACTTATTAATAATTGAACTTAAAAGACAAAGCACCTCAATACAGGAAACATCTGGCTGCTTTTGCAATTCATGAAAATTTAAATTCAACCTGTGATAAATCGGTACCACGAAAATTCATCTTGGTTTTTTTGATGAAAAATGGTATCTTGTAAATCTCACAAATACAGATAGAATTTAATGCTAGAAAAGAAAGAACACAATTACGAGAAATGCGTTCTGGTAGGGGTTGTCACACAACATCAGGATGAAGATAAACTTCAGGAATATATGGATGAGCTGGAGTTTTTGGCCTACACGGCAGGAGCTACCGTAGACAAACGCTTTACTCAAAAACTAACGCAGCCGGATTCCAAAACATTTATCGGAAGCGGGAAAGCACAGGAAATTAAAGAATACGTAAAAGAAAACGAAATAGGAACTGTCATTTTTGACGACGAACTCTCCCCGTCTCAGCTTAAAAACCTGGAAAGAGAAATGGAAGTGAAAATCCTTGACAGAACCAACCTTATCCTCGATATTTTCGCCCAGCGCGCAACAACGTCTTATGCAAGAACACAGGTTGAGCTGGCTCAGTACCAATACCTACTGCCACGCCTGACGAGAATGTGGACTCACCTTGAACGTCAGAAAGGGGGAATCGGAATGAGAGGTCCCGGGGAAACGGAAATTGAAACCGACAGACGTATCATCCGCGACAGAATCTCTTTATTGAAAGACAAACTGAAAACCATCGACAAGCAGATGGCTACCCAGAGAAACAACCGCGGAAAAGTAGTAAGAGCCGCGCTGGTAGGATATACCAACGTAGGAAAATCAACGTTGATGAATGCACTCTCCAAATCGGAGGTTTTTGCTGAAAATAAACTGTTTGCAACGTTAGATACGACCGTAAGAAAAGTAGTGATCGGAAATCTTCCGTTCCTGCTTACCGATACGGTAGGATTTATCAGGAAGCTTCCGACTCAGCTGGTAGAATCGTTTAAATCTACATTGGATGAGGTACGTGAAGCAGATCTTCTGATTCATGTTGTAGATATCTCTCACGAAAGTTTTGAAGATCATATCGATTCTGTTAATCAGATTTTAATGGAGATTAACGCACATCAGAAGCCGATGATTATGGTATTCAATAAAATTGATGATTTCAGCTACGAGAAGAAAGATGAGGATGATCTTACCCCTTCCACGAAAAAGAATATCTCGCTGGAAGAATGGAAAAATACCTGGATGGCAAAATCTAAATATCCTACGGTATTTATCTCGGCACTCACCAAAGAAAACTTCCCGGAAATGAAAAAGATGATCTACGATGAGGTAATGAAGATCCATATTTCAAGATTCCCATACAACGATTTCCTTTTCGAATATTTTGATAACGACGAGGAAGAAAACAACCATAAAGAATAATGAAATATCACCTGTTCCTTTTACTGTTTCTGACTTCGGTATTCAGCTTTGGCCAAACCCCAAAGATTGATCTGAAAACCATCCGGAAAGACCTTAAAAACGAAAAATCTCCTTACAATTATGATAAGCTGATTTTTAAATATAAGGCTTATCCGAAGTCGCTGGACACCATAGAATCTCAGCATCTTTACTATGGAAGGAATTTCAGGGAAGATTTGGTTTCAACCCTTGATGACGATTTTAAAGTCTTGGCAGAAGATTTTAAGAACGGAAATTTTGAAGAATGTATAAAACAGGGAAAATTACTCTACGAAAAAGACCCCACCAATCTTGATGTCCTGCTGATTCTGATGAGGGCATATGATTCTAAAAAGGAAGGAAGTAATTTCATACATCATTTCGGACAATTCCGAACACTGACAGATGCTATCAAAAGTTCCGGAGATGGCAAATCTGAAAAAACAGCTTACTTGGTGAATTCTGTAGGGGATGAATATATTTTGTTGAATATTTTAAACCTCGGACAAGAATATACCCGCAGTTCAAAAGCATCTCGGGACGGAATGCTCGACATTTGGCAAAAAGAAGGAAATACGATTTATATTAAAGTACTTTATATTAATCTGTAAAAAATACAGTATCAGTTTCTTCCGGTGAAATTTTCATAAACATTATCAAGATGATCTAATTTTAAAATATATTAAAAAAACAACTTAGTGGAATTATATTATTCGTTCTCAGCTTTAATCGTTTTAGCATCCATATTTTCATACCTTAATTACAGATTCCTGAAACTTCCGAGCACCATTGGGATTATGGTGATTGCCATCGTGGTTTCTATATTTCTGGTTTCATTTGGTCAAACTGTGCTGCCAAGAACATTTGGGCATCTCCACAGTCTCATGAGCAGTATCGATTTTACAGAAGTCCTGATGGGGGCCATGCTGAATTTTCTTCTCTTTGCAGGAGGAATTCATATCAATATTGATGATCTTAAGGAACAGCTTATTCCGGTGCTTCTGTTTTCAACCTTAGGGGTTGTCATTTCTACCTTTGTGGTGGGTTTTGGAATGTTTTATATCCTTCCTTTTCTCGGGATAGAGCTTCCTTTTATCTATTGTCTTTTGTTCGGCGCATTAATTTCACCGACGGATCCTGTGGCGGTTCTGAGTATTCTGAAACAGGCAAAGGTTTCAAAATCCCTGGAAACGAAAGTTGCAGGAGAATCGCTCTTTAATGACGGTATAGCGGTTGTTACCTTCACGGTTGTCCTTCAGCTTGCTATCGGAAATAAAATTGATATCGGAGTTGAAAGTATCGGACTGCTGCTGCTGAAAGAAGCAGGAGGCGGATTGCTCCTGGGAGTTATTCTGGGATGGGTAACATCCAGGCTGATGCGTGAGGTAGACGATTATATTATTTCTGTACTGGTAACATTGTCTGTGGTAATGGGTGGTTATCTTATTGCCCGACAGATGCATATTTCCGGACCATTAACGATGGTTGCTGCGGGCTTGTTCATGGGAAATTTTAATATTAAATTTAAAATGAAATCCATCACTCAGGATTACCTAATTAAGTTCTGGGAACTGATTGATGAAATTCTTAATGCAGTTCTGTTCCTTTTCATAGGCTTCGAGCTTTTGGTGATAAAAGATCTCACTCACTTTATGATTCCGGGGCTTGCTGCCATTGTAGTCGTATTGCTGGGGAGAGTCATCTCCATTTACGGACCTACCAAATTTATGCGAAGAACGTTCAGTCCGCAGACGGTAAAAGTACTCGTCTGGGGAGGAATTCGGGGAGGTGTTTCGATTGCGTTGGCACTTTCCATTCCGAAAAATGAATACAGCACAGTTGTTTTAAGTATTACTTATTGCGTAGTTGTTTTTTCTATTATTGTTCAGGGGCTTACCATTGCAAAGGTGGCCAATCCTAAAAAGATAGCCAAAGAAGAACTGGAGTTGGAAATCGTAGCTTTAAATGATGAGAAATAAACCGATGCCCATAAGTTCTTTACATTAAACGGAAGATAAATTATTTAACCTGAGTTCGGGATAATAATTGAGATAAACTTTGTAAAAAATAGCAATAATTCGTATATTTAAGTTTCTGACATTCAAATATTTAAACG
>NZ_FNDW01000005.1 GCF_900099685.1 Chryseobacterium taeanense | reverse complement strand
GAATAACTCATCTCAGATTCGCCGAAAATCAAAGCAGGAGCATCCGAAAATTCTACAACACGATCTGATAATAGATCTAAAACTGTTGTATGACCCGTGAAAGTATTTGAACTATCATTGAATTCATGCAAAATCAAATCCAATTCACAAGATGGAAGCATGGAAATATCCGCAATAGAATGATCAGGATTATTAATAAGCTGCGTGATAATTTCATTAAAATGAACGGGAAGGAAATCCATCATTTCTGCATCTAAATATGCCGAGTTGTATTTTATTTTACCTGTTATCGAATTCGCTGTTTTATTCAGAATCAGATGTAAGCTTTTTTGTTCAGAAAAGTCATTAACATTGGTGATTTTTATTTTTGCGTCTTTATCCGACTCCTTTTCATTATATTGGAAGATGATGTCAAAATCTTCATTACTATTGTTATTTCCAGAGAAAAGATCAGCTTTTAACGCATCTAAAGGTAGCAGACTATTTTTTATATCATTATGATATATTCCATTTAACTCTTTGGTATACTCTTCAAAGTTTTTTTGTTCTGAAATGACACTTACAAATGGTATAACTCTTGAAGCAGGACCAATTAGATTCTCATTGATAAAACTTTTCTCTGAAACAACCGATCCTAAAGCAATTGCTTCCTGTTGGTTGTATTTATTTAATAATATTGTAAATCCTGCCAATAGAACACTACTTACATCAATATTATTTCTGTCTGAAAAATCAACTATTTTTTCAAAAGTACTTTCAGGAATATGAATATTCTTTTCTGCTGCATTATAAACATCAGAACGTTTCTCTGCTTTAATAAAAGGTAATTGTTGTTTTGCAGGAATATTTTGAAGTTTGTTTTTCCAATAATTTAAAAGTTCAGGATACAACTTATTGATTTTCTTTTGCTTCCAAAGAGAATACCCTAAATAAGAAAGCTTTGTTTCTTTATTTGCATCCCAATTCTTAGATTGATACGCACTGAAAATATCTTCAACAATTTTTTCTGCGGAAGAACTGTCTACAATCGAATTATGGAAAGTAAAAGATGCAGTCACCTTATCTGAATTTGCCAATCTAACAAGCATTGCAGATAGCAAAGGAGAATTCAGGTCGAATAAATTCGATTTTTCTTGCCCAATTATTTCATCAGCCTCATCTTGTGATACAGCGTATTTTTCTGTAATCTTTACATTAACTGACGGAATAAATTTCTGATCATACTGATCTTCGGATCTGCAAATCTCTGTTCTTAAAATATTATGTGTATTCATTACTTTCTGAATACTTTTTTCCAATGTTTCCGTATTTAGTTTTTCTTCAGATACTGCTGTTACGGTGATTGTCTCATTGAAAAAAATTCCGGACTCAATTTCTTTTATTCTACGTTTATTTTCATGGTATTCCAAAGGAAGAATATCTCCTGATTCAGCATTCAAATTTTCATATTGAGAAAACTCGTTTGCCAGATTTTCCTGTAAAGGATTCCAGAAAAAGTCATCAGCATTGATCATTTCATCAGAATTTATGATAATTCTATCTAAAATTGTTAAAAATATATCGCTGTACTGCGCATATCTTTCCTCCGTCATGAATGGAGAAGAGTACTCATGCATACAGATTATATTTTTATTGGTTACATCATAGTTAACATCAAAAAAAGTATTTCCTCTCAAAAACGTATCAAAATAGGTTCTGTCATCCTGATCTACCGTTTCCGCAATCTTCATATTTTCCTTTACATGCCAATTGATATAATTAAAGAAAGTATCAAAAAGTGGATTTCCCAAACCTGCGCTTCCGATCGCGTTACTGATTTCAAAAAGTGACAGATGATCATATTTTTTTACTTCCAATACTTTCTTATCGATTGCAGCAATATATTGTGTCCAGGTAATATTTTCAGGAACCGTTATTCTGAAAGGAACTGTATTAAGGAAACATCCCAGTAATTTTTCTCCGTCTTTTTTTAGCGGTCTGGTAAATGTCACAAGACCTACAAGAATATCTGTTTCTCCAGACAGCATTTTCATTGTATAGACATAAGCAGAAAGCAAGATATTTTTAACTGTAGTGTTTTTCTCAGCTGCTATCTTTTCGAGATCCGTTAAAAGTTTTGCAGGATAAACATCTCTTACAGATTTAAAATCTTTAAGGTCCGTAGTCTTGTTTAGTGTAAGCTTTTTATAATTCTTAAGTTCTTTTTTCCAGAATTCCGTTGTTTGAGGATTTTTTTTGTAGAACATTTCCTGAGTGATATAATCTTTGAAGCCGGTTTCAAGAGTTTCTAATTTTACAGCATTACCTCTCAAAAGCTCCAGATAAGTATTATTCATCTCAGTAATAAGGGAAGCAAAGCTCCACCCATCAAGAATGGCATGATGATATTCGAACAAAATTTCATGGTGACTATCCTGAAGTTTATATATAATAATTCTCCAAAGTTTTTCAGCCTGAAGGTCAAAATGATCGGGTCTGCTTTTTTCCATGTCCTCCTCGATTTTGCGCTTTTGCTCGTCTTTACTGTAATTGCTGTAATCATGGAAAGCTATTTTGGTATCTACATTTCTATAGATAATATGTGCAAAATGCTCTATATCAAAACCTGTTCTCAGAATTTCGTGTTTTTCTACCAGAAGATCAAGAGTTTTCTGGAATACATCCACATCCAATGTTTCATAAATAACCGGCTGCATAAGCTGTTCAAAATAAAGAATATCATCAGGTCTGGATTTATGAATAAAACACATCGCCTTTTCAATATCACTCATTGGATACACTTTTTCAATGAGACTATTCTGGTTATGTTTTTTATATTCTGACTCGAATTTTTCCAATTCCTGCTCAATGACATCAAATATTTCAGAATATTCTTTCTCCTCTGATTTCTGAATAAAATCAGCTAGCTTTTTTATGGTATCATTTTCATATATATCAGCCATAGAAATATTAGCAGAGATATAATTATTAATCATACCAATAAGCCTGATTGCTAATATTGAATCTCCTCCTACTCTGAAAAAACTGTCATTAATTCCTATTTTTTCAGTGCCTAATATTTCATTCCAATACGTAAATAAAAGTTTTTGCAGCTCCGTTTCCGGCGCTATATATTCTTCAGCAGATTTTACCACAATCGATAGTAAAGCCTCTCTGTTTACTTTTCCATTGGTGGTAACAGGAATCTGATCTACTATAATAAAATATGACGGAATCATATAATCAGGAAGTTGTGAGGCCAAAAAGTTTCTGAGGGCTTCTTCAGAAAAACCTTCATCTATGACAAGATATCCTACAAGCTGTACTCCGGATGCGTGATCTTTTGGAAGTACCACTGCTGTTGTAATTGTCGGAAAAGACTGCATCACAAACTCTATTTCTCCCAATTCGATTCTGTTTCCTCTGATTTTTACCTGATTATCAATCCTTCCAAGATACTCTATGCTTCCATCTTCCAGCCATTTTGCCAGATCTCCTGTTTTATAAAGCAGACTCTCCGGATTCAAAGGATTGCTGATAAACCTTTCCTTCGTTAGTTCCGGCTGATTAGCATATCCTGCAGACAAGTTTACTCCGCCAATAAAAAGTTCTCCTGGAACTCCTATAGGCTGCAGCTGCATCTTATCATTAAAAATAAAAAGCTGAGTATTATCTATTGGCTTTCCTATTGGTATTGAACGATAGGCAACTTTACGAGACACCTTATGAAATGAAACATCCACCGTGGCTTCAGTAGGACCATACAAATTATGTAAGTCCGCATTTGTACAATAATCCAAAAATGCTTTTGCATCGGCAGCTTTTAACTCTTCTCCACTTGTAAAAAGATGTCTGATGCTTTCAAGATTATAAATATTTTGCTTTGCTCCATCCAAATAAGCTAAAAAAGCATTAAGCATAGAAGGCACAAAATGAAGAACTGTAATATTTTCTTTTTGAATAATTTCGCAAAGCTCCTGCGGATCTTTTTCTGCTCCCGGCGCAGCTAAAACTAGTTTAGCACCACTCATAGACCATAAAAACAGCTCCCATATTGAAACATCAAAAACTAAAGGTGTTTTTTGAAGTATGGTATCATTTTCCGTAAGCTGATATTCATTCTGCATCCAATGAAGCCTGTTTACCATAGAAGTATGCTTAATAAGAACTCCTTTTGGCTTTCCTGTAGATCCGGAAGTATAGATTATATAAGCAATTTTCTCAGGTTTTGCAAGGTTAATATATGTACTTGAATAAGCAGAAAGTTCGTTTATATATAGACATTCATATCTATTTTCAAAATCCTCTAGCTTTCCTGTATCGGTGAAAATAGCACAAGCATTACTATTATCCAATGTATATAAAATACGATCTGTCGGATGATTTTTTGATAAAGGAAGATAAATTCCTCCTGCCTTTAAAATTCCGAAAATAGTAATCATGAGCTCTACAGACCTATCCATTTGTACTCCAAAAACCTTGTTTGTATCACCAAATTTTTCTAATAAATAATGAGCAAGCTGATTAGACCTTTCGTTGAGTTCCTGATAAGTAAGCTTTTCATCTTTATAGGCAACAGCTACATTTTCTGGTGTTTTACGGACCTGTTCTATAAATAAGTCTAAAATTGTTTTGTCTTCCGGATAATATTTTTCAGTATCATTAAACAGGTTTACGATTCTTTGTTTTTCACTGTCTGATATTAACTCTATAGAATCAATCTCTTTTTCTTTATTATCTATGAGTGATACCAACAAATTAAAGTAATGATCTGCTATTCCTTTTATATAATTATTGTCATATGATTCTGCTGTATAGCTGATTTTCAATGATAAACCATTATCTACATTAAAAACAAACAGAAGATCAGGAGACAAAGCATCAAACGCATCAACTTCCTGAATACCTTCTACAAGCATTCCTACTGAAGGAAGATCTTTTATTTCCCCGTCTTCAGGATTAATTATTTTCTTAAGCTGATAATTGCTGTGTTTATAATCATTAAGTATATTATTTTTAAGCTCTGTAAGAAATGCAGGAAATGTAGAATGACCAAAATCATTCATTCTTACCGGAAAAACGAAACCCTTTGGTTCTGTGTTATTTTCTGTGTAAGTAGTTGTAAAAATGGTAACGTCGGAATTAGACGAATATTTTTCTGCTAAAATTCCAAGAACAGATAATAGAAAAACATGTTTAGCTTTAGGTGTATTTACAATTTTTTGTAATGTATTACAAACCTTTTCATCAGCCTCAGTAATTATCTCTTCCGTATGAGTTGAAGAAGTTTTTGCTTTATTTCTTCTAAAATAATCTTCTGAAACATAATTTTCCAGTCTGTTTTTCCAGTAATTTCTTGCGATAATATTTTTATTAGCATTTATAGCTTCAAAATCGAGTTTTAAGTTTAGTGTGGACATATGTCGGTTTTCTTTTTTAATATTTAATATAATTGCCCTTAACTTTTACAGATTCTGTCTTTTACTAAAGATTCCTCTGAATAAATTCATTAAAAATTGAAATTGATTTCTTCTGTATTCAATGATGATACAGCCAATTCATTATCAAAACAATCTATCAGATTCATATCTATATTCTCTGATATTTTAATGATAAGGTCGTGGAACTGTCTGATAATAATTTCTATATCGCCTGCGGTAAAATGAAGAGCCGAATATTCCATTCTGAAGTACATTGCGTCGTCTCCTTCGCTTGCAAATAAGGTAATTGGATATTTATAGGTTTTATTTTCAAACTCATAAGCAGATAACTGAAGGTCTTGCAGATCCACTTTTTTAGCTTCAAAATTTTGGAAAACAAACATTACGTCAAATAGCTGCTTCACAGCAATATTTCTGTTATTATTAATTTCCTTCACAATATTCGCAAGATCATAAATCTGTGAACTGTGAGCCTGAACAAGAACTTTATGAACTTCTTTTGCAAACTCACTGAACGTCATATTTTCGTTCAGATGATATCTTACCGGAAGCGTTTTGGTGAACATTCCGACAACATCTTCCAGCTCATCCTGCAACCTTCCCGAACTGTTGATCCCTATTACAAGATCTTCCTGGCCTGTAAACTGAGATAAGTATAAGAAGAACATGGAAAATAAAGATGAAAATGTGGTGACCTCTTCAGTTTTTAAACTTTCCGTAACCTTTTTAATCGTTCGGATATCTATTTTAAAAGTTGCTGTTCCTCCTGAATCAGAAGTATGATCGATGTTTTCATCCGAAACCGGGAATTTGGAGTCCGGAATGTTGCCTTCAAACATTTTTAGCCAGAACTCCCTGTGTGAAATGTAGTCATTTGTATGTCTGAATGCTTGTTCCCACTCAGAATAATCCTTGTACTGCAAAGGTAATAACGGCAACTGCTCATTATTATACAGCTTCATTAAGTCTGAAAATAAATTATTCTGAGACATCCCGTCACAAACAATATGATGAAGATCAACAATAATATATGTTTCATTATTGCTATAAATAATCCCGCATCTGAAAAGAGGTGCAACATCAAGAACAAATGGTCTGATGAAAGCTGTTATTTCTTTATCTATATTTTCATCAGCATGAATGATTTCAACACTAAAATCAACTTTATCTTTAACAATCTGACGGATTTCTCCTTCTACAAACCTGAATTCCGTTCTTAAACTTTCATGTCTTTCAATTAAATTATTAATAGATTCAGTAAGTTTTTCTTCATTGAAACTGCCCTCTATTTTCCAGATCATAGGAAGGTTAAAGGCTGTGCTTTGCCTGTTAAGCTCGTAATTATAATAAATCCTTTCCTGTGCTGCAGAAAGCTTATAGCTGTCTTTCGGTTCTGCTTTTTGAATAATCAGGGTATTATCTTTCCCTGAAGTTTTGATATGCTGTGCCTGCTGAATAATTGTAAGGTTATTGAATAACTCGCTCAAAGTAAAACGTACATTATATTCTTTATAAATTTTACCGATAAGGCGCATAATAGCTAAAGAATTTCCTCCTATATTATGAAAACTGCTCGTGGTTGAAATTTCTTTTTCTTCTCCTAATATTTCTTTCCAAATTTTTAAAAGTCTATCTTCTATTTCATTAGCAGGAACTATAATATCATTTTTGGTAACAAACTGAAGCAGTTCTTTAAAGTTTATCTTTCCGTTATCCAGCAATGGAAAATTATCTACCTTTATAACATCCGAAGGAATCATATATGATGGTAAATTGGCTTCCAGATGTTTCTTTAATATTTCTTCTAAACCTTGAGTATTTTCGGAAGGAATGACAAAAGAGATCAGAAATTCTCCTTCAGGATGTTTAAAAACAACGGCATTCTTAAGAATTCCGGAAGATATTAATGTATTTTCAATTCCGTCAGTTTCAATTCTTATCCCGTTTATTTTAATCTGATTGTCTTCTCTTCCCATCAGATCAATCTCTCCGTTCGGCATTACTCTGGCTTTGTCCCCTGTTTTAAAGGCACGTTTTTTCTCACCGTTTCCTGCATCAATAAGAACAAATTTTTCATTGTTCAGCTCTGGCTCATTCAGGTATCCTTTCGTCATATAATCGGAAATGATATAAAGATCTCCAATAACAAACGGGCTGCATTTTTTAAGATTTTTATCGGCAATAAAGAAATCAGTATCTGCAATCGGCTTTCCTATTGATATTTTAGAGAGATTAGCATCTTCCGGCTTTATGTGGTAAAAAAATCTGATCATTGTGGTTTCAGTGGCTCCATAAAGGTTTGTCAACTGAATTCTCCCTTCGAACAGATCGTACCATTTTTTAAGCTCAGCCGGATTTATTTTCTCTCCGGAAAGTAAAACATTCTTCAGTTCCGGATAGCTTTCGCTTGTCAGTTGGTCATTATTTATAACTCTGAATAAACTCGGTACACAATGGATAATATTAACACCGGAAGCTTCTATCCATTTCGTAAGTTTTTCCGGCGTGAAAAAATCTTCATCTGCAGGAGGAATACAAATGGTACCTCCCGATAATAAAGGAACAAAAACATCTCTTAAAAAGGCATCAAAATAAGGATGGATCAATTGGCTTACTTTAGTATTGCTATCAATATTGAATTCCTGTATTTCCCAATTTAAAAATTGCAGAAGACTGTTGTTTTTCCCTATAATTCCTTTAGGCTTACCTGTTGATCCTGAAGTGAAATATATATAAATACTATCTTCCTTATCAAAAGCCGGATACTTAATATTTTGAATTTCATCTTCATTTTCGCTATTAAATATATCTTCAATAAGAAATGGAGCGATCCCAATGGTTTTTCCTAAAAAAGAGTTTTTTTCAGAAGTAATCAGATATTGAAGATTCATTTCATCAGCCATCATCTGAAGTCTTTTCTCAGGCATTGAAATATCGATAGGAACTATTGTACATCGTGCATTTAAAGCACCAATCATAGAATATATTAATGATTCTTTACTGTCAAAACTAAGCCCTACAATGGTTTCGGGTTCAAGATTTTGCTTTAACAAAAAACTGGTGATTTTATCTGACTTTTTTATTAATTCTGAATATGATACAGATATTCCGTTATTATCAATAGCTGTATTTTCCTGATGTGTATGTAAGCTTTTCAGTAATGCGTTTTGAAAAATCATAGTGTTAAAATTTTGGTTGGTTAAGTTGTCTTTTAAGTTTAGCTGAATGCCTTCATCATATGGCTTTCGCTTGTTTTATTACTAAAGAATGTATCGAGCAGAATTCCGAATGTGATGACGATAATCAACAGATCACTTTCAAAAGGGGCATTAATTGTAAAGCCATCCTGACTGTAAAGTTTTTTAAGTCTTTCCACTTCATCCGGATTAAAATATCCCTGCTTTTTGATGAGATCATAAGACAAAATATCGTTGATGTATTCTATATTTTTCTGAAGCAGATAAGGACTTCCCGGAGCTATAAAATGAAACTTTTCTCTATTGAATACCTCTTGCGGAACAAATCTGGCTGCCATTTTTTTCAGGATATATTTTTCCGTAAAATCTTTAAGCTTAAGACCAGATGGTACTCTTGTCGAAAATTCTATAAGGTCTTTGTCAAGGAAAGGATATCTTACTTCCACAGAGTTTGCCATTGCCATTCTGTCTCCGTGATCGGAAACCAAATGATCTACCAATCTTAACTTATAATCTATATAAGCTCTTTTTCTAAGTACATCCCTGTTTTCTATTCTTTCTTTATTAATAACAGGATGATTAAGACAGTTAAACTCATCAAAAGATGCATTCATTTCTGAAGAATAAAGGCTTCTTTTCAGCGTTGTGAATTGGGTGTAATCTTTTTCGTAGAAGAATGATCTATCTCCCCATAATTTTTGTTTTAATTCATCTTCAGCAGAATATCCGTTGTTCTTACTGATATTCATGGCTTTCATTTTATCAAAACGATAACCTACATATCCTGCGAAAAACTCGTCTGCACCTTCTCCGGAAAGAATTACTTTTATATTCTTATTTCTTACAGATTCTGAAAGTGATAATGACGCTGTGTTGTACGTTTCTTTGATAGGACATTCACTATGATAAACCGAATGCTGTAATCTCTGAATTATATCGTCATAAAAAAACGTTCTCTGATTAAGCTTTGCATTTCCTTCTTTAGCAATAAGTTTCTGATAGATAGATTCCGAGTACTGAGAATCAATAAAATCTATTGAAAAGGATTCTTTTCTTGCATCAGGAGCTAGCTGATTGACTTTCATGGTAATCATTGAAGAATCCAATCCTCCGCTAAGATACAGTCCTGAAGGTACATCTGCTCTTAGTCTTAAATTAATTGCTCTTTCAAAAAGTCTTTCCAGCTCATCTATATAATGTTCTTCAGAGATGATATCTTCATCGTCTTCACCTTCAGGATATATTAAATCCCAATATTCAGTGTTGGTTATTTTTCCATCATCATCAATGGTAAGGTAATGACCATTTTCAAGGCTGTTTATTCCTTTGAACATTGTTCTCGGGCTGTATAATCCCGGAAACGTAAAGACTTGGTCCAATGCTGTAAGATCAACATCCCTTTTTACGGCAGGATGCTCAAGTATCGCTTTCACTTCGGATCCGAAAATGAATGTATTGTCGATAAAAGTATAATGGAAAGGTATGATCCCCATCTGATCTCTTGCGCAAAATAATTTTCTCTTTCTTTTATCATATAACGCGAATGCAAACTGCCCATTAAGCATATTCAGGAACTCCATTCCGTATTGTTCGTATAAGTGTACAATAACTTCTACGTCTGATGCAGTTCTGAAAGTATGCCCGTTGTTTTTGAGTTCCTCACGAAGCTCTATATAATTGAATATCTCTCCGTTACAAATGATTAAAACAGACTCGTCCTCGTTATAAATAGGCTGCATTCCGTTTTCAAGTCCTATAATACTCAATCTTGTAAATCCAAGAGCTATATTTTCAAAAACCGCCACATCCTGAGCATCAGGACCTCTATGAAGAAGTTTTTCGTTCATATTTCTGACAATTCTTTTGTCGTCTTCACTTGTACGTCTATCAAATCTGATAAAGCCACATATTCCGCACATCCTTTTAATTTTTTAAAGGTTAAAGTTTATTTTTTTGTTTTAATAAGTAGATTACTCTAAGATTTAGCTGAGAATGCTACAAGAGTCCAGTTCAATATTTTCTATTTGTACAGAAACATCCTGAAGGACAGAATTTAGAATATTGTAAAAATAATTCTTCAGTATATTGATTATATTTTCGTCATACAGATCATCACTGTAAATGAAAACAATATTCATCTGGGAGTTATTTTCATTAGCCTCAATTTTAAATTCATATGGTGAGGTTCTGACTTCTTTCTGAATAAGGATAGGAGTAAGATGTAAAGCATTAAGTTCTTCTTCTCCATCTACCGTATCAGAAACGGCAAAGTGTACATCTACGATAGGATTTCTTAAAGTTTTCTGTGTCTCATCAATTAAAGCTACCATTTGATCAAACTGGAAATCCTGATGATCAAACGCTCCTAAGACACACTCTTTCACCTTAGACAGAAAATCCAGATATGAAGTGTCAGAATCTACATGAATTCTCAAAGGCAGAATATTTACAAAAGTTCCTACCAGATTATTGAGTTCAGGGTGCGTTCTTCCGATGGCATCTGTTCCTATGATAACATCCGGATTCTGAGAAGTTTTTGACAGAAGTAAATAGTAAACAGACAGTAAAAACATGAAGTTGGAAACTTTAGTATCACTAGTAAATCTTTTGATATTTTCATAAAGCTCACCTTTTATTTCCAATACGCTTGTAGAAACTGTAAATACCTCAACATTTTCTCTGTCCTGCAATGTCGGAAGCTCCAGTCTTGGTAATTGCCCGGATAATTTTTTCTTCCAGTAATCTTTATGTTTCTCCATTTGCCCATTAACATTTCTCTGCCACACAGCAAAATCAATATATCGTAAATCCAGAGGTTTCAGTTCCTGATCTTCGTATAAAGCTTTAAAATCTTTAATAAGAATGTCTAAAGAAATCCCGTCACAAATAATATGATGTACATCTATAAAGAGTATATTTCCTCCTTCTTTAGTAATGAATAATGCGCATCGTAAAAGACTTTCTTCGGAAAGACTGAACGGACGTACGAAATCAATGAATGCATCTGATTGGCTGATAAAGTCATTTTCTTTAATAACATCAAGCTTTAAGGATACACTGCTATTTATTTTTTGTACAACTCCATCTTCTGAGAGACTAAAACTTGTTCTTAAAGCTTCATGTCTGTCGATAAGTTTCTGTAAAGCATCTGAAAGTTTCGGTATATCTGCCTCATTATTAATCTGTAATGCTGTTGAAATATTCCATGCCAGATTATCGGGATCTAATGATTGTTGATAATACATTCTCTCCTGAGCCGAAGAAGACGGATAAAAATCTCTTTTTTCAACTTTCGGAATACTTGTAATATTCTCTTGTTTTGATTGTTCTATAATTTTGGCAATCTCTTCAACCGAAGGATGATCAAAAACATTCTTTAAGGTAAGTTTTATATCCTTAACTTTTTTAATGTTGCTGATAAGCAAAATCACTTTAATAGAATTTCCTCCTAATTCAAAGAAGCTTTTGGTAGTACTTATCGTATCTTTTTCCAATTTCAGAATATTGGCAAAAATATCCACCAGCATATATTCCAGTTCATTGGACGGAGCTTTATACGCAGATTCTACATCAACATCAGGTAATGCCTTTTTATCAAGTTTTCCGTTTTTGGTAAGTGGTAATTTATCTAATGCGATATAATTCACAGGAATCATATAATCAGGTAAAACTGTCAGAAGATAATTCTTAAGATTTTCATCATTTATTTCAACATCTGATACATAGTATGCTACCAAAGATTTGTCATTGTCTGTTTCTTTTGCCATTACCACCGCTTCTTTGATACCTTGAAAACCGAACATTTTATTTTCAATTTCACCAAGCTCTATTCTGTAACCTCTGATCTTGATCTGATCATCTATTCTTCCTTTAAAAAGAATATTACCATCCGCCAAACGCACTGCAAGATCTCCTGTTTTGTACATTTTCTGTCCTTTTATAAAAGGATTTTCAAGAAATTTCTCTTGCGTAAGCTCTTCATTATTTAAATATCCTCTTGCTATTCCGGCTCCTGCAACGTATAATTCTCCTTTTACTCCCACAGGAACAGGTTTTAAAGAACCATCCAACAGATATATCTGCGTATTATCAACAGGAACTCCTATCGGAACACTATGGAAATCTTCTTCCGGTCTGAATCTACAAATCATACATCCCACTGTTGCTTCTGTAGGGCCATATTCATTATAGATTTCAATACTTCCTTCAAATTTATTGAAGATTTCCTGTGCAAGTCTTGTTTCCAGATCTTCTCCTCCTACAATAATTCTTCTTGAATCGTTTGAATTATCAAAATTAATTTCCTTTACTATTTTTAAGTGAGAAGGAGTAAGCTTGATTACATCTATTTCATTATTTTGAAATACCTTTTCTACAAGCGATTCATTTTCGTCTTCAGGGAACATCACAATTGTATTACCCGTCACGAGAGGTGTAAAAATTGAAGTGATAGTCAAATCAAAAGAGATAGATGTAAACAGAGGGAAAGTAGATTTAAGCCCATTCACATATTGCGATTCTGCAAATTTGATATAATTAACCAAAGAATGATGTTCTATCATAACCCCTTTCGGTTTTCCGGTAGATCCGGACGTAAATAGGACGTATGCTATTGATTGATGATCTATAGAATCCGGTTTATAAGGAATTGACTTATATTCTTTAATAAGATTTGCTTCTTCATCAAGTTTAAGAGTATGAACTGTTACTGAGTCTATATATTTGCTCATTGTTATCAGTAGCTTAAGCTCTGACTCAGCAGCAATGCTGTTCACTCTTTCTGCCGGAGATTTTATATCTATCGGAACGAATGCAGCTCCTGTTTTTAAAACTCCTAAAATAGTGGGAACAAGATCAATATTTCTGTCTAACATTACTCCTACAAGATCGCCCGGTTTGATACCTTTTACTTCAGTAAGATAAGCTGCAATGCGATCTGATGCTTTTTTAAGATCTTCAAAGCTTAAAACCTTTGAATCATCCTGTATTGCAATTTGCTCTGGAGTTCTGATAAACTGGTTTTCAAAAAGTTCTACAATTGTTTCTTTACTTTCGGCTGTGGAAGTTTTATTTTCGTTATAAATCCATTCCTGATCTTCCTGCTCATGGAGAATAATATCTGAAATTAAAATTTCAGGGTTATTAACTACTGCATTTACAATTTTCTTGTAATACCCGATAAATCTTTCTATTGTTTCTCTTTTGAAAAGATCATAAGAATATTCCAGTCTTAAATAAAGCTCGCTTCCATCACTGCTTTCCACCGCAGAAAACATCATATCAAATTTCGAAACGGTAAGTGCTTTTTCTTCGAAATTATTAAAGTTGGCTAATTCCAATCCCGGAATTTTCAACTCTGTATCTTCCGAAATAGTCTGATATTCGAAGAAGACATCAAATAAAGGATTTCTATTTGTTGATCTTTTTACATTAAGATCATCTACAAGTTCTTCAAAAGGATATTCCTGATTATCAAAACATGCAATTGCATTTGTTTTCACTTCTGATAAAAACTCGCTGAACTTCAAGTTTCCTTTCGGGAAATTTCTAATAGGTAAAACATTCACAAAATCCCCTATAACATTATCCAGATCAGAATGTTGTCTTCCTGCAACCGGTGAACCCACGATAATATCTTCCTGATTGGAAAGTTTACTCATGAAAATGTTGAAAACAGATAAAAGCAACATATAATTGGTAACTTTTTCTTTTTCGGCAAGTTTTTTCAATCCTTTCGTTTCCTGAGAAGTAAGTTCTATATTTATAGCTTCTCCTGTGTAACTGGATACCAATGGTCTTGCAAAATCAGTCGGCAGTTCCAGATACGAAAACTCATCGGAAAACTGATCATTCCAGAAATATTTCTGCTCGATTATTTTCTGCATACGCTCTTCACTAAGCTGCCATTCTACATAATCTTTGTACTGTATTTTAAGTTCCGGTAATGTTTCATTATTGTATAATCTCATGAAATCATATATCAGAATTCCCTGCGAAATAGCGTCTGAAATGATATGATGATTATCAACCATAAGCATATGCTCTTCAGGACCAAGCTCTATAATTCCTACCCTCATCAAAGGACAACTATCCAGTTTAAAAGGTGCTATAAATTCATTAATAATATCAGATTCATTATTTTCTTCTGCTTTGTAGATTGAAATTCCGAAGGAAACACTGTCTTGTATTTTCTGTACAGGAACACCATTCTCCTGAACAAAATAGGTACGTAAACTTTCATGACGGTCAAATAACTGTCTGAATATATCTGTAATGTGATTGATATCTATTTTTCCTTTCAGCTTTACAATTCTTGGTAAGTTGTAGGCTAAAGAAGTTTTTGAAAACTCATGGATAAAGTAAGATCTTTTTTGCACAGAACTCAACGGATAATATTCTTTCGCTTCCGCTTTAGGAATTGGCATAGATTTGATTTCTGCAATGCCTTGTTCTTTTCTATTTAAAATCAGCTTGCTTACTTTTTCTAAGGTACTGTTATCAAAAAACTCCTTAATTGAAATTTCTATACTGAAAACAGCAAGAATCTTTCTGATGACAGTTAATGCCTTTAAAGAATCTCCTCCAATTTCAAAGAAATCATCTTCCGGCTCTACAGATTTCCCGAAGAAGTCTTCCCATAAAGTTCTCATTGTAAACTCAATAGCATTTGATATATCACCTCCTGCAATCGCTAAACTCTCGTATAAAGCATTATGATCTGAAGCATCATTTTCCTTCGTATTATTACCATTTCTAGTAACCCATTCATCAATTCTCAGTTGCAAATCTCTTTTAGAAATAACAATTGGTGAAAGCTCGCTCATTACCAGAGACTGTTCTACAACTTCGAATATCTCAGAAATATTAAGATTATTAGGATCTTCAGGAATTTCAGCAAAATCCAATGCTTCAAAATTTACACATATCCAGTTTCTCGGATCTTTTACGTTTCTTTTTTCACTTACAAAATAATCTATGAAAGTATTGGCAGAAGCGTAACCTCCAAATCCAAGTCCTCCGAGTATTGACGATAAAGAGGATACGATAAAGCAAAAATCCAATGGTTTATCTTTGAAAGCAATATCAAGATTAACAATACCTTTAATTTTTGCATCGAAATGTTCTTGGTAACCGTCTTTGCTAAGCAAATCAAACATATTAATCGAACTCTCACTTACAATACCTGCAGCATGGATTATTCCGTTTATAGTTCCAAATTTTTCTTCTGCTTTATGAACCGTTTCTTTAAGAGAATTTTCATTAGCAATATTGCAGTCATAATAAAATACATCTCCTAATGATTCCAGATTAAGCATTCTGTTCACAGCCAGATTATTTTTTTCACTGTCCCACTGATCTCTTTGAGGCAAAATGCTGCGTCCCAGCAAAATTACTTTTGCGTTATAATTTTTAATAAGATATTCTGAAAGATTATAACCAAGATTCCCCAATCCTCCGGAGATCATATAAACTCCGCCTTCTCTGAAAGCTTTTTGTTCTGTAGTTTCTTCTATTTTATGACGGTCAAAAATCTGTTCCCATCTGTTTGAATTCCTTAATGAAACTGTTTTCCCTGTCTGTATATATTTAATTTCATCGGTAAGACACTGAATATCCGATTCATTAAGCATATGATGTAAAGAGATATCAATATGTGAGGTCGAAAAACCAATACATTCCTGAGAGATCACTTTCAATAAACCTAATTGAGCAGATTTTTTAATTTCCAGAGATTCATAACCTGTGATACTGTGAAGATCATTTGTAATAAGAACCAGTTTTTTATTTTCGGCGTGAACAGTATTTTTGATATACTTTGCCACATTTACCAAGTGATAAAATTCCTTATCTGCAGTATCCTGATTTTGGCTTTCAGTTTTTGCAACCGGCCAAGCGTAAATTATTTGGGTAGCCTTTTTACCTTCACCTGTAAGATCATTAAAAAGCTGCTGATAATGATCTTCATTTTCAGGATCAATGTGATACAGTTCCTGCTTATCCTGACTATACTTATCACTTTTCTTTACCATGGTTACTTTTTCGCCTTCCATAGTCAGTTTTTGGAATAAAAGTTCTCCTACTCCTGAATTGTCAGAAAATATAAGAGTATGCTCGTCATGAGTATATTCTTTTTTCAAAAGAGAAACCTTCTTCCATGAAGATGCATAATACCACGAAGAGGAATCTCCTATTGTATGTACAGAGTGATTTAATATCATCTTGAATGCATCTACATTTACTGGATAAGATACTTTATCAAATGAATAAGTAGGAAGAGATACTTTTAGACGTGTTTCATCCGGATTATACAGATTTTTCCAGTCAATATCAACTCCTTGTTCCCACATTTTTCCTAATGCAGAAATTAAATTCTTCTGATCGTCGATCTCCTCATTGGGATGTCTTACAAGATTGATTACTGTATGTCCGTCATTTTTAAACTTGTTACTGTTTACAAGTGAAGTGAGTACTTTTCCTGGTCCTACTTCTAAGATAACCGCTTTTTTATTTTTTAAAATTTCTTCTACATTATCAGAAAATCGTACTGTTTCTCTGATATGTTTTACCCAATATTCAGGTTGTGCTATTTCATCATCTGTAGCCAATCCTCCGGAAAGATTCGATAAAAATGGAATTTGTTGCGGAGAAATTTTAATTTTTTTGATAACAGCTTCAAACTCTTCAAGTATTTCATCCATCATATAAGAATGGTATGCATGAGATGCTGCAAGTGGTTTGCACATATATCCTTTCTGTTCAAGGAAATGCGAGAAATTTTCAACATCTTCGTCTTTTCCGGAAACGACACAAAGCTCTGAACTGTTTACTGCGGCAAGAGAAATGTCGTTAAAATCTTTTAATAACGGTAATAATTCTTGTTCTGATATGGAAACACTAAGCATACTGCCTTTTGACACCTTCTGCATCAGTTCTGCTCTTTTTACAATAAGCATTAAAGCATCTTCCAGAGAAAATACATTGCTGATACATGCTGCCACATATTTCCCTGTGCTGTGGCCTCCCACAATATCAGGTTTTATTCCCCATTGGATAAGAGTTTGGGCAAGTGCATACTCAATAACAAAAAGCATAGGCTGAGAAAATTCGATCTCATTAATTTTTCCTGCCCATTCAGAACCTTCATCCGCAAGAAGAAACGGACTTAAATCTTTATTGAATTTATTTTTAACAATAGCTATACATTCATCTACAGATTTTTTAAATGCAGCTTCTGATGCGTATAAATCTTTACACATTCCTGCATATTGAGATCCATAACCCGGAAACATAAAAGCTATCGTCTGTTTCTGATTTTCTAAAATTCCGCGATCTTTAACTTTCACGGCATCCAGCATTTCCACAGCATCTTCAAAATCTTTAGCGGCAACAGAAATCCTGTAATTCATTGGTACTCTGCCAAATTGTAATGTATGAGCTACGTCTGCTAATTTTGCTTTCGGATTTGTTTTAAAATATGTTTTAAATTCATTTAAACTTCTTTCCAGTGATGCTTTCGTTTTAGCAGAAAAAACAAGAAGCTGATGCTCTCTACTCCGTGAAGATATTTTAGGTGAAGGAGCTTCCTCCAAAATAACATGGGCATTTGTTCCACCAATTCCAAAAGAACTTACACCTGCTCGTAAAGGATATTGATCGTTTTTCCACTCTGTCAGTTCTGTATTTACATAGAATGGACTTTCGGTAAAATTGATCTTCGGATTATGACTTTTAAAGTTTAAGCTTGCAGGAATCTGTCTGTTTTCAAGGCTCATGGCTGTTTTTATAAGTCCGGCTACTCCACTTGCGATATCAAGATGTCCAATATTCGTTTTTACGGATCCTATTGCACAATATTTTTTTTCGCTAAGACCAAAAGAATTATTCAGACCTTCTATTTCAATCGGATCTCCCAATTTGGTAGCTGTCCCGTGAGCTTCAACATAACTGATACTTTCAGCCGGTACTTTTGCCATACTCAAAGCCTTTAAGATAGCTTGTGATTGTCCATCAACACTTGGCGCGCTGTATGCTATTTTCTGAGAACCGTCATTATTAACCCCGCTTCCTCTGATTACTGCATAGATATGATCTCCGTCTTCAATTGCATCAGCAAGTCTTTTAAGGACTACAATCCCGACGCCTTCACCTCCTACTGTTCCATCAGCTTCACTATCAAATGCTCTGCAGTGTCCGTCTCTGGAATCTATCATTCCTTCTTCATATACATATCCTTTTTTAGAATAATTTTTAATTGTTATTCCTCCTGCAAGAGCTATTTTACATTCTCTCAATAATAAGCTCATACAAGCTCTTTGTACGGCAACAAGAGAAGTAGAACAAGCTGTATTTACATAGATGGAAGGTCCCTGCAAATTCATCAGATAAGAAACTCTTGAACACATGAAAGTAGCGTCTCTAAGCCTGAAAGCACTGAAATGATCGACTTCATTATCAAGATTTGTAAACATGGAATAATTAAGCCAGTTCACATTAGATGAAGCTCCTGCAAACAGGCCTATCTTTTGGTTACCTGTATTAATATATCCTGCATCTTCCAGAGCTTTCCAGCAATTCTCGTGAAACAGTCTTATCTGAGGATCCATTAATTTTACTTCTGCCGGTGTATATCCGAAAAATGCTCCGTCAAAATATTCTTTATCGCTGAGAAAAGCATTCGCTTTTACATAGTTCGGATTTTTGATCGTATTTTTGTCTTCACCTTCAGCGAGCAATTCCTCATCTTCAAAAAATTTAATAGATTCAACGCCGTTTTTAAGGTTGTCCCAAAATTCATTGATATTGTTTGCTCCGGGAAATTGTCCTGCCATTCCTATAATGGCAACTTCGATACCGCTGTAATTATGCATAAATATAAATGGTTATTAATGTTCTAAGATGTTAAACATGTCCTGCATTTCTGAGATTTCAATATCTGCAGCTGCTTTGTATTCTTCTGTACTATTATTTGAGTTGGTTTTGTGATCAATTAGTGATGCAATTGATGGGTAACGGAAAATTTCTGGTATCGAAACATTCCAATTCAGTCTTTCATTCATTAAGGCATTCAACTTTAAAATCTTGAGCGAATTTCCTCCTAATTCAAAAAAGCTTTTATTAACACTGATAAGCTCTTTATTGAGTTCTAGAACCTCGGACCAGATAGAAACCAAAATTTCTTCTGTATCATTGGACGGAGCTACATAGCTATCCTGAATTACTGTTGCCGGATTTGGTAATTTTTTTCTGTCTATTTTACCATTTGGAGTAAGCGGAAGACTTTCTAGCTTTATAAAATAAGCAGGCAACATGTAAGCGGGAAGACTTTCAAGAAGTTTATCCCTTAGTAATGTCGAATCTATATTTTTATCCGACACGTAGTAAGCCGCTAAAGATTTGTTTTCGTATTCTCCGTTTACAATAACAACAGATTGCTTAATATCTGTATGGCTGTTGAGGCAGCTTTCTATGTCTCCTAATTCTATACGATGTCCTCTTATTTTTACCTGATTATCTTCTCGACCTATAAGTTTTATTGTCCCATCTTCATTAAATTTTGCAATATCACCGGTGTTGTATATTTTATTTCTGGGATTGTAAGGATTATCAACAAATCTTTCGCCGGTCAGACTTTCGCGTTTCCAATATCCTTTTGAAACTCCGTCTCCACCTATGAATAAATGACCTTTTACTCCCACAGGAACCAATTTCATGTCTTTATCTAAAATAAGGATTTGTGTATTCAGTATTGGCTTTCCTATACTTACCACAGTATCTTCATTGCTGATTTTATGCATTGCAGACCATATTGTTGTTTCTGTTGGTCCGTACATATTATAAATATTAGCAGAAGTGTTTTCTCTTAAAGTTTCCAGAAGTGAATATGGCAATCCTTCGCCTCCAAGTAATAATGTATTCAGGGATTTTAGGAAATTAGCTGACCCTGTACTCTCTACCGACATTTTAATAAATGAAGGTGTAGACTGCATCATAGTGATTGGTCTATGATTTTTATGGCTCTGATTATTAAATAACTGTTTTAAATCTTTAATATATTCAAGACTTTCTAAAACTTTGTCTTTTTCAACTCCGAAATCTATTAAACAAGCGATTTCATCCACCCCTATTTCCTTTAATTGGAGTACCATTTCCCGACATTTGTTCTTAGTTCCGATTAGTGAACTTGTATTGTAATATCTCTTAAAGGCATTCTTGAGCAAAACTTTCATCATATCTCCATCCATATCCTCAACGCTAAGACCTGCCTCTTCCATTAAGATTCTGTTAATTCCTACTGAAGATTTTAAATATTCTGTAAAAGGCTCCTCCACTATTCTCTCAACCTCATCGATATCTTCACCAATAAATGCATGCAGCATTATTGCAATTTTACCAGAATTTCTTCCGTGCCCGTTTAGCTCTCTCGCATCTTTGTATATCTGAATTTTATCTTTAAGTTGTTCAATACTCTGACCAAGAAGGTGAGTAAGCAGATTCGCGCCAATTTCACCGGCACTTCTGAAGGTTTCCTCGTTACCGCTGGATGTGATCCATACAGGCATTTCTTCTTGTACAGGTCTTGGATAAACTTTAACGTCTATTTCTTCTCCAAGTCCATTCTTTCTTTTTACAGGTTCTCCCCTCCAGAGCTTTTTCATGACATCAATCTGACTGTACATTATTGAATGTCGATCGGAAAATAAGCCTGGATTCAGAGTGAAGTCATTAGCATTCCAACCTGAAGCAAATGATAATCCAACACGCCCGTTGGATAAATTATCTACAACAGACCATTCTTCTACTATTCTTATAGGATCATGTAAAGGAGACACTATACTTCCGCTTCTTAGTTCGATCTGTTTGGTTATCATAGCCAAAGCAGAACTCATTACTGACGGATTAGGATACAGTCCTCCAAATTCATGGAAATGTCTTTCAGGTGTCCAGACTGCGTTGAATCCTGCCTGATCTGCATATTTTACCGACTCCAGCAACAGATCGTATTTATTATTTTCTCTGTTGTTATAACTCGAGAAGAAAAATAAACTGAAATCTACAGACTGATCTTCATCTACAAGATACCTGTCTAGTCCCGTCAAAGCAATATCTCCGGGATGCAACACTACTTCGATACCATTGCAAAGAGTCCAGAAAATTTCTAAAACCGAAATATCAAATGAAGTACTCGTTACAGCAAGCATACAATCATTTTCAGTTGCAGTTAAATTCTGATTCATTCCGTACATAAAGTTCACCACATTCTGATGGGATATTTTTACTCCTTTCGGCATACCTGTAGAACCCGAAGTATAGATCATGTAACAAAGATCATCTGATTGAGGGGCAGAAACAAGATTAGATATTTCTTCGTTTTCTGCATCATTAAATTTTATAACAGTACCTTCAAACTGGACATTTTCAGAGATATCAACAATTACAATATCTGCATTGCTTTCTTCCAAAATGAAAGATGTTCTTTCTTTAGGATAAGCAGGATCTATAGGCAAATAAGCAGCTCCTGATTTAAGTATTCCCAGTAAAGCAAAGATTAATTTTTCCGAGCGTTCTGCAATAACTCCTACAACATCACCAGTTTTTACATTGTATTTGTTCTTAAGTAAATGAGCCAGCTGATTAGCTTTATTATTAAGCTCGTGATAAGTTAAAGCTGTCCCTTCATATACGATCGCGACTTTTTCAGGTGATTTTTGAACCTGTTGTTCAAATAAGCTTACAATTGTCGCATTTTTAGGATAGTCTCCGGAAGTTGCATTAAATTTTTCCAACAACATATTTTTTTCATCCTGTGAAATAATTTCAATGTCTGCAAGTCTGATATATTTATTTTCAAGAATGCTTGAAATGATCTTATTAAAATAAGAAATGAATCTGTCTACTGTCTCTTTTTTAAATAATAAAGTAGAATATTCAAACTGTAACTGAAGCTTATCTCCATTTTCAAATATTTGTAAACTCAAATCCAGCCTTGATACTTTCGTTTCTAAAGGATATCCTGTAATCTGTAATCCCGGAATCTCAAATTGTACATTATCAAAATTCTGATAAGCAAACATAACATCGAAAAGCGCATTATGACTTGTATCTCTCACTACTTCAAGATCGTCAATTAACTGCTCATAAGGATAATCCTGATTATTGAAAACTCCAAGAGTTTTTGATTTTGTATTCTGTAAAAATTCGTTGAATTTCAGCTTGCTTTCAGGAAAATTTCTCACAGGCAAAACATTTACAAATGCTCCTATCACATTCTCCAGATCCACATGCTGTCTTCCAGCAACCGGAGTTCCTACAACGATATCTTCCTCATTGCTTAATTTAGATAAAAGAATATTAAATACTGACAACATTACCATGTATAATGTAGCACCTTCTTTTTTGGCTAGCTGGCGTAAATCAGATGTTACTGCACCATTTATTTCAAACTCAACGGCAGCTCCTTCCTGTGCATTAATCAACGGTCTTGGATAGTCTGAAGGAAGATCAAGCGTTGATATTTCATTTTTAAATTCTGAAATCCAAAAGTCTTTTTGTCTGCTAAGTTCCTGTTGTTGAGCTTCGGAATATTGCCATTCTACATAATCTCTATATTGTAATTTAACAGGTAACAATTCTTCTCCTGCATATAAAGAAAGGAATTCTTTTATCAAAATACTTTCCGAAACTCCGTCTGTTATAATATGGTGCTGATCGAAGATTAGAATATATTCATCATTTTCCATTTCAATAATACCGGCTCTCGTTAAAGGAGCAACAGATAAATCAAAAGTACGAATGAAATTGTTTACAATATCTTTCGCATCAGATTCGTAAGAACGGAATCTTTCTATTTTATAATCTACTTCATCAGTAATTTTTTGTACCGGACTTTGATTAACTAAATGAAAAGATGTGCGTAAAGACTCGTGTCGTTGTATAAGGAGAGAAATTGCAGACTGCATTCTGTCCATATCTACTTTACCTTTTATTTTTAAGACTTTAGGAAGGTTATAAATAAGCAAATCCGGATTAAATTCATGCAGAAAGTACATTCTGTTTTGTAATGAAGAAAGTGAATAGTGATCTTTATGATCAGCCTGTTTAATAGCAACAAAGACATTATCTTTTTTCAGAGTATCGATGTAAGCCGCAAGCTTTTTGATGGTAAGATAATCAAAAGCAGTATGGATTGAAATCTTAACATTGAATTCTCTGAAAACTTTGTTAAGCATATGCATAATCTTTATAGAATGCCCTCCCATATCCATAAAATCTGCTGTTGTACTGATTTTATCATGATCCGTATTTAAAACTTCAGCCCATACTTCCAATAACTTTTCTTCGGTTAGAGTTGTTGGTTTTACATAGCTTTCATCAGCATTCATGATCGGATCAGGTAATTTCTTTTTATCAATCTTTCCGTTTGATGTTAATGGCATTGTTTCCACTCTCACGAAAAATGCAGGAATCATATATTTCGGAAGTCTGCCTGATAAGAATGATTTTATTTCTGATGGTTCTATTGTATTGTCTGATCTGTAATATACTGTCAAATGTTTGTCATCATTCTTTTCATATACAGTTGCAATACATTCAATAATATTTTCATGCTGCAAAACTTTGGCTTCTATATCTCCAAGTTCTATACGGAACGAATTGATTTTCACCTGTTCGTCTTTTCTTCCCGCATACACCAGATTTCCATCGTTATTACGTTTAGCGAAATCTCCTGTTTTATACATTTTCTTACCTTCAATAAAAGGATTGGAAACAAATGCATTATTAGTAAGGATTTCATTATTAAGGTATCCTAATCCTAAACTGTCACCAGATAAATAAAGCTCTCCCAACACTCCTTTCGGAACAGGTTTAAGAAACTCATCCAGCAGATAAATCTGCGTATTGCTTATCGGCACACCTACAGGTACGGAAGAACTGCCGTCCTCTGGATTGAATGTATAAATCATACATCCTACAGTAACTTCAGTGGGTCCATATTCGTTGTATATTTTGATGTTACCTCCAAATAGATCATGAATTGATTTTGCAAGAGCTGAAGGGAAATTTTCACCACCTACAATAAAGCTCTTAATATTTGTTCCCGACAAAATATTTTCTCTCAGTATTTCGCTGTCTTTAAGGATCGTAAGATGTGAAGGAGTAAGTTTTATGGTATCACAAAGGTTGTCCTGTATTACTTTTTCAATAGGTAATACATCATCATTTTCTTTGTATAAAACAATCTTATTCCCAGATAAAAGCGGAACAAAAATGGAAGTAATAGTAAGGTCAAAAGAAATAGAAGAGTATAAAGGCATTATTATTTTGCCATTCTCTGCATATTGTCTGATTGCCCAGAAAATATAATTGATCAGATTATAATGACGGATCATTACCCCTTTCGGTTTTCCTGTGGAACCTGATGTGTAAATAACATAAGCCAAATTATCACTATCTGGTTGCTGTATTACAAAAGCTCCTGATTGATCTTCAATATCTTTTTCTGATTGATTAAGATCTACATAGCTGCACTGTACTTTTTCAGTTACGCTCTGTACTCCTCTTGAAACAAGAAGTTTCATTTGTGAGTCTTCAACGATATCTATAATTCTGTCTAAAGGATATATGGTATCGATAGGTAAATAAGCACCTCCTATTTTTAGAATTCCTAAAATAACAGGTATAAGATATTCTTCACGATCAAGAAGTATTCCTACAATATCTCCTTGTTTTACATTGTATTTATCAGTAATGAATAATGCAAACTGATTCGACTTTTCATCCAGTTCCTTGTAGGTAACGGAAAAGGAATCCGACTGATAAGCAATATTATCCGGATTTTCTATAACCTGCTTTTGAAAAAGCTCTATTATAGTTTTATCCTTAGGATAATCGCATGCTGTATCATTAAATTCGTATAAGTATTTATTTTTTTCTGCGCCTGATAATAAATCAATATTGAAAAATTGATCTTTAATATCAACTTTAGAATTCTTAGGTTCTTCCATATTTATTATGTTTTTGTAAAATGTACCGGGAAATTTCCCGGATATTATTAGTTTATACAGTTTGCTGTTTTACATTTTGTAGTACGACCTGCTGAGTAATCTCATTAAAATGCATTAGAATAGTCTCAATAGTTTCAGTATCATACATACCGGAATTATACTCCAGCTTTACTTCAATCTCTTTGTGAGTTTGTGAGTTTGCAAACTCCAAAAGTTGGTTTAGCTCCAGTTGTTGTAAATAATTTTGTGTGATTCTCATCTCGGATTATTTTTATACAAAACTACTCGCCAAGATTATCTTTTACGCTACCCTAAATTGTAGTATACCATTATAAATCAGCAAACTACACTTTTGTGTAGTTTGCTGATTTATAATGGAAAAAGGAACCTATTAATATTTAATATTATTTACAATAGAGATAAATTACGAATCTATTTAAGCCGTTCCTGTTTTTAGAATTCTTAGATCTTCAATATTTATTATGATTTTGTAAAATGTGCCGGAGAATTTCCGGGATATTATTAGTTTATACCGTTTGTCTTACATTTTGTAGTACGACCTGCTGAATAATCTGATTAAAATGCACTAGAATAGTCTCAATAGTTTCAGGATCATACACCCTGGAATTATACTCCAGCTTTACTTCAATCTCTTTGTGAGGTGATACTACCAACATCAAATCATAGTTGGATTCCACATACATTTCAACATTTTTAACAGGAAAATCATGTCTGCAATTCAATGCATTCTCAGAAATATCAGATTCATCCAATACCGGATAATTTTCTACTATCACAATATGATCAAGTAAATTTCTTCCCAACGGACTTAAAACCTGAATTTCAGATAACGGATGATACTGATGGTCGTTTGTCTCAATAGCATCTGCCTGGATCTTTTGCAGAATATTTTCCAGATTATCTTCTGAAGAATATTTAATTCTTACAGGTATCGTATTAATAAACAATCCTATCATACTTTCAATACCCTGAATATCAGAAGGTCTTCCGGATACCACTGTTCCAAAAACTACATCATCCGTTCCGTTATATTTGGCAAGAAGCATTCCCCATGTAAACTGTATGATTGTATTCAGCGTAACGCCGTACTGAGATGCCATTTCATTTAATATTTCGGCATCTTCCGAGCTTATTACAGAACTTTGGTAATCATATATATATTCCTGCTTTTCGTTTTCAAAAAGATCTTTTTTAGGCATGGAAACAGCATGAGTATAATCACTTAGCTTTTCTTTCCAATAGATTTCAGAATCTGCTTTGTCTCTGTTTTCAAACCATTGAATATAATTCAGATAAGGATTAACAGGTGGTAATTGTAGAGGTTGTTTTCTTATTTTCTTAGAATAAATCTGCCTGAATTCATCCAATATCACTGCTGTACACCATCCATCCATAAGTATATGATGATAGCTCCAGATAACCGCATAATGATTTTCGTTTGTCTGTAATATTCTGAAACGCATCAATATATCAGACTGAAGATCAAATCCTTTGTTTTTTTCAAACTCTTTATACTTTTCGATAATTTCCGGAATGCTCTTATGATGCATTTCGTTTCTTACATCATTCAACTCCACTTTTACAGCTCTGCTTTTCAGTAACAGCTGAAGTGGCTTATCATATACTTCATGTAAAAATACTGTCCTGAATATATCATGTCTTGCAACAAGTTCATTCACACTGTCTTCAAAGTTTTCAAAATCCAATTCTTTTTCAATCTCGAAAGTCATTTGTCCGAAATAACTTGTGGAACCCGATTCGTAAACGGAATGAAACAATATTCCTTCCTGCATCGGAGACAAAGAATAGACATCCTGAATATTATATTTCTCCTGTAAGTCTGAAAGATATTGTTGAGAAATGTTTTTAATAGAAAGATCAGAAGGAGTAAGCTCTCTTTTTTGATAATTACAGCAATACTCTACAATCTCAAATATCTTTTCCTGATAAGACAACATAAGCTTTTGTATCGTTTCAGGAGTATATTGCTCTTTACTATATATAATAGACAGGGAAAGTTTTCCGTCTGTTATAATTCCGGATATATCCCAATCATAGTCTCTTCGTTTATTACCGGATATGTCTTCACCTTTCTCTTCATTCGCGATACCAAATGAACTTTTATCAAATTCAGCATCAAATTGTCCCAAATAATTAAAACTAATACGAGGAGTATTTTCTGAATGACTTTCTGTTTCTGCTTCCGAGTAGTATTTTTTCAATATATAATCAATCCCTTGATTAGGAATATTACAGAGCGTTTCTTTTACATTTTTAATAATAGCTGCTGTACTTACATCCTCTTTTTCCAACAAAACAGGATAGAAACCTGTAAACCATCCAATTGTACGATCTACATTTTCATTTTGTCCTAAATAATGTCTGCCGTGGCTTTCCAGATCTAAAAATATATGATTCTGTTCATATACTTTTTCTACAGAAAGAAGAAAAGCTGTCAGTAATATATCATTTATCTGCGTATTGAAAGGGAAATGTACTTCTGTAAGCAATTTTGATGTAATTTCTTTATCAAGATTAAAAACTTCGGTCGCTTTTATTTTATATAAATTGCTTCCTTCCGGATAATCCCTTTTAATATGTTTTACAGGTCTTTGCAGAATATTATCCCAATACAGAGAACCTTCTTTGTAATTTTTAGTTTGTTGATACGCTTTAAGATTTTCGATCCAGCTCTTGAAAGAATCTGTTTTTAACGGTAGAACAAATTTTTCATTTTTTAAAGTCTGCTGATAAAGAGTTTCAATATCTTCAAACAAAATACGCCATGAAACCCCGTCAATCACCAAATGATGGATCACAATAAGTAATCTGCTTCCGTTATTCATATGGAATAAGCCCAGATTTACCAATGGTCCGTTTTTAAGGTCAATAGAAGATTGTATTTTCTCACTTTCGGTCAATAATATTTCTTCTCTATTCTCTTCTCCCTTTAAATCAAATTCTCTTAAAGAAACAGGAAATCCAGATGCAGGGTTAGCTCTTTGCGAAAAGCTTCCGTTTTCTATGCTATAAGTCATTCTTAAAGCATCATGATGAACCTGTAAAGCATTAAAGATCGTTTCAACCGTTTCTTTTTCAATTCCTTCAGGAAAATTAATCATTACCGATTGATTAAAATAATTTTCCTCCGGTCCTGTATTTGAGAAAAACCATTTTTGAATTGGGCTTAAAGGTATCTCACCTACTATTTCTCCCTGATCGGATTTCGTTTTTACAATATCCAATTTATCTGCCAATGCTCTGATATTTTTACTTTTCAGAATATCTTTTACAGAAGCTTCATATCCTTTAGCTCTTAACCTTGAACTTACCTGTATTGATTTGATAGAATCTCCTCCGACAGAAAAGAAATTGTCCGTAACTCCTATTTCATCAGAAACTAAAACTTGTCGCCAAATGTCTAAAATCAGTCTTTCTTTTTCTGTTTTAGGCTCTGCTTTACCAAAATCCTGTTCAATAGGTTCCGGTAATGCTCTTTTGTCCAGTTTCCCGTTAATTGTATAAGGAAACTCATACATTCTTACGTAAAATACCGGAATCATATAATTAGGGATTCTCAGAGCAAGAAAGCTTTGAAGATCGTCTGTATTAATTTCTGTTTCCGAAGTAAAATAAGCTGTAAGTTGAGGTGTCCCGTTTTTATATATTGGTAAAACCACACATTTAGCAACAGAACCGTAATTCATTATTTCCCCGGCGATTTCTTCCAATTCTACTCTGTATCCTCTTATTTTGATCTGGTCGTCTATTCTTTCAAGAATTTCGATAGTTCCGTCTGAATGCCATTTTCCTACATCTCCGGTTCTGTACATTGTTTCGTGAGAAGAATATGGATTTTTTAGAAATCTTTCAGAAGTAAGAAGAGGATTATTTACATATCCTTTTGCAACGCCTTCCCCGGAAATACATATTTCTCCACTTACTCCTATAGGTAGAAGCTGCTGCTGATCTCCAAGAATATAGACCGAAGTATTTGATATCGGTTTCCCTATCAATGATATATTGTTTTCTGAAAGATTTTGATTATGGATACATCCCACAGTAGCTTCAGTCGGTCCGTACTCATTCTCCAGATGTACTTCGGGAAAGATATTTTTACTTTTAGAAAGTAGGCTTTTCGGCGTTTTTTCTCCTGCTAAAACTACAAAACGCAAAGCTGTTTTAATATCTTTTGAAGCAAATTCGTCCAAAATAATACTATATAGAGCAGGAAGAAGACCAAAGAAAGTAACTTCATGTTTTACGATTAAATCAGCAATGTATTGAGTGTTCATACGGTGTTCTGCTGGTAAAGTTACCATTGCCGCGCCCGATAACAGTGATGCATAAAATGTATGACAGAAACCGTCAAAATGATATGACAATAACTGAAGACCTACATCATTTGAAGATAAATTGTGACAATCTATATTCCATAGTGCATAATTAACCAGATTTCTGTGTCTGATCTCAACACCTTTTGGTTTTCCTGTAGTTCCTGATGTATAAATGATATACAGCAGAGATTCCGGAGAAACAGTAACTTTAGGGTATTGCTCTGTAATCTTTTCTTCATTCGGTTGTACCACCAAGATTTTTTCTTCTGAAATTATTCCCCGGTTCTCATCTTTAAGAATATCCTGAATAATCAATATATCCGCCTGACAATCCTCCAAAATATATTTCTTCCTTTCTGCAGGATCTTCGGGAGATAAAGGAATATAAGTATTTCCTGATTTAATAACAGCCAATATGGTAGCAATCATTTCTACAGACTGTTTAAAAATCAATCCTATTTTATGATCTGTACCTTCCAGCTTTGTATTTATTTTAAATGCAATAGCATCCGCTTTTTCATTCAGCTCAGAGAAACTTACCTCTTCGTCTCCATGTATAAGAGCAGTAGCATCAGGAATTTTTTCTACGTTTCTTAAAAAAAGATCAAGAACATTTTTTTCTCCGTGATATTCAACCGCAGTATTATTAAAATCAAACAGTAATTTTTGTTTCTCTTCCGCTGGAATTATCGTAATTTCTGATACCGTTACAGATTGGTTTTCGGTAATCTGCTTTATTATCTCTCTGAAATAATTGACAAATCTTTCTGCCGTTTCTCTCTTAAATATTTCTGTAGAATAAATCAGTCTCAAATGAAGCTCTTCATTCTCATCGATTACCAATAACGTTAAATCAAATCTGGAAAAATTAATCTTAAAATTCTCCGGTTTTATCACTAATCCGTTGGTTACCTGTTTAGATTCTTCATAATTCTGATATACAAACATTGTATCAAAAAGAGGATTTCTTCTCTCGTCACGTTCTATTTTCAGATCATTTACCAGCTCTTCAAACTGATAGGATTGATTTTCCAGACTTATTAAAGTTTTTTCTTTTACTTCAGACAGAAAATCTCTGAAAGTATTTTCTCCTTTAGGATAGTTTCTTAAACAAACTGTATTTACAAACATTCCTATAAGATTTTCCAGATCAGCATTTTGTCTTCCTGAAACAGGTGTCCCGATTACAACATCTTCCTGATTCCCAAGTTTGCCTAAGAAAATATTGAGTACAGCCAATAATGCAGTGTACATTGTACCACCGACTTCGGATGCCATTTTTCGTAATGCTCCTGAATCTTCTTTTCCGATTATAAATTTTACAAAATCTCCTTCATTCGTTCTTTCAAAAGGTCTTGGAAAATCTGTAGGCAGTTCCAGAGGATGAACTTCTTCTGAAAATTCATTGATCCAAAACTTTTTCTGGCTATCCAGTTTCTCTCTCTGAGCAGGAGTATTTTGCCATTCTGCATAGTCTTTGTACTGCAAAACCATCGGTTCCGGTTCTCCACCGTTATAAAGAATATTAAACTCCTCTCTCAGAACAAATCTTGATACTCCATCTAGAACAATATGATGCGAATCGATCACCATAATACACTCTTCGGAATTTTTTTCTATTAATCCTACACGAATTAAAGGAGCATTCTGTAAATCAAAGGGTCTGACAAAAGACTGGATTGTCTCATGTTCCCTATTTTCTTCATATGGAAGAATTTCCAGCCTGAAAGAAAAATTGGTGAGAATCTCTTGCATCAATTCTCCGTCTACAACCGTTAATGAAGTTCTGAGGCTTTCATGTCTGGTAATGATCTTTTTGAAAATATTTTCAACTTTAAGCTTATCTATTTTACCAAAGATTCTTAATACCTCCGTTTCGTTATATAAAGTGCTCTGCTCATCAATCGCCTGTAAAAAATACATTCTTTTTTGTTCTGCAGAAGTCTTATAGTATTTCTGTACAGGAGCTTGCGGAATTCTGTTATCCTGTTCAGATGGATTAAGATCTCCCAACATTTCTGTAAGTTCTTTTACAGTAGGACACTTATAAATATCGCTAATCGTAAGATTTGAGCTGATTTTCTGGTTGACTCTTGCAATCAGATTCATTGCCTTCAAAGAATCTCCTCCAAGTTCAAAAAAGTTGTTCTCTCGGTTCACTTTTTTACCGAAGAAAGCAGAGAAAAGATCAACAAGCACGTCCTCCAAATTTATCAATCCCTCTTCTTGATTATAATCTGTTACACTGAAAATTTCCTGTTGAGTATCGGCAAGTTTCTTTCTTTGCTGATCAATATTCCTGTTAAGATCTTGAGGATAAATAGTGTAAACCGTTCCTTTATTCTGAAGACATTTAAAGAAAATCTCTATTCCTTTTTCTGGATAGATCCCATTATGGATTTTTGAATTTATAAGATCTCTTTCCTGAATATTTTCTGCTTTTCTTACCGAATTATAAGTCAGTCCTGTATCAAACCAGTCGCACCAATTGATTGTAATGGCATTGATGCCGGATTTTCTTGCTGCATACGCATAATGTTCAAGAAATTCGTTTCCTGCATTATAGGCTATTTGTCCGAATTTAACCTGATAAATAGCATTTCCTACAGAAGAAAACAGAGCTAAGAAATCAAGTTGACTGAAATCAAAATATTTTTCTAAAAGAAGTAAGCCATGTACTTTTGCAGAACTGTAGGATATAAAATCTTCTTTAGCTCTGTTCAGAATGATACCTCCGTAATCCACTTCACCTGCACCCCAGATAATTCCGTTTACAGAAGAATATTCATCCTTTATTTTCAGTGTAAGTTCCTGAACTTGTTTTTCATCCGTAATGTCAGAACGATATAATTTTACCTGGCTTCCGGAATTTTCTATATTCTTAATTTTCTGAATCTTTCTTCGAAGAGCCTCATCTGTTTCTTCTGATTTTAAAAGATCATTCCACTCTTTCTTTTCCGGAAATTCTGATCTGTGAACAAGAATAATATCTGCACAGTGATCTTCCGCCAGTTTTTCGGCAATAGATAATCCTATACCTCCGGTTCCGCCTATAATTAAATAAACACCTTTTTCAGTAATTTTAACATCAGAATTCGTTTTAGGGTTGTTCTGAAGTTGTTCATAAGTCTGTACCCATCTTTCATTATATCTATAGGCAACGCATGGTGACTCGGAAACTTCATAGAAAACCTCATTTTCAATTTTTAAAATATATTCATCCTCTTCATTTTCATTTTGGAAAGGATATGGTAGATCTATGATTTTACACCGTACATTGCTGATCTCCGAAGGAATAATCTGTACGGGTGAATAAATCATTGCTTTTAAAGGATCTATTTCGTCCTGCTGTGTTACCTGAGCAAGATGATTTCCCACTACACTAATGCTGATTTTTTCTGATTGTCCGCTTCCCGCAATAGATTGGACTATATTACACAATCCTAAATATCCGTCATTGATCTTTTTATCAATTGCATCATAAATTCCTTTCTGATATTCTTCATCCAGTGTAAGACAATAAATAATCTGATTTGGAATTATTTCTTTTTGTCTGAAATGCTTCCATAATTCTGAGACCTCTTCCGAAGAACCAATATTAAGTTTAAAAGTATTCTGATTAACTTCTGAAAATCCTTCACCTTTTTGTATTTCAATAACGTTTTGTCCGTAAGAGCGTAAATTCTTAATTATTGAATCACTGAATTTTTCTTTATCTCCTGAAAACACTAAAAATGTAGATGAAGATTCTGAAAGTTCAACAGCTTTGTTTGGCAGTACAGAACGCTTCCAATAAGGAACATTAATATATTCTTCGATATTAGTAAATGATTCTGAAAAATTATCTTGCTTTAATTGGGTATTAAGTAATTTATTAAGATTAAAATCAGTAACATATTCTAACTTCTCAAACGCATAAGTAGGCAAAGAGACTTTATTTCTTTCTTCTCCACAATAAAACTGATCCCAATTGATGTTCACACCATGCTCCCAAAGACTTCCCAATTTTCCCAATATGTATTTCTGATCACCGATTGTCTGCTTCGCATGTCTTACCATATTAATGATAACATGAGATTCATCCATTGAACTGCTGTCAGAAACATAATTACTCAAACTTCTTCCGGGACCTACTTCAATAAAACAAGCTCCTCCGGTTTTAAGCAGAGTTTCTGTTCCCTTAAAGAAATTGACCGTATTTCTTAAATGTCTGCTCCAATATGAAGGTTGAGAAATTTGATGATCATCCACAAAATCTCCGGTGATATTAGAAATATATGGAATCTGTGATTTCTGGATACTGATATGACTGAACTCTTTTTCAAACTCGTCCAAAATAGAATCCATCATATAAGAATGAAAAGCGTGTGATGTATGAATTTTTTTATTAGTAATTCCTTTTTTTCTAAGCTCATTGCTGAACTCTTCTATATCCTGTTCCGTTCCTGAAACAACTGTAGATTTTTCGCTGTTAATAACCGCTATATCAATACCAGAAGGTAAATTCAGCTTATCACTTTCTATTTCGATGCTCAACATGCTTCCTTTTTCGGCTTTTGCCATGAGTTCTCCCCTTTTGATAACAAGCCTTATAGCATCATTTAGTGTAAAAACACCACTCACACAAGCCGCTACATATTCTCCGATGCTGTGTCCAATCATGTAATCCGGTTTTATTCCCCATTCCTGCAGTAAATGAGCAAGAGCATATTCAATAATGAATAAAAGCGGCTGTGCAACTTCAGTATTATTGATATTTTTTTCAGAAGCTCCGTCCGGAAATAAAATTCCACAAAAATCTTCTGATGAATACTGAGAAGCAATGGCAAGACATTCATCCACCTTATTTCTGAAAGTCTTTTCAGAATGATAAAGATCTTTGCACATATCACTGTATTGCGTTCCCTGACCAGGAAACATAAAAATGATATTTTGTACATCTTCTTTAGCATGAGCTTCTACACTGTTATAAGAAAGACTTTCTGCCAATTTATCAGAAGCATCTTCTATATTGCTGCATATTACAGTCTTTCTGTATTTGAATCTTTCTCTTCCTTTCTGAAGGCTAAAAGCTGCATCTGCAAGATTTATATTTTTATTATTCTTCAGAAATTCATTAAGACGAATAATATTTTCATTAAGACTGTTGGGCGTTTTGGCAGATAATACCAAAAGCTGGTCTTTACGGCTCTCCGAAGAAACAGCAGTTTCAGGAGCTTCCTGCAAAACAATATGAGCATTGGTTCCACCGATTCCGAATGAGCTTACTCCTGCTCTTAATGGTTCGTTACCATTCCAGTCTTTCAGTTTATTATTTACATAGAAAGGACCTCCTTTGAAGTCAACTCTTGGATTAGGCTGCTCAAAATGTAAATTTGCAGGTATCTTTTTATTTTTAATTGCTAAAACAGCTTTTATAAATCCTGCGACACCGGCGGCTGTATCCAAATGCCCTATATTAGACTTCACAGAACCTATTGCACAACTATTAAGAGCACAACTTCCAAATACTTCATTTAAAGCTTCCACTTCAATGGAATCTCCCAACGAAGTTGCTGTTCCGTGGGTTTCAATATATCCTATTGTTGACTGCTCAATTCTTGCCATTTTATGAGCCTTTCTGATTACTTCAGCCTGACCTTTTACACTCGGTGCAGTATATCCTACTTTGTTACTTCCATCATTATTTATGGCGCTTCCTTTGACAATAGCATAAATATTATCTCTATCTTTTATAGCATCTTTAAGCCTTTTCAAAATTACAACACCGGCTCCTTCACCACCAACAGTTCCACTTGACTCTGCATCAAAAGGTCTGCATCTTCCATCTTTTGAATGGATCATTCCTTCCTGATACAGATACCCTTTTTTTGAATAATTGACAATATTAACCCCTCCTGCAACTGCAATATTACATTCTCCCAAAAGAAGGCTGCTGCAAGCCTGATGAATAGACACCAATGAAGATGAACAGGCTGTATGTACAAGAATAGCCGGACCTTTGAGATTAAATTTATATGAAATTCTGGAACTTAGAAAAGTCGCATCTCTCAAATGTGAAGCCGTAAACCCGTCAACAAAATTATCCTGATTGTTTTTGGTAGAAAATAATTGCCATGCCACACTTGGTGATGCAGCAGAAAAAACTCCTACTTTATCATTAGCAGAGAATGTATAACCACTATCTTCCAATGCTTCCCAACAACATTCGTGATAGATTCTTACCTGAGGATCCATCAACTCTGCTTCATGTGGAGTATATCCGAAAAATTCCGAATCAAAGTATTTCTTAGTTTTGATATAAGCATTGGATTTGACGTAAGCCGAAGATTTTACAAGACTTTCCGGCTCTCCTTCTAGAATAATTTCTTCTTCCGTAAAATCGCTTATACAGTCTTTTCCGTTCTGCAAATTATTCCAATATTGTGTAATGTTATCTGCTTCCGGAAATCGTCCCGCCATTCCGATTATTGCTATTTCTAATCCTGTATATTTTTCCATTTCCAATTAAATCAGGTTTAAAAGGTTCATTGTATCATTCATTTGTTCCAAATCTGTATCAAGCTGCATATCTGCTTCTTCAGATTCTTTATTATTGTCGTCACTCAAGAATACTGAAAGTGATGAGATGACAGGATATGCAAATACTTTTGCAACCGTTATATCAGTATTAAAATGCTGATTAATTTTATCTACCATTTTCATAAGCTTAAGCGAGTTTCCGCCTATTTCAAAGAAATTTGTATTAATTCCTATTTTATCTTCACTGATCATGAACATTTCTGCCCAGATCGCAATCAGTTCTTTCTGTATCTGGTTTGTTGGTCGTGCAGATATTTCCACACTTTCAAGCTGAGGTTCAGGCAATGCCCTTTTATCGAGTTTTCCATTTGAGGTGAGAGGAAAGCTTTCCATAGCTATGAAATAACTTGGCACCATATAATCCGGCAATCTGTTTAGCAGATATTTTCTTAGCAAGGCTGTCTCAATTGCTTCAGAACTTATATAATAAGCTATCAGACAGGCTTCTCCATTAATTTCTTTTGCCAGAACATTTACCTCTTTTATTCCTTCAAACTGTAACAACTGATATTGTATTTCTTCAAGTTCAACCCTGAATCCTCTTAACTGAACCTGATGATCCATTCTTGTTTTGTATTCCAGCTCGCCTATTTCATTTACTACCGCTAAATCACCTGATCTGTACAATCTTTCCGACGGTGAATAAGGATGAGCTATAAATCTTTGACTCGTAAGCTCTTCATTATTAAGATATCCTCTTGCTACACCTTGACCACCTACATATATTTCTCCTTCCACTCCATTAGGAACCAGTTTTTTATTTTCATCTAAAAGAATCATGGAAAGTGTGGGAATAGGAGTTCCTATGTTTGCTATGTTATTCTCAACTTCAAAAGTACCAAGCTCCTTATAGGTATTATGTACTGTAGTTTCTGTAATCCCGTACATATTTATGATCTTTACATCAGGATATTTCGAAGTCCATTCTTTAAGTTTTATAGGACTTACGGATTCACCGGCCAGAATAACATAACGGATGCTTTCACCGTAACAGTGTCCCGAATCAGCAAGTATAAGATTATAAAATGCGCTTGGAGTCTGGCTGAGTACGCTTACTTTTTCTTCATTCAAAAGATGTAGGAACGCTTTGGTATCTTTTGCCAACATTGGCGGAATGATAATCAGCTTTGCGCCATATAATAAAGCTCCGTACATTTCCCAGACACTGACATCAAAGCAATGGCTATGAAACATTGTCCAGACATCACTGGCAGAGAAACTATACTGAAAATCATTATTAAACAATAATCTCACGACATTTTTATGCTCGATCATCACTCCTTTCGGATTTCCTGTAGTTCCTGATGTATAAATTACATAACAAAGATCTGTAGGTGTATTTATGTAAGAAATTTCAGGTAGGCTTTCTGAAGAAGGTATATCATCAATGAGTACAGATTGTATATTGTCTTTTCTCATCGGCTGCAACTCAGATGTTGTAAGAATAATCTTTAGGCCGCTGTTTTCAATAATATAATCTTTTCTTGCTTCAGGATAATTTATATCTATCGGAAGATAAGCTCCGCCTGCCTTTAAAATAGCCAACATACCTATCACCGTATCAATATTTTTATGCATAAGCAATCCTACGATGCTGTCTCTTCCTGTTCCTCTTTCTCTTAGTACAAGTGCAATTTCCGAACTTCTTTTATGTAATTGAGAATAAGTAATTTGCTGATCCTCACATTGTACCGCTACAACATCCGGTGTACGTAAAACCTGCTCTTCAAATAAATCGATAATGGTTTTATCCGAAGGATATGTTACTTCTTTTTTATTAAATTGATTCAGAAGCTTTATGCTTTCTGTTTCGCTGATAAAATTCAGTTCTTTCGAAGGAATAGTACAGTCTTCAAGTATTGAATTTATTGTATTTTTCAAATGATCCATCATTTGCACAATCATCTTACGAGAATATTTGCCCGGATTATAATCTGCCTGAATTCTGATATTATCTCCCGGAATAATAAGTATAACCAAATCATAGTTGGTCTTTTCATAAACCTGAATATCTTCGACTGTGAAACCGACAGTTTCCTTATCTTCAGGAATAACCAGTTTATCAGAGATCGGATAATTTTCAAAAATCATGATATGATCAAACAACCTGTTTCCAAGCTCACTAAGTCCCTGAATATCTGATAATGAAAAATATTGGTGTTCATTGATTTTCAAGGCATCTTCCTGAGCTCTCTTTAATATTTCAAGAAGAGGTTCTTCACTTTCATATTTTAATCTTACAGGTACAGTATTGATGAATAGCCCGACCATGTGCTCAATTCCGTCTACTTCAGAACTTCTCCCCGATAATACAGAACCAAAGATTACATCATTGGTATTGTTATATCTGCTTAACACCATTCCCCAAGCTGTCTGAATAATTGTGTTAAGGGTGATCTGATGTGATTCGGAGATATTTTTCAATTTTTGAAATACGTCCTTCTCTATTGTAAATTCTTCTGACAATAAGCCCGACATTTCTTTCTGTGAAGAATAAGCGCTCTTTTCCGGAATTTTTGCCGGAATAGTATATCCATTCAGATAATTTTTCCAATATTCTGCGGAAGGTTGCTGATCCAGGCTTTCCATCCATTGAAGATAATCTGAATACCTTTTTGCGGGTGTTAAAACAACTTTTTCGTCATTGATATTATTTATATAAAGTGACTTGAAATCATTCCAGATAATGCTTGTACACCACCCATCCATAAGAATATGATGATGAGACCAGATAAGCACAAATCTTTCTTCTCCCGTCTGCAGAAGCATTATGCGCATAAGAACATCTTTCTGAAGATCAAAAGGTTCTGATGCATCCTGATTCCTGTACCACTCTATTACTTCAGTTTCTGTTTCCTCAAAACACTCCTGTCTAATATCTTTAAATGTAAACTTTACCAATCTTTCATTCAGAATAATCTGAACAGGTCTTTCCAACCCTTGATGATGAAACACAGCTCTGAAAAGATCATATCTTTTCAAAAGTTCATTCATACTTTTTTCTACTGCATCCGGCTTCACATTTCCCTGAAGACTCAGAACTTTCTGTTCCAAATAAGCCGAATGATCAGATCCCAAGACTGAATGAAATAACATACCTTCCTGCATAGAAGAAAGCGGATAAATGTCTTCAATCTGGTAATTCTTCTGGAATTCGTCTAACTTTGCTTGAGATATTTCTTTAAAGATCAGATCGGAAGGAGTCATTTCGTTCACAGGATATTCAATACAATAATCAATAAGATTCTGAAGATTTTGGTGATAGACCTCAATAAAACGATCTATTGTAGAAGCTTCGTATTGTTTATTGCTGTATCTTAAACTAATCTGCAAAAATCCGTCAGTAATCATTCCAATAACATTCCAGTCGTAATGCTGAATCATTTTTGGAGAAACATCTTCACCTTTTCCTTCATTTACAATTAAGAATGATTGGTTTTCAGTTTCAAATTCTCCTAAATAATTAAAGCTTAAAGGGATATTGTTTGCTTTATCTGAGGAATTATTTTTACTGTTGTATTTATAAAGAAGATAATCTGCTCCATTATTTGGAATATTTCTCAGTGTCTCTTTTACGTGTCTGATCGTATCTCTTAAATTTCCTTTATAATTTAAAAAAACAGGATATATTGAGGTAAACCAACCTACAGTTCTGTTAATATTAACATTTTTGATAAATTCTTCTCTACCATGACCTTCCAGATCCAAAGCAATACCATCTATGCCGAAAGTTTCCTGAAAACTAAGTATTAATGAGGTTAAAAGAATATCATTAATCTGCGTACCGAATCTTTCATGAACTTCTCCCTGTAGTTTTCCAGTGTAGTTTTTATTTAATCTAAATGATTTTTCCTGTTGATCAGAGAATCTATTTTCTTCATTTTCATGATCTCTCTTTAATGAAACGACCGCATTATGAGCAAATGTAGAATCCCAGTAAGAAACTGAATTTTCAAATGATTTTCCTTTAGAATAATCAGTGAGTTTTTCAGACCAGTCTTTAAATGAATCGGTTTTTAAAGGAAGAGCTAAATTTTTTCCCTGGATATCCTGATCATATAAGTTCTTAACATCTTCAAGAAGTATTCTCCAGGAAATACCATCAACAACAAGATGGTGAATAACAATCAACAATCTGCTGCTTCCGCTGCTATGAAATAAGCCCAATTTGATTAACGGTCCATTCTCCAAACTGATCGCTGCCTGAATTCTGTTGCTAAGATCAGATAACAGATCAGTTTCATATTCATCAATATAATGTTCTTCCAACGAAACAGGAAAAACTAGTCCTTTATTATAAGAAGTTATCTCTCCTTCCTCATTTGTAAATATTATACGCAATGCATCATGATGCTCAATGATTTTAGCGAATATTCTCTTTACTGATTCTGAGGAAATTCCGGTATTAAAATGTAACATTGCAGACTGATTGAAGTGATGACGGTCTACATTTGAGTTTTCAAAAAACCATTTCTGTATAGGAGTTGGCTCTATTTTTCCTTCTATCACCATCTGACCTGTATGAATAACCAGAGGTTTTATTTTTAATGCTAATTGTTTAATCGTCGGATTTTTGAAAATATCCTGAACAGATACCTGGTAACCCGCATTACGCATTCTGGAGCTAATTTGTATAGATTTGATTGAATCTCCGCCGATAGAAAAGTAATTATCTGTAATTCCTACTTTTGAAAGACCAAGAACATTTGCAAAATGCTCTGCCAAAAGATATTCTTCCTTTGTATTTGGTTCTTCGTATTGTTCATTGATCTTAATTTCCGGATCAGGTAAAGCTTTTAGATTAAGCTTTCCGTTGGCAGACAATGGAAATGCATCAATTTTCACATAATAAGATGGCACCATATATTGCGGTAACTTACCGGATACATAGTTTCTTAATGATAAAGAATCAATTTCATTATCAGCAATATAATATCCTGCTAAGAATTTGCTTCCGTTTTTTTGTTTTACTGTTACAACACTTCCGGTAATATCAATATGGCTATTTAACTGATGCTCTATTTCTTTCAGTTCTATTCTAAAACCTGAAATTTTCACCTGCTCATCAATTCTTCCCGAGAAGATAATGTTTCCGTCTTTTTGTCGTATTGCATAATCTCCGGTTTTATACATTTTTTTATCATGTATGAATGGATTACTGCAAAATCTTTCGGCGGTAAGGTCTTCTCTGCCTAAATATCCATTAGCCAAACTATCTCCGGCTATATATATTTCTCCTTTTACTCCGAAAGCAACAGGATTCAGATATTTATCAAGGATATAGATCTGAGTATTGGAAATAGGCTTTCCTAATGGTACAGAGTGGAATTTGCAAGAAGGATCAAAAGTATATATCATACATCCAACTGTAGCTTCTGTAGGACCATATTCGTTATAGATTGTAAGCTTTCCGTTAAATTTATTCCAGATATCCTGCGCAAGATTGTAATCAAGATCTTCTCCTCCTACAATCATTTTTTTCAGTTTGCTTTCATATTTTTCAAGCAATCCGTTATCATTGATAATTCTCAGATGTGAAGGAGTAAGTTTTATGATGTCTACCTGATTGTCTTTTAAAACTTTTTCAATCAAAGTAACAGAATCATCATCTTCATAGACAACAATAGTATTTCCTGTAACTAAAGGAGTAAATATTGAGGTTATCGTAAGATCAAAAGAAATAGAAGAATATAGCGGGAATGCAGTCGTATCATTTCCAACATATTTTTCTGACGCCCAACCGATGTAATTCATCAGTGCACCGTGAGAAATCATTACTCCTTTCGGATTGCCTGTAGAACCCGATGTGAATATAATATAAGCAAGATCATCCTGTTCAACCTCTGAAGATAAAGGTAATATTTCGTTTTCATTAAAAATCTCCTCGATCAGAATGGCATTCTGAACAGTTTCAGATTTATTATGTGCTATCGTTGCGGATAAATTGCTACTTTCTATAATGTATTGAATTCTGTCTGATGGATAAGCCGGATCTATAGGAACATAACACGCCCCTGCTTTTAAAACTCCAAGAATTACGGATATGATATTTCGATCTCTGTTTAGTAAAAGTCCAACAAGATCTCCTTTCTTCACTCCTTTCTTTTGTCGAAGATAGGCAGCTATTTTATTGGATTCTTCATCCAAAAGTTTATACGAGATAGATTCATTTCCACATATAACCGCAATTTTTTCAGGATGAGTACTAACTATTTTTTCAAAACGCGACAATATCGTTTCTTCAGTTTTAAAATTAGTAGCTGTATTATTAAAATCAATCAGTATTTTCTCTTTTTCAGTTTCAGAAAGAAACGAGAGACGGTCTGAAGAATGATCAGGATTCGCAATAAGTGTCTTTAAAAAAGCAGGAATATGATCCAAAAATGTTTCAGCGTAATTTTTATCAACCATATGATTTTGATAAATAACTTCTATTTCCAGCTGTTCTTTAAAAAAAACAGTAACAACCATTGGAATTCCCGTATTTTCATGTACGGAATTCAACTTTACGGAAAACGCATTATGAGAATTAATGGCTTCTTCATCTATGGGATAATTTTCTACAACCACCAAAGTATCAAACAACTCTTCGGATGCTTTAAGCTTCATGATCTTTTTCACCTCATAGTATGAAGTTTTATACTGACTTCTATTGATAATATCAGAATGTATCTTTCTTACTATATCTAAAAAAGATTCAGCTTCTTCAGAAATAACTCTTAACGGAACGGTATTGATAAAATTCCCTATTATATTTTCAGAACCTGTTACAGAGGAGTCACGATCTGAAACGGTTGTTCCGATTACAACATCCGATTCTCCTTTTAGTTTCTGAAGAAGAATTCCCAAAGCTGCATATACAATTGCTGCTTTTGTTACCTGATATTTTACAGAGAACTCTTCAAGAGATTTAGCATCCAGCAAAGAAGTTATTTTGGTAACTATATTTTCAGAAGCGTTATTATGGCTGCTTACAGAAACAGATTGCAGTTCAAAATCATTAAGATAATTTTTCCAATATGATTCTTCGCTTTCTGCATTTTCCTTCTTCGTTAAGCCATTAATATATTCTTTATACCCTGGCTTTACTAAAAGTTTAGGATTGGGGCCGGATTCCAGCAAATATTGGTAATAACCAAATAATTCTTTCAAAAGAATTCCCGTACTCCATCCGTCATATAATATATGATGATGAGTGATAAAAAGTGTAAAAGATGTATTATCTGTCTTTATAATGCTGATTCTAAACGGAACTTCTGACAAAGAAAATCTTTTATTAAAGTCATTTTGAGCATATTCTGAGACAAGCTGTAATATTTCGCTATCACTTTTAGAAGAGATGTCATGATAAATAAAATTTACAGGAGACTCATGAAGTACAATCTGCAAAGGCTTACTAAGTCCTTCCCATTTGAAAACAGATCTTAAAACCTCATTATTAGATTGAAGAGTATTAAAAGCTGTCCTTAGAATATCAACTTCTAATATTCCTTCTATTTTAAGGCTTAATTGTGCATTATATATATTATTATCTTCGTTAAGATAATGGAACAGCATTCCCTTTTGAACCATACTCAGTTCAAAAATATCCTGTACATTCCTTTTGTCTAGCTTAGTGTCCATCTGAGTATTTTTTAGCAATAGATGAGATATGATGATATTAGTTTATGTATAACAGATTTCAAGATCTGTCTTTGAATACAGAGGATATAATTAATTTTCCTGAAATGGTCTTGCCATTCCTACCAAGACTTTTCTTTCTCCTTCATAAGGGTCTCTTCCATGGGTATATAGCATATTATCCAACAGTAAAACGTCATTTTTCTGCCAATCGAAAGAAAATTTGGTTTTCTCAAAAACATCGCGGATAATATCCAGATATTCTAAATTAATAGGAGTTCCGTCACCGAAGAATGTATTTCTGGGAAGATTTTCTTCACCTATAAGATCTATCAGACTTTCTTCAACTTCCTTTCCTAAACTGCTGGAATGAAAAAGATGAGCCTGATTAAACCATATTTTCTCTTTTGTAACAGGATGTATCATAGTTGCCTGGTTAATCTGCTTTGTTCTTAACCCGTTATCTGTCCATTCGTACATAATATCATTATCTGTACAGAACTTTTCAACCTCTTTTTCATTATCTGTCTGAAATACTTCTTCCCAAGGCAAATCTATTTCAGAGTAGTTTCTTACATACATGATTTTTTTTGCTTCAAACTCTTCACGGATTTCCAAAGGAATTTGCTGATAAGCAACACGGCTGTCTGAAATAGGAGTATTGCCCATTTTGGAAGCAGGAGTTACACACAAGAATCCTATTCTCATAGGCCACTTATTAGAATAAGCATTTTCATTATGTTGAGGAATAATTTCCGATGCATGATATTCTGTAGCTGTATAAACATTATTATTGTTAATCTGTTTTCTTGGGGTCGATCTATAGGTATAATTCACAAGATCTTCACCAAAAAGAATCTCTAAAATTTTAGCAAATTCTCCGTCATTTTGTACAGGAAGACCACGTAGAAGTAGTGCGCCTTCTTTAGAGATAAAATCATCAATTGCTGATTTATTCTCATATAACCATTTGAAATAATCACTGTTGTTATCTTTTACTTCGAATAACATTTTTTTATTTCCAACTAATTGCAAATCTTGAAGATTCATATTTTGTATTTTATGATGTTAATAATATTGTATATGATAAATAGATAAGTCCTAGAAAAACAGAGAGTTTAGTTCCTGTTGATCTAACTCTACAGAATCGAAATCTGACGGAGTTAAATAGACATTGTTTTCAGTTTTGACGTACTCTATTATGTTAATGATATTTTTAAAGAATGAACTCAGAAGCCATGACATTGTTTTTTTATGGTACTGCATTGAATTATAGATAATCTCTGTGCAGAACTTCCCTTTGATGACGAACATATTAATCTCTATTTTGGCTGTCATTCTGTTATCCGGATCAGACTCCATCCCGTGTTGAATAGCGGAGTAAGAAAACAGAGAATTAGATAGCTCCTGACCAAACTGTCCAAGATAATTGAATCTTATTTCCGGTATATATTCTCTTCCGTTATTTAGAGACTGGTTCATGTATCTATTAATTCCGTATCCTATTCCCGAGTCAGGAATTTTTGAAAGCTGTTCTTTTACGGCAATAATATTCGCTCCGATATTATTGTCTGCTATTTCAATTTTTGCAGGATACATCGCCGTGAACCAGCCAATCGTTCTCGAAGCATCTGCATTCTCAAGATGTCTTCCATGATTTTCAAGTTCTATTACGAAATCATTTTTACCTGTCCATTCTTTTAAAGAAAGTGTTAAAGCGGTTATCACTACTGTATTTACATCAACTTTATAAGCATTTTGAACTTTCAATAAGAAATCTGTTTTTTCTTCTGATAATTCCTCTGAAATTTTATTTGCATCTCGGATAAATATGTTTTCTTCAGCAAAATCCTGAGGAAGTTTAGTATTTGAAGATTCTGTATTTCTCCAGTATTCTTCTTGTAATTGGGAGTTTTGAAGTTTACTATAATAATCTATCTCCTTTTTCCATTCTATTAAAGAAATGGTCTTTTTTGGTAAGGCAATCTCTCTACCTTCTTCTATTGCAGAATAAGATGTAAAAAGATCTTCAAGTAATACTCTCCAGGAAAAACCATCCATCACTAAATGATGAGCTGTAATTAATAACAAAGGATCTTTGCCTTCCTGATAGATTATACCAGCTTTGATTAATAGTCCATTTGAAAGATTAAGACTATTTTTCATTTGTGCAGCGAAAGATTCGAATTCTTTCTGTGACTGAGCAGAATATTCACTTAAAGAAAAACTATCTGCATGATACTCGTCGACAAACAAAATATTTTCATCAGCATTATATTTCAATCTTAATCCATCGTGATGCTGAATAAGTTTTTCAAAAGCAAGTCTTAAATATGAAATAGTAACATCTTTTTTTACCGTAAGAACCAAAGACTGATTAAAGTAATTGGGATTTTCAAATTTATTTTCGAAAAACCAAGATTCTATAGATGTAAATCCTTTTTTACCAACAACTAAACCTTGCTCATACTGAGTTTCTGACTCCTGAACTTTGGCATAAGATGAAGATAATTCAATGGTAGGATATTGAAGTATGTCTTTTGCCTTCAGAACGATTCCTCTTTCCAATAATCTTGATGATATCTGCACAGCTTTGATAGAGTCTCCTCCCAATTCGTAAAAATTGTCGGTAATGGAAATATTTTCTTCATTAAAGAGCTGCATCCATATTTCTGCACAAATTTCCTGCATTTTGTTGGCAGGGATTGTTTTATTTACAACCGCTTTTGCAGAACCCAACTGTATAAGTTTTGAGTGATCTACCTTACCGTTTTTTGTCAACGGTATTTCATCCACCGCAACAAAGACTGCAGGTATCATATAATGAGGTAATACCGCGGAAAGTATGTTTTTTAAAGCCTGAGAATCTATGTGTAGATCAGAAGGTGATAAATAATACGCTTCCAGTTTCTTTGAACCACCATTCGTATTGTTACATATCACAACAACATGTTTTATCTGAGTGTTCTGTTTAATACTGTTTTCGATTTCTAAAAGCTCAACTCTGTATCCGTTTATCTTAACCTGATTATCTGTACGATTGATATATTCCAGCATATTATCCGAAAGTCTTCTGGCTGTATCTCCTGATCTATACATTTTTGTACTCTCAACAAAAGGATTATCAATAAATCTTTCCTGAGTTAAAGCTTCATTATTCAGATATCCTTGCGCTAATCCGTCTCCTGCGATATAAAGATCTCCTTTTACGCCAGCAGGAACAGGTTTCAGGTATTCATCAAGAAGATAAATCTGTGTATTATAAATAGGAACACCAATTGGAACCGTCATATAAGAATCCTGAGGATTAAACTGATAAATCATACATCCGACTGTAGCTTCTGTAGGACCATATTCATTATAAATTTCTATTTTAGATCCGAATTTTGTAGAAATTCTCTGAGCAAGCGATTGTTCTAATTCTTCACCTCCTACAATAAATGTTTTGACAGAGATTTCGTTTAAAGATTTAAGATCCAGCTGATCAACTATCTTAAGATGCGAAGGAGTAAGTTTAATGATATCCGACTGATTTTCGAAAATTACTTTTTCGATGAGCATATTGTGCGGGTCTTCCTGATAGACAATAACTGTATTTCCCGTTATAAGCGGAGTAAACAAAGATGTAATCGTAAGATCAAAGGAAACAGAAGTAAAAAATGGAAAACTTACTTCTCTTTCATTAATATACTTTTCTGCAGCCCAAAGTGTATAATTAAGTAATGATTTTTGAGAGATCATTACTCCTTTTGGTTTGCCTGTTGTACCCGAAGTGTAAATTACGTAAGCTGTTGATTCAGAATTATACAGCTTTTTATTTTTTTTTATTTCATTCTGATGACAAATTGCTTCTTCATATATTAAAGTCTGAATATCATCCGGAATAAGGATTTTGTGATTCTGATCAGTGATAACCATTACACTTCCGCTATTTTGCAAGATAAAATGTAATCTGTCTTCCGGCAAATCACTATCCAGAGGAAGGAAAGTAGCTCCCGATTTTAGAATTGCCAACATGGAAATTATAAATTCCGGAGATCTTTTCATCAGAATTCCTATGATGTCCCCTTCTTTGATTCCTTTATAATCCAGAAGACAGGATAACTGATCTGCTTTTGTATTAAGTTCAGAATAATTAATATTTTGATTTTCAAATCGTAAAGCTATTTTATCTGGTTTATTCTGTGCCTGTTCTTCAATATAATCTACAACTGTTTTTTGCTTAGGATATGCTAATTTCGTATCATTAAAATCAATAATATGTTGTTTGTAATCTTCTTCGCTAAGCAAAATGATATCTTGTAATCGACACTGCGAATCTGAAATGATCTTATTTGTCAGTATTTCAAAATGTTTCTGAAATTCAAGAATAGTTTCTTTTCTGAAAAGATGAGTAGCATATTCTATATAATATTTAAGAGATTCTTCATAATCAAATACTTCCATTGAGATATCAAACTTTGATGTTCCTGAATCAAAGAAATATCTTGAAAAAGAAAAATCATTTGGAGTATAATCAGGAAAGCCCATATTCTGATAAACAAACATTGTATCAAAAATAGGATTTCTGCTGCTGTCTCTCTGATAATCCAACTCTTCCAATAATGAAGAAAAAGGGTATTCCTGATTAAGAAGAACTTTTTCAACTTTACTATTAACTTTCTTCAGGAAAGATTCTAAAGTTTCAGCCGGATCAATTGTATTGATTACCGCAAGATTGTTCACGAACATTCCCTGAGTTGTTTGTAAATCGGGATGTTTACGTCCTGCTACAGGAATTCCTACAATAATATCTTGTTTCCCGGTATATTTGGCAACAAGAATATTGTATATTGAAAAAAGCAGAACATGTAATGTACATTTATGTTCAAGAGCAATTTTCTTCAGTTGGTCAGATTTTTTCTTATCAATAACAAACTCTAACCTTTGTCCGTTATAATCAAGTAAAGAAGGACGTGGAAAATCTAAAGGAAAATCCAGCACAGGTAATTCTCCTTCCAGCTCTTTCATCCAAAATTCTTTCTGCTCATTCAGAGTATCAGACTTCAGATAATCTTTTTCCCAATAAGAAAAATCACCGTAACCTACAGAGTACTGTTCAGGTTCTTTGCCATCATATGCTATCATCAATTCATTAAGAAAATTGTAAATGGATAAACCATCTGAGATGATATGATGAAAATCTAAAAATAATATTGTTTCAGTTTCATCTTTAAAAATTTCTATTCTGAATAAAGGTCCATTAATAAGATCAAACGGACGTACACTGTCTCTTAATAAAGAATTTATTTCTAATGAGACATTGTCATGCTGTACGATTTCAGGGATTATTATTTCATTGATCTTAAAAGCAGGCTCGGAATGGTTCTCAAATGTTATTCTTAAAGCATCATGCTTTTTGATGATTTGCCCCACAGCTTTATTCAATTTAAGAATATCTATATTCCCTTTAATCTTTAATGCTAAAGGAGTATTGTATGCGGTAGATTGCTGATCCATTTCCCAAGCATAATACAGTCTCTTTTGCGTCGAAGCCAATGGATACAGTTCAGATTCAATTTTAGGAATGCTTATATAAGCTTTCTTTTCAAGTTTTTGTATAATGGCTGCTAGTTCTTTTACAGTCTGATATGTATAAAGTGTACTAATAGGAAGTTCAGCCTGCAGTTCTTTAAATAAAATCATGGATAATTCTGCAGCCTTAAGTGAATTACCTCCCGATTCAAAAAACTTGTCGGTAACTCCTAAAGATTCTTGCTTAAGAATCTTTTTCCAGATATCTAATATATATTGTTCAGTTTCATTTGCCGGTTCTTCTTTTTCTTCCGTCTTTATCTTACTTATTACTTCGGCGAAGCGGTTTTGTATTTCTTCAAATTTTCCTTTTTTGAAGTCATTCAACAATTTAAACCTCTGAAGTTTACCACTTGTTGTACGGGGAATATCTTTTACAGGAATAACCCTGTCTATATCAATTCCCATTTCAATATTTATCTTTGATTTTAATTCCTTAGCAATTGGAATAAAGTTTTCCAGGTTTCCTCTGTGAAATACAAAAGTGATGATCTCTTCTTTCTGCGCTGTTTCATTGTAATGACCTACTGCAACAATCTTATTAAGTTCTATACTTTCAACTGCTTCAGCTACTCTTTCAATATCATGCGGATAATAGTTTTGCCCGTTAATGAAAATAATATCTTTCATTCTTCCGGTTACGTACAAAGATCCGTTTTTAATGAATCCTAAATCACCTGTTCTCGCCCACTTATCAGAAGTAATAATATTTTCGGTTTCTGATACATTATTATAATATCCGCCTGTAACGTTATCACCTTTAATCTGTATTTCACCTATAATTTCTTCATCAACAGGATTATTGTACTCATCTGTAATTCTTACCTGACAATAATTGATTGCTTTTCCCACATTTACAAAAGAAAGAGAATTTTCATTTTCTTGGGTGATTACTACTTTATCTCCGAAATTCAGGTGATCTCTGGAAAAACTGAAGTAGGTAATCTTATCATTCATATCAGGAATCGATACTGCAAGACTCGCTTCAGCCAAACCATAAACAGGACGTATCGCATTTTCATCCAATCCGTATTGGCAAAATACTTCCAGAAACTCCTGGATGATATTTATAGATACAGGTTCTGCTCCATTATAAATCAACCTTACGGAAGAAAGATCCAAAGTATCATTATCGCGGTTAAAATGCTTTAAAGTATAATTATATCCAAAATTGGGAGAACACAAAATAGTACATTGATGTTCATCTGCTTTTTGCAACCACAAAGAAGGTCTTCTTACAAAAACATTTGTAGGAATAAGATATTGAGACATCCCAATAAATAATGGATTGATATGAAAGCCAATAAGTCCCATATCATGAGTAAGAGGCATCCAGCTTATCATTTTGTCTGCATCTGAGTATCCTGAAGCCTCACTGATTGCTCTTACGTTGGTTATTAAATTTTTATGAGTAAGCATTACTCCTTTTGGATTTCCTGTAGAACCGGAAGAAAACTGTATAAATGCAATATCATCTTCCTCTACGTTGTGAACAGAACCGAAATCTTCTGAAGACATTATATTTTCCTGATAAACTATCTTTTCCTCAATATCTCCTAATATGTCCGTTTTTGACAGCAGATCTGATTTTTTAAAATTATGTTCGGAGATTATAAGAAAAGGATCATTTAAGACAGGCCAAATGTTTAATAATTTATTTTTATGATCTTCATTAGTACCTACTGTAAGAGGAACCGGATAAATACCTCCTAAAATACATGCCCAAAAAACAGTAACAAAAATCTGATTATTATCAATCTGAAAAACAAGCTCACTTCCAGGCTTTAAGCCTTTGCTTTGCAGGTAATGAAGTGCTTTAAGTGCTTGATCATACAATTCATGATATGACAGAAAATTCTCTTCATCTCCACCTTCGATACATGTAATACCTAATGAATATGATTTTTTTCTTATTTCTAATAATTGAATTAGTGTTTTAATATTAGGCAATATTCTTTCTGATAGCATATTGGTGTTTTTTGAATGGGTTAGTTTTTAGAATTTCCTTAAGCAGAAACTGTAATTTTAAAAGAACAATCTATTTTCCAGCGAAAAACAATGAATTATTACAAGCAACTAATTATCAATAATTTAAATACTTAAAATTCAGGTTTTTTTTAAAAAATATGGCACAAAAATCCCTGGCTACAATAAAGAATGCAGCTTTAAGATCACTTTATCGTTGAAATTATTTTGTTCTGGATTTTATAGAATTATCAGCACTTTCAACATCTCTTATCCTCTTTACTTTCTGATTTCCGAAATTGTAAGTTACTGTTAAAGTAACCTGTCTGTTATATTGATTCTGATAAACATTATTAAAAGATCCCGTATTGGTCTGAAGATTATCAATTGCAAAAATGAAGTTTCTAAAGATATCGCTGGCTTTAATCATAACCGTCCAGTCATCCCATATTTTCTTTATTCCAATATCCAATGAAGATAATTTAATCTGCTTTCCGTATTCTATTTGTCTTCGTGTCTGATAAAAGTAATTGACATCTACAAACCAGTCTTTTTTGGAAGAAAGTCTTATACTGTTATTAATCTGAAAAAATGCGTATGTTTTTTTAAGATCTAAAATATAAGGAGAAAAAACATCCCCGGTTGTAGGATCTGTGTCTACATTTCCTTTGTATGTAACATAATAGAAATTAAAATATCCGTTTACATTCCATATATTTTTGAAAAACTGTTTTTGTAATCCCACTGTTGCTGTCAACTGTGTGTGGTCTCCGTAATTTGTACCAAGATATCGAATCTGCACCGTGCCATCCGGTAAAGTTCTCTGTAGAGGAACCTGTCCTTGAGCATCTTTTACATACATATAATCCAATGTCAGAAAATAAGCACTTTTATACATATAATTCAATTCCTGACTATAGTAAGATGATGCTTTTATGAACGGGTTATTCTGAGCGTAATTATTTTGTGTAAGATAAATTCTTGTAGGATTAATTGCCCAGAAAGAAGGTCTGCTTACCCTGCTTGAAAAAGTATATGAAATATTGTGATCTTTATTAATCTCATAATTGAAATTCAGATAAGGCAAAATATTACTGTAGTTATTTGTAAAACTCTCATTTTTATTCACCACATCACCTGTTGCATTGGTAAACTCTATTCTTGAACCTATTTTCCCTGAGAATTTCTCATTAAATGTCTTTGCCAAAGTTGCATAAAGCCCCGTTATTTTTTCATTATAAATAAAATGATTAGACTGCTGCTGGTTTTCTACAAAATTCCCACTTACAAAATCAGTAAAACGAGTATCATTATCTGTTTTTGTAGAATTAAAATTTCCACCTACAGAAAGAGAAAGCTCATCTTTAAACTTTTTTGCATAATCTAATGTTCCTGAAAAGTTATCGATAATTTGAGGGATTGACTGATTAAAAGCTTTTATACGTGTAATATTTTCATTCTGATCATTAATGGAATAAATGTTATTGTATGCATGATTTTTATTTGTATAATGAAGGTAAGCTATATTGGCATTAAAATTACTGCCATTATCATCAGTTTTCCACTCATAGTTCAGGTTAGCCGAATTACTTGCAGAGGTTTCATCTGTATTGGATAAAGTTCTGTTTCTGTTAAGATTAAAACCACTTCCATTGAAGCTGTACTCATTATTAACGAGATCTGTAATCTGTCCGTTTCTGTTTCCTTCGCGCGAATCAAAAGAGAGGGACAGAAAGTGATGATCGTTTAGGTCATAATTAACATCAAAATTTCCTCCGAAGCTTTTGGTAGGAACCATAATATAACCTTCCGATGTTGTAAAGTTTTGTTGATTTCCGTTAGAAAACACAAAAGCCTGTCTTAAAGTATATTGAGAATAATTTGTATTGACATTAATACCAAGCTTATTTTTTCTGTAATTCACAGATACGCTGGAAGATGGGTTGTTATAATAACCTTGATTATTTGTCATTCTCAATGTTCCGTTTATTCCGTCTGAAGTTCTTTTTTTCATCACTACATTGATGATTCCATCATTTGCACCAACGTTAAACTCACTTCCAGGAACAGTTATTATTTCAATCTTCGAAATATTTTCACCTGGTGTATTTTTAAGTAATTCTAATAAGGACTCACCGTTTAGTTGCGATTTTTTACCATTAATATAGATGACAGCGTTAGATTTACCTAAAATTGTTAAGTTTTTATTATCAATACTGGAAACCATTGGAGAACTTTTGAGTAGATCAAAACCATTGTTTCCCTTTGCTAATGGAGATTGTGCAACATCAAAAACATATCTATCATTTTTCTTTACAAATGCTCTTTTAATTAATGTAACTTCCTGGATACTTTCTATAGTATCTTTCTTAGCTTTTTGTGCATACGTAATTGTACCCAAAGTAAGAAAAAGAAGAATAAGCTGTGTTTTTTGTATTTTCATGTTAACTTGGAATCTTAATTGTATAATTATTAATTTTTAGTAGGCAATATTTTTATGAATTTTAAAAAATCAGTTTATTGAAAAAATTTTACGAATTTTATATTTAAAGAAATAATCTTAAAAGTGTTTAATCATCAACACAATGATATTCTTTTAGTTTTTTCTCATTTTATAAAAAAGGATATTCATTTCAATTTAATTTTTTAAGTTATCTAAGCTTCTTTTAAACAGCTAAATTTCATTAACTTTCACAATCCAAAGATATTTACTTAAAATATCACAACTGCTACACAAATTAGTGGTTTAGTATGATTATATATAAATACACTTTATTTAGCTCTTTTTATAATCATCTATTCATTAAATAAATGGTCATCAACATCCTTATCATTTGGTTTGATTGGAATATTTATATATAAATAATCTTGATTAGACTGATCGGTAACTATTATTTTTTTTCTAAAAGGTATTTTTTGTCCTAAAAACTTTGATATTGTTTCTTCTGGATTATCAATAAGTGCTTTCTTAAAGCTCTCATTTTCCCATGCTTCGCGTATTATTTTAAATAATATCCTTTGTCCCTTTCTTTGTTCTTCAGTAAGTTTCATTATATTATTGATTTCTCGTCAGTTGATCCAAATAGTTAGTGTCTAGTAAATTATAATTTGTATTAAAAAAATCTATTACACCTTCTTTTTCAATTGATATTGGAATGGTTTCCGATCCCAAGTAGGTAATAGAATTACCTAAAGTTTCTGTTTGTATTCCCATTAAGTTCATTGCTCTTAAAAGTTTATTGTCACATTCTGCAAATCCAATACTATTACTGGATGTACATATAGGCGCTATAGCATACATCATCAGTTTTTTAAATAAAAAGCGATCTGAATTATTCTTACTTGTTGCAAACCTACCGATATGCCATACGGAAGAAATACTTTTTTGCTTTATGATTTCCAATAAATTAATATTGAATAATTTTTGTATTGGAAGTTGTATTTTATAATTCCATTTAATCAGCCTGATTGATCCGTAAAAATTTCCGCCTTCATCCTTGGAAACAAAAGTTTTAGAATCTTCAAAATAACTTAGTTCTTCATAATATGTATTCAATATATCTTGATTAAAACTGTGTATCGCTGCAATATCCTCATCACAATGATGATTGAAATTTTCTTCTACTACGAATTTTGCAAGCTCCGAAAGTTGGTTTAGCTCCAGTTGTTCTAAGTAATTTTGTGTGATTCTCATATCGGGTTATTTTTTTTACAAAACTACTTGGCAAGATTATCATTCACGCTACCCTAAATTGTAGTATTTCATTGTAAATCAGCAAACTACACTTTTGTGTAGTTTACTGATTTGTAATGAAAATAGAATCTATTAATATTTAATATTATTCACAATTGAGAGAAATTACAAATCTATTAAACGTATATATCACAAATTGTTTGAGTTATATTGCTTTTATATTATATTTGTACAAAATTGATAAATGAGTAAAGATGATGTAAATTCTTTCTTTGATCACAGAAATATTATTAATGACATATCTGAGGAAGAAAGTCAACAAAAATTCAGTTATTTAGATTCCATAAAGGCTTTTTCAAGAGCAACTTATACAAGTATTTATGTGATAGATTACATAAAACAGGGATTTGAATATGTATCTGATAATCCATTGTTTTTAAGCGGAAACACGCCGGAACAGGTATTGGATATGGGGTATGCCTTTTATTTTAAAAATGTTCCGGAAAAAGATTTACAGCTTTTACTAAAAATAAATGATGCTGGATTTAGTTTTTATGAGACCATTCCCTTAGAAAATCGTTTGGAGTATACCATTTCGTATGACTTTCACCTCATCAACAAAGAGGGAAATAAAATATTAATTAATCAAAAGTTGACTCCTTTGCTTTTAAACAAGGAAGGAAAAATATGGAAGGCAATATGCCTAATTTCACTTTCTTCTGAGAAAGAAGCCGGAAATATTAAAATATATAGGAATGGGGAGAATAAAGTCTATCACTATAGATTAGAAAGAGATATTTGGGAGGCTGAACAAAAAGTAACTTTATCTAAAAGAGAACTCGAAATATTAAGACTCTGCGCAAGAGGTTTTACTATTAATGAAATAGCAGAAACTATATTTGTTTCTCCCGATACTGTAAAGTTCCATCGCAGAAAATTATTTGAAAGATTAGAGGTAGGCAACATTACAGAAGCAATTTCCTATGCTGTGAATAATAAATTAATATAACAAAATCTAAAGGTCTAAAGTTGTTAAATAAAACTCAGGAAATTTTTTGACTGGTTGGTTTGTAGCAATATTGAAAGCTATTTTAGTACATATTGCAGCAGCCATAAAAGAAGCAATTGACAATTGAGGAGGTGGAAGTTGTTTATTTTCATTTACATATTTATCAATGATATCTTCTAACCATTTTTGAGGATTACCCCAATATCTCATATGACTAGAAACATATTGTACCACATTTACTTCATTAAAAATAACTTTCTCTTTTTTTAGAGAATCCAGCCCTAAATTTTCAGAAATTACCATTACTAAAGCTCCCCAGCCTAAATTATAAGGATGTAAAACAGGAATTCCGTTTTCCTGACACACTTGGTCAAATAACAAAGGGATGTCAGAAGAAAAATCTAATGCATTAATAGCTATTTTATGCCCTTTTATAAGCTCATGCAAATTATTCGAATTGATAAAGCAATTATGGATAGAAATTTTTGCATGACTATTGATTGAAAGCAATCTTTTTTTTAAGGCCTCAACTTTGGGTTTTGCAATATCTTTTTCGGTATAATTTTGTCTATTCAGATTTGATAATTCAACGGTATCTCCGTCAACGATGGTAATAGTTTCAAAACCAAATCTAAGTAGAGTTTCTGCAATTATACTACCTATTCCGGCACCTCCTAAAAAAATTGGATAATTTTTAAGTAAATCCTGATCATCACTTGTTAAATAAAGTCTATTTCTACTGTAACGTTTCTCCATATAACAAATTTAATTAATCGAGACAAACTAAAAACTACACAAAAGTGTAGTTCTGCATATTTATAAAATCATTCACAAAATCTAGCATATTATCATTTAATTCTTTGCTAATGAAGTTCATTTTCTAATTTATCCCATTAGTAATACAGTAGCGGCAGGATAATTTTTAAAGCATTTACAAAGAAATTTCATCATCTGAAATACTCTCAAATTTATATCTTGAAATATGCATTTTACATTCTCCTTATTTTTGCAAGTTTGGCAATTCTTTGCAAATATTCGTCCAGAGAATCTCGTATTAAATTTCATGTCGAGGATTGATTTTTAGACAACTCGGGTAACATTATTGAATGTCCTTAAAAAAAAATTTGAGAAAAGAGATATACATCAGGAAATTTTGGATATACTTCCTGAAAAGAATATTACAACAGAAAAGTTGGATGATAGTTTAGGTATATTATATGATTATAAGTAAATAAGAAATACTTTATTATACCAAGTTTCCTCGTTATATAAACCATTTTAATTACATACAAAGTAAATATTCTTAGCAAAATATTTATGAAAAGTTAGAAGACAATCGAAGTAAAATAATGTCAAACTTTTCTAATTTTGAGTACTTCAAATGCTTAAAATTAATTTGACGAAAACTTCAAAACTTTAAGAAATTAATTCTTCGATTCGGAATTGCCAATTCTTGTTTAATTTGGCTTAATCGAAGTAAATCATCAATAAAAGTGTTTGAAGATACGCTCGTCAAGGTCACAAACAAGCCATAAGGCGCTAACTGTATTCAGTTGGCGCCAATTTTTTATTTATTCTCAGTTGTAATTAGCTTTACAAGACAAATTATTTTCAATACAAAAAACATTTATCACATAATCAATTAATAGTTTTTGATATTTCCTGTATATTCATTTTCAACCTTTCAAGACTCTTAATGAAAGACAAATCGATGAAGGAATTATTAAAATCTTTTCACTAGACTTATATGAAAACTGCAATTTAACAAGGGAAAAATTTTAAAAAGTTTTTGTTTTACTCAATCCCTCCACCCAAAGCTCTATAAAGGTCAATATCTGAATTAAGTTTTTCAATTTTGGCATTGACGTATTCCAAATCATTCTGCAACTTATTATTCTGGGCGGTAATCACTTCAAGATAAGTTGCCATTCCGCTTTTATAAAGTTTCATCGCATCATTGATTCCCTTTTCCAAAATGGCTGTCCGTTGTTCCAGAAGACTTAATCTTTCGCTGCTTCCCTGGGATTTTGCCATTGCATCAGAAACTTCACCAACCGCTGTCAATAAAGTCTGCTTAAAGTTAATGACGGCTTTTTCCTGTTCAATAATTGCCGTTTCATAGCCTGTTTTCAGTCGTCTTTTGTTCAGAAGAGGGATTGTTAAATTGGCTGCCAACGTTTTTGTAATAGAGCCAGGAAGGTCAAACCAGGTATTAACCTTATTTGAATTAACACCTATTGATGGCGACAAACTTATACTCGGATACATTGCTGCTTTTGCCAGTCCTGTTTTCGCATTCAGGCTTACAATATTTAATTCTGCCGCTTTTAAATCTGGTCTTCGGCTTAATAATTGAGCCGGAATTCCGGAAGATATTTTATTATCAATAACTAAAGTTCCAAAATTCCCAGCTCTTTCTACAGAACCTGGATATTCTCCACAAAGAATACTCAATGTATTTTCCTGAACAGAAATATTTTGCTGAGCCAAAGGAACCAGAAGTTCTGCCGTTTTCTTCTGTGCTTCAGATTGTTGTATCGCCAAAGAATTGATTTGTCCGGCAGTGTATTGCAATTTCATCATTGTGAGTGTTTTATCACTCAACTCAATATTTTGCCGGGCAATTTTCAACTGTTCATCTAAACTTAATAAATTGTAATAAGCTTTGGCAACTTCCACAATAATTCGGCTTTTTACAACATCTCTATTTTGTTTTTGAGCAAAATATTCGGCTGCCGCAGACTCTTTCTGCATTTTTGCTTTACCCCAGATATCAACTTCCCAAGACAAACTCAAATTAGCATTAAAATCATCCAGATATTTTGTACCGGTAAACTGCTCATTCAGTGAACCATTCAAACTGTTCTTGGAGGCCCAGGTTCTATTGGCTCCTGCGTTAAAATTCAAAGTCGGCATCAATGTATTTTTTGCCTGTTTATAAGCTAAATCGAGCTGCTCTATATTTTTTAAGGCAACATTGATTTCATTATTTTTATCTAACGCTTTTTCAATTAAAGCAACCAATTTCGGATCTTTAAAAAATGTTTTCCACGGCAAAACGATGGTGTCGCCTGTAACCTGAACCTGCTGTTTATAATTTTCAGGGATGTTGAGTTCCGGTCTTGTATAATCTTTTTGGATGGCGCATGACACCAAAACTGATGTCACCGCACCTGCAAAAAGAATTTGTTTGATATTAAACATTTTCATTTGAAAGTTGATTTTGAGGTGTGAAAGGAGTTTTTTTTGATGAAATCTTCTCATCTAAATATTGAAAAAACATGTACAAAACCGGAATGACAAAAATTCCCAGAATGACTCCGCTGAACATTCCCATTGCCGCACTTACACTGATGGATTTGTTTCCTGAAGCCATTCCGCCTGCCGAGAGCATTAAAGGAATCATTCCAACGATAAATGCTAATGAGGTCATAATAATCGGACGCAATCTTGCTTTCGCACCTTCCAAGGCCGATTCAACAATGGATAATCCTGATTTTCGTCTCTGAACGGCAAATTCTACAATCAGAATCGCATTTTTAGCCAAAAGTCCGATAAGCATAATCAAACCGACCTGCACATAGATATTATTGTCCAGTCCAATGGCTTTAATTCCTAAGAATGCACCGACAACTCCGGTTGGGATGGAAAGCATTACCGCCAAAGGAAGGATGTAACTTTCATATTGTCCTGCCAATAAAAGATAAACGAACAACAGGCACAACCCGAAAATAGCGATCGTCTGATTTCCTGAGGATTTTTCTTCCAAGCTTAAACCTGTCCATTCATAACTGTAGTCTGATGGTAATTTGTCCAAGGTTTTTTCAAGTTTTCCTAATAACTCTCCGTTGCTGACTCCCGGTTTCGGGGTAATCAAAATATTGAGAGAGTTGTATAGGTTGTATCTTTCAACCGATTCAGGTCCATAGACTTTTTTAAGTGTTACCAAAGTACTTGCAGGAACCATTTCGCCTTTATTGTTCTTCACAAAAATATCGTTGAAAGCCGTTTCATCCATTCTGAAAATTCCGTCTGCTTTGATATTGACCCTATAAAATTTACCAAATCGTGAAAAATTCTGCGACTGGTCTCCCGAAAAATAAGTCTGAACTGTTCCCAATAATCCTGAAATACTTACGCCCAACTGTTTCGCCTTATCTTCATTCACTTCAAGTTCAAGTTGAGGATAATCTGCACGGAATGTTGTATAGGCAGAGCCGACTTCCGGCAATTGCATCAGTTGTCCGATTAATTCATCAGCTTTTGCCTTCAGAACCTGTGGATCTCTTCCCATTCTGTCCTGCAAAACAATTTCTGCATCATTGGTTACGCCATAACCTTCTACCGGAGGCATTCTGAATGTCATAATACTGCCTTCTTTGCTTACAGATAATTTGTCATTGATAAGGTTCATCACCTCATCAATATCCTGAATTTTGCCACGCTCTTTTTTAGGTTTAAGCTTTACAAATCCCATTGCATAAGCAGGACCGGAACCGTTGCTTAGAAGATTAAAACCACTGATGGATGTATTGGTTTCAACAGCCTCAATGCTTTTAAAAATAGTATTGACACGATTGGTAACTTCGGTAGTTTTTGTCAAACCTGTTCCTGGAGGCATACTCAGGGAATACATCATAAATCCATCGTCTTCCATCGGAACAAAACTTCGCGGTGTGCTAGTCATCAACCAGGCTGACACACCAATAACTCCTGCAACCAAACCTGCGGCAATCCATTTTCTTTTTACCAAAAATCTTAATCCGCCAATATAACGGTTGGTCATATTGTTAAAACCTGCATTGAAAGCGATTGAAAACCTTTTCGTAAAATTTTTTGGAGTTTCATGATGCTCTCCGGGATGATTATTTTTAAGAAAAACAGCACATAAAGCTGGCGTTAAAGTCAATGCATTGACAGCCGAAATAATAATGGCAATCGCTAAAGTATAGGCAAATTGTTTGTAAAATAATCCAGCTGAACCCGACATAAATCCAATCGGAATAAATACCGCTGACATGACCAAGGTGATCGATATGACCGCTCCCGTAATTTCGTTCATGGCTTTATGCGTCGCTTCTTTTCCGGAAAGATTGGTTCCTTCCATATTGCTGTGAACGGCTTCAACGACCACAATTGCATCATCCACGACAATTCCGATGGCCAAAACCAATGCGAAAAGCGTCAGAACATTAATGGTAAATCCTAAGATCAAAAGGAAAAAGAATGTCCCGATAATCGCAACAGGAACAGCAATCGCAGGAATGATCGTCGACCTGAAATCCTGGAGGAATAGTAAAACGACAATAAAAACTAAGATAAATGCCTCAACCAATGTTGATTTTACCTGACCGGTTGCTTCATCCAGTTTGTCCTTAGTACTCATCACTTTAGTGAACTTTATGCCCGGAGGAAATGATTTTGAGAGCTGTTCAATGGTCTTATCGATACCGATTTCGATTTCATTGGCATTGGAACCTGTGGTCTGCAAAATCGCAATGGTAACCGCATTTTGACCGTTGGAAAGATTATCTCCACTATAAGAAATCGAACCGAATTCTACCCTTGCAACATCTTTCAGCCTGATTAATTGATTCCCATTATTTTTTACAATGATGTTTTCATATTCTTCGGGTTTGTTCTTTTTTCCTTTGTACCGGATTACATATTCCAGAGCGGCGTCAGATTCTTCACCCAGTTTTCCGGGTGCAGATTCTAAACTGTGGTCGGCAATGGCATTGGAAATATCAGCCGGTTCAAGACCGTAAGAAGATATTTTCTGAGGATTCAGCCAGATTCTCATCGAGTAATCTTTCATCCCGAAAACCTGAGCCTGACCAACACCTTTCACCCTTTTCACCTGAGGAATCAGATTGATATTGGCATAATTCTGAAGAAAGGTCTCATCATATTTTTTATTATCATCAGTATAGATATTGAAAATCATCACCATACTGTTTTGTTGCTTCGAGGTCGTTAAACCAGTTCTCACAACCTCTTGCGGAAGAATTGGTGTTGCCTGCTGAACTCTGTTCTGTACATTGACCGCGGCCTGGTCTGCATTGACACCTTGTTTAAAGATAATGGAAATCGAAAAAGAGCCATCATTGCTCGCATTTGATTTGATGTAAACCATATCTTCAACACCATTAATCTGTTCCTCAAGCGGTGTTACAACTGAACGAATCACCGTTTCACTGTTTCCACCCGGATAAGACCCGGAAACGGTAATCGTAGGCGGTGAAATGTCCGGAAAACGGGTTACCGCCAACTGATTAAGCCCGATAATTCCCAATATCACAATAATAAGGGAAATTACAGTCGCTAAGACAGGACGGTCTATTATTTTTTTTAACATCTTAAATTTCTTTGTTAATGATTAATTATTTTGCATAAACAACTTTTGGAACGACATCCGCACCATCTGTCAGTGCATCAATCCTATTGACAGCAATCTTGTCACCCGACTTTATTCCAGATGAAACGAAGTAATCCTGCGGCGTTGTTTGTGAAACTTCAATGGGAATCATCTGTACTTTTTTACCATTGAGCTTATAGACGAAAAATTTATCCTGAATATCTTTTACAGCAGTTTTCGGAATTTTTAAAACGCCATCTACATTTCTATGAATCAACACTCTTGCGCTTCCTCCGGCTCTCAAAAGTTTGTCAGGATTTTGAAAAACAGCCTTCATCTGAATACTTCCTGTTGTTCTGTCGAAATTTCCGCTTGCGTTTTCTAATTTCCCTTTGTAATTGTAAATGGAACCGTCTGCAAGAAGGAGATCTATGTTTCCTGTGTGATGTTCTGAGGCTGACATTTTGCTGTATGTGATAAAATCGGCCTCGCTCATCGTGAAATAAACATTCACCAAATTAATATTTGAAAGGGTGGTTAAAGGCGAAGTGTCTGACGGCGAAATCAGGTTTCCGATTCTGTTGGGAATTCTACCCAAATAACCACTTACAGGAGCTTTAATATAAGTGAAATTAGCATTTATTTTAGATGAACCTAAAGCGGATCTTGCCTGTGCAACCTGCGCTGAAGCTGACTGATAATTTGCCTCAGCCGTTTTAAGCTGCATATCAGAAACTACATTTCCCGCCACCAAAGGTTTTAATTTATCAACTTCCAGTTTTGCGGTTGCCTGACTTGCCAAAGCGGCTTTCAGAGCTGCTTCGCTGTTGTTGACCTGTTCGTTGTAAACGGAAGGATTTATTTTAAACAAAGCCTGTCCTTTATTCACATATTGACCTTCTTTAACGTAAACTGCATCCAGATAACCTGTAACCTGCGCTTTAATTTCTACGTTATCCTGACCTTCAATACTTCCTGGATAACCTGTGGAAACATCAGCATTTCCTGATTTTAACTGAATAAAATCTGTCGGTATTGCTGTAGTTTGAATTTGATTGTCCTGTGCATTTCCCGAATTGCAGGAATACATTATCACAGCCAGGGAAATTGACAATGCTAAATAACCTGTTTTATATTTCATAATAATTGTTTACTGCTTTTCGTCTGCAAAATAACTTTACAAAACAGCTCGTTTAATCAACAATTAAAGTGAAACGGAATTATTTGTACATGAAACGTAGCATATTCAAAATGAAAATTTGTATCTTTATTAACAAGACAGAATTTTGACTAAAACAGAAGGCCTCTATAGATTTTTACAGAGGCATTCATTTTTAAACGAAGTATAAATTGCTCTTCAGCAATATTTTAATGGGAGGTTGATTTCGAGAAACATTTATCACAATAACACCAATCACAATCAATACAATTCCTAAAATTGCAGGAAGGTCTAAAGTCTGTTTATATACAAAATATCCGATTAGAGAGATCAGAACAATTCCTACGGCAGACCAGATTGCATAAGCAATTCCTATCGGAATAACTTTGATGGCGTGTGTGAGAAGATAAAACGAAGCCGACATTGCAACCACGAAAATTATGGTCTGTAAAGGTTTTGTGAAACCTTCCGAAGCTTTTAAAAACGATGTCGCCACAGATTCGCAAAGTATGGCAAATGCCAAGAATATGTAATTTTTCATATCATATTATTAATAATCCATCCAGGTTTTAAATACAGAAGCTTTTTCACGGCTTACAATAATGTCTATCTCAGGATGTTTTTTGAGTTCGAGTTTCAGTTTTCCGTTAAAATGATTAAAAACCTGCTGTACAGAATCGATGTGAATGATAAACTGGCGGTTGGCTCTGAAAAAGACTTTCGGGTCAAGTTGTTTTTCGAGTTCTTCCAAAGTTTGCGGAACGGTTTCTATAATTCCTGTTTTAAGCATTGTTTTGCTGACACCGTGTTCTGTGTAAAAATACAAAACATCTTCTGTCAAAACCGTTTTATAACCATCACGATGCGCCAGAAGAAAACGCTTTCTGTATTCTTTAGGTTGAATATAATTAAGCAAACCTTCGATGGCATTGGAATACGAAGGAGAAGTTTCAACTAAGCTTTCATACTTTTTTAAGGCACCTTCAAGCTCTTCTTCTTCGATCGGCTTCAGCAAATAATCCACACTGTTATACTTGAAAGCTTTCACCGCATATTCATCATAAGCGGTCGTAAAAATAACCGGACTTTTCACTTCAAACCGATTGAATATTTCAAAACTCAAACCATCTGAAAGACGAATATCCATCATGATGATATCGGGAGTAATGTTATTTTCCAGCCATTTTACCGCTGAAGAAACAGAATCTTCCACGGAAAGAATTTCTACCGAAGGACGAAGTTTCAGCAGTAATCTTTTAAGCCGGTCTGCATTCGGTTTTTCGTCTTCAACGATCAATATCTTATTGATTTTCATATAATGGAATTTTAGCAATGAAATCCTTATCAGTCTTCAGAATAATTGGTTTTCTGTCTCCTAAAAATTCAAAACGATTAATTATATTTTTTATTCCTAAACCAGCAGATTTACTATTATTAATTAATGGCACTAATGTATTATACACTAATAAATACTTATCATTTGTAGTTGAAATGTTAATCTTTAAAGGATTTGATTTTGATGTCTGGTTATGCTTCAATGCATTTTCTACCAAAAACTGAAGCGATAAAGGCGGAAGCACGAACTGCTTGTAATTTTCATTTATAGAAATATCGAAATGCACTCCTTCGCCAATTCTTTTTTGAGTTAAATAAATGTAGGAATTCAAAAATTTCAGTTCTTCCTCAAGCGTAATTATATCTTTTTTTGAATTGACGAGAAGGTAACGGTAAACTTTTGCAAAACTCTCAGAATATTCGTAACCTAGTTGCTGGTCTTCCAGAATCAACTCAGACAAAACGCTTAAATTATTAAATATAAAATGAGGGTCAATCTGAAGTTTTAATGCCTGAAGTTCGGCTGCCATTGCAGCTCTTTTATGTTCGGAAGATTTTAACTTATGATGAGCGGCTTCCAAGGCAGTTTTTTTCCAGTTTTCTAAAAGAAAATTTCCTGTATTGATGGCACTTATCAATAATGAAACGACGATGTTGGTAGCAATCCACTGTGAAATGAGTACAATTTCTTTTCGGTAATCAACATTGGTTGAATCTGAAAAACTTTCAAAAATAAAATTAATAAGAATAACTACTGCGACACTCCCGATGATTTGAAGTACAGTTTGAATCAGTACTCTTCGAAGGCTTTTTTCATTCCAGGAAATTGTTTTATTAACATAATAATCAATTAACAAACTTACCTCCGCAATAATAACAGAGAAAAAAAGTACCCAGAAAAAATCCTCTGCAATATAAAAAAATGATTTTGCAAGAAGTTCTTTGTAATAAAAAGGATCAATCAGATAGATGAATAAATAGGAAAACAGAAATGCTGTTATCCAGATTAATATTCTTTTTTTTAAACCGTATATAAGATTTTTACCACTATCAATCATTAAACTTCACATTAGTTTCTATGAATGTAAAGATAAGTATTGAATCGGAGAAACTAAACAGTTTTAAAGTGAAGCAGTAAAACATACTTGTGAAACGTATGATCGACCAAATAAAATGTCTGAATATATTTAAAGTCTCAAATAGCAATGCTAGAAAACTGGTAGTGTCTCACTAAATGTGTAAGTTAAAAAGTTATTTAAGAAAAAAAGTTTATTTAATTTAGAAAATTAAGATATAAATTGAATTGTAAACACTTTACAATCAAATTGTCAAAATAAATTTTTATATTGGTTGAGCAATGGCTTTGTGAAGCTTTTATAGACTAGATTGATGCAACGCATAAATTTGGAAGTTGTGGCTAATGTAAGCACAGCTTCATTCAGAAAACAAAATGAATAAAAAAAAATCAAAACGAATAATTATAATTTTATTGTTCTTGGGAACAATAATTTCATTGTATTTTGTTCCGTGGCCTATTGTAATAGCCTGGATAAAACCACTTCCAAAGACCGTTCAGGAACAAGTTGACAAAGTATCGGATTACGGATTTGATGGTATTATTGTTTGTGTAAACAAAACGGGGAATCGAACAAAATTTTATACTTCAGGCTACAAAAACAGAGAAAATAGAATTCCAACCGATCCGAATGCATTATTTAAAATTGCCAGTGTTAGTAAATTATATAATGCAGTTGCGATTGCTAAATTGGCTCGTGATGGAAAATTATCATTAGACAAGACACTTTCAGACTATTTACCCGAATTGAAAGATAGAATAGAATATTCCGATAAAATAACTGTACGAATGTTGGTTAAGCATCGAAGTGGTATTCCAAACTTCACCGATACATATATGTATTGGGCGACTCCAAAAGAAACCGAAAACGAACAACTTGCTTTGGTTTTAGATAAACCAGCAAACTTTAAACCCGATGCGGATTATGAATATTCCAATACCAATTACTTATTACTCAGCAAAATAATGAACCGTGTTCTTGGATATAATAAATTTGAATACATTCAAAAAGAAATATTAAACCCGTTGAATTTAAAGCACACTTTTGGTTCAATTCAAGACGTAAACATTGATGATGTTATGAGCGGTTACTATGTAGGTTATGATAAGGATTTAAAAACGGAAAATATCGGTTCAATACTAGCGACAGCGGAAGATTTGAGTAAATTCATTCGGGCATTAAATGATGGATCTGTCTTTAGAGATAAAAAAGAACAAGAAATCTATTCCTCTATTTATAAGTATGAACATACAGGGTTGATACCCGGATACCAAACCATTGCTAAATATCATAAGGACATAGACGCTGTAGTCATTCAATTTACGAATACGGTGAACTTTGAAGGCTATAATTGGAATATGTCTGAATTAATGTATAACCGAATAATTAGAATATTGAGAAAGAAAAACTAACCATAACATCGGTTCGGCAATATGACGGCTGAGGTGCCTTTATGAAACATTTGTGTTTAGCATCTACTTAAGTGTTATAATCCTCCACATCGCTAAGCCGAGAACCGTTAACCTCAATAAAATAAGTCTCAAAAAACAATGCGAATACAATCAACATTTATTCTAAGTTGTTTGTTTTCCTGCGAAAAGCAATCTGATAAAAAATCTATCCGCCCACATTACTGATCTCCCGAAACTGATTCGGGGTAATCTGCATATTCTTCTTGAAGAAATTATTGAAGTGAGTAGCTTCTTTGAAGGCTAATGTATAGGCGATTTCTGAAATGTTCCAATCAGTATGCCTGAGTAAAATTTTTGCTTCCTGTAAAAGGCGCTCGGCAATAATCTCAGAAGTTGTCTTTTCCGTAACCTCTTTTATGACCCTGTTAAGATGATTGACATGAACGGAAAGCTGACCTGCAAACTCAGACGGAGAACGAAAGCGTATCTGCTGCGTCAAATCTTCTATCGGAAACTGACGCTCTAAAAGTTCCAGAAAAAGATGAGTGATCCGCTGAGAAGCATTAGGTTGTTGTTTTTCAGTTTTTGAAGTCGGTTGCATTTTGAGGGTATAATGCAGAAGATCAAATATCAGATTTCTGAGAAGGTCATATTTATGCACATAATCAGAAATCATTTCAGCCTGCATTTTCCTGAAAATCTGCGTTACATCTTCCAGTTGCTCATCTGTCAGTTCAAAAACAGGCACCATGCCTGGTTTAAAAATTTCGTAGTCGTTCAGATTTCCGAAGTGATGAAAAAATGCAGGTGTAAACACACAAAAAATTCCGGATTTATAATCATCAATCCATTCAAACTTGTAAGGAATCTGTGGATTGGTAAAAAATAATCCCTGCTTTTGGATATCAATAACTTTATCTGCATAATGAATCCTGTTTCTACCGATAATCAGGGTGATCTTAAAATAATCTTTCCGGCTGTAGACCACCGGCTTAGCGTTTTCACCGATGTATTCATCAATTGTAAAAACATTAAAATGCCCTACTCCATTTCGGACATTTTCGGGAATCCGGTCAAATTTTGAGCGATAAAATTCTTCCAGTGACTGCATTTTTTTCATTTCATAAATATACAAAAATCAAACAAAAAGAGCGTTGTCCATTTGTTTCCAACGCCCCTTATTTTCATTTCATATTTCACTTAGAAATCGGTAGAAAAAGAAATATCTTTATTGTTTTCCAATTCTTCTGAAAGCAATCTGATCTTTTCCGTTGCACGATGATAGGCATCGCTTCCGACATACAAACGTACCGGCGGATTAGGATTTTCTACCAGATCCATAAAAATCTGAGCCAGATTTTCAGGGTTACCGATTTGGGTTCCGTTCATTGTTGCGTATTTCCCGTGTGAGGATCTTACTGCATCATACCCGTCGATTTTCTTTTCGGCAAAAACAAGGGAACTATCTTGCAGAAAATCAGTCCGGAATGCCCCAGGTGCTACTACCGTAACTTTTACACCGAATTCTTTTACATCTTCTGCCATAACTTCAGAGAGTCCCATTACCGCATATTTGGTTGCAGCATACATCCCCCAGCCAATTCCCGGAGCAAATCCCGCAATCGAAGAGATGTTAATGATATTTCCTGATTTTTGTTCCCTGAAATAAGGCATTACGGATTGCATGGTTTTGATAACAGCTAATACATTAATATCAAGACTGTCTTTAATTTCTTTCTGATTTAATTCTTCCACAGCTCCTCCGATTCCATACCCTGCATTGTTTACTAAAACATCAATTTTCCCGAAGTAAGCTACGGTTTTACCAACAGCTTCATTGATAGACTTCTCACTCGCTAAATCTACTTCCAGTGGTAAAAATTGTTGCTCATCAAAATTTCCAACAGCATCAACTAAGCTCTGAGATTTTCGACTTGTTGCAGCTACTTTACACCCGTTTTCGATGAGCTTTTTCACTAACGAAAGCCCCAATCCTTTGGATGCACCCGTTATAAACCATACTTTATTTGTATTCATATCTGATTTATTTATAATACAAAAGTAGAATGATAATTGGCATCATTTATAACGAAATAGAAACGATAGATTACAAAAATCAAACAGTGAATGTTATTTTCTCGAAATAATATTGAATTAAAATATTAACGCCTTAAAGAATTCCCATACCTAGTACTGAGAGCCTAATGCCTCGTAGCTACTATCAGATGAGCGGGATTGATCGAAAAAATAGGGACGGAGTATATCTTCAAAATTATAAAATCCTTCTTTTTTGTTTTTGATGTTTTGCGCTACGAACAATGCTCCGCTTCCAAATGCTTCCCGGGATATAGATTCGTGAACAAGTCTCACAGTTTGATAAGGAAAGCCGAATATGACCTCATGTTTCCCTACAATTCCCCCAGCACGAACAGAATTGATCGATTCTGTCTCAAGATCCAATGTTTCGGCAATTCTCATGGCTGTGCCTGAAACTTCAGATTTGGACTTAAAGTGTTCTTCGATCAGTTCGATATCTACATCTGGAGCAATGTTTTTCAACAGTGAGGCTGCAAACAGAAGATAATTGACACCTAATGTAATATTGGGAGACCAGAATACGGTTGTAATTTTAGAAAGTTTTTTCAAAAAAGCAATCTGCTCCTCCTGATAATGTGATATGGCAGATATAATCCTGATGCCATGATGGGCGGCGGCATCTCCATATTGAAAAATGCTGTCAGAATTCGAAAAATCAACAATAATATCTACCGGATGTTTCTCAAAAAATCGATCTATATTGATCTCTGATCTAGAATAAATGATACTTTCGTCATCAGCTTCTATATTTAAGGCTTCTTTAGCTGTTGACATTCCTGGTTCTTTTTTATTCTTCAATACCCATTGTAAGGAAAAGTCTTTGCTGCTAAGGATTACATTAGCTACAGCTTTCCCTGCCTTTCCAAAACCGATAAGACCTATTTTCATAATGATGTATATTAATTGGCAATTGATCTGTATCATGTGATAACAAATCTGCCTGGTTAGTGCATTTGCGGATAAGTAATATACAAAAAATATTTTTAATCCGGCTGGTCAGCATCGAAGTTAAAATCTTCAATCAATGGCTTACAGCTACTATAGTTATGATCGCACAAAATTGATGTAAAATTTTTGTAACTACTTAAATCTGTTATTAGAATCACTGCTTATGAACATTTCATTATTTTCCTCAGAAATAATTTCCAAAAATCTTTCATAATGTTTTAAAACATCGGAAATCAATTCATTTTTTGTAAATAATTGTACATCATAGCCGTCTCTGTCATCGCCAAAATAAGATTTCGGGAAATGGGCGACATTGTCTTTTACTTCAGGAAGATTTTCTTCCGTCAGCAAATAATCCGATATAATTCTGGATTCATTTTTTACACCATACAGAAAATTATTAACAATATCATGCCTGATTTCAATCTCCATTTTTAAAGGATTTTCGTACAAATTAATTTTGGCTTCGATATTATTTTTCGAAAATTCAGACTGCAGTTCTTCGAAAGCTTCTTTTACTCTATCATTGATAAATTCGTCTACAGAAGCATCATCGTAAAAGGAAACAATCTGCTTCAAACGAGCCTTCCAAGCAGCTCCTGACCAAGGAACTGTCGTGCTGGAAAAATCTTTTTCGTAGTAATTCCTATCAATCGAAAGAGCTTTTACAAGGCTTACAATGAACAGCAACATAATGACGGAAAACGGAAGTGCTGTAATAAGTGTCATACTTTGCAAAGCAGCCAGACCACCGGCATTGAGAAGCATCAAAGCCAATACGGCAAGCAAAATTCCCCAACCGATAGTTTGCCATTTCGGAGAAACCTTAGCATTTTTCGTGGCAATACTATTCATGACAAAAATTCCGCTGTCTGCCGAAGTTACAAAGAAAATGATAATGATAGAAATCACCAGAAAACTCACGATTTTAGTTAAAGGAAGATACTCCAAAAAACGGAACATCAACGCATCAGGATTACCGGCCAACTGGCTTAAAGCTCCGTTGGCAATATTTATATCAAACCAAATGGCACTGTTTCCAAATACCGACATCCAGATAAAATTGAATAAAGTCGGCAAAATCAAAACGGCTGCAATAAACTCTCGAATGGTTCTTCCTTTAGAAATTTTTGCGATAAAAAGTCCGACATAAGGCGACCAAGAAATCCACCAGGCCCAGTACAAGATCGTCCAGTCATAAAACCAAGGCTGTGTATTTTCCTCATAAACGTGTGTATTAAATGTAAGGCTGAAAAAACTGTTGATATACGTTCCGATTCCTTCGGTAAAACTTCCAATTAAATAAACTGTAGGTCCTAAAACCAAGACAAACAGAAGCAAAATTACTACACTTACAATATTGATACTGCTGAGAATTTTTACGCCTTTATCTAAACCGCTTACCGCAGAAAATATCGACAGAGAAACCAAAACAGCCACAATAATTACCTGATATACAAAACTGCTTTCGGGTAAAATATTGAGTGTCTGTAATCCCGAATTGATCTGAACCACGCCGAATCCTAAAGTAGTGGTAATCCCAAAAAACGTACTGCACAAAGCAAAAACATCAATTAAATTTCCCCACCTTCCTTTAATTTTATCTTTTAATAAAGGGTAAAAACAGCTCCTGAGCGAAAGTGGCAAACGGTAGCGATAGGTAAAATATGCCAAAGATAATCCAACCACTCCATAAATGGCCCAAGCATGGATTCCCCAATGGAAGAAAGTATATAATTGTGCATTCTGCGCTCTCTGTACCACAGACTTTCCGGCAAAGACTTCGTTGGAATAATGCTGCATCGGTTCTGCCACACTGAAATACATGAGGCCGATTCCCATTCCGGCAGCAAAAAGCATCGAGATCCACGAAAAAAATGAGTAGTCTGGTCGGCTGTCATTTCTACCCAACCGGATGTCTCCGTATTTGCTTACCATAAGGTAAATTAAAAACAAAACGAAAATAGTCACAGACCAGACATACACCCAGTTCAGATTAACGAAAATGAAGTTTTTTACTCCATTTAAAAGTTCTTCGGTAAGTTTCGGATACACAGCAGAAAGAACGCATATACCCACAATAAAAATTAAACTGGGAATAATTATACCTTTGTTTAGTGTAGTTCTGATTGTAAATTTTTCTGCCATATTTTGTTTAAAAATTTTATAGTGATTTGATTTTCAAAAAATTCGATTTTTCAGAAGATATCGAAAGTTTATAAATTGAAAGTTTTTACACATCAAAGATAGATATATTCTTATTAAAGAAAGGCAGGCAGTTTCAGAGGTAATTTGCCTTATATCGTTCATGAAGCATTGAGAAAGCTTTGCTGTTTCTCTTTAATTGGAATCAAAATAATCAATTCATTTATAGCGTTTTAAATCATACCTTTTCATTACAACAATAAAAAATCGCCACTTAATACAAGTAGCGATTTTTGTATCGAAGCAATGATACACCAAAGATTTTTTAAAATTTCTCTAAGATTTAAAATCTATCCATTGCTCTTTAAATAATTATTTTAACTTTTATGATAAGGGCATCCTGAAGGAGGATTTACTGCATTCTCAGCATTAGAAGCAGGTGTAGTCATGCTCATTCCGGAAGGTGCATTAAAAAACTGCTCATCAATAATTTTTCTCTGATCCGCAGGAATATCTTCTATTTTACGAAGTGTATTCACCTGAATGTGCGGCCAACTCGTTGTACCACCGTCATTCCCGAAATCAAATTCGAAAAATATAATCTGCTCATATTGCAACTGAAGGATTTCTTTTCCGTCTTCAATCACAGTTTCAATCCACAAGCGAAAATCTACTTCTACAGTAGGCACGAAACGGTTAACAAAAGGAACATTTAAAATTCCTCCCTGTGCCCCGGTTTTCATTCTTGAGGACATCTGAATAAGGACGTAATTTGCAACATTTTGTCCGCTCAGAGTATCTCTCAACCTCATATCAGGCCTTACGCAGTAAGGGTATAACTCGTCTGCAAGAATTCTTTGCGTATAGATCTTATTTGAACCGGGATCGTTTTCATCCGTCAGTTTTTCATGAACCCAGGCCGGCGCAGGCTCATCAAGGTTAATCGGATTTTTTACACTTGCGCCTGCACCTCCCATAGTCGGTGAAATGGAAAGATAATCGGGTTGCCAGGTTGCGTCACCATAAGGAAATTGCGGAGTTCCTTTAATTAAATAATTCGGGCCGCTCGGTGCAATGTCTCCCAATAATGTAATCGTACTTCCGTGAGGGATAACTCCACTTCTTGAAATAGAATAATCCGGGATAAAATACGGGCCGGTAATACCATCAAGAGGTTTTATTTCCTGTGCAGGAATGATTTCATAATATTTCTGTCCCTCTTTCAGCTGGCTCAAAAGAATATATGAAGAATTACCGTTTTCATCTCTCACCTCAACCAAAGGTTCGTTTCTGTAGTCGCCTTTATAACCGTATTTTTTGTAGTCCTCTTCAGAAAAAGCGTGAATCCCGCGGTCTTTTTCTATAGTTTCTTTGGTAGCAGCATAATTGTAGACATCACTTAACCAAAGATACATTCCGTTTTCTTCATGGATTCCGGCGTATTCTAATTCTGATTTACCTTCTACTTTATTGACACTTTTAATGGTTTGGTCGTATTTTACCGCGCCACAAAATAATTCAGTTGCACCACCACGGTTACGGACACCGCCAGGAACCAATTCAAATGTTAATTTTTCAATATATTCTTCAGTATCAAAACTGAATTTTCCGGGAATTGTTCCGGGATTTGTACCTGGTGAAGGCATAATGGTGGTATGAATTCCACTTCCAAGAGAAGGTCTGGTAATGTTTTTATTATAATTCGCGTTATAGCTTACCCAGGTTCCTTCAAGAGCCGCCAGAATCCCGTAATCAACATTATTGGCAATTTCCTGTAAATTTTCTTCTCTAAAAGGCCTTACAGGATCATCGATTAACAATTTTGAATATCCGTCCATCAATTGAGCCAAATAGCCTTTTTTTTCTTCTGGCGCAGCCTTAAATAGTCTTGCATTAAGATCTTGGATGATCTCTTTTTTTCTTTTTAACATGGTATATTAGTTTTATCGTTATTAGTAACCTGCAGGAAATTCAAAAGTCGGACCTGCATTGTATTGAGAGTCTAATGGCTGGCTCATCAATCCGATTGCCTGTTCTTTCAGCGCATACATATACATGATGGATTTTGATAATTCTTCAGTATTTCCTTCTACAGCTGCCTGAATGGCATCCAATAATTTTTTGTAAGTTTCATTAAATGCCTGTCCCTGGGCAAATAATTGTGGATTCGACTTATAATCTGCCATTTTAGGATTAGGCTTCATCGGATAAGCTGCGTTCCAGTCAACGGGTAACGGTTTTCCCACAGGAGGAGTCGTCACAGGCATCATCCCGTTTTCGTCGGTGAAAGGAGTATAATCTCCTCCTAAATAGAAATGTTCATGGAAAACTTCCTTAAATCTGAAATAATGTGCTAATTCGGCACCTTCTTCAAATTGCGAAGCATCGACATCAAAAATAGAATCATCGGCTCCTTCGCCCTGTCCTTTAATTTCCTGGAAAACAAGAATTACCCCTTCGAGAGCATCTACCGGATATAATTTACCTCCACTTCCGTAATATTGTTCCGGACGAATCTGTTTGGCAGGATCTCCTGTGAAAATTCCGCCTTTATTTAATTCTTCAAAGGTTTGCGGCAGTTTTCCGTTCGCCTTGTAATAGGCAATAATCTGAAAAACAAGTATGTAAAAAAATACGACATCATAATATTCTCCGATGGTATGAACATTTTTCATGATGAAATCCTTCATATTTCCCAAGGTCCATAACTCATTTTCCTGAACCGCCGCTTTTGAAAGTATGGCATTCGTTTCTGTGTTATAATCATATTTTGGTGCTTTTACCAAAGGATTACTCGGACTTTCGATAGCGATAAAAGTGGCAATACTGTTGGATGAAAATGTTTCCAAACCTACATAGAAATCGACATTCAGTGGTAATTTAGTAGGATAAACAGGATAATTTTCAGGCTGGTTTACCGAAGGCTGAATGCTCACGGCGTTCATCACGTTGCAAACCATAATCATGTGAAGCATTTCTTCTACAGCAACACTTCTGATGATCTGCGAAGCCAAAATATTTGTTCCGTCTTTAATAGAATATAAAGCGGTTAAATAAGGAGGAATGGTAGAATGCTCAATTAGAATTGCTGTTTGCAAAAGATCCTGTAAAACAGGACGGTAATCGAGTTCAGTCAGCCCCTTTTTAATTCCGGAAACAGCTGTTCTGGAAAGCTTGCCTGAAGGTATTTCAGAGATTTCTCCCCCAAACTGAGATTGTAAATATTGATTAAATTCATCAATCTGATTATTTAACAATAAGTTTGTAACTGTTTTGCTGTGATATTTCAGTCCCTCGATCCAGCTTTCTTTACTGATAGTAGAATCAAGTAGCAACGACCGTAAAGAAATTGCCTCTGCAACGATGGTGTTTTTGGCAAAAGCATTTTTTGAAAGACTGCTGTTTTCCTGATTTTCTGTTTTATTGATAAGTCTTTGTCTCATTTTTTTCTATTTTAAAATTGTTTCCAGATCTTTCAAAATGGATTCTACGGAACGGATGGTAAATGCGGATAAAGTAAGAGTAGGATTTGAAGTTCCCAAAGTGGTCATATTCCCGGCTCCTACAATATATAAATTCGGATGATCCCATGCTTTGCAATAGCTGTTGGTTACAGAATCGTCAGGATTATCACCCATTCTGTGGGTTCCAACAATATGTCCGGCTCCGTTGTAAGAATATCTCACGCCATTGTAAACAAAGGTATTGTTGTCTGTTGCCTTGTATGTTGTGAAATCCTGAATGCCTAATCTTTCAAACATTTGATCTGATGCCTGTTTTGCCTGTTCCATGGCTTTCATTTCATACTCTGTAAGGTCATAATTAATAACAGGCCGCGGAATCCCAAGCACATCCAGATACTGATCATTAATGGTGACTCTGTTATTAGGATTCGGAAGCTGTTCGATTTCAAAATGGAACAAAACCTGTCTTGAAAGTCTGTATGTTAAAGCTTCTTTCAGATCTTCTCCGAAAAGCCCCTGCCCCAGAAATTCAGCCAGGTCTGATCCGGGAGAAAAAGCCGGCCAGCTCCAACCCCAGTTATCGAGAGGAGAGATCCATGCAGAGAATTCGCTTCTGAAACTTCCATCACGAAAAGACGAAATATTTGTTGTGGAACCCGGGCCTCTGTAAGGATAAACAGGCTCAGGAGATAATCCCCAGGTAAGCATTACCATATGATCCATCAGGTTTCTTCCCACCTGATCGCTTCTGTTGGCAACGGTTCTTTCAACCTTTTGTCCGTTTTCAACGACGGTATATTTTGAATTTAAAAGGATTTTAGGGTTTTCAAAAGCATTGGCAGCCAGAATAACGATTGATTCTTTAGTATCAATAACTTCTTCAACAAAACTTGTTTTTTCCTTTGAAATATATCTTCTGATATGAACTTTAGAGATTTTTTCCTGATCTGCAACGTCTACACTTAATTTGTAAACTACGCTCTGCGACTGAACCTGAATATTATGATTTCTCTGAAGATTCTTGTGTTTATTGACTTTATATAAAGCTTTCTTCAATGTTTTCAAAGCATTGTATTTTGCCTGAACCGGACAGATCGGAACGCATGAAGCATTTCCTTCGCAACGTTCTCCCTGATAAGGATTCCAGACTGCACCTAAAGCCTTGTATTCTTCACTTTCAATATTATTTAAAGATAACGTATATCCTGATTCTGAAATTTCAGCTTTGATTAATTTTGATGTTCCGTAAGCAATATTAGGAGTAGAATTTCTCCCTTGCGGTGATGGAACGAACATTAACGGAAGTTCTTCCGAATTGATCTGAACCGAAGTTCCCGACAGCCCGTTAATGATCTGATGATCCATATAACTCTGCGGAATTTCTTCCATCGGAAAAACATAATCTTTGCCGTAATATTCTTCCATGCTTTCTTTGATAGGGTATTCCTGCGCCGCAACGTTTCCTGAAACACCGATTTCAAACTCAGCCATTTCGTAATATGGCTTTAGCGTATCGTAATCAATCGGCCAGTTCATTGCTCTTCCGTATTTTTCCTTTAACCTGAAATCGTTCGGAAGCATTCTTGGTGTTGTTCCCAGCCAGTGAAGCGTAGTTCCGCCTCCAACGCGGATTGCATCACTTGCAAAAGGCATTGGCCCAAATTGTACCAGATAGCCTTTTTTATCCGGAAATGGCTGAACGATCGGTTCTATATCCAAAACATTTGGAGAAGGCGCCTGTTTTAAATCAGGATAAGGTGAATTAGGAACTTTTGCTTCTTCCATGTAGAACTTACGGATGTAATCGTTGTAAGTAACCATTGATGATGCAGAGTCCAGTTCTATCCCGGCTTCCAGTCCTGCTTCATACATCAGAATTGATAATTCCCTGTATGTTTTGGAGTCGTCTATTTCAGAACGATGGATCATCTTTTTTGTGCCTGTATCAAAAACATGATCTGTTAAAAGCTTAGCGATTAAAGATCCGGCAATTCCTGTTCCTACGATGATGACATCTTTCTTTGGCTGTGTATTTTCTTTCTGATTCATGAGTTGCTGTTTACAGGTTTTGTTTCCCAAGATTTAAAGCCCGGCTGTTTGGCTCCCGGAGGATGCGCATGCATTACATTCCACACGAGTCCTTCCTTGTAAGATCTGTCGTTGACGTAAGCGCCTTCCCAGGTTCCCAAATACCAAAGCGTAATCACACTTTGCGCAATTTGCTGCGTTGCAGGGTTGTCCATAATTTGACTAGAAATGGCATTTTTCAGTTGATCTTTATTCTCCGCATTATCAAGAACATTTTTAGAAACATTCAGAAAATCGATGAAGGTTGCCATTTCAATCTGATTAAGAATGTGTTGGTAATAAGTCTCGGCTAAGCCTGTGGATTGGAGTTCGTTAACGGAAAATCCTGTGAGGGATTCCGAAATCGCCATAAATACGTCGTAATAATAATCATCGACGTTGAGGATTTTGTTGATAATCATTTTTTTTAAATTTGAGATTAAATAAAACCTGGATATTTATTCTGAGAGAGCATCAAGAAATCATAAAGATTTTCATCGGGATGCCGTGCTTACCATAAGCATAAGATTCTGGATCTTTTTCTGAGGAATGTTATCATTTCATTACGTTTTCTGGTTAAGTTTTCTATAATACATGATAAATATCATTATCATTTAATTCCAAAATTAATCTATTCGCATCAATCCGGGATTAGTACTTTTACTGATTTTTCTTTAAAAGGTGATTTCTTGTGCAAATCGTGCTCAAAACGCAAACTATAAGGTATGTAAATTAAAAAAAGCCACAATCAGAAGGTTTTTGTCCTCTGACTGCGGCTTTTTTAATTGCCCTGAAAAGTTTTTAATTGGTTATTTGTTATTTTACCAAATCACATCGCATGGTTGTTGTCTTTCTGCAATTACTCTTAAAGAATTTGTTACATAAAATCTGACAAAACCACGCGGTTCAATGTTGTACACGGTTTTACCTTGTATTTTAACTTCCATAGTTGCACCTGATTTGTCAAAATTATAAACAACAATCTGTTGTTTCGGATAGATTCTTCTAAAATTAACAACCATTTTACTATACTCACCAATAACATGAATAAGCCTGTTTCTATCGTCTACCTCCAGTGAACTGAACGAATCCATTAGATATTCATGCGGATTCAACCTGATGGCGTATTCAGATTCATCATTAATGATTTCATCTCTTAAAGAAGCCAGGTTGCCATTAGGAATAAATATTGTATCCGGTTTTTCGCCCTCTGACTTAAAATTCTTACTGGCTTTTACAGATCCTTCTACATTTAGTTTATCACTGTCATTAACTTCTGTTCCCATTCCGAAGTGCGTATTTTCGGAATTGAAATTCAAACCATCAAAATTACCATACTCGGAGCCGTAAAAATAATACTCCTTTATCTTCGTTACTAAAGATCTTCCACGCTCATGATCTATAATACCTGATTCACCTCCAAAATATGCATCCGCAATTACTAATCCTGTATTTTGGTTGGTGGTAAATTCTTCATTTAGCTTTAATCCGTATTGGTACGCATTGTTCCACTGCTGAATATTTGATGAACTAAAATCTGCTTCTGTCCAGAATTTATACCATTTCGTTGTCCAGCTTCCATCAATTCCTTTTCTGATTTTCAGCATTGGAATACCAGAACCATTAATACCACTTTGGTTTGCAAATGCTAACTGATACGACGAGTCTCCTGTAGAGGCACTCGTACCGTCCCAGGGGGAATAAGTCATTATTCCTGCATAATTTCCAGAACCTCCCAATCCTGCCGTATTCGATTTTACAAAATCAAACCTCGCTCTTCGTGAAGTCGAATTGGGAGCAATATCATCAGCATTTCTTGTTCCGTCTCTCGATGTCACAAAAAAATTGGTAATATCGACAGAATTATTTCCGCTTATTTTTAATTGCTGCCCTCCTTCACTTTCCTGATTCGTGCTTAATGTAATCTGGTTTTTATTTACGGCATGCGTACCAAGCGTTGCATCGGGAATAACAGGGCTGTGGGTGAAGGTTTTGGTATCGGATATCGTCTCAGCACCGCTCTTCCTGACGAACAAGTTTGAAGTTTCGTTCTGCGTATAGTAATTGGAAGGATTAAAATCTACACTCGTTAACACCTTCTTCCATGCAGTCCAACTTGCACCACTATTTTCAGTGCTTCTTATAAATGTTACAGTACCCCCAGAAGTTCTGGTCTGGTACTCTTGCACAATACCCGTAGAAATTGTTCTGTATACTCGTAAGCTTCCGGCAAATAACCCATCAGATGGGTAGTTATTGGTTAAAGTGGATCCGGAATTGGTAAGCTGACTATAAAAGCCAGGCGCTAATATGGTATTAAGATCAGTAGCTCCCAGTACCGTTGGAGCATTTGGAATCGAACCTGCAATATTTTGATCGACCCAGGTTCTCGTTGCAACTATATCCGGAACTATATTTAAAATAGATTGATAGTTTGTTGTATCAGTTTCAATCACCTGTGACCAACCTTTCGACCAGTCCGCCGTTCTTCCTGTATAATGAACTCCAACCCTTTCAACTTCTACGGCAACATAGGTATTCCAAAAAGTTGTAGGTTCACCAATATTTATACATACTTTCCCATTAGCATCTATACCCACATTAATAACATTAGTAGGGAAATTGTCTGAAATTTCAATAACAGCTTTTGCTCCATTTGGATTTATTGCTGTTCCAGAAATTTTATAAAACGAAATACGTAGATTTCCTAAAAGCTTATCTTGATATCCGTAAAACTTCAAAGTCACATCAAACATCGTTGCAGAAACCGTTGCTTGCGGAAATTTTATACTAAAAATACCAGTCTGGGCGGCATAGGTAATTTTTTGAAAGACTTTATTAAAAACCCGGCTGTCATTTTCAAATTTCGATAGACTTCCTGAAGTGAAATTAATATTCTTATCAGCCATATTGATATCCGTACCTGCCGGGATATAAGAAGTAGTATCTACCGAACCATCCCCCTTTAAAAACTGTGCAGCTGTACCTCCTACGACTTTAAAGCCTTTTGAGGAGGTATAAAGTGCATATTTGATATCGCTCATATTACAAATCTTTGCTGGTTACTGTTACTGATACCGGGTTTGGTAAATTAGAATCAAATTCAATATCTAATTTGTTTGGATCTGTTAATTTTATTCTACCGTCTATTTTGTAAAAAGTTACGGTATCATACATCGCAACCTCTACGTTTCTGGTTCCTAAGTTGTGTCCGATTGTTGCAGTTCCTGAAATTGAAGTCGTGTAAGACCTTACAAGATTATTTCCGGCAACTACTCTACCTTTGGCATCAACGGTAACCTGATCGTAAGTACCGGCAGCTACGCCTGTTGCAGCCAATGTTAACGATGAGGCCACATTTACCGAACCGTCAAAGCTCACCGCCCAGGTTCCGTCACCTGTAGCAGAAATTGTTCTTGCAGTTGACAGTTTCGCCGCTGATCCGGTAGTATTGATTGCTGCAGTTCCTGTTAATAAGGTTGCTGGAACGGCAGTAACTGGAATTGCGACATTTCCGGAACCATCAATGGTTTGCGCTGTTGCCGTAACTCCGGAAAGGGTAATACTTCTTGCTGTAGTCCATTTGGTAGCAGAAAGAACACTCTTTGCCGAATCTGCAGTATTATCTACATTCGCTAAACCAACATGGGATTTGTTAAGAACCACAACTCCAGTCTGTCCATTAACTGAGTCTACAGCTCCCGAAGTAATATAAACGAACGTGGTTCCCGTCCATCGGTATGTTTTGTTGGTATCAAGAGATACATAAATTTTACCAGTCTCTCCATTAATGACGTTGGTATATGATGCCTCTTTGTAAAACTTACCGTCGGCAGATTTATAATATCCCTCCAACACATCATCCACGTAAGACGGCAATTGAGATGCAGGTACCAGTCCGGATGCATCCAATCCTGCAACACCATTCGCAGCTCCTTTTTGCGATAACGGAATATAATTCGCCAGATCCGATGAAGTGGGCATAGAACCCAGGTTCACTGTGATCCCGTTGGCATTCTGAACGATTCCCGTAACTACATTCCCACTGCCTGAAGTTGTAACCGGTAAGGAAAAGGTGGTTCCCGACAAGGTAAGACCATTACCTGCGCTGTATGTTGTATTGGTAGAGGCTAATGTAATGGTATTCCCGGATTGAGTGATCGCCATGTTAGCACCTGCTGCAAGGGTAACATCACCGGCTACTAAAGAACCTGATGTACCTCCTTTTAAACGGGTAATCGTATCAGGCGTTGTAAACGATCGGTTTGCCGACAGATCATAAGATGTACCGTTAATTGTTAACGTTCGTGTTTTTGGCACATAATCTAATGGATCAAAGTTTCCATCATGCCAAAAAGTACTGATTGACCTCGTACCGCCGCCGGCTGTTAAAATTTCATTGTCTGTTTTTCCTTCGATTTTGTATCCGACTGAGCTTCTATAATAAGCGTATTTAATGTCCATAACTATATTTTTTTAATTGTTAACTGAATTATATTTGGTGGTGTTGAATCAAATAGCACTTCAATAGTATTTGTGTCTACTCTTCTCACCTTAAGGGGTATTGTAAACATTGTAACGGTGTCGTAGGCATCAATTACAAAACTTAGTGTATCAAGATTATGTTTTACGATAGAGTCACCCCTGACCCTCTCTTCATGTTTAGTTTTTTCGTTGCTGATTGCATCTTCGATATTCTGAATTTTATCATAAGCCAAATCATTAAACTGGTTTTGATATACAACAGAACCCCATTTTGAATAGATTCCCAGAAGTCTGATTTTATCATCTGAACTGCCATTGGCAATAACCTCTTTAAGCAAATCGATCTGTTGCCTGTTCTCTTTGATATAATCTAAGATCTCCTGAAGTTCATCAAGATTCACATCATCGGAAGCGAGCATTTCATTAATTTTCTCAATATGTTCAAGCATTTCGTTATCCTTTGCCTGAAGCATATTCACGATTTGTGTGATTTGCTCTTTTGTGTAAACGTTTCCGGTTTCTTCACCACTGTCTACTGTTGCTGCTAGATTGATTTTCAGTTTTTCTTTCCATTGATCTATGTGGGCAGCGGTAAGGTTGGATGCATTAAGCTTTGCCAGCACCGAATCATGTGCGTTTTCATCTTCCAGATGATCTGTAAAAGTTTTCTCTAAACCTTCCACATCACCCATTTCGATTTTTTCATCTAAATGACGGAATGAAGAAAATGTCTGCCGAAACTGAGATTCTGTAGGAATATCACCCTTTTCAAACCAGCTAAATATTGTTGCTAATGATACAGGTTTGAATTCGTCTTGTGTTATCATAAAATTTCTTTTTTTCGATTAAATTATTTGTCTGAATTTTTCATTTGCTTCTATTTTTAATTGGTTTTACAAAATCTTCTCACTGAATTAAATTTTATTTTTCGTTTCTATTAAGTATAAATTGGAAAAGGGTAAACATTTTACTGGGAAAAGAACAAATCAGCCTCCGCTTTACGACGTCTCACCAAGCCATTCAGAACTTTACCTCCGGCGGTAATATATCTTGACGTAAACCAGTCTCGGATTGTTTCTGAATTTGCTTTTTTATTGATTAAAGAAAACAAAGTGTCTGAACCTCCTGTATTGTATGTATGCGATACAAGGGCATCAAACTGATTTTGCGTAAGCGCTACCTTCATTTTACTGTTAACTATTTTCTCATAAGTTGGTAAAACTGAGGAAAACAATTCGGCTCCTCTTTCCCTGCTGATGGCAGGATCTTTCATCGTTACTTTTTTACCACCGGGATAGTATGTATTTCCGTAGCCTATGGTCGGGATACCTGCCGAATCCAGATAAGGCTTTGAACTGAAACCTTCAAATGATAAAATAAGATGTATTCCTTTCTGTGATGTTTTCATTTTTTAAAGTATTTATAGGTGAAAAACATGAGGATTACAGTGATTCCCAGAATGGTCATGAAAATCCAGGCTGTAATTTGAAATCCGGTTACTTTTATTTTTTTTGTTTCCTGATATGCTTCCGAGCTCTTTTCCCTGGCTGTTTCTTTTGAAACTTTATTTTGAGCTATATCCTGAAAAACATTGGTTGATTCTTCTTTTTTATTTTCAGATTTTTTGCTGGATGCTTTTGTATAATGATTGCTGATTGAATATTCTGCATTTCCCATAATGGAAATACTCTGAATGGTATCATTTCCGACAATATTGTGGAAAATAAACGGATTGGATGTATCTGATTTTCCTGTGATCGACATATCTCCGGAAAGTTCATTTTTATATTCCTTAATTGAAATATCAGCAGATTTGCTCTCTGAAGATTCTGAATGCAGTAAGCTCAGGGAATCAACTTTCACTTTTTCGGTTTCCTGTATATTTTCTTTGGAAACGGTCGTAACTTTTTGTTTGCTTCTACAGCAGCCTAACGTAAGGCCACTGAATATAATCAGCAGCAGAATTTTTGCTTTCATGAGCTTAATTTTTAATGATTAAAATGAATTAAGAACTCTTAGTTTTTATTTTTTCCAATGTTCTAAAGGTTTCTTTGAAATATTGTTTCGGTTTAAAAGCCCGATTTATGTTTTCTTTAGCGGCTTCAACCTGTTGGATAAAGCACTCAGGTGTTCAGTTGAGACCATCAACCACTTCGATAAAAGCTTCACACACTTCAAATAGGCGATCAAGCATTTCGATAAAGCAATCAACTGTTCCGAATAGCCAATCAATCGTTTAGAAGAAGCAATCAACCACTCCGAAGAGACAATCAAGTACTCCGAAGAGGCAATCAAGTACAATTTGTTACATTTCAATAACTTACAGCACTTAAAAAAGCAATGAGACAATCCTCTGCATGATGTAATTTTCTATGAGAAAATTTTATCCTCTTTTACATATTCTTTCCTGATGCTTTCTAACAACATATCCGGACTTACTTTGTAATCAGGATCTTTCAGTGCTATCGTTTTTAAACTTACGTCTTGGATTACGTTCATAATATTAGACCCGGTAAGTTCGTATCGTTTAGCAATTTGTTCCAAATCAATTCCATCAAGGTGTAGTTGTTCGGGTAAATTCTGTTGCCAGATACGCAGACGCTCCTCATGCTTGGGATTATTGAATTTTATGCAGCTATGAAAGCGCCTCGTAAAGGCTTTATCCATATTATTTTTGAAGTTAGAGGCCAGAATAATAAGTCCTGAAAATGTTTCTATACGCTGCAGAAGATAAGAAACCTCCTGATTGGCATATTTATCATGGGCATCCCGTACATTGGTACGTTTTCCGAAAATAGCATCGGCCTCATCGAAAAACAGGATCCAGTTTTTATTTTCCGCTTTGTCAAATAATTTAGCCAATTGCTTCTCGGTTTCGCCGATGTATTTTGAAACCAGCATAGAAACATCTACTCTGAAAACAGGACGTTTTGTATATTTTCCCAAAAGACTGGCCGCAAGGGTTTTCCCCGTTCCCGGATCTCCATAAAACAGTACTCTGAAACCTGGTTTAAGTTTTTTCTTCATGCCCCAGTCTTCCATAAGAGTCCGACTGCTGTTATACCAATCTTCAATGCTTTTCAGCTCCTGCAGTGTATTCTGAGGAAGTATAAGATCTTCCCAGGATCGGCTGGTGTACAACAGTTCTGCAGGAAAATCATTGCTCATCTTCGGCAATAATTCTGATCCGAAAACAGCTGCATTAAATGCTTCCTGATGAATACTTATCTGGCTGTTTATGGACGTATGATCCTGACCTGAACCAGAAAAAACAATAATTTCATCTTTAACCAAAACTGCATCTGAAGCGAAATAATCCAGCGCTTTTAATCTTTCTGAAATGCTCTCGCCCCCCAAAATATATTGCACCGTCTGAATCGTAGGATAAAAGAGCCTGCCATTATCATTGACTGAACAAAAATCGAACAGCACGCTGTTGGGAAATTCCAAATAAATACGTTTCAGCAATGCAGGATCCAGCCGTGGTAACAGAGCCATTAAAAGAATAATAACTTCCTGATGGGCAAGCTCTTTCCCTGAAATATAGTTTCCTAATTGAAAGCCTTCATGGTCATTAATTTTAAATTCTGGTGCTGCTGTATTAAAGTCTTCTGCAGAATTGTTGATACGCCAGGTAATTACGTTTTCTAAATGGGTGAATAATTTTTGTATTTTTGTTATCTCCATGGGTTTCTTAGTCTTTTTTTGAATTCAAAATTCATCTCTTGCTTCTCAAAAAGTTGTTTTTTTAACAGCAATTAAAGTTTTGTTTAATTTTATTTTTTTGAAAACGTATATTAATCAAGCATATATAACTCATATGGGAAAGTCTTACCAGAACTGCCACAGCAGTCATTTCTGAAAGTCTTTCTCTTCCCGGAATTCCTACTTTTTTAAAGAAACAATCTTCCGTTTTCACGGAATTGTTGTCTGCTCCTGAAAGAAAATAAACGATCTGATGATCTGTCATTTTGTATCCTGGATGAGATTCTGATCGTTAAGCGTCAGAAAATTCCAATATTTCAAGAGAAAAAGGTTTCCTGTTTCAGAGTTTCTTACCCGGCTTTTTAAAATATTTTGTATGCATCTTATGATGTTTACAATTTATTTTTGGTTCATTTTAGCGAACCTCAGCCGAAAAGCCGCTCACAAATGAGTAAAAATAATCTCTGTAATATTCTGTCTTCATTGGTTATTGTTTTTAGTTTAAATTTCTTTTTTATGATGAATTCTGCTTTTGCAGCACTTAATACAAGATTTTCTGTTTTAAATTTTGGGGAAATATTTACTGGTAACTGAAAAGGTAACCTCAACTAAAAGTATCTCACATCAGAGAATCTTACCCAACTGCCGTAACAGTTGTTTTCTGAAAATTTCTCACATAACGGAATTCCTACTTTTTAAAGAATCAATCTTACTTTTGAAAGAAAATAGAGGATTTTAAGCCTGCTATTTCACATCGTGGATAAGATTCTAATGTCCTGCATTAAAAAATTCAACTATTTCAAAAGTCAAAGGGATCTTGTGTCGGAGTTTCTTACTTGGTTGAGGCTATCTTTTTCATTAACTAATCATATAATTAATCAGGTCTTTTTCGTCCCGCCCCAGAATGATTTTTACATTAACAGGATTCGATCTGTATTTTGTTCCGTTTACATCGATTTCCAAAAGCATTTGAATAAGTGAAAAAGGTTTTCTGTGATGCACCGAGTATCTGAATGACCCAGGTCTGTTAAAAGTACCTGCCGGATAAAAATCTCTGTAGTCAGTACCTGGCCTGAAATAGTTAATCGGATTGATATCAAGAACCATCTCATTTGAGGTTACAGGATATTCGGATTGTCTTCCCCAGGATTCTGCATCTCCCGGAAGTTCTTGATAGAAACCTGCCATTTTTAAAAAACCACTTGTAAGCTTCTTTTTTTGCTTATATCGTTTTATGATGATCTTGGGCTGATGCTTATCAATATCCAGTTCGCCTATTAATTTTACATGTAAACGCTTGTAGCCGACGTATCTGGATAGAACATGTGTGTAACCGTCTATCTTTTCAGGAGAATTTTGAGTCGCATCTTCGACATTCATATGTCCTCTATTGTTATTCCATGGTTCTTCAGCTAAGTAGAAATGATAGTATTTACTTTTGTGATCTCCTGTTGGTTTTACGTCAAGCCCGAAATTAAATTCATTTAAATGGACATAATTATCTATGAATTTTCCAAATTGACTTTCTGTCGGATATTTACCTGTCTCAAAATAGGTTTTCAGCTCCTCTCTTTGGGTTAATGTATTTATTTCTTCCATAATGTTTGAATGTTTTTTACTACTTATGTCCTTTTTATAATTTTTCCTGCTACCAATTATCAAACACGATTGATTCCTGGATTTTTTTGTCTGAATTTTTTTGAAAATGTGATGAGTTTGTTTTTAAAATAAACCTCAACCGAAAAGCAAATCACTTTTGAGAGTCTTACCCAACTGCCGCGACAATTGTTTTTAGAAAGTTCTCCATTACTGAAATTCCTACTTTTTAAAGACTTAAGTCTGCTCTTGAAAGAAAACAACAGGTTTCCTGCTATTTTTTGTCATGGGGAAATTCTAATATCTGCACATCAGAAAATTCCAATATTTCAAGAGTAAAAGGCTTTCTATTATTGAGAATCTTACTCGGTTGAGGATTTATTTTCATGAACAATTACTAATTATTCACATTTATTTGGTTTTATGATTTCCAAATAATTTTTATATTAACTGGCTTAGGCTTGTATTTGCCAGTTGATGAATTGAAGTTCAAAGGTCATTCTTTTTTTATTATTATAAAAGCTTTTTGCTTTGTCTGTTCTGTAGTTGCAGGGCTTTCTGACTGAATGTTTAGCCTTTATTTTGATAGTCCAAAGTTCAGACTTTTTTTCTTCTGGTAAAAGTTTTTTGCCCTGTGTATACTGTAGTTGCAGTAACTCTTATTTATTTGCCTGACTTTCATAATCGCATTCGATTCTGGCATTTCTCACTCCTGACAGCACAGCTCCTGCAGAGACATTGATATTTTTCTGCCCAGGTACTAAAGAGGCAGTCATCAGCAGCGTATCATTATCCTCGTCATAAATTTTACATTCTATAGATTTACTGATTCCGGAGAGATCAGCTCTGTAAAAACAGACTAAAAAATCTCCAAGATCATAATGATCCGTTACCATATCTTCAGAAATATACTTATTGGACCAGTAGTTTCCGTATAATGCGTATTCAATAAGTATTTCGGTTTTATTAACAAAAGTAAGACGTGTATGTAAATTATTTATTTTACGATCAAAATCTTCGTTACTTATCTTTATAGAAATTTTTTTATTTTCCACGGTTACTAGTTCAAAATTCTCCGGAATCGGAGGCAGATTATTTCCGAAAAGCCTGCTCGTTGTATAGCCGTCGTCGATCTGAGTGTTCAGATAGTAATATCTGTATCCTTCTAATCGGTCTACCAGAAATTCTTTTGTACTAACCGTGTAAGGCGCACTGCCCTGAAAATAGCGCTTTTGCTCTTTGTTTTCGGTTTTTTCAATTGTAAAAGTTTGGCTTTCTCCTTCTTTTGAGCTTACAACGATTGGAAATTTCTCATTCTCAATACTACTGGTGCTGTAAAGAATATATCCATTATCAAGAGCAGCCAGATTATTGGCGAGCGTTACCAATTCTTTGTTCGTCAGGACATCTTCTTTAAGTCTGAAAAAATCGATCAATTGTGCAAACTGACTTTCAGTTGGATATTTCCCTGTTTCAAAATAGGTTTTTAATTTTTCTCTCGTGGTTATTTCGTTTTTTTCCATAATAATTTAAATATTCTTTATGTACGATTCAGAGTTCAAAATTCATCCTTTTTTTGTTTTTATTAAAGTTTTTTGCCCTGCCCGTTCTGTAGTTGCAGTGAGTCTTTATTTTTTCCGGACTGGTTTATAATGATATTGGACTGTCCGTAGTTTTGGTGTATTCAAGGATTATGTGAAGTGACCATTCAGCTTTTTGTCCATTTATTTGTGTAAAAACCAGGTAAGAATCGTCATGAAAAAAATTAACAGATAAAGTTTCGGCGTTTGCAATAGAATAGCTTCTGGAACCGATTCTTGCTGTACCGTTTATAAAGATATGCTCTATATTTAATGATGATAATTCTATTGATTTTTCAGGTTCTGCTTCTGAAATATTTTCTATGACTACGCACCTGTAAAGAGGCTTTTTAAATTCATTATCAATTTGAAAATAACTTCCTGTACGGGCTTCTTTGAAATAATGATTAGAATTTGTTCTTTCTTCTATTCCGAATGTCCCATCAGGCTTTGCAACTATGTTTTGGGTAAAACCAGAATCTGCTTTTGGAAGTCGGTGAACCTTTAATGAAGAATCAAAATCCAGAGTTCTTTCTACAAAATCTCCACCTATAAGAGGAAGTGTTACATTATGATTGAGTACGTTTTCTGATGAATGTATGACTAATTTATTATTGGTATTACCGCCAATCGGGGCATTGGCTCCAATGGTAACATTATTATTTCCCTTCAGGTTATTAGGAAGATCTGTAGTATACCCCGATCTGAACCCTAAAAAAGTATTAAAATTATATTCCTGAGTATGCATTGTTCCACCATCAACAAATCCGGAATGGCTTCCCAAAGCCGTATTGCCGTATCCTCCTATGAAGTTGCACATTGCCACTCTGCCAATGGCTGTGTTATTATGGCCTGTAGCAAAATAATACAGCGCGGCCTGCCCCACGACAACATTCCAGTATCCTTCTTTTAGAGCAATCATTGAACCTGACCCAACTACCGTATTTCTGATGCCGGTTGTAAGTTGCATTAATGCATGGCTTCCCAGAGCTACGTTTCCGTCCCCTGTGGTAACATTCTGTAACGCTCCGAAACCAAAGGAACTATTATAAACTCCTGTATGATCAGGATTCATATTTCCAAACCATTGCGACCATGTTGTCTTATTGATTCTTAATTCAATTTTAGTAGAAGGTGTTGATTTACTTTGCACGAATTTAATTCCCTGCTCCGGAACCTGATTATCTCTGCCAACAACTGTTGCAAGAGTTTCCTGGGAATTTATATTTTCCTCTTTATGCCAATAAGAATCGATCCATTCTGCAAATTGACTTTCTGTGGGGTATTTCCCGGTTTCAAAATAGGTTTTTAATTTTTCTCTCGTGGTTATTTCGTTTGTTTCCATGTATTCTATTCTTTGCGGCTTATAATTTTACAGTCCAAAATTCAACCTTTTTTAGTTCTGCCGAAAGTTTTTTGCCGTTTGAATTCTGTAGTTGCAGAAATTAACCGAATGAGAGAAATTTTGGGATGATGGAAGCAAAAGTTATCATTGGGATCTGCATATAACTTCCGGCACCGACTTACTTTTTACATCAAAACATCAAAGGCTCGGATTATAAAATCCGAGCCTTCATTTCTTAACTTATATTTTCAGTGCGTAATTATCGCTAATCTACTTTAAAGAAGAAAAAAACCACCGCAGCCCATTCTTTTTTTACACCTTTAGCATAGCCGAGTGTACCATGACTGCTATTTTCTACCGTTCCATCATCCTTGATATATCCAATGGTTGCATGGCTGCTGTTTTCTACCGTCCCATCTTTTTTTAGGTAACCGACAGTAAGATGGCTTTTGTTTTCTATCGTACCATCGCTTTTGATATAGCCAATGGTACCGTGGCTTTTATTTTCAATAGTTCCGTCACTTTTAATATATCCTACGGTTGCATGGCTTCTGTCTTCGATGGTGCCGTCACTTTTGATATATCCTGCCGTATTGCGGCTTCCGGATTCTATGGTTTGCGCACTTAGAATGGAAAGATTTAACAGAAGTAAAAAAAAGAATAGTATTTTTTTCATGGCTTAAATATTATTTGGTGATTATTTTTGCTTCATTTTTTGTCAATACAATATATAACGAATTTTCTTAAAATAAAAAGATGATTTTAGATTATAACACAAAGCTTCCAAACAATCACAAATTCTTTCCAAATTGAAGTTTTAAAAATTTGACTGAACTTCACTACTTCATATTCAATTTCTTTTGTGTCGTACGGTCAAGGGCATCACAATCGGGCGGCCAACACCCTCTTGACGGTACGGTCAACATACCATTGATGGTACGGTCAACATGATGTTGACTACAGAGTATGTTTTTATATTATATAGTTCAATCTGCTGTTTAACTTTCTGAGTTAAGAATTTTACTCTGTAGATAATTGTCATTGAAGCTTTTACAAATACTTTATCATTGAAAAATGATGACGAAAGCACCGCTTCTCTTCAGCACTGCACACAATCTGTCAATTCTAACAGAGATGCTAAAAACCCGATTAATACATGAACCGCTTTACCCAATGCATTTTCTATGGATTTAGCATTTACATTTCCGCTGGCAATGGCTTTGATTTGAATAAAAAAAGCGAAATTTCTTTACAGAAATTTCGCATATGTATATAAAATATTAAACGTTAAAGGTCATTATAATCCCACTCAAAAAAATAGAAAGTCATTATATTATCAAATATGTTAATTATATAAGGAACACCATCTGAACCTAATTTAGATATCTTTTCTGAGGTTACTACATTTATAAATTCTTGATTTAGATACTTAAAGTTGGAATATAAACGTCCTTTATAATTAATATCTAATGGTAAAAGATTATTCTGCTTTAAAGGATATAATAAATCTTTATTTACTTCAATATAGCTCATTCTATAAAAATCCATGTAATCAAAATCTTCTTCCAATTGTAATGTTAACTCTGTTTTAGCTATTAATTTAATAAACGAATTAACTACATTAGGATCATTATTTCCCTTTAAAAATTCATCGATTATTTGTTTTTGTTGATCAAAAAAATTTCAAAAAAGATTTTTCAAATCAATTTTCAATTTACTAATTGTCATATTTCTATTATTTTTTATATATTAATTCAAAGATATTACTATTTATAAAACTCCTTTAAGTTTTCCATTAAACTTACCATTACCTAGAGCTATTATAATATCTCTTGTAGTGGTACCTCCTGAAGGATTAATTTTATATGCTATCAGAGTTTCATCAGATCCACTAAATAATATAACTGAATCTTTATGCTTATATTCTGTTTGTGAAGTTACATCTTTCCTTTCCTTCTTTATCTACTTTGGTTGTAACAATCTTAAGTTCCTTCAATTCATAGGTTTCTTCTAATACATCTAATTGTTTTTGAATTTGCTTTTTGTCGAGGCTTTTGTCTTTCAGGAGTTTTGTCCCCTCCGTAATCCCTTTATGCAAGTCATTTTTCATTTCTTCCCGCGTACGGGTCTCTTTCTCCTTTTTAGCTTTGCCTTTCTTATCCTTATTGCCAACCTCAATTTTACTCAACAGCTTACCTGCCTTCCCTTTCACAAAAGTCCAGAATTTCACAATGGCATTTTCAATACGCTGTCTAATTTTGCGAATTACGCCCAAAACCTTATCAGCCAATCCGCCAATTCCCAGTAATGAGGCTAAAAAGCCGATTAAAACAGGAACTGCTTTACCCAATGCATTTTCTATGGATTTGGCGACGGGGCTTACATTTCGGCTAAGAATAGCTCTTATTGAATGCAAAAAGCGAAACTTCAAAATTGAAATTTCGCTTCTATATTTATTTTGTCGAACATTAATATTCTATCCCAAATTCTTTTAAATCGGGATCTATATGTGGGAAAATTACAGGAAAAAATCTTTTCATCAGTTCGTAACTCGGTGATTTTTCTTTTAAACAGTAAGTCAAATTCCAATAATTGAAACATTTAGCTTTATAAGCCAATTCTAAATATTGTTCAAATGTAACTTTCATGTCATACAATACTTCCGGAAAACCGCCAAAACCTGTATACAGATACATATTGTCTATTAACTTCCCGTCTTCAACCTTCATGCAGGCAACAACAAATTCATTCGTATCAATAGGTCTTAAATCTCCTCCATTTAATCCTACACTTATTGCAGCATCATATATTCCGGTCAATTTTACTTTTTCTAAATCTACGACATTTGTAAGTTGAGTTATATTTAGATTACCACTGAGCAGTATTTTTACGGCTTCCCAGCTATATCCATTATCTATATACTCTTTCTTTATCCATGGATCTTCTTTGAATACAGCCTCTCTTTCTTTGCCATTTCTAAATCGTTCATCAACAATCATCCATGTTAGTGATAACATAGCGGCTTGACTATAAAAATCAATTAAACTTTCAGGAAAAATCAATCCTTTTTCCTTCACTGTTGTTTCTAAGTTTTCTTTAGAAATAATATGGCTAGGCTTACTTACTGCACCAGGACATAACAATGAATTACTACCTTCAATTTCTTCATAGTATAACGTATCTATAAGTTTTTTATTAATATTTATCATATAAATCTCAATTTATTTTCAATTGTTAATAATCTTAAATTCTCAATATGTGAATCTTTCGCAATCCCAGACATTCTTAGTCTAACATCACTAATTCTGTCAAAAACTCCATTTTTATTACGCTCATTCACTAATTCTTTAAAGAATCCTGTCATTCCTTTAACTTCATTAGCTTTAGCAACCTGCTGTAAACGAGCTGCAGTGGCCGTATTAATGTTTACAGTATAAGGTTCTGGAATTTCAAGGGGCTTATCAAATCCGTATGGACTTGGTGTTCTTTTACCTTTTTTTACATCATATTCTCCAAATTCAACTTTTATATGTGTTGGGAAATCACTAGCACCGTATGTTAAATTGGTTTCATAAAAATAAGATTTATTGTCTTTCCCTGCAACTGCTTTTTTTGCAGGATTTTCAACTGCTAGTTCCATACCTTTGTTTATATCTTTATGAGCGGGGAATAAATTCCATTCAACACCCGGCCCATGTAAATGATGGTTAAGTAAATGGGCTCTTACCCAAAAATCCGAACGCTGATCAGGATCGATTTGTTCCCATCCAACAGGAACACTACTTCCCGGTGAAGAACCATGTGTATTGCCCGGTATCTTTGTTAAAGGCTGGGCAATAACTTGTTTTGCCTTTTTCCCCTGTGTTGTATGAGTAACGTTAGTAGGTAATAAAGAAGTTGTTTCTAGGCTGGTAACACCTATAATTTCAAGTGATGATGCTACAGAAACCAATATATCTTTCATAGCATTATACTCCTCTTTTACATTAGCGCTATACTTTTTATCGTGTTTGCCTATATACTTGGAAAGTTCTTTCCCAAAATTCTTTTTATCGATATTGAGTTTATTGAGTGCATCTTGTTTTTTAGAATAATCACTCGATGTCTTATTTGCATGAATTTCTTCTTGCTTCTGTCTTAACAATTCATTAAAACCTATTCTTGTGCTATAAACAGCTAATTCTCCTTCATTTTCAAACTTCAATCTATGTCCTCCATCAACGTTGATTTTTTCTTCATTATTTCTAAGTTTGGCAAATAATTTTTCTTTTCCATCGGGGATAGTATCTACATCCTCTTTTTTATCCGACCTAAGTTTTCCAACACCAATTTTCCCTAACAATCCTTTCGCCTTCCCTTTCACAAAAGTCCAGAACTTTACAATCGCATTTTCAATACGCTGTCTGATTTTACGGATAACGCCCAAAACCTTATCAGCCAAACCGCCAATTCCCAGTAACGATGCCAAAAAGCCGATTAAAACTGGAACCGCTTTACCCAAAGCGTTTTCTATTGATTTGGCGACGGCACTTACATTTCCGCTGGCAATGGCTGCCACACTGTCGATGAAGGCTTTAATAAGCTCCATAATTTGTGCGGCACGCTGGATGAAGAATTTTACGACATCAATAATCGCCATGGCAACTTTTATAAATGCGCCTACCGGAGTCAGCAAGCCCATAATCCATTTAATTCCCGCCTGAATCACCTGCGTCTGGATCATGTCCATAATGGTATCCATAATCGTGGCTTTCAGATCGGCAAACTGCTCTTTAAGATGTTCCCAAAGCCCAGCAGCACCTTCTTTGCGGACGATCTGCACCATTTCAAAACTGGTTTCCAGAACTTTCATGACCGGCTCTCCAACAACTCTTGAACCGATTGCTCTGATTCCGTTCCAGGTTAAACCAAGCACTTGTGTGGTAATCGAGAAAATTCCTTTCAGTGAGAATATATCTTCCGGCATGGTAAGATCAATGCCTTTCGTTGCTCCCGTAAGCCATGTGAAGAAGCCGGTTTTAAGGTGGGACCAGATATTGGCTCCGAAATTGGCAAATCCCTGACCGACCCCTGCAATAAGGTTTTTAAAGAAACCAATTGGATCTGCAATAATTGCCATTACAACATCTACAATACCTGCCAATAAATTGGTCAATGTGTTTTTAATTTCAATAATAAACGCAAATACTCCGCTTAATGCATTGAGTGCTTTGTTTATGAAACCACTATTTTGTGCTTTCAATTCTTCAATTCTGGCATCAATACTTGCTACGTTTTCGGCATATTTTTTTGCCAGAACATCAATGAGTGCATCTTTTTTACTGTTTACGCTTTCTTCCAGCGCATTAAATTTATTCTGAATATCTGCAATAGCTTCCTTGCCAATCTTACGCAGACTTGGCGATAAACTGTTGACGTACGTCTGTACATCTTTTTTACCTTTGGCAATTCTCGTTTTGGCTGCATTAAGCTGGTTGGTAACATGGGTTGCAATGTCGTCAATGTAATGATCCATCGTATCAATATACAATGCTTTACCACTTACAAAATATTCATTAACTTCTTCCGGGAGTCCGGTCGCTTTGTCCCAAAGCCATAATCCTGCAGTCGCTAAAGCACCATATTTTGCATATGCATCGCCATAACGTTTCTTTTTGTATGCACTCATTCCCTTGTCAACATGATCTTCAAACGCTTTTTTAGCAATCTTACTACCGTACTCAAACATCTCCGCAACTTTTTTATCAAGTTTGTTTAAAATACTGTCAACATCTTTTTTAGAATCTATATAAATACTGTTGATATGGTCGGCGATTTCTTTTCGTTTCTGGCTGTCTTTGGTTGCGGTGTTCTTCTGTTCACCATGGGCATGATTCAAACCGCCTTTTCGGGCATTGTGCATTCCGGCAATATGATGTGCTGCCTGTGATTGTGCCTGATCGCGAGTTTTGGAAAGCTCGTTTTTCTCCGCATTCCTGAAATTTTCTGTGGCGGCAGCACTTTCTTTTTTAGCTTTATTTTTTTCATCTAAAGCTTCAGTGAATGAAGGTTCGTTGGAGTTTGCGAGCATCTGGTCGGTAACTCCATGCGCTTTCATTTCGCTGTCAATGGTATTTGTTTCTTCCCGCAGAGGTTTTTCCACGCTTATAGAATCTCTTTTATTAGGCATTGCTTTTCCTGCATTGGGAATACCCGGAGCTTTCCCTATATTAGGTGTCGGCATTTTGGCAATCGTACGAACAGGCTGTGCTGCAACATTAGGTTTTGCCGCTGTGGCAGAAGCAATATCATTAATAGCGGCATTTTTCTCATTTTTAACATCAGCAACAGCATTTTTATTGACTTGTTGTATATTGTTGTTGTTTTCAAAATCATCTGCTGACGCTTCATCTTTCGGAAGTATGATCCCTTCAATCTTTTGCTTCAACAACGCTTTGAACTCTACTTTACTGAATGTTCCCGGCTTCTGGTCATCCATATAACCAACCTGACCTGCCTGTGCCATACTTTCACGCTCGTTGGCAGGTGAAGGAGCCGCAGCCTGTGCATCATTGCTTGCCTTTTTTGCCGGTTCGTGACTTTTCTGCGATTGTGCAGTTGCTGCTATTTTACTGCTTAATTTAGTAAATTCCGGATTGTTTTGGGCATTTGGAGAAGGTGCGGCTTCAGTGCTTTGCTCTTCTGCTTTATCCTTAGTTTCCACAGACGATTTCTCCTCAGGCTTAGTTTTTGGCTCCGGCTTTAATGCTTTAACATCCTGGTCTTTTTTACTTTCCTGATGCACTTCCGCCTGCTCCTGCATTGTCTTAGGCAAATAATTTCCGGATTTGATATTGTGATAATCCTGTACCTGTGCGACATTCAGGGTTGCTATATAACCTTTTTCCATGTCTTTGGTATCGGGATGATTGATATCTCCGGTTTCTTTCAGGCTGTCTTGATATCTACCATACATTATTTCTGAACCTTGGTCATAAATACTCTGAGAACCGTGCACGGAGGCAATAGCACCATTTAAACCGAGCCTGTTATTATCTTGGTTTGACAATCTGGGTTTAATGATTGCATCACCGGATTTTTGTGTCTGTATATTACCTGCTTCTACCTCGGAAAAAGGCATAACCACCGGATCTTTCGGTCTTTGCTTCTTACCGGGGTTCTTATGGGCTTTGTTGTCTACTTCTACAGGTTTTGCGGTTTTCATTGACTTAGTTTTTTAGTTTCATATTGATTTAAAGGGTATATAAAATGTAATTGGAGCAATTTCACTTTATATACCTGTTGAATGTGGAAAATCCGATCCTATGAGGGAGATTTAAAAAAATTTCAGCAATCAGAAGTGGCATTTTAGTTTGTAGTGAAGAATAGATAACGATGAGCCGCCTTCAGTTTGCTTCCTCTTTTGAATTTTCAGGTTATTCGGGTCAAAAATCACAATTTTTGAGGAGAATACCTTATTTTTCAGGCAATCGATTCTGTAGTTGCAGCAACTCACCACAAGTATTACGATACCAATGGCTGAGTTTTAATTGAAAATAGACGCTTATTAATTTATTGTGGAAAAAGAAAAAAGGCTCGGATTATAAAATCTAAGCCTTTTAAATAAACACCCCAAAAAGCAAAGGCTTTTCGGGGTATTTATGTTATTGCATTATCAATTGCTATTATTCTCTGTTTTTAAGCATAATCCAACCAGATTGACTCATATTTACTTTTGATTTCGGATACTGGAAGTTGAATTTGTACCAGTATGTTGCCGTTGGCAGTTTTTTACCACCCACAGTTCCGTCCCAGATCAGATTTTGTTTTGAGAACCTGAACATTTCCGAACCATATCGATCGTAAATTGATCCTGTAAAGTTATTGAATCCGCTAAGAGCAGTAAGGTCTAACGTATCATTAATACCATCCTGATTAGGAGTAATAATATTAGCCACATGGAATGTGAAGAATTCTAAAGCACCCACACAATGTGTTCCCACTGTTCTTACCTGTACTTGATATGTTGCATTATTCTGAAGTCCGGTAAATACATTAGAATCTTGCCATGAAATGCCTCCGTCTATAGAGTATTCTGCAGTCTGCGGAATATTATTAATCATCGGAACTTCCGCCGTAATGGTTAAAGTATTATTGCTATAATCAATATTCGAAACAAAAGGAGAGGCTGCGCCCATCACTTTTGCAGTAAATGTTTTTTCACAATATCCATTATTGATGGTTACCGTATAAATTCCCCACTGATCTACATTGATTGTCTGGCTCACCGCACCTGTACTCCAAAGGTAAGTATAATTTTCTCCAGCACCGGCATCAAGAGTCACTCTGTCGCCCTGGCACATTTCGACATCTGTAAGTGGAGATGTAAGTTCCTGTACTACTTCTACAGTAACAGTAGCCGGCTGTAAGGATTTACAGCCTTTTGTTCCCAACGCATATACGGAGAATGTGGTTGTATTATAAACTGTTGCTGTTTGTGTGTTTCCTGTTCCTGAGAAATTTGCCCATTCGTAGGTTGCTCCTCCTGTTGCCGTAAGATCAACTGTAGAACCTGGACAAACTTTAAGTTTTGACGCAACTAAACTTACTGTAGGCGTTGCTTCTTTCAATAATGTAAGTTCAACCATTTTACTGCAGAATCCTCCATTTGAAACAACAACGTAAAGAATCTGCCCGTCGTTACCGGTATAATGCAGAACGTCCTGAATATAGTTGTTATTCTGAGCTAGAGCATCAGCCTGGTTTTCATAAAAATGAAATACTGCCCCGGTAGTTGTACTTATTGACGGCATAGCATTGGTAAGATCAAACCAAGTAACATCCGGTGTTGTACAGAGCAGTAACGAAGCATCAACAGCTGAAGGTGTAGTTCCTCCGTTAATTTTAATATTTGCTTTTCCAGGACAAGGATTAGCTGGGAATGTTACCTGAATTTCATAATTTCCCGGCTGAGTAGCTGTAATGGTTGGCGTTGTAGCCCCTTGAATTGCCACTCCGTTATAGAACCATTGATAAGTCATATTGGGATCACTCACAGAAGCCGTAATCACCTGAGGAACATTGTCACAAACATTGATTTCTTCAGGCAGAGTACCTCCGGAAGGATCTAATAATTCTACACCGATATTAAAAGATCCACCTTCAAGAAATACGGCAGAGTCAAAGCTGCTGTCAATAGCATCTGCCAATACCATTTTAAAATGGTAAGATTGTCCCGGAACTACTGTAGCTGTAGCCTGTAAAGGAACTGTTCTTCCATTAAAGTTTGTTTCAATATTAGATGTATTATATCCTCCGAAAAAAGCAACATTCGGTGCACCGCATCCCATATTGGTTCCTGTAAAACTGTCTTGAGGGTGAATATTGGTAACACTTACAGGCCCGGTTCCGGGAGCAGGCAAAACGGCCATATTTACATAAGGTCCACCGGCTGTTGGTCGCAACAATAATGCAAACGCATCAGAGAAACTACAGGGAAAAGATCCTGTATATTCTTCAGAGGCAAAAAGATAATTAAATTTAACCTGACTAGAAGTCGGCACGAAATCAAATTCTAAAATAACAGCATCATTAAGAGACCCTGATGGATTTGTAGCTGCTACAAGATCAGGATCGCTCCCCGTAGGAAGATTATCTCCTAGTGTGGTACTGATATAATTATTTCCAGCTTTTTCAACATATCCAGTTGAAAGGACAATACCATCTGTAAAAGGAAAATTGGTTGTCCCTTTATGAAAATATCCCCATGATCTTTGTGCATTACCTGCCGGTAAATTCGGGCTTACCTGAACATTAGATACATTGGGAGTAACACATGAATTTGTCCCGGATGAGATTAAAACATCCTTAACCAATTGTAAAGGTGTATAATCTGTTGGAGCATATCCGGCAGCATTTACGTCGATAAAAGCGCCTGCTTTCATTGTTAAATTGGATGCCTTTTCCTGTTGAGGCTTTCTGGGAGTAATGTTTTGAGAATAAAAGAGACTCGACGAGGAGGCCATAAATAAAGAAAACAGTAGTAGATATCTCTTCATAAGAATTTTGTTTCAACAAATTTAATTTTTTTTTGCAAATACTTCATATATATTTAACTTTTTTGCTTCAAAAAAGCAAAATAACCTCCCAAATTGAGAGGTTAATATTATTTATAATTGTTAATTTCTATTTTTCAGTAAAATCCATCCACTGCGCAGCTCAAGCTTTTTGCTGGCGGGGTTCTCCCATTGTACACGATACCAATACGTAGCAGTCGGAAGTACCAGGCTTCCTCTTAGCATACCATTCCAGCTGGTTTCATTTTTACTTGCTTTGAATACTTCCTGGCCGTATCTGTCGAATATAGAAGCTGCAAAGTTATTATACTTACTGATTCCTGTAAAATCTACCGTATCGTTTTTACCATCCTGATTAGGGGTGATCGCATTGATAACGACAAAGGTAAAAAATGCTAATGTTGTTCCGCATTTTGCGTTCTTTACACGTACCATGAGATTGTAATTAGCATTATCAAGAATGTTATAGAAAACATTTGAATCCTGCCATGTTACTCCTCCGTCCAATGAATATTCCAAAGCGCCTCCTGTCGGGTTTGTTGTGGATAATGTCAAAACATGATTCTCATAAACAACATTGGTAAACTGAGGCAGCACCGGATTAATCAGCTGTGCACTGAATACCTTAGAGCAGGTTCCGTTATTTATTGTCACAGAATATGTCCCGGGAGTATTTACAGATATGGTCTGCGTAGTAGCTCCTGTATTCCAAAGGTAAGTATAGTTTTCCCCTGCACCTGCATCCAATATTCCCGAATCTCCGGCGCAAGCATAAACATCCTGCAAGGTAGATTCAATAGCCGGAACTACCTGAATAGTAATTGATGTCGGATCATCTACCCTACATCCGTTTCCTCCTAAAGCATAGACAGAATATATCGTAGTATCTGTTGGAGACACCACCTGAGTATTTCCATTACCCGGCAGCCCCACCCATTCGTAAGTAACCCCTCCGGACGCAGTTAATGTAACAGATTCGCCGACGCATATTTTGGATTTTGATGCGGCCAACACGGCTACAGGCGGGCCAACTACAATCGTTATCGTTGCAGTATTTGAGGAAACACAGCCATTTGCACCTACCGCAGTAACTGTATACACCGTAGTATTTGACGGAGAAACTACCTGAGTATTCCCATTCCCAGGAAGAGTTCCCCAGTTATACGTAGCTCCGCCTGAGGCTGTTAATGTAACAGATTCTCCCGGACAAATTTGTTGTACCGGAGCTGTTAAAGTGACTACCGGAGGTGTTGTATTTTGCGTCACAGTAACATTTGTGGTATATGAACAGTTTAAATTACCCGGCTGATTAACATTTGCAACCGTTAAAGTATAAACACCGCCTGAGTTCACAACAGGAGTTAATGTATTAGCCCCTGAAACAATATTTCCGCCGCCGGATGCCGTCCATGAAATAGTAGAATTTGTAGGGACTACAGAACCTGAAGCATTCAAAGTTATTTGTGGTGTCGTGCAGGTTATTTGCTGAGGAGTTGCAATTGTTAATGTCGTTTCAGGAGTTGATAACAACTGTAAATTCACGACGTATCTGCATCCTCCGTTTACTACAAGAACATATATCGTTTGATTTCCCGCACTATTGAATGAGGCTGGATTATTGATTGTATTAGTGTTTCCTGCATTGGCATCAGCAATATTTAGATAATAAGAAAAAATAACTCCGGTTGCAGAAGTAATCTGAGATTGCGCTTCTGTTAAATCATAATTTATTCCGCCTGCCTGGTAGCATTTTAACAAAGTAGCGTTCTGTAGCGTGATCGGCTGTGAAACTTCTATGGTAATCGTTGCAGGTGTCTGAGACACACAACCATTAGCACCAACCGCAGTAACAGTATAAGTTGTAGTCGTAGTAGGTGAAACAGTTTGTGTATTTCCATTTCCGGTAAGGCCAACCCAATTGTAAGTCGCACCACCTGAAGCCGTTAAAGTAACAGACTCGCCTGAGCAAATTAATATTTTAGAAGCCGTTAAACCTGTTGTTGGCGGTGCACTGTCGCCTGTGACTGTAACATTTGCTATTCCTGTACAAACTGTATTTCCTGGCTGATAGGTATTAGAAATAGTTAATGTATAAGTTCCTGCTGCATTAACCACCGGATTCAGGGTATCTGCTCCGGAAACAATATTTCCGTTTGTCGTTGTCCATGCAAAAGTAGCACTTGTAGGATAAGTGGATCCGGAAGCATTCAGCGTGACCTGTGAATTTGTACAGGTTAATATTGCCGGTGCGGTAATAGCAGCGGTGATCTGTGGTGCCTTTACAAGTTGTAATTCAGCAACTTTAGAACAGAATCCGCTTTTCACCAGAACATATACCGTTTGTCCTGAACTCGGGAATGCTGTAGGATTAGGAATTGTATTTGTATTTCCGGCTAAAGCATCTGCCTGATTGAGATAATAAGAAAAAGTAGCTCCTGGCGTTGTACTTATGGATGGCTGTGCCGAAGTAAGGTTAAATATTGCATTCCCCGTAGTATAACACGCCGTGAGTGTTGCGTTCTGTACAGTTGGAGAAGTTCCTCCTACAATCGTTACGGATGCTGTTCCCGGACATGAATTTCCAGGTAAATATACCTGAACAGTATAAACTCCCGGTTGTGTTGCTGTATAAGATGCATTGGTAGCACCCGGAATAGGATTGGTTCCCAATAGCCACTGATAAGTAGCCCCTCCGCCCTGTACTGATGCAGTAAGTGTCTGAGGCGCGTTATCACATACATTAATTGATGCGGGAAGTGCCACACCTGCAGGATTTAAAAGCTGTACACCAATATCAAAAGATCCGGCTTCCAGAAAAACAGCTGAATCAAAATTTGAATCCTGATAATCTGCAAGAACCATTTTGAAATGATAAGTCTGACCGGGAATTACCGTTGCTGTTGCAGTTAAAGGAACTGTACGCCCATCAAAATTAGTCTCAATCTGCGGGTTATTGATTCCTGCAAAATACTGAACATTCTTAGGACCACAAGGTAAGCTTGCCGGAATAATATTTGTAACACTTACCGAGCCGGCTCCTCCCGGAAGTACTGCGAGATTTGTATAGGAAGGATCTCCGACTTTTTTCAATAATAAGGCAAAACCGTCGGAAATGGTACAGGTGAAATTACTCTGGTATTCTTTGGAGGCAAACAGATACCTGAACGAAACTGTTGTAGATGCCGGTACAAAATCAAATTCTATGTAGGTTGCATCTCTTAAATTGGCATTATTCACATTTAAAGCAGTTGCCAGATCCACATCTCCGGAAGAAGGAAGCGCGTCACTTAAAGTTCCCTGAAAGGTATTACCTGCTTTTCTCGCATATCCTGTAGTAAGAACGATACCTTTAGCAAAAGGAAAATTGGTGGTGGCTTTATTAAAATAGCCCCAGCTTCTGTTTTGGTCACTTACTGCTAAATTCGGAGAGACAACGACATTGCTTACATTGGCAGCAGAGCATGTAGAACCTCCACTGATAAGTACATCTTTCACCAATTGTGTAACGCTGTAGCTTGATTCGGGATATGCGGCAGCATTTACATCGATAAAAGCTCCGGCCTTCATACTTTGAGCTGTAGGCTTTTTAACAATACCTTTACTCTGTCTGTCCTGAGCAAAAATAATGTTTCCTGAGAAAATTAAAAGTAAAGCCAAAAGTAAATTTCCTGTCCTCCTATTTAACATTTTTATATTATTTGAAACAAAAATACTATTTTTTTTGAATAGATATTGATTCTGTATAAATTACATTATCACTAATACAATTCTACAAATCTTACAATATTAAATCAATCATATAGAAAACGAAAAAAAGACCAACAAATTGTCAGTCTTTTTTAAATAAGATATATGGATGTATTATTCTATATTTTTAAGCAATATCCATCCTGTTTTCAGAGCCGGTTTTTTGCTTGCCGGATCTTCAAAACTTACCTGATACCAGTATGATGAAGTAGGAAGGCGTTTTCCTTGGAAATATCCGTCCCAGTAAGGTTGCAAACCACTTGCTTTATATACTTCTTTTCCATAGCGGTCGAAGATAGATGCTTTAAAATCTTTATTTTGATTCACCCCTCTGAAATCGATGATATCATTAATATTATCGCCATTCGGGGTAATCACATTCTGCATTACAAACGTGAAATATTCAAGGAATCCTACACAGCTTGTTTTTTTAACACGTACTCTGATTGAGATTACTGAATTTCTCGGAACATTTGAGAATACATTAGAGTTCTGCCATGTAAGTCCATTATCTATAGAATATTCTAAAGCTCCGTTGCTTGGATTACTCGCCGTAAGGATCATCGTTCCGTTTTCATTATAATTCACGTTGGTGATCTCAGGAATAATAGCCTGAACAACCTGCGTAGTGAATACTTTAGCGCAAACGCCATTATTTATTGTTACAGAATAAGTTCCCGGTGTGCCTACTGAAATAGTCTGAGAAGTATCTCCTGTATTCCATAGATAGTTATAGTTCGGTCCTGCTCCTGCGTCCAGCGTAATCACATCTCCCTCGCAGATCATTCCTCCTGAAAGGTTTGATGTAATGGCGGGAACAACTTCGATGGTAATAGATGCCGGCTGTAAAGACTTACATCCCTGTGCTCCGATAGCATATACAGAATATGTTGTTGTCTGAGTTGGTGATACCGTTTGTGTAGCTCCGGTACCGGACATTCCCACCCACTCGTATGTAGCTCCGTTAGCAGCTGTAAGCGTTGTAGATTCTCCTGCACAGAGTCTTACTTTAGTAGCAGTAAGTTGAGCAACAGGCGTTGCTTCCTTTTTCAATGTTAAAGTGACCATTTTACTACAGAAAGCGCCGTTAGATACGACAACATATAGAACCTGTCCATCAGTACCGCTATAGTTGCTTGTCGCTGCGGTGCTAAGGTAATTACTATTTTGTTCAACAGCATCAGCCTGATTAACATAATAATGTACAACAGCCGTTGTTGAAGTTGTAATCATCGGTATTGCATCATTTAAATTAAATGCAGAAACCGAAGGTGTTGTACAAAGCTTTAAGGTGGCATTCTGAGCAGGCGGCGTTGTTCCTCCCACAATTGTAATTACAGCAGAAGCAGGGCATTGATTTCCGGGCACAGCAACCTTTACTTCATAAGCACCCGGTGAAGTGGCCGTATAAGAAACATTGGTAGCTCCATTAATTGCAACACCATCTTTATACCACTGGAAAGTCATACCCGGAGTCACCGTAAGCTGGGCTGTCAAAACCTGCGGTGTATTATCACACATATTTACGGTATCCGGTAAAACCACTCCGTTTGCATCTACAATTTTAATTCCGATATCAAAAGAACCTCCTTCAAGAAAAACAGCAGAGTCTAACGTTTGATCATTATAATCTGATAAAACCATTTTAAAATGATAGGCAACGCCTGGCGTTACATCAGCAATCGCCATTAAAGGGACTACCCTTCCGTTGTAATTGGTTTCAATACTGGAGGTGTTGTAACCTGCAAAATAAGTGGGATTTAATGCTCCACATGATAACGTGGATCCGTCGAACTGTGTAGCCGGGCGAATATTCGTAACACTTACAGGTCCTGCCGTTCCCGGAAGAATAGCAACATTGGTATAAGGACCACCAGCAACTGGTTTAATAAGTAATGCAAATGCATCTGAATAACTACATGGATATCCTAACGAATATTCTTCGGAAGCAAAGATATAATTGAATTTTACCTGATTGGAATTCGGCACAAAATCAAACTCCAACGCTACGGCATCACGTTGATTATTAATATTGGTATTGGTGGCTGCTGCAAGATCGGCATCTCCGTTTGAGGAAATAGTACCCGCAAGATTATTGGCAATTGCAGCATTTCCGGCTTGTCTGGCATATCCTGTTGTCAGAACAATTCCGTCTTCAAATGGGAAATTGGTTGTTCCTTTATGAAAATATCCCCAGAATCTGTCGTTATCGGTGACAGGATGATTGGGAGATACTGTCACGTTACTTACATTCGGTGTTGCACAGGTTGACTGCCCGTTGATAAGAACCTGCTGAACAAGTTGCTGAGGAGTATAAGATGACTGCGTATAAGATGCCACATTCACATCAATAAATGCACCGGCTTTCATACTTTCAGAAGTCAGCTTTACTTTACCGTTTTTTCTGGATGTATGCTGAGAAAATGCAGATCCGGAAACAAGAAGAAATACTAAAAAGAAAAAGTAGTTTTTTAGTCTATAATTTAACATTTTGTTGTTGTTTGTTCAAAAATAATAATTTTTAGTTTAAATTTCATTAATATAAAAGATTATTTATGCCAAAAATTCAATCTATTCAACAAATTGATACATAACAGATAATATATCTACAATACAACAAAAAAAGACTAATTTTTAATCAGTCTTTCTTTCGGTTATTTTTATATTTTGCTTAAAAAAATGTGTCATTCGTTTTTCAGTTCATCAATTTTATCCTGAAGTTCCTGAATTTTATCTTTTAATGCTTTGATTTCATTTTTATTTGAACTCACATTACTTTTCAGCATAACATTTTTCGCCCGTTCGCTGTGGTCTTCATCATCTTCTTCCTCGTTGATTTCCTCAATATCTTCCTGAATATCTTCAATATCTTCATTAATTTCCTCAATATCTTCACTGATTTCCTCGATATCTTCGCTGATCTCTTCAATATCTTCCTGGATATCCTCGATATCTTCCTGAATATCCTCGATCTTTTCATGACTTTTATTGACTGACATCTGAATAAAAATTGCAAGATAAATCGCTTCCAGAGAAACTACGGTAGTGAGAATCAGCAACATTTTATCAAATTCCACAAGCCCCAGAAGCGGCAGCAAAAACGATATGATAAAAAATAATGTATGAGCGATAAGTGACGGTATAGAACCGATCCACCAGGTAATGCCGTTGGCTATTCTTTCTAAAACCTCAGTTTTTTCTTCGTATTTTTTCATTGTGCTCAGCTTTTATAATAATTCTTTTGTTACGCCTAATCCAAACAGCGCAAAATCATACTTTGCAGGATCGTTTTCATCAAATTTTCTGATTACAAGATCAAGTTCTTCTACTGTTTTCCAGTCATTCTGTGTTCTGCTAATCAGTCCTAATTTTCGAGAAACATTTCCCGTATGCACATCCAACGGAATAGAAAGATATTTCTGATCTGTATTTTCCCAAATACCAAAATCTACACCATGTTTATCTTTACGAACCATCCAACGCAGAAACATTATAATTCTTTTGGTAGAAGAATTTTTGTATGGTGAACTTACATGTTTATGCGTTCTGTGTTTTTCAGTTCCGAGAAATTGAACTCTGAAACGCTCAATTGCATGAGAAAAATTCATTTCAGAATAATTCACCTTGAATAAATCCTCCAGGCTTTCGTTTTCTCTGTAAATTCTGCCAAACTGCTTGATAAAATAAGTAAAATCTTCTCCGTTGAAAGTACGGTGCATACTTTTATCTTTAATTTCCCTAAGGTCTTTTTCCGAATGATTCATGACAAAATCATAAGGTGAATTGCCCATAATATCGAGCATTTTTTCAGCGGATTTTATGATCGCCTTACGGTTTCCCCAGGAAATGGTCGCTGCCAGAAATCCTGCAATTTCAATATCCTGCTTCAGGCTGAAGCGATGCGGTATCTGGATTGGATCATTCTCTATAAAATCCGGGTTATTATACTGATCTGCCTTTTCATCTAAGAAGATTTTTAATTCTTCAAACTTCAACATAGCTTTTTTTAAATTTTTACAGGCTCAAGTGCCTTTGGTAAAAAAGTATTCGGAAAAACAACTCTTGCTTCATCGGTAAAAACTGTAAGATCACCATATCTATTAGAAAAATGACCTAAAATCAATTTTCCTACATCTGCTTTTCTGGCAATTGTTGCTGCTTCCAAAGCCGTTGTATGTCCTGTATAATCTGCCATTTCTTTTAAATCGTGTAAAAATGTAGATTCATGATAAAGAACCGTCACATTTTTGATGATGGGAATCACGGTTTCCAAATATCTTGTATCACTACAGAAAGCATAAGAAACAGGCGGGATCGGATCCGTCGTCAGAATTTCATTTTTAAGGACATATCCATCGCTCAGTACAAAGTCTTTTCCGGCTTTAATATTATGATAATCGCAGGTTTCAATTTCTTTGTATTTGGATATTTCCTGCATATTCAGGTGCCTTTCTTTTGGTTTTTCCTTAAACAGATATCCGTTACAATAAATCCTGTGATCCAATGGAATTGTGTACACTTCTACCCTGTTATCTTCATAGATTTTTTCTGAATAATCTTTATCCAGTTCATGGTAAACCACTTCAAAACCACGATGGGTTTCGGTAATTGTAAAGATGGTTTCCAGCATTTTTTTGATTCCTTTCGGACCATAAACATGCAGCGGCGTTTCTCTTCCCAATAGTCTGAACGACGCGATAAGTCCTGGCAAACCAAAACAGTGATCTCCGTGTAGATGAGAAATAAAAATATGATTTATTCTTGAAAACTTTGCTTTTGCTTTTCTCAGCTGTACCTGGGTTCCTTCTCCACAATCGATCAGGAAAGATCTTTCTTCCATTTCCAGGAGTTGAGCGGTGGGAGAAGAATTAATCGTCGGAATAGCTGAATTAAAACCTAATATCGTTAAATAAGTACTCAAATCGATGTTTATTATTCAGACAAATGTACGGAATTTAGGTTAAGTTTGAGGTTAAGGTTAAAATTGAGAATAAAAGCAACTGTATTAAAAATGAATCAAAGAGATTTGATTTTTAATTAATTATTTAAACTTTTCCATTAATCACAAATCTAATTTCAACAACCTTAACCTTACCTCTCTTTCAAAAAATCCAGAAACAGATCCAGCGCCTGTTTTCTGTGACTTATTTTATTTTTATCCTGAGGTTCCATTTCGGCAAAAGTTTTCTCAGATCCTTCCGGGACGAAGATCGGATCGTAACCGAAACCTTTGAATCCTTTATTTTCATTCAGTAAGTTTCCGTGTACTCTGCCATCGAAATATTTGGCTCCGTTTTCATCATAATAACATAAAACGGTGATGAAATAGGCTTTTCTGTTTTCAATGCCTTTCATTTCACTTAGTACCTTTTCGATATTTTTGGCAAAATCGTGGTCTCCTGCATAACGTGCGGAAAAGATTCCGGGTCTTCCGTCTAATGATTCAACGACCAGTCCGCTGTCGTCACCTAAACTTGGAATTCCGGTTTTTTCGTAGCAATATTTAGCTTTAATCAAAGCATTAGCGTTAAAAGAATCACCGTCTTCCACAATTTCTTCATGAATATCGTAATCGGTAAGGCTTTTTACGGTAAAACCTTCTCCAAGAATCTGCTGAATTTCTTCTTTTTTATGTATGTTGTGTGTGGCAACCAGTAATTCCATCTTCTTTTTTGATTTTTTAATATAGGTAGGGTTATTGAATTTAAATTTCAGAATAATGTACTTTGTATTTTCTGGTGAAAAGATAATAAAACAGCGAAAAAAGAATAATTCCTATGGCAAGTATCATCCATTCCGGGATTTTAAAAGCATCTGAGAAACTTTCGTTTTTAGTATATATAATAAGTATTGTAGAGCAAAGATTATTAAAACCATGCAGGAGCATCGGCAGCAGCAGTGATTTTGTTTTATAATAAACCAGCCCCAGCACACAACCTAACAGAACCGCCCCCACGAACTGCCATGGATTTCCGTGCACCACTCCGAAAATAATTGAAGAAAACATAATGGCCTTCCAAGGCTCTACTCCTTTATTCATCAATCCTTTCTGGATGATTCCACGAAAAATAATTTCTTCAAAAATGGGTGCACAGATGACAGCGGTAATAACCATAACAACAGGATTAAAAGTAAGCTGCTCCATAATTTTGTTGAAAAACTCGTAAGATTTTCCGAAGAAAGGGCCTGTGGTAGGAATTTGAGATGTAATAAATTCTGCTATGAACATCATCCCGATCATCATGGGAAATATAAGCAGATAGGTATAGAAATTGGTTGGTGAGAAATTGAAATTTAGTTTCTTTCCGGTAGTTCGTCTTACAATAAAAAAATCGAAGAAGGCAATTGCGGTAAGAAATCCTGCTGCGTTGGTAAGCATAAAGAACCAGTCTTTATACTGCAGATTTTCTTTAAAAACAACCATCCAGAAAACATTAAAAAATGAAACCGCCATTGTCCCTGTTATCAGTCCTGCGAACAGAACTAACCCTCCTATCCATGTAAATGTAAACTTTGGATATCTGCTGTTTTGCATGCTTTAAATAGATTTATTTGAACAAAGATAAATGTTTTTGATAAGTTTGTTTTATGTTTTGGATAATGAAATAGAAAAGAAACCTTTTATGATGTGTATATGGACTCGTAATTTTATCTTAATCAGAATAATACTGAAATATTTATTTTTTGTATTAAATGTTACAGATAAATTGATCTGATTATTTTATCGCAAGGTAAGACGAAAATTTTTCAAATCTGCCATACTGCGTATTTTAAAGATAAACAAAGGCGTAAACTTATTGATGAAATACTAAGTTGATATATTTTAAAACATACTTTATACATGCTGGACGATACATTATATATTTTAGAACATATCATATGCCATCCGGTCTATGAAATTGATTTTCACATTCCATTAAAAATTACGATTTTTGCAACTTCAAAATACGATATGTCAGACTTAATCAAAGAAATAGAGAAAAGAAAAACTTTCGGGATTATTTCTCACCCCGATGCCGGAAAGACAACTCTTACGGAGAAGCTGCTGCTATTTGGGGGAGCAATCCAGGAAGCGGGTGCGGTAAAATCTAACAAGATAAAAAAGGGAGCAACTTCCGACTTCATGGAGATTGAAAGACAGAGAGGGATCTCGGTGGCAACTTCCGTATTGGCTTTTGAATACAGAGATCATAAAATCAATATTCTGGATACTCCCGGACACAAGGATTTTGCAGAAGATACCTACAGAACTTTAACGGCTGTAGATTCTGTGATCGTTGTAATCGACGTAGCAAAGGGAGTTGAGGAACAGACAGAAAAACTGGTTCAGGTTTGTAGAATGAGAAACATTCCGATGCTGGTTTTCATTAATAAACTTGACCGTGAAGGTAAAGATGCTTTTGATTTGTTGGATGAGGTAGAACAAAAATTGGGCTTAACGGTTTGTCCACTTTCATTACCAATCGGGATGGGAGCCGATTTTCAGGGGATTTACAATATCTGGGAAAATAACATCCAGCTGTTTTTGGAGGAGAAAAAACAGAAAGTTGGTGATTCTATTAAGTTTGATGACATTAATGATGCTTCTATTGATGAGGTAATTGGTGAAAAAGCTGCCAATACTTTACGTGAAGAGCTAGATCTGGTTCAGTCTGTTTATCCTGAATTTAACCGTGAAGATTATATGAAAGGTGATCTTCAGCCGGTTTTCTTCGGTTCTGCTTTGAATAATTTCGGAGTGCGCGAATTGCTGGATGCTTTCATTGATATTGCTCCGATGCCACAGCCCAAGGAAAGTGATATGCGTATTGTAAAACCTGAAGAAAATACTTTTACAGGATTTGTTTTCAAAATCCACGCAAATATGGATCCTAAGCACAGAGACCGTCTTGCGTTTGTGAAAATTGTTTCGGGAACGTTTAAAAGAAATGAAAATTATTTACTGGTACGAGAAGGTAAAAAAATGAAATTCTCTTCTCCGAACGCTTTCTTCGCAGATAAAAAAGAAGTAGTAGACGAAAGTTTCCCTGGGGATATCGTGGGACTTCATGATACGGGAAGCTTCCGAATCGGAGATACTTTGACTGGTGGTGAAAAACTTAGCTTTAAAGGAATCCCGAGCTTTTCTCCTGAGCATTTCAGATATATCAATAATACAGATCCTTTAAAGGCAAAACAATTGGCAAAAGGTATCGATCAGTTGATGGATGAAGGTGTCGCACAGCTGTTTACTCTTGAAATGAACGGAAGAAAGATCATTGGAACGGTAGGAGCTCTTCAATATGAAGTAATCCAGTACCGTCTGGAGCATGAGTACGGAGCAAAATGTTCTTACGAGCCTCTTTCTATGCATAAGGCATGTTGGGTAGAAGCGGATGAAAAATCGGAAGAATTTAAAGAGTTTGCAAGATTAAAACAGAGATTCCTAGCGAGAGATAAGTACAATCAATTGGTTTTCTTAGCAGATTCATCATTTACCATTCATATGACACAGGAGAAATTCCCGAACGTGAAGCTGCATTTTATCAGTGAGTTCAGGAATAATTAATTAAAACTGATTTTAGTAATATAAAACAAAAGCCGTTCAGTAAAATTGCTGAACGGCTTTTGTTTATTGAATAGGTATTATTATTTATTAATGATTAATTTTTTAGAAATTTTTTGTCCGTCTTTATCTACCTGAATTATATAAACTCCGGTTGGTAAATCTGATAAATTTACTTTTTCAGAGATTTTGCCTCCTGTATTTTTCACTTCTTTTTTAGGATTAATTAATTTTCCATCCATTGCAAAAACAGTATATGAAATTCCGTTTTTAGCATTGGCTTCAATAGTAAATATCCCTTTTGAAGGATTAGGATAAATTACAAAATCATCTTCAGATTTTTCAGCATCGTTTACACCTAACGTTGAATTAATTGAAAAGTTTGTAGTATTTACATTTAAGAACACATTATCAATAGCTTTAATCATGATTCTTGCATTTGAAGTAACTCCCAGTCCATTCGGAACGGTAAAGGTATAAGATCCATTATTGGGAGTACTTGCAACAAGCGTGTACGGGAAAGTGACTCCTCCGTCAGTTGAAACTAAAATAGTAACATTAGCAGTACTTACGGGAGAAACATTTGTGTTGGCAACATTCCATGTAATTGTCTGCGTCTGCCCTGCATTCCATACAACTCCTGAAGTATTTTGAGAAGTAACGGTGAAAGGTCCCGCTGCGGCTGTTACTGTAAGTTGGATATCATCACGGCCAGTTTGTCCTCCGGCAGGATTATTATCTCTTACCAATAAAGAAAACGCAAGTGTTCGTGCAACAGAAGATAATTTTTCCCAAGCCCGCGGATCTGATGCTGTAATAATGGTAGGATCATAGCCTCCAATAATCGTTGCTAACTTTGGAAAATATCTTGTAGGTGAAGTTGAAGCCCATAAACTTCTGAACATCGGCCCTGTAGTATTCGTAGGTCTGGGAGGCATGGTCGCATTACCAATACTGATCTGCTCCCAATTATAAGTGATGGCATCTCCATCAGGGTCGGTAGCTGTTCCGGTTAAAGCAAACGGTGTGCTGATCGGGATCGTTCTGTCCAGACCAGCATTTACCACCGGTTCATTATTACCCGTGGCTGTATTCACACTGCAATTTCCTCCGGAGCTTGTAATTCTTGTGTACATTTCATTAATACTTACTGAATGAAAGTATGCATCACTATTACTCTGAACATTTGGTGAGCAAATTCCAGCATATCCCATAATGGAACTAGCACTTCCCGGTTCTATTGCCGTAGCATTATTTCTGTTACATGCGTTATTCTGTGTATGATTAGCTCCGAATTGATGCCCTACCTCATGAGCGACATAATCAATAACAAAAGGGTCTCCTACAGGTACAGCCGAACCTGTAACACCTCCTGCTTTTACCGAAGCACTACAAACTGCCGGCCTGTATGCCAATCCGTTATCATTTCCCTGCTGAGCCTGGAAGAACACGTGGCCTATATCATAATTTGCGGAACCGATAATATTATCAGTCACAGTTTGGTTTTCATCAATCATCTGACCGGCATCTAAGGCATCATAGGTGTCCGAACTGATGAAGAATAACAAATCTGTATTGGGTATAAGTTGCAGCGTTACAGCCACATCATTTTCATAAACATCATTAAGACGTGCTACTACTAAATTTACGGCTGCCAGTACTGCCGCCTTTTTCTGGGAATCTGTTCCTGCTCCCACACCAGCCTGCTGTGATATATACCCGGTGTATTCTGTAGTGGTGGAAACTGCAAACCTGTATCTTCTTAAAAGACCGTCTACCACTGTTTTTCCGGTAGATTCTGCTGTAGATTTCAATGCATTTTCATCATCTTTAAATAAACAGTTGAAAATGCTCGAAGAATGAGCGTTTTTCCTGTTATACATTATATAGTTCTTATTATCAAAGGAGTAAGAATCAATATAATAAATTCCTTTTGTATTTCTTATCAATGCATTAAGACCAAAGTACGGATCAAATGTAAACCTGATTTTTGTTGTTTTGTCACCTACTTTATGACCTACAAATGATTTAATATCAGAATATCTGGCCTGTAAATCAGGATGCATTGTAGAAGCGTCCCAAACTTCAAACGTGTCATAAGTTCCATCCTCATTCGGAAATTTCACTAAAGTTCCTTTTTCGGATACAGCGAGATTTCTTTCTCTGACATTTTTAAGCTGATCTAAAAGGTTATCCGTATCTAAACTTAATAATTGATAATCTGAAACTTTTATTGACAATTCCCTCGGATTACGAATGTTCTTTTGAGAAGTTTTGCTCCATTGATTTTGTTGGGCAAAAACTGTTGCAGAAAACAGTAAAAAACTCGATAAAAATAATAATCTTTTTTTCATATGTTTAATTGATTTGAATTAAATGTTATTGATTTGGGTTGCTTATGATACTGTAGGATTTATTTATTTTTTTAATATTCATTACTGATTTTCTTTTACGATTTCTATAAATTCAATATTTTTCTTATTTCTTAACTATTTCCGAAAAATTTAAAATTTTAAAATCATCAACATTATTCAACAAAAAATTACAAAATACTTAATAAAATCGTATTTACTTTATAATATCTTTAATTACAAATATAATAATTATTAGCATTCAAAAATCAGATTGTTACTAAAGCATCGTATGTGATTTTTAAAATTATTTATAAAAAAGATAAAATTTCAATAATTTGATTTTATGTATAGCAGCATTTAAAGTAAAAAAACAAATTAAAAAGAATAATGTGTTAAAATTAATCATTCAAAAAAATTGTAAATAATTTGTAAATAAATTTTACCACACTAATTAACAGCACGTTATATTTTACTAAAACATTTCCTTTTATTTACAAAAGTCCACTTTTCTTTTCTTCTACTTTTACCTCAACGAAAAAATTAATGTTATGAAAAAAGTCATATTACTCGTTGCCGTATCGGGAACATTCATTATGTGTAAAAAAGGAGAAACTGTATCATCTCAACTTGATAATAGTGTAAATTCGGCCGACAGTACAATAACTCAAGCGTCTGAGAAAATCAGTGAGATTAATAATCAGGTAAATGCCACTATTGATTCTGCAAATGTTAAAATCAAAAATTTCCAAAGTACAGGAAGCGAAATGAAAGAAAACATTGAAAGTACATCAAAAATTATTGATTCTTTATCTGAAAAAATTTCATCGGTAAAACTGGAATCAAAAACTGAAAAGAAAGATTCTGCCAAAAAAGAAAGAAACATCATTGTACATGTTCCTGCTCCGAAAGTGATCCGGGAAACAAAAATTGTTTATAAAAACCAACCGAAAAAGGAAAATACCGAACTGAATATCCAGAGAAATAAACTTATCAAGAAAGGAATTATTGATATTACCGTTAATGATGCCGAAACGGCAAAAGAAATTGTAAAAGAGGAAGTTGCCAAGTATGACGGATTTATAAGAAGCGAAAATATTTCGACTCAAAATGATGATAAGAAAACGGCTTATCTGAAAGTAAAAATTCCGATCCAGAAGTTTGATTACCTGATGTCTGACCTAAGCTATAATATTGGGAAAATTGAAAACAAAAGCATTGAAGTTTCAGGAATCAATGCTGTTGAAAACAGTCTTTGTGAAATTGACATTACATTGTATGGACAAGAAAGTGAAACGTTGGTTGATAAAAAAAATGAGAACTTTGGAGAGAAATCTTTCGCCGCCATTTCTTCCGGCTGGAATGTCATTACTTCTATTTTCCTTTTCATTCTTCCTCTCTGGCCATTGTTTGTGATTGCAGGCATCGGATATTACTTTTTCAAAAAAAGAAAAAAAAATGGATAAGCATTCTGAATAATACAGGACTAAATTTTATTTTTAATAATATTTTAATCAAAATTCCGTTTTTTCAACAGTTAGTATTCCTAACTTTGTTGTGTTAATTTACATTAAGAATTTAACTTCAATTAGAAAATTGAATCAAAATAAAAGTTAAAACAAATATATTATTAATATTTTGTGGTTCGTGTGAAAGTAAAAAGGCTCCCAAATTTGAGAGCCTTTTACTATTTCATTTATCGTAAGCAATTATTTTGCAATACTTCTCGAGATAACGATCTTCTGAATTTCAGAGGTTCCTTCATAGATTTGTGTGATTTTTGCATCACGCATCATTCTTTCTACGTGGTATTCTTTCACGTATCCATATCCTCCGTGAATTTGCACTGCTTCAATTGTGGTATCCATTGCTACCTGAGATGCGTAAAGTTTTGCCATAGCACCACTTTCCGAAATATCTTTTCCTGCATCTTTTTCTACTGCCGCTTTAAAGCAAAGCATTCTTGCCGCTGTAATCTGAGTTGCCATATCAGCAAGTTTGAAAGCGATTGCCTGATGATTGATGATTTCCGTTTTGAAAGCTTTTCTGGTCTTAGCATATTTTAAAGCTAATTCATAAGCACCTGAAGCAATTCCCAATGCCTGTGAAGCAATACCTATTCTTCCACCGTTAAGTACCGCCATTGCGAAATTGAATCCAAATCCGTCTTCACCGATTCTGTTTTCTTTAGGAACTTTTACATTATTGAAGATCAAAGAATGCGTATCACTTCCTCTGATTCCCAGCTTGTCTTCTTTCGGTCCGATTTCAAATCCTTCCCATCCTCTTTCAACAATAAATGCGTTGATTCCTTTATGTTTTTTCTCAGGATCGGTTTGTGCGATTACGATATAATATGTTGCCGTACCACCGTTGGTGATCCAGTTTTTGATTCCGTTCAGTAAATAATAATCTCCTTTATCTTCGGCTGTTGTTTTCTGTGAAGTGGCATCAGAACCGGCCTCAGGTTCAGACAACGCAAATGCTCCGATTACCTGTCCGCTTGCAAGAGGCGTAAGATATTTCACTTTCTGCTCTTCGGAAGCAAATTTTTCTAGTCCGGCACATACCAATGAATTGTTTACAGACATTACCACGGCAGCAGAAGCATCTATTTTTGCAATCTCTTCCATCGCCAGAACGTAAGAAACACTGTCCATCCCTGCGCCTCCGTATTGAGGATCTACCATCATTCCTAAAAGCCCCATTTCACCCATTTTCTTTACCTGTTCTGCAGGAAATTTCTGATCGCGGTCTCTCTCTATTACTTCAGGTAATAATTCGTTCTGTGCAAAATCCCTTGCTGCCTGCTGAATCATCAGCTGTTCTTCTGATAAATTAAAGTCCATAAAAATTGAATAATTAGATGGTCGCTAATTTACACTTTTTAGACAAATCTGAAAACAGAATTAAAAGGCATACGTTACAATCTGTAAATCAACAATTAAACAAATTTTAAAAAATAAATAAAACCGTTAAATTATTATTAAAACTATCTATTAAACGTAAATAATGATTAAGATATAATGCCATACATTTCATTAATTGCTAATTTATAAAGCGAAATATTTTCAATTAAAAAAAATGCTTATATTTAAAATCCTTTAACTATTACTTTTAAAATATGACTATCAAAAGATTATTCGATATACCACATTATGCTTTAGAGACATACCCTAAAACGGATATGTTTGTAACTAAATATCAGGGAGAATGGAAGAAGACTTCTACCCAGGAATTTATCAACGAAGCAAATAAAATATCACGCGGACTTTTAAAACTTGGGATAAAACCAGGAGATAAAATCGCACTGATTACTACAAATTCACGTACAGAATGGGCTATTATGGATCTTGGACTTTCGCAAATCGGCGTAGTTTCCGTGCCTGTATATCCTAGTATTTCTCCGGAAGATTATGAATTTATATTTACTAATGCCGAGATCAAATACTGCTTTTTATCTGATAAAGATCTTTTAAATAAAGTAACGAAAGTAAAGCATAACATCCCGTCGCTACAAGGAATTTTCACTTTCGACAACGTCACCGGAGCCGCCAACTGGAAGGAGGTGTTGGATCTGGGTGAAGATGATTCTACCCAAATAGAAGTGGAAGACCTTTCCAATACGATTAATACGGAAGATCTGGCGACTATCATTTATACTTCCGGAACCACAGGAAGGCCAAAAGGCGTTATGCTTACACATCAAAATATTGTTTCTAATGTGTTAGGTTCCATTCCTAGAATTCCGAAAAAGAAAAGTCTTGATTATAAGGACACAAGAGTTCTGAGTTTCTTACCTATCTGTCATATTTTTGAAAGAATGCTTTTTTACCTATTCCAGTACAATGGTTTCTCTATTTATTTTGCAGAAAGTATTGATAAAATGGGAGAAAATGTAAAAGAAGTAAAACCTCACTATATGAGCGTTGTACCAAGGCTTGTAGAGAAGGTTTATGATAAAATCTATGCGACCGGCTCTTCGGCAGGCGGGCTGAAGCAGAAAATATTTTTCTGGGCTCTGAACCTGATCTCTAAAAAGAAAACGGTTTCTAAACCATCAGGTTTGCAGGAAATTATTGCTGATAAACTTGTTTTCAAAAAATGGCGCGAGGGACTTGGCGGCGAAATTATTACATTAGTTTCGGGTTCGGCAGCTTTATCAACAAGGTTAAATCTAATGTTCCAAAATGCAGGAATTCCTATTCTTGAAGGATATGGTTTAACGGAAACTTCACCCGTAATTTCTGTGAATGCTTTCGGAAAAATGAAGATAGGAACGGTGGGTCTTCCGTTAGATAATGTTAACGTGAAAATTCAGGAAGATGGAGAAATTACCGTGAAAGGACCTTCCATTTTCAAGGGTTATTTTAAAAATGACGAAATGACGAAAGAGGTATTCACGGAAGATGGGTATTTCAAGACCGGAGATATCGGCCATATCGACAATGACGGTTTTCTTCAGATTACTGACCGTAAGAAAGAGATGTTTAAAACTTCGGGAGGAAAATACATTGCTCCGCAAACCATTGAAAATCTGGCAAAAGCTTCTAAATTTATTGAGCAAATTATGGTTGTCGGTGATGGCGAAAAAATGCCGACTGCTCTTATACAACCTGATTTTGAGTTTGCCAAGAGCTGGGCGATGAGAAATAACCTGAATATAGGCTCAACCCCGCAGGAAATTGCCAAAAGTAAGGAGCTTAAGGAAAGAATCGAAAAAGAAATTGAGAAAACCAATGAACATCTCGGAAACTGGGAAAAAATCAAGAAAATTGAACTCACCCCTGAAGTGTGGAGCATTGAAACCGGACTTTTAACTCCTACTTTAAAACTTAAAAGAAAGGCTATCAAAGAAAAATTTTCTGATCTGTACAATAAAATGTATGATCGCCAGGAATAACGAAAACCGCTTCTATTGAGGCGGTTTTATTTTACAATTCCTTTTAGAGTTAGAGGAAAAATCGTATCAAATTTTGATATATTCTTATTTGTAATTAGAAAAATTTGTTTAGTAATAGTTCCAGAATCTTTATACTTATTAGGATCATATTTCGTTTTTATAGTAATGATTTCATTTTTTGAATAAAATCCTTTTCTCACTTCACTTTCGGTACAATCGCATCCATCTTTTACTCCATATACTTTTAAACTCTCATATTTTGAATTGACATATTTAAAAGTGTACTCATAAACAATGGTTTTCTTTTTTTATCCAAGATTCCGAAATCATGAATCATAGTTTCCTTATTACCATTAAAAACCACTTTTTCAGTAGTTTTATAGGTGAGCAAACACAAAATGATTAATACCAAAAAGGCAATAATTATGTATGGATATTTTTTATTCACGGATGTCTTTTCTTTTTTTGATGTAAACCTCTAATCCCATCATTAAATTCGTGTATATTCCAGGTTTCCTTGAAAGACTAAATGCTCCCCAACCAATTTTCTCATCGTATCGAGTGTATGTTAATATTTCTTTATAAGTTGTCAATCTGACAGAAGGCCCAATGTCTTTATCCTTGATTCCATCATGCAGCCATCTTACAGCAACTAAAACTCCTTCTTCAGGAAAAGGAATATGATAATTCTCAACATTAATCTTTACATTAGTTCTTTTTTTATTTTTAGGTGTATAGATAATCTGTTTTGTATTTAACCTCTCTTGGGGTTTTCCAGTTAAAGCATCAATTTTGTAAAAGTTAATTTCTAAATCTACAAGTTTATAATCTGGATCTGTTTTATGCAGAAACAAAACAACATTACTTATTCTGCCTTTTTGCTTTAGATTATTTTTAAATTCAAGCCCCATTTCATAAGTGGATGGAGAATTTCCTATTTTTAACCGGTTATTGATCTCTTGTTTTAGTCCATATGAATAATTTACTTTATCATAATCTTTATCATTAATTGTAACAGTTTCTATGTCAGCATACTTTTCTGCTATTGTATCTTTTTTCATTCCTTCCTGGGCATGAACCGATAAACTTATAGCAACTAAAAAGAATTGTATTACATTTTTCATTATTCTTGATTTTAAAAGAAGCTGTCTCAAAAGCACATCTAAATACTTTCTATCTAATAGCTTTTATAGTTTACTTTTTAAGACAGTTTAAGGCTAAAAATGAATCATTTACGCAAATCCTGGACAACAACCAATAAGCCGTGGTTCATCTTCCCACTCTATTAACCCCCATAACATACTATGAGTTACAACCTCATAATAACATCCAGCAGAATCTTTCCAAATATACCCTCCTTTTTTTGCCTGTATTTGTGTGTTTGTTAAGGATGCACTTGCCATAAGTGCAAAAGCTGACATAATCATTAACTTTTTCATGTTTAAAATAAATTTATTTTTCACCTACTTATTTTGCTAAAATTTCAACAGAGAAACTTTGACTTTCCTTTCGGTGGCAGGTTTTCGGTTTTATTCCTGCCTTTCTGTTGCAACATATTTTTTTAGCATCAATCAATAGCGGAATATTGATTCAGCTTTATTATAATTTAAATAGTGAAAACAGCTTCTGAAAAGTAGGACTTTGTGTTTTTCGGGGTTAAATATATAAAGAAATAAGATGCTAAAAACAACAATTCTTCATATTGAGAAATATATTCTAACCTTTATAATTTTTAACTTTATTAAATAACCCGGAATTGATTATGAGTTTAAAATATTAATTTAGAAAACAAAAAAAGCTGCCTCGTTTTGAAGCAACTTTATAAATTTTTAAATGATAATTAAACGTAATTACAGAGTTCATTCTCGTTTCAATATATTGTTAACTTATCGTCAAAACAAGGTATGGACAGAGGGATTAATTCACTACATCCCAGGCTTATTCATTATTTTATCGACCTCTTCAATATTAAATTTAATTCTATCATCTTTGTTTATGAGAGACGTAAACGTATCCTTATATTTATTGAAATAATTTTTATCATAATGTACAAGCACAGGAAAGAGCTGACTTGCCTGATAATATCTTTTATTTTCCAAAGCATCCTGCGTGGCCTTTTCTATGTCATTTAAAAGCAGTATCAAGTTTTTCTTCAGAAGGAATTCTTTCAGATTGGATTCGAAGAAATGAGTACCGTATATTTCAAGAAAATGTTTGATATAAGGGTAAAGTTCCTGCTCCGGCTTACCATTAAGAGTGGCAATATATAAGGCATTTGCAATTACATCGTACACATTATCCTCACCATGTATTCTGTGGGGTTCAAAAGTTTCTTTTTCATCCCATTTTTCGGAAATGAACCGATCAAGTTGTCTAAATCCTATCGGCTCCGCCCAGGCGAGTAAAATAAGCATCGCCTGATAAGCAATATACCGATCTTCATTCTGAAGCAGTAATTTTAGTTTTTCAGTTCTTTCAGCATCTCTTTCTTCAAGGAGCTGTACTTCGCTGAGATCGTATCCTTCCTGTCCTTCTTCGTTATAATGGTATAGGAGCTCATGTATTTCGTTGTTCATGTGATTAGATTTATTTCTTGTGATACTTCAAGAGATTTGTATTAATATTTAATTTTCTTTTAATCTTAATATTATATTTTTGTTTTTAAAATCTAATAATTCTTTTTCAAAAAAACCGTTATAAGAAAAAGATCTATTTTTTGTTTTGATTTCATATTTATTTAAAGGTAGATTTTCATTTTCAAATTCAATCGTGTCAAAATAAATATCATCAATAAAAATATCCCATTTTGACTTACCATCAATAAACTTATTAATATTCTCAGCTTCACCAGTAAAAAATGTTTTACCAAAAGACATATTAAAAATGCCATTCAATTTTAAAATTTCTGTTTTCATTTGTCTATACTATTTTGCCATATTTGAAAATCCCTATATCTTAATTGTTCTAATATTTTAACATCTTAATTTAATAATTTCCGATAGTACTGCTTTATACAAATCTTCTCTCAATACGCTGAGTTTTTCATTAGCCTCAATATCAACCTTTCCGTCCTTATATAGTACCAAATCGTTGAATGAACCCATACCTCCATACATCTTTTTTATAATTGAAAGAGCCTCTTCTTTATGAGTAACATACAGATTTCCAAGCTGTATAAAAACTTTGCTCTTTTCGTAGTCTGCCTTTTCCAATAATTTACTTATTTGTAGACAATAGTCTTTAATTGTCATATTTCTTTATTTTAACGGATAACTTTCTAAAACTCCAACTCCACTGATTTTCCATGGCTCAGAGATAAAAACTTGTTTTGTACCTCCCAAATAAATCCCTCCCTGTCCTGCAATTTCTCCTTCATAAATAAAAGTTCCAGCTGGTATTTTAATTTTATCTTGTTTTAGTTTAAAGCCTTTATATTTTCCAGCCATAAATGATGATGGAGTATCAGGTAATTAAGGAGTACCATCCTCAAGAATTAATCCATTGCTGTGCTTTTTTATAAGCAGCTTTAAAACTTTGTGCTACTTTTATCTAGTTTTTTTTGAAGACACGGACTTTCTCTAATATAAAAAACCTCAAAACTTGTAAAAAGAAATGAGGTTCTAACTTTAGTTCAGCTATCCAATTTTAGCCTTGAGGAACAACAAAAGATGTCATATTGTTGGCTTTAAAAAACTCATCAAGAAATATATTATATTCTTCTAGCTTTTTATCATCTAAAACCATAGCTGTTTCTTTATTTTCGATTATGGACATTGCCCATTGGTAAGGTTTTTTATCTATAAACTTGCGAATATCCTCATACTTTCCATTATCATATAAAGCGTTAAGATTGTTTATAAGTCTAGCATTTATTAAATTATATTTTAGAACCTCTTTAAAAAAATCAGAGACCAATTTACATACAAATTCGTAATATTTTCCTCTTAAAAATATACTCTTACCACCTTCATCATTATTAAAAACGTAAGTTTCTTCATTAATTCCTTCTATAATAAACGTTACTATGCCATTTTCTCTATTATATCTATCAGCCCATTCTTTATAATCATCATTAGTTTTACTTTTTATTAAATGATTATTTGTCCATCTGTTTTCGATAATGCAGATCGACCAATAAAAAGGCATTTCGGTTGTTATGGTATAAACATCATCGTAGCTTTCCAATGTATTTAATAGACTTCTAAAATGTTTATGAAACTCATTATCAGGTAATGGTTCTTCAAAAAAGTCTGTAATTACTGCACATACGTGTTTATAATACTTTTCTCTAAGAAATGTACATTCATTACCATATTCGTCTTTGTATATGAATATATCTTCCATTTTTATTATTTTATTATATATTTATTTAATACATCTACTCCTTTTTGACTAGTGAAAGCAATCTGAATTTCCATTGGATTTTTTATTGGTTTAGCTTCAAAATTAGGCAAATTTATATCACCCGGATTCCTCAACTTAGGTCCTACAACTATATCATAGTCATGTTTTAGTATCAATGTTATAGTCTTTATGATACATTCCATTCTCATTTTTATCTTTAAATTTACTCCAACCAGATATTCCTCCTTCGGGAGATGCTCTTGGTGCTTTGATTGCATCAGGAAGTGCTTTTTCTAATAATATATCAGCTTCTAAAATAGAATTTACAGTTACATCCTTGCCTTCCAGCAAATCATAAAATCTCATCTCCATGAATTCATTTGATAATTATAAAAGTTATCATTCATATCCTGAATTCTTTCTTCAAGAGCTTTAATGCCAATCTGTAAATATTTTTCCTTTTCATAATCGCTCAAGGTATGGATAACATCAAATCCCGGAGCAGGTTTTGGGATGGGCACAGATAATGTGATATTGTTATTTTCTTCATAAACATAATAATGCCAATCTTTTTTTTCCAATTCTTTTTTTGTATTCATAATTCTAATCAATTTTTGGTAAAGATTTAGGTGATATGGTTTCAACAGGAGTACTTCCTTTTTCCCAAATATCGGAATTTTTATTATCAATAATAAGGGTTTGTTTCTTACCACCAGTAGTTTTATAAAAATCGCCAGGATTTACTTTAGCAGATTGTTTAGTCCGAGCAATTATTGATTCAAATCCTGAAATATTGTCTTTTTTGGCAACAATTTTAAAGACATCATATTCACTTGTTGTACTGGATAGCGGAAGCCCTAAGGCCTGTTCTAAGCTTTCAGGGTGTTGTTTGACAAAATCCAATTCTGATTTTGTTAAGTAATACGCTGAAGGACTATCTATATTTCCTCCTTTTTGAACAATTTTAAATAGCTCATCACCCTTTTTAAATATAACTTTAACTGGCATAGTACTTCCTGATTCTACCAACCCGGGTATATACCTATTCGCATCATCTATTGAATTGTATTTAGATGCCATTTCATCAAATAAATCAGGGTGATCTAATTTAAATTTATCAAAATTTACTCCTTCCGTAACAAAATCTGTTTTACTCCAATCATTATCAGGGAAATATCTTTCTTTAAGTTCTTTCCAAAAAAAATCTCTTTCTTCTACTATATTGTTTAGAGAAGCTTTTTTTTCCGCTAAATTAGTGTTTTTTGATATTTTTTCTCTCTTCAAATTCTCAGAAGTATCAATAAATTCAGTATGCTGTTCCGGGGAAGAATGTCTTGTTGTCACTTCTGATGAATTTTTTACTTTCACACTTGGTGTTGCAGTCTTTTTCCTGAAAGGTTCAGTAATCCATTCCTGTGCTTTTTTATAAGCGGCTTTAAAACTCTGCGCCGATTTTATCCAGGTTTCTTTTTTGAAAACAGACGTTATTTTGCGAGGGATAGAAACAATTTTTGCTTTTAATCCATTTTTTACATTGATGAACGTTCGTTTACCAAAAGTCTTCGGATTCCTTTTTGCCAGATCTTTTATGGAAGCACCTCCTTTTTTCGAAGCCTTTCCTCCTATCATCGCCATAATCGCCATCCCTGAATTGGCAATATCACTCTTCAGCTCACCGGAATTTTTAAATAAAACATCAGCCGTTTTTGCCGTATGGATATCATAAATATTTTTAATTCCGTTGAGGACATTCAACCCTAATGCAATAGCTCCGATCCAGAATGTGATGGTTCCCATCGTTATGGTAGCTCCTCCAAGCCATATCGCTAATGGTGCCATACCGCCTAAAGTGAAGATAGAACCAACCGTGGCAGCTAATGTTAAAACACCCAATATTCCTGTAATGACACCGGCAATAGCGAGTACTTTATTGGCGATTCCTGCAGCTTTCTGAAGAATCATTCCTACCGGATCCTGCGAGAATCCTTTCCAATTTGTCAGATCATCCCAAATACCACTAATAGAACCTGAAATAGTTTCATACCAGGCTTTAGGACTGAAAATCGATTCAATGAATTTACCCACATCGGTCCAGCTGATGGATGTAATATCGTTCCAGATTCCTGAAAAAGCAATGCTGATAGACATCCAGAGTCTTTTCAAACCGGTAATCCTGTTCAGATTTTTGGTCACTAAGTTTAGTGGTTTCTGTAAGGCATCTTTGCGTTTGTTATTGAATTTTTCAATCTGCGCATTTCTGATACTTTCGACATTTTCGTTAATTAAACTTTGCTGGTCAGACTGATCATTATCATAATTAGCATTTACTTCATCAAATTTATCTTTTAATAGATTCTGTTCGCTTGGATTTAATTTTCGGAGAAAAGCAACCCGCTCATCCTGACTTTTTAATTGGGTAAAATCCATCAGCAGACGCTCTGAAACATCGAGATCTTTGGGAGTCTGCTGAATTTTATCTTTCTCTTTTTGCTGTAAGCTGGTTCTCCCCTCAACGGTAGCCATATTTTTGTAGTAAGCATTTTGAGTCTTTATCACGTCGCTTTCAATGATATATGAATCCAGCAATAACCCGTTCGCTTCCTGATTTAATTTTTTACTTTGTGATTCGACTTGCTTTAATTTAGGGGTAAGTTTTTTTAACTCATCTTTTGCCTGTTTATTTTTTTTGGTATCTGATGCCAGTTTTGTTTTTGATTTTCGTAAGGATTCCCTGGAAGACAATGCTTCTTTGCGCATTGTTGCATTTTTAGCTTTAGCTTGCTGGGCTTCCTGAATCAATTTCTGAACCGTATTTCCTGACTGAGAAACAGCCTGATCTATTGTTCCTGCATTGGTATTTAGTTCTCTTAATTTCTGGGTAAGCTTCCCGGAATCTGCATTTTCAGGATCCTGATGTTTTTGCGATCCGCCAATCAAATCATTTGATTCTTTACTTAAATCGCTTGCTTTAGCCTTATTTTTACGATATTCTTCCTGATACGTTCCTACTTCCTGTTCTACTTTTTGCTGTCTCTTTACTGAAGTTTCCAATCCTTTTTCAAGTTGGTGGACTAAATTTTCTTTAGACTGTATGCTGTCTTCCGATTTTTCCAAATCAGCATCCGACTTTTGAATTTCTTTTTCAGCTTCTTTAATTTTATTTTTTATTGTCTTAGCAGCTTCATTCTGAGTTTTTACCTGAGCTCTGGCTTCCACTCCCTGATCTCTAAACTCCTGCGCCGCTGCAACAAGCCCTACGATGTTGATTGTTGTTTGCTCGTCCGGAGCGATTTCAGCCTGTTCGCTGTCAACAGCCTTATCCATTCTTGGAGTGACAACAGCCTGAATATCATCAGGAATAACAACTTTAGTTTCTTTCTCTGCTTTAGTTTTTGTATTTGACTTTTTATGATCCGATCTTTTTTCATCCTTACCTTTATTTTTTTGAGGAGGAGCAACATCGTTTTTATCCGCAATCTTTTTTGAGTCAATAGTATTAACATCAGATACGGCTGTTTTAATCTGAATCTTTTTGATTTCAACCGGTTTTTCTTTCGGTTTCTGATGTATAATTTGCTTTGATTCTTCAGGTTTATTGTTAACCTTTTTTACTATTTCTTGTTTTTCTGTTGTTTTTAAAGATTTTTGTGGATTTTTAATTTCCTGATGAGCTAAAGCCTGTTCCTGTAAAGTCTTTGGAAAATAATTCCCGGTTTTAAGGTTATAATATTCCTGTATCTGACTGACGTTCAAGGTTGCCGCGTAGCTTTTTTCCATCTTTTGGGTGTCTGAATGATTGATATCACCAGTTTCTTTCAGGCTTTCCTGAAATCTTTCGAACATTACTTCCGAACCTTGGTCATAAATACTCCGAGAACCGTGTACGGCCGCAATGACACCATTTAAACCCAATCTGTTATTATCTCGATTTATTAATCCCGGTTTAGCGATTGTATTGCCCAACTTTTGCATCTGCATATTCCCCATTTCCGCCTCAGAAAAAGGCACAACCCTGGAATTATTCTTCGGCTTTTGATTTTTACCGGGGTTTTTATGAGGTTTACGGTCTACTTCTACAGGTTTTGCTGTTTTCATTGACTTAGTTTTTTAATTCATATTAATTTAAAAGGAATACAAAACGCAATTGAAATAATTGCGTTTTATACACCTGTTGAATGTGGAAAAACCTGACCCTGTACGGGAGATTTTTAAAGAATGTAAGTAATCAGAAGTGGCATGTTAGCATATAGGAGAAACAGGTAATAGTGTAGCCACTTCAGGTTTTTTTGTTTTTGGTTTTCATGTTATCCTGTTCAAAAATCACATTTTTTGAGGAGAATACCTTGCTTTTTAATCGATGGATTCTGTAGTTGCAGCAATGAGCTTTTCAATAATTTCTGATACCCTAATGTAATGTATTCCCTTCTTTTTTACTCTAAAATGCATTCAGTTATTTTGTCGACTGATCTTCAGGAAGATCTATTTTCTGATCTTTCTCCACATCAGTTTGTCTTTCCGTTCTGATTCCATATTGATTTTCAATAAAAAGGTCGACTGCCTTGTCTATCCAGTTGGGTAAGTTTGTAGTGATAATTTTTAGAAATTTATCATAACCATAACCAAGCACAAATAACAACCCTGTTGAATACCATTTATCATTCAGTTCAGCTCGACTCATTAAATAACTCATTGTAAAACCAACTATGAAAACTATCATGAGCGTGATAAGATGTTCCCATGCTTTTTTTTTCTCTTTATTTTGTATTGAGATCAAGACTCTTAATAATCCTCCTGAAAATGCTATTGCAGTTCCGATTAATAGAGCTTTTATACTATCCAAATTCATTTTCTCTTCTCTTATATATTATTGATTAAAATTTTTAATTTTTTCATCCCTTTCAGTTGTATCATTATTCCAGATCAAGGAAGTAGATATCATCCAGAAATCTTTTGCTCTTCAGCATATTTTCTTTTTCGTCTGCATAAGCCAGTTCATCGATAAGATCATGAATATCTTTTCTGGGATTTTTTAAATTCTCTCTGTTTCTTTTTATTTTTTTTCTTCTCTTTTTATTCATGGTTTCTGAAGTTTTTTTAATTGACAATTGTTTTTAATTTTTAAATTTTCTTTAAAATCAATCCGGGATTAATCGCAATTGAAGGTTTGTCTTGTCATCATAATCTACGCTTTCACAATAATGTTATAGATTGTTCTTTCAGACAAAAACAGCATTTCCGTTAATTCGGTTACAATTACCTTCATCTGTTTGTCCTGGTTACGTTTTACATAATCGATGACAAAATCTTTTCTTTTCTCTACTAATTCTTTACTACGTTTCATTGTTTGATTAAAGTTTTTTATGTTATAAGTTTTATTTTTTCTGAATCAGACAAATCTTCGTGCTTTCAGGTTGTTATTTTAAGAACATAAGAAATCCTAAAGACTAGATTGAAGCCTCCGAAAAGTTGTCTGATACCTTATTGTTTTTTGATTTTTAGAAAGTTAATACCGGCTATTTTCTCATAGAATAATCCTCTAACCTTCTCTCTAAATTTTACTTTTTGTAAATCAATCGTTGCTGCTTACATTGATATTATAAGCTGAGCGGTTTCGTTTACTTGTCGTAAATCTATTTTTAAAAGAACGCAACATTCTATCTTAAAGATCATTGAGCTTGTTTACAAGTTTCTTGTATTTAAGTGTATAACAATTCTTTACTGATAACTATAATTAATCGATATTTTATATGTTAAACAGTAATGAAGTCTTTATTTTATGGCTTATTTTTTGTCAGGAACAAACGGAATAGTTACACGGCATATTCCATTTTCTAAACGAGTAAAAACAAACGCATTTTATTCACAAAAATAATTACTACACGCACAAAAACTTATAAAAAGCAACATCAACAAGCGAACTATGTGCATTTTTTAAGATTAGAAATTATTTTTTTGCTTTTATCAGCGCTATTTAAAACAGAAAAAAAGAAAATCTAATCACTATGACCGCCGAGAACAGATACCACATTAAACAACTGATTACAAAGACATACACGATTTAAAAAATGCTTAAAAACATTAAATAAAAATTATATCGTCAATATAATTTTGTATATTTGCAGTATCTCATCTCAACCTCGAAACAAATATACGAACAATGTTCGCTTTTTAGTAAATAATTGTGAAAATTTTTCGTTTTTTTTACACAATCAACCATAAACACATCAAAATGAACTATTTAGAATTCAAAGAAATCAGAAAGAAGCTCAATATGAAGCAGGCTGATATAGCAAAGTCCATAGGAGTTGGCACAAGAGCCGTACAATATTGGGAAAAAGGCGAACGAAAAATACCCGAAACAACGGCTTATTTTGTAACCAACTTACTGCATAATCAAGAGAAGAAACAACATGAAGACAGTGCTTCCCCGGTTGTTTTTTCAGATTTAAAAATAATGAATGTTCCGCTTGCCAATCAATATGCACAGGCCGGCTATCTGAGTAGATTTGCAGATGAAGAATATATAGAAAGCCTGCCTACCATTCCTTTTACTGACGATGTAGAGCATCGTGGCGAATATATGTGCTTTGAAGTAAGAGGCGACAGTATGGATAACGGATCTTACGAAAGCTATTTGGAAGGCGATATTATTTTATGCAGAAACATCCGACAGGATTACTGGATGAGTAAACTGCATTACGATAAATGGGACTTTGTGATCGTTCATAAAGAGAAAGGTATTTTAGTAAAGCGAATCATCAATCACGATGTTGAGAATGGCATTATCACCCTTCATTCTCTCAACGAATATTACGAAGATTTCGAAATTCACCTTAAGGATGTTGCTAAACTTTTCAATATCATAAGCACAAGACGCAAAAACAACAGACGATAATTAAAAACTGCCTTATTTAATAAAATCCTCAAAATAGAGGATTTTATTAGTCTTCAGCAAATATCAATTAAGTGTTACATGAATAACGCGAAACGTCAAGAATCTGACCTGTCTGTGGATTTACATCATAAATGATACTTGTATCACGTTGGAATCGAATCCATCTTATTCCATAATCGTTGAATCCTGTACTTACCCCTTCAGAAGCATCGAAGCTTGCCAGATTTCCTGGTTTTGCAGGTTTTTCCGGGGTTAAACCATTTGTATAAATAAAGCTTCCTTTTTGCGGAACACTTGTCGTAAGATTTACTTTTTTCATCAAAGGATTGCTTCCTGATATGCAAATACTTGCCTTATATTGAGCAATATCTGTGGGGCCAACATCTTTAAATGCATCCGATACACAATAGGCATCGAAAGGATAAAGAACTTTTTGATAAACAAAATCTAACACATTCGACCATTCGGAAAGTTCAGATAAAGAACAATGTTTTCTTGCTCTGAAGTACAATCGGGTATTGTTTGGAATCGTTCCGTCATTCATTTCAACATATACAGTAGGGCTGTAATCACTTCCCATGATTACCCTTAGCTGAACAATATTTTTAAAACTACTGTCCGTCGCTATTTGATACTGTATTGCATAAAGATTTTCAGTATCTACCGAATAGTTCATAACGATCCGGTCATTTTCTTCCAAATATACATCCTCTATGGATGGCGCTTTACAAGATATTGGATTACACTTGCCTATCTGAAAGGAACTCGCCTGCCTGTCGGTAACTTCATTTATAGCCAGTTCTACCATTAAATCATATTCACCCGGTGTCAGAATTTCAGGAAGCTGAACCAACGTAACTTCACTTACCGGTATCGGTGATGGTATAGGATACTCTGTAAATACTGACGCATCTTTGAGTCTATAGAACGCTGTCGCTTTGGTAACCGGCTCGGAAGATGTGTATTTTATCTTAAATGAAATTTTGCATGCTGCTGTTGCCATTATATTATTATTTTTTTAAGTTAGTAATATAAGGGATGATATTATCACCCCTTAAAGTATTATCAGGAGTTTCGGTTAACCTTCAGAAACGTTTACTCTCACTTCTTGGGATTTAGCAAACAAACCACTTTCGACATCCACAACAGTAAGTTGGAATATATATTCTCCGATCACTAAATCCGTAACCTGCAGATCAGGACTGTTGACCCCGGTAAGTGTTACTGTCGGACCTTGTATTTTCTCCCATGAATACATAAATGATGATGCACCCTCACCTTTCCCTGTCAATTTGAAAGTTAGTTCCTTTAAAAAAACAATTTCAGGACCTGATGCATCAGCTTTTATCTCTGGAATAGTTCCTTCGCAGCAACTTACGCCACCATCTGAGAAGTTAATACTGTCAACAGTAACCGTCGGAGCAGAAGGAGATTCATACCAGTCACTTAAAACGATCTCCTGGGTACATCCTTTACCACTTACATTTACCCGGATGGTTGGAATTCTTTCCGGAACCAATCCATAATAAGAGTAGAATACATGACCGTCTTTATCAGGGTTTACAACAACCCACTCGCCACTGTCGAAGAAATCCCAACTATAAGTATAATCTGAGAAATTGGCTCCTGAAACCGTAAAAGTGACCTTCGTTTCCGTAATATCCTTATTAAGAACAGTTTCAGAATCGACTGCGATATGAATGTCAGCCTGCGGAATAACTTCAGCAGTACAATCCGTAGGTTTTCCATTTACCGAAAAACTGATTGCCTGATTATACAGTTCCGGACTTACTTTCGACGGATTGAAGAAATATTTGCTGTCTATAACTTCTACACCTCCGCTGAGACCTTCAGCAACAATTGCTTCTACATCTCCGTTCATTGGGAATACCGTAAAAGGTACAGGACCGTATTTTGAGCAAAAACCTGTATCTGGTAAGGCTAATTTAACCTCAATTTTTGGTGTACAACAGATGTAAGGAAGGGAAAAATCTGCGATAACTTTTGCGTTTTTTAAGTTTTCACAAACGATTAAAAAAGTACCTCCTTTTTCGACTCCACGCTTATGTTCTAATCCCTGATGATTTTCTAAATATTCATTGAAATAGGCTTTAAACATGTCTTTATTGTTCACCAATTCTGCCAGGGACAACACCATAACATCAAAATCAAGCTGTTGCTCATCTCTGATTTTTGTTATCTTATTAAAGACCTCCAGATAAGATTTATTGATATGACCTTCGATATTATAAAATGAGTTTTTATCTTTATTGAAATCCAAAGGTTTTTGTATATGAGCATCTGATGAAAGGAAATCAGTATTATACGCCAGATTATATTGAGATGACCGCTGACTGGTTTTATCAAAATTCCATGCTTTCAAAAAATCCTCATTAATCTCGTAATAGAAAGGAATTGCTTTGTTGCCAAGCGCTCCTGATTTTTGAGATGGGATGATTTTAATTTGCGCATCCGTCTCAAAATTGCCGGAATATCTGAAATTTTGCACCTGCTGCTTAAAACGATTAAGTAATTCTTTTACTTTTCGGGTTGCTTTTTCGTCATCCAAAACAGGCGAATTATAAAATCTATGTCTTGCCGGATCCAATTGGATATCCGAAATTAATTTCCCGAGCATAATATGTTTAGGAAAAGAAAGCAAATCCGGGAGACATTTGGTAAAAGACTGAGGAAGCGATTTTGTTATTTCAAAATAGGTATCCATTAAATCTTTGACGACATCATAAACATACTGGAAGCCCACTGTCTGAGAGAGAGATTCTTTTAATACATTTTTGAACACTTCATGATTAACCGCAGGAATTCCTACTATCTCTGAAATGGCATTGATTTTTTTAAAAACAGCTTCTCCGTAGTTGTTCTTTTCTAAAATATCCGAATACAGTTTTTTTAAATCTGAATATGAGAACTGTGCTTCAGCACCTTTTTCTGTAATAAGGTTTTCTACAATGGCTCGTTCCAGTTTTGCGCCGTTCATAATCCCTTCTAAAAATAAGGGATGAGGCTGCATCTTATCTTTTTCAAGAATATAATTGATTCCTTTTTCTGTAGTAATTAATACTTTAAGATTTCGGATTTGCTGAATTCCGTGGTTATCACAATCTACTCCTCTACAAGGTTTAACTTCTTTTTCAAAGCTTTCCAGATAAAGCAGAAGGTATTTATCTTCTAAATTTGTGAGGTTTTTAATAGCCTGAAAATCGGATCCAGCTTCTTCTGCTGTCGACAATTCCCAGAGGTCAATTTGCTTTGAGCCTTCATAAAATGCAGGATATTTTACTTTAAAATTATCATATACTTTAAAGTGTGTGTAATTATTGGCGGCTATATCAATAGTTTTTAAATCACTCACATACAAATCTTTGCTTACATTATTTGTATTATTTAGGGTAAGTAAATCGCCGTCTGTTGTTATAGCCACTCCCTGAGAAAGCTGCAGACTGTTCAGCAGGCGGTCTTTGTATATAAGTTCAGGTTGCAGGCCACAAACGATACCTACACCCTGCAGCATAACTCTAGACAAACGATCCTGATCTTCAAAAAAATCCAGGAATTCGTTGAACTGGGTGTGCTCTACATACTGTCCTTTACTGAATTTTCGGTATTGGGTTGATATATTGCTTAATTGATTATTCATTATGATTCATTTTTAAATGATTGATTAAGGTGATTTCATAATCTTCTCAGGCAGAACATTCATCTGCCCAAGAAGTTATGTTGTAACTGTAGAATGTATTATTCTAAGCTATAAGATGTTTTTACCTTATTATTTGTCTCTACCTCCACAACCATTCTTAATGGCAGTTTCGATTGCGCTAGCGTTATAACTTGAGTTCCAAGAACCACCGGTTCCGTCGGCCAATTCTCTCCAGACGTATCTGTCATTAATTTGGCTATTCACGCCACTTCCTAATACGATAACCTTAATTGACTTTTCTACACATTTATTTTTCAGTCTGATAATTTCATTAATATCTGTAATATTAGCAGTATCATCATTACCACCAGGAGTGATATCGGTTATGATGATCACATATTTAGCGACATTGTTTCTGAATGTTCCTGCAAAATTATATTCCACGACTCTGCTTAATGCCATATCGGTTGGTTCAGGAGCTCCCGATCCGGATCCAAGACTTAATCCGCCTGTATAATTATTCAGCTTATTAAGTTGAGTTTTAAAGGTAGATTCATTATTATCAGTCATTACCTCCATGGCAGTTATCCACTGATATTTTGAATTAAGTCCTGTATTAACAAACTTTCGGGAAGGAGGTAAGCTTGTGTATGCCGCAGCAGTATGATAGTTGGAAACTGTTCCGGAACCGTACTCATCGGCTAATACAATACCTAGTCGGTAAGCATTTTCACCAGACTGTTCCTGGATGGTTGATACTATGTTTGAAGCACCTGTCTTAGCAGCTTCAATCTGGCTTCCCATACTTCCTGTATAATCAAAAATGAATACAACGTCCATCCCTGAATCACATGGAGGTGGTGCAATACTGATTGTCACCGTAGCTATATTACTATCCAATTCACCATCGTTGATGTAATAAGTAAACGAGTCGGTAAGAATTGACGGGTTGGTATGGGTATATTTTATGCTGCCGTCAGGGTTTAATGTTGCTGTTCCACCGGAAGGCTGAGTTTTTATAAATACCTTTAACGGAGTATTTCCTAAATCATAATCATTGTCTTTAACCAGTATATCAACGCTACCACCGTTTTCTGTGGAAGCATGATCGTTTACAGCTACCGGAGCAGATTTAATCTTGATAAATACCGTAGCGATGTTACTGTCATCTTTACCGTCATTAACACAATATGTGAATGAATCTTCAAGATTAGCCGAACCATCATGTGTATAAGTAAATGTTCCATTACTGTTTAATACTACCGATCCATAAGAAGGATTTGATTTTTTAACGACTGTTAAAAGATCATTGTCCGCATCGTAATCATTGTCTAACACCGATATAATAACTGTTTTACCAATCATACAAGACGCTTTGTCGTCTGTAGCAACAGGCGGAATGTTTGGTTTTTGTTTAGAACAGCACAGATAAGGCAGTGAGAAATCTGCAAGAACCTGATTGTTTGCTTCCGATTCACAGATCAAAATAAAGGTTCCGCCAGGCTTTACACCGGCTAAATGCTCTAATCCTGATTTTCTTTCTAAAAATTCACTTAAAAGTTCGGTCGTAATTTCTTCTTTTCTGGAATCTTCTTTTACTACCGTTACTTCTTCTCCGGATGATCCGGGAGTAGGTAAAAAGTCTACCTTATTGAGTAATCTTAACTGACTGTCTATTTTCGATAAATTTAATAAAGCATTTTTAGGGTCAACTTTTGCCGTGCTTATATCCTTAGAAACAGATGTTATTTGCTTTCTAAGCTCATCTATCGATACTTTTTTGGTTTCAACCGGCAGTCTGCTATCTATTTTACCGTTTTCCTGTAAAAGTAATACAGCAACGTCGAAAGCCAATCCGTATTGTTTTTTCAGATCATTGATATTTTGAACTGCCGTTTCAAACGGTAATCCTAAGTGACCTTCAATTCTATAGAAATCATAGTTATCAATGTTATAATTAAGAGGAGTCTGAACGAAGTCATCTGTTGCCAAATTATCGGTATGATAACTTAAGTTATACGTTTCCCTGTCTGTTTTTGTTTTTTCATAATTCCACTTATTTAACAGTAATTTATCTACATTGTAATAATACGGAATGGCCTTATCACTTAACCATACATTAAGGTTGGAAGGAGTAATTTTCACAGGTCCGATATACGATTGGAATCCATTGATTTTCTGCACAAAACGATTGGCAAGCATCACAACTCTTTCGTAATTTTCATCATCCGTAGTGGTTACTGGTGAATGATAGAAACCATGGCGGTAAAGAGTGTATTCTCCTAATTCCAGCGAAGCCCCTACACGACCCAGCAACAAATGTTTCGGAAATGAATTTATATCAGGACAACACTCAGCATTAAGATGCAGGATAAGTCCTCTTATTTCATTGTATGTATCGATAAGATCTTTCAGCAGATCATATCGGTATTGATAATCTTCCAGCCTTGATCCTCCGCTTGAGTACAACAGAGAAGTAAGTTTATCAACGAGAGACTGACCTCCAAAGTTGACGCTCACATTAAAAGTGCCGGCAATTGCCCCGAAACCTTTGCTAAGGTCTGCTACAGAAGTAATAGCATTCTGAAATCTCGCCTTTAATTCTGATGCTTTTACAATATCTGCATCCAGAATAACTCTTTTAGCTTCTATTTTGGGTAGTTGGTCAAAAAGCTCTTCATAGGCATCATGAGCTTTATAAATGGTATCTTTCGCATCACCTCTGGAGATAAGTTCCAGAACCTTTTCCGAGTCTGCTAAGAGTACTTTAAGATTAGACACCTGCTCTGCACCAGTATTATCACAATCTGCATCCTGACATGGTGTTTCTTCATTGGAATAGCTTTCTAAATAAAGAATAACAACCTTATCGTTCATTGCACTTCCAATTTCTTTTAAAGGCCTGAAACCTTCAACATTGGTAAGCTTGTCATATTCATCCTGAGTAATTAATTCTACAAGAGGCACCTGATTTCCCTCGATACGAAAATGCTTGTATTCAACCTCATCGGTGTAATTTCTATAATATTTGTAACTTCTGGTGTCGAAGTCTATCGCAACATCTGATGTTTTGTCTAATTTCTGACGGAGTGTTATTAAATCCCCGTCGGTCGTAACACCGGCTCCCTGCGTGATAACAAGGGCACTGTCTGAATCTGAAGATTCCGATTTAAAACCGCATACCAGCCCGACACCGCTCAACCGGGTTCTTGAAAGCCTGTCCTGATCTTCAAAATAATCTATAAATTCGTTTAATTGCCCGTCAGTTAACGCCTGGTTTTCGTTAAACTTTCTATATTGGGTGGTTACATTATCTAATTTAGTATTCATTGTTTATCAATTTTTATATGTTTGATTGTCCTAATATGATTTTTCCGTCTAAGCTGTCGTTATCATCCCTTTCACAGTCCAGAAGTCTTCCCGGACGGTAAATATTATTCAGATTGGTAAGAGCAGTCAGTAAATCGCTGATGCTATTGCCCAAATTCGCTGTATTATTTTTCGATTTATCTGAAAGGAATTGTTTAAGAGCAACCTCAAACTCAGACAAGTCACTTTTCGCAGTCTGGGTTTCAGTCAGACGGTCTCCCACCCAACAAATTTTAGCTAAAACGTGAGCCGGAATTTCCTGCCTGATAACGGTTTCCGCATAGCGTCTGAAATCAGGATCCTGGAAACGGTAGGCATACCCCGGCAGCACCACACTTATCCGGTAAGAATAAGGATCAAAAACATCGGTTTCACAATCTTCTTCACAGGAGTGCATAAAGGTTTCCGAATATTCTACAGGATCTGTAGCAGCAAGATCATCAATGTCATACATTACTTTGAAGGTTCGGTCTATCTCCATGCAGCCGATACCGCCCATAAGCCTGTAATCTTTAACAGTGGGCTTTAGCAATAAATGCTCAACAAAGAAAATATCTTCTTCTGTAAAATCATCTCTGAAATACCTTACAGTCTCCCTGATTCCTATTTTCAAAGTTTCCAGATCCGGGTAAGGGTTGGTTCTTTTATGGGTAGCAATCACATTCTTTTCCGGAGAATCATCCACCACATCAAAATAATAGTTTCCGCCTCCTGAAAATCGAATATTCATGTTTCCGATAAAGCACTTATTGTCTTCGCAGGCTCCCAGTTTTTCCAATTCATTTTCAAGATCTTCTTCATCAATCTGGATGATCTGATAAATGGCTTCATTCAGGTTTTTGGTAGCTGCATATTCAACCTCATAGCTTTTTATGGATGATAATATGATATTGTTTGCGGCATCTTTTATTTTCCAGGTATAGCTGGCTTTATCGCCGTTTAAAGTTTTAGTGATTAAAACCGGTGATTGAGATACACTTCTTTGTGTATAGTTTTTAATTCCCAGCAAACGGGCTATTCTTTTCTGTGCCCCGGAAATATTATCTGTATTCCAGATGTCTGACTCGCCAAACAAAGTGTAATTGTAGCCTGTTCCACGGTCTTTACTTAGGGATGCGTATTCATTCAGGAAATTTTGCTTGTTGCTCAGGACAATTTCATCGGCAGATTTTCCGTACAATGATTTCATCAGGAAAGTGTAATCGCTGAATGTTTCTGCAAAACGGGAAATCAAATGATCCAGGATTTCGTTCTTACGTTCAACGCTGTTGTCTAATTCTTCATACAAAGCATCGGTAAGCTCATCATCATTTCCGACAGGATAATCTGAAACCAACTCGTCAAATCCTTTAATATTTTTAAGAGCCTGGGTAAAATAAGTTCTCTTTAAATTACCACTTACGCTTAATATTTCTTTTACTTTTTCAAGGTGTTTAAAATAGCCGGCAAGAATCTGATCAAAAAACAACAAATACCCTTTCAGCTGTTTTGCCAGCGCTTCTCTCTCAGGGTTTTGATTTCCTATAATTCCTGAGATTCCTACGCCGTACGTATCCGGAAATTCATTGAGAATCGTTGCATAATTTGCAATATCATAAGATGTTCCCTGTGGTAAAGCAAGTTCTTTGTTTTGTCTTGCATCCTCTCTCAGTAATTCTTCTTCTCTTTTAAGAGTCTGCAGGTATTCCTGAACTTTTTTATCGTTTATATTTAACGGAAGCGAACCTTTGCTGTAGCTGAATGAACTAAGCTCACAAAGTTCCGGTTTTCTGCCTTTTTCAATGCAGATCAGCCAGTCGTTGGTCTGTTTAATCACGTTATCGCAACCCGCAATTGAAATTTCATGAATTTCTTTCACGCCGTCAATTTTCATGACTTCACTGATGATATCCGAAAGACGGACTTCTCTTCTCAGCTGGCTGTTTCTAAGTTCTTCGGTATCAATAAAACCATTATCTAAAAGCGGACCTTCAAAAATCTGATCGGTCGTCAGACCTTTTTCGAGCATTTGATTTAATGAATAGAAATGAACTTCAGGAGACAGGTAATTATTAATTGCTTTTAATACTTTTGCATGCACCAGCTCTTCATCGGCTTTGTTTACCAATCCGATACGTGCGCATACTGCCACTTTCTGGATTTCAATTTCTTTAATTTCGGCTAAATCTTCACAAAGGCTTCTGTTGGCATGATAGCGCTCTAATATCTGAAGATTGACACTGGATTTTCCGCATCCGTTATTTCCGTCATCAACATCTTCGTCGTAATCAACATAGAGGTCATACAATCCTTTTACATTAAAGCTTTGTGTTTTCTCTCCGATAGGTTTAAAATCCAGCTGTCCTGTTTTGCAATCAACATACAATGTTTCATTATTAGGAACCAGCCAGCAGTTTCGGATCGGTCTTTTATTACCCGATGTAAAGTTGATATCAATGAAAAGCTTCCTATAATCGAGCTCATTTAAAGGTCTTGAAGGAAGAATTTCCGCTGTTTTCAGAAACTGTGTATGAATGTCTGTAGCTTCATCATTAGAGGAAAGGATATCCTCCATGTTGAGGTTCATTCTCATGCCAAGATCTGTTATGGCATAGCTCAGAACCTCCAGCGTCGTGATTCCCGGATCATGAGAGTTGTAATCTGTCCAAAGTTTTCCTCCTAATTTTTCTATGTATTCAATACCTGTTTTGCGCAGAAAGTGAAAATCGGTCTGATCTCCTGTTTCTACATTTTTTGATATACTAATGTGCTTATTTTCTGACATGATATGTTTTCTTCTTGTTTATTATTAAATACATACTTGTTCTGCAATAGTAATCTGGTGCTGTTTGGCAGATACCAGAATTGATTTGGGATCTACTTCTATTAAAGATTTCTTCTGTACCACATCGTTCACCAGTATTTTGATCTCATCAATGTAATCGACATAGTACAATTGCTCCAGATAAGTAATCAGCTGGTTGACATTTAGTTCCACATTAAAATCAATATCTTTGGAATCTGTAAAAGCCCACGGCGATATGTATTTTTTAATATCTTCATCCAGTTGTTTCATGTAAAATGTCTCGTCATACTGTTCAAAGAATTTCACCTTAGTCTGTATTTTTGCTTCTTTATAATTGGGGTTGATGACCTGAGCCGTAACGTGCATCGTATTTAATTCATTTACATAATTCTGAATTTTATTCAGGCTCGCTCTGCTCACTCTTGGCTGGTAGACATCAAAAGCATTTTTATTTTTAATATTCGGCACCACCATCAGTGTTACGTGTCCCGGAGCCATATATGAATTTTCTGAGGTGTGATTTAAACATTTTACCTTAAAAACTTCCGGGAATTCCTGTAATACCAGACTTTCATAATCCCACTGGGTGATAGCTCTGTGCTTGTGTCTTAATCTTTCACTTACACGTCTGTAAAATTCCGAGTCTGCTTCTTTGTATTTTCCGTCGAACGAATTATACGGCTGGCCAACAGATTTTACCTGTGGAACTCTGGTAATTAATTTAGAGATTGTATTGGCCGGTAAACCGTTATCCAAATGTGCCAAATCATTATCCTGATTCTGGAATGTCGCTAAAACAGCCTGTGTATATATTCCCTGGATTTTGCAAACGGCATCATAACTTCTTTTTGATGTAGCTCTGATCCAGACCAGTCCGTCGGTAAGTCTTGTGTGACTTGTTTTGATGTCTTTGGGAATTTTAAATTTAACGATCCCTGATTCCAGAAATTTTCTCGTTTCGTTTTTCAGGAGGTTCTTCGACAAATCAATCCATGTATTATCGGAAAGAATATGCCATTCGATAAATTCTTTCTCATCGAAAGTATCCACCAAAGGGTTTTCACTTCCTTCCAGCATCTGAATCAACAGAGAAACTGTAGATTGTGGCATGACTTCCAGACCGATGTATAATTCACCTCCGGTTTGATGTAGAGGCACAATGCTTTTTGTGGCAACTTCTTTTTCGTACTGCCCGAATGCATCTTCATGATACACTTGTACGCCTTCACTTTTTGATGCTTCTCCGCTCGAATCTTTACTCAAATAAGAGTATGCATTTTCTTTAGCGCTGTAGTTCAGCTCGATATCTTCCGCAAATGGAATGTAGGGCTCATTCGGAATGAGTTTTCCAATCTCGGAGCTGCTGGACAATGCCAGGGTATATAATTTAGGATACACATCTTGTAATGCCGACTGGTTCAGCTTCAATCTGATAGCCTCACTTGTCCCTGCATTATTACTTGTATTATAAATAGAGAATTGAGTTGTGTAGCCGTTTTCTACTTTTTTAAACAGTTCAATATCATTGCCTTTCTCACGCCATATTTCTTTGTCCAATAGTGCTGTATCTATAGTAAAATAGGCATCAGAACCAACAATGGATGCATTTTTCAACGCTTCAAAGTCTTTCACACTGATGTTCTGGTTTGGCTGAATGACATATGCGTTATATAAATCTTTTATAGAATCAGGCGTATTTTTCCAATTGATGGTAATGTCTGCATTCTGCCATTTCTTGGAAAACATTTCAGGACATTTAATGTAAAAATTAGATCCTTTAATGGGTTGTGCAGTGAACGGATAATAAGGTTTTTCGGAATTTAAAGTACCATTGTCATTTTCGATCTGGATAGATTTTACGCCTTTTACATCAACCGATACTTCTATATTTTTTATGAGTTTTTCTGAAAGAGCTTCATAAATATCATAGTATTTCTCTCCTTCAATCATGAATCTTACGACAGGGAAACTGGTCTGAAATGTCTCCATCAGCACTTCCTTGTCGTATGCTACCACTGCAGGAAAATCTTTAGATAATGTAAAAGAAAGTTCCAGCAGATTATCACTATTTCTTACGCAGCGTAAAACGATTCCGGATAGCCACTCTTTTTCTCCGCTGCAAAGCACTTTGATGTTATTTTCAATATCAGAGTTGGATAAATTCTGTAATTTCTGAGTTGAATTTTTAATAAAATCGATTTTCACCGTAACGGTTCTCTCACCTTCTTTCAGATCAAATAATGAAGATGCCACGGAGAAACCAAGCTTAGCTTTCGGAAGTTCTTTATAAATTGATTTATCCGAAATGGTTTCATCAGCATTATACCCGAACGGCCACCAGTAATTGCTTTCTTCAGGAAGTTTGTCTCCCAATCCATCCACAGAATTGGCAACCGGAGCCATCTTCAGCTCTCTTTTTTTGGCATCGTTCAGGAAGCTTTTGATTTCTACAACTTTTGCCTGATTGGCAATAAGCTCTTCTTCGGTTTTATAAACACGTTTTTTTCCGTTGATATCTTTGTTACCATCCAGCAGTGTTCCTCCCGGAATTTTTTCCTGAAGTGCTTTTTTGGCTAATTCGAAGATCACATAAACTTTGTCTGCTTTTGCGTCATTTTTTTCGATTTGCAGAATTTCATTATAATAGAAATCCAGATGTCTTTTGGTCAGATTATTAAAAGCTTTTTTTGAAAAATCCAATAATTTTAAAAAGCAGACGAATAATGTGAGATGAGGTGTTAAGTTGCTATCCTGTTCAAACTGGGAAATAAGATCTGTAACCTGTTTTTTCATACTTTTATACTCAACGCTTTCTCTACGCGGAACAGCATTGGTATCATCACCAAGGAAGAAGTTTCCCCAGTTTCCTTTTGGTGTTGTATTATCATCTTTATCGAAATAGTTTACACGCTGTGCAAAATTGTTTGCGAACAACAGCCAATCAAACAAATCGAAGTCGTGTAATTCGAGATTGCCCGGATCCAGCTCTGCTAAAAAGCGCTGCATTTGTGATTTTCCTTCACGATAATGTGAAAATGTATCTGTTTTTTTCATTTTTTTATATTTATCTATCTATGGTCAGATGCAATACTTATGTAGTGTTTGGTAGTATTTAAAATGGCTACAGACATCCCGTAATTCATTATATTTCGGTAGCTTCTCCCTTGTAAAAAGGAAAAACCATATTGCTTCTTGTATTAGTATTTCTTACTTCGTAATTAATTTGTATTAAAACTTCGCCCTCAAGTTCTTCCTGAGCATCAATTTCAATACTCAGAATGTTGATTCTGGGTTCGTGATATAAAATGGCGCGCTCAATGATTCCTTTCATTTGAGTAATCAGTGTAAGATCCAGTGGCTTAAAGAGCATTTCCTGAAGATCGCATCCATAATCCGGGAACATGACACGTTCTCCGGGACGTGTTGACAACAGGATCATAAGACTGTTATTGATGTCTTCTACGTCGGTGGTCATTGCCAGTTTTCCTTCAGTCTGATTAAACTCAGGCGGAAAACTCCAGCCTATTCCTAAAAAATCTGTATTTATTTTCATACGTTATTTGTTATGTTTATTTGTAACATCCTGCATCTGTAACATAGAGTTTCAGTTATGACAACCGTTTTGTTATTGATGTTTTACATTTCTGTTTTCAGGTAGATAATATTCAAAGGGTAGTTCATGATTGAATCAGAAACTATTTTTAAATATCATCCGCCAATTAAAACAGTAGCTTCTCCTGCGGAGATTACCCCTCCGTGAGCGGTGGAATCTCCCATTCTTGCTGCCGGTTTACCCCCGATCAAAACACTTGAAGATCCTGATGCAATGGTATCCATAGGCCCCGTGCATACTGCTTTGTCTCCTACTCTTGCCGCGGGTTTCCCGCCGATTAATACGGTTGGTTCTCCTGCCGGAATAATGGGCCCGCCAACATGCGGAACATTTCCTGTTACCATAGGGCAGGTATGCATATCTGTAATTCTTGCTGCCGGTTTCATCCTGTTAATTGATTTTTACCTGAGAGCCTTTTACAACGGTTACTGCTCCGGATTTAAGTTCAGAACCTGAGCTTCCTTCTGCTTTGAACTGCGCACTGGCTTTCACGTTGATATTGACTCCTTCCATATTGATGTCTCCTTTAGCTTTGATCTTGATATCTTTAGAACTTTCGATACTGATTCCGTCTTTATTAAGCGTCAGCATATTAGAATGCTCATCTTCAATTTTGATGATATCTGCATCTTCATCTAAGATCACTTTTTTGCCTTTTGGGGTTTCCAGCGTATAGGAAATTTTATCGTCATTAAAGATCATTTTCATTTCACTCCGGGTGACAAATCCTTTTTCGTGGTTATCATCCGAAGCTACAATCGGGGCCGGTTTTGTACTGCTGTTCAGCATTCCCAGGACTACTGCATCGTTGGGGTCATCGTTGATAAATCCGATAATCACTTCATCACCGATTTCCGGCCTGAAAAAAGATCCTCTGTTTTCTCCAGCATCCAGGGTAGCTATTCTTGACCAGATACCCTCTTCTTCGTTATTAATGATGGGGATTTGTACTAAAATCCTGTCTTCACCATCCGGATCAGATTCTAATTGTGATACAATTCCGACGTGCAATCCGCTTATGGCAGGAATAATTCCCGAGCCCGGCATTTCACTGATATCATATGTTTCTGAAAACCAAGTCGGAGAAAGACCAAACTGAGCATCTACGAGCCAGTTTCCATCAACAATTTCGTGGCGTACGCCTGTGACGTATATTTTCCCATTAAAACGGTTTCCTACTCCCTGAAGTGTTAAGGTAACGCCTGGTTTCACCGATGGAATTCCCTGGAATTTCACTCTTCCTCTTGTTTTGGCTAATTGCTGAAAAGTTGCTTTGGCATCTCCCCAATCCTGCAATTCACTCTGAGTAAGATTTCCGCCGTGTTTCAATTGTAAGTCTTCAATTCCGAAAACTTTTGCCAAGTCACCAGATGAAAGATTTCCATTGAGACTGATGGCCGGATCCTGCGCTTCAACTTCCGTAAGTTCCTGATCGGTGTAACTCCATGTTTTGGCGGTAATTTTACTGAACTGATCTCTTGCATCAATTTCTCCGTCAAATTCATGTACCGAGGATCCGTACACAACAGTTTCCACAGTTTCGCCACTGAAATCAGGTTTTGCTACTTTAACCGTCCCATCTTCAACAAAACAAAGTTTTCCGTTGGCCTGTGCGCGGGTCAGCATAAAATCCCAATCCGAAGACTGATACTGAACCAGTTCTTTGTGTGAGTTTGTAGTAGCTTCTACGTCGGCAGTAGCGCCGCTATTTCCTATCAATTCTTCGATGATATCGCTGTCTTTGCTGTCGTAGAAATATTTGCTTTTTCTTCCCAAAGTCATTTTTACGGCTTTATCTCTACATTCTATGATAAGGTAAGATGAACCGTTTCTGACTTTTATATTATGCTTTACGACAACTCCTTTAAAAATGGTTTCTTCTTTAGAATGGTATCCGGCCGTGATCTCAATTTCTTTTCCGGGAATCAGTAGTTCTTCATTGCTTAATTTAAAATCCTGTTCCGGAACGCTTCCATCTATAATGACAATGCGGGCATAAGGAATTCTGTTGACTTCTTTTTCTACGACAATGCTTTTTACCCCATACTTTCCGGGCAGTTCCGTATCTCCGGACATTACTTTAAAAGTTATTAAATCCGGGTTTTTTGCTGTTTGTATGTATCCGCTGTTATTCATCTTATGAAACTTTTTCTAATGGCGGAAAGAACAATTCCTGTCCGGGAATGAGTTGTCTGAAATTAATGAGACCGTTTACTTTTGCTACTTCCAGATAGTATTTAGAATCGCCGTAAATTTTTTCGGTCATTAAGGGAAGTGTATCTCCGTCCTGTACTGTTCTTTTGTGGGTAAGGTCTGGGGAAGATTTTTTCCCCATCGCTGCTGCAAGTTCATCACTAATTGATTCTAAAAAAGTAGCCTTTCCAATAGCTCTCAAAGGAGTTCCATCATTATTGAATAATTTGTAATCTATCGTAAGTTCTGTAAGAGATCCTTCAAATTTGAACTTCCCCCAGCTGACAATAACATTATATGGTTTATGAATTGTTCCTTTAAAATCACCCGTCGCTTCATAAAAGTCCTTTAATTGCTGTTCTACAGCTGTTTTACTGAAAGGATCTTTTCCCAAGCCTTCTTTTATCTTATTGATAAGCTTATTGCCAGGATTCGATTTTGTCACTCCTGTTCCATCAAATAAAAACTCTAACTGTAAAGACTGAGGAGACTTTTTAACAAACTTCGAATTGGTAGCATTAGCTCCTTCTGGTTGTGACGTATCATATTCCACCTTATGGGTTATAGAAAAACCTGTCGGATTGATGAGGGCTTTAAAAGCTTTACTATTAATTAAAGCATTTTGACCATAGCCGTTATCTTTGTAGGTCTGTATCGTTACTTTTGCCATTTCTCCCATTATCTTTCTTTTTTACGTTGTTGAATATTTACTGCCTGCTCTACACTTTCACTCACAGCCCGCATGATTTTTGCCTCATCTGCTGATGAAGCGGTAGTCGCTGCTGCTGTTTTCTCGTCCACATTTATTTTAATGTGAAGCTCTTTTATTTCTATTGGCATTTCGTTTGTTTTTTAATCAATTTTCAACTTTAAGTATTAAAAATCAATGATTTAACATATTTATTTTAAAAAATCCAAGCACATAACAAGTGCATTCAGTCTTTTGACAGACCAATCTGTTATCTTTTATGAAAAATTATTTTTGCTGAATGTTATCAGAAAACTAACACACTGCGATGTGCTTAGATATGATTTAGAAATTACAAGCCTAAACTTGCTAACGATGTGGGTATGGTGAAATATCTGTATTTCAGTTCTACTGTTTCAATAGCCAATTTGCTTTCTTCTGCATTGAATTCTGAAACTTCCCATCGTACCGGATATGCTCCTACTACATTCCAAACCATTAAAGGTGCTGTAGATTGAAGCCCTCCATAAAGAGAAACAACGAGGTTTCTGGGTTCAAATTCAAAGTTTTCCATGGCGTTTCTGCACCAGCTTATCAATCCGGAACTTACGATCAGTCCACGCTTAAGAACTAAATTAGGATATTTTGGTCTTAAAGGAAGCTGGTGAACAAATCTGTTTTCACCGCCTTCGGCATATTCTTCGGTTGGAATGTCTGTTGATAAACCAGATATAGACTGAAATCTGGAGTCAATACCCTCTGTAGTCGAAATCCCGTTAACAATAAAAGAGAAACTGGTTGGAGGATATAAAAGAGCCATGATTAGTTATTTTCAATAGTTAATCCTTCGTGTGCCAATTCCAGCGTTTCGATCGCCACCTCGTTTCCTTCTGCTTTCAGATCTGTAGACTGCATTTTCAACGGGAAGGCATTTTTAACTTTCCAAGTTACCGCAGGTTCACCGTTTTCGTCTAAAAGAGAAATCGTGATTGATCTTCTTTCTACCGTGTTCAACTGAATCGACTGGAACCAATCGAAAAATTCGTTATCTGACTTAAAAGTTCCTCTTTTTAACGTAATGTTGTTGAAAACTTTTAATCCCGGCATTTTAATTTTGCTGAAATCAGGACTCGCTCCGTGTCTGTATTCGATAAGACCTGCTTCAACATTTAATCCCGATACTTCCTGAAAACCTACCTTCGTTCCGCCCCAATCTACTTCAAAGGCAAACTTTACTAATGGATATGTACTCATAATTTTTTATATTTAATTGTTATTTAGTTTTTTATGCTTCCTGTAATTTGTGTGAAAAACGAAGCACGATAAATTCTGCCGGACGTACCGCAGCCATACCGATCTCGATGTTCATTCTTCCTTCCAAGATATCCTGGGCAGACATGGTTTTGTTTAATCCTACACTTACATAATACGCTTCTTCAGGCTTGCTTCCTGCCAAAGCGCCGTCTTGCCATTGCTGATTAAGGAAATTTTCGATCATCGTTTGTACTCTAATCCATGTGTTGGCTGTATTCGGTTCAAAAACAAAACGTTCTGTTGCTTTTTTCACAGATTCTTCCACCATATTGAAGAAACGACGTACAGAGATGTATCTCCACTCGTTGCTGTTTCCGTCCAGTGTTCTTGCGCCCCAAACCAATGTTCCTTTTCCGGTAAATGTTCTGATCGCGTTGATGGATCTACCGGTTGCATTTACATTATATTCCATCTGCTCTTCATGAGAGATTTTTACGGTAGGTGCAACTACATAATTAAGTCCTACATTTGCCGGAGCTTTCCATACTCCGGAAGTGCTGTCCACTTTCGCATACACTCCCGCCATTGCTGAAGATGGAGCCAATACCACTCTGTGAGATTCAATAGCTTTTTTAATTCTATTATATTTAGCTGAATCTGTAGTTTTTAAATCATCTAAATTTTCAGAACTTCCATTAAAACTAATAGTGTTATTGTTATAATAATTTAGAATTGTTTCTAATTTTGGATAATAAGCGGCTCCATATTTTAATCTTTTACCGCTAGGTCCTACAGAAGGTCCTGTTGTGTCTTTAAATTCATTGACATCTCCAACAACATCGATGATGACAAATCTGTCTTTCATTAATTCTGCATGGTCTAAAGCCAATTCGTATAATCGGTAAGCTCCATCAGCTAAAGCTTCAGCATCCGGGAAAACAATAAGCGTTGGCTCGTCTTCTTTTTCTAAAGTAGCAAGACCTTTTTCCAAATCAGCTTTCACTACTGAAGCTGGATACCCTGCTGCTGTTCCTGCAGAAACGATATAACATGGTCCTCCACCATTCGCAAAATACATTTGCATCGCATAATACATTTTGAAAGGACTAGGAGTTACTTCTGCATTCGTAGTATATACTCCATCATTTAATGTTTCAGTAATTGTAAAAGATTCTTTGTTTGCTTCTCCGAAGATTGTTTCGTATTCCAGCATTGATGAAATTCTTGTCGGCTCATTTTTCGGTCCTTTTTCTGTATATCCGATAAAAGCAGGAATAGCTGTTTCTACTTGTGCTACAGATGGTGGGAATTTTGCAATTTCCTCTACGTAGGCTCCTGGTGTTTTGTAATTCATTTTTTTAGATTTTTAAATTATTAATTAGTTATTTTCAATAGTTAATCCTTCGTGTGCCAATTCCAGCGTTTCGATCGCCACCTCGTTTCCTTCTGCTTTCAGATCTGTAGACTGCATTTTCAACGGGAAGGCATTTTTAACTTTCCAAGTTACCGCAGGTTCACCGTTTTCGTCTAAAAGAGAAATCGTGATTGATCTTCTTTCTACCGTGTTCAACTGAATCGACTGGAACCAATCGAAAAATTCGTTATCTGACTTGAAAGTTCCTCTTTTTAACGTAATGTTATTGAAAACTTTTAATCCCGGCATTTTGATTTTGCTGAAATCAGGACTCGCTCCGTGTCTGTATTCGATAAGACCTGCTTCAACATTTAATCCCGATACTTCCTGAAAACCTACCTTCGTTCCGCCCCAATCTACTTCAAAGGCAAACTTTACTAATGGATATGTACTCATAATTTTTTATATTTAATTGTTATTTAGTTTTTTTATGCTTCTTGTAATTTGTGTGAAAAACGAAGCACGATAAATTCTGCCGGACGTACCGCAGCCATACCGATCTCGATGTTCATTCTTCCTTCAAGAATATCCTGGGCAGACATCGTTTTGTTCAAACCAACACTTACGTAATATGCTTCTTCAGGCTTGCTTCCTGCCAAAGCGCCGTCTTGCCATTGCTGATTAAGGAAATTTTCGATCATCGTTTGTACTCTAATCCATGTGTTGGCTGTATTCGGTTCAAAAACAAAACGTTCTGTTGCTTTTTTCACAGATTCTTCAACCATGTTGAAGAAACGACGTACAGAGATGTATCTCCACTCGTTGCTGTTTCCGTCCAGTGTTCTTGCGCCCCAAACCAATGTTCCTTTTCCTGTAAATGTTCTGATTGCGTTGATAGATTTTCCTGCTGTAGGATCTACGTTAAGTGCATCTTGCTGTCTGTCAGAAATTTTTTCTGTTGGTGCTTCTACGAAATTAAGTCCAACATTAGCCGGTGATTTCCATACTCCGGAAGTGCTGTCTACTTTAGCATACACTCCCGCCATTGATGAAGACGGAGCCAATACTACTTGTTTTGATTCAATAGCTTTTTTAGCTTGGTTGTATAATTCTGAATTCGCAGATTTTAAATCAGCTAAATTGTTGAGACCTGATGCACTGGTCACTAAAACTTCAGCCTCGTCGAAAGCATAACTTAAAATCGTTTTTAGTTTTGGATAATACGCTGCGCCGTATTTTAAGCCTGATGCATTTACTTTATCTCTGAAAATAGCATCATTTCCTAAAACATCCATAATAACGAATCTGTCTTTCATGAGTTCTGCCTGATTCAAAGCACTGTTATAAAGAGAATAAACATTAGCAGCAAATGTGCTATTATCTAAAGCAGAATTTAAAGCAAGTGCATAATCTTGTGAATCTTGTTCAATTGTATCAGCAAGCGTATAATAATTATTAAAATTAGTAACAACAATGTTTGCAGCACTTGTAATACTAGCGACAGTTGCATTGGCGACATTAGCAGCTTTGGCAGCAGTTTCTACAGCTTTAGCAGCATGATAAGCAGCAACTTGAACAGCATTATTGTCGTTGGTAACTGTATAATCGTTAACCTTTGCAGTAGCAGCGGCAATAGCAGCCGCAGGATTGGCTCCTCCTTCGATGGCATCTTTAACAGCTTGGGCAGCTGCTTTAGCAGCCGTAGCAACTGTAACGTAACCTGATGCAACTACAAAAGCTTCTTCTGCTGCATCAATATCTGCCAAACCAGGAATTAAGTTTTGAATGTCAGGAAACAAAATGAGTGTAGGCTCGTCTTCTTTTTTCAGGAGTTCAAGACCGAATAATAAAGTTCCTTCTGCTGTAGAGGGTCCTACCGTTACCTCATCATCATAGTGTCCTACTGAAACGATATAACAAGGTCCTCCACCATTCGCAAAATACATCTGCATGGCATAATACATTTTAAAATCGCTTACTTTAGGTTGTGTTGCGGTTGCAACGCCATCTTTGAAAGCAACGGCAAACGTTTCCGGATTTGCTTTTCCAAAAAGTTGCTCGTACTCCAACATAGAAGTTATTCTTGTTGGTTTATTCTTCTGGCCAAGTGCTGTATATCCGATAAAAGCAGGAATGGCCGTTTCAACTTGCGCTACAGAAGGTGGAAATTTTTCCAGTTCCTCCACATAGACTCCAGGGGTTTTGTAATTCATTTGTTAAAATTTTTAAATTAAGATTAATATACCTCGAAGTGAAACTTCGAATGTTTACTGGTGACTGATTATTTTTTAGAATTTTTATAATTTGTGTGAGAAATTTAATGTGATAAATTCTGCCGGGCGTACTACTGCAAGTTCGATTCTTGCATTCAGAATATTATTATTTGTAATTTCATCTTTGGTTCCATCAACCTGCACTTTGTAAGCCTCTTCGGGAGTACTTCCTGCCAATGCGCCCTCGATCCATTGCTGGTTGAGAAAATTTTCCAACATTGTTTTTGCCCTTGCATAGGTGAAAGGAATTGTCGGTTCGTCGATAAATATTTTGAGCGCTACTTTTATCGACTGCTCAATCATATCACAATAGCGACGTACGTGCACGTATTTCCATACATTATCTTCTTCGGCAATTTTGTCTCGACCATCAAAAGTTCTTGCCCCCCAGACTAAAGTCCCTTTTCCTGTAAAAGTCCTGATGGCATTTATTGATCCTGAATCATTTATATTTAAATCTGATTGCTCTACATCCGAAACTTTTTCTGTCGGAGCCATGACATAATTAAGACTGACATTGGCCGGTGCTTTCCACACACCTCTTGTACTGTCTATTCTTCCATACATTCCTGCTATTGCTGATGATGGAGGCAAAACAACCTTCAATGACATGATTTCCTTTTTTATCTGGTTGTATAATGCCGAATGGGATGATTCTAAATTTTTAAGTGTTAAACCATTTGCTGCTCCTACTTTGTCCTTTACAGCAAGAATAGCGGTTTTCAATTCATCAAACTCTCCAGTGAAGGCTGGCGCTTCTTCTACATCATCAGGTATCACAAAATCGTCTATCGTCCCGTCATATATTGCTTCCAATACAATTTTTGCTTCTGCAATTGCTTCTGTTAAATCAGCTTTTGCATGATCTGTTTCCTCAGAGGCTTCATCGGCATTTTCATTAACTTCTTCTGCGATGGCAATCGCCTGTCCTAATAAATCTGCAAGTACCATAGCATTTACAGATGGTTTTGAGATTTCTTCACCAGCCAGCCTTTTTAATTCATCCAAAGCTGCAATTTCACCCGCATAAAAACTTGCGCTGGTTTGTTCTTCTTGCTGAAGACCGGTATGAATGATAGGCGTATTTGTTTCATCAAAGCTATAATTCAGAATGGTAGTTAAGTGAGGGAAATAAGCTGCTGCATACGTGGTAAGATCTACTTCTTTTCTGAAGTTACCGATGGTATTAAGATCATTTGAAAGTGTGACAGAATTCCCTTCATAAGTATCAAAAATGGCAAATCTGTTTTTATTCTCTGATTTTCCTATCGTATATTTATAAAGATCATAAAAATATGATTCTGCTAACGACACTGCATCGGGGAAAACGATAAGAAGAGGTTCTTTTATAATTTTTATGGTTTCAGTAACATCCAGTCCGTGTTTTAGGGAAGATAATTCTACGCCTGCTGATGCCGAATCATAAGTTCCGACAGAGACAATATAACATGGGCCGCCGCCATTGGCAAAATACATCTGAAGCGAATAGTACATTAAATATTGCACATCCGGCGCTATAAGCGTTGTTCCTTTATCTTTTACATCTTTCAGCAGGATATTTTCTTTTTTTGCTTTTCCAAACTTATCTTCATACTCCAAAAGAGAGCTGATTTTAAGCTTTTCATTATCATTATCATCAATATTATAGCCTGCAGGTATTTTTTCTGTGTACCCGATAAATACCGGCATAGCCGTATCTATTAATGCAATTGAATTGGGAAGCTTAGTAATTTCTTCAATGAAAACGCCTGGCGTTGTTGAATTTGCCATGTTTTAAAAATTTAAGTTAAAGGTTATTTGTTTTTTTTTATGATTAATCGACTTTGATACTTTTAATATCTACTTCATCAATTAATTCAATATTGATTGGTGGTGTATCTGCTGCAATTTTTACTACACTGATTTTGTAGAACGCAGAAGGCATTACCTTTCCGCCTAATAGTCCCCAGACATAACTTAACTGCTCAAATGGAATGGAGTGCAATTCGATCCTGAACTTTAAATCATTGTATTGCAACACATTGTTTGTCTGAAATATCTCGATAACTTTTGAAATATTTATTAAAGCATTTGAATATCTTGTTCTGTTTGCAGCAATCATTACATATAAATTCAGGTAAGCCGGAGCACTCTCCAATTCATAGCGAACCGGGGTGTTGCCTGTTTTTATCTGATTATATCTTGAGGCGTTTTTCATGGTAGATTCTTCCTCAACACTTACTAAAGTGATCACAACTTTATTGTCGAGGCCTGAAGTATCGTCTTCGTGTTTTCCGATATTATCTACCACCACAATATCATGTAAATCAGTTGCAACGTTCAGCGTATCTTTTAAAACCGTTAGTACATTATCAATCATAATTTCTGTTCTTTATTATTATGCTGCAAACATACAATCACAGTCAATCAAAAGACAAATATTTTGAGGGGTCAAACCTGTCTTTGCAGTAAATAACATTTTAATTTCTCTCAAAAAAATGAAAAAAATAAATTTACAAATATTTATTAATCAATAATTTATAATATTAAATTAAAACAGCAATTTAAATTTAAAACTTCCTTATTCCAGTCGTGGTGAAATTTGAAGCCAGATTTTGGTCTAAAAAATATTTATTTCATTATAATGTGAAAGCTAACAGTATTGTAAGTTTTTGATGTAAATAAGTCTGCAAATATTCTTCACATTTCATTTGGTTTAAATTAACAAAACTGCTTTTCTAAAAAAATTTCATAGCGTTTTTCATAACAAAAAATTCCGGAAAAGCACAAGTATTTATGATTTTGCTTTTTACTGCAAAGACAGAACAGACAGCCTTCATAATTCGTAAGATGGATTTTCTTCCTCTAATTTTGACCCCAATAATCTTAAAACTTAAATCGAATGAATATTAAAAATCTTTTTGGCAAGCGCAATGAAATCATTGGCGGCCATTTCAATGAACTGCGTTCAAAAATAGGCATGGCAAACCAGGATGAAGAAGCTATTTTCTCTTTACGGGAAGAAATCTGTAATGCCTGCCCTTTAAAAAACGGCAACAATTGCAACGCGATGAAGTGGATGAATCCTGAAACACTTGAACTTGCAGATTCTCCAAAAGACGGATTTATCAGAGGATGCGGATGCAGACTGAGCGCAAAACAGAGATCAAAATTAAGCCTTTGTCCGGCAGGTTTCTGGGGCGGGGAATTTGATAAAAAATAAAAACAGCGGGAAACTCAATATTGCAAAATTAAAATCTATTTGAAGTGAAGCAGGATCATATCATCCAGAAAGTAGTTGTTGAAATTACCGTCAACAATAAAGAGAAAGCATATCGTATAAAAGATGATATCAATAATTTTTTGTCTATTGATGTTTTCCCTGAAATAGAAAAATACATCAACAGTTTAGAGCAAAAACTAGCCGGTAATACTTTGCAAATTCCCTGCTTAGAACTAAATCTGGATATAAAAAACAGTTCGCTGAATACTGAATTAAGAGATAAAATTGTCCTGCTCTTCAAAGAGGAACTATCTGAAATATCAAAGCTTGATAAAACTTCCGGGCAGGGAAAAGAAAATGAAACTGAAGCAGATATAATTGGCTTTCAGGAAAAAATGGTACAGACCTTTATCTATTTTTTAGAAAATGGATGTATGCCCTGGTGGAATTCAGATAAGAAAAGCATTGATTTTCTGGAAACGAAAATGTTTGATAAACTTATTTCAGCCAAAAACTTCAAAAAAAGTATGATTTCTGTTTTGTCGAATCAATATGTTCAGGATCGTATTATTCATCAGCTTTCGGACAGGCAAATTCCTCAATTATGCTTAGCTATTTTAGAAAATAAGGAATTAAAGATCAATTTGGAGACTGAAATGATCCGACGAATATCAAAATTAAATTATCAGGACAGGATTGTCGTTTGGAAACTGATTTTGCATTTGTTATCGGAATATTTGAAGTCCCCGGGAAGTAATCTTCAGGAATATTTTTTACAACAAATCTTAAAAGTAAATCCAGCGGAATTTTACAATCTAAAAAGTTCTGAAAATTGGAAAACTGTAGCTGAGGTATTTCCTTTTATGAAAGAAAAAGAAATTCTTGAACGTATTGAAAGCTATAAAACCGAAATAAAAGATCAGCAAGAAAACACGAATATTAATGAAGAAATAATAAATAAGCATACAACAGAAAACCATGAGGAAGCAATTGCGAATAATGGACAGTATGTCCGGAATGCAGGACTTATTTTAATACATCCTTTCATCAAAACCTTTTTTGAACATTGTGATCTTCTGCATCCTGAAACCCAGGAACTCACGGATCCTGAATTGTGCGCTCATCTGCTGCATTTCATTGCTACCGGAAACACAAATGCTCCCGAATATGACATGACTTTTGAAAAATTCTTATGCAATATTCCGATACATCAAAGTATTAACAGACATATAAAACTTTCGCGTAAGCATAAGACACAAGCTACAAATGTGATTGAAAGTGTTCTGCACAATTGGAAGCCAATGAAAAATTCATCTCCGGCATTATTACAAAATGAGTTTTTTCAACGTTCGGGTAAGCTGGTTGTCACCGATTATGATTATACCCTCACCGTAGAACGAAAAACACAGGATGTTTTACTTGATAAACTTGCTTGGGGAATTGGTCTCGTAAAATTGCCATGGAAGGAAAAATTCATGTTTGTCAATTGGTAATTTATTCTTAAACTTACTTACAGAAAATTTTCAATTAATTACACCGACAGTGCAGGATAATTATTTATCTTAAACATTTTAGATTGCAGTTAAAATTGTTACTGATGAATCATACCTGTCATAAAATAAAAATCATCTTTTTAGCAACTCTAACTTTAGGAATTTTTCTATCATCTGCACAATCAGCCCAGGTTAAAACAGAAACTTCAAAATCCCAATCAGGAAAAATTGTTCCCACTAATCTGAATTGGTCGGAAAGAATGTTACTTTCCGAGATGCATCGTTTCCCGGAAGCCTGGATGCTGGATTTCAGCAAAAGCCCAAAATGGACTTACCCTTCTGCCATTGTTTTAGACGGCGCAGAAAAAATCTACGAAAAAACGGGAAAGAAGGAATACTATGATTACATCAGTGGTTTGGGCGAAAAGTTAATTAATCAAGACGGAACCATTCAGACCTATGAGTTAGAAAAGTACAATATCGATATGCTGAATAGTGGAAACGTATTGCTTTATCTTTACGAAAAAGAGAAAAAAGAAAAATATCTGGAAGCACTTCAAACCTTACGTTCACAAATCGATGGTCAGCCAAGAACCAAAGAAGGTTCTTTCTGGCACAAGAAAATCTATCCATACCAGGTTTGGCTGGATGGTCTTTATATGGGAATGCCTTTCTACACACACTATACTAAAGATTTCACAAAAGGCGCAGACGCTCAAAAAGCTTATGACGACATTGTTTTTCAGTTTGACTCCGTTCAGAAAAACCTTTTAGACAAAAAAACAGGATTGCTTTATCACGCCTGGGACGAAAGTAAAAAAGAGGCTTGGGCAAATAAAGAAACCGGACTTTCTCCTAATTTCTGGGGTCGCGCAATGGGCTGGTACGGAATGGCAATGGTAGATGTTTTAGATTATCTTCCGGAGAATCATCCCGGCAGAGCGAGAATCATTTCCTATATCAAATCTTTTTCAGATGCTGTCATCAAAGTTCAGGATAAGAATTCCGGACTTTGGTATCAGGTCTTGGATAAACCTTTGGAAAATGGCAATTACGAGGAAGCGAGCGCTTCGGCGATGTTTGTTTACACCATTATCAAATCTGTAAACGAAGGTTATTTGCCACAATCTTACAAAGCTGCAGCGAAAAAAGGCTATGACGGCATAATCAAAAACTTAATCACAGTTGATGAAAATGGCGTTGTCAATCTCAACAAATGTTGCGCTGTTGCCGGTTTAGGCGGAAAACCTTACAGAGACGGTTCTTACGAATATTATGTCAACGAAAAAATCCGTTCCAATGACGGAAAAGGAACAGGTCCATTTATTTTGGCAAGCTTAGAATTCGAGAAATAAAAGTATAATTATTTAAATTAGGGCAGCTTTTCCGTCTGTAGTTTATCCTGAGCGAAGTCGAAGGACTCCTGCTTTGTCACTCTGAGGCTCTCGAAAAGTTCGTTCAAACCTAACGAAGTGGTTCGATGATTCCAATTAAAATAAATAATAAATTATCATCAAGCCGGGCTGCGAATGATTCAACTTTAAAACAATTCAAAAAATGCATAAAAAACTTTCCATCATATTTCTGTTTCTTTCATTAATAATATTTGCTCAGAAACCAACCTTATTTTTAATTGGCGATTCTACAATGTCAAATAAGGATAATCCGGAAAAAAATCCGGAACACGGCTGGGGACAAGTTCTTCCGCAATTTTTCACATCGGGAATCGAAATCCAGAACCACGCTATGAATGGCAGAAGCTCAAAAAGCTTCAGAACAGAAGGTCGGTGGGACAAAGTCGAGAAGCAACTCAAAAAAGGAGATTTTGTGATTATTCAATTTGGGCATAACGACCAAAAGCTGAAAGACTCGACCAAATTCACTAATCCTTATACACAATATAGAGCTAACCTGGAAAGATATGTGACCGAAACCAGGGCCAAAGGTGCAACGCCGATTCTGATGACCTCCATCACAAGAAGGAATTTTAATGAAAATGGTGTTTTAGTAGATACACACAAAGAATATCCGCTGGTAGTAAGATTGATTGCCGATGCAATGAAAGTGCCTTTCGTTGATATGCAATTGTTGACAGAACAAATGGAAATTGCAGCTGGTCCGGAAAAATCAAAGCTACTCCATCTTCATTTCAAAGCAGGCGAAAACCCTTATTATGACAAGGATAAAGCGGATGACACGCACTTATCACGCTTAGGCGCGGAAACTGTTGCGAAACTTGCGGTTAACGCTTTGAAACCTTTAAATACCGGATTAGAAAAATACACCAAATAACTCATTATCATTAGACAATTGACAATGAAAAAATTCGGATTATTCTTTTTGATTTTAATTGTAAATCTAATTTCTGCCCAGGAAAAAATTACGCTTTGGCCAAAAGGTCAGATGCCGAATTCCAAAGGCTTAGAATTAAAAAATGAAGAGAAAGACGGTCGGCTTGTACAAATCAAAGAACCTGAATTATTTGCTTTTTTACCGCCAAAAGAAGACAGAAAACCAATGGCAGTGATTGTGATTCCAGGCGGAGGTTATTACAAACTGACTTATGACCTGAATGGATTTCAGATTGCAAAATGGTTTAACACTTTAGGAATTTCAGCTTTTGTTTTGAATTACAGATTACCAATTTCTCCCGATGTAAAGCAAAGAGAAATTGCACCATTGCAGGATGTTCAGGCAGCAATAAAATATCTTCGAAGAAATGCTTCTCAATATGGGATTTCCTCTGACCAGATTGGTGTTATAGGAACTTCCGCAGGCGGACATTTGGCAGCATCAGTAAGCAATATTACCACAGATTATACAGAGCTGGAAAACGACTGGAGATCCATACCAACCATTCCAAATTTCGCAATTCTGGTTTCTCCCGTTATCGATTTAGGTGAATACGCTCACGTTGGAAGTCGTAAAAGTTTACTGGGAGAGAATGCTTCTCAGGAAAAAATCAACGAATACTCGATGCAAAACCGGGTGACAGATAAAACGCCTCCAACACTATTGATTCACGCTCAAAATGATAAAACTGTTCCGGTGATGAACAGCCTTCTTTATTATCAGGCTATGACGAAAAATAAAGTGAAAGGCGCATTGTTAGTTTTTCCTGAAGGCGAACACAAAATCGGAATTACCAATAAATCCGAGCTCACTGACAACTGGAAAAAACTATGTTCTGATTGGCTGAAAACCTTATTTCCTGACAAATAATCTCGTAACCGACAGTGCAGGATAATTTTTCTTTGTATTAATATTAGTTTGCAAAACGAAGAACTTCTTCAAAAATCTTGAATCTAAATCCTTATGAAAAAATATATTCCACTTTTATTCGCTTTAGTTTTGTCCATAACTGTTTCGGCACAATACAAACCGTGGACTTCCGCAAAACAGCCTTTAAAAGAAATCAAAGCGTTAAAAAAGCAAATCAAAAAGCCTGAATTTAGAAAAGTGGATTATTTGATTACCGATTTTGGAGCAGTTGGTGACGGAAAGACAAAAAATACGGAAGCTTTCAAAAAAGCCATTGAAAAATGCAATGCAGAAGGCGGAGGAAGAGTTGTCGTTCCAAACGGCGTTTTCTTAACGGGAGCAATTTATTTAAAATCTAATGTCAATCTACATTTAACAGACGATTCTACGATTTTATTCAGTCAGGATAGCAAAGACTACCCTATCGTTTTCACGCGTTGGGAAGGAATGGAATGTATGAATTATTCATCGTTGATCTACGCTTACGAAGAAGAAAATATCGCAGTAACAGGAAAAGGAACTTTGGACGGAAACGCCAACAACGACAACTGGTGGTTTTGGTGTGGTGCGACAAAATATGGCTACAACGAAACCCGTCCGGGAAGACAAAATCCTGCCCGCGCGAAGCTTCACGAATATATGGCGCAGAGAAAACCTGCCAGAGAAAGAATTTTCGGAGACGGATGGTATTTAAGACCTAATTTCGTTCAGCCTTACAAGTCGAAAAACTTTTATATGGCGGATGTTTTGGTGAAAAATTCTCCGATGTGGAACTTAAATCCTGTTTTGTGTGAAAATGTTTTAATTGAAAGAGTAAAAGTTATCAGTCACGGACCGAATAACGACGGTTTCGACCCTGAAGCCTGTAAAAATGTCTGGATTAGAGATTCCTATTTCGACACAGGAGACGACTGTATTGCTATCAAATCCGGAAGAGACGAGGACGGAAAAGACATCGGAAGACCTGCCGAAAACCATATCATCGAAAACTGCGAGATGAAAGACGGTCACGGCGGTGTCGTTATCGGAAGCGAAATTGCGGGCGGTGCGAAAAATATTTACGCTATTGGAAACGTAATGGATAGCAAAAATCTTGACCGTGCTTTAAGAATTAAAACCAGCTCAAGCCGTGGTGGAATCATCGAAAACGTGTTTTTCTATAACACAAAAGTGGGAGCTTACAAAGAAGCTGCGGTTCGTTTCAATATGCATTACGAAAAGCCGGGAAATCACATTCCAACCATCAGAAATATCTGGGTGGAAAATCTAACAGTTGACAAAGGCGGAAAATATGCTGTATTCTCAGATGCTTACGAATCTTCTCCGGTAACCGATTTTACAATGATTAATGCTAAAATGGTGGGCGTTCAGATTCCTTACAAAGTGGATTATATGAAAAACGTAACCTTGAAAAATGTAACCGTTAACGGACAACCTTTAACTGAGTTAAAACCGTAAAAAAATTATTCAGAGTCTGCATAAATGAACACAAAGAACACAATGTTTTTAAAAATTATATTGCTTAAAAGTCCACAAAGCCACTTTGCTTGTATAAGATTACTTGTAAACTTATAATGCTTTTTTAAGCGAAGCGGCTTTGTGAGACTAAAATTATTAAATCAATTATAATAAAAACTCTGTGAACTTAGTGTTCAAAACTACATAAAATAAAATGCGAAAAACAACCATACTTGCCGGACTGATTGTTTTGTCGGCACTTTCCCATTCTTTTGCTCAATCGAAACATTGGCATAACAATGAGCGTGAACTGCACTATAAAGAAGACAAAGGCGATTTTTTATTGGTCAACGGAAAATACCGTTTCAACCGTGCGTTGTACGGAGACAATCGCGCATCAAGAGTGGAAGCCGGAGATTTGCCGGAATTCGCATTGTATCTTCCCGGAATGGGTGGCAATCTTCAGTTTGCTATTCAGAAAGGTAATTCGATAAAAAAATTAATTCAGGCTGATAAAATTGAAACCCGTTATCGTCCGGGTTCGATGTTATATGAAATCAAAGACCCGATTCTTGGAAACGGAACTTTGAAATTAACCGTTTTGGCTCAAGCGAAAGAAGAAGGTTTGGTTTTAAAAATGGAAACGCTAAACATAGATTCATCAACAAAAATCTATGCAGTTTTTGGCGGAGCAAGCGGAACAACTTTCAGCAGAAACGGCGACATCGGTGCAGATCCGGAATCCGGATTTTATTTGCTTCCTGAATATTGCCTGAATAATCAGTTTCAACTTAATAAAAATCAGTTTCAACTTAATTATTTAAATAAGAAAAAAGAAACTCAAATCGTAAGCGGAAGTTTTTCAAATATCAATTCTTTACAGCAAACCGATGCGACGACTTTAGAAAAACTTTCTGAGTTTACTCAAAATAAAACTGAAAAATCTCCGATTGTTTACGCTTCGTATTCTTCGCAAAAAAATCCGGTTTATATCCAAATTGCGAAAGGGAAATCAGCTAAAAACTTTTCGGATGAAGACTTAAAAAACATATTTGATGAAGCTGAAAAAGCTCGTTTAACATTAACCAATAGAATTCAGCTCAAAACTCCCGATGCAGATTTAAATAATTTCGGAGCCAATTTAGCGGTTGCAGCTGACGGAATTTGGGAAAGTCCGACTTTTCTTCACGGCGCTATTGCCTGGAGAATGCGACTGAATGCTTGGCGAGGAGCTTACACAGCCGATGCGTTGAGTTGGCACGACAGGGCGAAAGAACATTTTGAAAGTTATGCCAATTCGCAGGTTTTGAAACCTGATTTTGCACCCGTGGAAATGGACACGATCCGTCATCTTGCCCGTCACGAAGAAAAAATGGGAACCTCGGTTTTTTCAAGCGGATATATTTCCAGAAACCCGAATGACAATACCAAACCGCACCATTACGATATGAATCTGGTGTTTTTTGACCAGCTGTTTTCGCATTTCAAGTACACGGGCGACAAAGAATTTCTGAAGAAAATGTGGCCAACGATGGTTCGCCATATGGATTGGGAAAAACGAAACTTCAAGCGTGGCGATTTGTATGATGCGTATGCGGCGATTTGGGCAAGCGATGCGCTTCAATATTCAGGTGGAAAAGTGACACACACTTCGGCTTATAATTACAGAGCCAACCGTGAAATGGCGAAATTGGCAAAAATCATTGGTAAAAATCCGCAACCTTACGAACAGGAAGCTGATGCGATTTTAAAGGCGATGAAAAATGAACTTTGGATTAAAAACAAAGGCTATTTTGCTGAATATAAAGATGCTTTGGGCAACCAAATCGTTCACGACAAACCGGGAATATGGTCGATTTATCATGTTTCGGATGCGTTTATTTTAAATGAATTTGAAGATTATCAGAATTTACAATACATCAATCATCATACGCCTAAAATTCCGGTGACGGTAAAAGGAGAGAAAGATAAAAACTACTATACGCTTTCCACAACCAACTGGCAACCCTACGATTGGTCAATCAACAATGTCGCTTTGGCGGAAAATTTACAGACCGCTTTGGCGTATTGGCAAGCCGGAAGAAATGAAGATGCGTTCCAACTTTGGAAGGGAAATCTGGTCGAATCGATGTACTATGGCATCAGTCCGGGGAATTTTGAACAGCTTTCCCATTACGATGCATTTCGTGGAGAATTATACCGAGATTTTGCCGACCCGATTGGCGTGGCTTCAAGAACTTTGACAGAAGGACTTTTCGGAGTTTATCCGAATTTATTAGAAAATAAAATCAGCATCAAGCCTGGTTTTCCGAAAGACTGGAATTCTGCCGAACTGAAGCTTCCTGATTGGGATTATCAGTTTAAAAGAACTTCCAAGAAAACTGAATATTTATTTAATTCAAAATATCAGAATCCTGTAGCGTTGGAAATGCAGATTGCTGTGAATGAGTCCAACATCAAATCGGTGAAAGTGAATGGAAAAAAAGTAGATTGGAAAGTTAAACCTAATTCTATTTTACAGCCGATTATTCAGTTTGAAACGCCGAAAGGAAAAGATTTTAAAATTGAAATCAAATATTCAGGAGAAGAAATTAAAAACGAACAAACCGATTACGTTAATTATATATCAGAAAGTCTTCAGTTAAATTCCGATTCAAAAAAGAAAATCAAAAACATCTACGACCCACAAGGTTTGATTAAAAATTCCCCTCCTCTGGAGGGGTGGATTCGACCAAAGGGAGAAGACGGGGTGGTCAACCACAAGTTTGAACTTAACCCGCAGGAGAGAAAAGGAACTTTCTTTATTCAGTTAGAACAAAACGGAACAACTTGGTGGCAACCTGTGAATGTAGATATCCGTTTTCCTTTGGAAACAAAATGGTTGAATAAAAAACTTCAGATTCAATCAAAATCAGCAAATTCAATTAATGGAAAACTGAGTATTAATGGTTTAAATAAAATATTCAGCATTCAGAAAAATCAAAATACAACCATTGAAATTCCAACAAATTATTTAAGTAAAGGAACCAATTCTATCGAGCTTGAATACAACGGAATTAAACAAAATATTGAAATCACCGATTGGGAAATTGAAAACCAAGGTCAGTTCAACAATATTTCTTTGGCTTCAAAGTACAATGAAAAAGTCACTGAGATTTTCAATCAGAAATACCTTTCACCAAGATTGAAAGTCCCTACTCTACAGCTTCCGTGGCAGGGAATCGGGAACTGGTGCTATCCGTTGATTATCGCTCAAATTGATGACAGCGGATTAATGAATAAGAGAAAGAACAACAAGGTTGACTTTCTTGGAATTCCTTTTTTAATTGATAAATCAGATAAAAATATTGTCTTTGCAAGTCAGTGGGACAATTATCCTGATTCGATTGAAATTCCTTTAACAGGAAAAGGAAAGAAAATCTACTTTTTGGTGGCAGGTTCTACAAATCCGATGCAGTCGCAGATTGTGAATGGAACAATTACGGTTCAATACGTTGACGGTTCAACTTCAGAATTGGAAATGAAAAACCCAACCAATTGGTGGCCGATTGAGCAGGATTTGTTTGATGATAATTTTGCTTTTGAAATTCCGGATGATAAAATTCCGTATCGTGTAAAATTGAAGACAGGAGAATTGTATAAAGGCGGAACTTTAAGCAAATACTCAAGCATCAAGGGATTTACAGACCGACAGGTTGATGGCGGAGCTGCAACCATTCTGGATTTGCCGATTGACCCAAATAAAGAATTAAAATCGATAAAACTCACAGCCGTGAGCAATGATGTCGTGATTGGAATGATGAGTGCGACTGTTTTAAAATAAATATGAAATATTTTACCACAAAAGATTCAAAAGAAATGCTTGAAAATAAGAAAATTCAAAAGTTTGCAAAATGTATGATTTTACATTCTCGTTTTGCCACCTTTTGAACAGCTAAATAATAAGAGAAATCTTTTGTCTCTTTTGCGGTTAAAAACAAAATAAATTTAAAAATGAAAAAAATTGCAATATATCTAAGCCTTTTCTGCATCGGGTTTTCATCCTTGAATGCCCAGAAAATCGACCGAAAGAAGGTCGTTAAGAGACATAATATCGTCAATGTAAAAGCAGATACTTTATCAACCTTAACGGTTGGAAACGGTAAATTTGCGTACACCGTTGACATCACCGGAATGCAGTCATTCCCTGAATATTATAAAAACGGAGTTTCTTTGGGAACGCAGTCGGAATGGGGCTGGAACAGTTTTCCAAATACCGAAAATTTCAAATTCGAGGAGACTTTAAAACCTTACGACTTCAATAATGACGGTCGAAAAGCCTTGTACAGTGTTCAAATCAAGGAACCGGAACGTAACAAAAAAGCAGTCGAATATTTCAGAGTCAACCAACATCGTCTGCAACTCGGAAATGTCGGTCTTGAATTGATTAAAAAGAACGGACAAAAAGCACAAGTTTCAGATTTGCAAAACATCAACCAAAAAATTGATTTATGGACAGGAATTATCACCAGCGAGTTTTCATTAGAAGGAACTCCTGTGAAAGTATGGACGGCTTCTTTTCAAAATTCAGATAAAATCGGGGTTAAAATTGAGTCTGATTTAATTTCTCAAAAAAGATTGAAGGTTTTCGCAAAATACCCTTATCCAAGCGGACAGTTTTTGGATGAAGCGGCTTTTTATGGTAATGCAGATAGGCACTTCACAAAAATTATTTCGTCCAACTCAACTCAGGGATTGATTGAACATAAATTACAGACTGCAGATTATTTTACGCAACTGTATTTCACTGATGGAAAATTGAGCGAGGCTGGAAAACATTATTTTGTTTGCGAGCCTTCTTCAAAAAGTAGAAATTTAGAATTGACGGTTGAATTTTCAGAGAAAAAACAGAAAACTTCAAAAAGTTTATTTGCTGATGCTGAAAAAGAAAGCATTTCTGGTTGGAAAAATTTCTGGGAAAGCGGTGCTGCCGTAGATTTTGAAGGAAGTACCGATAAAAGAGCCAATGAATTGGAGCGTAGAATTGTTTTGTCTGAATATTTAACAAAAGTTCAGTGTGGAGGGAGCAATCCGCCGCAGGAAACTGGTTTGACATTCAACAGCTGGTACGGAAAACCGCACACGGAAATGCATTGGTGGCACGGCGTTCATTATGCTTTGTGGGGAAGACCGGAAATTTTGGAAAAACAATTGGATTATTATTTCAGGTCGTTTGAAAAAGCTAAAAAATTAGCGGAAAGACAAGGTTACAAAGGCGTTCGATGGATTAAAATGTCGGATAACGAAGGAAACGAAAGTCCGTCTTCTGTAGCAGCGTTTTTGATTTGGGAGCAACCTCATTTAATTTATATGACCGAACTTTTATACCGTCACAACAAAAACAAAAAAGTTTTAGAAAAATATAAAAACTTGGTGTATGCAACGGCAGAATTTATGGCTGATTTTGCAACATATGACAAAGAGAAAAACCGTTACAATCTAGGAAAAGGTGTCATTCCTGCGCAGGAAGTTTTCCCTGCAAAAGATACTTTTAACCCGACTTATGAAGTGGCGTATTGGGATTGGGCTTTGAAAGTGGCGCAACTTTGGAAAGAAAGATTAGGCGAACCGAGAGATAAAAAATGGGACGATATGATTAATAAATTGGCTCCGCTTCCGGTTCATGATGGTGTTTATTTATCGACGGAATCGGCAAAAGATTCTTTCACATTTCCAAAATGGATGACAGACCATCCTTCTGTTTTAGGAGCTTTGGGAATGGTTCCAGAATCACCGAAACTGGATAAAAAAATCATGAAAAATACATTGGATATCGTTTGGGAAAGATGGAATTGGGAACATACATGGGGTTGGGATTTTCCGATGACAGCGATGACAGCAGCAAGATTAGGTCTTCCAAACAAGGCTTTGGATGCACTTTTCATGAATATTCAAACCAATACCTATTTGAAAAATGGACATAATTTTCAGGATGGAAGATTGAGAATTTATCTTCCCGGAAATGGAGGAACTTTAACAGCCGTTGCGATGATGCTCGAAGGTTGGGACAGTTCAACGGGAGAATTTCCCGGTTTTCCGAAAGACGGAACATGGAAAATAAAAGCAGAAGGATTTAAAAAGATGCCTTAAAAAGTTTCACATTCATATAGTTAAGTCTGTCCCAATAAGGGGCAGGCTTTTTTGATTTAAAGCTTTTAAAAATTATAATAAAATAGAACGATATTGATTTTACGTTACGAAATTGGTAATTTGAAAAGTTTAAACTTACAAAAACAAATAAACACAATAATTTAAAAATCAATTAATTATAATAATAAATTTTATTAAACATGGCAATTATCAGTTATTGTAAATTTTTGTAACTTGTCTTCTGTCGCAAATCAATTTTCTAAAATTGATTTTTGTTAAACTAAAATAATTTCTCTTAGGAAAAATCATGGCAGAAACTTTTGAAATACACATCAACGAAAACTCCAGAGTTCCCAAATACAAACAAATCGTCGATTCTATTCTTGATGGAATTGACGGCGGAGAAATAAAAATCGGTGAAAAAATTCCATCTATTAACGAGTTAAGCGAATCGTGCTTTCTTTCCCGGGATACGGTAGAAAAAGCCTACAAAGAACTTAGAAAAAGGCAGATTATTGAGTCTGTAAAGGGGAAAGGATATTATATTTCCCGCATCAATAAGAATGATACCATTAATATCTTTTTTCTGATTAACAAACCCAGCACTTACAAAATGATGATTTATAATTATTTTGTGAATGCAATCGGTACCAAAGGCAATGTAGAAATGTATATTTATCATTGTGACGAGACACTTTTTATCAATGCACTGGAAAAAAATATGGGCGGTTTCGACTATTATGTAATCATGCCTCATTTCCGAGACGAGCAATCAAAGCATACAAGCTCTACGAAAAAAGTAATTGATATTATTGAAAAAATCCCGAAGAATAAATTGTTAATGCTCGATAACACAAAACCGAATATTTCAGGAGAATACGGCTCTATTTTTCAGGATTTTGAACACGATATTTACAATGCTTTAAAGGAAGGATTGGATAAAATCAAGAACTATGAAAAAATAATTCTCGTTTATCCTGTTAAAGACATTCACCCCTATCCTTTCCGTATTGCCCGTGGTTTCGAGAAATTTTGTAAAGATTTTAAGCTTGATTATGAAATTCTTGACGAAATTTACCCCGACATGGAACTGCAGGACAAAGATATTTTTATCACCATCCGTGAACGTGACCTGGTGAATCTGGTAAAACAGATCAGACACAATAATCTTGAACTGGGAAAAGACATTGGAATAATCTCCTACAATGAAACTCCGCTGAAAGAACTGCTTGGAATTACCGTTATCACAACAGATTTTAAAGCGATGGGAGAATCTGCAGCGTATATGATTTTAAAAAATAAGAAAGAATCGGTGAATAATGTTTTTAAATTTATTCAGAGGGATTCTCTTTAATATTTAAATAAGATTTCAAACAAAAGCGCAATCGATTGCGCAATTATTTAACTTAACAATTAAATTAAACATCCTATTTTATCATGATTAAAAAAATAATTTTTACACTGAGCTTTCTGATGATTATTTTCGTTTCAGCACAGAAAAAAAATGATACAGAAGCAGTTACTGAAGCTGCTGAAAAACTTAGGCTTGCCATGATAAGCGGTGAAAAACCCGCACTGGAATCCTTGATTTTACCGGAACTTACGTACGGGCATTCGGGAGGACATATTGATGATGCAAAAGAATTTGTAGAAAAATTAGTCAGCAAAAAATCAGATTTTGTGACCATTGAAATTACCAATCAAAATGTTCAGATTGTTGGAAATACAGCAATTGTCCGCCATCATTTTTATGCAACGACAGCCGATGCCGGAAAAGCTCCGGGAGATGTGACACTGGATATTTTACTGGTTTGGGCTAAAGTGAAAAACAGCTGGAAATTACTGGCAAGACAGGCCGTGAAATCTGAGAAGAAAAAGTAAATTATTCAGCTTAAATTAATAGAAGTTCTCAGAGTAAATTTTCTAATTTTATTGATTGGATTATGTAAAATTAATTATTAGCTTTAACATCCACGTAATAAATATATTAAATGAGCAATATTTTTGACTTTCTAAAATTGATAAATGGATTATCTGAAAAAACAAAATCATTAAGTGTATTATCTTCGCCATTACAAATTCAAATGAATGAGTTAGCGAAAAGTTCAAATATAAATATTCAACCTGATGCTTTATCTGCTTTAATGCCAATATCAAAATTACTTGCCAATAGTAGTTTTCAAAATAGTTTAATTAGTGCAAATAAAATTAATGAAAGTTTAAATGCATCAATGATGACTTTTTCAAAAGCACTTCAAAACCATGATTTTCAAAAAATTAGCCAATCAATAAAAATACCAGATTCTACATTAAGTGCTATTTCAAACTTAGTGAAACAACAAGAATATCTTAATGGAAATCTATTCAAATCATTAGGAGTTATCAATTCTACTTCTATTGCCAAGACCGAGTTAAGTAAAATTAAAAACCTCAATACAGCATTTAGTAGTCTTTCAAGTGAAATAGCAAAAATAGCCTCATTAAACCATGACTGGAATATTATTGAAAATTTTGAGGATTTAACAAACGAAGCAATAATTCTATCTGATCAATTAACAACTGACTCAACTAGTTTAAGTCCTGAAAATTTTTCCATTGAATTTAAATCCTTTCTTAAATTAGTTGAAGAATTTTACCTAAAATATAAAGATGCTGGGGTTCTCGTGTTATTTATTATTGATGTTATTCTGAGATTTGCAAGCTTACATCAATATTATGATTTTATTAAAGATAAACCTGAGCCTGCTACAAAATTAGAAGTCATAGAACTTCAAAAGGCAAATACAACAATTTTAAAAAGTATTGAAGAGGTAAAAGGTGAAATTAGTAAAAATGATAAAATATCATTTACAAGCAAAAAATGTAAAATAAAATTAAAACCTAACATAAAATCACTTGTCATTAATGAATTACCTAAAGATTTTGAAATTATTATAGTTAAAAAACAACCAAACTGGACATTAATTAATTTTTCAGATCCAAAGGATGGTTTACCTCAAACAGGCTGGATAAACATAGAAGATATCAAATAATATCAGCAGTTTGATATGCTTTGAATTTTATTATAAATATGAATTTATTCTAAAAAGAATTAATTAAAATTTAAATAGCTTTCAATGCAATTATATTACAAAATTACTACTTCACTCTAAAGTTCTGCAAATCCTCCGGTTTTTCACAACAAAGCTGTTCCATTACCTGCCTGAACTGCATCTTAAGCATTTCGATAATATGATTGCCGCCTTTGTCACCTAAAGCTCCTACGGCATACATAAAAGTTCTTCCCATAAAGGTAAATTCGGCCCCGCAGCTCAACGCACGGGCAACATCCGGACCAGTTCTTACGCCGCTGTCCATCATGATTTTGATCTGACCTTTATATTTTTCGCTGATTTCTTTTACTACGGCAATCGTAGATTCTCCGGCATCCAGCTGTCTTCCGCCATGATTGGAAATAATCATTCCATCAAAACCTAACCGTACCGCTTCCTCTGCATCTTCGTCGGAAGCAACCCCTTTGATGACAAGTTTCCCTTTCCACTTATCTCGAATGGCTTTGATTCTATCTGAATTTAACCTTCCTGAAAAAGTAGAGTTCATGAACTGTCCCAATTGTTTTACGTTCATGTTTTTATCCATATATTTTTCCATCGTTTTGAAGCTTGGAACACCGTGTTTTAACATTTCCAGGCACCATTGAGGCTTTACCAAAGCTTGTGATACATTTCTGAAATTCAGTTGTGGCGGCATGGCCAGACCGTTTCTGATTTCCTTGGCTCTGTATCCGAATGTCGGAACATCTGCCAAAACTACCAATACATCATATCCGGAAGCCTCGCAACGGTCAAGTATATCATCGCGCAACCATTCTTCTCTCGGATGATACAGCTGGTACCAGGCTTTTCCTTCCGTTAATTCAGCAATTCTTTCAATACTGCTTGTGGTAACGGTACTTAAAATAAAAGGAATATTATGTTTAAAAGCTGCTTTTGCCAGAATTTCCGGAGCGTTCGGCCACATTAGACCTTGTAAACCTACCGGAGAAATCCCGAAAGGCGCAGAATATTTTACCCCGAATAATTCGGTTTCCATATTAGCTTCCGCAAAATTGTTATTAAGATAACGCGGACGCAGAAGCACTTCTCTTAATTCGTCTGTATTTCTATCGCGGTTTATATTTTCATTGCAGCCACCGTCCAGATATTCAAAAGCAAAACGGGGCATTCTTTTTTTAGCTCTTTCGATGAGTAACTCTAGAGATGCATAACGGGTATCAAATGGAAATGCCATAATATGTTATTGGTTGACGGTTAATGGTTGATAGTTGCTATTAATAAAATACTTTATAAATTAAAAAGTAACGGTTGAAGTACTTTCATCTGATAATGCTGCTGTAAAAAAGTTTCGTCTATTTTCTTGTTTGAAATCACCATGGAAGCACCCAACGCAGAACCTAACGGAGAATGAGTAGACATCACATTGTAATGCTGAAAATGGTGCGACATCAGTTTCATAAACACATCATTGTCGGTAAATCCGCCATCAATATAAATATTTTTAATTTCTGAATTTCCGATAGCATTTGTTATGGTGTGAATCTGCAAATCCATCAGTTCAATCATCAGCTGATGATAGGCTTCTTCAAAAGTAGCAAAAGAATTTAAATCTGTTGCGCTGATTATTTTTCTTTTTAAAATAATTCCTTCAAAACGAAAATAAACCGCTTTGTGTTTCATGAGACGCAGGTACAAATCCTGGTCGAATTCAACTTCTCTATGGAAACCATATTCTTTTCCATAATGTGCGCACAATTTTTCAACCTGAATTTTATATTCATTTCCCATGAAAAAACGGGATGCTTTTACACGTTTCCCATCAATTCTCATATAATTCAGGCAATTGTTTTCGATGTCTTCGTCGGTTAAACTTTCATCATTAAAAGGATTAAGGGAAATACTCCAGGTTCCTGTGGAAAGCAGTAAAAAGGGTTCTTTTTTACTTAAAATATACGGTAAAAGCGCTGAAGAACTGTCATGAATTCCGACCCCAATTTTAATTTTTTTATTTCTATAGGAAGTGTTGATGCTTGCTGAAGTTGGTACAATCGGTGGCAGCAGAGCGTCAATTTCTTCTTCGTACACCCAGTCGTGATAATCTGCTTTGTCATAGTCCCATAAATTGGTGTGGCATCCAATAGAAGTAAATTCAGACACACAAATTCCGGTAAACAGATATGATAAATACTGAGGTAAATGAAGGCTGTAGCGAATTTTTTTGAAAACTTCGGGATGCTTATACTTCAACCAGAATAGCTGCAATCCGGAATTGAGCATTCCTGTTTGTGGAGAAGCAGTTTCTCGGGCTATTTTAAGCCTGCTTCCGTGTTTTTTATAGAATAAGTCCAATATTTCCTCGTCCATCGGTTTGGTGTAATTGTACAATGGCGTGAGGACATTCCCTTTCTGATCCAGATGTACAAAACTTGCTCCGTAAGTAGAAAAATTGATGGCTTTCACGTCAAAATTTTCATTATCGAGAATGGCATTGAAGTTATCTTTAATCCAGTTTTGAAGTGCAACCAAGTCTTCCGTAGGATAACCATCTTCATCCGTCGTGAGCGGTAATTCAGTGTACTCACGAACGACTTCTTTATAGTTTTTATCAAACAGAAAGAATTTTTTATTGGTTTTTCCAATATCAAATACGATGGTTACCTTCTTTTTTTTAGACATTCTTGGGATGAATTTTTTGTCATTGCGAGGAGCGAAGCGACGAAGTAATCTTTTATTTAAACACAAATAGCGCTAATTTGCTTGTTTCTATTTTATTTTAACGCAAAGTCGCAAATATTTTCTTGACTATTGCATTTTTAAGTTCGCAAGGGTGTTTCACTCAGCAAATGATAATTATATTTTTTGAATATTCAATTTAAATTTAGTTATTTCCACACCATTAAGGAGTGTTCAGATAATAAGGTTCAAGAGAAAAAATCCACTCATTTTCTACACTGTATTACTAAACCTCGATAATCCGAACACTTTCAACCTTAATGATAAAAATATAAGGATACATATAATTAAAAACTTTCGATTGCACTTGAAAGTTCAAATTATCAGATTAAAACAGGTTTATAATCCTGTTGCTTTTACATGTAAGCCTCTTTCGGAGATTAAGTTTTCTCTTATTTTAAGCTTTCTGTAGGCTGCAATAGGATCCAGCGCCGCACCTGTCTGCGTTCTTGCAGCTTTTAATAATGGACGAACATCTGTTCTGTACGCATTTTGTAAAATTTCCTGAGCGCGAACCACATCATTATTCAGCTGAGCTTCTCTTAATGCTTTTTGATCTACTAAAAGCGCCTGTGCATAAGCTATTAAAATCGCTTCCAAAGACTGAATAAGATCTTCCAACGGATCTTTGATATTATGGCTTGCATCAATCATCCATGCCGGATAAGGATTCTGCGGATTGTTCTCCATTCCGTACACCAGTTCATTGAAAATCAAGAACAAAGCATAAGGTTTGATTGATCCAACCGTTAAATCATCATCTCCATATTTGCTGTCGTTGAAATGAAACCCTCCAAGTTTTCCTTTATACATCAACGTTGCAACGATTTGTTCGATGTTTGTATTGGGCAAATGATGACCCAAATCAACCAAGGTATAAGCTCTTTCTCCACAGGCATTAGCCAGCATGAAAGAAGTACCCCAATCCTGAATCGTTGTTGAATAGAAATTCGGTTCGTAAGGTTTATATTCGATAAATAATTTCCAGTCTTCGGGCATTCCTGTGTAGATTTCCTTTAAACTTTGCTCCGTTTTAGACAAAGCTGTCTGGAAATTCAGCTGTCCGGGGAAACTCGCTCCGTCAGCTAACCAAACGGTTAAGCTTTTTGAATCTAATTCTTTTCCAATTCTGATAACTTCTTTATTATGCTCAACGGCGTAAGCTCTTGCATCTTCGTTGGTCGTATTTAAAGAACCGAATTTATAAGAATGATTCGCTCCCGGTTGATCTTGAAACGTGTTTGAATTCATCGCATCAAAAACCAATCCGTGAGATGCTGCTTTTTCTTTAATAGCCGCTACATCACTTGGAATATCCCACGGAATATGCAATGAAACAGCTCCTGCGGAATGCGTGAGGGCGTGAATTAATCCAACATCATCTAATTTCTGTTCCAATGTTGCGGGTTCGCCGCCGTAAGAAAATCTCCCGAACCGGGTTCCTCCGGCACCTAAAGCCCAACTCGGAATGGCTACCTGAAAATCAGCGATTTTGTTGACAATTTCAGCAACGTTTGTCCCTGATTTTGTGAGTTTATCTGATAAATATGCGAAATCCGAATTAAAACTTTCGATTTCACTTTTATTGTTTTGTTCAATAATATCTTTTCCTATAATCATGATTTATTTTTTTACCTCAAAAAGTCACAAAAGTTTTTGGTTCAATTAAAGCTAAATTACTGAAAACATAAGTTCAAAAATCTAAATTCTATATCTAAACTTTTTTGCCTTTTGACTTCGTCGAATCTTCGATTTGTGGTTAAATTTAAATTATCTCGGGAATGCATTAGCCATTCCTCCGTCTACATTGATGATATTTCCTGTACTTTTATTCAAAATTGCAACACAGGCAAAAACGCCGTTGGCAATGTCTTCAGGAAGGATAATTTCGTTTAAAAGATTCCTTTTTGCATAAAAAGCCGGTAATTCTTCAACGGTAATTCCGTTTGCTTTTGCACGGCCTTCTGCCCAGGAACCTTCCCAGATTTTACTCCCCACGATCACTCCGTCCGGATTCACCACATTTACTCTGATTTTATCAGCTGCCAGTTCGGCTGCCAATAATCTTGTCATATGCTGCTGAGCAGCTTTTGCTGTTCCGTATGCGACATTGTTTGGCCCTGCAACCAATCCGTTTTTACTTGCAATGTTGACGATATCTCCGCCCAGATTCTGTTTTTTCATAATCTCAACGCCAGTTTTTGACATTAAAAACTGACCTTTTACCAATACATTTTCCAGCAAATCCCAATCTTCTGAAGTGGTATCTTCTAATGATTTAGAAATCGCCAAACCAGCAGAATGAACGATAATGTCTACACCTCCAAATGCTAAAACTGTTTGTTTAAAAGCATTCACAATTTCTTCTCCCTTGGTTACATCACACGCAACAGCAACCGCCTGATCTTTACTGTATTTTGATGTTGCAGTTTCTACGGCTTCTTTATTCAAATCTGTATAGACTACAACTGCTCCTTCAGCTATCATTTTGTCTGCAATGGCTTGCCCTATTCCGCCTCCGGCTCCGGTAACGATGGCAATTTTTCTTGATAACGGTTTTTCTTTCGGCATTCTCTGAAGCTTGGCTTCTTCCAATAGCCAGTATTCTATGTCGAAAGCTTCCTGTCTTGGCAATGATGTGTATTCTGAAATAGCTTCTGCACCACGCATCACGTTGATGGCATTAATATAAAATTCGCTTGCAACACGCGTTGTCTGCTTATCTTTTGAGAAACTGAACATTCCTACTCCCGGATAAATAATGATGACCGGATTTGGGTCACGCATTGCCGGACTGTTAGCATGTTTACAGGTTTCATAATAGTCTCTGTATTCCTGTCTGTATTGCTCAAAAAGTGGAGTTAATTTTTCAAAAACAGCTTTAGAATCGGTGAGATCTTCATTTTTATCTAAAGTAAGAACTAAGGGCTGAATTTTCGTTCTGAGGAAGTGATCGGGACAGGAAGTTCCCAGCGGAGCCAATCTTTCCAGATCATTACTGTTGATAAATTCCATGACGACTTCGCTGTCTGTAAAGTGACCTACCATTCTGTTTTCCGAAGAGGCTAAACCTCTTAACAAAGGCATCAATTGAGCTGCTTTATTTTTTCTTTCTTCGGCGGGAAGAGATTCTACTTTTTGTCCGCCAAAAACCTGACCTTTTTCTTCAATTTTTTTAGCGATATATTCGGAAGCCATTTCGATGACTTCCAGACTGTTGATATAGCATTCGTATGAAGTATTTCCCCAGGTAAATAATCCATGACTGCCTAAAACAATCCCTCTGATTCCCGGATTATCATTTAAACATTTTTCTAATTGTAATCCCAAATCAAAACCAGGACGCTGCCAAGGCACCCAGCCCATTGTATCGCCCCAGATTTCTTTCGTAATTTTTTCGCTGTCTTTCGCTGCTGCAACAGCAATCAGAGCATCCGGATGAAGGTGATCTATATGCTTGAATGGAAGCAAGCCATGAAGAGGTGTATCAATGGAAGGCGCTTTGCTGTCGAGATCATAAATACAATGGTCGAATAAACCTACCATTCTATCTTCATCTTCCAGACCTTCATAAACATTTTTCAGGTTACGTAATCTTTCTGTGTAAAGACCTGCAATTCCTTTTCTTGTTAACGTTCCTATATCTCCTCCTGAGCCTTTCACCCACATTACCTCAACCTCTTCATTGGTTAAAGGATCTTTTTCAATGGTTTTACAGCTTGTGTTTCCTCCTCCGTAATTGGTGATTCTGAGGTCTGCCCCCAGTATATTTGAGCGGTATAGAAACAAAGCAACCTGATCATTTCCTAAAGATGCGGCTTTATTTTCATCCCATAAATAGTTTACGTATCTGAATGTTTTTACATTTTCCATTTGTTATCTTAATATTTCTAAATTTTTACCCAAAATTAGATGGTAATATTTTTTACAGCATCCCGTACTATACTGCTAAAGGCTTAATTTAAAGATAAATTAAAACTCTATTCTCTTTAGCTTTAAATCTGCCTGTAACAATATTATTTTCAGGTAAATAAAATTAACATTTTGTGATTGGTTCTGTTTATTTCAAGTGATGGTTAATATCCCGGAAGCTGTGTAAGATTCGGATTATCCACTAAAGGATGCCCTGCCGAAGCTGCAGCAAAGGGAAGCAATTCTGTTTTGTTAGGTACAAATCCATAGAAAAGGCCATCTCCTCCACCTTCGATCCAGTTCGGATAGGTTCCTCCATTTTCTGCTGAACCTGTGGGTTTTGTATAGATAATATTTCCGATCTGCAGTGCATTAAATCCACCTGTAAACCCTACGGTTTTTCTTGCATTTCCGTTGAATGTACTTGTGTACGCCTGAAACATATTTACAGGATACCATTTGTCTCCAGCCGTTACAGTCTGACCATGTGCCATAACAATAGATGCCAATGCAGTCTGATAAGCATCATAATTCGCGGAGTTGGTAGGAACATTTAAAATCGTTGCAATTTCTGTAGGATTTGTAATTTCGATATAAGTGACCGCCAAGAACGGGTCTCCGTAGACCTGTGCATTCTGATGATATTTATACAAACGGTAAACCGGTATGTTTGCAAACTGACCTGTACGGTCTGATAAGTTTTTCATAGCTTGTTTTGTTGCTTCGATCTCACTTGCAATACGGTTCATCCTGATTAAATCTGTACGAAGATTAAACTCACCTGCAAATTCCCATTTACGTTCCTGAACAATTGCAGATTCAAAAGCCTGCTGACCTGTAGGAGCCGGTAGGTTTCCGATTCCTGCACGGTTTCTTACCTGCATAAAAGCAGCTGTTCCAGCAGCAGTAGGTCCGCCGTTTAAATAGTTCTGGGTTTCCGCATACATTAATAAAACATCAGAATATCTTAATAGCGGGATGTTCAGGTTACGTCCGTCTGCAGCTTGAGGTTCCACACACCACCCTATCCTGAATTTCCCGGGCATAATGCATGAGTAAGTAGTTCCTACATTTACCCATTTGTCGCTTGCATTCCCATTATTTAAGAAATAGATGCTGTATGATGTACAAGAAACATCTCTACGTGTATCTCCTTGATTAAATGACAAATAATAGCTGGGAAGCATAAACTGTAAAGCTTTACGCGATCCGTAAGTGCCACCGCGGGATCCAGGATGTGCATAAACTCCGAAAGCTGAATTTGTATTGGGTCCGTATTCAGCGATTTGCCAGAGGATTTCAGAATTGGTTACAGAGAATTTTCTCTGACAGAAATTATACCACAGGTATTCGAAACCGCTTTTTCCACCCTGAGCCTGAACTAAGGAATTGTTGCCTCCGTTGATAATGGAGGCACAGGCATTATCTGCAATCTGATACAATTGCTGAATTCTTGCATTATCGCTTCTGCGAGACATCATAGCTCCACTTCCTGTATTCAGATCCCAACGAAGAGAATATCCTGCTGCATAAAGAGCAATTCTTGCCAACAGTGCATTCACTCCCTGCTTTGTTAGACGCTCTGTCGTTGAATATCCACTTTGTCCGAAATTCGGAATATTACCTACGGATTCCTGAAGATCAGCGATAATACGATCATAAATTTCATCTCTGGAAGTACGTTTTGGGTATAAAGTATTCGGATCATTTTGATCCATCTCGTCTAAAGGTTTAAAAACCGAAGGAACGTCTCCGTAAACACGAATCAAATTATAATAGCAAAAAGCACGGATTGCTTTCACCTCAGCCAATAAAGCATCACGTTTTGTACTGGCTTCCATTTTACTAAGTCCACTAACGGCAATATTCGTTCTTTCTATCACGGCGTACATGGCAGAATAAATTCCTGTTACCGTATTCGGCGTATAGGCATCGTATTTATAATTGGCAATATTGTATTTGGAATTATTGGTAGAGCCGTCTTCCGAAGAATGAGTTACGGTATCTCCGGCTCCCAGCTGGTAGTACATTTCAGTAGGAACGATCCCTCTGTAGCATCCCAGAACAAACATCTCTGCCGTATCCAGATTTTTAAATACAGATTCTGTATCCAACGAATTATAAGCAGGCTGATCCAGGAAATCCTCGCTGCATGAATTCATTGCGAGAACAGCAACAACAATCGAAGGAAGAATTACTATTTTTCTTAAAAGGTTTCGAGTATTATATATATTTTTCATGATTATACATTTAAAAAGTTAGGTTAAGGCCAAGCACATAGCTTCTTGAACGAGGATATGTAGAACTGTCGTATCCGGGTGTCACTGTTACTCCGCTTGCTGCTGATACTTCAGGATCATAGCCTGAATATCCTGTAATTGTTGCCAGGTTGTTAACCGTAAAATAAATTCTGGCATTGCTAAGCATTACTTTATTTAGAAAATCTTTAGGAAAAGAATATCCTAATGTTACCTGAGAAATTCTCAGATAAGAGCCGTCTTCTACATAATAGGATGAAGGATAAGCGATATTGGTCGTATTTGTATTGCTTAAACTCCAAAGACTGGAGCTCTCATTTGGGTTTAGTTCTTTTAATCTCACTAAATTGGTTGTTGCCTGTCCTGTGTTAGGATCAATCAGATGATAATAATTGTCTCCGAATTCTGAAGGAACATTCTGGAACATCGCATATGGACTTAAACTTTGCTTGGTGGCATTGTAAATATCGTTTCCGACACTGAATTTCATAAACACAGCCAGATCAAAGCCTTTGTAGGAGAAATTATTGCTGATTCCCCCGATAAAGTCTGGCGTACCATTTCCGATTTTCTGCATTTTTCTGGTAAACTGATCTCCCGCTTCATTATCTGCGGCAAACTTCATATCTCCTGGCTTGGGCGTACCGGTTGCTGGCTTTACTACGCCGGGATTCAGGGTTAATGATCCGTCCGGATTTTGAGTAAAATCATCGGTAGTATATACTCCTTGATAAACATATCCATACATATCTCCCAATTCCTGGCCTACAGTTGCATAATAGGTTACCATTCCCGTTCTGCTGCCACCTACACTGAAAGTTTTGTTCTGCTGACCGTTTTCAAGAGAAAGAACCCGTGATTTATTGAAAGAGATATTAAGATCTGTAGTCCATCTGAAGTTTTCTGATTTCAGGTTTACTGTATTTAATGTAAATTCCATCCCTCTGTTTCTCATAGAACCGATATTCTGATACTGTCTGGAATATCCGGTAGAAACAGGAAGTACACTTTCCAAAAGCATTTTGCTTACATTATTGTTGTACCATTCGGAGGTTAATTTAATTCTGTTGTTAAAAAACGCCACATCTACCCCGACATTGGTTGTTCTCAGCTCTTCCCACTGAAGGCTGGGATTTCCCCAGTTTGTACTTGTAACATATACAGGATAACCGACCGTATTATTTATCGGATAGTCGGTAAGTAAAACATTGGTTCTCCATAAATTGTTGGATACTCCATTATTACCTGTGGCTCCATATTCAACTCTTAATTTAAAATCATTAAAGAAATTATTGATCTTGTGATCTTTCCAGAAATTTTCCTGAGAAACACGCCATGCACCGGCTACAGATGGAAAATATCCCCAACGAGAACCTTCCGCAAATTTTGAAGATCCGTCGGCACGGAATGTACCTGTAATTAAATAACGATTGTCATAATTATAATTTACCCGGGCAAAATAGGAAAGTAAACTATTGCTGGAACGGTCTGTATTTTTGTCGGCAACCGTTGCATTGGCAATATCATCCAGTCCGAAATTAGGATATGGAAATTTCGTCAGTCTCATACTGTTTCCTTCAGATTCTTCGTACCAGATTTCGTTTCCGATTAAAGCATTTACCTTATGTTTTTCTCCAAAAGTTTTATTATAGTTTAAAGTATTGGTGATCTGATAACGAAACGATTCTGCATTGGCAATACTTCCATTGATTCCTGTATTTACAGGATCTGTAAGAAACGCGCGGGAATTCTGATCTGAAAAAGATGTTGATTTTGCGTTTGTCCAGCTATATTGTCCCGCTGTTCTCCATGTGAAGTTTTTAAGAAAATCGAATTCAATACCTGCATTGGCAACGAATGTCCTTGTACGTTTGTTTGAAGTTGATGCCTGAGTTTCGATGTATGGGTTTTCGGTATCAAAGCCGGAATCCAAAGCTGAATAATCTGGGAAAGTCTGAGTATTAAACAACTGGTCTTCTGTGAATAACGTACCTCCGTTAATTGGTTGAAGAAGAATTTTTTTCATTCCGGAATAAGAGCCTCCTCCGTTCACAGAATTATTCGTAAACATTGTATTGAAATCTACTCTTATCCCTTTATACAATTCGGAATTGATGTTGGCACGTAATGAATTTCTTGTTTCGCTGTAATTTTGAAGCAAACCATCCTGTTTATTGTAATTATAACTGATGAATGCCTGCGTTTTATCGTTTCCTGTAGAAACATTCACGTTATGGTTTTGGGTTACGCCTGTTCCTCCCAACATTCTTTCCTGCCAGTCGAGACTATATGCAGATCCGTAACGGTTGGCAATTCTGCTGTATGCTCCTGTATAAAACCCAGGAGTGTCTGTTCCCAGGCTGTTATCAAATACATTACTCCACTGTGTTGTTTTTCCCTGAAGCTGAGCCAGTTCGTACTGATATTTTACAAACTGCTCTGAGTTGGAAACCATGTCCAGCTTTTTAGAAAGCATGTCAAATGACATGAAAGTATTATAATTAATGACTGTTCTTCCTTTTTTTCCGCTTTTGGTTTTAATTACAATAATCCCGTTAGAACCTCGTGCTCCGTATATTGCGATGGCAGAAGCCCCTTTTAGGACATCAATACTTTCGATATCATTGGGGTTGATTACATTCAGGGCATTATCCAGCTGAAAACCGTCTACAATATAAAGCGGATCAGAGCTTTGCGTAATGGAAGAACCTCCTCTTACCGTAACGTTTGCACCGGCACCTGGCGCTCCTCCGGCCGTCACAATATTAAGACCTGCGGCTCTTCCCTGTAATGCCTGTAAAGCATTCATTGCCGGTGTAGCTGCCAGCTCTTTTGCAGAAACTGAAGAAACAGATCCCGTTAAGTCTGATTTCTTAACTTTACCATAGCCGATAACGACTACTTCCTCAATATCTTTAGTCTTGTCTTTCACAGTGTCATTTACTGTCTTTTGACCGAACATAAAGCCGGATGCAAGCAAAAACAGCGGTGCAATAAGTGGCTTAAAATTCTTCTGTTTGATTTTAATAGACATATATTAATTTTTACATCACCAAAATACATCCTTAGAAATATACAGGCATCCTGCAATATCCTGTATCAAAATAATCATTATTTAAGTTAAATAAATATCAATTCTTTAATTAATATCAATTAACGATAAAAATTTAATCACTTTTAAATGAAATAAAATAAAAATTCACAATAAATAAATTTTAGCGTAAATAAAACATCATGTCCCTAAATTATACGCATAGCATAAAAAAAGATGCTGATAAAATCAGCACCTAAGAGAAATTAAACTATATAAACTGTATGAAATAATATTTAATAAAGCCTTATTTAACGTAAGGAATTTCCGTATCCTACAATCAGGATAGAGATCAACATAACGATCATCCCGACAATAATGGTTGAAATTGTTTTCCGAGAAACGCCTTTCCATTCTTTAATGATAACTCCCCAGAGATTAGCAATTAAAATAATGAATGCCATATGCAGAATCCAGGAGCTGGCACCATTTCCCATTTTACTTTCTCCCATTCCGTAGAAGAAAAACTGTAAAAACCACATCGTTCCTGCCAATGCACAAAAGATGATATTCTTTACAACAGGAACATTTTTCTGGGTATAATCTGTATAGGATTTATTTTTGAAAGCCAGATAAAGACATCCGATTAAATTTGAAGCCATTCCGCCCCAAAGGACGACGACGTAGGTCACATTATTCTGAAACAAAAATTCTCCTTGACCAGGGTTTGCCAATTTCCAGGCTTCATTGGCAACGTGCGCCATTGGTTTTCCTGCTTCCAGTCCGAAATTAAAACAGGCACTCAAGATCCCTGAAATTATAGCAACCGTAAGACCTAAGCCAAATTTATATTCTGTTTTCACTTCCATTCCGTGAGGATCAACAGAATCGGTTTGAAGTTCCCTGTCTTTCATCACACCGGCTTTTCCACTAATGATAATCCCAACTATACAGATCAATAATCCTAATAGAACCATTTTTCCCCAATCGCTGGAAAGCATTAATCCTATATTATCTTTTCCCGTTTGTGGATAAAATTCATAAAAAATAGAAGGAAGAAGTGAACCAATCACCATCGTCAATCCTAACATAATACTACTTCCCAATGCAACGCCCAGATAACGAACGCCTAAACCATACATAAAACCGCCAATTCCCCAAAGAGCACCAAACAAAAAAGTAAGTCCTAAAATAGATGAAGATTCATTCTGAATGATTGCCCAGAAATTGGGAATGGTAAGATATGCAGCCAGTGGCGGAACAATAATCCACGAAAAAGTTCCACCGATTAACCAAAAGGTTTCCCATTGCCAACCTTTAACTTTCTTATAAGGTAAATAGAAACTTCCTGAAGAAAAGCCTCCTAAGAAATGGAAAATAACGCCTAATAATGCATTCATAATTTTATCTATGGATTGAGCCTGAAAATTAACAAGATGCTACCGATTGCGCATCTTGTACTGTCATGTAATAAATGTGATCTGAAGATGAAAAAGCAAATTTAAAATTTCTAATTATAAATGAATATGATTACGATTTTGATTATTAAATTTTCATAGTTACAATTTTCTTCTATTTTAACTGATAAACTTCACTTGCCGCCAATAATAAACAACCTAAACCATAATCTTCAAAATCAGGTTCTTTACTTACAGATAGCGGCTGCCCGTCTTTAGGCTCTTTTCCGGTTCCCTGAACCCAACCTAAAAATCCATTGGGCTGAACAGAGTCTTTCACAATGGCATTCCAGGCTTTTACTAAAACCGGTAGATAAGTTTCTCGGTCGATTAAATTATTGTTTACGCCATAAGCCATTCCGTAAACAAAAAGTGCCGTTCCCGTAGTTTCTTTTCCACCAAAATTATTTGGGTCGTGAAGACTCACATTCCAAAAACCATCTTCCCGCTGAATTGGAACCAAAGCCGCCAATAAATCTTTATAATCCTTCAGATATTCCTGGTAATGAGGATCAGATTTCGGTGTATCGTGAAGAGTTTTTGCCAAAGCTGCCACTACCCAACCGTTTCCACGGCTCCAGTAACAGTCTTCGCCATTTGGTTCTTTGTACGGTGGAAGAAAACTTTTGTCTCGCCACCAGATTTTGTCAGCCTGATTGTAAAGGCCGTTTCCACCTTCTTTATATTTGGTGTGGGCATACATTTCGTAGTTTTTGTCAAAATATTTTTGTTCGCCCGTAATTCTGCCCAACTTTGTGAAAATAGGCATCGACATCTGAAGGGCATCAATCCACCACCAGTCATCCACTTTTTTGGTCGCAATCATACTGTCCATCGCAGCTTTCACGTTTTTTATTCTTTCCGGATTTTTTCTCCCGTCGATTTCATACAAATCGATATAAGTCTGTCCGCAAGCTTGGTGGTCAGCGTTTCGGGTATAAGTTCCTCGCTGCAGTTCCCAGTTGTGATTATTTGCCCAAGACATTGCATAATCGTAATATTCCTTTTTCGGGTCAACAGAATATAACGCCATCAAACCTTCGTAGTAAACCGCTCTTGTCCAAAGATTACTAGGCCAGACTTTTTTCCCGACAATCTCTTTTTTGGTATCGGGCCATTTGTTCATAAAGTATTGATTGGCTCGTCTTGAAACTTCCAGAACTTTTTGTTTGTTTGGAATTTCAACTTTTGACGCACTATTTTTCTGTACTGAACAGGAAGTCAGGCCTCCGATGATGAGTACCAAAAAAACTGTTTTGAATAGCTTTTTCATTATATTGATTTTATTTTTTATTGGAATTTTTATTGCTTAGAATTAATTTCTTTTTACAGAGACAATATTCGACTTAGGTATTTCCTTAATCGATTCATCCAAATAATAATCTGTATGCGGCGGTTGATTATACCCCACATTTTGCCAGACAATACTTAATCGATACTGCGGATTATGCATCAAAGTATATAAACGATGTTTCGTCGGAATGGTTGTACTAAAAATTCTCAATTCCTGATTATTTGCAGTTCTATACATGACTTCCTCACGCCAGTCTCCGAATAAATCGGCAACTAAAGCCGGATTTTTCTTGGTTCCGTTATTCGATTCGCATTGGAAATTTTTAGCATCAAAAATTAAATTTGATTTCTCTTTTTTCCAATCCCATTTTGAAACAACAGTTCCGTCTAAAATCTCGCTTAAAAAATCACCGTCCCAATAAATCCCCATATTCACTGCCGGATTTTTATCGCTGATTTTTTTGCCTTTTGCGCTGTAAACACCTTTTAATCCGGCACCAGATGCCCAACATTCTGAACCTTCGTACCGAGGGTCAATGTTCAGCGACAAACCTCTTCCCGGTCCTTGAAATTTACTTGCCTGACTATAAACGGTTGACGGTAATTTCCACAAAACCTTTCCTGTTTTCCCATCTCTGAAATGGGCTCCTGCATCATCAAATCTCTCCTGAATATCAAAAATTTCCAATCCCGGATTGGTTGGGTCCAAATCTCCAACGTGCAACGCATCGCCGTGACCGTAACCTGTGCTGTTCAAGACTTTTCCGTCGTCATCAACCGTCATTGCACCGAAAACAATTTCGTCTTTTCCATCATTATCAACATCTGCAATGCTCAGATTATGATTTCCCTGTCCACGGTATTGTTTGTTTTCTTCTGAACTTTCCGTATCAAAAAGCCAACGCAGACTCAATTTTCTGTCTTTAAAATCCCAAGTCGCAATCGCAGTTCTTGTATAATAACCTCTTGACATAATCACGCTCGGCGTTTTTCCGTCGAGGTAAGCAACGGCTCCCAAAAACCGGTCGATACGGTTTCCTTTGGCATCGCCCCAGGTTTCATTCATTTCTTCATTGGTCGGATTCAAACTTCCTGCAAATCTTGGGACCTCATAATTAACGGTATTAATTTCCGCTCCTGTTTTTCCGTCAAAAACTGTCAGAAATTCCGGACCGGAAAGAATCATTCCGTTTTCGTTGACATAATTTTTGGTTGGGTCACCAATGAATTTCCCTTTTCCGTCTTTGCTTCCGTCGGCGGTTTTCATTACTATTTCCGCTTTTCCGTCCTGGTCTAAATCATACACCAAAAACTGCGTATAATGTGCTCCTTCTCTAATATTCTTTCCTAAATTAATTTCCCACAAAAACTGTCCGTTCAGTTTGTAGGCCTGAATAATCGGCGGGTCAGTTTCTCCTTTTTGGCTGTTATCGTGCGACCTCCCGGTCTGATGAAGGATGATTTCATATTCTCCGTCGCCATCCAAATCAGCTACAGAAGCGTCATTCGGCGTGTAACCTTGTGGAGTTTTTAAAGGAATTGAAAAATAAGGTTTTTGATTCGCTGTGTATTTTGCAAAATCTTGGTCAACGTCCTGATTTTGTGTATTTGATTTTATGAAATAAGTGTAATTTTTCCCTTTATCAGCGGTTTTATCTAAAAAATTAGTCTCGTTGAACAACGGTTTCTCATTCAGTTTTTTAGTCTGATTATTTTCTGTACGATACAAATCAAAATGCGTATTCTGAGCTTCTGTTCCAAGCAAACGCCAACTTACAAATATACCTGATTCTGATGGAATTGCTACGATTCCTCTTTTCAGGTATTCCATTTGTCTTTGCGCAGAAAATAACTGCGACAGAAAAATGGCGGATGTAATGAATAAGTATTTGATTTTCATAAATCTTGTTTTAATAAGCTTCGCTAAAGCCGAATTTGAATCTCATATTTAAATGAAATAAAATCTATTTCTGTTTTCCTAAACCTTATAGGTTTTAAAAACCTATAAGGTTTGTCCATTTGAATCTCTCCCAGCCCGACTTGAGCGGAAATCCTTTTTGTGGAGCAAAGCGGAACAAAAAGATTGGGAGCGGAAGGCGGAAAAGCTGCCCAAACAATTCCCAACAATTAAATTCAATCGATTGCACACACTAAATTATTTTTCCGAAACCTGTTTGAGTAACCATTTTACCCATTCTTCGGTTCCTTCATAATTGGAAAAATCCTCGGTAAGCTTCTTTCCATCGATGTACTCATTGTAGCACCAAGGGTCGCCTAAAGCGAAGACAGTGCCTTTTCCGACTTTCGCTATGGCACCAATCGCCTTGTTTTCAGCATACAAAAATGGTTTAGCAGGTGCTTTTACCGAAATAGTGCTCACTTCTTTCATATATAACTTGAGTTCTGAGAAAACCTCATTTCCCGGTTTTACATAAACCGCTCCTTTTTCAAACTCTCTACCTTTCAGCCTATTGATGCTGTCATCATTGAAATGAATGCCGAACTTCTCCGCCAGTTTGTTGAAATGTTCAAATTCAGAATTGCCATTATCATTGCTCATCAAAACCAGAACACCGCCGTTTTTCACCCATTTTTCGAGATTTTTTATTGTTTTAGCATCCATTAGATTTGCTTTGCCGCCGTACGCTTCTTTGTCGATATCGGGGTCTACGATGATGTAAATGTTGGCATTTTTCAAATCATTTTTTGAAGGTGCGGTCATTAAAGTGCTGATTTCGGCACCTTGTTTCTGGAAGATTTCGCCCAGCAAAGAAAATCCACCGTTGGATGTATCATTCCACCTGTAATGCCACGATTCTAAAGCTTTTGTTTCTTTGTTTTCTCTTTTTTCGTTGTTGAAAAAGTTGTCTAAAACGACTTTCGGTTTGTTTTGAGCATTGGAAAATCCGAATGTAAGGAGTGTTCCTAATGCTAATGTTTTTAAGATATTTTTATTCATAAATATTTATTTAACATTTTAATTCAATCTATTTCTCCATAATTTTTAACGCAAAGTCCGCAAAGTTTTTTTAACTACCAACTGTTTTTAAGTTCGCAAAGGCGTAAACTTAGCTAAGAACACAAAATTGTTTCATATGCAGGACTTTTTTAAAATTATTTTGAGAAATATACAGGAATTAATTGAATTTCGCCATCTAAACCTGATGGTTGTACTTTCCAATTGGAAGCGTCGAACGGTTTGTAATCGATGTTTACAAAATTGATTTCGTGATAATTTCGCCACTGGATTTTATTCTGGTCCATATAACGGATTCGGTTGGCCATCAGGTTTGAAACCTCAATCTGAATGGTATTTTTCCCTTTTTTCAAATATTTTCCGACATTGATTTCAAACGGAAGACTCCAGACAATTCCGGCATCTTGTCCGTTGATGATTACTTTTGCACTTTCATATAATTTATCGAATTTCAATACAAAATCATCGGCTTTTTTATTTAATTTGAATGAAGTTGCGTAAACTCCTGTTCCTGAAAAACTCTGCGTTGAAGCGTCTTCTGTGAAATTCGTCCAAGGTTGAAGTTTATCCAATGTTTTTGATTTCGGAAGTTCGGGTCCGCCTTCTTTGAAAGTCAGTTGCCAAGGTTGGTTTAAAACAATCGGAGCATCTGTTTTTTCAACATATTTCCATTTTGGAATTGAATTATCTGGAGTTTCCGAAGCTTTTATAATCAAAGATTCTCCTGATTTCAGTTGAACTTTAACGGAATTGTTCTGCGTTTCAGCAATTCCAAATTCTCCATTTTCAGGATTCATTAAAGCAACCTGTTTTCCGATAAAATTCAATGGAATATTTTGATTGATTTCTTCTGACGTGTGATTGACGATGTAATAATATTTTCCGCCATAGAATTTTCTTCTGACAAATTTCAGTCCGGTATCCGTTAATTTTTCTCTTTCGATTTTTAAATATTCCAACGCTTTTTCAACATCAATACTCAAGACAATTTTTCCTTTTCCGAATGTTGCTGATTTTACATTTCCGTCTTGCTGAAAAGGAATTTTAGCCCATAAAGACTGTAATTCATTTCTCCTTTTTTCAAATTCAAAAAATCCCGGAACGTCTTTCGGTTCACTTTGGAAAATTATCGAAGCTCCGTTTTGAGCTAGACTCAAAATATTTTTTAACGTAGATTCTGAGAAATAATTCAGTTGAGGAATAATCAAAACTTTATAAAAACCGCCATTTTTAGAAACCTGAATATTTTGATTTTCAAACTTCGTTTCACCAATCATTTTATCCGAAATCATATCAAGAGAATACCCGGATTTTCCTAATTTCTCAAGGTTTTCATAAAATACAGTCGGATGCAGCCACTTTTCAATATTATGAATTTTGAACGCCATATCTTTCCCTTTCGGATTTGCCCATTGGTCATAAATTGGCCAGTACATCAGGATTTCATTATCCGATTTTCCATTTTGTAAAACAGATTGTGTTCTTTCGATGTAAGAATTTAAACCTTTGATATTTGGCCACAAAGAATTCTCCGGAACGAAATTCGTCGAAGCATAAAACAACCATCCCGGAAACTGAACATCAGCCGGTGTATACGTCGTTCCGTGGTAAAAAATATGGTTGATTCCTGACAAAAAAATCTGCTCAGCTTCAGGTTTTACTTGTGACCAAGACGTTTTAAAATGTTCTGTCAGCCAGGTAAAAGATTCATTAGAAATCAAAGGTTTTCCGGTAATGTTTGCCGAAGAAGAAGCAAATTTCAACATATTAATGTCGGGAACTTCCTTTGTATTGATGTCTTCCAGATTTCTTTTTAAATCCTGAACATCAAACTTTGTACTTCCGAAAGTTTCAGATTCCGGAATATCTACTGCAGCATATAAATCCAGCAAATTTCCCGGAGAACCGTGTGCCTGATTGGTATTTTTGGAGTTTTTGGAATGCGCCCAATTCGTGAAATTATCCGTGAAATTATGCAAAATCAATTCGCTCATTGTTTCACGATAATCGGATTTTATCCTTCCAGCCAATTCGCTTTCCTCATCACTCACCAAATATTTGATATACTGACTTAAATCGTAACCTCTTCTTTTCTTAAATTCTTGTTTAAAATCGGCAGTCCAGTCTGCGCCGTAAACTTCATAACTGTCATTGAAAAACGACCGGATTCCATAGTTTGAATTTCCAAAAGCTTTATCGAAAGTTTTCAGATAATCTTTCGTTGCATCGGGAGAAAAATGGTCTAACGTATAGCCATCGCCACCCGGAGCAGCACGTTTTACTTTCTGTAAAGTTTTACCCGCAAACACTGCATAGATTATCCATTTTCCAGAGGTTGGTTTCCAGTTTAAAGTTCCGTCTTGAGCCAATTTATCCGTTAAAACTACAGCTTCATTTTTCTCGTTGTAAGCTGTTACAATATCAAGTTTTGTAATTTTTAAATTCTTCTGTTTTTCGTCTTTTAAAACAATCTTTTCATAAAATTTTTCATTGGGCTGAATGCTGTAAGTCTGAACAATCATTTTGGTTGCAGCATCATTTTCATCAACCTGCGGTCCGCCAATTGGCCAGCCTGTTCCGACAGCCATATCTACGCCCATTTTCAGACTTTTTGCTTTATCAGTCGTGAACTTCAGCATTTTCATCCATTCTGGAGAAAGATAATTGATATATTTGTTCTCAAACCCTTTTGCTCCGTAAATAGGTACAATTTCTACTCCTCCAAAACCTGCTTTTGAAAGGGTTGTCAATTGTTTGTCTAAACCTTTTTCGTCAACGGCACTTCCCATCCACCACCAACGCGTCCACGGTTGAGCGGCGTTGGTCGCTTTTGGCCACGGATTCTGTGCGGAAAGATTTCCGAAGGCAAAACAGATGACACTTATTTTGAGTATATTTTTAATTTTCATTATTTTTACTTTTAAATTAACCGCGCTTTTAATTAGGCACAAAAGTTTTTGACACTTTAGTTATTTTAAGTTTGTAATTCGACTTTTGAGAAGAACACATTAGTTGTAAAAATTCAAAGATTTTTTTCTTTATTTCAACATTAAGAAATTAAGATTTTAAGATTCTTCTTAATGATTCTTATCTAAATCAATTTATTAGTTCTTAATTTTAATATTTAGGTCAATTCTTAAATCCTTAATGTTAAAAAGAATAAACTTTGTTTATTTGATTAAGCTTATTAAGTCCAAAATTTTAATTTCCATCAGGCTTTAAAGATTCCATAAAAACAGATTCCGGCCAATGGAATTTTTCAACATCATCGGGTTTATTGGGGTTAAAATTTCTATAATTCTTTGAAATGTATTTTTTTAAAGGCAAGTTTTGGTTAACAATAGATTTTACGACGTATTTTGCTAATTCATAAGCTCCGTAAGAATTAAAATGCGTATCGTCTGCCAAAGCATTCGGCTGATTTGGATAAGCATTTGCCGGATAATAGACAAATGCTTTCTTCGCCGCTTCTGGTCCCATCGCTTCGAATAAGGTTTTGCTTAAGGCATTCAAATCAATTAAATCCACTTTTTCTTCTTTTGCAATTTCTCTCATTGCGTCAGGAAAATCATCTAAAGTGTTGACAATTTTATTGTTTTCATCAAAAACTCTGCGATTCATAGAAGTGACCAAAACCGGAATTGCCTCCAACTGTTTCGCTTTTTGAATCCATTCTTTTAATCTTTTTCTGTAACCCGATTTTGTGCTGTTTCCTGCTTTTTGGTCGTTGTGTCCGAATTGGATGAATAAATAATCTCCGGGTTTTATTTTATTCCAGATTTTATCGATTCGGTGACGGTCTTCGAAGGCTTTTAAAGTTTCTCCGCTTTCGGCATAGTTCGCAATCACCACTTCATTTGGAACGAAAAAATACGGTAACATCTGTCCCCAAGAAGCCCACGGTTCGTACTGCGCATCAACAACCGTTGAATCTCCCGTTAAATAAATGGTTTTTGCTGTTTTGTTGGGTTGAATAATTATTGAGCAAACTTTCGGAGCTTTATCATTAAATTCAATCGTCAGCAAATTATCCCAGTGTAAATATTTTGTTTCTCTTGGTTTTAATTTTACAATTCCGATTTTTTCGCCGTTTTGATTTCTGATAATGCTGTCTTTTAAGTGAACAGTGATTGTTTTTTCAACAATTTCGCCTTTTTTTGTTTTAATATCATTCAACATCAATCGGCGGTTTTCTATACGAACTGTTGTTTCCGAACTTCCTTTTATATCGCCTAAATTCAGTCGAATATCATAATTTCCTTCGGGAACTGCCACCGAAAAATAGAATGGTTTGTCGCTCGTGATGAAATCTCCCGTCAAAGCATTTCCGCCGTTATCAACTGATTTTAAGCCAGAAATATCCATAAACCCGTAACCGATTTTCTTGTCAAATTTTGAAATTGAAGTAATTGGAATGAAACCTTTTTCCACTCTGTCTCCGCCAAAATCAAATTTGAAAGTCGTTTGTTGAGCAAACATCAACGAATAAATAAAAATCATTAAAAATCCAATCTTATTTTTCATAATTTAATCCGTTAAAATATTTTCTTTTGGCATTGTAAACTGTTTATTTTCATCGCCAAAATCCGGCAATCCGAAATAGAAATACAAAGTTCTTTTAAACGTTCCGTTCAGATGATTCGGCTCGCTTTCCGGTCCTAAAGATTCGGTTTTATCATTAATGTTAAACGCCAAAACAGTTCCCAAAGGCGGAATCGCATCTAAAAATGAAATATTTCCGCTTGGCAATTTCGGATAACCTTCTGCGCCGTGAATTCCATAAAAATCGAAAAGCCTCACGAACATTTTTTCTTCTTTGGTTCCGACGGTAATTTTCCCTTCTGCGGTATCCAATTGCAACCACGAAACATCATCAAAATAACCTTTAAATTCAGGGTAAATCCACGGAGATTGTCCGGTTCTTGTTGAGTTTTTTAAATTCTGCCAAACATTGTAAGTCTGTCCTTTTAAACGGTTTTTCCAAACGTGATAAGGACCTTTTCCAAGCCATTTTGCGTTGATGACATAATTTTCGGGATAATCGAAACTTACGCCTGAAAATTGGTAATCTCCTGACAAAGAATATTCATAATTTAATTCTAAAATTCCGTTCGGATTTAGCTTCCAAATGATTTTATTTCCGTTTTTATAATTGATTTCAATTAATTGATTTTGTCCTTCTGCAAAAGATTTAATAGAAGATAATTCCATTGTTCCGTTGACGAAAACAGGGCCGTTTTTGAAGGTCATTTTTTTGCCTTTTTTATCGACAATGACAGATTTTAAAAGTCCATCTTTTTTTCCGATGGCAAATTCTTTTTCGTCTGATTTTAAAATAAATTCAGCATCATTTTCAGTCACAGAAACCGGAAATTCTTTAATTAAAGATTTTGAAAACTGTTTTGAAATTTCATCATTAGCTTTTAATTTCCAAGTCCAGGTATAAATTTCTTTTCCAAAAGAATCGGTTGCCGTTAATAACAAACCTTCATTTTCTTTCCAGTTTGAAGGAAGATTTAAATTGATAGTTCCTTTTTCTGTCGGTTGAATATTTGGGGATTCTGCTTTTCCTGTTTTAATAATATCAAAACCTGATTCAGAAGAAAATGGAGTTTTAAACTTAATTAATTTCCATTCAAACTGACAATCCTTTAAATTCGTAAAATGATAACGGTTTTCCACAGGAATGATTCCGGTAAAATCATTCGGCAAGGTTTTCAAATCAATTTTTACCGGACTGTAAATTTCACGAATAGCATAAAAACTACCTTCCTTTTCACGATGTGGTCCCAAAACTCCGTCAGGCGCATTGATTGCGTTCACATCAATCTGATTATTGAAATCCGTTCGCACCAAACCTTCATCCACAAAAGCCCACAAAAAACCGCCCGCTCCTTTTTTGGAATTCCAGTGCAGTTCCCAATAATCGGCGAGAGAAGTTCCGCCACCGCCGTCATCTTGTGCGTGTAAAAATTCGGTCGGCATATAGATATTCTCGCCTTCGAGGATATTTTTTGTGCTGTAATAATCTTCGTAATGATTGCAGTCGATGCCGTTGAAAGCGTTTCCAGGCTTGTGATGAGCGTGAATTACGGGACGGTTTGACAAGTCGTATTTTGCAAACTCGGCATCCAAATCAAAATTATGTCCGCCTTCATTTCCGTTGCTCCAGAAAATAATTGACGGATGATTGGCATCTCTTATAACCATTTCTTTCACGAGCTTTTTCCCGACTTGTGTGCTGTACTTTTTTTGCCAACCCGCCAATTCATCCAAAACGTATAAACCGAGCGAATCACAAATTTTCAGAAACGATTTATTCGGTGGATAATGCGAACAACGAACGGCATTCATATTCATTTCTTTGATGAGCTGAACGTCCATTAAATCGATATTTTCCGTGACCGCTCTTCCCGTTTCGGGCCACCAAATGTGACGGTTGATGCCTTTCATTTTCACCTTTGTTCCGTTGATGAAAATTCCGTCGCCTTTTCTTATTTCAATCGTTCTGAAACCGAATTTTTCTTCGGTCTGACTGATTGTTTTTTTGTTTTTATTTAACGTAAATTTTGCTTTGTATAAATTCGGAGTTTCTGCCGTCCAGAGTTTTGAATTTTTAACGGAAAACTGGATTTGCTTTAAAGTATCTCCTTTTTGAATCTGAACCTGAGATTCGCCAACCAAATTATTTTTAACATCAAATAACTCTACTTTTATGTTATTGGCAGAATTAATTTCATTTAAATGAATATTTGAACGAAAATTCCCGTCTGCTTTAGCATCAATCGCCGTCCACGAAATATTTTCTTTCGGATTGGCTTCCAAATAAACAGGTCGGAAAATTCCACCTAAAATCCAATAATCTGCTAATCTTTCTGCATTGTTGACAGATTTATCAGCCGACATTTTGGAGACTTTTACTTCGAGAATATTTTCTTTTCCGAATTGAATTTTATCGGAAATATCATATTTAAATTCATAAAAAGCACCCTGATGAATTGCTCCCGCTGATTTTCCATTGACTTTCACTTCCGTGTCGGTCATTGAACCTTCGAAAACGATGTTGACAGTTTTTCCTTTCCAGGAATTGGGAACGGTGAATTTGTGTTTGTACAAACCAGTTTCGTCGTGAAACTTGAAGTTTTTACCGTAAGTGACATAATCACGTCCGTAATTGTACGAACCAAAACCTTGCTGCTCCCAATGAGAAGGCACATTGATTTTGCTCCAGCTTCCCGATTTTCTTCCTGAATTAATCCAAAAATCCCATTCTTTGGTGCGCTCAGCATCTTTCCCAGTTAAGAATTGAATTTCTTTAGACTGAGAAAACAAAAGCTGTGAACAGACACATAAAAGGGCGAATATTTTGGAAGGAAACTTCATTATTTTGTAGCAATGTCTGAGTCGTCTTTTTTATCGTGAGATTGTGTAAGAGAAACCACTTTAGTCACGTTAACTTTGGTTTGCTTTAAGTTTTTGATGTTATCTAAATTTTGCATTTCAGGTTTTAAAGCTTTGATTTTTAAGTTCTCAAAAGTAAAATCTTTTAGTTCAAACAAATCTGATTTTTCAATAGAAAACGCTGTTTCGCAACTTAAATCTATATTTTTGATAGTAATGTTATTAGCCAACCCTTTTCTCGGTCTTGCTTCTCCTTTCAAATCAAAAAACTGACTCCAACCTTTCACATATAAGAAAGTTTTTACAGTTCCTTTGATATTGTCTAAAGTAATGTACTCGTAATGTTGAGGTGTGTCGGGACGCATTTTCAGGTGCAATAATCTTGAAGCATCTTTCACGGTAGAATTTCTGAAAATAACGTTGTAATTATGAATCGATTCGCTTCCGCAAGTCAGTGCAGAATGGCAAAATCCGAAAGTATTGTCTTCGATGATAATGTTTCTATTTTCGCCATTGTTTGGGTCAGTATCTGCTTTTGGACCTTTTCCACCTTTCAGAGCGATGGCATCATCGTTAACTGACATATAACAGTTTTTCACCAGGAAATTTGAACAGGCATCGATGTCGATGGCGTCTGTACTTGGCGCTTTTACAGGCTCTTTCGGTGCTAAAATCGTTAAGTTTAATAATTTTACGAAATGAGATTTGTAATAATGCGTACTCCAGAAGGGTGAATTTTTCACGGTAATTCCTTCAATCTGAACATTTTTCGAGTTGGAAACATAGATAATTCTCGGTCGCATTTCATCCATATTGGTGCATTTAGGATTCCATTCTCGTCTTTTCCAGAATGATTTCCAATATCTTAATCCGTTTCCGTCGAGCGTTCCTTTTCCTGAAATGGTAAAGCCATCCAATCCGTCTGCATTAATTAAAGCCGGAAAATATTTCACCGTTTGCCCTTCCATTCTGGTTGTTACGACAGGAAAATCATTGATATCGTCGCTTCCTTTTAATTTAGCTCCATTTTCTAAATACAAATGTGTTCCTTGTTTAAAAAAAAGTGAACTGATGAGAAAAGTTCCTTTTGGTACTATGATTACACCTCCGCTTTTCGAAGCTTCATCAATGATATTCTGAACCTGTTTTGTCTGAAGAACTGTACTGTCATTCTTCACTCCAAAATCTGTGATGATGTATTTCTTTCCAAGTTTATTAATGTCGGTTGGCTTATTTTCTTTGAACCATTTTGGAATGGAAGTTCCGTCCGGGAATTTATCCTGACTTTTTAACCCTGAAAAATAAAAGAGAAATAAAAAGACCAGGAAAATTTTTGATATATTTTGAAAATTCATAATCGATTTTGTATTGCTAATAAACGAAAATAAAAATACAGTTTTTGAAAACCAGAAGCATCCTGCCCTCTCCTGTCAGTTAAGTTTTGCATACGGTCCAATTATTTTAAAATAAAACTCTTTATAATAAATTATTGATTAAAATATGACAAACTCATTTATCCTCAAATAAGATCAGACATTTTCATTACCATTCCAGCAAGAGTTCATAACAAACTGATAACTAACAGGATTCAACAGGATAGTGATTCTGACAGTTGTTTCTAATTTTCCGTGACATCAAAATTAATTTTTTAACTAATCAAAATTATTGTTATGAAAGAAAAAATTCTACCTATTAATTCAACGTTTAAACTTTTTATACTTTGTGGTGTAATGTCTGCCACGGTTGGTTTAAATGCCCAAACCTTAGCATTTCCGGAAGCAACAGGTTTTGGAAGATTTGCAACAGGAGCGCGCGGTGCGGCAGCCCCGGAAATTTATTTAGTTACAAACCTAAATGACAGCGGATCGGGTTCTTTCCGTGATGCGGTAAGCAAAGAAGGGCGATTTGTAATTTTCAAAGTTGGTGGTATCATAAAAACGCAGTCTCAAATTGTCATTCCAAAAAATACAACCATTGCAGGACAAACAGCTCCTGGCGAAGGCATTGTAATTTTGGGATCAAGAGTGACTTTTACGGGTGCCAGCAATACGATTTCGCGATACCTAAGAATACGTTTTGGTAATACGACACAAGGTCAGGATGCATCGGGTCTGGCAAATGGCACCAATATGATTTTTGACCATATGTCATTCACCTGGGGAACAGATGAGGTTTTCTCTATCAACTGGGATAACAAGGGAGAAAGCCCGGATAATATCACGATTCAGAATTCTATTATCGGACAAGGGTTACATCGCCATAATCACTCAGCCGGAGGATTGATGCAGCCATCCGGTGGGAAAATCAGTTTGATCGGAAATTTATACATCTGCAACAAAACCCGAAACAATAAGATAAAGGGAATCAATGAATTTGTGAATAATATCGTTTATAACTGGGGAAATTATGGCAATACCTACGGCCACACAGAATCCGGTGATGCATATATTATGGGCGGAGATTCGGCAGGGACTTCGGATGTAAACATTATTAATAATTATTTTATTGGTGGTCCGAATACAAGCAGCGCTGTCACAACACCTTTTAACAGAGGGAATGACAATTTCTCATTATACGGATCGGGGAATTATTTTGATAATAATAAAGATGGGATTTTAAACGGAACATTGGTTCCTTCTAACTTGACTGGTTTTCCTACGGGAGATATTAATTCCATTAAATCAACACCTTATGATTATCCGATGAAAAATCCAAGTTTAACAGCTCAACAAGCTTACGATAAAGCAATTCTGAACGTCGGCGCATCTTATCCGAGACGTGACCAGGTTGAGAATCTGATGATTTCTGATTTACAGTCGAAAGGAACAACGGCGACTTATGTTTACGTTCAGTCTGATCTTACCTCTCAATTTGGTTTTACGAATGGTGGCGCAGGACACGTTTATGGTGCTCCGGCTCCTTTGGATACCGATAATGACGGAATGCCTGATGCTTGGGAAGATGCGCACGGATTGAATAAAAACACACCCGATGCTTTAAATGTAAGTTCTACCAATGCTCCTTATCTGAACATCGAAGTTTACATCAATAGTTTACCCAATCAAACTCCGCCGGATTTTATTATTCCACCGACAGATGTTAATTTTACGAATGTTACGACAACGGAAGTTCCAACTTCAAGTTCTCTCATTGTCAATTGGAATGATAATGCGTCCAACGAAACCAATTATATATTAGAACGTTCCACTGATGGAACTAATTTTTCTGAAATCGCCACCTTGTCTTCTAATATAATAAGCTATAATGAAACAGGTTTAGCTCCCAATACGCAATATTATTACAGAGTTAAAGCCATTAATGCAACAGCATCTTCAGTTTATACTTCTATTGCATCTATTACAACTCCACCGATTCCGTCAGCTCCAGCTAAAGCTACAAATCCAACTCCGACGACAGGAAATACCAATGTAGAGCTGACAAACGGCAATCTTCTTCTGAATTGGTCAGGAAGTAGCAATACAACGACTTATTCGGTTTATCTTGGAACTAATGCGTCCAGTTTAACAAAAGTGATGGACGTGAGTTATTCAGCGTCACCATCATACCAATTAACCGGCTTAAATCCTGCAACAACCTATTACTGGAGAATTGATGCTACCAACGAAAAAGGGACAGCCACCGGAGATGTATGGAATTTTAAAACATTAGCACCAAGCCTTGTGGGTCACTGGCCTTTCCGGGAAGCTCCGTCTGAAGGGGAGAAAATTGCAGATATTACAGATTATGAAAATGACGGAATATTGAATACTGCTTATGATAATAGCAATGTAAGAATTCAGGGGAAGGAAAATTATGCACTCAATTTTGCAACTGCGCCAAGTAACATATATATCGCAAGCATTCCGAATCAGGAACATTTATTTTTTGATAAACATTCTTTCACTGTTTCTTTCTGGATGAAAGCACCAACGAGCATGATTCCAACATCCTCATCAACAAGCCTGTATGTTTTGTGTAAAGGTTCATTTACTAAAAATACTACAACAGGTGCAACCGGAAAACGTTATAATGTTGAAATAAAAGGCGGCCAGCTTCGTTTTGCCATTGACGATGATGTCACCAAAAAAGAGATTACTTCTCCTATTGCAAACTTTTTCACCGGAAACTGGGTCAATGTTGTAATAATGAGAGATGTTGTTGCACACAAAATGAGAATCTATACCAATGGTACTTTGAGTGCAGAAGGCGACGAAACCGCTGTCAAAGGGATTGGAGAGGTTAGTGACTTAATTATTGGAAATATCGGTGAATTTGAATTAATGTCAACCACCACAGCACCTGCTCCTTACAAAGGTGCGATTGATGAGCTGAAAATGTTTAATTACGCTCTAACAGCTTCTGAAGTAAGCGAATTATACAGCCAGGCAACTTCGGAAACAAACAGATTGATTTATAAAAAAGGCATTGTATATCCCAATCCTGCAAAAGATCAAATTTTTATACAACTTCCTGATTATAAAAAACCTAATTTAACCGCTGAATTAAGAGATATGATAGGAAAAGTTGTTCTTACTAAAAAAATTAATGCTAATGATAAAGGTGTTTTTATTTTAAATATCGATAATAAAAAATCATATGGAAATCATATTTTAACTATTTCGGGTGAAAATCTAATGACTAGTTTTAATGTTTTCATTGAGTAAAAAAACAATCTTATTTTTGGTCTGATTCCTTATTTTCTTGCAGGCAGGATTTTTTTTTAACAGAATTTTTCAAAAGAAAATACTGAATATGCCGTTTAATTATTAAATTAGTCCCCATGCAAAGGAATCTTTATCTTATCATTATATCATTTTGTCTTATCAGTTGCTACACTTATCAGGTTAAAAAACAAAAAGATACGTCGGCTGAGAATAAGCAGGAATTTAAAAACGGGGCAAATCTGTCTAATAATGCTTCCGCACAACCAAAAAATATGGCAGCTGGATCACAGAATCTGAATTCATCACAAGCGCCAATTCCGATCAATGTTCAGGAAAAGCTTGCTCCCGGTAAAAATTTTAAAATTAATGTTGACGGCAAATCTTATAAAATAATCGTCGACAAATGGCAAAATGACAGTCTGGTTGCGCACGCGGTTCATAATCCTAAAAAAATTATGAAATTCCATAAGAATCAGATCAATAGTGAGAAAATTGCTGAAAAACGTTTTTCACAGCCTATAGCCGATATTATTACCGTGGTTGCCTATGCCGGTATCGGAGTTTTAATATGGTCTCTCGTACGCTAATTTTTAAACTTTATGATAAAAATGGAAGTTGCTGTTCCTGAAGTAATTTGAGCGATTATTTTAGGAATGATAACTTCCATTTAATAAAAAACATATGGAAAATAATTATATTATGGTTTTTTATCGTAATATTGCAATATACAATTAAACAAAATTATGGGCGCTACCAAAACAGACCATTTTACAGATCAGCAAAATAAGATTGCTACTATCGCAAAGGCATTAGGACATCCTGCGAGAGTTGCTATTATTGAATACTTGCTCAAAGTAAATACGTGTATATGCGGAGATATCGTCAATGAATTACCACTGGCGCAGGCAACTGTTTCTCAACACCTGAAAGAATTGAAAAATGCAGGTCTTATTAAAGGAAATATCGAAGGTACTGCAATTTGCTACTGTATTGATGAAAATAATTTCGGAGTCCTGAAAGACTACTTTTCAAATATAATTCTGACAACAACCAATCAGAAATGCTGTTAAGGCATTTTTTTACATTTATTAATCGCAATATTGCATTTAACCAATACAATGAAAAATTATGAAACTATCTGAAATCAAAGAAATTTTACCAACATTAAACAATGTACAATTTCAGCTGGAAAACGGAACATTTGTACCGGAACATTTCCACGTTACGGAAGTCGGTCAAATCAATAAAAAATTCATTGACTGTGGCGGAGTGATCCGGGATGAAAAAACGGTGAACTTCCAGCTGTGGAATGCTGATGATTACGAGCATCGCTTAAAACCAGGAAAATTACTCAACATCATCAGGTTATCCGAAGAAAAATTAGGAATTGAAGATGCCGAAATTGAAGTAGAATATCAAACTGATACAATTGGCAAATATGATCTGGAATTTGATGGAGTAAACTTTATCCTGAAAAGTAAAACCACCGCATGTCTTGCTCAGGATGCCTGTGGTATTCCTTCTGAAAAGCAAAAAAGAAATCTTTCGGAACTCACAGGCGCTCAGACAACATCATGTACGCCCGGAGGCGGATGCTGTTAAAATTGGACAACAGAAAAAAGTAACCGTAACACGTAACTTACAAGCCTTTAATTTTATTTAATAAAATGAATCCTGATATTTTAAAAACCATTGAATCACTTTCTGCAGATACAATTTCAGAAGAAAGAAAAGTTGTTTTAAAGCCACTAACAGATTACATTAAAGACAAAATAAAAGCCTGTGAGACAATCCGGCTGAACTTTATCTGTACTCATAACAGCCGAAGAAGTCATCTTTCCCAGATCTGGGCACAAACCATGGCTTATCATTTTGGAATTAAAAATGTGTTTTGCTATTCAGGAGGAACAGAAGCAACAGCAATGTTTCCGAAGGTCGCTGAAACACTAAAAGGTCAAGGCTTTGGGATTCAGAGATTAAGCGAAGATAAAAACCCTGTTTATGCGGTAAAATATGCACAAAATGAAGTTACTGTTATTTGTTTTTCAAAGAAATACGACAATGAATTCAATCCTAAAAATGAATTTGCGGTTATTATGACGTGTAATAATGCTGACGAAGGCTGTCCGCTGGTCGTTGGTGCAGAGGTAAGATTTGCTGTAAAATATGATGATCCCAAATCTTCAGATAATACTCCTGAACAGGATAAAATCTATGCAGAAAGAAGCCTTCAGATCGCTACAGAAATGTTTTATGTCTTTTCTCAAATAGAAAATTAAATGGATTATAACATTAGTAAAAGCGAGTTTATGGTTAAAGAAAAAATATTATCATTAAATATACAATCTGTACATCTTTTAAAAGAGCTTATCCGTTAATATGGTTAGGCTTTTTTTATATCAAATAATCATAAGTTACTATTCATTACGTTATTTTAAAAAGAATTTATTTATCTTTGTTGCTTCCAATGAAAAGATTCAGAGTTACATCTTCGCAAATTACACCGCCTTAAATTATAAGGTTAATTAATTCTTTTATATCCGGATAATCATCTGGATAAATTCTCCTATAATAACATCATTTTAACAGTCAATATCTTTTTTTGACAGGTATTGGATAAATTATTTTAAAATTATGGAAAACATCTTATCAGGTTTTCAATCAATTCGTAATATCAATATAAAAAACGAAATTCTGGCAGGCTTAACGGTTGCTATGACGATGATACCAGAATCACTGTCATTTGCTATTCTGGCAGGATTATCACCGCTCACGGGACTTTATGCAGCCTTTTTAATGGGGATTGTAACCGCCGTTTTCGGAGGCAGACCAGGCATGGTATCGGGAGGCGCAGGCGCTACCGTTGTAGTTTTAATAGCATTAGCATCTTCTCATGGTGTTCAGTATCTTTTTGGTGCGATTATATTGGCAGGAATCATCCAATTAACTGTCGGTATTTTTAAACTCGGAAAATTTGTGAGATTAATTCCCCAACCCGTCATGTATGGTTTCCTGAATGGTCTTGCAGTTATTATCTTTATGGCTCAGGTTGCACAGTTTAAAGTAGTATCTAACGGAGTCTCAACATGGATGGAAGGCTCAGCTTTGCTCATAATGGCAGGATTAACTGTTTTGACGATAGCAATCGTTTTGTTGTTTCCGAAAATAACGAAAGCAGTACCCTCATCTTTAGTGGCCATTATTATAGTCTTTGCCATCGCGTATTTTTTTAATATTGATACCAAAAGAGTTATCGATATTGCTTCTGTCAGCGGTTCACTTCCTTCATTTCATATTCCTGATGTTCCTTTCACTATTGAAACCTTGAAAATTATTTTTCCTTATGCATCGGTAATGGCAGGTGTTGGCCTCATCGAATCTCTATTAACATTGAATATGGTTGATGAAATTACAAATACCAAAGGTCACTCTAATAAAGAAGCTGTCGCACAAGGAATTGCAAACATCACCAATGGTTTCTTTGGGGGCATGGGAGGATGTGCTATGGTAGCACAAACCCTTGTGAATATCGGAGCTGGAGCCAGAACCAGAATATCGGCAATCGTTGGAGCATTAACGATACTTTTAGTAATACTTATAGGCGGTTCCGTAATTGAGCAGATACCTATGGCAGCATTGGTAGGTGTAATGATGATGGTCGCTGTCGGAACTTTTGAATGGGTTTCATTTCGTATCATCAATAAAATGCCAAAATCAGACATATTTGTAGGAATACTGGTAGCCATCATAACCGTGGTACTTCATAATCTTGCGCTGGCAGTATTAATAGGTGTCATCATTTCTGCACTGGTTTTTTCATGGGACAATGCCAAAAGAATCCGGGCAAGAAAATCTTTCGACGAAGCAGGAAATAAAATATATGAAATCTACGGACCTCTGTTCTTTGGAAGCACCGCGGCATTTATTGAAAAATTTGATGCAGAGAGTGATCCCGAAAACATAATTATAGATTTTAAGGAATCAAGAGTTGTTGATATGTCTGCAATAGAAGCTTTGAAAAAAGTGATAGAAAAGTATAAATCCGAAAATAAAGAAGTAATCCTAAAACACCTTAGCCAGGATTGCATTAAACTATTGGAAAATGCCAATGGGTTTATTGAAGTTAATATTCAGGAAGATCCTACTTATAATGTAATGCCCAAATAAATAACTAATCAACACTTACAATTAATCGGCTTACCATTATTGATAAGCCGATTATTTTATATTTTAATCTGTTATTTCTTATACCTTTACAATACCAGACGCACTCCGCCCAATTCATCAACCCTGTAACTGAAACGCTCTCCGGGGCTGCTGATAAACATAAAGTTCTTAGGGATATTCCATTTACGGCTAAGTTCATCTACAAGCGCGGGAGTAAACTGCCCTACTAATGTGATATACTCCATATCCACATCCGGATAAGCACGGTCAAGGGTATCAAAATCTGAAAGAAACTTCGGATCAGGATGCTGCTCTTTATCTAAAACAGTAACAATTTTTATTTTATTAGTCACCTCGTTTTCATGAAGATACATCATCACTTTATTCAGCGTAGCGATATCGTCACCTTTAGAAAAGAATACAAAATTCTGCTCATAAAGTTTTTTAAGCTTCCGGTTGAGAAAGCGCTGTCTGGTAACGGTATATTTCTTATATCCTCTTGATACCGATTCCAGTATATTAACTGCAAAATGCATAATATCTTTACGCATCAGCATAGCCAGGATAATAATGACCGAAGGAAGAAAATACTGAAGAAAGGTTACAAGATATTGAGGTTTTGTTTTAATATTTCCATAAAGGGCAATGATGATGGCAATAAGGGCTATCACAACAGCACCGGGTCTGGCATATTCAGGTCTTGGCAGACGGGAACGTCTCAGCTTTAACAGGATATTTCCCAATGCGAAAGAAGCCATCACCGTAAGAAAAGATAAGGCATAAACTGCCGCCAGCGGAGCCAGCTGCCCTTTGGTAACCAATAATACAGAACAGCATAAAAGAAAGAACAGAATTAGAATCCTGTATGTACTTCCTCTTTTGTTTTCTTTCAAAAAGTAATTCGGAAGAATCCTGTCTAATGTCATTCTTTTAATCAGGCCATTCACACCTACAAAAGAAGTAAGAACAGCACCACTCAGCACCGATACAGCATTGATTGAAATAATAGTGGCCAGCCATTTACCTCCCGTTAAGGTTCCGACATAGCTTAAAAAAGAATTCTGATGAGACTCTACCTCTGCTACCGGAATAATGCAAATCGCAAGAAAAGCAATGAGCGGATTAAGAATAGAAACCGCTATCCACATATTCCTCAACGTCTTGGCAAATACTCCTCTTTTCTGCTCTTCAACAAAATTTGAAGAACTCTCAAAACCGGAAATACCTAACATCGCCGCCGAGAAACCAAAAAATATGGCCATCATAATACTCCCGTTTCTTACAGGCAGATGAAAGTTATCCATTAAAACCGTAAATCCGTTATGAACCACAAAGTAAATACAGGAGCCAATAAGCAAGGCCATTGTCGACAGATGAAAGATAAAAATAATCAAAGCAACGATTGCACTTTCAGAGATCCCCATCACAGTTAAACCCAAAAAAATGAGTAATAAAACGAAAGTAGCTACATTAACATTGAAATATGGAAGAATGTGGTGAAGATAATGCATCGCTTCACTCGATGAAATAACCGCTGTTGCCATATATGACAAAATGGTGAGGCAAGCTGCTACCGAAGCATTACTTTTCGATGTTGTATTTAGCAGAACATTATAGGCACCGCCATTCAAAGGAAGCGCTCCCACGACTTCTCCATAGATTTTTCTAAACAGATACAATACTGCTGCTACGAGTAAAAGAGCAACCCAGGCGTATTGGCCTGCAGCTACGATTGCCAGGGCAGATACATACAAACAGGAAGAAGTGATATCATTTCCGCATATTGCAGTGGCATACCATTCGCCAAGTTTTTTTGTAGACATTATATTTATATTATTGTTTTAGTTTTGTAATATTAAAAATTAATTTGTTTGCTCTCTTATTTTTTGTTTCAAAATATTTATTTAAATTTTTAGCTTAAGCAACATAATTTTAGTATCAACATCATTGTAATACAATATTCGTACTGAACCGCAGAAAATCATAGCTGAAATTCGTAAATTTACCGACCATTACATGATAAACTATGAACAATACTTACAATAAGAAACCCATTGACAAGATCGTACAACCCATGCAAAGGTTTATTCAGCAGGAAAAATCTGGCGGTCTGCTACTGGGTATCAGCGTTATACTTGCGTTAATATTAGCAAACACTCCATTATCACATGTTTATCATGAAATCTTAGAGCAGTCTTTCGGTTTCCGCTGGAACAATGAAACGTATTTTGAATATAACATCCATCATTGGATCAATGACGGACTCATGTCTGTGTTTTTCTTTGTTGTCGGTCTTGAATTAAAAAGGGAAATTATCGGCGGAGAACTTTCCAACGTCCGCAAGGCACTCTTACCCATCTTTGCCGCTATCGGAGGAATGGTAGTGCCTGCTATTATTTACATCATCTTCAATCCTGCAGGAGAACCGCAAAAAGGTTGGGGAATTCCTATGGCTACTGATATCGCCTTTGCTTTGGGTGTTTTGTATCTTTTGGGAAATAAAATTCCGCTGGCGCTTAAAGTCTTTCTTACGGCACTGGCCATTGTCGATGACCTTGGAGCCGTTCTGGTTATCGCATTTTTTTATACCTCAGAAATCAACATGACCTTTTTATTAGTTGGTCTTTTCATTCTCCTTTTGATGTACCTCGGAAACCGTCTTGGTGTACGGTCTATTATTTTTTATGCATTACTTGGCATCGGAGGGGTTTGGACCTGTTTTCTGGTATCCGGAGTTCATGCTACTATCGCTGCAGTGCTGGCTGCTTTTACCATACCTGCTGACGTAAACATCAGGGAAAATGTGTTTATCGACAAAATAAAAGCTTACCTGGAAAGGTTTAAAAATATTGATCCTCAAGAAAATACACCAACGCTCACGAACGAGCAGCTTCATGTTCTGGAAAAAATGAACGAAGCCACACTGGCTGCTACGCCTCCTTTGCAAAGGCTGGAACATGCAATGCATCCGGCAGTTTCTTTTCTGATTATCCCTATCTTCGCAATCGCCAATGCAGGCGTATCCCTGAACATTGATATCGACAAACTTTTTGTCAATAATATTGCCATAGGAACAGCAATGGGGCTGCTTTTGGGTAAAGTAATAGGAGTAGTAGGATTCAGTGTGTTATTTATTAAACTTAAAATCGCTAAAGTTCCGGAAGGCATGAATATCAGGAATCTTTTTGGTCTCGGCTTTTTGGCTTCAATAGGTTTTACCATGTCTCTGTTCATCACCTCGCTCGCATTTAGCCATGAAGAATTTCAGACACAGGCAAAGATCGGCATTTTTGCAGCATCCCTCATTGGAGGCATTATAGGGTATATAATATTAAACAAAACTTCTAAATAAAGCCACGACGATGATCAGAAATGTTTTTAATTTTATTAATCTTCATAATGGCGAAGAAAAGAAAGACAAGGTACTCGAAAATGTAATTTCCAATATATCCTTCCGGGGTTCCAACCTTTGGATCCTGGCCTGTGCGATTATTATCGCTTCTATAGGTCTTAATGTAAATTCCACCGCTGTTATCATCGGTGCGATGCTTATTTCACCATTGATGGGGCCGATAGTCGGTGCTGGTTTTGCACTGGGAACCTATAACTTTTCTTTATTGAAGAAATCCTTCAAAAACCTTCTGATTGCCACATTTGTAAGTCTTACGGTTTCATCGATTTATTTTTACGTCAGCCCCTTTAAAGATGTACAGTCTGAGCTGCTCTCAAGAACATCTCCCAATATTTATGATGTATTGATTGCTTTTTTTGGAGGATTGGTCGGTGTAATTGCCATCACAAGGGTCGAAAAAGGAAACCCGATCCCCGGTGTAGCAATTGCAACAGCATTGATGCCGCCGCTTTGTACGGCAGGATTTGGACTTGCCACTTTTAATTTTTCCTATTTCTTCGGAGCATTTTATCTGTACACCATCAACTGCTTCTTTATCTGTATTGCCACGTTTTTTGTCGTGAAGTTTCTTCAGTATCCTTCTTCCATCATTGACAGCAAATACGAAAAAAGAATAAGATACGGAATTTCTGTCCTGATTATCGTCATGATCGTCCCGAGCTTCTATTTAGCTTATAATCTTTTTAATGAGAAAAAATTTACTAAAACAGCTGAACAGTTTGTTCAAAAGGAGTTTGAAAATAATGGCTATACCGTAATTTATAAAAAAATCAATTACAATTCGAGTCCGAAAACGATCGATCTGGCATTTCTCAATAAAAAGTTTACAGACAATGAAATAGCATCATTCAACAAGATGCTTTCCGATAATGGACTTGCAGATACCAAACTCAATATACGACAGAATGATACTGATATAAAATCGGAGATCATGAGTGAGATCAATAAGTTCGACAACAATATTTCTGAAAAAGATATTGCCATTTCAAAATTGCGACAGGAGCTTGATACTTACAGAGTTTCCGATTCCACACTTTTAAAAGAAATAGAAATCCTTTATCCAAACATTAAAAATATTTCGTACGGAAAAATCGTAGAATATCCACTTACGGACAGCGCAAGGCTACAATTTACACTGGTGTATTCCGGTACGGAGATTAACCAGGAGCAGTTAAGCAACTGGCTGGAAAAAAGACTTCATGAAAAAAATATCAGGATCATAAATTCTGATACCAAGTAACTTGCAAGAGTTATATTGATAAGAAATGTTTATGTACTTATTTACAAATTCTAAAAAACAGCTTTTTCCAACTTTTCCAAACGAGTAAGAATATCCGCAAGCATATTAGTTGTACCAATGGAGAGATGACCTACAATTTTGTAAAGTGTCTGATGCGTTTTATTTTTTATAGGCATATCAGCAATATATTGCAAATAACCTTCCTCGTCAATGAATACACTTTGATTGTGTTCATCAGATTTTTCAAGGCTTAAAAACAGTATATCTCCCTCATTATAATGATATTTTCGATGAGGATCTTTCTTACATTCATAAATCAAATCAACATTTGCTAATATTTTTTGCAATACTTCATCTTTTACAGGATTACCATTACCATAACGAAGAACTTCAGCAACTTTTTCGCTTACTTTATCCGACTCAAACATGAGGTGATCGATGTCAGAAACGCTTACTAGATGATTAACCTGCAATATTTCAGTTAACAACTTATCAAGATTAAGGTTAAAATAATTGGCAACCTTAAGAATTGTATCAATTTTAGGTTCAGCTCTTCCTTCTTCATAAGAGCTTATTACTCCCCTGTTCAAATCAAATAAATCAGCAAAAGCCTTCTGGCTCAATCCTTTGACCTGCCTTATTTTCTTAATATTGGTTCCGAAAAAACTCATAAGCCTATTTTTTTAGCAAATATAAGAATTAAAATAAAATTATGCTAAAAATATTTGCAATTTTGAAAATTTAATCTATATTTGCCTAAGAAAATTTGAATCAAACTTACGATCATGAAAAATCAAATATTTAGAACGGTTAAAGAATGGTTGTTAGATTATGAGTTCAACATCACACTGGAAGATGAAACTCAGAGAATCTTAATAATTGAAAAAGAGTCAAGCGGAATCAAAAACATGATTCTTATTATTTCAGACTCCATCGTCATTATGGAACAGTTTCTTTTTGAAATTAAAAACCCGTCGGAAGCAATTTACCGATCATTATTACGAAAGAACAGAGATATTGTACACGGAGCATTCGCTTTAGACAACACAGGCAAGAGAGTGATTTTCCGTGACACCCTTCCTACAGATAATATGGCACAGAATGAAGTCATTGCATCTATCAACTCATTAGGAATTCTTGTAGGAGAATTCAGCAACGAGATGATAGAAATGAGTAAATAATCACAAAAAAAATTTAACATGAACATTTTTGCAAAATTATTCAAAATAGGAAAAGCCGAGATCCACTCTGTGATCGAAAGCTTTGAAGACCCCATCAATATGACCGAACAAGGCATAAGAGAAATGAAAGAACAGTTAGCCAAAAGCGTAGAGGCACTCGCCCAGCTAAAAGCAATCTCTATACGAAAGAAAAACGAAGCAGAGACCGAAAAACAGACTGCAAATGACTATTACAACAAAGCCGTTATTTTGGTTCAGAAAGCCGAAAATAAAGAGATTGAAGCTGCAGAAGCCGACCGTTTGGCAAAAGAAGCCCTGAAAAAGCAAAGCTCTGCCCTGGAAAATGCTTCACAATTAGAAAATGAGCATGAAAAACTTCATATGGAATGCGAAAAAATGCAGGGAAATATCAATAACTTAAAATCCAACATCTCTAAATGGGAAAACGAACTGAAAACACTGAAAGCAAGAGTTCAGGTAAGTGAAGCCACCAGAGATATCAATAAAAAGATGACATTTATTGAAAACGGAAGCACGGTAAGCATGCTTGAAAAACTAAAAGAAAGGGCAGCCAGACAAGAAGCTCTGGCAGAAGCTTATTCTGATATTTCAACTTCAGGGAAAACCATTGATGATGAGATTGATGCTATTGTTAACAACTCAGACAAAAATACAGAAGAAGCATTACAAAAACTAAAAGAAACACTTAAAAAAGACTAATATGACTTTTCAGCAATTTTTAGATATCGCATTTTCTCCGGTTAATACCGTTTTGAGTGTGCTACTGATTCTCGCTGTTCTCTATTGGCTTTTTACCATCGTAACAGGTTTAGATATTGATGTAGGATTTGATGGCGATTTGGATTTGGATATGGATGCACCGGATGGTCAGGTACATGTTCCTGAAAATCCTTCTGCATGGATTCAGTTTTTAACATTTCTGGATCTTGATATTGTGCCGGTTACGTATTTTATGACGATATCGCTCTTCTTTACATGGTTGGGTTCATTTTATATTGAAGCATTTGCTTCCTTTCAGGTATGGGCTTCTGCGCTGTTGGTCTTTCCTGTGTTTCTGGCAAGTATATTATTGACAAAACTGATTTTAAAACCATTAAATCCTTTTTTCAGGGAAATTAACCATAAAGGAGAAAAGGCACATGATTTTTTGGGCCGTACAGGAAGATTGAAATCCACCATCCACGGAAACAAAATCGGAATTCTTGAAGTTTTTATCGGCAGCGATCCGATGACTCTGATGGTAAAAAGCAAAGACGGCGAAAAAATAGAATACGGGGAAACAGTATTTATCGTAGATGAAGACGTAAACAGAAAATACTATTATGTAGCGACTGAAATTCGTTTTTAAAAAATGACAATCTTCATTTACATTATAATTTAACCATTATTTACATGCTGTAATAAGCACATTTATAATAAAAAAACACATTTTCAAATAATTAAACTTTAAAACTATGAATTTACCACTAATTGCAGGGCTAATTGTTGCTGTAGTAGCTTCAGTTGGATTGATATTCTGGATTCTGTCTATGTACAAAAAAACAGTACAGGGAATCGTTATTCTCAGAACCGGATACGGAGGAACAAAGGTATTCTTCAATGCAGGAATCGTAATTCCCATTATACACCGAATGGAATCTATGGACATTTCGGTCAAAAAACTGGAAATCGCCAGAGAAGGAAAAGCCGGCCTGATCTGTAAAGACAATATGAGAGCAGACATTCAGGTAGCTTTCTTTATCAGGGTTAATAAATCGGTTGATGACATTGTTAATGTCGGTCAGACCATCGGTTGCCAGAGAGCTTCAGACATCCATACTCTAAGAGAATTATTTGAAGCTAAATTTTCGGAAGCATTAAAAACAGTAGGTAAAAAATTTGAATTCATCGAACTGTATGAAGCGAGAAGTGAATTCCGCCAGGAAATTCTTGATATCATCGGAACAGATCTTAACGGCTACGTTCTCGACGACTGTGCGATTGACTATCTGGAGCAGACTTCCATCGACAGTTTAGACAAAGACAATATTCTGGATTCAGAAGGGATCAAAAAAATCACCGAATTAACAGCTACACAAAATATTAAGGCTAATCAGGTTCGCAGAGATGAAGAGAAAACCATCACGAAACAGAACGTTGAAGCCCGTGAAGCGATTTTAGAACTGGAAAAGCAACTGGCCGAAAAAGAAGAATCTCAGAAAAGAGAAGTTGCCAATATTAAAGCCCGTGAAAATGCTGAAATATTGAAAGTGAACGAAGAGGAAAGATTAAAATATGAAACTGTTCGCATCGCAACCGAAGAAAAACTTCAGATCGCAGAAGAAAATAAGCTGAGACAGGTAGTGATTGCCGCTAAGAATAAAGAACGTGCCGATTTGGTTGAAACCGAAAGAGTACAGAAAGACAAAATGCTGGAAGCCACCGAAAGAGAAAGAATTGTTTCTTTGGCTCAGATTGAAAAAGAAAAAGCTATTGAGCTTGAAAAGAAAAATATCCAGGATGCCATCCGTGAGCGTTTAACCATGGAAAAAACTGTAGTTGAAGAACAGCAGGGAATTAAAGACCTTGAGGCCTTCAAAACAGCTGATAGAAACAAGCAGGTAGAAATCACCGTAGCTACACAGGAAGCTGAAAAGAAACTCATTGAGGAAACCAGAGCAGCAGAAGCACGACGTTTAGCCGCTGAAAAAGACGCTCAGAAATATGTGATTGAAGCTCAGGCTAAAAGAGATGCCGCTGAAAAAGAAGCAGAGGCCCGTAAAATCATTGCTGATGCTAAAGCAAAAGAAGAAGCAACAGTAGGTTTATCCGAAGCTCAGGTTCTTCACGCAAAAGCAGATGCAGCTGAAAGACAAGGAATTGTAGAAGCCGTGGTGATTGAGAAAAAAGCAGATGCTATTAAGAAAGAAGGAATTGCCCAGGCAGAAGTCATCAAAGAAAAAGCGTTGGCAGAAGCAGCAGGAATTACCGAAAAAGCTGAAGCCATGAAGAAGCTGAACGATGCCGGAAAAGATCACGAAGAGTTCAGATTAACGCTAGCAAAAGAAAAAGAAGTAGAACTTGCACAGATCGCCATTCAGAAAGATATTGCACAAGCACAGGCCGGCGTTTTGGCTGAAGCCTTCAAATCTGCAAAAATTGATATCGTGGGTGGAGATAACACGTTCTTCGACAATGTAGTACGTCAGGTTTCTGCGGGTAAAGGTCTTGATAAATTTATCAACCACAGTGAAAATGCAACTCTGGTTAAAGAAAACCTATTAGGTGACGGCGAAAATATCATCGAAAAAGTAATGTCAATGGTTAATAAATACAACATTTCTTCAGAAGATATCAAAAACATGAGCATTGCAGGTCTTATTTTTAAACTGAACAGTGTTGCCAACCAGCAGGAAAAAGGGATTCTCGACAGAGCATTGGATATGGCGAAAAACCTGGGAATAGATCACAAACCGGTACAATAAAACAATAACCATTCTATATATGATAAACTCTCATTGCCTGATTCTATTAATCCTTTGAGAGTTTTTCTAATGGAATTTTATTGAATAAGCAATTCAATAGAAATGGATTTTAATCCTTTCAAAATAAAAAGGCATTTTTTAAACCTTTGATGAATAATAAAGCTTCAAGCAAAAATTTTCAAAAAAACTTTGCAGATTCTGCGTTACAACAGATCATCAAAGAATAACATAAAATAAAAAAACGATGTCAGAACAATTACATTCAGGGACATACGAAATCATACAAAGCCGTCTGAATGAGCAGAAAAACAGTCTCATTCAAAAGCTTCAGAAACTGAACGAAAACCGTAAAGAGATTTTCGGCGGCGTAGATTTTTCACTCATCGCCAACGAAAGAATTTCTACGGATCACAACTGCGTGGCCAAAGATATTTTTTCGCTGAAAAACACTTTGATCTTCGGTTCCAATGCACATCTGGGTTTGCAGACAGAAATCAACATCACAGATGTTTTTTCAATCTACACAATCAATAACAATCGTTTTGAACCTCAGGATTCTTCTTTAATCGGTAATGAAATCTTTATTGAAGAGTTCAAAAATTTATACAAATATTACAGAAATACTTTTTTTGTACGCTTTCACTTTACCGAAAACTATTTGTATATGGTTTTCCAGCTATCTGAAAGCACGACCGACATCAAAGCGTTCAAATGGCTGATAAAAGACAATCAGTTGACTTATATTGATTCAAGGAGTGCTTCCGAAGTTTCTTACCCTCCTCAACATGGCTTTTCATGGACGAAAGCAACCAGAGATATGCAGCGAAGCGGAAAATTCCCGCACGTTTCTCTGGCTGATAAAGTTTTTGTGGAATCAATCGGTGGAGATCTGACGATAAAAATTGAAGACAATACCAATACCGGAAAAGGAATTTATTCTGAAGATGTCGTTCATAAAGACCAGAATCTGGATGATGCGGAAATTCATTTTTGTGATCTTGACAATCTGGTTTTATTTAAGATTAAACCTTATCAGGAAGCAGAAAGATATTTCATTTATAATCATAAGGAAAAAACAGTTTCCCGAGTTGATACTTTGAAATATTCAGCAGTTTTACTTCCGGAAAATCAAGGTGTCTTATTCTCAAACGGTTATGCTCTGCAGACGGGAGGTTTAAAAGTGATTTCGCAGGATGTCAACAGGCTTCATTATCTGAAAACAATCCAGGAGCCGAACGGTGAAAATTTCATGTACGTATTTTATGATGATAAAACCAATAATTATCAGCTGATTTCGTACAACATTATTACCCAGACGATTGAAACACCGATCCGTTGCAGTGGATATTCTTTATTAAATGACGGAAAACTTATTTATTTAAGAGAAAGTGTAGAAACGACAAAACATCATTTAGCCCAAATCTGGCAGACCCCTTATTCCAGAGAGTTGCTGCCGGATACAGAAAAATCTGACAGGCTGCTTTACAAAATCGGGAATAAAGATATTGTGAGAGTAATGGCAGAAAGTCATGAGCTGATTACGCTACTCAACAAAAAAGACTCCTACAGCGGATTGTATGATGATATTGTAAAGATTTCCACGACCATTTTAGATGCATATTATTTCCTTAATGATGATGAGGTTGAAAATCTCGACCAGCCTTTAAAAGAAATCAGAAATATTGCTCATTCTGCCATCAATGAATATGAAAAGGTTGTTGAGCAGAAGAAAAATACAGGCGAAGCGGTGGAAAAACTCAAAGCCAGCTGTGAGAAAATTTTAGAAGACACTAAAAGAATCAACTATTCTCAGCTGACGGAATATATCGATATGCTTTCCCAGATCAGAGCTTTACGAGGAGAAATTACCGGAGCAAGAGATCTGAAATATGCAGATATTGCAACACTTGATTCTTTAGAAAAATCACTCGCTGAAAGATCGGAGGAACTCTCTAATGCCTGTGTGAATTTTTTGCTTCAGGATAATGCATTGCTTCCTTATCAAAACAGAGCACAACATATTTCTGAAAATATCATCAATTTACAGAAGGCTATTGACGCAAAATCTATTGACGAGGAAATTAATAATTTATCGCAACAGCTTGAGCTTTTGGTGGATATTGTCAATAATTTAAAAATTGAAGACACTTCACTGTCTACACAGATTATCGAAAATATTTCGGTGATTTTTGCAAGGTTAAATCAGGAACGGCTAGAACTTTCAAAAAGAAAAAGAGAAATTTCCGGAAAGGAATTATCTGCCGATTTTCAGGCGCAGATGACTTTGTTTGACCAATCGGTGATTAATTTTCTTGAATTGTCTCAGACACCGGAAAAATGTGATGAATATTTGACAAAACTTTCCATTTTGCTGGAAGAAATGGAAACAAAATTTGTTGATTTCGATGAATTTATTCAGAATATTGGTGAAAAACGTGAAGAAGTTTACGGTCATTTTCAAAATAAAAGAGTTCAGCTGACTGAAACTAGAAACAAACGCACGCAAAGTCTGTACGATTCTGCACAGCGAATTTTAAAATCCGTTCAGACCAAAGCAGAATCTTTTGATTCCGAAAATGAGATCAACGGCTATTTTGCGACCGATTTAATGGTGGAGAAAGTCCGTGATATTTCGAGACAGCTCATGGAAATGGAAGATTCTGCGAAAGCGGAAGAAATCCAGACTTTGCTTAAAACTTCCCAACAGGAAGCATCAAGAAAGCTGAAAGATAAGAAGGAGATTTATGCAGACGGCGACAATATTATTGCTTTGGGCGATTATAAATTTGCAGTGAACCGTCAGAAATTAGACCTGACGCTGGTGATGAAAAATGCACAGTATTATTATCATCTTACAGGAACTGCATTTTATGAGCCTTTACATTTTGAAGCCATTTCAGATTACAAAGAAGTCTGGAATCAGGAATATATTTCGGAGAATGCTACGGTAAAACGTTTTGAATATTTAGCATGGAATATTTTTTCAAATAATAAAAGCATCAATACCGAAACACAAAATAGAAATGGTATTCAGCAGTTTATGACAGAACATTTTGGGGAAGGTTTGGTAAAGGGAATTCATGATGAAGATGCATTAACGATTGTTTCCAAACTTCAGCAGATGCACAATGAATTGGGACTGATGCAGTTTACTCCGAAAGAAAGAGCTTTAGCACAACTGTTCTGGCATTTTCTGGATGAAGAAAGAAAAGACTATTATCAGAAGCAGTTTGAAGCAGCAGATTTAATTTCAAAATCATTTGCAACAGACAGTGGTTTTCAGCATCTCAATGAGCAACTGTCGAAGGAAATACATTCATTTGCTTTGAATAATCATTTTTTTACGGATATAAATGAGCTGAACGCTGCAGTTTATCTGAAAAGAGAAAATAAGTCCGCATTTTTGGTTTCGGAAAAAGCAGGCTTGTTGTATGAATCATTTTTAAAAGATTTAAAAGAAAAAGGAAAAGATTTAGAATTTATCGACCAGCTCAATACTTTAAAGGCATATCCTGCAGCTTGTTTTTCTATTGCTGAGAGTGCTTTGGATGCGTTTTTATCGAACTCCGAATCGAATTTTGAAGATGAAATAAAAAAAGAAACGACTGTATTTTTCATAACACAGAATTTTGATGCTAAAAATATTCATCATATTACCTATGAAACAGTTCTGAAAGGATTGAAATCATTAGAAAAAGATGCAGATTATACATTAAATTATTATGAATTTAGTTCACGATTATCCCACTTCAATGAAGTGGTGGTTCCGAAATACAGACAGCTTCAGGAACTGAAAGCGAAATGGGTACACGATAAAAAGAAAGCTCTGAAAATAGATACTTTCAAATCTCAGGTTTTGAGTTCATTTGTAAGAAACAGATTAATCAGCGAAGTGTATTTCCCATTAATCGGAGCCAATTTGGCCAAGCAGCTGGGAACCGTCGGAAACGACAAACGTACCGACAGAATGGGAATGCTGCTGCTAGTTTCGCCGCCGGGTTACGGAAAAACAACCTTAATGGAATACATGGCAGACCGAATGGGATTGGTTTTCATGAAAATCAACGGGCCATCAATCGGCCATGATATTGTTTCCACCGATCCGAATGAAGCAAAAAATGCAGGAGCAAAACAGGAACTCGAAAAACTTAACCTGGCCTTTGAGATGGGTGACAACGTAATGTTATACCTTGATGACATCCAGCATTGTAACCCTGAGTTTTTGCAAAAATTCATTTCCCTGGCTGACGGGCAAAGAAAAATTGAAGGAATTTATAATGGAGAAAGCAAAACTTACGACTTAAGATCAAAACGTTTCTGTCTGGTGATGGCCGGAAATCCTTACACGGAAAGCGGTGAGAAATTCAGAATTCCTGATATGCTGGCAAACCGTTCCGATACGTATAATTTGGGTGAAATTTCGGGCAGTAAAACAGAGTTATTTGATTTAAGTTTAATTGAAAATGCTTTAATGTCCAACGATTATCTTACCCGGTTGACTCAATTTGGAATGGATAATCTTTACAATCTGTACGACAGCATTCTATCAGACTCACCCAATGTGGAGCTGGCCGGAAACTTCAGTTCAAACGAAATTTCAGATTTCAGAAAAGTGCTTGAAAATACATTAAAAGTAAGAGATGTTGTTTTAAAAGTCAACAGACAATACATCGCTTCTGCAGCCATGTCAGATGAATACAGAAACGAACCCGCTTTCAAATTGCAGGGCTCTTACCGGAATATGAATAAGCTGATTAGCCAGATTCAGCCGATTCTTAAAAATGAGGAAGTAACCCAGATGGTGCTGAATCATTATCAGAACGAATCTCAAACACTCACAAACGGAGCAGAATCGAATATGCTTAAATTAAAAGACTTAATGGATTTGATTTCTGAAGACGAAAAACTGCGTTGGGAAGAAATTAAAAAAACATTCGTAAAAAACAAGACATTAAAAGGCTTGGGCGAAAATGACCGAATGACACAGGTGATTGCGCTTCTGGCACAGTTCAGCGAGGGACTCGACGGAATAAAAGATGTGCTCAAAAACAGCTAACGATGATTTTGTATTAATAATTGACTGCACATTCAGTGCAGTTAATTATTTCTCAGAAGCATTGCCACTTCTACCCTATATTTACAAATAAAACTTCACTACTTTTGTAAGGAATTCTACTTTAACACATGGAACTATTTATATTATTTTCCAGCCTCATCACGCTGGCTGCCTTTTTTTCTTATTTAAATGTAAAACTTTTCAGACTTCCTTCCGGGATCAGCCTCATGCTGATGGGAGTTCTTGCCGCGTTGGGAGTGATTGTGGCAGGATATTTTTCGGCAGGATTTACCGAAATGATTAGAGAAAAATTATTATTGATCGATTTTTCGGAATTTCTTCTGGGGATTTTACTGAGTTTTCTTTTGTTTGCCGGTTCGCTGCACGTATCGGTTCCCGATTTGCGTGAGTCTTCAAAAAGCATCATCAGCTTTGCCACGCTGGGAACATTAATTTCAACAGCAGCTGTTGGATTTTCGTTGTTTTATATTTTGCCATTGTTTGATCAGAATGTGCCTCTTATCTACTGTCTTCTTTTTGGAGCTTTGATTTCACCGACAGACCCTATTGCCGTGATGGGAATTCTTAAGAAAGCCAATCTTTCCAAAAAAATTGAAACCAATATTGTGGGAGAATCACTTTTCAATGATGGTATCGGAGTAGTTATTTTTGCCACTTTATTAAAAATAGCAGTGGGAGGAATAGAAAATTTTGGCATAAAAGATATTGGATTGCTTTTCTTCAGGGAAGCTTTCGGAGGGATACTCATGGGTCTTGTTATCGGATACATTGGCTATCGAATGATGAAATCTATCGATCATTTTCAAACAGAAATTCTCATTTCTCTTGCCATGGTAATGGGGGGTTACAGTATGTGTCACTATCTTCATGTTTCAGGCCCTTTGGCTATGGTTGTAGCAGGTATAATGACCGGAAATCGCGGTAAAGAGCTTGCGATGAGTGATGTCACACGAGATTATCTCGGAAAGTTCTGGGAAGTAACGGATGAGGTGCTAAATGCTATTCTTTTTATGCTTATTGGACTGGAAATCGTTATTGTGGCTTTTGACTTAAATTATCTTATCATCGGGATTATCATGGCCTTAGCGATTATTTTGGTTCGCTTTTTCTCATTGTATTTTCCCTCTCTTCTTTTTCGGTTTAAAAAATCGTTTGGAACAAGGTCTTTGCTTATTATGACATGGGGAGGACTCAGAGGCGGAATATCGATCGCATTATCCTTATCTCTTCCAGCCAGCCCATTCAAAAATATTATCGTTTCGATTACATTTGTTATTGTTATCTTTTCAATTATCATTCAGGGAGTAACGGTTGAAAAAGTCATCAAAAAGCTGAGTAATTAATGAGAAATGAAATACATTCAATGTTATACCAAGGCATTTGTTTAAACTAATTTTAAAATACAAATCCACTTTCACAGATAATTGATAGATTTTTAAATCCTTTACAATCAAGATAAAAACCCGCAGACTTAAAAAAACGTCTGCGGGATACCAAAACAATTGCTTAAACTCTTATTCTGTAGTTATTTTCTTTGCTATATGATGACGGGGTTTCGCTAAGGCACTGAGAAAAGTAATATTGGTACGGTTTCCGTTTTCGTCTACTTTTAAAACAAGTGACTGGCAGCAAGGAGATAAATTGAAATAATTCTTGTATCGTGCTTTACATTTTAAACATTCGGTGATTACCGCTGCTTTTTTTTCCATAGTTATTGTGTTGTTTTTAATAATTAAACTCTACATCGAGTTCCTAAATGCTTGAATTTTAACTGAATTATATTTTTAAAAAATCAAATTTACTTATTTTTTTTAATTAAGTTCCTATCTCTACCTGTAATTTATTAACAAGAGAAACTTTGTAAAGTGCATCCGTCACTTTCTCATCATTTATTTTCCTCATTCTTACCTGTCTGATATAATTGGCATCTTTTGATTCCTTTTTAAGAAAAATATTCACTGAATCCGTATAACGCGCCGGTAGCCATTGGTCAATAAAATCAAACTTTTCATCAATTATTTTCTGATGGCAGGTATATATCGATTCGCTCATAAAAATTAATAAATTTTATTTTAACCTTTTTTCGTAATTTTGTATTTGTCTCAAAGAGAATTAGAAAACAAATATACAATTATATATTTAAAAACAATAAAATATTGAAAATTTTACACTATTTTATTGTCTAAAAATTAACACAAAGAAGCTACTCAATATGAAAATTTACGAGAAGATCCGTGAGTACAGCAAGGGAAAAGGCGAAACAATGACAGAAATCGCCAAAGCATATGGTGCGACACCGCAGTCGATTCAGCTATATTTTTCAGGCAAAAATGCAATGCCTCTTACTTTTTTGGTGTGGTACATTGAACATCATCCGGAAATAGATCTTTATGCCCTTTTCAGTAAAGAACACGACCAGATTGTTTCTGAACCCAGAGCTGAATATCATAAAAAATACAGAAAACAACACGTTATCGACCGCATCATCAGTATTCTGGAAGAAGAATTGTAGAAACAGACAAAGCCGATATTAAAATCGCTAAAAATTATCACCGGAAAACCTCAACCATCGGATTTTCCGGTTTTATTTTGTGCTGGAAAAACTTTATAATCAATCAAAATTTAATTGACAAACCATATCTCAAAACGGCTGCCACGTTCCAGAGGTTTGTAATTCAAGTAGCCTTTGTGCGCTTCGACAATACTTTTGCTCAGTGTCAATCCGATTCCGGAACCACCGCTTCTTGTCGTAAAAAATGGAAGAAAAATTTTATCCTGAATTTCTTTCTGAATTCCTGCTCCACTATCTTCAATACTTAGAATAATTCGTTTATTTACTGTTTTAATTTCAGTCTTTATACTCCTTTCGCTACATTCAGACACTGCATAAATAGCATTCAGATAAAGATTTATAAGACACCGCTGAATCATTTTTTCATCTGCAGAAATCGTATAGTTTTCCAATGAATTGATGATCTCAATATTCTTTTGTTCAAATTCGGGCTTCAGGAAATGAAGTGCAGATTCTACAGTATCTGCTAAAGAAATGGTCTTAAAAACAGGTTTGGGTAATTCTGCCACCTGCCTGTAATCATCTACAAAATCAAGCAGTTGTTTTGATTTTGAATTAATAATCATCAGACTTTCCTTCATGTCCTGTTGATCTTCCTTTCCTATAATATCCTGATTAGCAATATATTCCATATTCTGAATCAAGCTATTAACCGGTGTAAGAGTATTCAGAAGCTCATGAGAAATTACTTTCATCAGGTTATTCCAGGCAAGCTTTTCCTTTTGTTCGATAATTTTCTGAACAGATTCCAGGCTGATGATGCAGAACCTGTGTCTGGCATTCTGCACCTTTTTGGTTCTGAGCGAGTAAGACTGCTTCGTATTTTCATTAATCGAAATATCAAAAAACTCCTGAGAATTTTCATATTGGCTTTGTTCAATGATTTTATAAAAATCCGGCGTTTTCTTTTCGTAAAGGTTCCACGAATTGTATTTCGGAATCTGCAGAATTTCAAGAAAAACAGGGTTCACGTAGAATACTTCCCAGGTATTGTTCTTTTCAGAAAGAATCATCAGACCTATTTCCAACTGCCCGAGGATTTCCTCATACAAAAGCTTGTAAGAAGACCGCGAAAGATGTTCTTCTTTGCTTTGATAATAAAGTTTTACCGCATTATCGATCAGAATATTACCTTCAGTTTTCGGAAACAGCGAAAAATCTTTTTTCCGGATGGCCAAAATCAATTTTTCAGTTTTCCGGATGTATGACAAAACCGAATTCTGCGCAATAATAACACAAACCAAGCTTATGAACGAAAATAAAATACAGTTAATCCATTTATTATGAGAATAAAAATCAAATGCGACAATTCCGCAAACAATCGCCAGCAGAATGAATATCAACCCAAAAAACTGATGTCTTTTCATAGTTTTTATAAATATGCTTTCCTTAAAATTATTAATATCAATGCTTATTTATTCTTAAACATTCATGAATGAAGAAATAATTAATATTTCAAAATTAAAGCTCAAATTTTTCCATTCTTCTGTAAAGCGCTGCTCTCGACAATCCCAGATCTTCAGCTGCTAAGGAAATGTTTCCACGATGCTTTTTCAGTGCTTTTTTAATCAGGATTTCTTCCATTTCCTCAAGATTAAGATTCACAACTGTTTTCTCCGATTCCTCGTCATTTGGCATTAGCAGTTTCATGTTTTTATCGTTGGAAAGAATGACGCTTCTTTCAATACAGTGGTCGAGTTCACGAATGTTTCCCGGCCAGGAATAATTCATCAGCTCAGAAATCAGGCTTCCATTTAAAAAAAGTTTGGGCTTGTGATATTTTTGTCTGTATTTTTCCAGAAAATAATCTGCCAAATCCGGAATATCTTCCTGTCGGTCTCTTAACGCAGGAATCAGCAATTCCACCGTATTAATTCTGTAATACAAATCTTTCCGGAAACGATTTTCAGACACCGCTTTCTTAAGATTTTCATTAGTGGCAAAAATAAATCTTACGTCCAGCAAACGTTCTTTAGTCTCCCCTATCCTCGATAATTTTCTGTTTTGAATTAAACTCAGCAATTTAGTCTGAAGATGGAGCGGTAGATTTCCGATTTCATCCAGGAAAACCGTTCCATTCTGTGCATTTTCAATTTTCCCGGCATAATCCTGATGCGCATCTGTAAATGCGCCTTTCTTGTACCCGAAAAGTTCCGCTTCAAAAAGGTTTTCGGAAAGACTTCCAAGATCAATGTGAACAAAAGGCTGGCTTTTCCTTTCGGAAAGTTCATGAATATGTTCTGCCAGCACATATTTTCCCGTCCCGTTTTCTCCTAAAAGTAAAACATTCGCATCGGTCGCAGAAACTTTTGCAATCTGATCCATCACTTCCTCCATTACAGATGATTTTGTTTCCAGCTGATACTGATTAGTTTTTACGCTCACGTTTTCCCACTGATTCAGTTTTTTATTTTTCCGGGAAATGTCGACGGCAAGATTAACGGAGGCATAAAGCTTTTCATTATTCCAGGGCTTCAGGATAAAATCGGAAGCGCCGTTTTTCAGAGCTTCTACCGCTAATTCAACTTCGCCGTAAGCTGTCATCAGAATAATCGGAAGTTCAGGCTCTAATGCTTTAATTTCCTGCATCCAGTACAATCCATCCTGACCGTTTTCAAAACCTTTCCGAAAATTCATATCCAGTAAAACAGCATCAATCTGATGTTCCGACATCAGTTTCAGTATATTTTTTGGCTGGCTGAGGCAGCTCACCTCTGTAAAAAATTTCTTCAGCCAGACTCTCGCCGAAAACAAAATGTCTTCATCATCGTCTACAATTAAAATATGAGCCTCTTTTTTTCGCATTTAAATAGATTGTTTTAAATTTTGACTAAAGCCTTTTTGTTTTGTCAACTTTTTTAAATGGATTTCAGCCCATTTTTATTGATATTGTTGCTAATTATTTTAGTACATCTGTTATCAATTTTACTCTAAAATAAAATGATTTATCATTTATAATTCATCATTTATAACTAACATGTCCGTTTCCGCACAAAAAGTGTCCGATAATGAACAGTTTTAAATTTAAAAAAATTATATTTAATCACATTTACAGGAAGTTACAGATTTATAAATCTATGGCACCTGCATTGTGTAATTAACTGTGATTAAAACAGTTATCTAAATATGGATACGAAAATAGTAAAAAAGAAATCTAAACTGAAACTTGTTCTTATAATAATTGTCTCAATGCTGGCAGTTCTGGTTTTCGGATGGTATTTCCTGAACCAGAAAAAAACATATAATGTAAAAACAGAAGATATTACAATTGATGAAGTTACCAAAGGAAAATTTGAAGATATGCTGATGGTGACAGCCCAGACACAATCGCTGAATTCTTCATTGGTGAATGTCGTAGAAGGCGGCGCTGTAAAAGAAATTTTTGCGGAAGACGGACAAATGCTGACAAAAGGCCAGCCGATCGCAAGGGTTTATAATCCGAACACGGAATTCAACTACCTGAATCAGGAAACGGGAATCATGCAGCAGATCAGCCAGATGAGAAACTCGCTTCTTGAACTTAAAAATCAGGAATTCAATCAGGATAAAGAACTATTGCAGTCTCAGAATGATTACAATACGGCATTGCAGACATTTAATCTTCAGAAAAGATTGTATGATGCGGAAATCGGAAAGAAAACAGATTACGATATGGCTCTTCAAAACCTGAACTATCAGAAACAGAGAAAATCTATTGTAGAAAAAGGGGCAACGAACGAAAAATCTTCGAGGAATTCACAGATGGCAGCCATCAACAATTCTATCAGTCAGATGGAAAAAAGTTTAAATATTCTACGCTCTAATAAAAATAATTTTCTAATTATATCACCTGCTGCCGGAAGACTCTCTTCTTTTACAATTTCGCTCGGCCAAAACCTTACCAATGGAGAAAGCATCGGAAAAATTGATCTGATGGATGGCTATAAACTGGTCGCTAAAGTCGATGAATATTACATCAATAAATTAACAACAGGAATCAAAGGAACGCTGGACAACAACGGAAAAGAATATGAAGTCATCATCACCAAAATTCTTCCAGAAGTGAAAGACGGCCAGTTTTCCGTAGAACTGAATTTTATAGATACCAAAATTTCAGCGTTAAAAATAGGAATGACGTTCGGAGTGAAACTGAAACTATCTGCTGACACACAAAGCCTGATGATTCCGAAAGGAAATTTTTACAAAGACACGAACGGAAAATGGATTTTCGTAATAAAAAATAATAAAGCTGAAAAAAGAAACATCAGTCTGGGAAGAGAGAATCCAATGTATTATGAAGTGGTTTCCGGTCTGAAACCCGGCGAATCAGTGATTACTTCGGATTATTCTGAGCTGAAAAAATATGAAATTCTTGATATTCAAAAATAAACTTTAAAAATATACTGCAATGATAAATATTCAAAATCTTTCAAAAATCTATAAAACAGAAGATGTTCAGACCAATGCACTTAACAATGTGAGCTTACATATCACAGAAGGTGAATTTGTAGCCATTATGGGGCCTTCCGGCTGCGGAAAATCTACTTTTCTAAATATTCTGGGACTATTAGACAGTGCTTCATCGGGTTCCTATCAGTTTTCCGGCACCGAGACCGTAGGCCTTAGCGAAAAGAAAAAATCAGATATCAGAAAGAAAAACATCGGTTTTATCTTCCAGAATTTTAACCTGATTGATGAACTTACGGTTTATGAAAACATCGAATTACCTTTAATCTACAACGGTATTTCTTCCTCAGAAAGAAAAAGAAGAGTGGAAGAAATTATGGAGAAAATTAATATTACACATAGAGCCAAGCATTATCCACAGCAGCTTTCCGGAGGTCAGCAGCAAAGAGCGGCCGTTGCAAGAGCGTTGGTGACAAGACCCAAACTGATTCTCGCCGATGAGCCCACCGGAAATCTCGACAGCTCCAACGGAAACGAGGTAATGAATCTCCTGGCAGAACTTCACAGAGAAGGTTCTACGATTGCTATGGTGACGCACTCTTCCTATGATGCAGGTTACGCCTCAAGAATTGTAAATATGAAAGACGGAGAAATTTTCTCCGAAGAACATTCTTCTCAACGAAAAGATGTTTTCGAAAAAGCGGATTCTAAAAACTTTGAGTAAAAAAGCTGGAAGATGGATGATGGAAGCTGGAAGTTTAAATTGTTGCGTTCAATAACTTCCTGCTTCCATCACCCCGCTTCCAACCTAAAAACTATCAATTATGCTAAAAAACTGGCTAAGAATTGCCTTCGTTAATTATAAAAGAAACTGGCTTTCCACGATTATTAATTTATTCGGACTGACTGTTGGTTTAACAGGATTTATGCTGATTCTGATGCACTGGAATGACGAAGAATCCTATGAAAGATGGAATCCTAAAAAAAATTTAATCTACGGGGCTCAGGTTTATAATAAAAAGGACAACGCTTATGGCGCAACTATTCCTTATATCATGGCAGAACGTGCCGTAAAAGTAATACCCGAAATCAAAGATTATGTTTTATTCAACGGTTCAGGTGTCGGCTATAAAATGACGACAAAAAAGAAAACGGTTTTTCAGAAGGATGGGATGTTGGTTTCAGGTAATTTTTTCAACTTTTTTCCTTTCAAGCTAATTGACGGAAGTTTTAAAGATGCACTGAAGGCAGAATCATCTTTGGCAATTTCTACCGGGGCTGCCAAAAACCTCTTCGGTAAAACTGATGTTGCAGGCGAAAGCGTGAAGTTTGATAACAAAAACTATGTAATAACAGCAGTTTACGAATTACCAGAGGAAAATAGCCTCATCAAGCCGGAATTTGTTATCCTGCCATTTGAACAAATGAAAAATGATAAGGACCAATGGGGCAATTTCAACTACGGATGTTTCTTTATGCTAAGCAAAAATGCAAATGTGGAGGAGGTTCAAAACAAAATAGTCAAAGATCTTTTTGAATACCGGGCGAAAATAAATGCGGCAGGAAGCGGTGTCACACCACAAAAATATTTGGAATTGTACGGGCCAACGGGCAGTATTCTGACACCGCTTGATAAAATGAAACTTCATGCAGAAGCCTATTGGTTTGGAAATGGAGATTTCAAAACGTTGATGATCCTGTTTACACTTTCAGTTTTGATCGTCATCCTATCAGCAATTAATTTCATTAATCTTAAAACAGCGCAGGCCTCTCAAAGAGCCAAAGAAATTGGTGTTAGAAAAGCAATTGGAAGTACAAAATATAATCTTATTCTCCAGTTTTTATTGGAAACTTTCCTGATCTGTTTCGCATCATATCTCTTGTCTCTTGCATTGACGGAACTTCTTTTGCCGAGCTTCAATAAGTTCTATGACAAAGAAATCATGATGAATGACTGGCATATTTACTTCTATTCATTTGTAATGGTGTTGGCGGTTACGCTAATTTCAGGTTTGATTCCGGCGATTTATTTAGCCAATTTCAAAGCAATAGAAACTTTGAAAGGAAATTTCGCCAGAAGCAAACACGGGATTTGGCTTAGAAACGGGATTTTGACTTTGCAACTCATCATTTCTTCATTTTTCATCATCGGTGGTTTAATTGTGAATAATCAGGTAAAATATATGATGAACAAAGATCTTGGCTACAATGGGAAGCAAATTTTATTGATTAATTTCAGTGAGAACGATGCAAAACCCTGGCTGAAATACGAACGCATCAAAAACGAAATGAAAAAAATCCAGGGTGTAGATGCTGTTTCTTACGGAGAAGCAGTTCCTGGAAGTTATAGGTTCAGCAATTCCAATATGGATTATATGGACAAAAGCATCTACGCTCAGCACGGTTCTATGGATTATAATTACCTCCAGTTTATGGATGTTAAATTGAAAAAAGGACGCTGGCTGAATCCAAATCTTGCATCCGATACAATGACTAATGTTTTGGTAAATGAAGCTTTTGTGAAAAAATTTGGATGGACAGATGACCAGGCTATTAAAAATGAATTCCGCCCTGGATTTGACAATAAGCCTTATCATATTGTCGGGATTGTAAAGGATTTCAATCTTCTGAATCCCCGAAAAGCAGTAGAGCCAATCGTGTTTTTTCATTACAGAGAAACAGAATGGAAACGATACAATGTTTACAATATTCAGTTGAAATTAAAAGCAGACGATATTGGTGGAACTTTAAAAAGGATTAAAACTTATTGGCAAAATAATGTAGAACCTGGCTATCCTTTTGATTATTTCTTCATTGATAAAAAGTTTGCACAGAGTTTCGAGAAATATCAGAAACAGCAGACTTTATTCACAATTCTGAATGCAATGGTTTTGATGGTAGCATTATTAGGATTATTCGCATTGTCTTCATTAATGATTGAGCAAAAACTGAAAGATGTTGCCATCAGAAAAACTTTGGGCGCAGCAGACAGCACATTGATTTTTGGATTAACAAAACAATTCCTTTGGATTACGTTCATTGCAGTTCTGATAAGCATTCCGATCAGTTATTACCTGATGAACGAATGGCTGAAAGATTTCGCTTACCGAATAGATATGCCGGTTTTCCCATTCGTCCTGAGTTTGACTTTATTATTGATTCTGACGTTTGCTGTCGTAAGCATCAAAGCGTATCAGGCAACAAAAGTGAATCTTGTGAAATATTTGAAATACGAGTAAACATTTGTTGATGGTTGTCGGTTGAAAGTTGATAGAACTCTTCCGACAACCAACAACCAACAACTAACAACCAACAACTATGTTAAAAAACTGGCTCAAAATAGCGTTCATCAATTACAGAAAAAACTGGCTTTCCACAATCATCAATATTTTGGGATTAAGTGTTGGGCTTTGTGTTTTCCTGTTGATATTTATCCATTGGCAGGATGAGAAGTCCTATGAAAAATGGATTCCGGGTAAAGAAAATATTTATTTCGTTGAAAACAAAAGTGCTTCTTTTGGAACCATGTCCGTTTCAAGTTATCCTGAAATTTTTGTATCCAAAGAAATATTTTCAGAGATTGAAGATTGTACAATTCTCAATGATTGGGGGAAACAAAGACTTTCCTTCGGGAATAACTCTGCTTATGTTTCGGGGTCGGCTACGGTAGATTCTTTTTTCAGGTTTTTTCCTTTCGAAAAAGTAGCAGGAAGCTTCCGGAATGCTCTTTCGGATAATGGAAAAATTGCCCTTTCGGATAAAACCGCACACCTGCTTTTTGGTGACAATTATCTTGATGCTATCGGAAAATCAGTTAAAAGCGATTCTAATGATAAAGAATACGTGGTTACGGTAATTTATAAGATTCCGGAAGGTAATACGGTTTTCAAACCTGATTTTATGTACAAAAATCCTTATATGGAGCAGTCTAAAGAGCAATGGACAAACTACAGTTATAATGGTTTTTTCAAGCTGAAGCCCGGCACAGATATCAAATCACTGGAAGATAAACTTTCCAGAAAAATGCAGGAACAGGACGAAATTTCTGCTAAAAAATGGGGCTACGCTGTTGATAAAAAAAATCCGCCAATGGTCTATCTGACACCAATCAGCAAAATGAAACTGGATGCCAAAAGTGAAGGAATAAGAAAAGGAGATAAAAAATCAATAATGATTTTGCTTGGCTTATCTGTTTTGATTTTGTCCTTGTCGGGCATAAATCTTATTAATCTGAAAACCGCCCAGGCATCTCAAAGAGCTAAGGAAGTTGGTGTAAGAAAAGTAGTCGGAAGTTCAAAGGTGAAGTTGGTATTTCAGTTCCTATTAGAGACTTTTATGATTTGTTTTATGGCTTATATAGTTGCTTTTGCAATGGTAGAGCTTTTGCTTCCGGCATATAATAAATTTCTCGAAAAAGATATCAAACTGAATGATCCTCGTCTTTTTATTTATACAGGACTATTCCTGATCGTTTTTTCATTAGTTTCCGGATTGATTCCGGCCCTTTATCTGTCGAATTTTAAACCAATCAATACATTGAAAGGGAATTTCGCAAGAAGTAAGAGCGGTGTTTGGCTGAGAAATTTTATCCTGACATTACAATTGGTTATTTCATCATTCTTCATTATCTGTTCACTTATCATTCATACACAGGTAAAATATATGATGAATAAAGACTTGGGTTTCAAAGGCGACCAGACCATTCAGGTTAATTTCAAAAAAACAAATTGGGAGAATAATTTTAATATGAATAAATACAGGCGCCTGAAAAATGAACTGAAAAAAATTTCCGGTGTAACCGATGTTACAGGCTCTGTGAATTCTTTAGGGAATGGTACTGCTAATGGATCGATAGTAAAATTATCAACAGATACTACCAAAACCACTCAGACCATGCTTGGGGGAATCGATGAAAATTTTCTGCGTTTCTATAAAGTGAAATTCCTTTCGGGGCAAGACCTGAACTGGAAGAAGGCTTCTGATACCATCAATGGTGCTGTGGTGAACGAAACTTTTGCCGGAAAACTGGGCTATAATCCTAAAACTGCTTTAAACAAAGAGTTTTTCACAGGTTGGGACGGCAAGAAGAAATATAAAATTCTCGGTGTCGTAAAAGATATACATTACAGTGGTGTTAGCAAACCTGTTGAACCTATAGTTTACTTTAATTATGATAGGAATTGGATAAAAAACAATATGAAGAATGTTCAGATAAAACTTTCAGGCAATGATATCAACGGCACTTTAGAACGCATCAAAGAATTCTGGATTACCAAAGCAGAACCAGGTTATCCTTACGATTTTGAATTCGTTGATAAGCAATTTGCAAAAACGTTTGAGAAATTTCAGAAACAGCAGACCCTATTCACAATGCTCAATATTGTTGTATTAGTGATTGCACTGCTGGGGTTATTTGCTTTGTCATCATTATTAATCGAACAAAAACTAAAAGATGTTGCCATCAAAAAAACATTGGGTGCGGATGAGAAAACGATTGTATGGGATTTAACCAAAAGATTTTTGCTGATTTGTTTGATCGCGGTTTTCATCAGTATTCCGTTTGGATATTATGCAATGAATGAATGGCTGAAAGATTTTGCATACAGAATCGATATGCCGGTCTGGCCGTATGTTCTGAGTTTGTTTTTATTACTGATTTTAACGTTCGCAATCGTGAGTTTCAAAGCTTACCGTGCAACCAAAATTAACCTTGTGAAATACCTAAAATACGAATAATTGATCCACAGTTGTTGGTTATTAGTTGATAAAAGAATTTATCCATAAGACCATCAACTGTAAACTATCAACCAACAGCCAATTATGAAAAAACTATTCTTCATATTATTCATCAATCTTCTTTCTGCTCAGCAAAGCTGGACACTGAAACAATGTCTGGATTATGCTTCTGCCCATCATCCTTTGGTAAAGCAATCGACGGTAAATATCCGGAAAAATGAAAGAGAAATTTCTGCAGCAAAAGGAATGCTTCTTCCGTCTGTAAATGCTGGAGTAAGTCATAATTATGGTTTCGGATCATCTATTAATCAGAATACCAACCAGAGAGAAGCCATCAACACACAGTATGACCAAGTCTATGCACAGGCCAACTGGGAACTGATGAACTGGAAAAACTACCTTACCATTTCCCTTTCAAAAATCAACAAAGAAAGTTCGGTTTATAAAATGAAACTGGCACAGAATGAAGTTAAAATGAATGTCATTATGATGTTTTTTACCTATCAGAACAGCAGAAGCTGGCTTGATGTTTTGCAGACCCAAATCTCAGGAATTGAAGACCAGATCAAACGTACAGAAAAAGAAGTGGAAATAGGAAGCCGTCCAAAAAGTGATGTTTACGACATTAAAGCTAATCTGGGAACGATGCAGGAACAACTGCTTTCTGCTAAAAATCTCAAAGATATTTCCAAAATCAACCTTCTTAATGCTTTGGCTATTACAAAAGATACACTTGATTTTACCATGCCGGAAGAAAACCTTACCGGTGCAGATTTTAATGACCAAAATTTTGTTCACAATCTTTTAGAAAAAAATCCGGCCTATCAGTCTGTTTTAAAAGAAATCCAGGCACAGCAGAAGAATGTCAAAATTGCAAAATCTGGCTATCTCCCTACGCTGAACGGATCTTACACGTGGTCTAGTTTTTACAACAAAATTCTGGGACAGCCTGCGACAGATTTTTCAGAACAGATAAAACTTAATAAAAATCAGCAATTGTCTTTTGGCATTAACATTCCGGTTTTCAATAAATTACAGGTGAAAAACAACGTAGAGATTGCCAAGCTGAATGTCATCAGTTCTAATTATGATAAAGATATCATCATTAATGATTTAACAAAAAGCATTAATTCCATAAAAGTTCAGTTTCTGAATGCGCAGGAAAAGTATAACCTCCTGGAAACCAATTTTGAAAACCAAAAATTATCATTTCAAAAATCTGAAGAAAAATATAAGGAGGGACTGATGGATGCGTACACTTTTTTCGTTGTAAGAAACAACTGGCTTCAGGTAAACTATAATTTAATAAACAGTAAAAACGATGTTATTCAGCAAACCGAACTGCTCAGGGTTTTAGAAAACGGATTTTAAGTATAGCATTGTTAATTTTTAATGATTTAGACCAGTTTATAGCATTATTTATTATTAATCAACTACCTTTATCGATTAAACGGATAAATCCACAGATTATGTTATGCACTTCATGATAAATCAGGAAGTCTTATTAGCAAGCTGAACGATTGTTCAACTATTTCATTTTTAGTTAAGGATTAGAATCTATTTTTAGATATGACAAGCAAAATCATAGGGGTAGGAAATTACATACCATCAGAAACCATCAACAATTTATTTTTCGATAATCATGTTTTTCTTAATGAAGAAGGGATATTGTTGAATGACACCAACGCCTCGATTACAAAAAAACTACAGAAAATCACAGGTATTGAAGAAAGAAGATACGCCAGCAGTTCACAGGTAACGTCAGATCTGGGCTTCATTGCTGCTCAGTCGGCGATAGAAGATTCCGGGATAGACCCTGAAACGCTGGACTATATTATTTTTGCCCATAATTTTGGCGATGTTCGTTTCGGAACGATTCAGTCTGATACCGTTCCCAGCCTGGCTTCAAGGGTTAAAAATTTATTAAAAATTAAAAATAACTTTTGCGTAGCCTACGATGTTCTTTTCGGGTGCCCGGGATGGATTGAGGGAGTAATACAGGCCAATGCATTCATAAGATCAGGAATTGCAAAAAAGTGTCTCGTTATTGGCGCTGAAACGCTTTCAAGGGTAGTAGACATACATGACAGGGACAGTATGATCTACGCAGACGGAGCCGGAGCCGTGATTCTTGAAGCCAACGATATAGACGATTCCGGGATAAAATCGCATTTGTCAGCCTCTTACACACTCAACGAAAAAGATTTTCTATACTTTGGAAAATCCTATAATAACGAAAGCTGCCCGGATACAAAATATATTAAAATGGATGGCAGAAAGATTTATGAATTTGCTCTTTCCAATGTTCCGGATGCCATGAAAAAATGTCTCGACGATAGTGGATATTCCATCAATGATCTGAGCAAAATAATTATCCATCAGGCCAATGAAAAAATGGATGAAGCGATTGTAGAAAGATTTTACCAACTGTATAATATGCAAGTACCTTCCGACATCATGCCAATGGTTATCAGCAAATTAGGAAACAGCAGTGTAGCAACAATACCTTCTTTACTGACGATGATTTTAAAGGACGAACTGGAATCGCATACAATAAAAAAAGATGATATTATTCTTTTTGCATCAGTGGGAGCCGGGATGAATATCAATGCGCTTGTGTATAAATTTTAAGCCCTTTAAAACATTGTTTGTAAAAACGCCTTTGAATCTACAAATATATTTTTGAAAATCAGTTATTTAAATTAAATTTATTATATTCATTTTATTGTATATTTGCAAAATAAACAGGTTTCTGCCTTTGCTATTCTGTAGAATTTTTCATTCATTTTCCTCAGATTACTTTTCAGCCACCATTTTAGTTTAAAACAATAAGTCATTGCACAAGGCTTTGGACTTAACAATAATTTTTTAATATTCATTACAATGCAAGAAGGCACAGTAAAATTTTTTAATGAAGCAAAAGGCTTCGGATTCATCTCTCCTGCAGACGGAAGCAGAGACGTTTTTGTACATTCTTCAGGATTAATTTCAAGATCAATCCGTGAGAACGACAAAGTAGTTTTTGAGGTACAGCAAAGCGAAAAAGGCTTAAACGCTGTGAACGTAAAATTGGCATAAGACCAATTAACAAAATGTATTGACAGGTAAGCATACGGATCTTTTCACGCGAGAAATTTTTCTCAACGAGCCAAATCTTTTTATACCGATCTGTATGTATCCTTTTTAAATATCTGAATATATTGTCTTTACAGACATTAATGAATTACATTTATATATGTCATCAGCCTCTCACGGAACGTGGGAGGTTTATTTTTTAGGTTAGCCGTAAAGATTAGTGCTAAAATAATTTTATCGTTTTTCACAATTTATTTATCTTCGTTTTTCTAAACTAATTACAATTAATTTTGCCTCAAGAAATAGTAAATATGCCAATCAGCTCCTCTCATAAACTGATTCCGATGACAGATTTCGTCTTAGAATATTATTCCCATGAAGGATATGCTGATCTTCAGACCTTAAAACTGATGAATAACTACGCTACGTTTCTTAAAAAACCATTAACCTTAGGAATGTTTGTGCCGGTAGACTCTAAAGGCCAGATTCTGAAAGAACCCAAAAACTACACATCATGGAATTCGCTGGAACACAACAGAAAAGGAACTGAAAAAAATCTCGACAGCAGTGTATTTGAGGAATACAAAATCTATCAGAAAGCTGAAAAAAAATGTCTTTTTGAAGGGTTCAAAATTGCCTACAACGGCTATTCTGTAGTCCGGATTACAACAACATACGACGAGTCTATAGAACTTTCTTTTAATAAAAATGAAATGACATTCCAGAAATTTAAAGATGTTGAATCACTCACTCAATTTGATGAAATATATTTAAATACCAATGCACTCAAAAAATTAGGTATTCGAAAATAAAACACTGCAATACTTCTTGAAAATATTCTTCTTAAGAAACTGTAGCTCCGAAAAGATGGCCTATCAGAGCAGTAACTCCCATTGCAACAGTTCCCCAGAAACTTATTCTTAAAACAGCCATTCCGATATTTGAACCACCGGTTTTTGCAGAAAGAGCTCCTAAAATAATCAGAAACACAATTGAAAAGCCATACTGGAAGTAAACCATTGATGAAATTGGAGCCAACAGTGAGACCGCAAACGGAAGCAGTGCCCCCAAAGCAAAAGAACCAAAAGAAGCAATAGCAGCCTGCAAAGGCTTGGCCTGAGTAATCTCATTAATTCCCAATTCATCATGCGCATGTGCCGCCAGTGCATCATGTTCGGTAAGTTCGGTTGCAACTTTCAAAGCAGTTTCTTTACTTACCCCTCTTTTTTCGTAGATTTTGGCAAGTTCCTGGAGTTCGATTTCGGGCATTTCCTCCAATTCCTTTTTTTCGCGAAGAAGATCTGCTTTTTCGGTATCTTCCTGCGAACTCACAGAGACATATTCTCCTGCCGCCATAGACATTGCTCCGGCGATCATTCCGGCTAATGCTGCAAGTATGATGGTATTGCGATCCGGAGTTGCCGCAGCGACCCCAATCACGATACTTGTGGTAGAAAGCAGACCATCGTTTGCGCCTAAAACAGCGGCTCTCAGCCAGCCTACTCTATTCACGTAATGTTTTTCTAACTGATAATGCATACTATAAATTTAGGAATAAATTATCTAAGAGAATATTAAATTTACGATGTAAAATTTCAATTATTAACAGCAAAAAATTCATTTCATTCTTTTACCGCTTTTCCATAAACTTCAAGCGCTCTTTTCCTTGCAAATGTGTGTTCCACAATCGGTTCAATATTCATTTCTTTTTCAGAAAGCCATTCTTTGATATATTTATAATCTTTATCAAATTTTTTGGTTTGTTCATAAGGATTGAAAACCCTGAAATAAGGGGCAGCGTCACAACCACAACCAGCAGCCCACTGCCAGTTACCATTATTGGAGGAAAGTTCATAATCCAAAAGTTTCTCTGCAAAGTAAGCTTCGCCCCAACGCCAGTCGATCAAAAGATGCTTCGTCAGGAAACTCGCCACGATCATTCTTACTCTGTTGTGCATGAAACCTGTTTCGTTCAATTGCCGCATTCCTGCATCCACAATAGGATAGCCGGTTCGCCCCTTGCACCAGAGATCAAATTCTTTTTCGTTATTTCTCCACTTTATATTTTCATATTTTTCTTTGAATGAATGATGTACAACTTTCGGAAAATGATACAGAATCTGCATAAAAAACTCTCTCCAAATCAGTTCATTAAGCCAGATTTCATTATGCTCTGAAGCAAACTGAACACATTTTCGGATTGATATCGTACCAAAACGTAAAGCAACTCCCAAATGTGTCGTATGATCCATAGCCGGAAAATCCCTGTGCTGGTCATAATCGTCAATAATTGATTTTTTAAGAGTAGGATTTGTAAATTTTATTTCTGTTTTCTTGAATCCAATATCATCAAGTTCCGGAAAATCGGGAGTCTTATATTTTAAAAAATTAGAAAAATCGGTGGTAAATATTTCAATTTTATTTTTATTGAAAAGTTCTTTCCATTTTTTTGAATACGGTGTATAGACGGTATAAGGCGTTCCATCCTTCTTTAGAACTTCGTCTTTTTCAAAAATCACCTGATCTTTAAAGCTTTTAAAACTGATTATATTTTTTTTGAGAAACTTTTCAATTTCCATATCCCGCCGTATTGCTTCAGGTTCATAATCTGAGTTGCAAAAAACGGTATCAATATTATATTGCTGAACAAGTTTTTTGAATGCGTCCAGAGGTTTTTCATGGAAAACAGTAATTCCGCTTTTGTATGTTTTCAGTTCCTGATGAATTTCTTTTAAAGCCTGATGGAAATAATCTACTCTTTTATCGTTCTTATTTTCAAGCTTATCAAGAATTTCTTTATCGAAAATAAAAATGGGAAGCACTTTAAAGCCTTGCTTTAGAGCCTCAGACAATCCGCAATTGTCTTGCAGCCTTATATCTCTGCGAAACCAGAAAATATTTATTTTATCTTTTATTTCAGGCATTTCTATTTTATTGATTAAAACGTTTTTCAAGTATTTCAAATCGATAGTTGAAAATATGCTCCAGTTTAGTTTTAACAAAAAGTTTATGGGCAATTTCGCCTAAAAAACCGAAAGGCAATTCATAATCTACGGTATCTTTCATCAAAACACCATTTTCATTTTCTATGAATTCATGATGATGATGCCAAAGCTTATAAGGACCTTTTTTCTGAAAATCGGTAAAACTCTTTCTGAAATCAACCTGAATAATCTCGGTTTTCCATTTCATTTTAATTCCGAACAATGGCGAAACAAAATAATCGATAATCATCCCTTCGTAGATTTCATCATTCTCAAATTTCGTCAGGACAACGAAATTCATATCTTCCGGAGTAATTTTGGAGAGATTGGCCGCAGAAGAAAAAAACTTCCAGGCTGTGTCTATATCGCAATTCAGCTGCTGCTCGCGAAAAAGTCTATGTTTCATTATTTTTTTATTTGGAAATGCAATAAAAATACCACATTCCAGACTTTACAGACTCAAAATAAAAAACCACTTTATAAAAAGTGGTCGAATATATCATATTTCCATGTTCAAAATTATATAGATATTTCTGAACACCATCATTTTTACATTGTCGTTTCTAGAAAATTATTTATAGTGCAAAAATATACCGTAATCGGTAGGAGTCCAGAGTGCAGCTTTTTGCTCTGCCGCTTTCAGAGCGTTATTCGCCCAGGTATTACAGGTATCGAGAAAACTATATTTTCCTTTGGCATCGTAGAATGCATCATTATCACCATAGACCGCTTTGGTGGGAATCAGGATAAATTTTCCATTTTGATCCTTATCAAACTTATGTTCTATGAATTGTACCAACTTTTTATACTGATTCCTGCTAATCAAAATCATTTTACAGTCATCTCCCTCTTTCATTTTCTGATAGTAAGTACAATGCATCGCAGATTCACTAAGCCAGAACGCAGCTTTGAAAGCTGTAGAAAACTTCAGATCTGCCCAAGTAGGCGTATCAAGATAAAAACCTTTGTCGCCCCAGCCAATTCCTATGTAACGGTAATCTGTTTTTTTTGATTTTGTATTTTCAAATGGGATTTCAGCACTCCAGTCGTGAAGGTTATTTTTTACAGGCATCACAATATCCGTATGTACCCCATTAGTATAAATATAAATAGGAATTTCTTTCTCCTGGCCGTCATCTTTAGCCGAAATTTCAATAAAAGGCAACAGATATCCCAAAGCAACATACAGCAAAACAATTCCGACAATGACACCCAAGGTTTTAAGAATGATAAATAGCATCTTTTTCACAGCCTTTTCTTTAAATATAGTTAATAAAAATTTAATATTAATTTTCTCAAAAGTATTTGTTTTAAATTAATTTTTTCTTAAATTTAAGTACAAATTGTTCACAAATATGCAGAAAAACTCTAAATCAAACAAAAGATTTAAAATAAGAGTAAAAGTTGCTCCTAAAAGAGTACAAAAAAAACGTTGATTTTCGGTGAGATATAATCTCCTGAAAGTCTTTTTTTTTTAGCTTTTAACTTTCAAAATCTTAACCTCTTTAAATATTGAATTTAAGGAATGGTTGTTTACCCTTTTTATTTTGGAACCTGAAAAATTCCAGACAGGATTTTATCCCCCAAAAATATCTTACAATTTATCCGATTTTTTCTCCAAAAATTCAATATTCCTTTTTAAGCCGGCAAATTTGGTTCTTTTAACCGGTGATTTTCTGAATACTTCTGAAAACAATTCCTGTGTAAGTTCTTTCCACTCTCCTTTTTTGAAATTTTTTAATGATTCGTTAGGTCTGAATTTGGTTTGATGATGAGGTGCTGAAAATCTGTTCCACGGACAAACATCCTGACACACATCACAACCGAACATCCAGTCATCCATTTTATCTTTAAAATAATCGGGAATAGAATCTTTTAATTCAATGGTAGCGTAAGAAATACATTTGCTTCCATCAATCAGTTTTTCGGAAACGATAGCATTTGTAGGACAGGCATCAATGCATTTTCGACACGTGCCGCAATGGTCTGTTGTTTCATGATCGGGAATCAGTTCCAGATCGCAGATGATTTCTGCCAGAAAATAGAATGATCCGTTCTGTTTAGTAATAAGATTTGCATTTTTACCGACCCATCCAATTCCTGATTTTCTGGCCCAGCTTCTTTCCAGAACGGGTGCAGAATCTACAAAAACCCGAAATGCGAATTCGCCAATCTCTTCCTGAAGCCCGGAAACCATATCTCTCAGGATTTCTTTTATTACTTCATGATAATCTTCTGCATAGGCATATTTTGAAATCTTGAAGTTATCCAGTGTTGAAATCTGTTCATCAGGGAAATAATTATAAGACAGTGAAATTACTGATTTTGAACCTTCTACGAGTAATCTCGGATCCAGTCTTTTATCAAAATGATTTTCCATGTATTTCATTTCGCCATGGAAGTTATTTTTCAGCCAAGCTTCTAAAGGACGGGCTTCTTCTTCCAAAAAACCAGCTTTCGAAATACCACAACTCTGAAATCCAAAACTTTGTGCCCTGGCTTTTATCAGCTGTGAATATTTTTCTGCGTTTGAATTCATGATTTTACCTTGCAAAACTAAGATTATTTTATAAATTTGCGGCTTTAATAATTAATATCTCATAAGGAGAAATTCATAATAACCATGAAGAAAATAATTCTATTAGCCTGCATTTCCTCAGTTAGCCTATTCAATGCGCAAATCAAATTCGAAAAAGGATATTTTATTAATAACTCGGGTAAAAAGAGTGAAGTTTTAATTAAAAATCTTGACTGGAAAAATAATCCCACAGAATTTGAATATAAAATCGAAGGGTCGGCTGATATTAAAAGAGAAAACATTGCAAACATTCAGGAATTCGGAATCGGTAGTGAAAGCAAATATGTCAGAAAAAAGGTAATGATTGACTATTCATCTGAGCAGTTATCCGATATGTCCTATGAAAGAAAGCCCCAATTTGAAGAGAAAACAGTATTTCTTAAATACATAATCGACGGAAAGGCTGATCTTTTATATTATGAAAACTCAGAAATCCAAAAGTTTTTTTTCAACATTAACAACTCTGAAACAAAGCAGTTAATCTATAAATCTTATTATATTGACACTAACCAAATTGCACATAATGAAGATTATAAAAAGCAACTTGCTGAAATTTTAAATTGCGGGGTTGAAAACAAAAAAATTGATGCAGCAAAATACAAGACCAAAGATCTTGCAAACTTATTTATGAGATATAACTCTTGTAGTGATGGGAATGTTGCAATAAATTATAATCAACCGGCGGAAAAGGCAGATCTTTTCAATTTAAATATCAGACCTGGAATTAATTTCTCTTCATTTGAAGTTACCAATTCATTATATTCACCATATTCATCAGCTGAAACTACGAAATTCGATCGTAAAACATCTTTCAGAATAGGAATTGAGGCGGAGTTTATACTTCCATTCAACAAAAATAAATGGGCTCTGTTTGTTGAGCCAACTTATCAATACTATAAGACTGAGAAAGAATCGATTGCATATGCTGGTCAGTATTTTGAAACAAAATCGACAAGAGAGGTGGATTATAAATCCATAGAAGTTCCGTTTGGGGTGAGATATTATTTCTTTCTAAATAACAAATCAAAGATTTTCTTAAACGCTGCATACATAATGGATCTTGAGCTTAATTCCAAACTTAAAATGGATTTCACAGAAATTAAGATTGATTCCGGCAGTAATCTTGCATTTGGTGTCGGATATAAATATAATGACAGATTTTTGGTCGAATTGCGTGCAACAACGCAAAGAAATCTTCTACAAAATTATCTTTACATGACTTCAAAATATCAGACCATTTCTCTTATTTTAGGGTACACATTATTCTAGAACACGTAGTTAATTATCATTAATTTTACGTAATTTCGTTAAGTATTTAATAAATCAAAATCATTATGTCTTTAGCAGAAGTTTTAAAATCAGGAAATTATGAATTAATCGACGTTCGCGAGCCTATGGAGCTTGAGATGGACGGACATATAGAAGGAGCTAAAAATATTCCTTTGGGTGAGGTAGAAGACAGACAGGAAGAGATTCTGTCTATTGAAAAGCCGGTGGTCATTTTCTGCAGAAGTGGTAACAGAAGCGGAAAAGCGCTGGAATATCTGAATTCACAAGGTTTAAAAGACGGTCATAATGGTGGTGGCTGGGCAGAGCTGAAACAGGCTATAGAAGCAAATCAGGGAACTTTTTAAAAAGTTCCTTTTTTTATCTTAAAAATTTTAGAATGTTCCTTAAAGAAAGATTTTCAAAATGCTGTAATCGCTTAACAGGAGATTTAAAACTCGTTGAAAACCTGTGGTCTGAATTAGATAAAAGATACTGTGAAAAGAGCAGATTCTATCACAATTTTGACCATCTTAAATGTATGTTTTCCGAACTTGATGATATAAAGAATAACATTGAAAATTTTCAAGCTGTTTCATTTGCTGTATTCTATCACGATGTGATTTATAATGCTGTTTCAAAATCCAATGAAGAAAAAAGTGCAGAAGTTGCCAGAAAAAACCTTCAAAAGCTAGGTTTTGATTCAACTTTTATTCAAAAAGTTTCTGATCAGATCATTGCTACAAAATTTCACAAACAGTCTGATGATAATGATATCAATTATCTTCTTGATGCAGATCTTTCGATTCTCGGAAGTGAGTCTGAAAAATATGTCTCTTACACTCAAAAAATCAGAAAAGAATACTCCATATATCCTGACCTTCTATATAAACCGGGAAGAAAAAAAGTACTTGAACATTTTCTGAAGTATGAAAGTATTTTTAAAACTGAATATTTTAAAGAAAAATATGAACTCCGTGCAAGAGAAAATATTTTATCTGAAATTGAATCTTTAAGTTTAGGCTAAAAGCAATTTTTACGTCTATAAAAATTAAAGCGGACTAAAGCCCGCTTCGTTTCTTTTACTGATGTTCAATAATGCATTATGAATGTAAATTATTAAACGTTAAAATACAGGCATTTTAGCTGCTTCAAATTCGTTTAATAAATTTTTAAAAACAGTTTCAACCGGAAGTACTTCATCGATTAAAGCAGAAACCTGTCCGATTTCCAGCTCACCTTCTTCCATTTCACCTTCAAACATTCCGCGTTTAGCTCTTGCACGGCCTAAAGAAGCTATCAAAGATTCTTTATTTCTTCCGATATTATAGATTTCCTCCAATTCATTAAAGAATTTGTTTTTTACCATTCTTACAGGCGCAAGTTCTTTCAGCGTAAGGTGTGTATCACCTTCCTGAAGTTCGGTTATTTTCTTCTTCCAGTTGTCATGCGCACTTGCTTCTGCTGTTGCCGCAAAACGGGATCCGATTTGTACCCCATCTGCCCCGAGAATCATGGCAGCTTTTATTTGAGATCCTAAGGCAATTCCTCCGGCAGCGATTAATGGCTTTGAAATATGTTTTCTAACGTTCGGAATCAGGCAGAAAGTAGTCGTTTCGTCCCTCCCATTGTGACCTCCTGCTTCAAAACCTTCTGCGACAATGGCATCCACTCCGGCATCTTCGCATTTCATGGCAAATTTTGTAGATGAAACTACGTGAGCTACTTTTATTCCTTCCTTTTGAAGAGTTTCTGTGTAAGCTTTAGGACTTCCGGCAGATGTGAAAACAATCTTTACACCTTCTTCCAGAATGATATTTATAATTTCCTGTAAATTGGGATAAAGCAACGCTACATTTACACCAAAAGGTTTATCAGTAGCTTTCTTACATTTCTGAATATTTTCCCGCAAAATATCAGGATACATACTTGCAGAACCTATCAAACCAAGACCTCCGCAATTTGAAACTGCCGAAGCCAGCTTCCACCCGGAATGCCAGATCATGCCTCCTTGAATGATAGGATACTGTATATTAAACAGTTCTGTAATTTTATTTTGCTGTGACTGCATTTCGTGAAGCTTTTTTGCTGAATTAAAATCTATAAAATTGCTCATGTTGTAAAAATAATAAAACCTGTGATTTTACGGGACTTTCAGGCATAAAAAAACCTTCAGAAATTTCTGAAGGCAATTTATTATTTTTTCACTGAATCTTTCTTCCAGTTTCCTTTGAAAGCACAGCTGTCGTAGCGGCCGTCAATGGAAATAAATGTGGTAGGAAGTTTTGAATTAACAAACTTTTCCAGCATTTCGTTTCTTGTCTTGTTGAGTGCCAACTGCTTGATTCTGTCGTAGTCGGTTTCAAGCGTTATCTTGTGTGCAGGAATTACGTCATCTATTCTAATGATCTTTACTACCTTTCTTTCTCTTTCGTCCTTGTCTTCAAAAGCATTGGTAATATCGCCTTTATTAAGACCAGCCAATTCATAACTGATGCTACCCGGAACCGTTTCTCTTTCTATTTTACTTGAACCGTCTGCCCCAGTAATCACTCCTGCATTAAATTTTGTTCTTTTATCATCAGAAAATTTAAAAGCAGCATCTTTAAAACTCATTTTGCCGTTGATAATCAATCCTCGGATACTGTCTAATTTTGCTTTTGCAGTTTTGACTTCTTCATCCGTAGGTGTTGCCATCAGAAGAATGTGTCTTGCATCGTAAATCTTACCCGATTTTTTCACCAGCTGTATGATGTGATATCCAAATTCAGATTCTATAGGATCTGAAATTTCTCCTTCCTGAAGATTCAGTGCGGCGGCTTCAAAAGGTTTTACCATTTGCCCTTTGGAGATGTTTTTCATCAGACCTCCGTTCGATGCAGAACCCGGATCTTCAGAATAAATCCTTGCCTGGCTTTCGAAACTTTCTCCTCCTTCGATATCTTTTTTAATTTTTTTGAGCCTGTTGATAAGATCGTCTTTATGTGCATCTGTAAGTTTAGGAAATACCATGATCTGCGACAATGAAATTTCATCTTTAACTTCCGGCAACTGAGTTTTATACATATTGTAAAAGTCCGTTACTTCATTAGGGGTAACATCGGCTTTTTCCGTAATTCTCTGGTATTTTGCCTGTCCGTAATATTGATCCGTATCGATTTTCTCGATCGCATTTTTCATTTCGTATCCGTTTCTGAATTTATAAGCGGCAAGCATGGTTTTTTCGTCAGGAAACTGAGAAAGTAGCTGCTGATATTTTGCATTAGCCTGCTCTTTGATGGCAGCAGAACGGTTTTCAATCAATGTGTCTTTTTTTGCCTCGTAGACAAGAAGTTTATTATTGAGAAGGTTTTCCAAAAAATCACACTTATCCATGTTAGAAGCTCCCTGCTGTTTTGCATAATTCATCTGTTCATTCACATCAGATTCCAAAACAATTTCATCACCGATTACAGCAGCAATACCATCCACTAAATCTCCTTGTTTCAGCTGAGCATTCATTGTATTTCCACCAAACAACATGATGAAAATTCCAAAAAGAAAAGTGATCTTAAGTTTATTTGTCATTTTACTATTTTAAACAAGTTGCAAATTTAGAATTCTTAACGAATTACACTAAATTTTTTATTATAAATATTTCTTAAAAAAGAAGTATTTACTGTAGTTCTACATCAAAAGTTGTTAATTCTTTAAATTGTCTTAATCTTCCGAACATATCAGATTCATTTACTTCCTGAATTCTTTCTGTTCCGAATTTTTCTACGGTGAAAGAAGCCATTGCAGAAGCAACTATTAGAGCAGACTTCATGGTTTCGAAATCAATTTTACCTTTTTTCGCCAGATAAGCTGCAAAACCACCTGCGAAAGTATCTCCTGCTCCTGTAGGGTCGAATACATCTTCCAAAGGTAATGCAGGAATGGCAAATATCTTATTGTTGTGGAAAAGCAGAGCACCATGCTCACCTTTTTTGATGATTACATATTTTGGACCCATTTCATGAATTTTTTTCGCGGCTTTTACCAAAGAGTATTCACCGGAAAGCTGTCTTGCTTCTTCATCATTAATGGTGATAACATCTGTTTTCGCGATCATATCCATTAAAATATCCCATGCGGTATCCATCCAGAAATTCATGGTATCAAGGATGACCAGTTTCGGACGGTTGTGCATTTTTTCAAGAACGGAAAGCTGTACGCCCGGGTGAAGATTCCCTAATAATAAAATCTCAGCATCCTGCATAGAATCCGGAATTTTCGGATCGAAGTTTTCCAAAACATTTACTTCTGTAGCCAGCGTATCTCTCGTATTGAGATCGTTGTGGTACTTTCCTGACCAGAAAAAAGTCTTTCCGTCTTTTACAATCTCAATTCCTTCTATATTTACACCTCTGTCAGTAAACATATCCAGATGCTCTTGGGGAAAATCTCCTCCCACAACAGAAACAATTCCGGATTTTACTCCCAGAACAGATGAAGTGATCCCTATATATGTTGCTGCCCCTCCTAAAATTTTATCAGTTTTTCCAAATGGTGTTTCGATTGCATCGAATGCAACACTTCCTACAACTAAAAGTTTCATATTATTTTCAAAATATTTTTAAAGTAAATTAATTTTTCCATTCAAATGTGTCAAGCAGATGTTTCATATCTTTTTTGATATAATCTACTGCCGGAGCCAAAGAATCCGGTTTTGGTCTTGTATTGAAATATAAATAAGCCGTTACGAAATGCTTTGTACTGTCGGTAATGTAAAACTGTAGATTAGAAGCACTTTGCCCTTTAAGTTCGTAAAAGTTTCCGTACACTTTTTTTTCAGGATATTCGAATGACTTTGTATCAATAGCACTCGCCTTTATTGTATGTTCGTAGACCATTTTTTCCGCTTCCTGGATGTGTGCTGCAAAATCGTTTTTTATCGGATAATAAGTCACGAATACTTTTGCTTTCATTTTAGGATAATTCAGGTAATACCAACACGGTCTTTTAGCATCTGAGATTTTGGCAAAATCTGAATATTCAAACGTATAGGCACAGTTATTTTCAAACTTCTGATATTTCGGCGCAGGATATTCCAGGCGAAGCTCTCCATAAGGCTTTGGAACAGGATCTTTGCCACAAGATACCAAAAACAAAGCTGCAAAAATAAAAATGGCGTTTTTAAACATTCTGCAAAAATACAAATTCCATTTTAGATTTGAGAATACAAATTTCAGGATTTCAATGGGTTTTGAATTGAATTTAGATATTGATTGAAAACTTTGATCTTTAACGCAAAGCGCATGAAGATTTTTTTATAGTTGTAATATATATTTCAAGTTCACTAAGGCGTTTCACTCAGCAAGAAATATTATGAATGTTTCTTGCATATTACAAGATTCTGTACGCTGTATCATAACTCTCAATATAATTCTCCAATGGTTTTGGGAAGGACTTTTCGTGAGATCCTTCAACATCAGTAATGATGTAATTATTTTCAGCTATAAAATTCTGCCAGATTTCTTCGGTATCAACTTCAACATTAAAAATTTCGATGCTTAAGTTTTTGTGAGTTAATTTATGACTGACCGTTTTTACACTTTTGATAAAAGGAATTAATTCATCAGAAATTTCAGGCGGAAATTCAAATAATTTTTTCCAGATAAAATCATCTTTTCTCTGTTGAATTAAAAATTCTCCGTTTCTGTGAACGAAATAATATTTTAAAGCTAAATCTTCTGCTTTTGTTTTTTTTGTTTTAACAGGAAATTCCGAAATTTTATTTAAAGAAAAAGCCAGACAATCATCGTTTAAAGGACATTCTGTACACAGTGGATTTTTCGGCTTACAAATTTCAGAGCCCAGATCCATCATTGCCTGATTAAAATCACCGACATTATCCGGTAAAATTAAATGAGCCAATTCCGAAAAATAACTGAAAGCCCGTGAATTGGAAATATCAAAATCATCAGCAAAAACCCGGCTGAGAACTCGATAAAAATTTCCGTCAACCGCCGGAATTTTACCGTTAAAACAAATACTGGAAACTGCTGCAGCCGTATATTTCCCGACTCCTTTCAGCTTTAGAATCTCTTCGTATTCATGCGGGAAAATTCCATGATAATCATTCATGATCTGCTGTGCCGCTTTATGAATATTGATAGCTCTTGAATAATATCCCAATCCTTTCCAATATAGCAAAACCTCATCTTCATCAGCTTCTGCCAATGTTTTAACGTCAGGAAATCTTGCAATAAAATTATTGTAGTGGTTTAGCCCCTGATTAATTCTTGTCTGCTGAAAAACGATCTCACAAATCCATATTTTATACGGATCTTTTGTCTGCCGGAAAGGAAGATCTCGGGCGTTTATTTTATACCAGTTCAACAGTTTGGTGCCGATGTGTTTAAAGTTTGCTGAAGTTGTATTTTTCAAGCTTTTGTTTCTTTTTAAATTAAATCTTTATGATTCTGATAACCCAAAGATTTGGAGTATGCAAAGATAAAATTTTATTTTTCAGCTTTTACAGAATAAACGGGAGCTGCTTTCAGCCATTGATACTTAAGATGTTTGTCTTTTGCGATGAATCGGTAACCTTCAAGTTTTTTGAGATAAACGTACATCGGAGATTTCAGTTTCAGCCTTTGATCAGACAGAATCTGCACAGGAAAATTTATCACTGAATCTCTTGTTGTTTTTAATACTTCGCCGGATTTTATTTTATAGATAAAAATTGCGCGTCCACGACCGGTTGAACTGTCGGTAAGCTTAATGTCAGAGCTTGATAACACTAGATCACTGGCATCAAAGCATTCCTGTTCGTTCATAATGTATGCTTTCCCTTCCTGTCGTTCGTCTGCAAAAAGATCAATTTTGTGTTCTTGTTGGAGTTTTTTTTCCTCACAACCGAAAAGAAAAATAATTAACGGCAAAAAGTATAATAATCTGCCTTTCATGTTGAAATATTTAATGATTTGATAGAAAAAAACCGATGTATTTTTCATCGGTTTTTATTGTATATTGTATTTTTATTCCTGAGCGTATTCTGCATCCCATTCGTTTCCATCATCTCCTTTATGACCGTCAAGTTTGATAACAAAACTCTTTGTCGGGAAATACGGTGTAAGACGAATATCCAGCCAAACTCTGTCTTTATTGACTCTATCCTGCTCAAAACGAACAATTTTAAATTTCTCGATCAGTTTATCCGGACCTTTAATATTATCCAGGAACTGAACAATCTGTCTTCTAAGATCATCTTCATTTTTAGCATTCCAGTTTTCGAAAGCTCTTCTGTTTAGGAAATCCAATAAAACTTTAGTTACGTAGTCGAAAACCCGAACAACAGAATATGTCTGAAGACCGATATTATCTCCAGTAAACAATGTTTTCGCTGAAAACGCCATGATCTTACCGTATTCATTAACCATTGGAACAAGTCCCATTTTTTCCAGCTGTGAAATTTCGCTTTTCTTTAACTCAAATTTTACGGCATCTACTTCATTGATATTACCATGCTTTTTACCTGCTGCCACCTGAGACATCAGTGTTTTATGAATTTTTCCTGCCAGTGAAGTCGATGGCGGAAGTTCTACATTTTCTTCCTCCCCTACTTCTTCTGCTTTACCACGTCCCACAAGCCAATTACACGTCATAATAACATTACTTCTGTGAAGTTCACCTCCCGTAAGATTTGCAGAATGGAAAAGATCTACCACATCATCCGGTTTGTCAAGATTGGCAAAATCGGTAACCATCATTACCTTATTTTCATTACAGATCTTCGCCCATTTTTCGATAACTTTATTTGATCCTAAATATCCCGGAATTGCTAAAATCGAATAGTTATCCCTAAGATCAAGGCGATCGTAATAGTTTTTAAATTCTTCTGCAATCGCATCAATAAACAAAGGATTATCAAGATCGGAAACCTGATCTAAGCTTGCATTGACAATGCTAACATTATCAACCTTATCAAGTTCTGTATTTTTATAAAACTGGGCTACGGTTCTGTAGTTTGTTTCCAGCTGACGCACTGCGTCTAATGTATTTTTAAGATTTGATTTTAAACTCTGGTCTGCGGCCTGAGCTTTAGATTTGCACGTTTCAGCCATTTTATCGGCCGAATCGTTGCCTTCCAGAAGATTTACCCAAAGATTTATTTTCTGAAGAAGCTCTTTTCTCTCTTCTTCTTTATTGCCATCAGTAAGGAAAATTTCTTTTCTGGCTTTTCTTGTAGGATTCATGTTTGCGATACCGTCTACAACGGATTCTACGAAACCGAAACCACCTATTTTATTGAGTTCGGCAAGCGGGTTGCCCTTAGGTTGCCCTGCGTGTTGCTGTTGTCCCTGTTGTTGGTTTTCAGCTGCCTGTAATTTACTATCCATGATTAATGTAAGTCTTTAGATTATTTTTCAAGTTCTTGGGCCACTTCCTTTAATACTTCGATAAACGCAGCTCTCGTCTGATCGTTCTCCAGCATATTACGCAGAATTTTATTGGTTTTCAGCTGACGTACGATCTTATTGTACTGTTCCTGCTCCATGCTGAGCTGCTGAAGATACGCTGATTTCTGGGTAAGATTTTTCGGGGTGAAGTCCGCAAGATTCTGAAAACGGAATTCCTCTTCTACTACATTGCCGTCTTCCGTTTCGTGCTGCACACTTACAGAAGGCTGGAAATGTTTGAAGACGTCATCCACAGTCTTTAGACCTGTTACAATTTCAGGAACATAAGATTCATCTGTGGTAAGCTGGCTCACGATCAGAGATTTATTTTCCTGTATGTTCTGAATAGCTTCATTAGCATCTACTTTCACTTCGTTTCCGCCAACGCCATAATTAAACATTGCCATATTATTGTTATTTTGAGATTTTCTATTTTGGTGTGAATCGTATTTATCAGCATCAAATAACTGACCAATCCAATGTTTAAATTTAAAAAAAAACTGTAACATACAAAATTTTGTTAAGATTTTTCTTGAAATATTTACTTTAAATAATAAATTTTAATCAAAAATCAACATTTTACGATATCACTAATCTATGAAAAAATAAATAAAAAAACGCACCATTTCTGATGCGTTTTTCTCTTCTAACAATTTTTGGTTTTTCTTACCAAATTTTTATTCTGTCTTCAGGAGCTTTGTACATTTTGTCACCAGGTTTTATATCAAATGCTTTTATAAATGCATCCTGATTCACCAAAGGGCCAAATGCTCTGAATACTCCCGGAGAGTGCGGGTCTGTTTTCACCTGATTGGTCATATACTGATCCGTAGATTTTGTTCTCCAAACGGTTGCCCAGCTCATAAAAAATCTCTGATCCTGCGTAAAACCGCTGATTAACCCTGGATTTCCATGATCTTTAAGATACATCTGAAGTGCATCGTAAGCAACCGCGACTCCACCAAGGTCTCCAATATTTTCACCGCTGGTAAATTTACCGTTTACAAAACTTCCTTTTACAGGCTCATAAGCGCTGTACTGAGCTGCTAATTGAGCAACTTTTGCATCGAAATTCTTACGGTCTTCATCTGTCCACCAGTTATTAAGGTTTCCATCTCCATCGAATCTGGAGCCACTGTCGTCGAATCCGTGGGAAATCTCGTGACCGATCACTGCACCAATTCCGCCGAAGTTAACTGCTGCATCTGCTTTTGGGTTGTAGAACGGAGGCTGAAGGATTGCTGCCGGAAAAACGATTTCGTTGTTTGATCCGCTGTAATATGCATTTACTGTTTGCGGACTCATTCCCCATTCTGTTTTGTCTACAGGTTTTCCTATTTTATCCAGACTTCTTTGATATTGCCATGCGGAAACATTCTGAAGATTGGAGTATAATGTTGCGCCAGCTTTGGGAGATTCTACTTTCAGCTGGGTATAGTCTTTCCATTTGTCCGGATAGGCAATTTTTACCGTGAATTTAGATAATTTCTCCTGAGCTTTCACTTTCGTTGCGGGAGACATCCAATCCATATCATTTATATGTTGCTTAAATGATTTTAAAATGTAATCAATATACGTTTCCATCTGTGCTTTAGATTCCGGAGTGAAATATTTTTCAACATATAATTTACCGAAAGCTTCACCAAGAACACCGTTTACGAGAGAAAGTCCTCTCTTGTTCATCGGACGCTGTTCTTTTTGTCCCTGAAGATATTTAGAATAGAAATCAAATCTGATCTGTTCGAGATTTTCATCCAGATTACCTGCATTTCCATTAATTAGATGGTATTTAAGATAATCTTTCAAAAGAGGGAGATTTTTCTGCGTAAGGAAAGAATCCATATTTTGGTAATACTTCAGTTCTCCAATGATTACCCTGTCTGTATTAACACCTGCTTCTTTAAGATATTTTTCGAGGTTTACATTTTTCACAAGAGCCGGAAGTTCAGAAACGTTCTTTGGATTATATCTCAGATTAGCATTCCTGTTTTGCTCAAGAGTTAATAAATAATTGGCCAGCTGTTTTTCGAAATCAACTACATTTTGGGCAGAAGTTTCAGCATTTTTATACCCTAAAACGCCAAAGAGTTTCCCTACATATGATTGATATTCCGCCAGGGTTTTGGCATTGGCTTCATTTACTTTCTGGTAATAATCTCTTCCCAAACCAAGATCAGGGCCACCAAGATAAACGGCATTCATTTTAGAGTTCTTCATGTCTGCACCTACTCTCCATCCATAGAAAGAATTATCTCCCAGCTTAGTAGCTTCAAGTAAATAATTCTGCAAATCATTAAGATTTTTGATGGCATCAATTTTTGCTAAATCTCCTTTGATTGGTGACAAACCTTCTGCATTTCTTTTCGCCGTATCCATAAAAGAGGCATATAGATTCTGGATTTTTTGACCTTCAGAACCCGCAGGATAAGATTCGGATAAAATTTTGTTTAAAATATCCAAGGAAGCATCATCTACATTTTCTCTCAGTGCATTGAAAGATCCCCAACTAGCTTTATCTGATGGGATTTGAGTGGTTTTCACCCAATTTCCGTTCACATAGCTAAAAAAATCATCCTGTGGACGAACGGTTTTATCCATGTATGATAAATTGATTCCTTCTTCTTTCATTTGCTCTTTTACCGGCTTTGCAACAACTTCTTCCACGGTTTTCGGTTTTTGCGTATCTGCTGTTTTTGCTGTACCACATGAATTTAAAAATACAAGTCCTGAGAAGGCAAGTATTCCAATATTTAGCTTTTTCATTAAAAATATTTTTGATTCTTACACAAACTTACCAAATATACAAATTTTGATGATAAGTGATTAATGATAATCAATAAATAGTGAAAAGGTTCCAGATTCAAAGTTCAAGATATTATTTATGTTGAATTTATTTTTTATAATTCATTAAATAAAAAAACCGCTCATTGCTGAACGGTTTTACTATTCTTGGGTAATGATTACCAGATTTTAATTCTGTCTGCAGGAGCTTTATACAATTTATCTCCCGGCTTCACGTCGAATGCTTTGTAGAAAGCATCAACATTAATAATAGGTCCGAAACTTCTGAAATATCCCGGAGAGTGCGGATCTGTTTTTACCTGGTTTACCATGTATTTTTCACTAGACATTGTTCTCCAAACGGTTGCCCAGCTAAGGAAGAACCTTTGATCTTGTGTATAACCACTGATGAGTCCAGGGTTTCCTTTATCTTTTAAATACATCTGAAGAGCATCGTAAGCAATATTTACACCACCTAAATCGGCGATATTTTCACCATTGGTGAATGTTCCGTTTACGAAAGTTCCTTTTACCGGTTCATATTTGTCGTACTGTGCGGCAAGGGCTTTAGTAGCTTTTTCAAAGTTGGCTTTATCTTCCGGAGTCCACCAGTCAACAAGGTTTCCGTCTGCATCGAACTGTGCACCGGAATCATCAAATCCGTGGCTCATTTCGTGACCGATAACGGCACCGATTCCACCGAAATTCACCGCTGCATCAGCTTTAGGATTGAAGAAAGGCGGCTGTAAGATTGCTGCAGGGAATACAATTTCGTTGTTTACCGGGTTGTAGTAAGCATTCACCGTTTGTGGAGTCATTCCCCATTCTGATTTATCAACCGGTTTTCCGATTTTAGCTAAATCTTTATTGTACTGCCATTCTGTAATATTCTGAAGATTTGAATAAAGATTCCCTCCTTTAGATTCAGGAACGATCGTTAATTTAGAATAATCTTTCCATTTATCAGGATATGCAACTTTCACAGTGAATTTATTTAATTTCTGCATTGCTTTTTCCTTTGTTGTAGAAGACATCCACGCTAAATTATTGATGTGTACGGCAAAACTTTTCTTCAAATAGTCGATAAGCTCAACCATCTGTGCTTTGGCTTCTGCAGGGAAATATTTTTCAACATAAAGTTTCCCGAAAGCTTCACCCAAGGTTCCGTTGATTAGTTCGTAACCTCTCTTGTTTAAAGCTCTCTGTTCCTGCTGACCTCTTAAATATTTACCATAAAAAGCAAATCTCATATCCCCTAATTTTTCGCTTAGGTAAGAAGCACTTCCATTAATCATGTGGAATTTAAGATAATCCTTAATCACGGGAAGATTCTGAGTGCTGATAAATTTATCTAAGTTTTTGTAGTATCCTAATTCACCGATAATTACCCTATCTGTATTGACACCAACATTCTTAAGATAAGTCGGAAGGTCTACATTTTTTACAAGGGCCTTAAGTTCGGCCATTGTTTCAGGATTATACTGAAGCGTATTGTCACGGCTTTGCTCGTTAGTAAGATAGGTCTGAGCAATGCTTTTTTCGTAGTCTACAATACCTTTTGCTGCTGCATCGGCATTTTTGTATCCTAACTCTTTCAACATGGAAGCCACATATTTTGTATATTCGTTAAGAGCTTCCGTATTTTTTTCGTTTACTTTCTGATAGTAATCTCTTCCCAATCCTAATGATGCATTTCCTAAATAAACTGCATTCATTTTAGAATCTTTCAGATCTGCATCTACTCCCCAGCCGTAGAATGTATTTTCACCCTCCTTTGTCACGGAAGTCAGATAATTCTGAAGATCTGTAAGGTTTTTAATAGCATCAATTTTCTTGATATTTGCCTGAATAGGTTTAATTCCATCTGCATTTCTCTTCTGCATATTCATGTAGGTAGCATACAGATCCTGGATTTTTTTACCTTCTGTTCCATCAGCAAATTTATCTTTAAGTAAAGAATTCAGGATGGTCATGGAATGATTATCGGTATCTTCCGCAAGCTTGTTGAAACTTCCCCAAGTCGGTTTATCAGAAGGGATTTTAGCCGTTTTCATCCATGTTCCGCTCACATAGTTATAAAAATCATCCTGAGGACGAACGGTTTTATCCATCAGACTAAGATCCAAGCCTTTGTCTGAAGTTTGCGCGTTCACATTCTGTGAACAAATCCCTGCTGCTAAAAGCAAAGAAAGCGTTATTTTTTTCATTATAATTACAATTTATACAATATGTATGTTTAATTTAAAATTTGTTACTTTAAAATTTTCTGTTTTTAAAATATTTTAATTCATATTTTTTATGAATGGTTTTTATCTGAAATTAAAATACCAACCAGATCCTGAATCACCTTCTGTGATACAAAATGCATAAAATCCAGGCGATCCAGATGCGGCATATAGAGTTTTGAGGTTACCACTTTTTCGTTAACTTTAATGGTATAAAAAACGGTTCCCACCTCTTTACCATCTTCTCCTTTTCCGGGACCGGCAACGCCTGTTGTAGATAAAGCAATATCAGTTTTGAATAGCTTTTGGCAGCCCTCCGCCATTTCTGCAGCAACCTGTTCACTGACTACTGTAAATTCTTCTATCGTTTCTTTTTTTACCTTTAAAATCTCGACCTTCTTTTCTGTTGCATACGCAACAATTCCTCCCAGAAAATAGGTAGAACTGCCTGGATTCGACGTAATCATCTTCGCAAGTTCTCCACCTGTGCAGCTTTCCGCCGTTGAAACCGTCAGTTTCCGTTCCGATAAAATTTCAGCCAAAATCTTTTCAATTTTATCTTCTGAAGTGGCAATGACATGATCTTTAATTAAAGGCAATACTTTCTGAATTTCCTCTTCAAGCTGCTGCTGTAAAATTGCATCATTTTCGCCGGTTGCCGTGAGTCGCAATTTAACACGGGTTCCGACAGGAAGATACGACAGCGACAGATTCCGTGGTAAAGCCAGCTCCCAGTCCTCGATCATATCGGCCAGAATGCTTTCGGGAATTCCCACTACGGAAACGATTCTTGAAGAAATATAATTCAGGCTGAACTTCTGCTGAAGATAAGGAATAATCTGATCTTTGATAAGCGGTTTTACCTCATAAGGAACTCCCGGAAGGCTGAAAAGCAGTTTCCCGTCCTGTTCCATCATCATGCACGGTGCCGTTCCGTAATGATTCTGAAAAACTTTTGATTTTGTCGGAACGAAAGCCTGCTCGCGGTTCCTTTCCAGAATTTCTAAACGCCCACGTCGTTCCATATAAGCTTTGAGGTGATTAAAAGTTTCTTCATCAAGAGCTATTTCATCATTGAAAAATTCTGCAATCGCTTTCTTGGTTTTATCATCCCTTGTAGGTCCCAATCCTCCGGTTGTGATGATTAAATCACCAATTTCGAAAGCAGCTTTAATAGCATTTTTAATAATTTCAATTTCATCTGAGATAGTAAGTATCTGTGAAACTCTTACTCCTATGTTTTTGAGTTCGTTCGCGATGAAGTTAGAATTGGTGTCTACTGTATTTCCGGAAAGGATTTCGTCACCAATAGTAATGAGAACAGCATTTTTCATATATTAAACATTGAAAAAAATTCTCCGCAAATGACGGAAAATTCTCCATGACCGGCAATATAAATTGATTTTTTCTATTTTTGGTTAAAATTGTTTAAAACTATAAATAAGATATGTCGAAATATGACGATGCTTCTTGGCATTACGGCGGCGATTTCCCTGAAGGTCTAGTCGAGAAAAACGGAGCCACACACACGGGAATGTTTATCAACTGGTGTATTGATAAAGGGCTAGCATCAAAGGAACTGCTGGAGGATTCACAAGAGGAAATCGAGCAACTGAAGCATAGAAAAATCACCGGAGCAGAGTTTGTTATGGATGCAATGGACGGGAAATTTTCAGAATACGACCTGAATGCAATGGGAAATGCTTTTGCGGAAGATTATTATAAAGACGAGACAGATTTCGGCAACAAATTCAGTTCATTTGCCGATGATTATGTCAATCTTTTTGATGCTAAAGCTGAAGAAAATGATTATGAATACGAAACTTTTTATCATATTGAAGATACATACGAAAATTATGATCTTATGAAACAGATCATTGATTATCGTTTTGAGGAGTGGAAGGAATATAGAGGGGTAAATTAATACATCTTTTATATGAGAAGCGAAAGCATCAATCTTGTTGACGCTTCCGCTTCTCATTTTTGAATTAATTATGCTTTACCCAGATGAGTTCGTCGGTATTGTAACCTATTTTTTTTGCTTTTTCTAAAAATCTCTGTCTGATGCTTTCAGGAATTTCTTTAGTTCTGGAAAGAATCCAAAGGTATTTTAAGCTGTTTCCCATTACCAGAGCATATTGATAATTATCGTCAATATCGACTACATTATAGCCCGCCCAGATTGGTTTAAAAAATGAAACTTTAAGATGCGCTACCGATTTATCATCAACAAATCTTGCTTCACCAACAGATTGTTTCCATTCTTTTTTAATGTAATTATATCCTTTATTATCTACTTTTATCGTTCCGTCCGAATTTTTGGAATACGTAGCTGTTACGTTATCCATATTTTTTTCAAATTTATAATCGAAGCGGGCGATCTCATACCATTTTCCAAGATATTTGTCGGCATTGAAATTTTGTACGGCAGTTGCCCCTTTTGGAATTCCTACCGAACATGAACTTAAGATAAATAAACCTATCATTCCCAACGAAACGGGAATAACTATTTTGTAAATGGTTCTCATAATAAAAATATTTGTGTGGTATATAAGGCTTCAAAAATAATGCCTTTACAATAAACTTATATTGGATTTAGAATAAAAAATACCACAATGTTTAAAGATTTGAATTTTATATTAACTGAATATTAATTATGGTTTGCTTTTTGTTATCAACCTAAAATCTAAACCACAATAAAAATATTATAATATGATAACGATTATTCCAGAAGCTCCGGAAAATGTTGCGGCTTTCAATGCAACAGGAGAAGTGACCAAAGAAGATTTTGAAAACCTGGTAATTCCGAGGGTAAAACAGAAGGTGGATCAATTTAACGAACTAAATTATCTATTATATCTTGATACAGATCTGGATAATTTTACGATGGGAGCCTGGTTACAGGATGCGCTTGTAGGATTAAAAAATTTAACAAAGTGGAACAGAACTGCAATTGTTACAGACAAAGAAGGCGTACAGAACTTTACTGATATTTTCAGTGTTCTAATGCCCGGGGAATTTAAATCTTTTCCGAAAGGAAATCTTTACAACGCTTTATATTGGTGCAAAAACGGCAATGAAGTAGATGCGTAAGCACCCTATTCAACAATACAAAAAAAACTAAAGGCTGTCTCAATATTGAGACAGCCTGTTTTTATTTTTCGCAGGAAGCACATTCCGCAATCTGATCAGGTTTCACCTGCGACGCATAAAGATATTTGTATCTCATACTGATAATCAAGCCTATGAGGGTCATTACCACTCCGACTAATGGAGGATAATTGTATGCATATCCTTTCTCTAAAGGAATCCCACCAAGAAATGCGCCCATCGCATTGGCTATGTTAAAAGCAGCCTGCATAAAGGCAGCAGCCATCATTTCACTTTTTGGAGCGGCTTTCATCATCATAATATTGATAGGTGCAGCAACAGACATCGACAAAGCACCGCATATAAAAGTAAGCGTAAGCGATACATTGCGATACTCCGAAAGAAAAAATACGCCGATCAAAGAAATCATCATTAAAAACAATAATAAAGAACATGTTTTCTCAGGACTCAACCTGTCCGAAAGATAGCCTCCAACAAGGTTTCCTACAACCATTCCCGCTCCGGCAAGAATCATCACATAAGCCATATAGCTTTCTTTTATCCCCGAAATAATAGTCATAAGTGGAGTGATATAGCTAAACCAGGTAAATAAACCACCAAATCCAATTGCCGTAATCATCAATACAAACCATGCCTGTCTTCTTTTAAGAAATTTAATCTCTTCCATAAAGTGCGTTTCCTCATCAGACTTTAACGTAGGAAGCCAAAGCTTCAGAAACAGAAGAGCCGCCACACCTATCACCGAAACAATGGCAAAATACCATCTCCAGTGAAAAGTATGACCAATATAGGTAACCAAAGGAACCATGGCAAGATTGGCTATCGTAAGTCCTGTAAACATTAGTGAAATATTAAATGCTTCTTTTCCTTTCGTCGCCATTCTGGCAGCCACTACGGTTCCTACTCCAAAAAAAGCACCATGCGGAAGTCCGGACAGGAAACGAATAATCATCATCGTGGTATAGTCTGGTGCTATTGCAGATAAGGCATTAAACAAGGTAAAGATGACCATCAGTGCCATCAGTACTTTTTTCGGTGGAAACTTGACCGAATAGCCGATCAGTAAAGGAGCTCCCACCACAACTCCGAATGCGTAAGCCGAGATCAGATGTCCTGCTTCAGGAATGCTGATTTGTAAAGATTTTGCCATATCCGGAAGCAACCCCATAATGGTAAACTCTGTTGTCCCTATTCCCAGACCACCGATTGCCAGCGGAAGAATTTTTTTATCTATTTTCATTATCTTCTTTAGAAGTGCAAAATTCGGCAGAAATAATCATTTTTGCTTTAACCAAAATGATATAAACTTCTACTATATTAACCTATAAAGTCAAATTTAAACTAAGTATTAATTAAAAAAGAACATAATCTTAAAATCTGAAACATCATTAAATATAATATTTAATTACTTTAGGTGTTAAAAAAAAATCGCTCCGGAATGAAGCGATTTATATTTTAATGAATATGTTTTTCTGCGTGATAAGAACTTCGGACTAAAGGCGAACTTTCAACATGTCTGAAACCTAAACTTCTCGCAAAGTCTCCTAGCTCATCAAACTCTTCGGGAGTGATAAATCTTTTTACAGGAAGATGTTTTTTCGTTGGCTGTAAATACTGACCTAAAGTAATAACGTCTACATTTGCATTTCGGATGTCTTCAATAGTCTGGAAAACCTCATCTTTAGTTTCACCCAAACCAAGCATTACGCCGGTTTTCGTTCTTCTTTGTCCTGCTTCTTTCAGATATCGTAAAACTTCTAGGCTTCTTTCATATTTTGCCTGGATTCTCACTTCTCTCGTAAGACGTTTTACGGTTTCCATATTGTGGGAAATCACTTCTGGTGCTACATCAACCAATCTGTCGATATGTTTCGTAATTCCCTGAAAATCCGGAATTAATGTTTCCATTGTCGTTCCCGGGGAGATTCTTCTTACTGCATTTACGGTTTCCGCCCAAAGAATTGATCCCATATCTTTCAAATCATCACGGTCAACCGAGGTTAAAACAGCATGTTTGATTTTCATTAATTTTATCGAACGAGCTACTTTTTCAGGTTCATCCCAGTTTACATCAAGTGGTTTTCCTGTTTTTACCCCACAAAATCCACAGCTTCTGGTACAGATATTTCCCAAAATCATGAAAGTTGCCGTTCCTTCTCCCCAACATTCTCCCATATTCGGGCAGCTTCCACTCTGGCAGATTGTATTTAATTTATATTTATCAACCAAAGTTCGCAGTTCTCTGTAATTCTTACCGGTAGGAAGTTTTACACGGATCCATTTTGGTTTCTGAACAGTTGTATTTTGAATTAAATCCTCCATGTACATCTCAAATTGAGGGTCAAAGTTAGTGATTTTTTTATCGAAACAATCAAAGATCAGGATTGATGAAAGTTATAATCAGATTATTATTCAAATTTAATTATCATTAAATTCATTATTCTTAAGTAGCTCTGCCAAAACCTTTTTTGCCCGCATCACGCGAACTTTTGTATTGGCAACAGAAATTCCCAATTCTTCTGCAATTTCTTTAATACTTTTTTCTTCAAAGAATCGTAATCTGATAATATCCTGATAATTCACATCTAAAGACTCAATGATTTTAATAATCTTTTTCTGTTCTTCGTCTGAAATCATGAGTTCTTCGGGAGATTTAGCATATTGATTTTTTACTTCCTCTAGATTTTCGGTAGGGTCCTGGTTTTCACGGCTTTTTCTTCGCCAGAAATCAATGATCGTATTTTGGGCAATGGTAAGCACCCAGGTTTTAAATTGAAAATGAGGATCATACATATCCAGCTTTGACAAAACCTTAGAGAAAACATTCACCGTAATTTCGTCGGCATCATTTTCATCATGAACTTTTTTCATTACAAAAGAAAAAACATCAACCCAAAAGATGTTGATGAGCCTGGTCTGAGCTTTCTGGTCTTTTTCCTTTGCTTTAGCAATAAGCTGGAATAATTGTTCGTCGTTCATTATTAACAAATATAATCGTTTTCAGCTGAAAATACAATGAGCATGATATGAAATGAATTTTTATGTAAAGTTTGTATTACCGAATGAAGTTTAGCCCTGATCGCAGCATTTGTCTGAGCTCATTTTTTGGGTTTCGGGAGCGCGGCTTTGCCGCGCCCCCGAAACCCAAAAAATAGCGAGTGCGGAGAGCAGGAAATAGCTCCTGAAAAATAAATTAAAAGTTTCCATGAGTTATAAATGAAGATGTTCCTTTAGTCCTTATTTCCCTGAAATGATTATCTTTGCACATTAAATTTTAAAGTTAAAAATAATGAACTCTTTTATTGAAGAATTGAAATGGCGCGGTCTTTTTGCAGACATGATGCCCGGAACGGATGAACAACTGAATAAGGAAATGACAACGGCTTATATCGGTTTTGATCCTACCGCAGATTCTTTACATATCGGAAGTCTTATTCAGATAAAAATACTTGCTCATTTTCAGCAGCATGGTCATAAACCGATTGCATTAGTTGGCGGTGCCACAGGAATGATCGGTGATCCTTCAGGGAAGTCTGCGGAGAGAAATCTTCTGGATGAAGAAACGCTGCTTCATTATGTTGACTGCCTTAAAAATCAACTTTCAAGATTTCTTGATTTTTCAGGGAACGAGTCCAACAAAGCCGAGTTGGTAAATAATTACGACTGGATGAAAAATATTTCTTTCCTAGATTTTGCAAAAAACGTAGGAAAAAATATTACGGTGAATTATATGATGGCAAAAGATTCCGTGAAGAAGAGATTTTCAGGAGAATCCGGTGCTGAAGGAATGAGTTTTACGGAATTCACGTATCAGTTGATTCAGGGATATGATTTCCTGCATTTATATCAAAACAATAATGTAAAGCTTCAGATGGGAGGTTCTGACCAGTGGGGAAATATCACGACAGGTACGGAATTAATCCGCAGAAAAGCTCAGGGAGAAGCATTTGCATTAACTGTTCCTTTAATTACTAAAGCTGATGGCTCTAAATTCGGAAAATCAGAAAGCGGAGAAAACTACTGGCTCGATAAAAAGAAAACTTCACCTTACAAATTCTACCAATTCTGGTTGAACGCAACGGACGATGATGCCGAAAGATTCATTAAATTCTACACATTCTTAGGAAAAGAAGAAATTGAAACTTTAGTTGAAGAACATAAAACCGCTCCAAACGAAAGAAAACTTCAGAAAAAATTAGCGGAAGAAGTAACGGTTTGGGTTCATGGAAGAGAAGAATATGAAAAAGCTCTTAAAGCTTCTGAAATCCTTTTCGGACGTTCTACCGCTGAAGATATGGTAAGTCTGGATGAAGAAATTTTCCTTGAACTTTTCGATGGTGTTCCACAGAAAGAGATCGGAAAAGAGGATGCATTGGGAATAAATATTATTGATCTTCTTTCTGAAAAATCAGGATTTCTAAAGTCTAAGAGTGAAGCTTCCAGAGAGATCAAAGGAAATGCAATTTCCGTAAACAAACAGAAAGTAAATGATACTTTTACGGCTAATGAGAGTGATCTTATTGATGGTAAATTTTTATTGCTTCAAAAAGGAAAGAAAAATTATTTTATTGTAAAAGTAATTTAGGACTTCTTATTCATAAAGAAAATCGGCGCGGAATTTTCAATTCCGCGCCGATTTTTATAGCACATTTAGTCAATCAAATCCACTCCATAAAAAAGACCGCTAAAAGCGGCCTTTCTCTTATGTTTGAATAATTTTATTCTTATAATTCTAAGAAACTGTAGAAAGTGGAAACGTTTTGTTCTCCTGACCCGGTTACTTTATTCGTTTTGGCTAGCTCTCCGTCAACGTAGATATTTACAACCAATTCAGAATCTGAATATGGAAGAACTGCATTTGCAGCAAGATTTAACTGAGACTGACTTGAGTTGATAAACTGATCTCCTGATGTCCAAATTAATCCTGTTGGATCGAAAGTTGTCTCAGGACTTGTTCCTATCTGGGTGACAACAGCTTTAAAATTCACTGTTGGAGGTGTAGACGGTGCAGGAGTCGGACCATTCACGTTTATTTTTGCCTCGAACTGCACAATATGATCTGTGAATTCGTCTTCATTGTCATCCTTACAGGAGTTAAGAACAGAAATTACCGAAAATAATACGGCGAATAAAAAAGAAAGCCTAAGTAAACTTTTTGATTTGTAAAATTGCTTCATTTTTCCAAATAGATTTTTAATGTTTCAAATATAGGTTTTTTATCAATATAAAAATACGTTTTATGAAAAATTTCCAACGAAGATTTACAAATAATGCTAAATTAATAAATATTCAAAACTGTATTTTTACTCAAATTAAAAATGGTTGATGAAATAAGACAGATTGTCATCACATTTCAGATGGTCTCATTTTTATAGTATAAGTCATTATTAATTATCTTTGCTTCATGAATTTAGATTACATCGTAAGAGAACCCGAAAATATCACACCGCAAACCTCTATTTTATTTATGCTTCACGGATACGGAAGTAATGAGCAGGATCTTTTCAGCTTCAGGGAAACACTTCCTGAAGATTGGATCATTGTAAGTTTCCGGGCACCGAGATCGACTCAGTTTGAAGGATATTCCTGGTACGATATCGATTTCAACAATCCTGACCGTTTTGTGGATACCAAGCAGGCAAACGAATCATTAAACAGTGTTCTGGAAAGCATTCTTAAAATTATCAATCATTACGGAATCACAGAGGGGAAAACCCATCTTTGCGGTTTCAGCCAGGGAGGAATTCTTTGTTATGCGCTTGCCCTGAAATATCCTGAAATGTTCAATTTGGTAGCCTGCCTGAGCAGTTATCCCGAAGAAAAATTACTAACTGACATCGTAAAAGACAAGAAAAAGCTTGAAAAACTGCGCTTCTTCATTTCGCACGGTACTGATGATGCGGTAATTCCTCTGGAATGGGGAAGAAAAGCAGCGGATCTGCTCTATGACCTCAGCTGTTACTTCAGTTTCAGAGAATATATGAGCGGACACGGTGTAAACCAGAAAAACTATATGGATCTGATGGAATTCTTCTCAAAATAAGATTTGCAAAAATTCATATATTCCACTTATTCAATATAAAATAGATAAGCATTCTTACATTCGAGAGTGCTTTTTTCTTTTTGTAAAGATAAAATGATTAAATTCAGTAAATGAAACTGAATTATTTTTTCCTGGTATTTTTCTTTGGTATTCTTACGAACGCCCAAAATGCATTTGAAATTCAGGAAGGAAAAAAAACAGTGATTCCTTTTAAATTTATCAACAATTTAATATTTATTCCGGTAAACATCAACGGCGCGGACCTTACCTTTCTGCTGGATACAGGAGTTGCGGAGACCTCTATTTTCAGTCTTGAAAATAAAGAAGTACAGCTTACCAACATTGAAAAAATAAAATTTTCGGGTTTGGGTGGTGACAAAAGCATTGACGGTTTTCGGTCGGATGATAATATCGGGAAAATCGGAAAGAACTTCGTCAATAATTCTATGACCGTATTCATCATTATGGATCAGGATTTCAACATTTCTTCACATGTCGGAATTCCCGTTAACGGAATTATCGGGTATCATTTTTTTAAGAATCATCCTGTCTTTATCGACTATATTTCAAAAAAGATTACCATTTATAAGGATGAAAATCTATTCTGGAAAAAAATCAGGAATTTTAGTGAATTGGATATAAGCATTGAAAAAAGCAAACCTTACATCACTGCCGATGTAGAGATGATCAGGGAAAGAAAAAGCTCCAAACTTCTGATCGACCTCGGAAACAGCGACCCGATCTGGCTCTTTCCCAAACTTATCAAAGATTTTGTTTACAACCGTCCTAATATTGATGATTTTCTCGGAAGAGGTTTTAATGGTGATATTTATGGTAAGAGAAGCAGAATTCATAATTTTTATTTAGGCAATTTTAAGTTTGAAAAACCTCTTACCGCAATGCCTGATGAATATTCTATTCAGCATGTCAATCTTGTTGAAAACAGAAAAGGATCTTTAGGCGGAGACATTATGAGACGTTTTACGGTTGTTTTTGATTATCCTCATGAAAAAATATATTTAAGGAAAAACCGGAATTATAATGATCCCTTCCATTTTAATATGAGTGGCTTGGACTTCAGACAAGATGGCCTGGAATGGACAAAAGATCTGGTAAACCTTCCTGCCAAAAACCAAGGTAACCTGTCGGGAGGTGTTGAAGTTTTAAATAATAATCTGCAATATAATTTTACTTTAAAGCCTATATTTTCGATTGCCGGTGTCCGTAAAAATTCGCCGGGAGCAAAAGCGGGATTGCAGAAAGATGACCGGCTGATAAGCATTAACGGAAAGAAAACTGCCGATATGACCCTGCAGAAAATAATGGAACTCATGAAATCTGAAGAAGGAAAAACAATAGAGATGCTTATTGAAAGAAAAAACAGGCAAATGTCTTTACGCTTCACCCTCGAAGATCCAATACCTTATCAAGAATAATATGAATACAGAAGAAACAACACTTGACAAAATAAGAACCAGACCACGGTTCAAGATGTTTACCCATCTCACCAAAGAAGAGTATGCGGAAAATCTCAAAAAATATCTTGCAGCGCATAAAGATGAATTTTCAGGAAACATCAATAAAGAAGTGGCTACTATCTGTGTAGAAACAAAAGATGAAGGCTACTGGAAACCCAGACTTTCTTTACGGATAGAAACAGAAGACGATCAGATCGTAATACGTGGGGTTTTCGGCCCAAGTTCTGCGGTCTGGACATTTTTCATGTTTCTTTATTTTTCCTTTTCTATTTTGTGGATGGTATTTTTCTCTATGTTTTATGTAGAAAAGCAGATTAAAAGCAAGGAGTTTCCCTGGGCGCTGAATGCTTCTTTTGCCATGATTATATGCATTTTAGTTACCTATGCCGCGGCAAGATTCGGGCAACATAAAGCTAAAGACGAAATGATGAAGCTAAGAAGATTTGCCGAGGAATCTACTTTACAATTTGAAAAGATTAATTAGATTGATTGAATATTCGTAATCGCTAAAAAATCAGAGATGTTAAGAAATTATTATGAAGCAACTTCCTGCCATCTACAAAAAGCTGCGCAGGTTTTAGGGGAAAGGTGCTTAGGTTTTGATCAAAAGGTGCGCAGGTTTTGGGTAAAACCTGCGCACTTTTTATTGCACTTCAAAGCATCAGTTTTCTGATAGCGGAAATATTTATATAATAATTAAAACTTATTTAAGGTTCAACTGTTCTTGTAGTCTGTGGCATTTGTTCAATCACTGCTTTTGCTGCTTTGATGGAATCTACTACCTTCTCTCTGTTGTCCTGTTCTTTCAGGATTTTCTCGATATTCGGTTCAATCATTTTGGTCATTTCGTCAACAGAAATATTGTTGGAATTTGGGTCATTGAGTAATTTTCTCCAAGGTTTGCGTTTGCCCCACGGATAATCTCCATACACCAGGACAGGCGTTCCTTTTGCTTTGGTAGTGGCTCCTCCCGGATTCAGAACCCATGTATCTGCATAGCTGTAGAGCCATTTTGCATCGTTCAACAGTAATCTTAAACAAGAATGCGATGCAGGATATCCCGGAAGATCATACTGATGCCATCCGATACCATCAAGGTTGAAAATATTAAAATTATAAGGTAACTTCCATTCGCTGCTTACGGTGGAAATAGCAAGCTTCTTTTTCCAGTTGGCGAAAGTAAGGCCGGTTTTTGTTTTGGCAGACTTTTTCCCCATGCTCGTCGGACCCCATTTTACCAGGCTTCCATTGGAATAAACCCCATAAGCCTGAATAGGATATGAGAATACAACAAACTTTTTAACAGGACTCAATACATCCAGCTGCATCGGAAACGGAGAATATTCCATTAAAGTGGTGTCGATTTTGGCAGGAACTACCAAGGTATCGGCATTCCATTTATTCTTAGAATCAAGCCTGTTCAACGCGAGAATTGCATAGCGCTCTTTCTCTGTAAATTTCTTATTGAATGAAGCGAAAAGAGAATCTCTAACTTTTTTATCTTTAGGAAAAATGTAAGCATTATAGAAACCATACTCCTGAACTGCCGGTGGTAACGATTCTTTCTGTATTACAGAATCTTTTTTTACTATTGAAGAATCTTTTTCTTCAGAATTTTCCGCAACGGCTGATGTAGTATCATTGGTCTTATCGTTAATTTTCTCAATATCTTTTTTACAGGAAACGAGTAATGAAGCGATAAATAATGTGTAGAGAAATGATTTTTTTACAGATATGTTTTTCATAAATAAAATTACCGAAATAGTTTTGCTACTCAGTACAAATATCAGACCTAAATCTGAATAATAAAAGCACAAGCATAAAATACCGTAAAAAAACGGAGACTGCCTGAGAAAGGACATTAAAAATGGTTCTGCAACTGAAGTTTATTAATGAAATTTAAGAATTAACATTTATTTCATCCAAAGTATTAGTTGTTCGGCTCAGTTCCAAAAGATAGTTTATAAAACAATGATGTTGTAAAATATTAGATTTTGAGTATTTGTTTCTTGAATTCTATACTAAAGTCACATTTCATTGACTGTTAACGGAATCTGCTCTGTTAACAATTTCCCATGAAATATTTTGATATTATTTCTCTTTAAAGAATCTATATCCATTGGACTTAAAGACTTTTTAATCTTAATACTATGGCTGTTTAAACTTTTATATGACCTCAAAAGTTGCAAAAGACGAGCTTAAATTTTATTTAAAGTTGATAATTACAAATGAAAAAGATTACAATAGCTTAAAAAATCTTCGATTTTTATTCTTTTAAAAACTTTAAATATACAATCATTTCATTGTGATTATCTTTTGCAACTTTTGCGGTTAATGCTGAAATTAGTTTAAACAAGTTTACTATCAAAATTTAATAGCGAATAAAATAAACACTTTCTTATTCATATCATTTAAAATTCTCACCTCAAAAAATTCTCATTCAGCCATTTAAGTTTATTATAACTTTTAAGGAATTTAGCTTTGAGTTCAAGGTTCTTTTCTTTTGCCTCCAAAAGTTTATTTTCTCTCGAATTGATCAGAAATAATGAACTTTCCCCATTGCTGAATCTCATTTCTTCTGCATTCAGAAGTCTTTGATAATTATTCAGATTCTTCGTAGAAATATCAATCTGTGTGAAATAATTATTCACTTCATTTTTATAGGTTTCAATTTTTGTGCTCAGTTCACGAATTTTAAGCTGAGAATCCTGCTGGTTTTGAGAAATTTTCAGCTTGGCAATTTCATAATCTGCTCTTGCCTGTCTCTGAAATATTGGAATTTCCAGCTTTAGTCCGTACTGAAAATTATTATCAAACAAAGGAAGAAAATCGGCACGGTAATTCTCTTTATTGAAAAAATTATACGTGAAATCTAATTTTGGAAGAAAACTTTGCCATTTCAGCCTTCTTTCGCTTTCCAGTATATTCTGTTTCTGAAAATAATATTCCTGTGAAGCATGATTCTGAAGCTGTTTAGATTCTAAATTCTGCACCAGAAATTCATAATCGGTATATGCGGAATGCTCCTCAAGACCCGAAGACGGGAAAATAAGCTTTCCAATTTCATAAAACTCCTGATTTTGTTTCCAAAAATACATCTGAAGTTCCTGAGTGCTTTTTACAAAATTCAAATAAGCGTCTCTTTCCTGAAGCTCAAAACTCTGCAATTGAGATGAAGCTTCCACCGTATCAATTGCCGGTCTTTCTCCGAATTCATACGTTTTTTTGGTAAGATTAAGCCTTTTTCGGTTAATTTCAACCGCAGATTTCTGTAATTTGTAGATTTCATAATTTTTCACCCATTCCCAATACGTATTTTCAGCATCCAGAAGAAGGTTGTTGGTGAGAACGGTCTGTTCGGCTTCCGTCATTTTCAATCCGAATTTTGCCTGATCTAGCATTGCTCTTCTCTTGTCATACAGTAGATTTTTTGCCAGAGGAATTGTGATCCCGAATTGATACAAGCCTCCTTTTGTATCGCTGTTATTAATTTTTTCTCCATCCAAATAATTATAACTTCCGGTAAGGTCGATTCCGTACCAGGTCGGAATTCCAAGCTCTACATTTTTCTGTTCGTAATATTGTGTTCCGTCAATATTTTTCTCGCCAAGTTTTCCGGCAATGACCGGATCAAAATTACCTCTTGCTTTGGTAATCTCTGCTTTGGCGATTTTATTCTGAAGTTGATATTTGAAAGACAGCGGGTGATAATTCTTCACAATATTCAGAAATTCCTGATGAGAAAGTTTCAGAGAATCCTGCGCAAAAGAAAATTGAATACACAACAGAATGAGAAGCGCTGAAATTTTATTTTTTAGACTTTTCATCTTTTGCAGATTTTTCGTTTTTCACTTCATAATAATCCGGTGGAAATCCGTTGATATTTCGCCATAATTCATACCAGACAGGAACGTCATTCAAAATAGCAATGCCCTGTACACCTGTTCCCATTTTGATTTTCGGTGGCCATTGTTTTTCATTTTTATCCTGAATCACCAAAGCTTTGAACATTCCGTTAGCACTGATATTATTTTCTACAGCAATTACTTTACCTGCAAAAGTTCCGTAGCTTGAGTTGGGCCATCCTGAGAAAACAATCGCCGGAAAACCATCAAAAATACACATCACACGTTGTCCCTCTTTTATCAAAGGCAGGTCTACAGGTTTGATATAAATTTCAACAGCATAATCTACTTTTTCAGGTACAATTACACCAATACTTTCACCATCCTTAAGAATCTCCCCTATTCCGGCTTTGTTGATCTGCACTAACTGTCCGTCCTGCGAAGCAATCACAAAATACAATCCTTGTCTGGCTCTGTAATTGGCCACCTGATTTTCGAGCTTTGCAATATCGCCGTCACTTCCTTCAATTTGCCCCATACTTTGAAAACGATCACCTTCGGTTTTACTCAGTTTTTCATTATAATCCTGGATGGTAGTGCTTTGTTCGATACCCACATTTACAATTTCCTGACGGGTTTGCGCCAGTTTATTTTCGGTTGCCGTTTTTTTTGCCAGCGCGTTCTGATAAGAGATACTTCTTTGCTGGAATTGTGTGAGTGATACCAGACCTTCATCATACATTTTTCTCTGTCTTTCGTATTGATCTGATGTCATTCTAAGTTCGTTTTTCGCCGCTTCCAGTTCGGCCTCCTCTCCTGCCAATTTATTGTTTAGCTGACTGATTTTTACTTTAAGCTGGTTTAATTTTAAATCTCTCGCAGAATTCAAAGCCTGGATCTGGCTGTTGGTAGTTCCTACTTTGGCTTCGTAATAATCTCTCACACCTTTTTTAGCTTCCACTTGTATTTCCGTTCTCTTTACCAAAAGCGGATCCAGATAATCTTCTTTTACCTCAGAGAGCTGAAGCAAAGTATCGCCTTTTTTTACATAATCTCCATTTTTCACATACCATTTGATAATTCTTCCCGGAATCGGGGAATTCAGTTGTTGCGGACGCTGTTCCTGATAGAGCGTACTTACATTTCCTGTAACTTTTATATTTTGTGTCCAGGGCAAAAATAAAACGATAATACCTCCGATAAATATAAAGAGAAACCATCTTTTTACTCTTGATTTTTTATTGATGAGATATATTTTATCTAAAGATTTCAGTTTCATTTTTTAATTTTTATTAAATAAATTCTTAACAGTTCCTTCTTCCAGATGAAGATGCTGATCTGCATTACTGATAAGCATCTGGTCTTGTGATACGATAATAACTGTAGTCGTTTGTTTACGTCGTATGAGATATGATGTCATTTTAGTTTTAAAGTCATCATCCATTCCGTCAAGCGGGTCGTCAAGAATCAATAATCTTCTTCCACCTGCCAAAGCTCTCAAAAGAAGAATTTTCTTTTTCGAACTCAATGATATTTCCGTATCTGTTTCGCTGATTTCAGTAAAAAACCCGTTGCTGAACTGGCTTGAGAAGTTTTCAATGCCTATCTCTTCTGCAATATCCAGAATCTGTTCTGCAGATGTTTCATTGTGGCCAAGAATAATGTTTTCATATACTGTTCCTTTGATGATGGTCATATCCTCCAGATACATTCCTATCTGGTTCCTAAGTGATATTTTATCAATATTTTTCAGTGGAATTTTATCAAAAAGAATACTTCCGGAGGTGGGTTCATAAAAGCCGGTCATCATATTGATAAGTAAAGATTTGCCTGAACCTAATTGCCCTGATATAATAGTTAACGTATTTTCAGAAATATTAAAATTTACATCTTCAAGAATTTTCTGGTAGTCGTTGAAGGTGAAATTTACGTCCTTAAACTTGATATCAAAACCACTTTTCTGTTCTTCAAAAGTAAGGGTGCCCGTATTTTCTTCCGGAAGTTCTGTTACTTTATGAAGTTTTGCCAATGCTGCAATAACGTCATAATAACTTTCAAGGCTGATAATCAGTTTTTCCACAGCCATCATAATGCTGAGAACTACGATTTCAGTAGCGATAAATGCCCCTATATTAAGCTGCTGATTCACTAAAAGGTAAGTTCCGATAACAAGCATTAACAACGTAATTATTACTTTAAAAGCAATGATGGTTTTATACTGAAAAATCAAAACGCGAAAATGAGATGTTCGATGGTCAAGATAATCAACCACCCTTTCATCTGTTCCTTTGAGGTGAATTTCGGTTTGGGAATTAAGTTTAAAAGTCTTGATGGATGCCGCAATGTCTTCCAGCCAGGAAGCTACTTCATATTTTTTGTCACTTTCTTCGATGCTTGATTTAATTCCACTCTCCATTGTAAATCTGAAGATAATAACCACGCAAATGATAACGAGCGCACCAAAAACCAAAAACAGCGGATGATAAAATGAAAGCAACAGGATGCCAAAAAAAATCTGAATTAATGCAGTGGGAATTTCAAGTAAAATTTTTGATATCCCTTTTTGAAGACTTTGCGTATCAAAAAACCGATTAACCAACTCTGGCAGATAGTATTTCCTAGTTTCAGAAAGATTAATTTTAGGAAGTTTTTCTGAAAATGCTATGGAGAATTCAACAAATATCTTTTGTTGGATCTTTTCTATAATCTGCATTACCTTGAGCCTAAAATAACCTACCAGCCATGTACCCAAAACAACGAATGCGATGAGGATATAGATAGAAGTAGCCATAGTGGCTCCCATTACAAAACTCACAATGGATTGTATCCCGAGCGGAACAGTCAGTTGCACCAAACCATTAAGTATGGCATAAAAATAAACATTGGTAACATCTTTTTTTTCTTTTGTAATATATTTAAAAAGATTATAACCATATTTTTTAGAAGAGATTTCCATTTGTGTATTTTTATTTTATCAGAGTAAAAGTGATGAAACGCAAATAATCCAAAACATATTTTTTGTGTCCTTTTCTTTCTACATCATTATCTGTAAGCCTTGGCAGGTGCTCACTAAAAAAATGCTGATTATGAGAGGTTTCCAGTAAAGTACTTGCAAAAGATTTAGGATAAGGGAAATCAGGCTTTGCCTGTATAATGATTTCACCTATAAAATTACACAGGCTTTTTAATGGACTGAAAACCATCTCTTTGTTGATTTCATCAACATCCTTTACAAGATATGATTTGCTACTTTCAGAAATAACGATATCATGAAGCTTTCGCAAATCATAATCTTCAATATTATTTTCGTAGTCCTCATGATGTGTGATAATGTTCAACAGCTTTTCTATTTTATCTTTTGGCTCGTTTATTTCCGATAATCGAAACTTTGAGATAAATTCAAGATATGACCAGTACCAGTTCAAAATATAGGTAAGCAACTTGTGTTTGGAAGAGAAATAACGATAAATTGTTGCTTCTGTAGAACCTATCTTCAGAGCAAGTTTTCTAAATGTAAAATTTTCAAAGCCCATTTCATGAATTAATTCTATAGAATTCTTCACGATGGCTTTTCCTATTTCGCTATTTTCAGGATCTTTAAGGTAAAGATGCTCGTTGACTTTAAATTTTAATTGAAATTCCATTACTATTAATACTACTTTTATCAATAGCAATATTTATACCATTTATAGTAAAATTATTTTTAATAATAGTATTACTATCAAATTTATTCTTTTACCTTCCTGCAAGTTTTCTTACCATTCCTTTAAAAATGATTCCATGAAACGGCAGGACAGAATACCAATACAGTCTTCCCGTCAATCCATGTGGTCTGAAAACTGCTTTTTGCCAGAGCTTTCCTTTATAAACCTTAAACATCAACCAAGCTTCTCCCGGAAGTTTCATTTCTGCGAATAGAATGAGCTTTCCCTCTTCTTTATCGGCATACAGAACGCGCCAAAAATCCAGCGCATCGCCTTCATGTAGATTATCAGGATGTGTTCGTCCACGTCTCAAACCTGGTCCGCCAACCAGTAAATCCAGAAAGCCACGAATTTTCCAGAGATTTTGCCCATACCAGCCGTTAGCTCCCCCTAACGAAAAAACTCTATTGACACACTGTTCACGGTCATCATATTCAGCTGTCCGCAAATCTGTAAAACAACCATGTTTAGGCACATCAAGATAATCTTTCAGACTTGAATCGCTTCTGCTGCTGACAAAACTATCTTTCCAACTGGAAATAATTTCATTATCCTGAATTTTTGCTAAAGTTCTTCTTAAAGCCGTATCATAAGAAAATGGTTTGACTCCGGTAATTTGTTTGATTTCAGAAAGACTTTCGGGTCTGCAGACGACTTCGATTTTCATACTTCCAACCAAAGCAGAAGCAAGATTGTAAGACGTAGAAGTGATAAAATACAGCCAATATGAAGACAGCTTCGGAGTCATTACGGGAACAGTGAAAATTTTTCTTTTCAATCCTCTTATTTTAGCAAATTCTAAAAGCATTTGTTTATACGTCAACACATCATCACAACCAATGTCAAAATTTTTATGATAAGCTTTTTCTTTAAAGAGGGTAAAAATCAGAAAATCCAGAACGTTGGCAATTCCTATAGGCTGACATTTGGTGTGAAGCCATTTTGGAGCGATCATTACCGGTAATTTCTCTACCAAATCCCTGATAATTTCAAAAGAAGCGCTTCCAGAACCAATAATAATTCCCGCTCTTAAAACCGTTGCCGGAACTTTACATGTCATCAGAATTTTTTCGACTTCAAATCTTGAATTCAGATGTTTAGAAAGCTCTTTTTCATTTGCCAAACCGGAAAGATAAATGATGTGTTTACAGTCGGTCGTCTCAATATAATTAGAGAAATTAATCGCACATTGTCTTTCAATTTCTGCATAATCCTTGCTGTTGCTCATTGAATGCATCAGATAGTACGCTCCGCAAATATCTTTCGGAATATTTCCCAGTGTTTCAGGTTTCAGAAAATCTACTTCTACCACTTCAATCTGCGCGTCGTCTACATCTACACTTTTGGAAAAGCGGCTTTTATCTCTGCAACAGCAGATAACCTGATAGCCCTGAGCTGCAATTACATTAATCATTCGTTTCCCAATATATCCGGTAGCTCCGGTAAGTAGAATTTTTCTCATAAAATTTGGTTTGGTAATTAAGCTTTTTCAGTTATAGAGAAAATTATACCTTTTTCCGGAGATGTCCAAAATAATCTTTCTTTTTTGTCAGATAACTTTCGTTCACTTCACTCGATTCCATTTTACAGAGTAATTTGTTTATTGAGTTTGAATTGGCTGTTTTTAGGAGATTTAAACTATCCGAATTGTTTCTACCAGATTAGTTTACTGATATTAAAAAATTTTAGCACTATAAAAGCAACATCAAAATTCATCCATCAGCAGTCAGACCAGATTAGGCGTGGATAAGATTTTGAGTTTAATTTTTTAATCTATGGGATAAACAGGAAGGAATAAAAAAACGCTTTAAAACATACATTTTAAAGCGTTTTGTACTATTTTGATGTAATAGTTGCGATCCGGACGGGACTCGAACCCGCGACCTCCGCCGTGACAGGGCGGCATTCTAACCAGCTGAACTACCGGATCAATTTTTTAAAGAAATTGATAAAACTTCTGCGATCCGGACGGGACTCGAACCCGCGACCTCCGCCGTGACAGGGCGGCATTCTAACCAGCTGAACTACCGGATCAATTTTTTAAAGAAATTGATAAAACTTCTGCGATCCGGACGGGACTCGAACCCGCGACCTCCGCCGTGACAGGGCGGCATTCTAACCAGCTGAACTACCGGATCATTTTTTATAAAGAGCTTGTTTCTTTTTTGTGATGGCAAAAGTACGACTTTTTTCCTTACGTGCAAATTATTTTCCAAAAAAAAGCCTCCCAAAATTGGAAGGCATTCATTATCAAACTTATTATTTTATAAGTGAGCACTTAGTTTTTCAGCGATCACATGTTTTGGAGTTACTCCAACTAATTTATCAACAACCTCACCGTTCTTAAAGATAAGGACTGTAGGAATATTTCTGATACCATACTGCATTGAAATATCCTGATTGTTGTCTACATCTACTTTTCCTACTACTGCTTTCCCTTCAAAATCTGTTGCCACCTCTTCGATGATTGGTCCCAATGTTCTGCAAGGTCCACACCATACTGCCCAAAAATCTACTAATACCGGCTTATCTGATTTTAAAACCGTTTCCTGAAATGAGCTGTCTGTAATTTCTAAAGCCATTTTTTGTTTTTTTATTTAAATTAATATTATATTCTTATCTCCATGAATAGAAACCCAAAATTACGCCATTTAAGCGATAGAATTATCTATGCTCGACATTTGTATTTTCTATAACAAAATCTTTAGAAATTTCATGCAAGGCATCAGCTAAAGCATCAATATCATTTTTTGTAGTAAGATGGCTAAACGAAATTCTTAGAGGAGTACAATGATCTATTTCTTCTTCAGACAGAACCATCATCATGACCATAGAAGGCTTTGAAGCACCGGAAGAACATGCACTACCTTGTGAAATTGCAATCCCCATCATATCCAGTTGAAGACCTATTAAAGAATTTTTGTAAGGTAGTAAAGCGCTTAACACGGTGTAAAGACTTGTATCTTTTTCTGAACTTCTGCCATTAAATTTAATTCCGGGAACGGCTTCTGTAAGTTTTTCTACGGCATAAGATTTAATATCCTGCATATGACTGGCATATTCTTCCAAGTTATTAAGAGAAATCTCCAAAGCTTTTCCTAAACCAACAATTCCCGCCACATTCTCTGTACCCGCTCTTAGAGTCCTTTCTTGTGGTCCTCCAGTAATAATTCCTTTTAATCCGCTTGATTTTCTTATAAAGGCAAAACCTATACCTTTAGGTCCATGAAATTTATGAGCACTGCATGACGCAAAATCCACCTGTATGTCAGAAAAATCCAGCGCCATATGAGCCATCGTTTGTACTGTATCCGAATGGAAAAGCGCCTGATAGGTCTTACACAGTTCAGCTACTTTTTTTATATCAGTAAGATTACCTATTTCATTATTGGCGTGCATTAAACTTACCAATGTTTTTTTATCCGAAGATTTCAGTAATTCTTCCAGTTTCGCAAGATCAATATCTCCTTTTTCATTAGGCCGAATATAGTTCACTTCTACTCCCTTTCTATTCTTCATATCGAGAATACTTTCAGAAACACATTTATGTTCCAGAGGAGAGCTTATGATTCTGTGTACTCCCAAATGCTCAACAGCCGATTTGATAATCATATTGTTGGATTCTGTACCGCAAGAGGTGAAGATAATCTCGGCAGGAGTAACGTGAAGATAATCTGCCACCTGTCTCCTTACATTTTCGATAAGAATCTTTGCTTCCTGACCAAAACTGTGCGTTGAAGAAGGATTTCCAAAATTCATTTTCATGGTATCTACCATGGCATCGATAACTTCTTCTGAAAGAGGGGTTGTAGCAGCGTTATCTAAGTATATTTTATTCATTTTACTTTGAAGATTTTATTTCTACGGAATATGATTGCACCTGAAAACACATACATAAGGACTATATTAGCTTAAGTAAAAGCTAAATCCTATACATTCATTTTCAGTACCCAAAATTAGTGAAAAAATTGATAATGTCCCTCATTTGCCCATTGAAGCATTGGCTTATCTCCTGAAGTATCTCCGAAAGCAATGGTTTTATCATATTTCTTATTGATAATTTCTTCCTGAATCCGGATCAGTTTTTCCTTTCCGTTGCAGTTTTTGCCAATAAAATTTCCAGTAAAAATACCATTTTTGAACTCGGCTCTTGTCGCTACCAGCTTCATTTGAAATGCCTCAGCAAAAGGTTTAGCCCAAATATCAAGAGAAGCGGTTACCAAAAGACTGTGCGTATTTTCTCTGTCGATATTCTGGATAAAATCCAATGCATTTTCCCTTATGATTTTCGGATAATGCAGTTCAAAAAACTGTCTGGATTTTTTTTCTATTTTTTCCTGTGTCTGTCCTCTAAGAATGGAACCAATAAAGCTCTTTTTTACTTTTTCGGCTTCTAAAAGCCTGAACTTTAGTAAAGCAAAAAGCGGAATATGCTTTAAAAACTGTAATCTGAATTTCACAGGATCATAAAACTTAAGATACATAAACATAGTATCCTTATAAGTCAGAGTTCCGTCAAAATCAAAACAATACAATTTCTTCATTGGAATTTTTCGTTTAATTTATTGTAACGCAAATGTCGTAAAGATATTTTTATTAAAAATAATTTCAATTAAATAAAATCATTTTAAAAAACTTGATTATAAGTAATTACAGTTTTAATTTTTTAAAAATAAACTCAGGAATATTTCTGATAACGAACATTATTACACCCCAAATAGGCAATACATACACCACATTTCTCTTTTTCTTAAAAGCTTTAAAGATACAGCGCGCAGCCTGTTCGGGCGTTGCTGTCAATTTAGGGTTTAAAGGCAGTCCTTCCGTCATTTTTGTTGCCATAAAGCCAGGTTTCACTGTAAGGACGTGTACTTTTTTGTCGGAAAAATAATTTCTTAAGCCACTAAGATAGGCTGTAAATGCTGCTTTTGCGCTGCCGTAAATAAAATTACTTTGCCTCCCACGATCTCCTGCTACAGACGAAAGCCCGATAATTGTCCCTGACCTCCTGCTTTCAAATTTTTGTGCAAAATAATTGAGTACCGGCACCAGCTTCGCATAATTGATGTCAATTATTCTTTCCGTATTTTTATTATCATACAATCCATCTTCTGTCCCGTCGCCTAAGTATCCTGCGGCGCAAAACAAAACGTTTGAACTGATATTTTCAAACTGGCTGTAATCGATATCTTTCATTAGATCAATCTCAATAACCTCAGCCTGCTGAAGAAACTTTACATCAATATGCCTTGCAAATCTTTCAGAAGTATCCCTACTGGAGGTGATAAGATAAATTTTTTCAAATTTTTCTCCTTCCCTCAAAGCTTCTTCCACAAAAGCCTGTGCGACTTCCGATGTACTCCCTATAACAATCATCTGTGTTAAATATTATTAATAATTCTTTTATGCTGCAAAGACACAAATTTTGAACTTTGAACATTTTTGAGATAATTGGTAAGCGAAGACCTGCTCATACTGTCTTTGGTAAGATAAATTCTTCCATTATACTCTTCAACAATATCATCCAGTTGGTCAATCAGTTTTTTTAGTTTTGAATTTACCTTAAAATCCAGCGCCAAAGAATATCCTTCAAAAGGAAAAGAGTTGTAAGCCTGTGGATTTTCTTTTCCGTACAGCTTCAAAACAGCCAGAAAAGATCCGTTTCCGCTATTGGCAATGGTTTCGAGAATTTTTTTCATTCCTTCTTTACCTGTCTGCTTCGGGATCATCATCTGATATTGGATAAACCCAGATTTTCCGTAAATTTTATTCCAGTCTTTTACGAAATCCAAAGGATAAAAGAATGTTTCATAATCAATGATATTCGTCACTTCTTTTTTAGACTGTTTTTTAAAATAAAAAAAATTAAAAATCTTTACCGTCAAGGCATTTAAAACAAATCCCGGGAAATAAAACGGCACGGTTGGTTCAAACTTTTTCTTAAGCCTCAGAGGTTTTTCTTTTAAATGTTGCGGAAGCTCTTGCTGAAAAGCATGTTCGCCTCTCATTAAAATACTTCTGCCGATATTTTTCCCTTTCTGAAGACAGTCGATCCAGGCTACAGTATAAGTCCAGTTCTCACTTTCTTCAAACAAACTGAAAATTTCATCAAGGTTTTCCGCTTTAATACTTTCCTGGCGTATATATGCTGTCTGAATATTTTTTAAGCGGAATTTTGCAGTAAGAATAATTCCTGTAAGTCCCATTCCTCCAATGGTAGCCCAGAATTTATCTTGGTTTTCTTCCCTAGAACAGGTGATAATATCGCCGTTTTCAATCATTAATTTAAACTCAACAACATATTCTGAAAAGCAACCTTCCATGTGGTGATTTTTACCATGAACATCTGATGCAATGGCACCTCCTACAGAAATAAATTTTGTACCTGGAGTTACATACAGAAAATAACCCTGTGGAACTGTAATTTCAAGAACATCAGAAAGCAGAACGCCGGATTCACATTCAATGATTCCGTTCAATCTGTCGAAACTGATAAATTTATTTAGTTTTTTTGTAGAAAATATATGCTCTCCCAATGAAGCATCTCCATAGCACCTACCATTCCCTCTTGCAATAACCTCATTATTATTTAATACAAAATCTTTTATTTTCCGGAAACTGTCATCAGACCTCATTTCCTTTTCTACAATCGGATAATTTCCCCAATTGGTCACTTTCTGTATAAAATTCGGCTTCATTTTTTAAAATAAATTTGAATTAAAAATGTAGCAACCCAAAGCAGTAAAGTGATCTGAATATACCTGTCGCGGTAGACGATCTTGGTAGGAGATTCTGTTCTGTTGTACACCAACGTTTGCTGCAGATATCTCAAAAAAGCAAATACAACAAATATTACTGTATAAAAAACACGTTGATGGAATTTTGCCTGAACTTCCGGTGAAAGCGTAAACATAATATAACAGACGATTGCCAGCGTTACCGAAATTGAAAGAGCAATATCAGCAAACTGCACATTATATCCGTCTAAAGCTTTTCTTGTTTTTCCAGAAACCTGGGCATTGATAAGTTCTCCTCTCCTTTTACCGATGGCAAGTACCAACGCCAGCACAAAAGTAAGTAAAATAGCCCATTGGGAAATAGTAATTCCGGTGATGTATCCTCCTGCTAAAACTCTGAGAACAAACCCCAAAGCAATAATAGAAATATCAATAATAGGAACGTGCTTTAATCTGAATGTATAAGCCAGATTCATTAAAAAATAAGATCCTATGATGATTGCGAATTTCCAGAGATTCTCATGAAAATAAGACTGTGCAAAAAACACCAGCGAAATATCAAGAACTATAAGGATTACGAAAATACCTATAGCCTGAGATTTTGAAATCGCGCCACTCGCCAGAGGCCTTTTTCTTTTTTCGGGATGTTTGCGGTCTGCTTCGATATCATTATAGTCGTTCAGAATATAAACGACACTTGCCGCCAAAGAGAAAATAATGAACGCGAAAATACTTTTAGTAAGTAAATCGATATTTTTTATGTTTCCGGAGAAAAATAACGGAACAAAAACAAACAGGTTTTTTACCCATTGCTCGACACGGAGCAGTTTTAAATATTTCTTCATCTATGTTATTTCAGATACAAAAATAATAATTTTCAGAGAATATTACGATAAAAATACAAAAATAACCGCAAATGCGGTTATTGATGAAAATATTTATATGTTTAATTACTATTGTCCGTTCTTTGCGTCATTAATCATTTTCTCATTGGCTGTAATGGCAAACTCCACTCTTCTGTTTTTTGCTCTTCCTGCATCGGTATCGTTTGTTGCTATTGGCATACTCTCGCCTTCCCCTTTTGCAAACATTCTTCCTGACGCAATTCCTTTACCTATAAGATAGCTTTTTACAGAATTTGCTCTTCTTTCCGAAAGAGACATATTGTAAGAATCGCTGCCCTTGCTGTCTGTATGTCCGTAAATATTGATATTGGTGTCAGGATTATTGATAAGAACCTGAGCTAATTTATCAAGATTGTTCTGGGCAGCACCTGTAAGTGCAGAAGAATCGAAATCAAAATTTACGATACTTTCGTTTAATGTAATTTTAATACCGTCTCCTACTCTTTCCACTTCAGCACCAGGCAATGTTTCTTTAATTTCTCTAGCCTGTTTATCCATTTTAGAACCGATTACATTACCGGCGACACCACCAATTACTCCACCTAAAACTGCTCCAATAGCACCATTTCCTCCTTTTCCTACATTATTTCCTAAAATACCTCCGATTACGGCTCCTGATGCTACTCCAACTGCGGTCCCTCTTTGCTGGTGATTTGAGTTCTTTACTGCCTCACAGCTGGTAAGTACTAATGCTGACGCTAAAAATAGGCCTCCTATATTTGTTTTTGTAAATTTCATTGTTTATTATTTTATGTTAATTACTTCATTCCTGTTCTTTCAAAGTTGTAAACAACTCTTACATTTTCTCCGTCAAAAGGAATATTCTGTTCTAGTGAAAACTGGTCTGTCGACTGACTGATAAGGGTAAGTGTATAACCCATAGTATTTTGCTTTGCCTTTGTACCTTCTGCTATTTTCTTGAAACTGAAAGTATTTCCGCTTGTCACATCAACTTTGATAGGCTGTGTAAATCCTGCGCCACACGTTCCTCCCCCGTTCACGGTGTAAGCACCTGTCCAGTTATTAGGAATCAGTCTCCAGTGACTTCCTACAAAGCACTGCGCATCAATGCCATCATCAAATGGTTTAATTTTAAATTCTTTATCATAATTGATACTAACGATTTGCCAGTCACCTTTCATTTTTAGAAATTCTGACCTCTGACTTTGAGCCGTTTGGGCATTTTTTACTCCGGAACAAGACACCGCAAAAAGTGATGCACCTAACATCCCTGTAAATAGTAACTTTTTCATTTTGTAGTTTATTATTATTTGTTATAATAAAATTACAAAAAACCGTGCCAAAATTGAAAGATAAAAATAAAAAAAGTCCGAAATTTTCGGACTTTGTATGATTCAACCTTAATTACAGATTGATATGTTATTTTTTAACAGCCTTTTTTACGGATTTTTGAACTCTTTTTCCTGAAGCTGATTTTCCATTATAAAAATTTGTATAAGCATATTCTGCGGCTTTTTTTACATCAATAACTCCGCCCGCCTGAGAGAAATCGGCAAATCCATTTGCTGTACTCGGATTGCTTGACTTCACTAAAGATTCAATAATCTGGGCCGGTGTAAGATTAGGCATATATGCCAATAAAACGGCGGCTGCACCTGCTACAACAGGAGATGCCATCGAGGTTCCCTGAAGATATTTATATTCGTTGTGTGGAATGGTAGAATAAATCTCATCACCCGGAGCGAATACATTAACCATCTTTTTATTGTAATTTGAGAAGCCTGCTCTTAGAGCATTGTTATCATTGGTACTGGCTCCTACGACAATTACATTATCTACAAAAGGTTTCTCATCGGTTACATTTTTAAAATTAGTAGGATAAGCCAAATGCTCTGCAACATCTTCATTCTCGTTACCCGCCGCTTTTACCAATAAAACGCCTTTATCCTGAGCATATTTGAAAGCATCCCAAACTACATTTTTACCTGGTGAAACCGGCTTTCCGAAGCTCATATTCAAAACTTTTGCACCGTTATCAACCGCATATCGGATGGCATTCGCAACATCTTTGTCTCTTTCGTCACCATTCGGAACCGTTCTTACAGACATGATTTTAGCCACTTTTGAAGCTACCCCATATTGTATTTCAGTTCCGTTTGGAAGTCCTGCAATGATTCCTGCAACGTGTGTTCCGTGCATTGCATCAGGGCCTTCGTAATGGTTGTTTCCGTAATTTTTTTCAGAGTAATCATCATAATTATCTCCTACAATCTCTTTTCTCGGATCATAATCAAGATTATATTGTTTTTCCTGTGGGCCAAAATAATCTAATGCTTCTTTAATCTGATCACGCATTATTTTTTCAAATTCTGCAGCAGATTTACCTTTAAATTCAGGACTTTGGGCAACCTGACTCAAAACCGTAACTGCCATAGCTTCTTTTTGATCTGCAGGCTTTATTGACGCAATATTTTCAGGAGTGATGGATTTACCATTGAGCAACTTCACCATTGTCGGAATTGCTTCATTAATCATTGTATAAGTCTGAAAACCTTGTCTTGCTTCTACACTTTTCTTGGTAAAAATTTCCTTGGATTTCATATACATCGCAAATTCCTCTGGCATTTTAGCTTGGTTTGCTTTGTTTTTTGTAGAATCTTCTCCTTCAAAAACAGGCTTGTATTTAGCAACAACACGTGTTACTTCCATATTATCAATGTCAATATCTCCGTTCTTTCCACCGATGAAGTTCCATCCGTGAACATCGTCGATATATCCGTTACCGTCATCATCTTTTCCATTACCCGGAACTTCATTAGGATTTGACCATATATTTTTAGCCAATCCAGGATGATCTACCTGAACACCACTATCCAGAACACCTACAACTACCGTTTTAGGTTTAAGACCTTTAGATTCTAAATATTTATATGCGTTTTCTGTATTTACTCCATAAACCTTCGTAGCAGAAAAGTCTTTATGATACCATGTCATAAGATCTTTATCTTTCATAGGATCAACGCTTGCTTTAGTTTCCTGCGCATGCGAGAAGCCGAATCCCACTAAAAAAACAGCGGCTAATAATACCTTTTTCATGTTAGTATGATTGTTTAATATTTTTAATATAAGTCAGGGATTCAGGCCCTTTGTTACAAATAAGATCCAAAATGGACAAATCTTCTAAAAAACCTGATTTATCGGAAAATGTTTGATAATATTCTTCCACTTCAAATTCTGATGGGTTTTTAGCTGAAAATTTTTCTCTGAAATTGATTTCCTGAGGATTTTTGATGTATTCTGCATTCAAAGACCATGCCTTTTCTGTTTTAAGAATTTGCTGAATAACCTCAAGTGCTTTAAGGTTAAAATCCAATAAATTTTGTTCTTTTATCTCGAATATTTTTTTAAGTTTATCTTCATAAAATTCAAAATAGGGAGAACTCTGATAGGCTGTTTTAATAGATTTCCAATGAAGATTTCTCCAGTCTTCGCGGTAAGAAATTTCGATATCCTTAAATTCTCTTTTTCCATTATGGGAAATCGGAATGATTAAAGATAATTTTCCGTTTGCGCCATATATATTGGCTCTGTTTCTATAAGTTTGTTTCGGAAAATGTTCAAACTGTTCAAATAAAATTTCGTTTTCAGGATTCAGGAATACCGAAAACCAGGAAATTGGCGGTAAATAAAATACCGGTAATAATATATTGTTCATACTTTAATTTTTAGGATAAATAATTCTTCCGATTATTTCACTTTCATCAATAAATCCTATATATCTTGAATCTAAACTTGCATTTCGATTGTCGCCAAGAAAAAAGACTTTTCCCGGAGGAATTGTTACTGGCCCAAAATTATCTGCATTCCAGTTTTTATGATACATTTTGACAATCTCCGGATCAGGGTTGGGATTGATAAACCTTTCATAAAAGAAATTATCATTCAATTCGTTTCCACTTAGGTTAGTCAGAAAATAGTCATTATCAAACTGATAGAATTCTTTTTCTGACATTCCTTTTAACATCAAATCATTGACAAATGCTCTGTCAATTTTATATAAATGTTTTAAATTAATTCCTGTTCTCACTAATTCATTATTTACCAACAGGTTTCCATTTTTAATCTTAACCTTATCTCCTTCTATCCCCACTAACCTTTGGACATAAACACCTTTACCAAACTCTTTGGAATTCTGATTATAAGTTAACAGCTTAAATTTCTCATAAGGAAGAATATTTGTAATGATTACAAATGAGTTTTTCTTAATATTGGGCTCACCACCAGCCTGTGGTACATAAGCATATTGCAAAACCCCGGAGAGTTTTGCAATAATTAAAATTGTTACAATAAAGCTACCCGCAAGGAGAACTCTATTAAATATTTTATTTTTAAACATCAGATATTAATCGTCTTCTGCTTTTTTCTTTTTAAATAGTTTCACGAAATATTCCCAGCCGAAGAATAAAATAAGAATCATCGCTGCAATCCACCAGTATGAAGTTTTGTTGGCTTCACCTGTATTCGTTGCTTTGAACATTCTGTCCCAACGGATTCTCCACCCGTCTGCTTGATAAGAAGAGCTAGAATCTTTAAATACCCCTTCAATACTCATCCAAGTAAACATCGGCTTTCCAACAATATTTTCTTCAGGAACGAAACCAAAGAATCTTGCATCCAGGGAAGCATCTCTGTTGTCACCGACCATCATATAATAATCCTGTTTAATTGTGTACTGATTGGTTTCTTTTCCGTTAATGAAAATTTTCCCGTTTTTATTTTCTAAACTGTTATGTTCATATTCAGAAATAATCCATTGATACATTGGAAGAGACTCCTGATTAATAGTTACAACATCTCCTTTTTTGGGGATTTTAAGAGGACCATACCAGTCTTGGTTCCAAGGTTTGTTAATAGGATAAATAGATTGTGTTGTATCTATTTTCGTTCTCATTGCATCCCTATAGTTAATAGATGCATATCCCTTTTGCATCACATCTTCATGAACAGACACAACCTGAGGAAGCTCCTTAATAGCCTTTAATCTCTTATCTGTAAGCTGCATTAAATACACTGTATTTGCTGGATTAATACCATATTTTTTAACAGCTTCTTCAAAATAACGGCTAGAATTATCCACTTGAATAATTGAAATATATTCTAATTTTTTGAAAAGATCTTTAATATCAAGTTCGCTTCCAGTCTCCACATAATAAGCGTGTTGAATTTCCTGGTCTCCCAAAACTGTTTCCGGTTTTCCGTTTACATAAAGTCTCCCAGCTCTCATTTCGAAAGTGTCACCGGCTACCGCTACACATCTTTTCACATAAGGATCTTTTCTGTCAATCGCCGTATGCACAGAATCCTGAGGATAATTGAAAACCACTACATCATGTCGCTGCGGTTTATTAAACTGTAAAATTCTTTCGTAAGGAAGTTTTACAGCATCTACATAAGATTTCGGATCATCTTTAGGATTACCTTTTTCACCGGTATCCATAATCGTTCCCTGAAGGAATGGTATAGCTAAAGGTCGCATAGGTAGTCTGTAACCATAGCTCCATTTGTTTACGAAAAGAAAATCTCCAACCAATAAAGTTCTTTCCATAGATCCTGTAGGGATCCCGAAAGGTTGCGTTACAAAAACGTGGATAATTGTTGCAAAAACTACGGCAAAAGTAACAGAACCAATGAAAGAGTCTTTCTTTTTTTCACTCTTTTCTTCATCTGTCAGGAACAATTCATTTTCATCTTCCACCTCTGCATCTTTGCTGTAATTCACCGTTGCCATGTAGATAAAAGGAAGAATTACGGTAAGAAGCTTATCCTTGAAAAGTGTTTTTCCGAATTTTTTCATTAAATATAAATGAAACACCGACATCATAATTGGCCCTACGATCGGTAAATAAGACAAAATCGCCCACCATTTCGGATGCTTGGTTTCTTTTAAAATAAGAAAATAATTGTAAAAAGGAATAAAAGCAAATAGAGGGTTATACCCGAGCTTTTTGAACAGTTTCCAAGTGGAAATTCCCATCAGTACAGACAGAATGAGAACATAAACTGTATACGTTAAAAAATAATTCATAAATTTCTGTGCCTAATCTATATAATATAATTGATGAATAATGATCGATAAATGATCAGAACAATATTGACGATTCACCATTCACCGTATTAGTTTGCAATGTAGGAATTTTGTTACAATTAAATCCCCAAAACATCTTTCATTGTGAAATTTCCCTTTTTGTCTTTAATCCACTCTGCTGCGACTACAGCCCCTAACGCAAAACCATTCCTGTTAAACGCCGTATGTTTGATCTCAATTTCATCCACTTCACTTCTGTAGAATACGCTGTGCGTTCCGGGAACCTCATCTTCACGGATCGCAAAAATCCCAAGCTGATTACCCTGAGTTTCTTCCAGTTTCCACGAATCAAATTTCGGATTGTTTTTAAAAATGCCTTCCGCAATAGAAATTGCTGTACCACTCGGAGCATCTTTTTTATGGATATGATGAATTTCTTCCAGCTGACAGGAATATTCATCTACATTTTTCATTAAATCGGCAAGCTTTTCATTTAAAGCAAAAAATAAATTAACCCCTAAACTAAAGTTGGAACCATATAAGAAGCCCGTTTCATTTGCAACTGCCATCTGTTCAATTTCAGGTTTTTTCTCAAGCCAGCCGGTTGTTCCGCAGATGACAGGAATTTTATTCTCAAGGCATACTTTGATATTTTCATACGCGACTTCCGGTAATGAAAATTCTATGACTACATCCGGATTATTGAGATTTTCAGCAGTCGGAGTTTCTTTCAGTTTGGCAACAACTTCATGACCTCTTTTAGTGGCAATTTCATCAATGATTTTACCCATTTTGCCGTATCCAACGAGTGCTATTTTCATTTTATTTATTTGTTTTCCTGCCTGTATTTTTAACGCAAAAATCGCAAAGTTTTGTTCAAAATCTTCCTTTATATTTTCGTTCCGCAAAGGCGTTTCACTCAGCAAAGGCGTATTTAATTAATGCAGTTTTATATTTTTACTAAAATTTATAACTTAAACTGATTCCTGTTTTTGGAGGAGCAATTCCATACTGATCCTGAATGACTGCGGGACTGAACGAAAGATCCGGATCGTGACGACTTTCATACAAATGAGCATCTACCACTGCATCCACAATATTCAGAATATAAATCAATCCTGTGATCGCAATAGCATAATCTCTCTGTCTCTTGGCTCTGTCTTGGGCATTTCCTAAGGCAACTTTATCCAGCCACGGGTGACTGTCGACAAATTCGCTGGGAGTTCCGTTGAGCTTGGCAATATAATATTCTCTGTATCTCCGGTATTGATTGTCATTCCACACAGCAATACCTACACCGGCACCCACAGCACCCCACACGATAGGGATTTTCCAGTATTTTTTATTGTAGAACTGTCCTAATCCTGGTAAAACAGCAGAATATAGTCCTGCCTTTGTAGGATTAAGCTTAAGTGTTTTATTCGTAGGTCCATTTGCTCCTTCCAGATCAGAAACTACATTTTCCGTCGTTTTCGTATTATTTTTCTCTACCGACACACTGTCTTTCGGATGATATTCTACCCGGATCGTGTCATTAGGATTGACCTGAGAAAAGACAACTACAGAAATACACAGAAAAAATGTGAAAAGTAATTTTTTCATTTATTTAATATGAGATAAAATATATTCCAGTTCATCTTCATTCTTGAAGTCCAGAACAATTTTACCTTTTTTACCGTTTCCGGAGGTTTTGATTTCTACTTTTACGTCCAGTATATCCGCTATTGTTTTCTGTGCTCTTTTATAATTATTGGAAAGCTCAGCTTTGGCTCTTTTTGCAGCAGCAGATTTTGGATTTTTCAACGCTGTAGCAGCCTGCTCGGTCTGGCGTACATTCAGTTTTTCCTTAATGATGAGATCAAACAGAATTTGCTGATGTTCTTCATTTTCAAGACTTATAATGGCTCTACCGTGTCCTGCGGAAATTTCCCCGCTTCTGATAGCATTTTGAATATCAGGGTTCAGCCTTAATAATCTGATAGAATTTGTAATCGTACTTCTGTCTTTTCCTACTCTCTGGCTGAGATTTTCCTGAGTAAGACCTATTTCATCCATCAATCGCTGATAGGTAAGCGCAATTTCGATCGCATCAAGGTCCTCTCTCTGGATATTTTCAACAAGCGCCATCTCAAGAAGCTCCTGATCGTTCACCAGACGGATATAAGCAGGAATTGTTTCAAGACCGGCTATTTTACTAGCTCTGTAACGTCTTTCTCCCGATATAATTTCAAACTTCTCCCCATCTTTCCTTAGAGTAACCGGCTGAATTACTCCTAAGTTTTTGATAGACTGAGCAAGTTCATTTAATGCTTTTTCGTCAAAATAAGTTCTTGGCTGGGTCGGGTTTGGATAAATATCTTCCAGGGAAATTTCCACGATATTCCCTACAAACTTATCTGCTCCTTCATCGGTAGCAGAATTGATCGTTGCTTTGGATTCGGCACTAAGAATAGCACCTAAACCACGTCCCATCGCTCTTTTTTTATCCTTCATATTTTTTTCTGGCTTTCAGCTTACCGCTGTCGGCTTTTTAGTTCTTTACTAATTTTTCATTTTTCAACAAAACTTCCTCTGCAAGCTGAATGTACTGAACCGCTCCTTTACTTTCCGCATCATAGTTCAGAATACTTTCTCCAAAACTTGGCGCTTCGCTTAGCCTTACATTTCTGCTGATAATCGTTTCAAAAACCATTTCAGGGAAGTGCGCATTTACCTCTTCCACTACCTGATTAGACAATCTTAATCTGCTGTCGTACATGGTAAGCAGCAAACCTTCTATATCAAGATCTTTGTTGTGTATTTTCTGTACGTTTTTGATGGTATTCAATAATTTACCCAGACCTTCCAGTGCAAAATATTCGCATTGGATAGGAATAATCACAGAGTCGGCTGCAGTAAGAGCATTCACGGTAATTAACCCTAAACTCGGTGCACAGTCGATGATAATATAATCATAATTGTCCCGAACACTTTGTAAGGCTTTTTTCAGCATATATTCGCGGTCTTCCTTGTCAACAAGTTCGATTTCTGCTGCTACAAGGTCGATATGAGACGGAACAATATCCAGATTGGGAGTTGCAGTCTGTTTGATACATTTTTGTGTTTCAACACTGTGCTCCAATAAATTGTATGTAGAATACTGAACATCATCAACCCCTAAACCTGAAGTTGCATTAGCTTGAGGATCAGCATCAATGATTAATATTTTCTTTTCCAATACCCCTAATGCCGCTGCCAAATTAACAGCTGTTGTTGTTTTTCCAACGCCTCCTTTCTGATTAGCGATACCTATGATTTTTGCCATTCTTAGAACTTTAAGTTTCAAAAATACACATTTTTCCTTGCTATTGATGAACCGATAAAACGAAAAATGAGTTAAAATATTGTTAACAAGCCTTTTAAGGCTAAAAAAAATTATCCACAAAAAAAATTCTTTGTGGATAAGTGTTCAGGATATGTATTATTAATTAATTATCAAACTTCATAGAAATTGGAAATTTGAAGTAGCTTCTTACGGGTTGCCCGTTTACTTTTGCAGGAACCCATTTCCCTTTTATACTTTTAATCGTTCTCATCGCTTCGCTATTAAAATCTGCGTCTCTTCCGTCAGCTTTAATACCTGAGATCGTACCATCTTTTTCAACAATGAAAGTAATTATTGTTTTCATTACATCTCCGGACTCAAATCCTGATCCGTCGAAATTATTCATCACTTTATTCCTGAATGAATCAAGGCCACCGACAAAATTGGCTTCTACATCAACAGATACTCTGGGAGAATTATCTTCTTTCGGTTGCACTTTTGGCTGTTCTATCTGCTGGGTACCTGCTCCATTATTAATCGGCGGTGCAATAGGAACGTATTTTATTGTAGGTACTTCTTTTCCTTCCGAGGTTTGTAAACCAGCAGCAGCATTTTGCTCATCCTTGGGAGTTACTACTTTTTTCTCGTTAGTTACAATCGCCTTAGGCTCCGGTACTGTTTTATCGATTGTTTTTATTTTTTCAGGAACCGGTTGAGGTTTTACCGGTAGAGGAGGATCTTTTTCAGGAGTTACAACTTGTTTAAAAATATGCTCTCTGTCGTAAATAGTCTTTTCTATAACAGGATCACTTTTAAAAGCATTTACAATTAAAGGTGTCAAAGAAACTGCCGCCAAAAAGCTAGCTCCTATAAAAAGCGCTTTTGTTAAAATTCTGTCTGATTCATTTCTTAGTACATATGCACCATATTGTTTGTTACGGTGCTCAAATAGAACTTCATTAAAACGAAATTCCTGATTCTGATGCATGTTTTTCATCCTTATAAATATTTAATGTTAAATTTAGATTATTAGTTTATCACCTTTAATCCATGGTTATTAATTCAACATCAAAATATCTGCCAAAAATATGTTAAAATTACAACGATTTTAAAAATTATATGACAATACTAAAATTTAACTATGCTCAAAATAACAAAATAAATAACCAGATCTTAAGTAAATAAAGCTCAATAAAAATCATCAACATTAAAATATCCTCTTCATTATCAAATAGTTTATAAAAAAAAGACTGTCTAATGACAGCCTTTCATGATATATTTTAATACAATATTTTAGAATAATTCTTTTCTGATAATGTTCTGACTTCTCTCAGGACCTACAGAAACAAGATAAACGTTGATGCCTAAATATTTTTCGATAAATTCGATATATTTCTGAGCATTTGCAGGAAGTTCATCATAGCTTCTTGCTTTGGTAATATCTTCCGTCCAACCCGGAAGCTCTTCATAAATGGCTTCATAGTCGTACAGTTTTGTTGTTGAAGAAGTGAAATAATCGATGATTTTGCCGTCTTCCGTTTTATAATGAGTCGCAATTTTAATCGTATCGATTCCCGTAAGAACATCTAATTTAGTAATTACTAAGTTATTGATACCGTTAATCATACAAGCATGTTTTAAAGAAACAAGATCAAGCCATCCTGTTCTTCTTGGTCTTCCTGTTGTTGCTCCAAACTCATGACCAATCTGTCTGATTTTCTCGCCTAATTCGTTATCTAATTCCGATGGGAAAGGACCGTTTCCTACTCTTGTACAGTATGCTTTTGCCACACCAATCAGATTCTGAAGTGAAGTTGGTGGAACTCCTGCCCCTGTACAAACACCTCCGGTTGACGGAGAAGATGACGTTACGTATGGATATGTTCCAAAGTCAATATCCAACATCAAAGCCTGCGCTCCTTCAAACAAAACGTTTTTACCTTCCTGGATTGCTTCATTTAGTTCCAGTTCGGTATCAACAATTCTATCCTGAAGCTGCTTTCCGATCTCTAAATATTCGTTGTAAATTTCTTCAACGTCTAAAGTCGGTTTATCATAATATTTTTCAAAAAGAGAATTCTTAATTTTCAAGTTCTTCTCTATTTTCTCTCTTAAAATTTCAGGATTCAGAAGGTCTACCATTCTGATTCCCACTCTTGCAATTTTGTCTTCGTAGCAAGGTCCGATCCCTTTTTTGGTCGTACCGATCTGCGTTCCTCCGTGCTCTTCTTCACGATAGGTATCCAAAAGAATGTGATAAGGCATGATGACATGCGCTCTTCTGCTGATGAAAATATGATCTGTTCTAAGACCTTTGCTTTCGATCTGATTCACCTCCTTAATGAAAGATTTAGGGTTTACCACTACTCCATTGGCAATGATACATTTCCCTTTGCACTGAAGAACTCCCGACGGAAGAAGGTGCAAAACAAATTTTTCATCGCCTACATATACGGTATGACCTGCGTTGTCTCCACCTTGGAAACGCACCACATAATCCGATTTCGCCGATAAAACATCCGTTATTTTTCCTTTCCCTTCATCTCCGTACTGAAGACCTACAACTACGTAAGTTGACATATTTTACTTTTATTTTAGATTCATGCAAAATTACTTTTAAAAAATTGGGTGCGCAAATTTGTAATGTATTTTATTTTGGGGTGGGATGAAAATCATGTGGTTGACAAGAAAAGTGCCTTTAACTTTATTGTATCATAAAACTTTGTTGCTGCAAGACTTCTTTAATAAAAATGTAGCCGCACTATAAAACACAAAACCCACCGCTTTGTGGTGGGTTTGTGTTATCTGCTACACGCTAAAATCGTATGGAAGCTGTTATTTACAATATGATTAAGCTAGGGTGATCATAAAAATATATTAAATCACATTTTACATTATCGCTTATATTAAAATTTATATCTAAATTTAATTTAGTAAAATCTAATTTTTCAAAGTCATCAATATTTAAAACTTTTAAATCTTTAAAATTCACATCTGGAATAGATACAATTTCAAAGCTTGATAAATCAATCATTTTTGCCTCTAATGGTCTAAATACTTCTACATTAGAAGGTAAATTAATTCTTGCGTATACTGTATATACACAATCCGATTTACCAATATTATCTAATGCGAATGTAACAAATTTATCTAAAATTGTATTCAATTTATTGGAATCACCCGATCCGGAGAATACCTTCCCATCTGACTGAATGAAAAACCAATCTCTATCACCATTATCCAAATTTTCATCAATTTTAAAACCATCAAGAACAGTATCTGATAAATCTATATGCACATTCCAACCAGGGTTATTGATGGTTTGAATCTTTACCCCATACTCATGTTCCCAATCGCCATTACATTGGAGTTTAAACCATTCTTGTATTGCTTCAATATTTTTCATTTTTGAAATCTAGAATTTTTAAGTGTTTCATCAGGTGTTGGCTTTCTTGTTTCTTTTTTAGTTTGCACATGAGGTGTTGTGACTGGTTTTTTTGTGGTTTTATCAATATGCGGTGCACCTGGAGTTCCACCCTTTTGTCCACCATCAAACCTCTTAGTAGGATTAAAATGCCCCGATTTAGTTTTTTCATAAGTCTCATACTTATAAATGTTTCCATTAACATCTCTATCAAATGAAGTATGATCTCCTGAAGCATCTTTATTAGGACTAAGTTTATTTGAACCTCTTACTGTTTTACGAACAATTGCAGCTGCCGCCAAATTTTCAACATGTTCCATTTTTTGGTCCATTCCTTGAAATGTCATTCAAAGTAGTCTCCATATCACGATCTCCCTCTTGTGCCATTTATCCAAGCGTCTTGCCCTCCATAGCTTCATTCCATGAAGACGCAACACCATTATATATTGACCCTAATGTATTAGTAGCAAAAGTTCCTACATCTCCAGCAACACTTCCACCATATTCGTTACGATTATAGTATGGAAGTTTGATATTATGAGCACCTAATGTTAAGACGGGCTTTCCTCCGCTTTTACTTTTGTTTAGATACCAAGGAAGTCCTTTCTCTAAACCTTCAAGCTCCACAAAAGCAATAACTTGGTTTTCGGCAAAATTATAAGGTGATTGATAAGAATAATCTTCGGCAAGCGGGTCGACATTAAAGAACCTTCCTACATCGGGCATATAATTTCTCCATTTAAAGCTATACCAACCTGTCTCATTCTGTAACTCTTGTCCTTGATACTTGTACTGATAAGCAGAATTCCCTGCCAATGCATTATACCCTGCATGCTTCAATCCGAAAGGATAGTAGTTGCTTTCCTCAAGAGCTTCTATTCCACTGCCATTATTGAAATAACTCAACCTTGTATTTCCCAAATGGTCAACATAATTGTAAATATACTTATTATTTTCAAAATTATAGTAGCCTTCAGCTGTAGGTACAAATGATAATGTAGCAAAGTCAGAGGTATTACACCCATAAAAACCAGCTATACTTTTTTTAGAGTCAAAATTCCAATTTATGTTTTTCCATCCCTCTGAAGACAATTGATGTTTATCTAAATTTTCTCCAGTTTCATCTGTTAAAGAATTTTTTGAAGTAGGCTCAGTTCCTACAGGTCCATCTGTTCCTCCATGACCATAAAAAGAAGCTTCAACTGTCTTACCATAACCTTCTTTTTGTGCCTTTTTAACATTAGATTCTACGAGACCTTCTAACTTACCCAAATCATCCAAATTCAACATTACAATTTTGTCATTAGGATAAGACTCTTTTATTTCATTATATCTGGTTTTTGCAGCATCTGCGGCATCAGCTGCACCTCCCAAATTAATTATAAATCTAAGATTTCCTTTGGGTGGGTCTGGATCCATTCCGTCTGGATCAATCCAATTAATAGGGTTATTGAAAACATAGTTATAGGGGCTCCAAGCAGTGTACTTCTCCGCCAATGGATCTTGCACACCCCATCTTCCAATATCCGGCATATAAAATCTTGCGCCATAATCATACATTCCTGTTTCTGTCTGCAGTTCCTTTCCGTTGTACTTGTACTGATACGAAGGATTTCCATCAAAGTCATTGTACCCTTCATGCCTTAATCCAAAAGGATAATAATTGTTTTCTCCAAGAACTTCTATTCCACTGCCATTTTTAAAGTAGCTTACACGTACGTTTCCCAAATGATCTGCATAATTGTAAATATACTTATTTTCCACAAAATCAAAATAACCCTCCGACGTTGGGACAAACTGGAGTTCCGATGATGGTGCCGGGCACCCCACACATAGAACATCAGAGCCAGTTGTTAAGTACTGGAAACCATCCAGATAATCTGTTTTGCTCTGGACAAAACTATTTAACCTGAGTTCGGGATAATAATTGAGATAAACTTTGTAAAAAATAGCAATAATTCGTATATTTAAGTTTCTGACATTCAAATATTTAAACG
>NZ_FNDW01000015.1 GCF_900099685.1 Chryseobacterium taeanense | reverse complement strand
GAATAGTCTTTTTGGGTTCGCTTTACATAGCGATTTTCTTGATTGTTTTCCATAACGATAAAATTTGTGTATCGCTATTTCAGGACAAGACATATCCAATAAAAAAAACCGTCGCCTTCGAGAACCTCAGGCGACGGTTTTTTTATGATGTTATTTATTAGATCAAGATTTTACTCCCATATCAGCGATGATATTCATGGCTTCCTGAAGATAAAGATCTTTTTTAAGGTTTTTGATCCAGATTTCAGATTTCTTTTTGAAAGCTTCATCTTTCTTCTCTCTTTCGACTTCGCTCTGATACATCGTAAACTGAAGTCCGCTATCAAATTTTGTTAATGATTTAAACTTTTCAATCTGAGCTTTTCTCTGTTTTGTCAGTTCATTGAACTTATTGATATTAAGTGTAATCGTTTCCTCTTTATCCAGTTTTTCTCTCCACTGGGCAGCTTCCAGCAGCAGTTGATATTTGGTATTTTTGGCCAATCTGTCTGCGCTTGCCTTTTCAAGAGCCTGAATATTGAAGTAATTAACCTTTTGGAAATTTGTTGCCGGAATCTTATCCCAAGCCAACGCATAATCGTCATACCGCTCTCCTACTTCTGCATACGTAAGCAGATCCTTCATCTGAATATCGGAAACAATACCTTTTCTCTGGGTAGATTCTCCGGTAATTCTATAAAACTTCTGAATGGTAAGCTTTAAAGCTCCGAAATCATCTTCCGTATTTAAAAATCTGTTCAATTCAACAAAGGTCTGTACGGTTCCTTTTCCAAACGATTGTGGAGATCCTATAATCATGGCTCTACCATAATCCTGCATTGCACCGGCTAGAATTTCAGAAGCGGAAGCAGACGCTTCGTTCTGCATGATTACCAAAGGACCTGTCCAGATTGGGGTTTCATTTTTATTCTTTAATGTCTGAATTTTCCCGTTTCCGTCTTTTACCTGAACATAGGGTCCGGACTGCATGAAAAGTCCCATGATATCACCTACTTCCGTTAAAGAACCTCCTCCATTATTTCTAAGATCCAGAACAATTCCTTCTATATTTTGCTTTTTAAGCTTAATAAGCTCGTTTTTAATATCATCCGAAGCATTTCTTCCGTTTGGATTTTCAAAATCAGCATTGAAACTTGGTAAATTGATAAAGCCGTACTTTTTACCGTTAGGAGCGCCTACAACGATACTTCTTGCAAAGGTATCTTCAATAGCCACTTCTTCACGGATCATCGTAACCTCTTTTATGGTTCCGTCCTTTTTCTGAACAGTCAGCGTTACAGGAGTCCCTTTTTCCCCGCGGATCAGGCGTACCGCTTCATCAGACAGCATCCCGACTACATTTACGGCATCTTCATTAGGTTTCGATTTTACTTTAAGAATCTTATCACCATCGGAAAGCTGTTTAGACTTCCATGCAGGCGCTCCGATTGTTAAGGCTCCTAAATAGAGATTCCCTTTTTTCTCCTGAATAATTGCCCCGATACCGATTACCTTTCCTGTAAAGTTGGTATCAAAATCTTCTTTATCTTTTGGAGAATAATAGTTGGTATGCGGATCGAAAACTTCTGTATACGCATTCATGTACACCGTAAACAGATCTATTTTTTTTCTTTTCTTAAATCTTCTGAACATATCCTGTACAAGATCTTTTACCTCACCGGTTGCTTTCTGAAGCTTTTGTTCAGGTGCAAGTGGTTGATATTTAATGGTATCTTTCAGTTTATATCGCTGTACAGAATCTTTCTTTTCTTTCTGGGTTTCTTCTTTGCTGTTCATCGATTCAATTTCCTGAAGAATATTGTATTTAATGAATTTTTTCCATTCATTATACTGTTCCTGCTTATTGGCCGGAGCTTTTTTGAGCTTTGGCTCAAGAGTCAGGGTTTCATCTTCTTCGAGATTAATCGGTTTGCTTAAAATATCCTGAATCATTTTATCAATCTCATCGGTTCTCTGATATAATCTGTCAACGGTGAGTTTATAAAAGGTAAGATCTCCCTGGTTAAGATAATCATCAAGCTTGGTTTCGTGCTTTGCAAATTCGTCCATGTCCGACTGCAGAAAATATCTTTTTCCGGAATCGATCAGATCAAAATAAAGTTTATACACATCCTTTGAATATGCGTCATTGATCGGTTTTGGACTGTAATGTAGGTAAGAAAGAGTATTTTTTACGCTCACCATGATCGTCTGCATCTTTTCATCTTCATTTTTAGGCGAGTTGAAACAAAACATTAGACTTGTTAATGGAATGAGGAGTAAAAATTTATTGAGCTTAAAATTTTTCCACATAAATCTGTAATGTATTTTTATTAATTTTAAAAAAGTATTTTAATAAGTAGTAATTTTTAATTAACTGTTACAAATTATCAAATTTAATACCTTCTTTACAAATATCAGATAGTTTTAAGTAATTTTGTTAAAATTAAATTTTAATATGGAAAAACCACTTATTCTGGTTACAAATGACGACGGAATCACAGCACCTGGAATCAGAAATCTTGTACGTTTTATGAACGAAATCGGAGAAGTAATCGTTGTAGCACCCAACTCTCCGCAAAGCGGTAAAGGTCACGCCATTACCATCAATTCTACCTTAAGCTATGAAGAAGTACATCTTGACGGTCCGCAAAGAGATTTTTCCTGCAGCGGAACGCCTGTTGACTGTGTAAAGATGGCTCTCGATAAAATACTTCCCAGAAGACCGGATATCGTCGTTTCAGGGATTAACCACGGCGCAAACTCATCCATTAATGTGATCTATTCCGGGACGATGTCTGCAGCAGTGGAAGCCGGTGTAGAGAATCTTCCGGCCATTGGCTTCTCTTTATTGGATTTCAGCTGGGAAGCAGATTTTACGCAGGCAAAAGAATACATTCAGAATATCGTTAAAAAAACACTGGAAAACCCAATGCCTAAAGGAGTTGTTCTCAACGTAAACATTCCGAAACTTCAGAAAGAAGAAATTAAAGGTGTAAAAGTCTGCAAACAGGCCAACGCCAAGTGGGAAGAAAGCTTTGATGAAAGGGTAAATCCTCACGGTAAAAAATATTACTGGCTTACCGGATATTTCAACAATATGGATGAATCTGAAGATGCCGATGAAACCGCTCTGGCAAAAGGATATATCTCGATTGTCCCTGTGAAATTCGATCTTACCGCATATGAGTATATGAATACGCTGAGTGAGGTGATGAAGTTTTGACATATAACAAACTAATTATCAATTAATTATTAAAAATAATCAATCTGTTTTTAACAAGCAAAACACCTTCTAATTAAATAATTGATTATCAGATATTTAAATAAAAAAAACATGATGTCTCCGACATTAATGTCGGAGACATCAAAAATAAATATATGAAAAGAGATTTAACGAACTCTCCTATTGAAAGGAAAAATGTTTTAAATAACAATATAGCCATACCTGAAATATATAAAGCAGTAAGTTTTCCAGGTGTTCTTCTTGAAAAAAAATATCGTTACACAAAACAACAGCTTTCTGAGTTTTTTGAAGTAGATGTAAGAACTATTGAAAGAGTATTAGAAAATAATGAAGATGAAATTGTTTCAAATGGATATGAAGTTCTTACAGGAAGTCGATTAAAAATATTTAAAGAAGAATTTATTAAAGAAATTAATCCTTCCTATAAAGAAGAGTTAAATAAAGCTCCTTCTCTGGGTGTTTTCACATTTAAAGCATTATTAAATTTTGGAATGTTATTAACTGATTCAGAAAGAGCTAGACAAATTCGTTCATTAATTTTAGATATTGTTATAGATGTTTTAAATGAAAAAGCTCAAGGTCATACAAAATATATAAATCAAAGAGAAGAACAATATCTTTTTGTAGCCATGGATGAATTTGATTACAGAAAGAAATTTACTAATGCTATCGATCAATATATTGAAAAAAATAATTTTAAATATTCTCAACTAACGGATAAGGTTTATAAAAGCATTTTTAAAGAAAATGCAAGTGAATATAAAAAAATCCTTAGACTAAATTCTAAACAAAGTGTCAGATCCACTTTCTATACAGAGATTTTAAGAATTATATCTGATTATGAAAATGCTTTTGCACATGAATTAGAAGAATGCAGTCAAAAAAAAGCAAGAAAATTAAATTTAACAGAAGCACATTCTCTATTTAACGATTTTTCAAAGAGAGCTGAAAAAATGATGTATGCATCTATTCAAGATGCCAGAAGCAAAATGGCTAGTAGAGATTTAGTATTTAGAGATGCACTACACGAAAAACTTGAAGATTATATAAAAGAAGTTTCAGAAGATGATTTTGAAAAATTTTTAGGCGAACAAAGTATGACTATAGAACAGCGTTTGGAAGAGAATAAAGATGTCTTTAAAAGATTAAAAAACAGATGATGACTTTAATATACTTTCCAAAGGAATTTGCTATAAAAATTCACGATAAAATTTTAGAAATATCAGGAGGGCATGGAGGTATTAAAGATTTAGGAAATATTGACAGCCCACTACATCATATTCAAAATGATTTATATTATCCTTATATTGAAGATAAACTAACTCATCTAGTGTTTTGCTTTAATAATTCATGCCTTTAACGATGGTAATAAGAGGACATCTGTTGCTTTAGGGGCATTTTTTTTACAAACAAATGGTTTAGGAGCTATCGTAACCAAATTTATTCGTGAAATGGAAAATATTGCTGTGGCTGTGGCTGACAATATAGTGAATAAGGAACTATTACACGACATTATTACAGCTATAATTTACGATGACGATTATGATGAGATTTTAAAATTAAAAATCTTTGATGCGTTAAATGAAGCAAATAAAGATATTGGGGAGATCTTTTTGAAAATAATGTTCTTTGGGATTTATACTAAAATAAAACTCTATCCTCCCTCCTCAATTCCTCAAGATATTTACTCTTATCATCTCTGTAGAACAAATTCATGGTTTCAAAAGGAATCAGTTTTAAATCTTTATTCACAATGTGCACACAGGATTTCTTTACGGCGCGCACATCAAAATCGTGAGCATCCATAAAATTCATGATGATGATCCTGAAAAGATTGTCATAATCGAGATTGGGAGCTGAAACTTCGGGAAGACAGCACAATAGCTGGTTTACTTTAGGCTTCACTTTATCTACGGAGATCCCGGTGCTGAAAATATCCAGAAGCTGCATCTGCAGTCCTGTATCCTGCTCATAGACAATAGTATTTCTTGTCTCATTATTCAGGAGATCAGCGGGGTTGATATATCTTGTTAAAGGAATCGTTTCACCTTCAAGCTTCAGGATATAACCCATCGCCAAAGCATCCGGATTACATGGAACGGGAATGATATCATCCGAATTCAGCAGTGGAAATTGGTTTAAAATCTCCTGTCTTACCTCCGTCAGTGTTATCTTTTCGTACGCAGAATCTTCACGGTTTCTTCCTGCAATTTCGACAGGCTGAAAAGTAATTCCACGGACACATTTCTGTTTTAAAGCAAAATCAATGATCTTCCCGATCTCATCGATATTTTTCCCTTTCTGAAGGACAATCACCAACGTTGTAGAAAGATTAAGGGCATTTAGTTTTTCCAGGGCTTTCATTCTGATATCAGTGAGATCTTTTCCTCTGAAATCCTCCAGAACTTCAGGTTTAAAGGAATCAAACTGAAGATAAATTTCAAATTCCGGAGCATAGGTCGCCAGCTTTTCTGCAAAACCGGGATCATTGGCAATCCGCACGCCGTTGGTATTTAACATTAAATGCTTGATAGGCTTCGACTTGGCAATATCCATGATCTTAAAGAACTCGGGATGAATGGTCGGTTCTCCCCCACTGATCTGCACAACATCCGGCTCGCCTTCATTTTTAACGATGATATCAAACATCGCTTCTATTTCCTCAAGACTTCTGTGGCTTCCGTAGTGCGGAGAAGACATTGCATAACACGTAGGACAGGTAAGATTGCAGCGATCAGTAACTTCCACAATAGAAAGGCAGCTGTGCTGCTCATGATCTACGCATAAGCCGCAGTCATAAGGACATCCGTATTCCACATCGGTCCCGAAATGAACCGGCATTTCCGAAGCTTTATTATAGTTTCTGATATTTTTATAGTACTGAACATCCGCTGCGATTTTCGTTTTGAAAAATCCGTGATCGGGGCATCTTTTTGTCATGAAAACGGCTTCGTCTTCAATGATGATCTTCGCACCTACTCTCTTCAGGCATTCGGGGCAAAGGCTGATGGTATAATCGTAATAAGTATAGTTTCTTACCGGCATAATTAATTTTTTACATTCCACCACAAACAAAACCACTGATAAGTCCGCCAACAAGCATAGATATCAAAACGGTTCTCCAAAACTGTCCTCTTGAAAATTTTCTTTTATTATCCCATTCATAAATAATTTGTACAATAGCTGCTACAAACATTGAGATAACAAAAAGTACAATTAAAACAATGCCGATTATAAATACGAACAATCCGGTGAGATCTCCAACTTCAAGTAATGTTAGTAGTTTCATGAATAATATTTAAAGTGAATTTACAACTTTTGTTTCTTTGAGTTTAAAGAAATAATAAAAAATCACGCCAACACAAACCAGCTGTATTGTTCCAAGTCCTGCCACAATATCTACTTTAGGTTTGATAAAATCCAGCATAAATCTAAAACTAAAGTAACTGATCATAAAAAGCTGAAATACAAAACCAGAAGGAAATGTATCTTTTTTCTGAATCCCTTTTAAAATAATCCAAAGTGTAATGAGAAAAGTAATTTCATATAAAGCAACAGGATGCCTTCGATACTGATCTCCCAGATACATTCCAAAAATGGAATCTGTAGGAAGACCGTAGGTTTCTTCGTAAATCCCTGTAAGGAAACAGCCGACTCTTCCGATTATCATTGCCAGAATTAATGGAAAAACAATTAAGTCTCCGGTACTTTCTTTATGCCCTGCAATTTTCTTTGCCCATTCAACTCCTATAAGACCAAATGCCAGACCTCCGACAATAGTATTATTGGTCCAAAATCTTTTTAAACTGAAATTTCCAAAAAGTATATATGGATTTTCGAGATTGCCGATTAATTTAGATCCTATCAAAGCTCCTGCAGTTGCTCCTATTAAAATCGCTGCAGAAGTATTGAAAGACATTTTTTCACTTGCTTTTTTTTTTTAAATAAAAATAATACCGCATCCCGACAAAAATCCCCAGAGACTCTGTGATCGGATGCAGTAAAATGTCTTTGCCTAAAATATGAACGGTTGCAGGGAAATCCATGGTTTCAAATGTATTGCTTTTTAAAAACATTTAAAGAAGTTCTGCTTACTTTTTTCTGACCTGATTGAGGTGTTAGATCTCAAAAAGCATGTCGGATGAGCTTTACGGCTTCAAAAACGAGCCTTTTAGCATAAAACAATACAATATCGCAGGCACACCGTAGGTGTGCTATGATAAAATAGAACTTTACGGAGTTCCGGTATAAGATGCGATATTGATCTAAGCTGAAGTGAAAGCTATGGTAGTAATAATTTTTTACTGAATATAATTTGAAAAGTTTTAAGAGCATGTTTAAATTCTAAATACATTTTTAACATTAAGGAATTAAGGTTTAATTTCTTAATTAACTTAATCTAAATCAATTAATTGATTTCTTATTTTTTCAACACTTAATAAACTGAATTTCTTAATGTTGAGATTAAGAATAAACTTCGTTTATTTGGATAAAGGACATTAAGAGAAGTCCCTAAAAATATTAGATAAAATTTAATCACTAAGGAATTAAGGTTTAATTTCTTAAGTAACTTAATCTAAATCAATTAATTGATTTCTTATTTTTTCAACACTTAATAAACTGAATTTCTTAATGTTGAGATTAAGAATAAACTTCGTTTATTTGGATAAAGGACATTAAGAGAAGTCCCTAAAAATATTAGATAAAATTTAATCACTAAGGAATTAAGGTTTAATTTCTTAAGTAACTTAATCTAAATCAATTAATTGATTTCTTATTTTTTCAACACTTAATAAACTGAATTTCTTAATGTTGAGATTAAGAATAAACTTCGTTTATTTGGATAAAGGACATTAAGAGAAGTCCCTAAAAATATTAGATAAAATTTAAACAGTTACTAAAAACAGCTTTATTGATAAATCACTGTCATTTAAAAGGTACAATCAATCTTTTTCCTTATTTTTATTCAATAATATCCAAATTATGAGAATAGAAAATGATATAAAGCTGGGTTTTAAAGATGTCATGTTTCGTCCTAAACGATCTACCTTGAAATCCCGTTCGGAAGTTGATCTGGAAAGGGAATTTACGTTCAGACACACCCGGAAAAAATGGAGCGGTGTACCGGTTATTGCCGCCAATATGGATACCGTCGGAACCTTTGAGATGGCCGTGGAGCTTGCCAAAGAAAAGATTATTACCGCCATTCATAAGCATTATACCCCTGAGGAATGGTCACAGTTCCTGGATTCGCAGCCCGAAAGCATCTATCAGTATATTGCCTTAAGCACCGGCACCGGAAAATCGGATGAAGAAAAGATCAGAACCATCCTTGAAAAGCACCCGAAAATTGAATTTCTATGTATTGACGTAGCCAATGGATACTCAGAACATTTTGTAGAATTTGTGAAGAAAGCAAGAATCAATTTCCCGGATAAGATCATTATTGCCGGAAATGTGGTGACAGGAGAAATGGTAGAAGAACTTCTTCTCGTGGGTGCCGATATCATTAAAGTAGGAATCGGGCCAGGTTCTGTCTGTACAACGCGTGTAAAAACCGGTGTCGGCTATCCACAGCTTTCCGCTATTATTGAATGTGCCGATGCTGCGCATGGACTGAAAGGCCATATCATTGCAGATGGCGGGTGTAAAGTTCCGGGCGATGTGGCAAAGGCTTTCGGTGGCGGTGCAGACTTTGTCATGTTGGGAGGAATGTTTGCCGGACACGATGAAAGTGGTGGCGAGATTGTAGAGGAAGGCGGCAAGAAATACCGTCTATTTTATGGGATGAGTTCAAAAACTGCGATGGAAAAGCATTCCGGAGGTGTCGCGGAATACAGGGCATCAGAAGGAAAGACCGTAAAAGTTGCCTATAAAGGTCCGGTTTCGGAAACCGTAAAAGATATTTTGGGCGGCGTACGCTCTACATGCACGTATGTAGGTGCTTCGACCCTGAAGGAACTTTCTAAAAGAACGACTTTTATCCGGGTTCAGGAGCAGGAAAATCAGATATTTAAAGATTAGTTCAGTGCCGGAATCATATAAAACAAAACCAATGATTCGATAGCATTGCATTTACGTAACAACATAAAAAGACTGCCTTTTCAGGCAGTCTCTTGTTTAGGTAAATCGTAAACCCTAAACTATGAATATTCATACCGTACGGTCAACACACCCACACTCGGTCGGTCAAGACACCCTTGACCGACCGGTCAACGCACCCTTGATCGGGCGGTCAACACGGTGTTGACAAATACACCTGTTCTTACATTACAGTAAGTACTTTATCAAGGGTAGCCGTTCGCGGTTCTTTCAGAAGAGCGCCCTGCGTAAACTGCGTCACCACTTCCAGATTGTAGGTGCCTGATGGTAATGCAGGAATCACCACCATAAGCTCGGAGGGATTATTGGTTACAATATCTAATGCCTCTACCATTGTTCTTTCCTGGGTAGCGGTATTGATGAAATAAACTCCCCGTGTAGGATTATCGCCCATGATTTTGATTTTGCTGCCCACAATCTTCAGGTTTCTGCCCGGCGTGAGAAGATCATTAACGGAACCGCTCTTCATATCGGTTACCTGCAAGATCACCGCAGAAGCTTCTGCCACGCCAAGAATGTCTACTTCAATGTTTGAAATCTCAGCCCGTAGCTTTTCTCCCTTGTTAAACTGGAAGATAATGCTGTGCTTGTCTTTATTAAAAGTCTCCGACGGGCTGTCGAAAACCCCGCGGATGGTGGTGCTTGCCGTAAAGTAGCCGGTATTGACTGAAAATCCGTCACAAAGCTGGTAGGCCATTTCTTTAAGGAAGAGTTCGGTCGCATGCTCCATTGCCGAAGCGGAAACATCTGCACCGCCACGGCTGGCGGCGGCTTCACATATCTGCTGTACAGAAAGGGAACGCTCGCTCGCCGTACGGGCAATGAAATCATTGGGATTGTCTTTGGTTAAAGTGTTATCATAGAGATACGCTTTGATTTTGTGTAAGATATTTGCCATTATTGTTATATTTAAATGGTTGTTAAACTTGTTATTAAATCCTCATAGGTTTTAGAAACCTATGAGGATTAGTAATTAATTTAGATGTGCCGTATTGCTGGCGAGACGCTCGCATCAGCAGGTGGAAGATTAATTGTTAGCAAATTTGTGTAATACTTATCTTACCCATGTAGATGCCCATGGATCACCACCGGCTGTTCTATTAGCATATTGATATGTTAATAACCAATGTACTCCACTACCATTACCACAGTCATGATACATTTTGGGCCAACCATTCGCATCTTGACTAGTTGTACAGATACCCACGTCCCACGTCCAAGTTCCTGTAGTTGGAATAGACGTATTATTACTAAAGTCCTGTGGTGCCCCTGATCTATGCCATGTTCCAAGACCCATATAATTAGTATCTAAACTTCGGAGAGCCAAAATAGCCGGACCTCCACTCTGGGAAGTTGTTTTATTAGCATAGCTTGTAGAGGAGATTCCCGATCTTAATTGAACCTCTGTACTTATATTAGCAATCTGTGTCACAATTGCACGAGAAAGGTAACCACTGCTATTAGGGCTTGTCATTTCTGTTTTCTGGGTTGGTGTCGAAAGACTCGTTCCATTAGCACCAATGAGCATCCATCCTCCACCATTGGTATTCATATCGCAGTATGCCCTCATTGGTGAATAGGTCGTTCCAGCCTGATCAATATCCACATAGTAAACACCATCTGCTGTTGTTAATCCTTTATTCAAAATTTCCTTACAACTTGCACATGGCCCTAAATAGATAGTACATCCACTGGCTGTAGTAAAGGTTGCGGCTCCATTACTTGTGCCGGTGTAAGTTCCAGATAAAGTATAAGTCAGGTTTCCACTAGTATTGTAGATTCCTGCTGTGAGGGTAAGTGTTAACCCGCTTTGTGTAATCGTTTCCCCTGGATAATTATATGTACATGCTGCTCCAGTATATGGCAATGTATAAGTACCGGAATAAGCTGTTCCATTCATTAATCCATTGAGCCTGTATTCAGGTAACACACTTGACCAAGATCCTGCGCTGCAGGTAAAGGTTGGGTTAGGAGCAATACTAATTGTTTTAACAGAATTCAGAGTGAGCTTGTTCCATGTTGCGGTAAGTGTCCCACAGGTAGCCGGCGTTCCGGAAAGGATATAAGTTACCGTCACACTCGCTCCTGCAATTAAGTTATTGGCTGTGGCCGGACTCACCGAAGCTACCGAAAGACCTCCTGAAAGCACTAAGTCTGAAGTATTGAAAGCAATATCAGCCGTACTAAAAGAATTATTAGTTATGGTAACCGTAAAAGTATTAGAAGCCGTCATTGCGGTTCCTGCTTTATAGGTTCCGTTAAGGGCTGATGAGGTTACTACAACAGTTGGTGCAGAAGAATTTGAGAGCTTCTGCCAGACGCTGCCATCAAAATAATAATATCCTTCTGCAGTTATATTAGCTGTTTTAGTACTTGGAGAAGCAACTGCCGAAAGGGCATAGACGATGGCTCCTTTTTGAGCGGTATCATATTTTGCATCTTTCCCTTTTATATCCACACCTTCCAACCTTGGGGCAATTAGTCCTTCAGCGGTAGTGCTGCCAGTTGTTTTGGCGGTAATATCGAGGGTCGCTTTGGGTGAGGTGTTATTAATCCCCACCTGAGCTTTAATAATGAGGCTGATGAATAGAACAGCCATTGTAATAAAATGTTTCATTGTTTTGTATTTAATTTATGTTGTTATATTTTTAATTGTGAACACGAAGTGCATTAAGATTCTTATTCGTTATGCATTTTGATTCACTCCGTCACTTCGAATAGACTTTGTAGAAATCGTATCGAGAAGTTTATGAGCTTGAGGATCAATTTCATTCTCGATACATTTTTTCTTCACCTTGTTACGAAAAAACACTCGAATTGACGACGAATCCAATACCCAAAATTTAGTTTCCTTATCCCTCCGATTGTCACATCCCGTAGGGATCTAAGCCCGAGTCTTTCCCTACTACTATTACCAGCTATGCCAAGATTCCTAACGACAAAGACTTGTAAAATGCCGGTGACTGAGGTTCTCGAAGTCACATCCTCTGCATCAGGCGTTGCACTTATTTTTAAACACTAATGGCACTAATCTTTATACACAAATTTCACAATTGCTATCTGAAATGCTTTGCCTAGATCCCTACGGGATGACAAACGAAGTGGATAGTGAGTGAATAGTGAATGGATAATGAATGATTAAACGTTACTCAGGAAAATCGAAGATTTTCAAAACTTATGTGTTCTATTGTTTTCAAAGTTGTAACCTTATCTCTTATATGACTTATGTGTTAAAAACTTTTGTGTCTTCAGCGGGAAGCTCAGGCGGAGGACGAACGAAGTGATTGATGATGATATTTGTAATTTGAAATGGATAAAATGCTCTGTTTATAAGCTTCTTTCTATCCCTGTCTGTGCAGGCAAGCTGAGGGAATAAGGCTTTTATTATTTTATCAAGAAGCTTTAAGGAAGGGCTTCCCGTAATCCCCAACATTGAGGCATGAGAAATGCGTCCGGGATCAGTACGGTTCCACGGACTACTTGTATAGCAGACTTTATTAGCTGCAATATTGACTGACTTTGGAGTAGAAAATGGTAAAGATGATCTCTTAAGAAAATCTTTGGACTTTTTAGCTGATGTAAAACTTTTATTCTGTTCAGTTCCTGCAATAAAAACAGAGGTTTCTGAATAGACATACGAGTCTTCAGCTACAAAAATAATGGAATCTGCCGGTACAAAAGAACCGGAATATGCTTGTGAAGGGATGAAAATATACAACCAAACTACGAAAAAACGTAGTATCGGAAAGGGTTCATAACTTTTCATCATTGTGTTCATACGTGCTATTGTAAAAGTAGTCTTGGTTGGACTACTTTTCCTTGGTAATGAACAATAGATCACAAATATATAAAATAAATCAAGAAAACCGCAGTGTAAGTTTGTGAAGTCTTGTGGTTTTTGTTGTCAATATGTAAGAAATTAGAAAATAAGAGGTTAGTATTTGGCGGTGAAAATATTTTGTTTACATTTGTAGCTGAAAAAGTAGTCCAACCAAGACTACTTTTGGGGTATTGCCGTTTTCATGGGCAATTACAAGTGAAATCTTCCTCCTATTTTTACATTTTCACCATTTTATTTTAACGCTAAAGACGCAAAGATTTGTTAAAAGGATTACGCCTATTTTCGAGCGCTAAGGCGCTTCGCTCAGCAAATGAGTAGTATTGTAATATTTTATTAACCTTTTTTGATTGTTTATTTAACGCTATCGACGCAAAGATTTGTTGAAAGGATTGCGCTTATTTTTCGGGGCGCTAGGTGCTTCGACAGGCTCAGCATAAACTTTATTGCTCAGCAAGTGGTCTGAAACCCTAATTTCTTTAATATTGTTTGGATTTATTTATAACGCTTTGGAAAGGTTTGTTTAAAAGAATATGTGTACTTTTATACAACAAAATCCGTCTCATGAGACGGATTTTGATTTTTATTGCAAGGTTTATTCGTTTATTAAGTAAGCAGACCACCATCAACATTCAGGGTCTGGCCTGTAATATATGATGCCATTTCACTTCCTAAGAATACGCAAGCGTTGGCGATGTCTTTTGTCTGCCCAAGCTTTTTCATAGGAATGGCTTCGTTCCATTTTTCTTTCGCTTTATCATCTAAAGCATCGGTCATTTCAGTCTGAATGAACCCCGGAGCAATCGCATTACAACGGATATTTCTTGAGCCTAATTCAAGGGCTACAGACTTTGTAAAACCAATAACTCCCGCTTTTGAAGCGGCATAATTGGCCTGTCCTGCATTCCCACTGATTCCTACTACGGAAGTCATATTGATAATAGATCCTTCCTTAGCTTTCATCATTGGCTTTATCACCGCTTTGGTAAGGTTGAATACAGAATCCAGGTTTACATTGATTACTTTATCCCAGTCTTCTTTAGACATTCTCAGGAGAAGATTATCTTTGGTAATCCCGGCATTGTTGATGAGAATATCAATTTTCCCGAATTCTTTGATGACTTCATCCACCAACGTTTGGGCAGCATCAAAATCTGATGCGTCAGACTGATATCCTTTAATCTGAGTTACAGAACTTAAAGTTGCTTCTAATTCCTTAGCTTTGTCTACAGATCCGGCATAGGTAAACGCAATTTTTGCTCCCTGCTGGGCATACATTTCAGCGATTCCTTTTCCGATTCCTCTTGTAGCTCCTGTTATTAGCGCTACTTTTCCTTCTAATAGTTTCATATGATGACAATTATTTTCTTGATAAGTTATTAACCTTTTGAATGTTGGCTAATATACATTATTTAGTTTATAGAAATAAAACGGTGTGCAAAGATATTATAAAATGTTATTCATTGCATTTAAATCACAGTTTTAGCATGAATTTGATACCTGTTTTTTGTCATGGATTGCATTTAATCGATAAAGTTCCGGTCTTTCTGCTCAGTGAAATAAATGTATTGGATCTCTTTTCCCTTTATGAGTTTAAGTCCTTTTTTGTCCTGAATAAATTTATCGAAAACAACTTCTGCCAAGGGTTCATTTTTATGATTGGAAACTCCGAATTTATTGTCTTTTTTAATAATAAATTCATTGACACCGGGAAAAGTGATAATATCATCGTAAATAAAGGGAACTACTTCTTTTCCCTCCCCATCTAATATCCCGTAGAAATTATCGATGTTTCTGCCGACGAGCATAGGATACATTTCTAAAGACTTCATTTCTTTAAAACCCTTCAATTCAACATACTGTCTGCCTTTTGGAAAAAATGTATAATATAAATTGTCCTTGCTAAGAATTAAAGTATCCGGGAATATTTTCTCGATCTCATAATCTTCACTGATAACATTTTTAAGATCTTTATCCAGAATTTTCTCCTCATCATTTTTACGGAGATACAGATACTTATCTCCGGCAATCGTAAGACCTTCTATCCTGTCATATTCTTTGGGAAAAACAACTTCTCCATTGAGACGAACCACTGCCGCTTTGGGATTATTCTGATCCTGTGATGTTTTAAATAAACCATTAAAGAGCGGATTTACATAATGATAATCAAGATCATAAACTTTTTCTTCTTTCTTTGAAAAAATACTTACTTTATCATCTTTCGTAAGATAAATATATTCTCTTCCGACAAAAGCCTGTTCATAGATTTCATCAGCGATTACATTTTCCTTGTCATTAATGATTCCGTATTTATTTTTAATTGTATCAAGCGTCACAAGAAAAGGGAAAGCATTGATATTGTCTACGTTATGATTGGAAATTATCGTTAAGGTCTTACCGTTATTATCAATAATTTCTCCTGATTTATCTCCGGTTGTGATATAGGTTCTTCCCTTATAAAAGCGGAGATCTGTGGTAAATTCCCTGTCTGAAACCTGCTTCCCGTCGAAATCATAGATTAACCAGACTCCGTTTTTCTTAACAAAAAATCTGCTTTCACTGGCAAATTCTATCTTGTCGGAAAAAGGAATAATCTGGTTTCCGTTGAAATCATACACGCATTCCTTACCTTGTTTTGTGTAGATCATGCGGTCTTTATTTTCCCAGGTTCTGAATCTGAAGTTATCCAAAGAAATCAGCTCTTTGCCTTTTTCATCGATGAGAGCGGTTTTTCCGTTTGAATTTCCCGCTTTTACTTTGAGGATGAAACGATCTTTCCATAGCCGTGAAATTTCGCTTTTTAAAGGATAAGCAAAGGTAATATTGCCTAAAGAATCTACAATTCCGGTATTTCCGGTTCTGGCCTCGGTAAATACTCCGTAGCCTTTTGAATAAGAACGTATCTCCCGGCCAATTTTCTTAGTTAAAAGTATCTGTTTATACTGATCCGTCTGTCCGAAGCAAACCGACGAAAACAGTACGAAAATTAGTTTTTTCAATTAAATGGAATTATTTATGATGAGAACGATCTCACCTTTTAAGGTTTTGCTTTTTGAGAATTCAATGAGTTCAAGAATTGTTCCGCGCTTGGTTTCTTCGAATTTTTTTGAAATTTCACGACTGAGGCTTACTTTGGTTTCTTCTCCAAAGAATTCTTTAATCTGCTCCAAAGTCGTATTGATTTTGTGTGGGCTTTCATAAAGAACGATGGTTTTTTTCTCTTCGGCAAGTTGCTTCAGTTTCGTCTGTCTTCCTTTCTTCTGTGGCAAAAATCCGGCAAATAAGAACTCATTGTTCGGCAACCCAGAAACTACTAAAGCCGGAACAAATGCGGTTGCTCCCGGCAAACAAATCATTTCAATCTGATGATCTGCGCCTGCTTTTGCAACCAAATAACCCGGATCCGAAATTCCGGGTGTTCCTGCATCGGTGATAATGGCAATATTCTGACCGCTTTTAAGATCATTCATTACTTTTTCCGTTGCCTGATGTTCGTTATGGAGATGATAAGATTTTAAAGGCTTTGAAATTTCGAAATGCTTCAGAAGAATTCCGGAAGTTCTCGTATCTTCGCACAATATGTAATCAACCTCTTTTAGTACATTGACCGCTCTGTAGGTCATATCTTCTAAGTTCCCGATCGGTGTGGGAACAAAATATAGAATCCCGCTCAAAATTACGTTATAAAAATTTATTTTCTACCAATATCCAGAGTCTCTGGGCATATTCGTCCACTTTATTCCATTTTTTAGAATAATAAAGATCACTCAGGTACTCTTTTGCCTCTTCTAATGTTTTGAAACTGTTAAGATTATTTACTACTTCATTCAACTCAGACTGACTACCGCCGAAAAGTGTTTTTGTAAAAGCAATACGATCATTCAAATCCAGTTTGAATTCCGGCTTTTTCTTTTCAGCCTCCATAAAATCGGTAGGTATATTTGTTTTTAAAATACTTCCTGAATCTTCTTTTTTCTCTTCAGGAGACTTTTCTGATGGTATCATTCTTTCCAGATGGTCATCGTCAAAAAGTGTCTGAACGGCTTTTAATCCTTTGATATGAGCCAGCTTTATCTTTTTTTCCTGATGATACGCTTCAAGATTTTCAAAACTTTCATCAGATGCTGGCTTATCTTTCTCTTTTTCGTGAACAGGTCTGTCGATATCAACAATTTTTCTTCTATCGTTGATCTCTGCCAGAATGGTCTGCTCTTGTTTTTCCTCAGCCGCTGCTTCTTGTTTGATTTCCGTTAAAATATCTTCTACATTTGAAGTATCTGTAGGGATTTCGCCGTTTTCAACCATAGAACCAGAGACTGTAAAATGTTCTTCATTTTCTTCAATCAAAAGCTCATCTTCCAAAAGTTCCGTATCAAAAATACTGGGAATAATTTCATTAATTTCCTGATCTGCTTCATCTTTCACCTCAGTAGCAAAGTTATCCCGTATTTTTTCTTCTTCTTCAAAATAGCTTACATTCTCCTGATTATCAGAAATTTCGTTTTCAAATCCATCAATTTCATTAAGCTGATTATTAAAGATCACTTCTTCTTCGGTATTTTCATCGCTGAACATTTCTTCATCAATATCATTTTCATGATCGGGTTCTGAATCGGCTAATATCCTTTCCTCGTCTACAAAATTCAATGTATCATCCTTTTGCTCAGAAATTTCGTGTTCCTCCAGCTCTTTCATTTGTTCAGTGAAAACATCTTCCGCTTTTTCAACACCATTGGAATTTTCCTGAACAGCAATTTCCGCTTCAGGATTTTCTTCGACGAAATTAACCAAGGTTTGATGCAATTGACCTTCTACAATTTCATTGAGCTGATTATTGAAGATCGCTTCTTCTTCCGTTACCTGATCAGAGGAAGGATATTCTTCATTTTCCCCGATCTCATTAAGCCTGTTATTAAAAATAACTTCTTCTTCCTCTATAAAATTTTCAGACTCATTGAATTGCTGATAGGATAATTTTTCCTGATTTTCATGAGACGATGAAAAATTTTCGCCACTGAAATGCTCTATATTTTTTTCAAGCAAGCATAAAAACGAAATTCTGTTGGCAAGCTCATCTACAAGATCCTGCTTGGAAAGTAATTCATCTACATTGCTTATTTTATCCAGAACAGCGATCATATTCTTGGATTCAAAAAAAATCTTTTCCTTTAAATCTTGGATGTTTTGCATATAAGAATCTTGTTAAAAAATTGCTTACTTTTGATGTTAAAAATATACGGCTAATTTAACAAATGTTTTTAGAAAATACAATTAATCATTCCAAACAAAGCGGTTGGATGGAAGTTATTTGTGGCTCAATGTTTTCCGGTAAAACCGAAGAGTTAATCAGAAGGCTGAGAAGGGCAGAAATGGCGGGGCAGAATGTAGAAATTTTCAAACCTAAACTGGATACAAGATATTCTGAAGAAGATGTGATTTCTCATAACCAGAATAAAATACGCAGTACACCGGTAGAAAATCCCAATGAAATACTTTTGTTGGCTTCTAATTGTGATGTGGTGGGAATTGATGAAGCACAATTTTTCGATGAAGGCATTGTTGATGTAGCCAATCAGCTGGCTAACAACGGAATCCGGGTGGTTATTGCCGGTCTGGATATGGATTTTTTAGGAAGACCTTTTGGCCCGATGCCCAATCTTATGGCGACTGCCGAATATGTAACGAAAGTACATGCGATCTGCCGAAGAACAGGAAACCTGGCTAATTATTCGATGAGAACTTCAGAAGGAAAAGATCTCGTAGAGCTCGGAGAAACAGAATCTTATGATGCAGTAAGCCGAAGGGTTTTTGTAGAAGAAGTTTTAAATAAAAAATAATTTAATATCAAAATTATTATTAATTTTACTCAAAAAATAATAGTAAAAACTATCGAAAAATGATATTAGAAATTAAAAATTATATAAAAATCAGTAATTCCATTGATGAGATCTTGAAAAATTCACCCTTCAAGCTGAAGTACATCATTGAAAAAAGCGGGATTTCTGAACCTACGTTTTTTCGAAAAATGAAAGAAAAAAAATTTCTTCCGGAGGAATTACTGAGAATTGCTGAGATTATCGAGCCTGAAAAAACTTTTTTACAATCATTAGAAGAAGCTGAAGATGATTTTAAAAACGGAATTTATCATTCACACGATGATGTGATGAAAATTTCTGAAGAACGATTTCTGAAAAAATATGGAAATAAGGTGGTCTAGATTTGCTCTTCAGGATCTTGAACAGATTGAAGATTATATAGGAAACAGATTTACCTATAAAGAATATCAGAATTTTATCAATATGCTTAACCATAAATTAGCTTTAATCATTGATAAAAAAGTAATTTTTCAGAAGCTTGAAAAATTCCCTGATTACAATAAACTCTTAATTACAGAACAAACAACTCTGATCTACAAATTAGAATCAGAATATGTGAAAATATTACGGCTGTATAATAATTATCAGGATGAAGACAAAAAATTTATAATAGACGATTTATAAATGAATTACACTGCAGAAGATATTACAGAAATCACAGGTACAAAAATTATTGGAGATAAAAACCGGATCATCAAAAACATTGCTTTTGACAGCAGGCTTATTTATTCTACCAAAAATACCGCATTTATTGCCATTAATACGCTTAAAAATTCTGGAGAAAAATTCATTGAAGCAGCAATTGACCGTGGAATTGAGATCATTATTTCTGAGCATTATTATCCGAATTATGAAAATATTACCTGGATTATTGTCGATAATTCTGTTGAATTTCTCCAAAAACTTGCAAAGTATCATTTCGAAAATTCTCAAATAAAATCTATCGGAATTACAGGCAGCAACGGTAAAACTATTTTAAAAGAATGGCTCTATCAATGTCTTTGGAATGAGTTTCCTACGGTAAAAAGCCCTAAAAGCTTTAATTCTCAAATTGGTTTGCCTTTATCATTGCTTCAGATCAATTCTTCGCACAAACTGGGAATCTTTGAAGTGGGAATTTCAAAGCCTGATGAGATAGAAAAACTGGAAAATATATTTCATCCGCAGATTGGTTTGCTGACTCATATCGGAACTGCCCATCTTGCCAATTTCAAATCGGAAGAAGAACTGATTGATGAAAAAATTAAACTTTTCAGAAATTCTGAAGTTATTATATACAACGGAGATAATTTACTGGTTCATAAAAAGATAAATAATTTATATTCAAGTAAAAAATTAATTTCTTACGGATTTAAAGAAAATAATAACATTCGTTTTAAAACTAATATTCCAAAAGAAGAAAATGTAGTAGTAAAATACTTTGACGAAGAAATTTCCTTTCCTGTTCATCAAAGAGATGAAGCCACTTTAACGAATGCGCTCGCGCTTTTAACAGTCTTAAAAGAGTTAGGAATTGATAATAAAAATATTATTGAAAAAATCAATGCTTTAAAGGCGGTTGAGATGAGGCTTGAAGCCGTAGAAGGGATTAAAAATAATATCATCATCAATGATTCATTTAATCTCGATTTAGATTCTTTAAAAACAGCCCTGCAATTTTTAAATGAGTATAGTAAGCCCAAGAAATCTTTAGTTCTTACGGATATTGTTGATGTAAACTCAAATTCAAAAGAACTTTATCTGGAAGTATCACAATTGGTAAATGAGCAGAAGTTTGATAGCGTTTTTCTGATTGGCAATGAAATATCAAAATATAGTGAATTATTTAATTCTGAAACCTTTCCTTTTGTTAATACTCAGGAATTAATTGATAGTAAACATCTTACAGAAATACAAAATCAGATTATTCTTCTAAAAGGAGCAAGAAAATTTGAGATCGAGAGACTTAAAGATATTCTTGAACTTAGAAAACATGATACTGTCTTGGAAGTCAATCTGAATGCAATTCTTCACAATATCAATTATCATAAATCTTTGCTCAAACCTACAACTAAAATGATGGCTATGGTAAAGGCAAATGCTTATGGTTTAGGAAGTTATGAAATTTCAGAATTTTTACAGCATCATCATATCGATTATTTAGGCGTTGCTTTTGTTGATGAAGGCGTTGAACTTCGTAAAAAAGGAATTACAGTACCTATTATTGTAATGAATCCCGAACAGCATAGCTATGAAACCATAATTGCTTATAATCTTGAACCGGAAATTTACAGTTTGAGGGTATTGGACTTATTTTACGAAGCAGTGCAGAAATCCGGTTATGATAAGAAATATCCTATCCATATCAAACTGGAAACAGGAATGCATCGTCTTGGTTTTAAGGATTTTGAATTGGATGAATTAAGTAATAATTTAAATGGTAAAAACTTAAGAGTTAGAAGTATTTTCAGTCATTTATCTTCTTCAGATTTACCAGATGAAAAAGAATTTACCTTGGATCAACTTAAAACATTTGATATTAACTCGAATTCTTTGATAAAAAATTTGGGCTATTCCCCTATTCGCCATATTCTTAATTCTTCCGGAATTACAAATTATACAGATTATCAATATGATATGGTAAGAATAGGAATAGGAATGTTAGGAGAATCATCAATTAGTGAAATACAAAAACAGCTGCGCTCGGTTGTAAGCTTTAAAACAGTTATTTCACAAATATCGTTGGTAGAAAACGGAGAATCAGTAGGTTATAGCAGAAGATTTAAGACAGATCATGCTACCAGAATTGCCACTATTCCGGTGGGATATGCGGACGGAATTCCAAGATTGATAGGAAATCAGGTGGGGAATGTAGGAATTCATAAAACTCTTGCTCCTATTGTAGGAAATATCTGTATGGATATGATGATGATAAACGTAGACAATATTGCTAATGCAAAAGAAGGTGATACGGTAACAATATTCAATGCAAAACCAACATTAAAAGATTTTGCAGGGTACTGCAAAACCATCACATACGAAGTATTAACATCCATTTCCCCACGTGTGAAAAGGATTTATGTAAAAGATTAACAAATGAGAAAACTACTGATCCTTTTATTGGTATTTCATATATTTTTGATTCAGTCGCAAATCAAAAAAGATTTAGTGATTCCGAAAAATCCGAGGATCGGGCTGTCTCTTGCAGGCGGAGGGGCTAAAGGATTTTCTCATGTAGGCGTGCTTAAAGTACTGGATTCTTTGGGTGTAAAAGTAGATTATATTGCCGGAACAAGTATGGGAGCAATCGTCGGAGGTCTCTACGCTTCAGGGTATTCCGGTAAAGACATTGAAAAAATTGTAATGGATACTGATTTTTATTCATTAATTATGGATCCGAAAGCCACAAGGCAGGAAACCACGTTTTTCAATAAATCGGTAGACAAATATTTACTTACTATACCTTTTAAAAATGGGAAAATATCGCTACCCTCTTCTATAAGCACCGGACAGAAAAATGTTTATTTATTAAAAGAACTTTTTAAAAATGTTTCTAATATAGATGATTTTTCAAAGTTACCTATTCCTTTCATGTGCGTTGCTACCAACCTGGAAAGCGGAAATATGCAGATATTTGAAAAAGGAGATCTCGTACAATCTATTATGGCCAGCTCAGCTTTTCCTTCGCTGATGGATCCTGTGAAAATTGGTGATAGCATTTACATTGACGGAGCAATGACCGTTAATTATCCATCAAAACCATTAAAAGATAAAGGAATCGACATTGTAATCGGAGTGGATCTCAATCAGGATCTGTCTAAACGGGAAGATTTGGGAAATATCATCTCTATTTTGAATCAGGTGATTGATTTCGGTATTAAAAAAGATACCAGAAGACAATATAAATATACAGATATCAATATAAAACCCAACCTTGAGGGGATGACTGCAACAAGCTATGACGAGAAGAAAAAAATTCTTGACAGCGGATATACAGAAGGTCTTAAATATTCAGCGATTCTGGATGAATTGCCCAAGCGGCCGTTCGACCGTCTCAGGCAGCGCATAAATCCCATATATTCCAACGTATATAAGATAGATAGCATTGCCATAGAAGGCGGCAGAATTTATGGCAAAAACTATGTTCTGGGAAAGATGGGACTACGGCTTCCGTCTATGCAGACCTATGGAAGTATTAATAAGAAGATAGATAAGCTTGTCGCTACCAACAATTATAAATTTATTAATTATGATATTGTATCAGAAAATGATGCTAATTATCTCAAACTTTACGTCACCGAAGATAATGCTCGAAACTTTTTAAAATTCGGACTGCATTACGACGAAATTTTTAAAACAGGACTTCTTCTTAATTATTCTGCTAAACGCCTCTTATTTAAAAATTCCAATTTATCTGTTGACGTTATTGTAGGTGATAAACCCAGATATTATTTAAATTATTTCATAGATAACGGCTATATTCCTGGTTTTGGGATCTATTCATCGGGAATGCGCTTCAATATACAAGATATAAATAACTATTCTATAGATCAATGGGAGTGGCTTCGTAATGAAGCATATATCCAATCGATATGGAGAGATAAATTTGCAGTAGGTACCGGCATAAGTCACGATTATTTTCAAGCTGAATCTAATGGAAACAACAAACGTATCAATCGCTTCTTAAATCCTTATATATTTTTAAAAAGTGATACTCAGAATGACAGAGACTTCCCTACCCGCGGTATTTATATTAATGCAGAAGGTAAGGTAATTGATTTGATGAAATCAGAAGTTGAAAAAAGACTGGTGCAGGTAAAAGCAGATATCAGAATAAATATCCCTCTTTCAAAACATTTCTCTTACAGACTTAATCTTTATGGGGGAATTACACTGGGAGAAAATCTGCCTCAATTCTATCAGTATAGACTTGGAGGTATATTTGAGCAAAATACAGTCAATTTCAGAAGTTTCTCAGGTTTCTATTTCGGACAATTAAACAGTAACAACGTTGCTCTTATATCCAATGATCTGCAATTCAGGTTTAGCAAAAACTATTTTATAAGCGGAAATTTTTCTTTTGCCAATCTATCAGATGATATAAGTTTTGAAGATGCTGCAAAATTAAATTATAGCTCAACGGGAATTACCGCAGGATACAGATCACCGTTTGGACAGATTAAAATAAACTTCAGTCACTCACTCAAAAATAATCAAAAAGGCATATTCAGTGTCATTTTAGGACACTGGTTTTAATACGATGATACAATTCTTTTACGAAAATTTACCGGAAACCGTCAATACAGACTACAAAACATGGCTGGAAAGCATCATCCTTTCAGAAGGAAAAAAGCTTGGCGAAATCAATTATATATTTTGTGATGACGAATATTTACTGAAAGTGAATCAGAATTATTTACAGCACGACTACTATACGGACATCATTACTTTTGACTATGTAAAAGGTAAAACCATAAGCGGAGAGATTTTCGTATCTTTGCAGCGCATTTCTGAGAACGCTTCTACTCTAGCCAAAGAATATGAAGAAGAACTCAGAAGGGTTTTAGCGCATGGTATTCTACATCTTTCCGGATATAAAGATAAAACACAGGAAGAAGAAAGACTGATGCGTAGCAAAGAAGATTTTTATTTAGCAACATACAGCAACTAAATTCAGGAGTTTTATTTTTTAAGTATAATATTTACTCTAAATTTTTAGGAGCTTAATCCCGCTCTCCGCACTCGCTATTTTCTTTTTTTCAAAAAGAAAATGAGCTCAGACAAATGCTACGATCGGGGCTAAAAAGACGCATTACAGACGATTTCAGACTGTAATTTCATTTAATGTTTCACGTGAAACATTTATAAAAAAGATTAAAATTTAAAGCTTAAAAACAAGCAATAAAATGATTTCAGAAATATATGATGTTATTGTAGTTGGTGCAGGCCATGCAGGATGCGAAGCAGCAGCAGCAGCAGCTAATTTGGGTTCGAAAACACTGCTCATCACAATGAATATGCAGACCATCGGACAAATGAGCTGCAACCCCGCAATGGGAGGTATTGCCAAAGGACAGATCGTTCGCGAAATCGATGCGATGGGTGGATATTCAGGGATTGTAGCGGATAAATCTGCTATCCAATTTAAAATGCTTAACCTTTCAAAAGGTCCTGCCATGTGGTCTCCAAGAACCCAAAATGACAGAATGCTTTTTGCAGAAGAATGGCGATTAGCACTAGAAAATACACCTAATCTTGATTTTTTTCAGGATATGGTAAAACAACTTATTGTAGAAAATAATAAAGTTACAGGTGTTGTAACTTCATTAGGAATAGAAATAAAAAGTCGTTCTGTCGTTCTTACAAACGGAACATTTCTAAACGGATTAATTCATGTTGGTGATAAACAATTGGGAGGAGGAAGAATGGGCGAACCAAGAGCCTTCGGAATCACAGAACAGCTAGTTTCTTTAGGTTTCGAAGCAGGAAGAATGAAAACCGGTACTCCACCGCGTGTAGACGGCAGAAGCCTTGATTATTCTAAAATGGAAGAACAAAAAGGAGATGAAAATCCTCAAAAATTCAGCTACTTAGATACTCCCAAATTAACTAAACAATTAAGTTGTCATATCGTTTATACAAACGAAACAGTTCACGATATTTTACGTGAAGGATTCGATAGAAGTCCTATGTTTAATGGTACAATTCAAAGTTTAGGCCCAAGATACTGTCCTAGTATTGAAGATAAAATCAATCGCTTTGCCGAGAGAAACAGGCACCAGCTATTTGTAGAACCAGAAGGCTGGAAAACCGTAGAAATTTACGTGAACGGATTTAGCTCTTCCCTTCCGGAGGATGTACAGATTAAAGCAATGAAGCATATTCCCGGATTTGAAAATGTAAAAGTTTTCCGTCCAGGTTATGCCATTGAGTATGACTACTTCCCTCCTACTCAGTTAAAGCATACATTAGAGACAAAAATTGTCGATAATCTATATTTTGCAGGACAAATTAATGGAACAACCGGCTATGAAGAAGCAGCGGGACAAGGTCTTATTGCAGGTATAAATGCTCACAATAAAGTACACGAAAAAGAAGAATTTATCCTTAACAGAGATGAAGCTTATATTGGTGTATTAATTGATGATTTGATTACAAAAGGTACTGAAGAACCATACAGAATGTTCACTTCCAGAGCTGAATACCGACTTATTTTAAGGCAGGATAATGCAGATATCAGGTTGACAAAGAAATCATATGATCTGGGATTAGCAAAAGAAGAAAGGTTAAAAAGAGTTGAAGAGAAAGTATCTAAGAGTGAAGAACTTGAAAACTTTCTTCGAGAAACTTCTTTAAAACCAGGAATAATTAATCCTATTTTAGAATCCATTGAAAGTAGTCCTGTGGATCAGGCTTACAGAGCAGCTCAAATACTCACAAGACCTAATATGACATTAGAAAAATTGGATGAAATTGATTTTATTAATGAATTTTCTTCTTCTTATGATGATGAAGTGAGAGAACAGGCTGAAGTAAACATTAAATATAGAGGATACATTGAAAAGGAAAAAGAAAATGTTGCCAAACTCAACAGATTGGAAAACATTAAAATTCCTGAAGACTTTGATTACACAAAGATTTCAAGTCTTTCCGCAGAAGCGAAACAAAAGATGTCTAATGTGAAGCCAAAAACTATTGCTCAGGCAGGAAGAATTAGTGGTGTTTCACCTGCTGATATAAACGTTTTATTGGTCTATTTAGGACGTTAAAAATAAAATGTTTCACGTGAAACATAAATAAAATTAAAGTGAAAATTAAGGTATTTATGAACTTATTATAAGCAATTGATATCTGAATTTTATTTATTACAGAAAACCAATACAATGAAAATTAAAGATCATTTTCTCACACAGGAAATATTTGAAATTAGAGAAACTGAAACAAAAGGAGTTTTCAAAACCTTCCCTATTCCGGAAAATATTTATAAATATTATGAAAGTGAAGATTATATTTCCCACCATCAGGATTCAGGAAGTTTAAAAGAAAAATTATATAAATTTCTGCAATCATTCAATTTGCAATACAAGAAAACAATTCTTTTAGACAGAATAAAAAAAGGTTCAAAAGTTCTGGATTACGGTTGCGGTGCAGGTGAATTCGTAAAGTATATAGAAAATGATTTTACAGTTTTCGGTTTTGAACCGGATGCTGACGCGAGAAATGCTGCATCAAGAAAATTGTCAAAAGCAACGATTCTGGATAACATAAACAGCATTGAAGATAATAGCCTTGATGCGATCACTTTATGGCATGTTTTCGAACATATTGAAAACCAGGATGAGATGCTTGAAGTTTTCAATAAAAAATTGAAGGAAAAAGGATTATTAATCATTGCCGTCCCCAACCCTACTTCTTATGATGCTTTACATTATAAAGAATATTGGGCAGCTTATGATGTACCAAGACATATCTATCATTTCACAAAAAAAGGAATGGAAAATTTAATCAATAAGAAACCAAACTGGAAATTAAGAAAAATAAAACCTTTGGTTCTGGATTCTTATTACATCTCCATGCTAAGCGAAAAATACAAAAAATCTTCCTTATTTTGGCTAAAAGCCATGATCTTTGGAACGATTTCGAACGTAAAAGCACTTTTTTCGAGCGAATTTTCAAGTTTGATATATATTATCGAAAAAAAGTAGAAAACGGAAATTTAAGCTATTTCTGAAGGTCAATTTTTCGAATTTTCTCTATTGGAATCTTAAAACTCATAAAATTTATGAGTTTTTTTATTTAATAAAATTTTGGAAAATAACATTATGGAAAACTCAAAGTATTATTTTTTAAATTAAGGAATAAAATAATCCACTGAAAAAATCAGTGGATTATTTATTGTCAAAAAGAAATTTTAATTATTAATCGCTGCTACTCCCGGAAGTTCTAAACCTTCCAGACTTTCCAGCATAGCTCCTCCCCCTGTAGAAACATAACTTACTTTTTCGCCATATCCAAATTGTTTAACGAATGCTACGCTGTCCCCTCCTCCAACTAATGAGAAAGCTCCCTGTTTTGTTGCTTCGGCAATGCTCTCACCAAGTGCTACAGTTCCTGCTGCAAAGTTTGACATTTCAAAAACTCCGATTGGGCCGTTCCAAAGAATAGTTCTTGAATCCAATAACACATCATTAAACTGATCTCTCGACTTAGGGCCGGCATCCATTCCCATCCAACCTTCAGGAATATCATAAATATCCGATTCTTTTCTTTCCGCATCATTACTGAAACTTTCTGCAATAATAGTATCAGAAGGAAGATACACTTTTACATTATGATTTTTTGCCTTTTCTAAAATTTCCAGTGCTAATGGCAATTTATCCTCTTCAACCAAAGAAGTTCCAATTTTTCCTCCTAGCGCTTTAATGAATGTAAAAGCCATTCCGCCACCGATAATTAAATTATCTACAGCCGGAAGAATATTTTCAATAATCGTAATTTTAGTTGAAACTTTGGATCCTCCAAGTATCGCAGTAACAGGACGTTCCCCGGATTTTAAAACTTTGTCAATCGCTTTAAGCTCATTAGCCATCAATAAACCGAAAAATTTAGTTGAAGGAAAAAACTGAGCAATTACTGCTGTAGAAGCATGCGCTCTGTGTGCTGTTCCAAACGCATCATTTACGTAAGCGTCACCCAATTTTGAAAGCTTTTCAGCAAAACCTACATCACCTTTTTCTTCTTCATTATGAAAACGCAGATTTTCCAGTAAAAGAATCTCTCCCGGATTAAGATCAGAAGCTGCCTGCTCCGCCTTCTCTCCTATGCATTCATCTACAAATTTTACCTGATGTCCCAAAACATTGGAAACTTCATCTAGAATATGCTTAAGAGAAAATTCATCCTTTACTTCTCCCTTAGGTCTTCCCAAATGCGCCATTAGAATTACAGCTCCACCATCCTGAAGAATTTTATCTACTGTTGGTTTTACAGCAACAATTCTTGTATTATCGGTTACTTTCAGCTGGTCATCCTGTGGAACGTTGAAATCAACCCTTACAAGAGCTTTTTTACCATTAAAATTGAAATCATTGATTGTTTTCATATATACATTTATATTATTTCTTCGATCATAGAAAAAATGGCTGTTAACGCAGATTAATACTTTAACTGCTGCATTCAAGCCCATTTTATCGTTGAGTTTTCCTTTCCACAAATGTAAGATTTTAAAGTTTTTGAAATGCCGCAACCTTTCAAAAGTTTTCAGAAAAGTTTTTCGCAAGCTCAACAATCACCTATCAACATAATTTTTCTTTTATAAAAAAAAGAATACGTTATTGTTGTTGAGTGTTGTGAATTTAGGGGATAAGTTTTTGTTAAAATTTTCATAACACTTAATTTCATATTCAATTAACATTTTATTTACATTATAATCTCTTGTAAATCTGATTTTTCACTTCGTTACTAACAATTATTGATAACTTTTCCCCAATTTCCTTTATTAATAACTGATTTATGGAAAACCCAACGAATTTCTGCACAAAAGTTTTTTGAAAATTTTAACATTTTTTTTGGTCTGTCTTTTCATTACAAATTTTTCTAATGTTACGAAACATTTATTTTACCGGAGTTATCCACACTTATTCACAATGCTTTTCACAATTTACCCACGAAAGACTAACAAACATTGTTATTATTCTTACCTTTGTATTGAAATAAATCTGGAAAAGACTAATTAAAACAGTATGAAAAGAAAAATTGCGATTGCTGCTGACCACGCAGGCTTCGAATATAAAGAGATTGTTAAAAACTATTTGTCGGAAAACTTTGAAGTTCAGGATTTTGGAACGTTTTCCACAGACAGTGTGGATTATCCTGACTTTGTACATCCGGCGGCTACTTCTGTAGAAAACGGGGAGAATGAGCTCGGAATCTTACTTTGTGGAAGCGGAAACGGAGTTCAGATTACTGCCAACAAGCATCAGAAAATACGTTGTGCCCTTTGCTGGATGCCGGAGATTGCTTCACTGGCAAGACAGCATAACGACGCGAATATGATTTCGATTCCTGCGAGATTCATTTCTAAAGAATTAACATTAGAAATCGTAGATAAATTCCTCTCTACAGATTTTGAAGGAGGCAGACACCAGAAAAGGGTTGATAAAATAGCATACTGCTAAATATAAAGGCTTGTAAATCAAATTACAAGCCTTATTTATTTTTTATTTTGTATATTTGCACCGTCCGGCAGATATTACCACGCTGTCATTTCCACAAAACCTATAGTATTAATTTAAAAAAATTTAACAAAGGGTTTTTCTCATCACTTCATCATTTTTGTATTAAATTTATACAGAACTAAACTTCTCTTTATTGTAATACTTGGAAAGAAAATTGCTGAAGTTGTAATAAATGAACCTTGCAAAACCACATACAACATTTTATTAATGATATCTAAAATAAAGGTATAATTCCTTGTGTTATTCGATATTGATAGATAATAATACAATATTGCCAAAGTGGTAAGCAAAGGTTCAAACAAAAAAATTAAAATTTAAAATGCCAAAAAAAAGAAAATATATAAGTCAGAAAAATGACCATAAACTACAGGAAATAGGAAGATTAATCCTCCGTTTTATGAACGAAAATTCTACGAAAATTTACAACTATAAACAAATTTCGGACGGAATTGATTATAAAAATCCAAGACAGAGAGAACTTGTCATTCAGGCTTTACACAAGTTGCAGGCTTCTGAGAGAATTAAAGAAACTGAAAAAGGAAAATACATTGTTAACCTTAATATTAAAGGAACTTTAACAGGAATTATTGATTTTAACCAGTCAGGAAACGCCTATGTGAATGTTGAAGGTTTGGAAGATGATATATTTATTCATTCCAAAAATGTAAAAGATGCCTTACAGGGCGATAAAGTTTTAATCGTTACCTACACATACAAAGGGAAAAAACTGGAAGGTTCCGTTCTGGAAGTTCTGGAAAGAACAAGAACAGAATTTGTGGGAACTCTTCAGGTGGTCGCCCATAAAGATTTTGGATTTGTAGTTTGTGATAAAAAGACCATTAATACAGATATTTTTATTCCGAAAGGAAAATTCGGAGGCGCTGAAGACGGGGATAAAGTCGTTGTAAAAATGACAGAATGGAGACCAGGTGACAAAAATCCTGAAGGAGAAATAATTCAGGTTCTGGGAGCTCCGGGAGAACACGAAACAGAGATTCACTCGATTCTTGCAGAATACGGGTTGCCTTACAAATTTCCTGAAGAAGTAGAAAAAGATGCCGACAAAATCGATAGAAGTATCAACGATGAGGAGGTATCAAAGCGCTGGGATATGCGTGGAATCACAACATTTACCATAGACCCGAAAGATGCGAAGGATTTCGATGATGCTTTATCCATTAGAAAACTGGAAAACGGAAACTGGGAAATCGGAGTTCATATTGCCGATGTTTCGCATTATGTTGTTCCAGGAACGATTCTGGATGATGAAGCTTACCAAAGAGCAACGTCTGTATATTTGGTAGACCGCGTTGTACCGATGCTACCCGAAGTATTGAGTAATGATGTATGCTCACTTCGTCCGAATGAAGATAAATTTACATTTTCAGCAGTTTTCGAACTGGATGAAGATGCAAATATTAAGAAACAATGGTTTGGTAGAACGGTTATTCATTCCGACAGAAGATTTACCTATGAAGAAGCCCAGGAAAGAATTGAAACAAAGCAGGGTGATTATCAGGAAGAAATCAATGTTTTGGATAAATTAGCGAAGATAATGCGTGCAGAGCGTATCCGACAAGGCGCTATCACATTTGACCGAAGTGAAGTACGATTCAATCTTGATGAAAATAACGAACCGATCGGAGTATATTTTAAAATCAGTAAAGATTCAAATCACCTGATTGAAGAGTTTATGCTCTTGGCCAATAAGAAGGTTTCAGAATTTGTTTCATTAAATAAAAAAGGAGATATTACTCAAAATACCTTTATTTACAGGGTTCACGACGATCCGGATCCTGCAAAATTAGAATCGTTGAGAGATTTTGTTTCAACGTTCGGATACAAAATGAATCTTGCTAACACTAAAAAAGTAGCCGAATCCCTGAACAAATTATTACATGATGTAAAAGGAAAAGGTGAAGAAAATATGATTGAAACGCTTGCGATGAGAAGTATGAGCAAGGCAGTTTATTCCACAGAACCGATTGGTCACTACGGACTTGGTTTTGAGTACTACAGCCACTTCACCTCTCCTATCCGCCGTTATCCGGATCTTATTGCACACCGATTGCTGCAGCATTATCTTGACGGAGGAAAATCACCAAATAAAGCGGAAATTGAAGAAAAAGCAAAACACTGCAGTTCTATGGAACGCCTGGCAGCGGATGCGGAAAGAGATTCCATCAAATTCATGCAGGTGAAATTTATGGAAAAACACCTGGGAGAAACATTCACTGGTGTGATTTCAGGAGTCGCAGAATTCGGTTTCTGGGTAGAAATCCCTGAAAATGGCGCCGAAGGTTTAATTAAATTAAGAGATCTTGTTGATGATTCTTATTCTTATGATGCTAAAACTCACGCAGTGTACGGAATGAGACATGGCAAGCGTTACCAGCTGGGAGATCAGGTACAGATCAAAGTTGTAAAAGCCAATCTGATTCAGAAACAATTGGATTTTAAGATTGTTGAATGATAAAAAAAATTAATTATAAACTCCGTTTTATCTACATGGTGAAACGGAATTTTGTTTTTATGGAGGAAAATATTCACGATTGATATGAAATTTATTTTAAATAAAGCCTTTCTTAAATCTTGAGTTATTGAATAATTAAATCATAAAGTTTAAATTTGTATAAATGAATGAAAATTCAGATTTTCATTTAAAAAATTACTTGATGTTTGAACTTATATTATCTGCGGTCATATTAGGATTCATGCTGAGTCTCGTTTTTATAGGACCAATTTTTTTCCTTCTGATCGAAACCAGCTTCTCCAGAGGTCCGAAACATGCATTAGCCTTGGATATTGGAGTGATATCAGCAGATTTACTTTGCATACTGGCAGCTTATTATGCAAGTGCAGATATTGTAACATTAATTGATAAACACCCCGGTTTTTACAGAATTACAGCCATCCTGATCTTTGTATATGGAATTGTAATGATGGTCACCAAAACCAAAATGCATATTCCCGGTGAAGAAAAATTTATTAATCAGAATTATTTTAAAACCTTTATGAATGGTTTTTTCTTCAACCTTCTCAATGTGGGAGTAATTTTATTCTGGCTGGTAACGGTTATTTCTGTGAGAAATCAGTATCCCGATACCGGCAATTTTATTTTATATATTGGGATTGTCATTGCTACCTACCTCTGTATAGATCTTGCCAAAATATTTCTTGCCAAGCAGTTTCATGATAAACTCACCCAAAAACTGGCGAATAAAATCAGAAGAATTGTAGGCGGAATTCTTATTGTCTTCAGTTTTTTTATCTTTTTACAAAGTTTCAAAAAATTCAACCAATTTGACAAAAGGCTTGAAGAAGCCGAAAAAACCGAGATAAAATATCAAAGACAAAAATGAAAAGAATAATATTCCCAAAATCATTACAGAAAGGCGATAAAATTGCCGTCATTTCCCCAGCAGGTGCGGTTGAACCTTCCCAGCTTGAAAAAGGAATTGAAATGATTAGAAATAAAAGTTATGAACCAGTATTGGGAGAACATCTTTACAGTAATTTTTCAAATGGTTACCATTATGCAGGGACAGAAAAAGAGCGAATTAATGATATCAACTGGGCATTGAATGATGACGAAATTTCTGCCATTTGGGCATCCCGAGGCGGTTACGGTTGTCAACATCTGCTGGAAAATATTGATCTGAAAAAATTCAGCAGAAATCCCAAATGGTACATTGGATATTCCGATAATACAGTAATTCAAAGCTATCTGTTGAAAAATGGATTTGCTTCGATTCATGGACAAACGATTAAAACCTCAAGTTTCGGAGTGACTGAAGAAAGTTACAATCTTATTTTTGATATATTAAATGGTAAAAGCCTGGAATATGGTATTAAATCTCATGATTTAAATAAAACGGGATTATGTGAAGGACAGTTGATTGGAGGTAATTTAGCGCTTATTTACGCGCTTTTGGGGACTAATTATTCATTTAAGTTTAAAAACAGAATTTTATTTATAGAAGATATCGGAGAAAATTTTTATGCGCTCGACAGAATGATAATGAGTCTGGAGCTTGCAGGCGTTTTTAAAAAAATTAAAGGCTTAATCGTCGGAGGTATGACCAATATGGGGAATGAAAAAGAGAATGCTTCGTATAATGAAAGTTTTGATGAATTTGCAAATCAGCTTATTTCTGATAGAATTTCAAAGTATAATTTTCCGGTAGTTTATGGTTTCCCAAACGGGCATATTAAAGATAACCGAGCTTTGATTATCGGCGGAAATGTAAAATTAAAGGTTGAGGATAAGGTTACAATTAAATTTGAAAATTAAATATTTAAATCTAAAACCCCTAAAACTCTCAAACCCTCCCACCCAACAATGGCACAACACAATGATTTAGGAAAAAAAGCAGAAGAATTAGCAGCAGAATTTTTACTGAAAAATGGTTATAAAATCCTGGCGAGAAACTTTCGTTTTCAAAAAGCTGAAATTGATATTATTTCGGAAAATGATGATTTCATTATCATCTGCGAGGTAAAAGCCCGATCTACGGATGCTTTTAATTTACCTCAGGAAGCTGTTAATAAAAAGAAAATTAAATTGCTGGTATCCGCTGCGGATCATTATCTGAAGGAATTTAACATAATCAAGGAAGTGCGGTTTGATATTATTTCAGTTCTTCCTGATGAAAAAGGAAATTTAAACATTGAACATATCGCTGGTGCTTTTGAAGCATTCGACGCTAGTTAAAATTAACGTATCAATATAACATTTTACCAATTAATTAATATAGTATTATTGCTTGACTGTTAAATTGATATATTGGATTTTTAAAAAATTGAAAATTTTTATGAAAACAATATTAATCACCGGAGCGACTTCCGGAATAGGGAAATCTACAGCACAGCTTCTTGCCAAACAGAGCAACAGAATTATTATCTGTGGGAGAAGAACTGAGGTTTTGGAATCTCTGAAAACTGATCTTTCTCAATTCACCGAAATGTTTAGTTTAAAATTTGATATTAGAAATCTGGAAGAGGTAGAAGCAGCAATCAATTCGCTTCCCGAAGAATGGAAAAATATAGATGTTCTGATTAACAATGCCGGAAATGCCCATGGTCTCGATCCACTTTCTGCAGGAAAAACCGACGACTGGGATTCTATGATCGACGGAAATGTAAAAGGACTTTTATATGTTTCGAAAATGATTATTCCCGGAATGAAGGAAAGAAATTCCGGACATATTGTGAATATCAGTTCTGTTGCAGCAAGACAAACGTATGCTAACGGTGTTGTTTATTGTGCCACGAAAAAGGCAGTGGATGTTATTTCGGAAGGAATGAGAATCGAACTCACGGAATTCGGAATTAAAATCACAAACATCCAGCCAGGAGCTGTAGAAACCGATTTTTCAATGGTAAGATTTAAAGGAGATAGCGAAAAGGCAGCAACAGTCTACGCTGGATACGAGCCTTTAAAAGCCGAAGATATTGCAGATTCTATCGCATATTGTATCAATGCACCCAAACATGTCTGTATTTCTGATATGACCATCTACCCTACCGCTCAGGCAGAACCGAGAACGATTTACAGGAAGTAGTCTTAAAAAATGGCTAAATTTGCACCAGATATTCTAGTTATTTAAAAAATACAGAATATATTGGCACATCGTTAAAACTGTTAAACTGTTACATTTTACATGAAAATATTATACCTCGAAACTTCCTCAAAAAACTGCTCGGTAGCGATTTCAGATGATGAAAAGCTATTGTGTCTTACCGAAGAAGTTTCCGAAAACTATAAACAGTCCGAAAGCCTTCACACATTCGTGGAATGGGCTTTGGAAGGTGCCGGGATTTCTTTAAAAGATATTAAAGCGGTTTCTTTGGGGAAAGGCCCCGGATCTTATACAGGTTTAAGGATTGGCGCTTCTTCTGCAAAAGGATTCTGTTATGGGTTGAAAATTCCTTTAATAGCAGTAAATTCTTTAGAGAGCATGATACAGCCTTTTTTAGACGGGAACTATGATTTTATTATACCATTAGTCGACGCAAGGCGAATGGAGGTTTATACAGCCGTTTATGAAGGTAAAACCGGACAGGAAATCTCTGAAACAGAAGCAAAAATTTTAGATGAAGATTCTTTTAAAGAATTTCAGGATAAAAAAGTGATTTTTGTGGGAGATGGTGCTAAAAAGGCAAAAGATATTTTACAGTTGCCGAATGCTGATTTCAACGAAGAGATCTACCCTTCTGCACAATTCCTGATAAAGAAAACACTGGAAAAAATCAACAAGAAAGAATTTGAAGATATTGCCTATTTTGAACCTTTCTATCTTAAAGATTTTCATGGAGTAAAGAAGAAATCTTCAGGCTCTGTCTGAACAAACAATATAACATCATTAAAAAAGCGAAGAACTTAGTCTTCGCTTTTTATTTTTATTGAGGCTTTGCAGGAATCGAATCCATTTGCATTTGCTGATTTGGGTTGGCTGTTCTCTTCGGCCTGTTGTTATTTAATCTCTGTGGTTGTTGGCTCTGTTGCGAGTTTATCATCTGTCCAGTGCCTGGTTTCTGAGGAACACCATTATTATTGTTAAGAGATTGTTGAATTTGCTGAGGAGTATTATTCATATTATTTGAATTACCCTGAACCACTGCATTTCCTTTATTATCTGTTGGTTTAAAGGATATATCAGATTTAAGATAATTCAGCATTTCCTTAGCTTTTTCGCCTTCCGGTGTTTTACCATAGTTTAAAGCAATCTGCTCGAGCTGAAGAATCATCACCTCTTTCCCACTCGCTTTTCCGGAATTAAATGCATTCAGCAAATAGAGTTTCGGCACCAGCGCATCTTTAGGATATTGCTGAATAGTTTTATCAATAAGCTCCCGACTCTCTGCAAACTTTTCAGATTCATACAACGCAAAAGCCTGTTTGTACTGATTTTCTACATCCGCTGAAGATTTTACGAACGTACTGTTTTTAGGATTTCTGGCAAATTCTGCGTAGGAAGTATAAGGATAATCTTTTAAAAGAATTTGTTTTGCGCGTTCTGCAGCCTGCGGATTTTTTTCATAATTCATCGCAAAAATCTCATACAAAGCTTGTAACATTACTTTTTCTTCAGGTTTTACATCTACAAGATCATAAAGGGTTTTAGTGGCCAGAGGAGTATTCGTAAAGTAATTCTGATACATAACACCCAATCCTAAGGAAGCGGTGTCTCTGTCTTTCTTCAACTGACTAAGTTTTCCGGCATCGGTAGGAATCTGTTCAATGTAAAAGGCCGGTTCAAAACGTCTCGGGTTTGGTGCTGCAGTGGTTCCCAAAGCATCATTTTTCATATCCTCGATAGTCGCCATTTTCTTTGAAAAACGCCAGTTATCAACCAAAGCTCTGTCTCCCCAGGTCTGCTTAAAGGTCTGTGCACCTTTGGAAACCGTTCCGGTATTGCTGAAATAAAAACCTTTTGCTGTGACACCAAAATCTTCGAAAGAATTTGAACTGTTGGCAAAAATAGAAGTCGAGCTATAATCTCCCGTATCGAAACCTTTGCTTCTTTCTGCACGTCTTTTTTCAAGTTCTTCTTTCTCTTCTTTTGCCTTAATTTTGGCAATATATTTTGTGAAAAAATCATTTTTCTGCTCAGGAGACATTTTGGCCAGATTTAGGATACTGTCATTTTTCTTAATCAGATAATAATTTTTTGAAATTTTCTTAATGTAAACTGACTGATCTGCCAGAAGAACTTTAGAAGGCTCATACGTCATTACCGCTAATGCCGAATCATAATAAGCACCAGCTCCGATATAATCATTTTTATCCAGATATCCCTTTCCTATTTCATAATAAGCCAGACCCCGAATCTGCCCATCTGAAACTTTTTCTCGTAATGATTTTCTGAAGTATTCCTGTGCTTCCTCTTTTTTTCCGGCTTTGTTGGCCATTAATCCTAAAGCGTAGTAAAACTCATTCTTTCTGGAACCGTAAGTTCCTTTCTTACTGATATCTTCCAGGTATTTTCTGGCACCGCTGTAATCTCCGTTGCCATTAAAAGTTTTGGCAATTTCGATTTGAGATTTTACCTCAAATTCAAAATCGTTGGCATATTTATAAGCTGCCATAAAGCTTTCTCTCGCTTTTTCATTTTGATTAAGACCTTCCAGCACCTGCCCTCTCAGATAAGCAATTCTGCTCTTAAGCTTTCTGTTACTGTTCAGTTCAAAGGCATTATCAAGCTCTTTTACAGCTTCTTCTTTTTTTCCGGCATCCAGAAGAGATTCAGAATAATAGATGCTTAACAGCTTTTCATACTCTTTACTGATCTTTTCACCTTTTAATTTGGCAAAAGTTTCATGAGCTTTATGGTAATTTTTAATCTGATTGTATGCCAGACCCTGATAAATTCTTGCCAGAGGAATTCTTTTATCATCCTTCATATGTGTGAAAACATAGTTCAAGGCATCAAGGGCTTCCAGCGATTTTCCTCTGTATATTCTTGCCTGCGCGAGAATCATGTAAGCATCAAAAATCTGCTTATTTTGCTCTTCACCATGCTTGATAACAGAATATTTATTGATTGCCTTTAAAGCTTTAGCTTCTGCTATTTCGAGTGTGGTTGCTCCTTTTTGTTCAGGTAAATCTGAATCTCCAGAATCATTCCCGGCATTCGCCGACATCATATTATTTCCCGGCATTCCCGGCGGCATTGCGGGAGGTCCTCCCCTCTTATTACTGCTGTTATTCTGTGCAGAACGGTTTACTTCCCCCATTTTCATAGAATTTTCAGCAAAAGACTGAGATTGCCCCAGATCACTGCCCAATGGCTGGTCTTCATAGGTAAGAATAGGAATATATGGCGCATAAAAATTATCTTTATGTGCCTTATCTCTTGTTTCAAACTCATTATTTAAGGCATCTTTAGCATTAAATAACGTATTATAGTATGTCGAAAATCCTTTCAGAAACTTCGATCGCTGCTCAGGCTTCTTGGTTTTCGTGGCGCAAGAAGCAACAATACAAAGTGTTAAAAGGAATAAAATATTTTTTTTCATTCTTTCAATATAACTCGCTAATCTACTTTTTATTATAAAGTAGTTGATAATTCTGTAAAAATAATAAAATTTTATTATTGAAAATTGCTATATTTCCTTCAATATTTTGTAAACCAAATGGGTAGGAAGTCCCATAATCGTATAAAAGCTGCCGTTTACTTTTTTAATTTTTGCCATGCCGAGCCATTCCTGGATTCCATAACTGCCGGCTTTATCAAAAGGCTTGTAATGCTGGATATAATATTCTATTTCATTATCATTGAGATCATCAAATTCCACATCTGCAACGTCGGTTTCCGTAATAGTTATGTCTTGTGTTTTGATGGTGATACCGGTATAAACCTGATGGGTTCTGCCTGAAAGTAGTCTCAGCATTTCTCTTGCATCATTTTCATCTTTGGGTTTTCCCAAAAGCTGGCTGTCAATGGCTACTACGGTGTCAGCAGTCAGCAGAACCTCACTGTTTTCAAGAGAGCGGAAAGCAGAAGCTTTCAGTTCGGAAAGATAACCAGCTGCCTCTCCTACTTTTATGTGTTGTGGAATAATTTCTTCACAATCAATTTTTACAACGTCAAAAGTAAACCCAAGATTAGTAAGTAATTCTTTTCTTCTCGGAGATTGTGATGCCAGTAATAATTTCATGAATCAATAATAGTTAAATTAAATAGATTGTGTGTTATCATCGTGCCATTTTCCCTGTACTTTCATCACCTGTTCGATAACATCACGTACTGCCCCGCTTCCGCCTTTTATAGGAGAAATATAAGTGGCAATTGCTTTAATTTCAGGAACTGCATTTTCAGGACACGCCGCAATCGCAGAATTTTTCATGATATGAAGATCCGGAATATCGTCGCCCATGGTCAGAATTTCTTCATTGGTAAGATTATATTTTAATTTAAAATCTTCAAAATCTGCCATTTTATCGTGAGACTTTGCATAATAATCTTCGATTCCCAGATAATTGATTCTGTGTTTCACCATTTCATCGTTTCCGCCTGTGATCACACCAATTAAATAATTATTTTTTAAAGCTTTTACGACTGCATATCCGTCGAGGACACTCATCACCCGGCACATATTCCCTCCGGGCATCAGATATACGCTTCCGTCTGTGAAAACACCGTCTACATCAAATACAAAAGCTTTAACATTTTTTAATTTTTCTTTATAGCTCATTTTTCTTTAAAAGTTTAATCTAATCAAGATTATAAGTAAGTCTTACCGTAATTCTTGCTGATTTTTCCTTACTTGAAGTGTCAAAATTCCCACCATAGCTGTCTTCATCCGTAGATCCTTTTGCCGTAATCTGAAATACGCCCATTGAAGCATCTTTCAGTTTACCCAAATTTCCGTCTGCACTTTCTACAATTTTTTCAGCTCTTTGTCTGGCATCTTTTGCCCCGGCTTCTATTAAGCTGTGTTTCAAAGATGCAAGGTCGGAATACGTATATTGTGGTGAAGATGGCTCGAATTGTACTCCGCTGTTGATGAGCTCAGCAGTTTTGTCGATTACATTTTCGATCTTTTTCATTAAATCAGGATTTTTTTTAGCCCTGAAAATCACACTTTGGGTCGCTTTATAGCCATCGAAAATATCTTCAGATTTTTCTGTTCCGTCAGATTCTTTCGTAGTTACCGTACGGTAAGACCTTGAAAAGTTGACTCCACCAAAAGTAAATTCGCCGGCTTTGAAACCCTTGCTATAGAAAAAAGTCTTTACTTTTTCTTTATCCTGTAAGATGAGATTATACGCTTCTTTTGCATCAAAAGCGCTGGCATCAAAACTCCCGCTCCAGCTGATCTCGTCTGAAATAAAATCCTTGGAACCCAGACCGGTAACGGATATTGTATCCTGTTTTAAGTTCCTGTTTTTAAAGCTTGATCCTAAAATAAGTGCTGTGATGACGATTGCAGCTCCGGTGATAATAGAGCGGATAATGTTGGTGTTCATTTTTTTGGTTTTTCTCAAAGTTAAAACATTATGGCAATTGATACATCTTTTTGATGGAAAGATTCATGATTTTGTAAATCTCAAGACTTTCATCTTTTAATAACTGCTCATGCAGTTCCAGAATTCTCTTATCGTTTCTTACGGCGGGTCCGGTCTGTGCATCTTTCGGATCTATTTCGTAAATTTTCTGAACAGTTTCATCAATCAACGGTAAAAAATAATCAAACGGGATTTCCTGAGAATCTGAAATTTCTTTAGCCCTCGAAAAGAGATGATTCACAAAATTACAGGCAAAAACTGCTGTAAGATGAATGTATTTTCTTTTTTCGTGGGTGCTTTCCATCACATTTTCCGAAATCTTTGAGGCCATGTTGAAGAGAGTTTGCCGGTCTTCTTCATTTTCAGCTTCTATGAAAAAAGGGATTTTAGAATAATCCAGTGATTTTAATTTGGAAAAAGTCTGTAAAGGATAAAAACTCGCTTTGCGGTATTCTCCTGACAGAATTTCTTTCGGAAGCGATCCGGAAGTATGAGCCACCAGACAGTTTTTATTTGAAATTATTTTCGAAACATCTTCTACGGAATTGTCACTGACACAAATAATATAAAGATTTGCGTCTTGCAGTTTTTCAGTAGAAAACGGAATTTTTAATTCTTCGGAAATCTTGCTCAGTTCTTTTTCGTTCCTGCCAAAAATCTGGGCCAAAGGAACATGATTCAGGACAAAAGCTTTTGCCAGGTGATAGGCTACATTTCCGGAACCGATAATTACAATTTGCATCTAACAAAGATAAGATTTACAAGGAAGATGGGAGAGGGGAGACAGAAGTTTTTTAGTTTATGTTTTTAATTATCGGACAGTTTAACGCAAACATACTTTTTTGAGAGCGCAATTGAATTGCATTTTAAAACTTTTTTGGATCAAATTTTAAGGTGATATAGCAATTTAACATAATATTGAAGCTGAATGTCTATCGGCATTGATACAATATTTATCAGATTCAGGCGTATAAATATTTGTAAATAATGAGTATATTGGACTGAAAATTGAAGAGTTGATTTAACTTTCAGTTATTTTTGTAATCCAAAACAGTGAAAGCATCTTATGAAGATTAAGGACGCGGAAATTATTTCGTTGATGCAAGACCCACGAACTCAGGAAAAAGGAGTTCGCGCTTTGATGGATGCTTATCAAAGTAGATTGTATTGGCACATAAGGAGAATTATTGTGGACGGAGATCTTGCTCAGGACACTTTGCAGGAGACTTTTATTAAAGCTTATCAGAATTTTCATCAGTTTAAAAATGATAGTCAGCTCTATACCTGGCTATACAGAATTGCAACCAATGAAGCGCTGCAACAGATAAACAAGCTGAAAAAAATGCAGAAAACAGATGAGGATCCCGAATATCATATGCAGAATCTTGTAGCCGATAACGCCGGTGAAGATGCCGAGGAAATACAGATTTTGCTTCAGAAAGCCATACAAAGCCTGCCGGAAAAACAGAAACTGGTATTTATGATGCGGTATTATGATGATTTACCTTACGAAGAAATATCTAAAATTGTAGATATGTCGGTAGGGACTCTGAAAACAAATTATCATTATGCCAAACAAAAAATAGAAGATTATATTAAAGAAAATTACGAGAGATAATTTTTGAGAAAAAACTGAGATGAAAGACTTCAACATAGAAAAACTAGAACGTAAAAATATTTACACAGAGCCTGATGATTTGTTTGAAAATCTTCAGGATAGAGTATTGAGCGGGGTCAGCGACTTCGATCTGGAAAAGCTTGAACGTAAAAATATTTATGCAGTTTCTGAAGATATGTATGAGAATGTTCAGAATCATGTTATAAATACGGTATTTCCTCGTAAGAAAGCCCCTGTTTTTAAGCTAAATTGGGCTTACGCAGTTGCTGCATCGATGGCATTGATTTTTGGAGCAACTTTTATTTTCAATTCGGATGATGAACCAACGAATAAAAATGATGCCTCCAATGCTTCTTACATAGCCACGAGCCAGGAGCCAAAAGCAGAAAGCGAAATAGCTTATGAAACTTTAAAATCTGACTTAACTTCTGTTGAGAATAATAATCAAAAAGTGGCAAAGCAGAGCGATACCAAAATTTCGGCTCCGGTAAAAGCAGAGAACGAACAAAAAACGGTAACACCAACGGTAAAATCTACTAAACAAAGTGCAATTCAGATGAGTGAATATCTGGATTCATTTTCAAATTCTGAAATTTCAGAATTGGCGAGTAATTCAACTCAGGACGTTTATTTAGATTTATATAACTAAAAAGAAAAGATGAAAAAGATATTATTTACGCTTTTTATCATATACGGATTTGGTCTGAATGCCCAAAAAACGGACTACGACTGGAAAAAAATGGATCCTAAACAGAGAAAAGAGGTTATTAATAGTTTGTCCCCGGAAGAAAGGAAAGAACTTCTGATAAAATTCAGAAATAATATGGTGATGGATAATCTGGATATAGATCCCAGCGATAAAGAAGAATTTACAGGTGTTTATAATGAATATCTGGAAAGTCAGAGACAGATAAAAAGCCAGTTTAATTCTAACTTTAACCCGGATAATTTATCCGACGACGAAGCAAAAGCAAAACTTCAGCAAAGCTTTGAAGTGGGGCAGAAGCTGCTGGATAACCGAAAAAAATATGCTGATAAAATGCAGCAGGTGATTCCTTGCCAAAAAGTCTTGAAGCTGTTTCAGACAGAAGGAATGATGAGAGAAAAGATGAATGAAAGAAAACCTCACGGAAATAAAAATGCTCCAAGACAAAAATAACCATAATAGTTTATTTTTTTAATGTTGGACGACCCTTGCAATTTATTGTAAGGGTCGTTTAATTTTAAAAGGAATGCACTTCAAATTGAATAATTCTTAATCTGAAAATTCCAGTTTCAAATTCAACAAATTTGAACAACATTATGTAAATTGAATAACAATTATCATACGACTACTTTAAAATAATTCTATCCTTCCAAAATAAGAATAACGAATTGTCTTGCTTTTTTTTATCTTTGCAAATTACAACGTTCTTAAATGAAAAACATACGAAATTTTTGCATAATCGCTCATATTGACCACGGAAAAAGTACGCTGGCAGACCGTCTTTTGGAGTACACGAATACGGTAACTCAAAGAGAACTTCAGTCTCAGACGCTGGATGATATGGATCTGGAGAAAGAACGCGGGATTACTATTAAATCCCATGCGATCCAGATGGATTATGAATATAAAGGCGAAAAATATATCTTAAACCTTATCGATACTCCGGGACACGTAGATTTCTCCTATGAAGTTTCCCGTTCCATTGCCGCTTGTGAAGGAGCGCTTCTTATTGTAGACGCAGCACAGAGCATTCAGGCACAGACTATCAGTAACCTGTATCTTGCCTTGGAGAATGACCTTACCATCATTCCGATTCTTAATAAAATAGATCTTCCTTCCGCAAATCCGGAAGAAGTGACTGACGAAATTATGAATTTGATCGGCTGTGATTATGAAGATGTTTTGAGAGTTTCAGGAAAAACAGGAGAAGGTGTTCACAACCTTTTAGAGCAGATTGTAGAAAGAATTCCTGCTCCGGTAGGAGATCCTGATGCACCGCTTCAGGCATTGATCTTCGACTCGGTGTATAATCCGTTCAGAGGAATCGAAGCTTATTTCAAAGTGGTAAATGGGAGTATTTCCAAAAACGAAAAGATTAAGTTCTTTGCTACAGGTAAAGAATATGGAGCGGATGAAGTGGGAACACTGAAGCTTAAGCAGGTTCCTAAAAAGACCATTCAGTGTGGTGACGTAGGTTATCTGGTTTCCGGAATTAAAGATGCAAGAGAAGTAAAAGTAGGGGACACTGTAACCTCATTCGAAAAGCCGGCATCAGGACCTATTGAAGGTTTTGAAGAAGTGAAGCCGATGGTTTTTGCCGGGATTTATCCGATCGATTCTGAAGATTTTGAAGAATTGAGATTTTCTCTTGAAAAGTTAAGATTAAATGATGCCTCACTGGTGTTTGAGCCGGAAAGCTCGGCAGCATTAGGTTTCGGATTCCGTTGCGGCTTCCTTGGAATGCTTCACATGGAAATCGTTCAGGAACGTCTTGACCGTGAGTTCAATATGAACGTAATCACCACCGTACCCAACGTTTCTTACTTTGGATATACTAAAAAAGAACCGGAAGTTCCGATCCTTATCAATAACCCGTCCGAAATGATGGATCCTTCTACGATGGATAGAGTAGAAGAGCCTTTCATTAAAGCTTCCATTATTACAAAGTCAGATTTTGTGGGCGCGGTAATGACACTTTGTATTGAGAAAAGAGGAGAGATTGTTAACCAAAGTTATCTGACTTCTGAGAGGGTAGAGCTGATATTTAATATGCCTTTGGCTGAAGTCGTTTTTGACTTTTACGACAGGCTGAAATCAATTTCAAAAGGATACGCATCATTCGATTATCATCCGATAGGTTTCAGGGCTTCCAAGCTGGTAAAAATGGATATCCTGATCAACGGAGATATGGTAGATGCATTGTCTTCACTGATTCACGATTCAAATGCTTATCATATTGGTAAAAAGATGTGTGAAAAGCTTCGTGAGCTGATTCCGAGACAGCAGTTTGATATCGCTGTACAGGCCGCTTTAGGAACAAAAGTAATTGCAAGAGAGACCATTAAGGCATTAAGAAAAGACGTTACCGCAAAATGTTACGGAGGGGATATTTCCAGAAAAAGAAAGCTCCTTGAAAAACAGAAAGAAGGTAAGAAGAAAATGAAGCAGATCGGAAGGGTAGAAGTACCGCAATCAGCTTTCATGGCAGTTTTGAAACTCAATGATTAATATAAAAAAGACCGAGAATTCGGTCTTTTTTCTTTTAAATATTCCTTTGCTTTTGCAGGAGATTTCCCTGGATTGCCAATGCCCCTAATCCGATAATTACTTCTGCGATCCCTAAAATTCTCACAAGATTTGGTCCGCATACAATACACTCTGGCTCAGGAAAAGGTTTCTTTCCTCCAATAATAATCAGAATTCCTCCAATAATAATGATGACTACAATAAATACTCTTAATAATGATTTCATGATGGTATAAAATTAGTTTTGGTGCCTACTTTTTCAGGATTTCGGCGTTACCTTTTGTTTATCCAAAATTGAGTATAATTATCAGGAAATCAATTCGTAAAATCACTATTTCATTACAGTAAATTCACGATAATTTATATAATGATTTCAGAACAAATAATCCTTATAATTAGCTTATCTCTACATTAAAACTTTCAATAACCTGTTTAATCTTTACAGAATTTTCGATTTAACATTGAAAGTATTTCTTCTAAATCGTAACTTTGTGTACTCACAACGCAAATTAAAAATGAACACTTCAAAAAAGTTACAGGATATAAAAGTTGCGGTAGACGCGGTTGTTTTTGGGTATTTTGATAAGGAAGATCTTCATATTCTCCTGATTAAAAGAAATATTGAACCTTTTAAAGGAGGATGGGCGCTGCCTGGCGGACTGGTTCTCGATGATGAAAACCTTGATGATGCTGTCAGAAGAGAGCTTCATGAAGAGGCAGGAATAAAGCCTGATTTCCTGGAGCAGCTGTACACTTTTGGCAATGTGGGTCGCGATCCGCGCAACAGGGTCGTTTCGGTGACGTACCTTGGATTGGTGAATCCTTCTTACCATCAGCTTTCTGCCGACTCGGATGCGGATGATGCTCAATGGTTCAGCGTTAATAAGCTTCCGGATCTGGCTTTCGATCATAAGGAGATCATTGATACGGCATTAAAAAGACTTCGGACAAAAATTCAATATCAACCCATCGGATTTAATCTGCTGAATGAAGAATTTCCTTTTTCAGATCTTGAAAACCTTTATAAAACCATCATCGGTCAGGAAATTGATCGTCGTAATTTCCGTAAAAAGATCATGAGCTACGGATTATTAAATGAAACCCAGAATGTAAAAAAAGAAGGCAGCGGCAGACCCGGGAAACTTTTCACCTTCAATCAGGAAAAGTATAAAGAGCTCGAAGAGGAAGGATTTTATTTTGAGATTAAATAAACATGATTAATATAGTATTCGATTTCTTACTTCCATTTACTAAGCATATACTGTGTCCTAAGATTTTTCTAAACGAAAATATTCCTCTTAAATTAAAAATTTAATACTGATAATCAGTTTTTTAATGTGTTTAGTGTAAAATTAACACAAATTGATTTGGTAGTTAAAATCATATTGTTTTAAATTTGTGTAATAATAACGCAATTATGAAATATACAATCAATACAATTATCGAAGATTTTCATGATGAAGTAAAACCAGAAATTCTTTTCTTTTGGGGACATACCATAAAAGATGAGATGACAAAAGCTTGTTTCAGCCAATGGTTTCCGGCTCAGTTCGAAGAAAATAATGTGATCTACGAAACAGCCGAACATTATATGATGGCAGAAAAAGCAAGATTATTTAACGACGTTGAGGTTTTCGAGAAAATTTTAAAGGCGGAGACCCCAAATAATGCTAAAAGCTTGGGAAGAAAAGTTAAGAACTTCGATATGGAAATTTGGAACCAGCATAAATATGAAATAGTAAAAAAGGGTAATTTTCTTAAATTCTCGCAGAATGAAGAATTAAAAGAATTTTTGCTCTCGACTGATAATAAGATTATCGTTGAAGCAAGCCCATATGATGTAATTTGGGGTATTGGATTGTTGGAAACAGATTCTGACGCACAAAATCCGCTTCTTTGGAAAGGCGAAAATTTGCTAGGTTTTGCTTTAATGGAAATCAGAGATGAATTGAGATAACAAAACATCAGTCTTTGAATGACAGTTATTTGAATGACAGTTATAAGCAATCATTACTCAAAGTCAATGAAATTTAGATAAAATAAGACTGAATGAGAACAAAAACATTGTATAGACCGGTTGGAGAAAAGGAAATGCTTTTAATCATTGAAAACGGTTACAGGGCATTTCCTCCCAGGCTGGAATGGCAGCCGATTTTCTATCCTGTAATGAATGAAGATTACGCTTCCGAAATTGCCGAAAAATGGAATACACGAGACGAAGCAGGGAACTATCTTGGTTTTGTAACACGTTTTGATGTGAAAGAGGATTTCCTAAATAAATATCCGTCTCAAAATGTCGGAGCAAAGAATCATAATGAATTATGGATCCCTTCAGAAGAATTGGGAGCTTTTAATCGAGCTATTGTAGGAAATATTGAGGTAATAAAAGTGTTTATAGGAAAAGATTTTGTGAAGCCAGCCAATACTGAAATTGAAAACTTGATTGTAAATTTAAATCATAATTAATTGAGATCTCATGAAAATTGAATTAACCAAAGGTGATATCACTAAGATAGAAGCAGATGTTATTGTCAATGCCGCAAATTCTTCCTTACTTGGCGGAGGTGGAGTAGACGGGGCGATTCATCGGGTGGGAGGAAAGAGTATTTTAGAAGACTGTATTAAAATCAGAAACAAACAAGGCAAATGCAAAACGGGAGAAGCTGTTGTTACGACTGCCGGAAACCTCTCTGCACAATATGTGATTCATACGGTTGGTCCGATTTGGAATGGTGATGAAGAAAGATGCTCACAATTATTGGCAAATTGTTATAAAAATTCGTTGAAGCTGGCTGAAAGCTTGGAAATGAAAGTCATCGCTTTTCCTAATATTAGTACAGGAGTGTATAGATTTCCTAAAGCATTAGCTGGAACAATTGCAGTTGAGATGGTAAGGGATTTTAAATCTGATATCATAGAAAAAGTAATTTTTGTCTGTTTTGATGATGAAAATGAAGAGATTTATAAAGATTTACTGAAGAACAAAGATTAAAAATTTTTGATCTTAGCTAAGTGAAACGGCTTTGCGAACTTAAAAGCAGTTAGTTGTTAAAAAAATCTTAGTGTTCTTTGCGTTTAAAACCAAAAATAAAAAACCAATGAAAAAACTAACCATATTAACAGGCGCCGGAATCAGTGCCGAAAGCGGGATAAAAACCTTCAGAGACGGAGACGGACTTTGGGAAAATCATAGCATTACAGATGTTGCCAGTCCCGAAGGATGGAGAAAAGACAGGAATTTGGTGTTGGAATTCTACAATCAGCGCCGTCGGCAGCTTCATGAAGTGGAACCTAATGAAGCTCATCATTTACTGGCAAAACTGGAACAATATTTCGATGTTCAGATCATCACCCAGAATATTGATGATTTACACGAAAGAGCAGGATCTTCCAATATATTGCATTTGCATGGAGAATTATTTAAATCATGCTCATGTAATAACAACGCTCTGATCTATGAACATAAAAATGATATCAATATCGGCGATAAAGCTGAAGACGGCGCTCAGTTACGCCCTTTTATCGTTTGGTTCGGAGAAGATGTTCCGTTGATGAAAGAAGCTACAAAAATGGCAAAAGAAGCTGATATTTTCCTGGTGATCGGAACCTCTTTGCAGGTGTATCCTGCTGCGGGCTTACTCCACGACATCAAAGATGACTGCCTTCTTATTGTTATTAATCCTAATGAAACAGGTTTTGGATACGGACAAAGAGCTGTTGTCATAAAAGAAACTGCTACAAAAGGAGTGAAATTACTGTTTGATAAACTCATTGATATGGCATAACACAATTAGTGCTTTCATTCATTTCATGATTTCAATAAAATCTTTACGTAAAATATAAATTCGTATATTGTATGTCGGTGGGAAATACTGTTCATTCAATTTATTTTAAAATAAAAAAAATAAAATTGGATCACCAACCCCTGTCAAAAATCAAATAGTTGTTTAAAAAGAATAGTTAAATTTCATAATTACCCTTAATTTTTAAGGGTAAAAATACTTTTAATATATTTTTTTTGTAAATTTGCCCCGTAAAAAATCAAACCTAATATGTCAACTTTAAGATTCAAAGCGTTAGAAACTTTACCATTTAAGGACTTTAGAAGAGATAATTCCGTTGAAGTTCCAGTGAAATTATCAGAATTGTTCTGCCAAAATGTTTTCTCAGAAGAAACAATGAGAGAATATTTAACGAAAGAAGCATTCAATTCTATCATGGATGCCGTAAAAAAAGGAACTAAGATCCAGAGACACATTGCAGATCAGGTAGCTGTAGCAATGAAAGACTGGGCAATGAGCAAAGGAGTGACTCACTACACACACTGGTTCCAACCTTTAACGGGAAGTACTGCCGAGAAACACGATTCTTTCTTTACACCCATTGAAGGTGGAAGAGCTATTGAAAGATTCAGCGGAAATTTACTGATCCAGCAGGAGCCGGATGCATCTTCTTTTCCTAATGGAGGTATCAGAAACACTTTTGAAGCAAGAGGTTATACAGCTTGGGATCCTACATCTCCGGCATTCATCATAGGTACTACTTTATGTATTCCTTCTATTTTCATCTCTTATACAGGAGAAACATTAGATTATAAAGCTCCTCTTTTAAGAGCATTGAATGCGGTAGACGAAGCTGCAACCAATGTAATGCAGTATTTTGATAAAAACGTAACAAAAGTAACGCCTACTTTAGGTTGGGAGCAGGAATATTTTCTGGTAGATTCGGCATTGTTCCAATCTCGTCCTGACTTGGTTTTAACGGGAAAAACTTTGCTAGGCCATTCTCCTGCAAAAGGACAGCAATTGGATGACCATTATTTCGGTTCAATTCCTACAAGAGTTATGAATTTCATGAAAGAGCTTGAAGTTGAATGTATGAAACTGGGAATTCCTGTTACAACGAGACACAACGAAGTTGCACCAAACCAGTTTGAGCTTGCACCGATGTTTGAAGAAGTAAACGTTGCCGTAGACCACAACTCTTTGTTGATGGATGTAATGGCAAGAATTGCACACAGACATCATTTTCATATCCTTTTACACGAAAAACCTTTCGCAGGTGTAAACGGAAGCGGAAAACACAACAACTGGTCTCTTGCTACTGATACAGGTGAAAACCTTTTAAGCCCGGGAAGAAATCCTAAGAAAAACTTACAGTTTTTAACGTTCTTCATTAATACCATAAAAGCGGTACACGAATATGCCGACCTTTTAAGAGCAAGCATTGCGTCTGCAAGCAACGATCACAGATTAGGTGCCAACGAAGCTCCGCCGGCTATCATTTCCGTATTTATCGGAAGTCAGCTGTTCAGAGTTTTGGAAGAGCTTGAAAAAGTAAAAGAAGGAAAACTCTCTCCGGATGAAAAAACAGATCTTAAATTAAATGTTGTCGGAAAAATTCCTGAAATCCTGTTGGATAATACTGACAGAAACAGAACTTCTCCTTTTGCATTTACAGGAAATAAATTCGAAATCAGAGCGGTAGGTTCTTCTGCAAACTGCGCAGAATCTATGACGGTAATGAACACCATCGCAGCAAAACAGCTTCGTGATTTCAAAAAAGAAGTTGATGCATTAATTGAAAAAGGTCTTAAGAAAGACGAAGCGATCTTCAACGTATTAAGAGAATACATCAAGCAATGTAAAAACATTATGTTTGAAGGTGACGGATATTCTGATGACTGGGCAATTGAAGCTGAAAAAAGAGGTTTAAATAACTTAAAAACTACTCCTGAAGCTCTTAAACAGGAAATGGATGAGAAGTTTTTATCGCTCTATGAAGAGATGGGGATTTTTACTCACAGAGAAGTTGAAGCAAGAAACGAAATTAAATTAGAGAAATATTCAACGGTAATAGATATCGAAGCAAGAGTATTAAGTGATATCGCAAGAAACCATATTATTCCTTCTGCTTTAAATTATCAGAACAGGTTGATTGAAAATGTAAAAGGACTTAAAGATATCTTCGGAGAAAAAGAATTCAAAAATCTTGCAAAAGAGCAGATGAGTCTTATTACAAGTATTTCTGAAAATGTTTCTAAGATCAAACTAGGTGTTGAAGATCTTATACAGGCAAGAGAAGAAGCTAAAGCAATTTCTGAAAGCCAGAAGCAGGCAGAAAATTATTGCAACAAAGTGAAGCCATTATTTGACGTTATCAGAGAAGCATCTGATGCTCTTGAAATGATGGTTGATGACGAACTTTGGCCAATGACCAAGTATAGAGAAATGTTATTTACAAAGTAACATTTGTAAAGTTCCATATTAGTTAAACTCTCCGGTTCTCTTTTGTTCCGGAGAGTTTTTTTATGAGTTAAAAATCAAAAAAATACTTTCAGGCAAAACGAATCAAAAGCTAAAGAAATAGATTTTTAAAGCATATTATCAATCTCATTTATTATTTTAACCTGAGTTCGGTTTAAGCAAATTTTAAAAATAGTTGACCGTCATTTACCTTTTTCAAGTTGAGTGACGGTTTCTTTGGAAAGAAACAATATGCTGTTAGCCCTCCCAAAATATTTATTATAAAATTGTTCACACTTCGGTGTCTGGTGTGCTCAACCTGACAATGATTTTTCAATTCGTCATTTATGGTTTCAAT
>NZ_FNDW01000008.1 GCF_900099685.1 Chryseobacterium taeanense | reverse complement strand
GACACAAAATATTTCTTCTGTCTCTTAGCTTTTTGTTATCCTATGTAAAACGTAAATCTTTCTTACGCAAACATACGAGTCACAAAAGATGAGTTAATTTATATTTAAAGTTGATGACTGCAAATGAGAAAGGTCACAATAGCTTAAAAAATCTTCGATTTTTATTCTTTTGAAAACTTTGAATATACTAATCATTATGTTATAATTATCTTTTGAGACTTTTGCGGTTAATTCTGAAATGAGTTTAAACAAGTTTATAGATAAAAAGCAGGGTTTACTTTCATTATTTCTGTTTTTTTGCCCAAAGCTCCATTTTTCTGTTCAAAACATCCAAAGGAAGACATCCCTGGCTCAGCACTTCATCATGGAATTTTGCTAAACTGAATTTGCTTCCCAGTTCCTTCTGGTATTTATCTCTCAACTCACGGATTCTCAACGATCCTATTTTATATCCCAATGCCTGACCCGGCATCGCCATATAACGCTCAACCTCTGCAGTAGCACCGGCTTCATCGTAAGAAATATTGCTTAAAAAATATTTAATAGCATCTTCTCTTGTCATTCTTCCCGTGTGTAATCCCGTATCTACCACCAATCTTACAGCACGAAGCATTTGGTCGCTCAGATATCCCATTTTCTGGTAAGGATCTGTGTATAATCCGAATTCAGGGCCTAATGTCTCACAATAATGTGCCCAGCCTTCGCCATACGCCCCAAACCATCCGAATCTCATGAATTTAGGAAGCTTGGTATTTTCCTGCTGAAGAGAAACCTGATAGTGATGCCCCGGAATTGCTTCGTGCAGGAAGAGAGACTCCATCCCGGAAGTGACATTGAATTTGGTGGGATCGGGAAGGGGAACGTAGAAAATTCCTGGTCTTTTTCCGTCCGGCGTTCCCTGGATATATTCTGCGCTGGCACTGGCTTCTCTGAATTTTTCCGTCTGCCTGATCTCAAACTTAGTTTTCGGGGTTACGGAAAACATGGTTTTCAGCTTCGGAGTAATTTTTGCCAGAATTCCGTTAAAAGCACCCAAAACTTCTTTCGATGTTTTATAAGGCATTGCTTTAGGATCTGTTTTTACATAACTGATAAATTCTTCCAGCGTTCCGCTAAAGCCCACCTGCTGTTTTACCTTTTCCATTTCAGAACGGAGCATTGCCACCTGCTGAAGCCCGATTTTATTGATTTCTTCAGGTGTTTTGTTGGTTGTTGTCCAGCTTTTTGCATAAAACTGATAAATTTCCTTTCCGTTAGGCAGGCTGTTGTAACCATCTGTATCTCTCGCTTTGGGTAAATATTCTTTTTCTAAAAAGTCGCCCATTTTAGTGTAAGCTGGAATGATTTTCTGTGTGATGGCATCCTGATAAAGTTTTGAGAACCTTTCTTTTTGCTCACTGGTAAAATCTTTCGGGAATTTTCTGATCGGCCCGTAGAAAATATTTTTATCGAAATCTGTCGTCGTAATTTCTTCGGCTCTCATCTGCGGAATCATTTTTACGACAAGCTTTTTAGGCAAAACCATTTTGTTGTTAATTCCTTCACGGAAATTATCCGTTGCGGCATTCATCCAGTCCGGAAACTTTTCCATTCTTTTGAGCCAGTCGCTGTAGTCTTTTTCTGTTTTAAAAGGCTGGCTTCCTTCTCCGCTTCCGTACAGCGGAAAATTCAGCGGAAGACCTCCGAATTGAGTAAACGGAATATATTCAGGATGATATCTGTACGCCTGAACTTTATCTTTCAGCGTAAAATTCAGCACATCATAAACAACTTTATCATCATCAGAAAGATTTTTATAATCAACATTTTCCAGTTGTTTCTGCACAGAATTGTAAAAAGCGACCTCTCCGGAAATAAAATCTTTATCGATAGTAATAGGAAGCTGGTCGTTATATCTTAAATCTCCCTGCGAAGTAGCATCCAATGGATATAATTTCAGATATTGCTCATAATAATTGGAGGCAATGGAATCTAAATTGGAAGGAGTGACTTTAGTAAGTGGAGAATCATATTTTTTGCAGGAAGCAAGGCCTACAACAATACCTAATCCAACAATCGTTTTTGATAAGATGTTTTTCATTTTTCAAAATTCTTAAAAACAAAAGTAAATATTAAAACCATTGTTTTTATTTTTAAATTAAAAAATACGAAAGATTTTCTTCAAAAGTTAGAAAGCTTTCTAAACATAGCTTATATAATGACAAAGTTTAAATTTATCAGCTTGATAATGCTGATTTTCCCAAAAAATAGTTTTCAAAAAATTTTTCACATTCAATCTATTTTTTATCTTTGTTGAAAACGTTTACAATCATATTATTACAGTTCTTTTTTTAGGAAAAAATGAAAGGGATTTTAAAAATTTACCATCCGGACGAAACGCTAAAATACAATATCAGAAATACTTATTGTAAAGCAGTTTACAGCAACCAGCAACATTTCCTAGAGGTTGAGATTATTACGGATGACAGTCTGGATCATGTGGATGATGATTCTCTGCAGTACAACTTTCCTCAGCTTTCACTTGAAGTTTTCGATTTCCCTATCGAATCTGCGGAAATAGAAGGAAAAACAATTACCATTAATGATTCCGACGAAGATACTTTCACGGAAGTTGATCTTTTTGATGATGAAGAAGCTTTTATCTATGATAATGAGCTGCAGTTTGATAAAAATGAAGAAGGTGAGCTTCAGGTAATATGGAAAGGGACAATTGATGATTTTTACACGGGTTCAGATACCCCGATTCCTTTCAGGCTAAAATGCGAATTCAAGCAGGATGAAATTGAAGTAGACGAAGATTAATTTCAGACGTTTACTGTTCTCCGGAATTTATATCAGATTTCTTTTCAGATTTTTTTGGAAAGAAATTTGCTGTTGTTGAAAATAACAAAATTTAAGTTGTTTTTAAGCAATTTTTAAGATATCATTTGATAATATTCCACTACATTTGTCGTTACAACTCTTATAAAATAAACATTAATGCTGATAACGGAACTTACTCAGGTATTATTTGCACAGGCTGCTGCGCCTGCAGTTGCGGCACAAGATTTAGAATTTTCATTTTGGAAGATCATGTTTCATGGAGGCGCTTTCGCCAAAATCGTAATGGTGACTGTACTCCTGTTGGGGGTATTTTCCGTTTATCTCTTCTTTGAACGTTTTTTCTTTATCAAAAGGCTGACTTCAAAAACAGATGCCAACTTTATGGATAATATTGAAGATTTCATCAAAGAAGGTAAAATGGAATCTGCACTCGATTACTGTAAAAGGCAAAACTCACCTGAAGGAAGAATTCTGGAAAAAGGAATCTCCAGACTCGGAAGACCAGTATCCGATATCGTAAGTGCCATGGAATCTCAGGCGCAGGTTGAGGTAGCCAATATGGAGAAAAACCTGAATCTTTTGGCTGTTGTACCAAGTATTGCGCCGATGCTGGGACTTTTAGGAACGGTAATCGGGATGATTATCGCTTTCTTTAATTTATCTCATGCCAGCGGATCTTTTTCTCCGAAAACATTGTCTGAAGGCATTTATACGGCGTTAGGACAAACAGCAGTCGGTCTGGCAGTGGCGATTCCGGCAAACTTTTTCTACAATTTATTATTGACAAGAATAGATAAATTTGTATTGAAAGCTCAGAATATGTCGGGAGAATTTTTAGACCTTATCAACAAACCTTTATAAATCTTCATATGAAACCGAAAGGTTCTGTCTGAACATTAAAAAACAAGAAAAGTAAACAGATGAAAATTCAGAGAAGAAATAAAGCAAACCCCGAGTTCAGCCTCGCAGCAATGACCGATGTTATCTTGCTGATGCTGATCTTCTTTATGGTAACATCTTCCGCTGCAAATCAAAGTGCTATTGATGTAAAATTACCGAAAACGGGAGCTGTTGAAGATAATATTCCGAACCCTGTTACCGTAAGCATCAAGCCGGACGGATCTTACTTTGTAGATGATACTCCTGTTGAAAAAGCACAGCTTGAGCAGACCATCGTGAATAAGCTAACCAACCAGACCAATAAGTCTTTCACGATACGTGCAGACGAAAATACCATGCATAAAGATGTAGTTTTTGCCATGGAAATTGCCGAAAAGTATAAATTTAATATTGCCATTGCAACGGTTAAAGATAAATAACAACTCCGAAACTATCGGAAAGGATCTTTTTAAAATGAGAAGCGAGATTATAAACAGAGACGAACAAAACCGGGATCGGGTAAAAAGTGCATTGCTTTCTATCCTGATTTGGTCTGCGATCTTGCTGTTTGTCTTTTTATATAAATTAAAACCGGAACTGGATCAACAACCGGAAATTGTAACCACCATGCTGGTAAATTTCGGGGACAACAGAAACGGAAACGGAGCGGAAGAACCTGCCGATCAGCCAGGAAGTTTAGCTGCAGCAACAGAAAATGTTACAGAACCTGCGGAAGCTTCTGTTCCGGAAACAAAAACAGTAATCAAGCCTGAACCTCAACCTGAAACACAAAAATCAGAAGCGAAGGATAAAATCATTACCGGAAACAATTCGAAAATTACCGTTCCGAAAAAAGAAGAGTCAAAAGCCGAAACTAAGAAGTCTTCAGCAAGCACGAGCGCGACAAAAAATACTAAAAAATCAGGAGCTGTAACCTCAAACTCAAAAACAGGAAACGGAGACGGAAAAGGAACGGCAGCCATCGGAAACCTGATCCGAGGACGAGGAACAAAAGCAGGAAGCCAGGGAGATGGCAGTGGAATTGGAAATGCCGGAGATCCTTTAGGAGGCGATGGAAATGGGGACAGCAAAGTGGGGATTGATAGAAAATTGGTTGGGTTCATTCCCGGAACCATGGGTAGAGGAGGAACGCAACCAGCAAACAACTGCAAAGCAAGTGGGACAATTACCATATCTTACACGGTTGATAAAGCAGGAAATGTAGTTTCTGCAAGAAGATCAGGAGGGACTTCAGATCCTTGTATTACTTCAAATGCAGTCTCGTGGGTTAAGAAATATGTAAAAGCTGAAAAAGCCAGTGTGTCTTCTACCGGAACGTATAAAATTACTTTCTAAACATACAAAAGCACTTTATTCAAGTGCTTTTTTTATTTCTGATATTCTGTTGATTACCGGAAGCGCAAATATTCCGCTGGTCTGAAGATAGAGCTCATAGAATGTTTTAGCTTTGTCTAGAAAATCTTTATTGTTTTCCGTTTTACCTTTAAAATAAAAAAGATTTCCCAGCATTTCATAATAATCTTTATGATCTCTTTCCTGTCTTTCTTTCACGATTTCAATGATTTCCTCTTTTGTTTTGGAAGAAATTTCTGTGAAGCTCATCTTGAAAATATCTCTCATTAAGGAATCGAAATCGAGTTCTTTTTGCATTAAACTTTCTTCCGGTTTATCCAAAATCAGTTTTTCCAGCGCCTGTGTCAACTGGCGGATTAGTCTTAGCGTAAATTCTTTATCTGTTATCATAATGGGTTTAAAGTTTAAGATTTTTATTTTATGTTACTGGCAATTGAGGCTATCGAAATCACCAATAAGGCTTTCTAACTGAATTTGTTTATAATATATGCAATCGGCGGCTAGACTTTTGAAACCACATCCTTTTTTATGCAAAAAATAAATATGCTAAAGCAATAGAAGTTATAATTCCTACCAGATCTGCCAGAAGCATTGCAACAACAGTATATCGTGTATTCTTCACGGCTACTGCTCCGAAATAGACTGCGATCACATAAAACGTTGTATCTGAGCTTCCCTGAAGTACCGCAGCCAGTTTCCCCTGAAAGCTGTCGGCTCCGAAAGTAGCCATCGTATCGACCATCATTCCCCGGGCTCCTGAGCCGGAGAGCGGCTTAATAAGTGCTGTCGGCAGTCCGTCTACAAAGCGAGGATCCAGATTGGCGGCATTGGCAACCCATTTCATTCCGTCAATGATGACATCAAAAACTCCGGAGGTTCTTAGTAAGGAAATTGCGATCAGCATTCCGACCAGGTAAGGAATAATTTTAACACAGGTTGTAAAACCTTCTTTAGCACCTTCAATAAAAGCATCAAATACATTGATTTTTTTATAGACCGCACCCAGAACAATAGCCAGAAATATAAAGAGAATCAGTCCGTTACTTAAAACCTTGCTAAAATCATCCAGCTGATCTTTGCTCAGCTGTACGAGATAGACAACCAATAAAGCGATTATTGCTGAAATTCCTCCTACATAAGCGATCACAATAGGTTTTAATAAGTTGATTTTTTGGTAAAGTGAAACAACGATCATGGCAGCCAAAGTTGCGGCAAAAGTTGCAATCATACACGGCAGGAAAATATCTGTAGGTGTTTTTGAACCCATAGAAGCCCGAATGGCAATGATAGAAACCGGAATCAGCGTCATTCCACCTGCATGAAGACATAAAAACATGATCTGAGAATTGCTCGCTGTATCTTTTTGTGGATTTAAGGTTTGCAGGCTTTCCATAGCTTTTAAACCGAAAGGTGTAGCTGCATTGTCTAAACCGAGAAGATTGGCACTGAAATTCATCAGCATATGTCCGAAAGCAGGATGGTTTTTGGGTATCTCAGGAAAAAGTTTTGAAAAAAAAGGCTGAATAAATCGGCTTAAAAGGTTGATCCCGCCGGCTTTTTCTGCAATGCTCATGAATCCCATGAACAAAGCCATAATTCCAATTAGTTTTAAACAAATCCAAACGGCAGATGTACTGGTTTCTATAACGCCATCTGTTTGTTGAACACGGTAAACTTTCACATCCTGTTTCAGTGAATCTGTTTTATAATGAATTCTACTGTCTGCAAAATCTGGATTTTTCATCAAACTGTCTCGGACAATAGGAGAAAGCGTATTCATTTTCTGGGTCGTGATTTGTACCGTGTCACCACCTTTCCCAACCACCATATCATTAAATATAGTTTTATAATGGCTTGATGAAATGTATTTTATACTGGCAATGGCAATGGCGATAATGATAAAGGCCGACCAAATTCTGCTGAGAACCATTCGTTTGAATTAAATTTGCTTAAACTTATCAAAAAAACTTCATATAACAAAGGTGTAGAAAGTTTTTTAAGTTCTCAAAATAAATAATTCTGTTGATCTGGCAGAATGTTCCGATAATTTTTGAGTCACGGGACTGTAATTGCAGAATTTCTGCTAAATTCGTTCTTATGAAAAATTTGTTTTTTGTATTCTTTGTTTTCACGATTGCAGCCGTTTCCTGTTCCAAAAAAGAGCCTCAGGATTTTTATCCGGAGGAAAACCCGAAGGCTAATTATGATACGACCGCGGTCGACTCTTTTTCGTCCGGTGCAACTTCTGTAGATGTGGTACGGCAAATCAGGATGTCTTCAAAGAAATATCGGGATTCTCTGAAAGAGGTTCTGAAACTTCAGGAACAAGAGAAAAAAATACAGCAGGAACTGGAGAAAGAAAACAAAATAAAAGCAGAAGATAAAAAACAGAATACCGCTGAAACTACTCCTAAGGCTGGAGAAAAAACAGAATAACTCTACTTTATTTACTATTGAATATCATTTAAATTATTAATACATATGAAAAAAAACATTTTATCAGGATTAATTGTAGCAATATTGGTTGTATCATGTACAAAATCGACATCAAAGACGGAGACGGTAGAAAATCCTGACGGATCCGTTACTACTACAACTACCACTGTTTCCGAAAACGGAATTGGAGTAGATACCTCAAAGATCAATGATGTGAAGGAAAAAACGGAATCCAGAATCGATGAGGCTAGTAGAAAGATAGATAAGGCGGCAGAAGATGCAAAGAATAAGATTGATGCTACCGCGGATAAAACCAAAGAAAATCTTCATCAGGCGGGTCAGGATGTGAAAAAGGCAGCTGCCGAAGGCGCTTCGAAAGTAGAAGAGGGGGCGAAAAAGCTTAAGGAAGATTTGAGTAAATAACCAGTACAATACAGAAAAACCGTAGCAAAGGCTGCGGTTTCTTGTTGAAAATTTATCTATTCAATTCCAGTAATGGATCTATATATTCTCTGTCATTACTTAGCCTCGGCACTTTGTTCTGGCCACCGAGTTTGCCTTTGGATTCCAGCCAGCCATAAAAAAGATTGGGTTTGGCAATATGTACGATTGGTCTTTTCAGGGTCATATTATTATAGCGCTTCGCTTCGTAGTCAGAATTGATAGATTTCAGATGATTATCAAAAACGTCAATAAAACGTTCCAGATCAACAGGCATTTTGCAAAATTCGAAAATCCACTCATGGGCACCTCCTTCGTCGTTTTTCATGAAAACAGGAGCTCCTGTAAAATCGGAAACAGCAGCATGGGTTTCTTCGCAGGCTTTGGTAAGGGCAGATTCTACATTGGTGATCATTAACTCTTCACCAAAAGCATTGATGTAATGTTTCGTTCTTCCTGTGATCTTTATTCTAAAAGGGCTTTTACAGGTAAATATTACGGTGTCTCCAATAAGATATCTCCACAGCCCGCCGTTGGTTGTAATGACCATGGCATAATTCTTACCAATTTCCACATCTTCCAGGCTTACCACTTTCGGATTGGAAAGATGAAATTGATCCATCGGGATAAATTCATAAAAAATGCCGTAATCCAGCATCAGCAACATTTCGTCACTGTTTGATCTGTCCTGAATTCCAAAAAAACCTTCAGAGGCGTTATAAATTTCGTAATAGTTGATATTCTTTCCTATGATTTGCTTATACTGCTCTCGGTAAGGTTTAAAGCTGATGCCACCATGAAAGAAGACTTCCAGATTTGGCCACAGCTCAGAGATATTGCTGATGTCGGTTTCCTTTATTACCCGCTGAAGAAGAACCAGCATCCAGCTCGGAACACCAAGAATACTCCCTACATCTTCATTTTTTACTTCCGAGGTTATGGCTTTTAGCTTGCTTTCCCATTCTCCCATCAGCGAAACTTTTTTGCTGGGTGTTGTGGTTATTTCTACCCAGAACGGGAGGTTGTCGATCAGGATTGCCGACAGATCTCCAAACTTAGTGTTGAAATCTGCATACAGTTCTGAGCTTCCGCCGAGACGAAGGTTTTTATAGTTAAAAAGTTGATTTTCAGGATGGTTGTTGGCGTAAATAGAAACCATGTCTTTTCCTGCTTTCATGTGACAGTACTCAAGACTTTCAGCGGAAATAGGGATAAATTTACTTTTGGCATTGGTTGTACCAGAAGACTTAGCGAAATGCTTAATATACCCCGGCCACGTAACATCTTTTTGTCCCTGTCGTGCTTTTTCTATATAAGGTTCTATTTCTTCGTAGGTTACAATAGGAACCTTATTTTTAAAGTCCTGATAACTGGAAATAGAATTAAAGCCATATTTTTTTCCATACTCGGTATCTTCGGCGTGAAACAGCTGGGAAAATAAAATTCCATTCTGTGTCTCAACAGGATGATCCATAAAATTCTGAATCTGATCTATCCTCTGCCGGATAAACCAGTTGACCACAGTATTGAAAAGTGCTTTCGTTGCCATTTCAACAAATATAATAATAATTGCATTTTCTGAGAACTTTTTATTATGATAAATAATAGCTAACGCTTATTTTCTCACATTATAGAGTTAATCCATTGTAATTTGTTGTTATTGAGTGTGTTGTAAATCACCAAAATTATAGTAAATAATTTCTATGGAAACAAGATTTTAAAACAAAAAACCGCTACAATTTGTAACGGTTTTTATATTAAGATAAGCTGTTTCTTAGCAATATTCGTCGTAGGCTGCCTGAAGATTGGCTGCGATAGCTCCTGCAGGATTTCCTTCGATGTGGTGTCTTTCCAGCATATGTACAAGCTCACCATCTTTAAAAAGAGCCACACAAGGAGAGCTTGGTGGGAAAGGAGCCAGATGTTTTCTTGCTTCCACTACAGCTTCTGTGTCGAACCCTGCGAAAACAGTCGTAAGATGATCTGGTTTTTTATCGCCCGTTAAGGAATAAACAACACCAGGTCTTGCAGCTCCGGCTGCACATCCGCAAACGGAATTAATGACCAGAAGAGTGGTTCCCTGTTGTTTTAATGCTTCTTCTACCTGAGCAGGAGTGGTCAGGTCCTCGAAACCTTTATCTGTAAGTTCAGCCTTCATAGGCATTACTAAATCTGTTGGATACATATTTTTGTTTTTATTAAGCTACAAATTTAAGCATTTCTTTAGTTTCCTTCAATATATAAAAACTATCGGTGCTTTTGTTAAAATAAAATACCTCATGAATTATCTATTTAATGTAAAAAATAAGATGTTCAAATCACTGTTTTACTCTTAAATCTGCTTTCGAACTCTTTTCGTATGCCCATTGCTGTTTGTAATTCACCCATTTAGCTTTAAATATTTTCCTCATTAATTTGTCGGTGTATCTCATGATGAAAACATGATACAGCATGCTTGCAAAAATCTTGGGCTTATTAGGAAGTGCACGAAGTGACATTGAAAATCCAGGCTCGAGATATCTGTTGAAATGCCAAAATGCTCCCGGAATAAAAAGTGCGTCGCCATGTTCCATGAAAATTTCATAGCCACGGGCGTGCTTCAATGCCGGAAACTTTTCATAATCAGGATTTTCGAAGTCAAGGTCATATACGGTATGAACGGATAGCGGAACTTTATACAAAAAAGCCGACTGTTCCTGATCAAACAGCAGAATTCTTTTTTTTCCTTCAAAATGAATATGCAGAAAGTCGCCCAAATCTACGTCATAGTGCATCAGCACATGGGCATCACTTCCTCCGAAAAAAAGTGTAGGAAGCCTTTTAAAAAACTTCATTCCCAAATCAGGATAGGTGAAGTTTTTCAGCAATTCCGGAAGACGGTCGGTAATAATATAAAAGAAAATCCGTAGATCCGAGGGGCTATTTCTGATCGTATCAATATAATCTTTCATTTTCATGTGTGTAACCGGTGCATCGGAGCTTTTGGAAGCATCAGCAGGCTTGTTATCGTAAAGAGGAACTTCCTGATCTCCTGCCTTTTTGCGGATAAAATCAAAATTCCACTGATCGAAGGCATCCCATCTGCTGGCAAAATTCTTGATAAGCAGCGGCTTTTTCTTTTTAAAATATTTTTCCTGAAAATCTTCTTTACTAATATCTGTTACAACATCTACGTTACTGAGAATCATTTTGCTGTGGTGTTTTAATTGCGAATTAAAAGTAAGGCTTTTTTGAATTTTAGGAAAATTTTAAAGATGATATCAGTTATCATTTCTCATGCACCAACCCTAATTTACCTCAGCAAATAAATTAACAATGAAATAATCCCTCCAAAAAAGACCACCGCGCAACCCTGCGGACTCGCAGATTTTCTCTTCCTTCCGAATGTACTTACATAGTGTCCACTTACCCATTTTCCGTCTTTTCTGAAATGTCCTTTTCTGTAATGTCCCATGGTATTAAATTTTTTTAACAAAGAAAAAATGAATAGTACAATAAATTTTATGGTTTTCCGTAAAACAAAAGTAAAAGTGAAATTTTATATTTGTACGGACTAACCAATCTTATGAGAGTTTATAATACCAAACATTTCCTGAAAATTCTTTTCAGTCTGCATAAAAGCGATACGCTGAAGATTCTTTTTCCTACGATGATGCTGATAGGGCTTTACTCCTGGGGGATTGAATATCTTGAAGTTGAGTATCTCCACCTTTCTTCAAAATCGCCTATCAGCAACGTGAGCATGATTCATTCTCTGTTGGGGTTTGTATTATCCTTGCTTTTGGTTTTCAGGACAAATACAGCTTATGACAGATGGTGGGAAGGTAGAAAACTCTGGGGTAAACTTGTCAACGATTCAAGAAATTTTGCGGTTAAAATCAATACGATTCTCGCTGACGACAGAAAAAGTGCCGAGCAGATTGCCCGATATTTAAAGTTCTTTCCGCATTTTCTGGCCAAACATCTTTCAAAAGAATCTACGAGACGGGCTTTGGATGAAGACTATTCCGAAATAGAAGATTATATAAAGCATCACGGGCCCAGCGAAATTATTATTCTGCTAAGCCATAAGCTACAAAAGCTTAAAAAAGAATGTAAAATATCTGACATCGAAATGCTTTATCTGGAAACGCAACTCTCAGGTTTTCTTGATGTTTGTGGAGGTTGCGAACGTATTAAAAACACGCCGATTCCGTATTCTTATTCTTCTTTTGTGAAAAAGTTTATCATCCTTTATGTATTGGCGCTGCCGATTGCATATGTTATCTCCATTGGTCTTTTTATGATTCCACTTACGGTTTTTGTGTATTATGTGCTGATGAGCCTCGAGATGATTGCTGAAGAAATTGAAGACCCTTTCAACAATGATGAAAATGATATTCCGATGGAGACTATTGCTCAGAATATAGAAAAAAGTGTTCATCAGATTATGTGTTCTGGTAAATAATTAAATCTGAACAGACCTGGAAATCGTAAATATTTATAAATTAATTTAAATAAAAAATAGACAATTGGTACAAAAATTAAAACTGGAAGAACTCAACAGGATTGATGTAGAAACCTTTAAAACCGTTGAAAAAATCCCGTTAATTGTTGTTCTGGATAATATCAGAAGTATGCACAATGTGGGGGCAACTTTCAGAACGGCAGATGCTTTTCTGGTTCAGAAGATTATTCTCTGCGGAATTACGCCTCAACCGCCGCATCGCGAAATCCATAAAGCAGCGTTGGGAGCTACGGAAAGTGTTGACTGGAGCCATGAAAGCGATATTAATACAACCATAAACGACCTGAAATCTCAGGGATTTGAAGTTGTAGGAATTGAGCAGACGACAAACAGCACGATGATCACGGATTTTATGATTGATAAATCTAAAAAATATGCTGTAATCCTAGGAAATGAAGTAGAGGGAATCAGTGATGAAGCGTTATCTAACATTGATTCTTTCATAGAAATTCCTCAGTTGGGAACCAAGCATTCTCTTAATGTAAGCGTATGCGGAGGAATAGTAATGTGGGAATTTGCAAAAGCCCTAAAATGAAAAAACTGCATATGTCTAAGAGACAGTGCAGTTTGAAATAAATCTAATAAAAAGTAAAAATGAAAGGCGACAAAGATACCTAATTTTTTGTCACAAACAAATTTTAAATTCATTTTTTTATTTTTTACGGAAAAAAAGTTTGATTTTCAGAAATAGTTTCGTTTAATTTTTTATAAATTAGCACAATGTTTATCAAGGAATATATCTCGAAAGACTTCCCATGTTTTAGCCTTACTGACTCTATAGAATCAGCGCGGGAGACGTTAGAAGCATTTGGATATTCTCATATTTTCATTAAAAAATCACATCATTTTTACGGTGCCATTGCAGAAGATTTTCTTTATGAGCAGGATGGTATTCTGAAAGATCTGGAACATCAGATTGAGCGGTTTGCTATTCTTGAGGACAACAATATTATGGATAGCATCAGGCTGTTTTATACATTCAATACCAACGTTATTCCGGTCATTAATAAGAATGAGAAATATCTTGGGTATATTATATGTGAAGATGTCTTTCAGGATCTGTCGAAATATCCGCTTTTTTCAGAATCAGGAGCAATTCTCACAGTTGAAACGCCCGGCAGAAAATATTCAATGACAGAGATCGCCAATATTGTAGAAAGCAACAATTCCAAATTTTACGGAGCCTTCATCAGTCATATGACGGAAGATGTAATACAGGTAACGATAAAGATCAGCAATGAAAATCTGAGTTCTATTGATGAAACATTCGACCGGTACGACTACCGGATTGTACAAAAATATTACTCTGATGAAAAATCAGATTTGTTTCAAGACAGGTTTGGTTTTTTCCAGAAATTTATAGAAATATAAAAAAAAGAATGAAGGCAGCTATATATTCTCAGAAAAAAGATCTGGATACCTTTTTATATTTAAGCAAATTTATTTCCGAGCTTGAAAACAGAGGTGTAAAGTCTGTTTTATATGATGAAATGGCTGAGGCACTACAGTTCTCAAAAATATTTGAAACCTTCAGTAGCAAGCAGGATTTACAGGATAAGGAAATCGACCTTTTTTTTACCTTTGGCGGAGACGGAACGATCGTTAATTCTTTAACATTTATCGAAGATCTGGAAATTCCTGTTGTGGGAGTAAATACGGGAAGGCTGGGTTTTTTGGCCAGTTTTACCAAAGAAGAAGCCTTCAATGAGTTAGATTCGATATTAAAAGGCGATATTAAAACCAGCCGTCGCTCAGTGATTGAGGTAATCTCACCTGAAATAGAAGATTTTTCTCCGTATGCGCTGAATGACGTAACGGTTTCCAGAAAAGAAACGACATCCATGATTACCGTGGATTCTTATATCAACAACGAATTTCTGAATGTTTTCTGGGGAGACGGCGTTATCGTTTCTACCCCTACCGGTTCTACCGCTTATTCGCTAAGCTGTGGCGGGCCCATAATCTCTCCGAATAACGAAAACTTTGTCATCACTCCTATTGCTCCACACAATCTTAATGTAAGACCATTGGTGGTAAATGATAAGGTGGAAATAAAATTCAAAGTGGAAAGCCGAGTGCCGCAATATTCCCTTTCGCTGGATTCCAGACTGGTACATATAGAAACAGATAAAGAGATCATCATTAAAAAAGCAGGTTTTCAGCTCCTTCTTGTGCAGCCGAACAATCTGAGTTTCTATGAAACCATCCGCCAGAAGCTACTTTGGGGAAGAGACAAAAGAAATTAAGAATTAAGCAAAAATTATTACCTTTACAGGAATTTTACAAACCCTAATAATTTATATTAAAAAGTAAAACATGAGCAGAATTTTCCCGGCAGGAGTTGCCACAGGTCAATTAGTTACTGATATTTTTCAGCATGCTAAAGAAAACAAATTTGCATTACCAGCAGTAAACGTAATTGGTTCAAGCAACGTAAACGCGGTTTTGGAAACTGCAGCAAAACTAAACTCACCTGTTATTATTCAGTTCTCTAATGGAGGAGCTGCTTATAATGCAGGAAAAGGATTAAGCAATGACGGTCAGAAAGCGGCTATTCTGGGAGCAATCGCCGGAGCAAAACATATTCATACCCTTGCAGAAGCTTACGGAGCGACTGTAATACTTCATACCGATCACTGTGCAAAAAAATTATTGCCTTGGATCGATGGTTTAATGGATGCTAACGAAGAATTCTTCAAGCAAACCGGAAAATCTCTTTATTCTTCTCATATGCTTGATCTTTCTGAAGAATCTTTAGAAGAAAACCTTGAAATTTCAGCTAAATATTTTGAAAGAATGGCTAAAATGCAGATGACACTTGAAGTAGAAATCGGGGTAACAGGAGGAGAAGAAGACGGTGTTGATAACTCTGATGTTGATAATTCAAAATTATATACGCAGCCTGAAGATGTAGCTTATACTTACGAAAAATTAAGAGCTATTTCTGATAACTTTACGATTGCTGCCGCTTTCGGAAACGTTCACGGAGTTTACAAGCCAGGAAACGTAGTTCTTACACCGAAGATTTTAGATAACTCTCAGAAATATGTTCAGGAGAAATTCGGAACTGCTGCCAAGCCGGTGAATTTCGTATTCCACGGAGGCTCTGGATCTACTTTGGAAGAAATCAGAGAGGCAATTGACTACGGAGTTATTAAAATGAATATCGATACGGATCTTCAATTTGCATACACAGAAGGAATCAGAGATTATATGGTGGATAATATCGATTATTTAAGATCTCAGATCGGAAATCCTGAAGGGGAAGAAAAACCGAACAAAAAATTCTATGACCCTAGAGTTTGGGTAAGAAAAGGAGAAGAAACTTTCTCTAAGAGACTTGTTCAGGCATTTGAAGATTTAAATAACGTAAATACGCTTAAATAAAAATTAATGATAAGTGATGATTGATAATTAATTTCAATTAACATTTTTTCATCATTTATCATTTATCTTTCATCAATTATATAAACAATATGGCATTCGAGTGGTTTAAGAGAAAAGCACAAAATATTACGACCTCTACTGATCAGAAAAAAGACGTTCCCAAAGGTCTTTGGCATCAGACTCCTTCAGGAAAAATCGTTGAACATGACGAGCTGAGAAGAAACAACTATGTTTCTCCTGAAGATGGCTTTCATGTAAGAATAGGAAGTGCGGAGTTCTTTGAAATCCTTTTTGATGAAGGTAAATTCACTGAATTGGACGCTAATGTTGAAAGTATCGACATTCTGAATTTTAAAGATACCAAACCATACGCAGACCGTTTGAAAGAGGTAAAGGCTAAAACAAAACTTACCGATTCTATCAGAAATGCAGTAGGAACTGTGAAAGGAACTGAAATGGTGGTTTCGTGTATGGATTTTGCTTTTATCGGAGGATCTCTGGGATCTGTAATGGGTGAAAAGATCAGAAGAGCAGTAGATTATTGTATTCAGAAAAAACTTCCGTATATGATTATCTGTCAGTCGGGTGGAGCAAGAATGCAAGAGGCTACTTATTCACTGATGCAGCTGGCAAAAGTACAGGCTAAATTGGCTCAGCTTTCTGAAGCAGGGCTTTTGTATATCGCCTATCTTTGTGATCCTACTTTCGGAGGAATTACAGCTTCTTTTGCGATGACAGCAGATATCATCATGGCAGAACCAGGTGCGCTTATTGGATTTGCAGGACCAAGGGTTATCCGTGAAACCATCGGAAGAGATTTACCGGAAGGATTCCAGACTTCGGAATTCCTTCAGGAAAAAGGTTTCGTTGATTTTATCGTAAAGAGAACGGAAATCAAAGATACTGTTTCAAAAACAGTTAATCTGTTGACCGTAAAGGCGTAAGAATTTTAACAAAATACAGCAATCTCTCTCTGAACAGGAGAGAGATTTTTATTGATGAGAACCTTCAGCATATTTTTCAATACGATCCGGAGTATGAGCTTTAAAAAGATCATGCGTCTTCTTTCTCTCGTACTGCCGCATCCTGTTTTTTCTTTACTAAGCTTTCATGCGACATTACAGGCTTACTCCATTGCACAGAAAAAATTTCCGAAGACCGCTTCTACAAACGGAATTGGAAATTCTTTCAGACATGCTTTGTGGTGCTGCTTTATTATGATGTATTGCTGCAAAGTATCTTCGCCCGAGAAGGCTCTGGCGTTCTGTAAACGTCTCACTGATCTTCACGAGGAATTATTTCCCAATAAGCCGCTGGAGACTAAAATGGATCTCCACAATAATAAAATTGGAATGGACTATTTCATGGAATTGCTTCCGGGAATTCACCGTCAGTTTTTTGAAAAAAGCTTCTTTATCGACGGCTTAGAAAAGAAGATGAAAGATGCCAAAATTTTAAAAAATCCGGATGATAATTTTGAAGGGTTTCTGGTTTATCTTGATGAGAAATAACGATTTTATTTCTCAAGCTTAAAAGTAGCAATAACCGGAAAATGATCTGAAAGCTTTACAGATCTGTCTACATGATAGCTTAGCGGCTTTATTGATTTTGAAGAAAAAATATAGTCAATTCTTATAGGATATTTATAATCATGAAAACTGGTGCCACTTCCACTTCCAGATTCTACAAACGCATCCTGTAAACCTTTTAGCAAATGATAATATTCATAGGAATTGGGAACTGAATTGAAGTCTCCTGCCAGAATAACCGGATACGGAGAATTATCAATACTTTCTCTTATCGAGGCTATTTGATCCTGATGCATTTTGAAGGTAGGAATAAGTCTTTTTATTACATTTTTTACCTTTTGCTCATCTTCCTCGCTGTTCCCATTAAGTTTCACCATATGTTTTCTAAACTTAAAAGGCTGTAGATATACGTTGATAAAACGGTAAGTCTTTCCTCTGATTTCAATATCCGTTTGTGAAGCATAAGCATTATTAAAAGTATAATCACTATCGATAAGCTGTTTCTGACTGATAATTTTATGTTTCGAGAAAACCTGAATTACCCAACTATCCGGAGCCTGTTTCAGTCCATCGAAATGATATTTCATCTTACTTCCGTATTCTTGTAACATGACGATATCTGGATTCTGGCTGTTTATATAAGCATTAATATTATCTATCCCGTAATATCCGCCCTTTGCATTCATTGTGAGTACTTTGAGGTTGGATGTTTCATTTTTCTGCGGGGAATAATTTATCCATCTTATAGCAGGTTTAAAAAACAACAGTCCTAGAAGTACAAAAATAAATGCTCTTTTTTTCCAGCTAAAAATCCAAAAAAGGGTAAGTAGAATATATGCAATCATCAGCACCGGAAACCCTAAAGAAAGCAGATTGAACCACGGAAAAGTTTTCGGTGGAACATAAGCATTTAAAAGTGTAGCTGCCAGCAGGAAAAAAATTCCTATATGCGCTATGAGGAGAATTAAACGAAAGATTTTCACGGGATTTTAATTGAATCTGTATAAATGTTTTCTCCAGTTTCTTGCCAAAAGCCATCCTACGAGTGCCCCACCAACGTGAGCTAGGTGAGCAATACCTCCCACATTTCCTGAAATACCCAGCCAAACAGATCCAACGATGATGATAGGTAATAAATATTTAACTTTCATAGGTATCGGAATAAACATGATCCCGATTTTTGCATCCGGATACAACGTAGCAAAAGCCGCCACGACCCCAAAAATGGCTCCTGAAGCGCCTACCATTGGTACTGTGAGTGCTGCATAAAGATTTAAAGCTTGTTCATTATATTCATAAAGAGAGAAATTACGTTGGTATTTAGTAAGATCTGCTTTCATAAAAATATCTGATACGTCAATATTAGCATTGGTAAGCTCGGCAGTAAGCTGCTGAACTTCATAAAAGTTCCAGAGGTTAAATAAGAAAAACGCTCCCAAACCGCTCAGAAAATATAAGATTAAATATCTTTTTTCTCCTAATGCCTGTTCCAGAACCGGTCCGAAACTCCATAGCGTAAGCATATTAAAAAGAATATGAGCATACCCTCCATGCATAAACATGTGTGTAATCACCTGCCACGATCTGAAATTTGGAGAAAATGGATAAAATGCAGATAATGAATCAAAAAATTGTGGAAATATAAAGCCGACTACAATAAACACAACAACATTAATAATAATAATATTTCTCGTAATCGGAGGGATACTGTTAAACATACTTAAAATTTATTTTTAAAATCATTAAACGGAACTTCAAAAAAGCATCTTTTGCCATTGGGTAAAAATTCCGGGAAGCCTAATGCTGTAAAGTCTTTGATGAGCTGTTCCGCATCTTTTTTATAGATAAAATCAAATCTTGATTTCGATTGCATTTTGCTCCACTGGTTCTGATAAAACTGCATGAATTCTTCTTCTGTTTTATATTCCAGAATGTCGAAAAGATTCTCTAGGAACTTCATGACCTGGGTTTCTTTCAGTCCTTCCGGTACGGCATCAATCCTCAATACGCTTTCATGGGCAATACTCATCTCAAAACCTAATTCAGGAAGAAATTTCTTGATTGATTTATATTTATTCTTTTCAATCTCATTCATATGATACTCCAGAGAGAAAAGCAATGAATGGCTGTTGGTCTTTCCTTTTTTCACAGGTTTTGTACTTTCGGAAACCACCAGCCTGTGCATCCTTCCTAAGTCCAGCATCAGGGTTTTATCGCCTTTGTTAAATAGCCAGTAACCGTTCGGAAGCCTCATCAGATCTTCATCAAAATCTTCATCTTCAAACAGATTGATTTTAGAAGGCTCCGCTGAAATATTCTGATGATACATCTCCGCAAGATTCTGAATTTCAGCCTGCTTTACACCTTTTTCTTCAAGAAACGGATTGTAATCTTTATCTACGATGATCTCCGGCATTTTAATAAATCCGCTCCCACCACCATTACTTTTGCTTGGAAATGTTTTCTGCATGATCTCATCCAGATGAGGATCTTTTTCAAAATCAAGACTTGGTGCTACATTGTAAATCCCTAATGATCTTTTAATCGTAGAACGCAACAGTGCAAAAATAAGATGCTCATCTTCAAATTTTACTTCAGTTTTCTGTGGATGAATATTGACATCAATTTTCTCCGGATCCAGCTCCAGGAAAAGGAAAAATGTAGGAATATATCCCGGCAGCAGCAAGCCTTCAAAAGCTTCCTGCACTGCTTTATTGAAATATGGGCTTTTAAAATACCTTCCGTTCACAAAAAGAAACTGTTCTCCTCTCGTCTTTTTTGCCCCTTCAGGTTTAGCTACAAATCCGTGAAGCTTACACCAGATAATATCTTCTTTAATGGGGATTAGCTGTGGATGTAGTTTTCTTCCGAAAATATCCACAATACGCTGCATCTGACTTCCTTTTCTTAATCTGAAAACCGCTTCATCATCATGAAACAAAGAAAATTCGAGATTTTCATGAGCCAGCGCAACCCTTTGGAATTCATCAATAACATGCCTGAATTCGATATTGTTATTTTTAAGGAATTTTCTCCTTGCCGGGACATTATAAAAAAGGTTCTTCACTAAAAAGTTAGAGCCGTCAGCCGTCTGAATCGGATCCTGAAACTGAAATACTCCGCCTTCTATATAAATATTGGTTCCTATCGTTGCATCTTTCTGCTTGGTTCTCAGTTCAACCTGGGAAACTGCTGCAATGGAAGCAAGCGCCTCACCGCGAAAACCTTTTGTGGCAATTTTGAAAATATCTTCAGTACCTCGGATCTTAGAGGTTGCATGTCTTTCAAAAGCCATTCTGGCATCAGTTTCCGACATTCCTTTTCCGTCATCCACTACCTGGATCAGGTTTTTCCCGGCATCTCTTACGATCAGTTCAATCTTTGTCGCTTCGGCATCGATTGCATTTTCCAAAAGTTCTTTTACAATGGACGCAGGTCGTTGTACGACTTCACCTGCCGCTATTTGGTTGGCTACATGATCCGGTAAAAGCTGAATAATATCTGACATAAAAAAAGTAAATCAACTTACAAAAATAGGGATTCAGAATAAGAATTAAAACAATAAAGCACTGAATTAAAATTTAATTATCAACATATTAACAGAGTAAACAGACGTATATTTCGCATCGGGTCGCCTTTCTAAAGCTTTTTTCTAAAGTACAATCCCCCAATTGTACGATACAATTAGAGGATTGATTCACAGCTAGTTTACACAAAATTAATACTGATATTTATCTTTACCTAAATATGAAGTCCTTATTGTAAGATAATTTATTCTTCAAAAATGAGCTTTCTCTTTTTCTCTATTTTTTGTTTAATCGTGGAAGACCCGTGGATCTTATTATAAAGAAAAGCGAAAACATTGGGTTTTTTATAAATTTTACTATATCTGTACTGGGTATTAAAATGTCTGAGGTGAATTTTATATGCATCGTATCCAATGACAACCAATAAGCAAAGGCTGATAACATAAAAAACCCTGAATTCCAGATAATAATACGTAAGCCCTGAAAAAACTGCTCCCAAAACATAAGCAAGCATAATACTCATAAGCAGCTTAGCTCTTCCTACGAGTTCCCCATTCTTCCTGAATTTTTTCTGAGTAAACATGGAGAACAGAATTCCCAGGTCGGTCGTTGTACCGGTAAGGTGCGTAGTCTTAACGGAAAAATTTGAAATACTTGCTGTTAAACCATTTTGCAAGCCAGTTGCGAAAAGCATCACCGCTACCAGATATTGAGTTTCCTCTAGGCTTTTCCGGTAATAAAACTGTCCGTAGATTCCTACAAAGAGGAGGCACGTTATTTCAAGAATCAAAGGCATGGCATGTGCAAAATATTTACTTTTTTTATTGAAATTGATAACAATAAAATTTGATACAAATCCTCCGAAGAAGAAAAGAAAGATCCACAATCCGACCACGGCAACCTGCGACCAGTTTGCCTTACTGATTTCTGCCGCCAGAATCGCGTAGTGGCCCGTTACGTTCGATGTAAATGAGAGGAAAATCAACAGGGACGCAATATTTATAGTACCTGCCGTAAAGGCAGTCAGCGTTCCCAGTCTTATGTTGTCTCCCAACGTCCTGCTGTTACTATAATTCCTTAACATTTTTTTTAGTTTTAATTATGATTTTTACGCTTCCGCAAAGATTTCAGCCAGTCTTCCTTTTTCCGGAAGGCGTTCCTGAAGCTCTACTGATATTTCATGACATTTCAGATCTTTACATTTTTTGAGATAGGGAATAAGATCAAATTTTCCATCTCCTTTACTTTTAATGGATGGCGAATAGTACGCCTCTTCAATATTTTCAGCTTTCACATAATTGTTAAAGGTCCTCTGGAAGCTTCCTGTGAAAATATCACACATAATTTTATTAATCAGATGAGGATATTTATTTTTAATAATTCCAAAAGCTTCACAAAATTCCTGCGGACGAAGTTTATTGAAAATTGTACTTTTGGTATTAAATAAAAGATCTCTGATAGAATCGCCCATGTCATATCCCGTAACCAAAAGAATATTATACTGATTCTGATCTTCTGAAGCATCTTTTTCCCTCAATACTTTTTTAAGAATATTTAAAGATTCAAGAGAATAATCGGTGGCTATTAAAATTGTTTTGGTCATATTTTTAAGATTTAGGTTCGTATTATATTTCGATGATACAAAACTATAATGACCAGATTAGAAGTTCTTTGGAATGGAATTAAAATGTGATTAAAGAGATTAAAATCACATTAGAATTTGTATTCCTGATAAATAAGTGTATAAAAACTGTAACAAAAACAGGATATTGCAAACTAATACTATATAAACATCTAAAAACAATGAAAAAGCTATTTTCAATATTTTTTATCGCTCTTTTTGCTTTTGCAAGCGCTCAGGATAATGATTCTAAGGAAACTGCAAACCGTTTTTTTTACGAGCTTACTTTCAAGCCTAAGAAAGATTCTGCCAAGCTTGAAAAGGTACTGACCGCACTAGATATCGTAAAAGACAGATCCGTTTATAGAGATTATACTGTAATAGGACAGGATTCCATTATGAAAGTACAGATTGAAGCAATGCAAAAATCAGGTGTTTTCAAAGATTTATCAAAAACCATCAGAATGCCTAAGTTTTCAGAAAAGATTGTAAAGCAATATCCTGAAATGAAGGTGCAATACATCGAAAGAATCGCCAGCGGCTTTATACCAATGAGTATTTCTTATACTGAAAACATCAAATTTGACTGGAAAATTTCCAACGAAAAAGAAAAAATTGGACCTTACAATACTCAAAAAGCGACTGCTGATTTCGGAGGAAGAAAATGGACAGCCTGGTTTACGACAGATCTTCCTTTTCAGGATGGGCCTTACAAGTTTTCCGGCCTTCCGGGACTTATTGTAAAAGTTGAAGACGACGGTAAAAATTATTCATGGGTTCTTCAGGGAAATAAAAAAGTTCAGAACTGGGAAGAGCTTTCTTATGCTGAAAAAATTTCCGGTATGAGCTCGAAAGTAACAGATATGCCAAGAGAGAAATTTGAAAAGGCTTTCAATGACTTTAAAAAAGATCCTTTCGCATCAGCAAGGCCGATGATGACACAGGAAATCATGTCAAGAACTATTCCGGGAATGGATGGAACGATTGGAGATATGATGAAGAAGCAGGAAAAAATGTATAAAGATTTCTTTAATGCCAACGATAATCCTATCGAACTTACTGCTCCTTCTGTAGATAAAAAGAAGAAATAAGACTTCATATTTAACTAATTATATTAAAATCAACCCAAATGTAAAAATGCATTTGGGTTGATTTCTTTCATGCAAACTTGTTATTTAGATTAAATTTAAATAGCGTATATTTGCATACAAAATTTTGGCTTTGAAAGAGATGGGTTTACATAAATTAAGTGGATTTCCCAAAAACAGAATGGGAAAGATTTTAGGGTATGATAACGACAGCCTTAAAATGCCTAATAAAATTATTGAAATGGGGCTTCTTCCGGAAACTTCATTCAGGATTTTATATCAGGCACCTTTCAAGGGACCGATGTATGTGGAATTTGGAGAAGAGAAAAGCCGTATTGCCCTTCGTGAAGAAGAAGGAGATTTTATTATCGTTGAAGAATTGAATTGATGCAGGGAAATCATAAAAAACAGGTGCTTTTAGTTGGAAATCCTAATGTAGGAAAATCAACGGTTTTTAATGCGCTTTGCAACAAAAAGCAGAAGACAGGAAATTATGCAGGCGTTACGGTAGCCAGTCATTCCGGGTATTATACATATCAAAATGAGGAAGTAGAAGTTGTAGATTTACCAGGATCTTACAGCATTTATCCAAGTTCGGAAGATGAAGCCATTTTTTCAAAATTTGTGATAGATCATCAGAAAGATTATGCTGGAGTTATCTACATTCTTGAATCATTAAGCTTAAAAAGAGGCTTGCTTTTATTTCAGCAAATCCAGGATCTTGGGATTCCTATGATTTTGGTGGTTAACCAAATCGACCAGGCTGAAAGACGAGGGATTTCTATTGATATTCAGAAATTTTCAGAAGCTTTAGGCATAAAAATAATTCAGACCAATGCTAAAGAACAGATTGGTATTGAGGAAATAAAAAAAGCTGTTTTACAGAATGATTTCGTTAAAACATCCGTTCAATCCTTTGAAATGCCTGCAGAACATGCTGGTTTTATTCAGAAAGTTGCCGAACATAATGGCTTTGATAATTCATATGATGCTTGGTTGAGCTTATCATTAGGAACTGATCTCGGAAAAATCAGCTCTGTCGTGGAACAAATCAACGAGCCTGAATCAAAAAGCCTGGTTCCGAAGAGATTACAGGTACAGGAAACCGTAAGAAGATATCAGCATATTGACAAGATATTATCAGATGTTATTTCTAAAAAGCCACAGTTTAAAGAATTATTAACTGAAAAATTAGATAAAATACTTGTTCATAAATTCTGGGGATACGTAGTTTTCATGATGATTTTATTAATCATTTTTCAAAGTGTTTTCTTCCTTGCAGAATATCCAATGAACTGGATTGATGATTTCTTTGCATGGCTTTCCGCATTTACAGGAGAGCATTTGCCACAAGGCCCTTTAAATTCACTGATCTCTAACGGAATTGTTCCGGGAATCGGCGGAATTGTGATTTTTGCACCACAGATCGGGATTTTATTGTACTTCCTTTATCTGCTTGAAGATTCGGGATATATGGCAAGAGTCGTTTTCCTGATGGACAGGATTTTACGTCCTTTCGGATTAAACGGAAAAAGTATTGTTCCTTTGGTTTCCGGTACAGCCTGTGCCATTCCGGCAGTCATTTCTACAAGAAATATAGAAAATGTAAAAGAACGATTATTAACGATTCTGGTTACACCTTTCATGACATGTTCCGCAAGGCTTCCGGTTTACAGTATTATTATCGGATTGATTATTTCAGACGGAACATTTTTAGGGATAAAATATAAAGCCCTCGTGTTAATGGGAATGTATTTATTAGGTTTTGTTGTAGCCTTATTTTCAGCCGCAATTCTTAATAAATTTATTAAAAATAAAGGAAAAACTTATCTTGTAATGGATTTGCCCACGTATAAAAAGCCACTTTTCGGATACGATTTTAAAATGGTTTTGGGTAAAGTATGGGATTTCATTACAGGAGCAGGGAAAATTATTTTCATTGTAAGCATTATCATTTGGTTTTTAAGCTATTTCGGCCCCAAACAAAAGCCGGATCAGTTTGTAGCGACCAACGTCGAACTTGATCATTCCTACCTTGCCAAAATGGGAAAAGGAATAGAACCGGTGATCGCCCCACTCGGCTACGACTGGAAAATGGGTGTCGGGATTCTGACAAGCTTTGTTGCAAGAGAGGTTTTTGTGGGAACGATGTCTACTTTATACAGCCTTGAGGATGATGCCCCGGAAGTGAAAGTAATTGATAAAATGAGAAGAGACGTAAAACCGGATGGCGAAAAAGTTTTCAGCTTTGCGACAGGTATTTCAGTTCTCTTGTTTTATGCGTTTGCAATGCAATGTGTATCTACACTTGCAGTAGTCTACAGAGAAACCAAAAGCTGGAAATGGACGGCTTTTCAGGTGGTTATGATGACAGGTTTGGCATATTTTGTGTCCATGTTTGCATATCAAATATTAAAATAATGGATTCTTCCTTAGTTTTACAGTATATCATTGTTCTTCTGATTGTAGCATTTGCCTGCTACGCTTTATTCAGGGTACTTAAAAAGAATTTCGCACCGAAGAAGTTCAGCTCTAAAAGAACAAACTGCGATAAGGATTGCGGTTGTTCATAAAAAAATAATGTTCTTGTGGAAAACTAAACATTCTTAGGATACAGTTTTTACTTATTTTTGTAAAAAATACACAGGAATATATGAAAAAAGAATTAATCGAAGAGCTATTTTTAAAGTTCGAAAATGCTTCACATTTGTATAACGGCATAGAATGCTGGAGCGCAAGAGACTTGCAGGAAATCCTTAACTACACAAAATGGGATAATTTTCTAAAGGTTATTGAAAAAGCAAAAAAGGCTTGTGAAAATGCGGGCGGAAATATTTCTGATCATTTTGCCGATATCGGGAAAATGATAGAATTGGCCAAAGGAGCACAAAGAGAAATCTCTGATATTGCTTTAACACGATATGCATGCTATTTAATTGCACAAAACGGAGATTCTTCAAAATCTGAAATTGCCTTTGCTCAAACTTATTTTGCTGTCCAGACGAGAAGGCAGGAAATTATTGAGAAAAGATTGTTGGATGTTGAAAGAGTAACGGCAAGAGAAAAATTATCAAAAACAGAAAAGAAACTTTCAGGAATTATTTATGAAAGAGGTGTTGATGAAAAAAGCTTTTCTATAATCAGATCTAAAGGCGACCAGGCTTTGTTCGGGGGTTTTACGACAAATGATATGAAGAAAAGAATGGGAGTTCCCCAGACTCGTCCTTTAGCTGATTTTCTCCCAACATTAACGATAAAAGCCAAAGACTTTGCTACCGAACTGACCAGTCATAATGTAGTTGAAAAAGATCTGAATGGAGATTCTCAAATTACCAATGAACATATAGAAAATAATCTGGCGGTAAGAAAAATATTAGGAGAAAGAGGTATAAAACCTGAAAGTCTTCCAGCGTTAGAAGATATCAAAAAAGTTCAACGCAAGCTGGAGGGAGATGAAAAGAAAATTCTAAAACAAACTAAGAAAAAATAAATGTCACTAATAAAAAGTATTTCAGGAATCCGTGGAACTATCGGAGGAAAAGTAAACGATAATCTTACACCGCTTGATGTGGTAAAATTTGCTTCCGCATTCGGAACCTGGCTTCAGAACAACAACAATAAAAAGGACCTTACCCTCGTTATCGGTAGAGATGCGAGAATTTCCGGGCAGATGGTTTCCTCTCTGGTTACGGCAACATTGCAGGGATTGGGAATTAATGTTATTGATCTTGGCCTTTCAACAACGCCAACAGTAGAAATTATGGTTCCTGAACTGAAAGCCGACGGTGGAATTATCCTGACCGCTTCTCACAATCCAAAACAGTGGAATGCGCTTAAATTACTCAATAACAAAGGAGAATTTATCAGCGGAGAAAACGGTGCAGAAGTTCTAGCCCTTGCAGAAAGTGAAGATTTCAATTATGCAGAAGTAGATGATTTAGGGAAATATGAAACAAGAGATGATGCTTTTGATATTCATATTCGGCAGATTCTTGATCTGCCAATGGTAGATGTAGAAGCCATTAAAGGTAAAAAGTTCAAAGTAGTTTTGGATGCGGTAAATTCTACAGGTGGTATTGCCATTCCGATGTTATTGGATAAGCTGGGTTGCGAAACGATAAAATTATACTGTGAACCGACAGGACATTTCCCACACAATCCAGAGCCGTTGAAGGAGCATTTGGGAGACATCTGTGAGTTGGTAAAAAAAGAGGGAGCAGATTTTGGAATCGTGGTTGATCCGGATGTAGACAGACTGGCTCTTATCGATGAGAAAGGAGAGATGTTCGGAGAAGAATATACTTTGGTTGCTGTTGCTGATTACTTGTTGAAAAATAAAAACGGCGTAGCTATTTCCAACCTTTCATCAAGTCGTGCGTTGAGAGATGTAGCACAAAATCACAATTCAGAGTATTTTGCCAGTGCTGTTGGAGAAGTGAATGTGGTTACTTTAATGAAAGAGAAAAATGCAGTGATCGGAGGAGAAGGAAACGGAGGAATTATCTATCCTGACCTTCATTACGGAAGAGATTCTTTAGTAGGCGTTGCGTTGTTTTTAACGCATCTTGCCAAAGAAAACAAATCGGTTTCTGAACTAAGAGCCGGATACCCAAGCTATTTTATGGGTAAAAAGAAAATAGAGCTGACTCCGGAGATTAACGTAGATGATATTTTAACTAAAATGGAAAAAGAGTATCAAAATGAAGAGGTTTCTACGGTAGACGGCGTAAAGATAGATTTTGAAAACAACTGGGTTCATTTAAGAAAATCGAATACCGAACCTATTATCAGAATTTATACAGAAGCTAAATCACAGGAGGAAGCCGACAGGTTAGGTGATGAGATGATAGCTAAAATCAATAGTTTGATTTAATAAAAGTTAACAACCTTTTCATCATTTTAATCGTATTTATTATTAAATTTAAAACTAAGATTTTCAGAAGCGAGTATTTGTACATCTCATATCTCTGGTCTTAAATCTTAAAACTGTTTTATATTGGAAGAATATTTTGGAAATGAACTTGTAAAAAAGTTCGAGGAAATGATGGAAAATAATGATGAATTCTACTTTGATACAGAAGAGTTGGAAGACATTATTGTTTATTATCTGGAGCTTGGAGACTTTAATTATGCAGACACTGCAGTGAATTACGGTCTGAAGCTTCATCCCAATTCCTTAGACATCAAGATCAAAAAACTTGAAATTCTTTTGGAATGGGAAGATTATAATACCGCAAAAGAGCTGATTGACGAGCTGAAAGGTTCTTCTATGGAAAACACAGACTTTTTGGTCTGCTACGCGAAGTATTATTCGAATCTGGGAAACCCGAGAAGATCAATTGACATCTGTAAGAAAGCATTAGAACTGAAAGAAGAAGAAAATTTCCTTCACAACTTTATTGCCGATGAATATGTGAATCTGGGAGATCCTTTTAACGCTCTCAAACATTACAGAAAAGCCCTTAAAGAAGATCCAACCGACGATTATGCGCTGGAAAACTGTATGGTTTGCTTTTCAGATTTAAATAAGAGTGATGAGGCTATTGCCTTTTTGAATGAATATCTCGATGAATATGCCTATTCGGAAATTGCGTGGTTTGAGTACGGACAATTTTACTTTAACCGAAAAAATTACGAAGAAGCCATCAAAGGATATGATTATTTACTGGCTATTAATTCAAGCTCTGTAGGAGTGTATGCTAATAAAGCAGCCTGCTACGAAGCTTTGGGAGATTATAAAAAAGCGATTGCCGTTTATGAAGAAATGCTTGAACTGGAATACACAAAAGCATTTACTTTCTATAAAATCGGACTTTGCTATAAAGCTCTAAAACAACCGATTGTTGCTTTAAATGCATTTCAGAAATCATTAAGAGAAGATCCGCAGTTTTATCTTGCCATGATGGAACAATCTTACATCTATGAAGAAATGGGTGGGATGACAGAAGCTCTACATTTTGCAAGAGAAGCGACTCATCTTAATGAAAATAATCTTGATTACCAGAAAAGACTGGCGTTTTTATTTATTGATGCAGGAAAATTTGAGGAAAGTCTTGCCTGCCTTAAAAAGCTGGTGGAAGCAGAACCTTCAAGATTTTACAACTGGTACGCCTATTCTGAAGTTTTAATGCTATTGGGCGAATATGAAGAAGCTATTATGGTTTTAAATAAAGCCGTAAAATCGCATCACAGGGCTGAATTGTATTACCAGTTGAGCAACTGCTATTTCAACCTGAAAGATCAGGAAAAAGGAAAGGAGACACTGATGTATGCTTTGGAACTTGATCCTTCTCTGGTTTCGGATATGCAGAAAAAATATCCTTTCATAAAAGATGAGGTGAAAAAGGCTAAAGCAAAAGTAAAAAGAAAAAATTCTGAAGGTTAGTTCAGATTAATTACATAAAATCCCGCAGTTATTTTGCGGGATTTACTTTTTTATAATGTTGGTTTTTGTTCTTAGAAAAATCAGGCCGGCAATAATAATTGCGGCTCCGACAAACTGAATGGCAGAAAGCTTTTCGCCATCAAGAATGCCCCAGATAATAGCGACAATAGGCATTAATAAAGTAACTGTAGAAGCAAATAAAGGGGAAGACACCTTCAGCAGACGATAATTCATCATCATGGCCAGTCCTGTTCCGAAGATTGAAAGTAAACTTACGAACATAAGCCCTGTCAAATGATCCTTATCACAGCTGAAAGTTGAGAAAAATCCCGTAAATGTAAGCGCAATTAATGATGGAAAGAAAAGCACAAACGAAAAGACAAAAGCCGATAAAACAGTGGAAGAAACTTCCATTAATTTAGATTTTACCGTAGTCGTGCTTACCGCATAGCATAAAGTTGCCAGCAAAAGCAAAAGAATAGGAATCAGCTTAAAAGTCCCGCTTTCAGCATTGCCTCCGAAAGCGAGTAAACAAACGCCTGTAAAACTTATTAAAGTTCCTGTAATCTGTCGACTTGTCGTTTCAAACTTCCATACCAGAGCCCCTACAATAATCACAAAAATCGGCATCATAGAATTCACAATTCCGGCAATGCTGCTGCTGACTTCCATTTCAGCGATAGGAAATAAAAACATCGGAATAAAATTCCCCGTAAAAGCAGCCAGCAACAACCATTTCAGATGTTTTTTCGGAAGGAGTTTATATTTTGAAATTGCAATAGGCATCAGAATAATTCCGGCGATAAGAACCCTCAAAGCTCCCACCTGATAAGGGCTAAAATGATCGAGAGATTTTTTAATTAAAATAAAAGATGATCCCCAGATTACACTCAGGAAGACCAGAAGAATCCATTTTTCTCTATCTGTGTTCATTATTTTTTCGTAAAAGTTTCAGAAATTCCCGCTTGGGAATCATTCTTGCCCCCAGACTCTCTAAATGGTCGGTGTGAGACTGACAGTCAATTAATTCCAGTTCGTTTTTATGGGTTTCAACAAAATGAATAAATCCTGCTTTTGAAGCATTGCTTACTTTCGCAAACATACTTTCGCCACAGAAAACATTACCGATCTGAAGTCCATAAAAGCCGCCTACAAGCTCGTCATTCTGCCAGACCTCCACACTTTTTGCCAAGCCGTATTCATGAAGCTGAATAAAAACCATCATCAATTCATCCGAAAGCCATGTGCCCGATTGTCCTTTTCTGGTGACCTCCTGACAGTTTTTTATAACGTCTCTAAAATTTTTATTTTCAGAGAATGTAAAAGTTGGCCGGTTAAGGATTTTCCTCATTGATTTTGAAACTTTAATCTCATCAGGAAATAGTACAAACCTCGGGTCGGGACACCACCAGAGGATTTCTTCACCCGGATTGTACCAAGGGAAAATACCGTGTTGATAGGCAAACCAAATTCTTTCTACCGACAAGTCTCCGCCAAAAGCAATAATGCCTTCGTGGCCGTCATATATTTCAGGATCGGGGAAAGAAATCTCGTTTTTGTCTAATCGAATCATTTTTCAGGAAAAAAAATCCCACTTAAGAAAGCAGGATTTGTATTTCAATAGTGTTTGTAAGTTTAGAAAGGCAAATCGTCATCATCGTCTCCGGCGAAAGGATTTTCATTGGAAACAGAAGATGCAGACTGAGAAGGTGCTGCCTGTGTAGGTTCTGAAGCATTGTCAGATATTTTCTCGATTCTCCATCCTGTAATTGAATTGAAGTATTTTGTCTCGCCCTGTGGAGAAACCCATTCTCTTCCTCTGATATTGATTCCTACCTTTACATTTTCGCCTTCTTTCAGATTATCTAATAAGCTGATCTTATCAGACAAAAATTCTATGTTTATTGGCTGCGGATATTGCTCTTGCGTCAAAATAACCATTTCTCTTTTTTGGAAACCGCTCGCAAAAGTCTGAGCATCAAAAAGTTTCTTTACAGTTCCTTGTAATTCCATATCATATTAATTAACGCTGTAAAAGTAATAAAATGAAATGTAATAAAGGGGGTCGTACCTAAAAAATGTAAAAAATTTAATTTTTTTTATTTAAAATTTTGGAGGTAAAAGAAATTATTCTATCTTTGCACCACTGAAAACGAAAGAAGATCATTAAAAATCAGTAAAACAAAAAACACGCGGATGTGGTGTAATTGGTAGCCACGCCAGACTTAGGATCTGGTGCCGAGAGGCGTGGGGGTTCGAGTCCCTTCATCCGCACAGTTTGCGAAAATAGCTCAGCTGGTAGAGCACAACCTTGCCAAGGTTGGGGTCGCGGGTTCGAATCCCGTTTTTCGCTCCACGCCTGCCCTGGTGGTGGAACTGGTAGACACGCAGGACTTAAAATCCTGTGCCTCTTTTGGCGTGCGGGTTCAAGTCCCGCCTGGGGTACTAGCTGAATGTCAGCATACAAGCTCTCTTTTTTAAGAGAGCTTTTTTTATATCCAAAATTACAGGATAATATAGTACAATATTCTTTAGATTTAAATTTCCTTAAATAATATAAAACTTTTGATGACAGCAGTTCTTTGCTCAGACAGGCAGCTACATTGATGTTTTCACTTTCCAAACAAAGCAAATTCTTTCGGTCTCTATTAAAAAAGAATCAGGTTTTCCATTAATATATTATATCGTATTCAGATCAGAACCAATAAACGGCGTTATCATTGTGCTATAAAGAAATTTGATCTTAGTGAACGCTTCAATACAATGCAATGAATCTTCCTTTTTAAAAAGCTAAAAATATAAATGCTGCTAAACTGCACAATATTGTTTAATGGAAAGTAAAATTTCTGTTCAGGTTGTTCAATTCCGCATCAATTCCGTCTTTACAGATTCATATTCAATGAACTTTAAATGTTTTTTTAATAAGAAATCCAGCGATGAACGGTACAAGAAATACGTTGTAAATTCTTCTTTCTGATTATCAGAAAACTACAAAAAATCTTTAAAAATATCTGAAAACAAATTTAATACGTCAACTTCTGTCGCTTCCCCGGTGGATATTTGCAATGTAAAACAGTAAAAGATGAAATTCAAAATTAAAACTTCAGGTGGATATACTTTAGCCTGAATACCACCTAAAAAAATAAGGCTAAAACTGAAGTGACTCTGCTAAAAAGAAACTTCAAATCTTAACCTATTTAAACACTAAACAAATTTACACAAATGTCAACAAACAACAATGCGTCTCAGACGCTATTCAGATTCGTAAGCTTAAGAAACCCACAATTAACAGAAACCAAAGAAAAAAACTTAGGGTTTATTCATAGACCAAAAGGAGCATCAGGTGTCTTTGATACTGCTGTTGCAGGAAAATATTCAAGAGCTTCAAAACTCGGAGAAATGGTGAAAAAAGCAGCAACATTCAGCAATTCGGGATTTGATACTGAAAAAAAAATTGAAGAAGGCGAATTCGGAAAACTTTTGATTATCGGAAGAAAGGTTTCTAAAAAAGAAGAAATTCAATCTGATGAATGGGCTTATGTAAAAGATTATTATAAAAGTCTCACTGATGACAATAAAGAGCTAACAGCCAAGGGAGTCGAAATATTTACTGCGCTTTGGAACAACTATATTTTTCAGATTGTTACTCAGGCAGACTTCTATGTAAAAGAGGCAATCAGCCATATTTTAATGGCAATTCATCTTGGTTTTGCACAAAGTATGAATTTAACGGATGCTGAAATCATTAAAATCAACGGAGAAAAACCATTGGAAAAAGCTTTAGACGGAAAAATCGTATTGCCAAAGTCTTTATTTTCTGATGATACTGCTGCTTTAGGATCTGATTCTTCAAGAATCGCGGCCGGAGATTCCACTACTGTTCTGAGTACAAAAGCAATGCAAAGATTAGAATCTGAAGCACAAACTTTAGTAACGGCCAATAAAGCAATTCATCAAAAAGAAGCACTCGAAAAGTTTTACGCAGAACTGGAAAAACTTCAGAAAGAATATCATAAATTGAGACACCAGGTTTATCAGGATCAGTTCACAAGATATCAGGAAGAAAATAGGGAAGCGCTGGATGTCTACGCCATGAAATTGGCAGAGGTCAAGACCAAGATTACGGAAGAAACCCCTGAAGAAGAAAAAATCCTTCTCTACGATGAGTTAAGGCGATATGAAGTAAAACCTTTTGAATTCTCCTATAAAAAAGAAATTAATTTACAGGATCTGAAAGAAAATCTTTCAGGTGAATCTTTTGATACGTTCATTAAGCTTTTTGCTGAATTCGATCATAAAAAAGCCTTTGAAGAAGTTGTAAAAGAAGGAATCAGAATCCTTTCCGACAATACCATGAGGATTGGTTCTCAGGATATTATTCTTGATGACGAATTACAGACTTATAATGATGCTTTACACATCGTAGGAAACAATATTTCTTCTAACATACAGGCTGCATTGGAAAGTTCGCCCCTTCAGCAACAGCAGTATATTAATCTTGCCGGCGCATCTGTCCCGGTAGTGCAGAGTACATCAAGGACGTCAATGGCTTATAGCTTTTTTGCTCATAATGCTTACGGGTTTTTAGGTACCGGAGGATTTATTAATTTTTCTTTTGAAGTTGAAGATACTTCATGGAGTGTGGCTACAGCAAAAATTATTACCACCACCGATACTGCAGGAAGTTTTGAAGAAAGTTTCAGCAATATTCCGGTCATCAATGATAAAATTACATTGCCAGCGAGCCTTATTAACAAGTTCAGGCTAAACCTTTCTTTCCGAATAGAAATTATTTTTGATAACGGAAGCCTGGCCTACGCAGACCTGGGAAATCAAACAGTTAAAGAAGATTTAAATCTTACCGGCATGCTTACTTTAAAAAGAGGTGTGGTAGAAAATCCTGACGAGACGGAAAATGTAAAAATTCAGAAGCGTAAAAATTTCGGAATTAAAAGATTAGGAGTTGCAGATTATCTGAAAGTGGTACAGAGTGTTCATGCATATGTTCCTGGGGAAGTGTCTAATATTGAGAACGTCATGGCAAGCGAGCTGAGACACAAATCTTCCGTGGCCAGAGATTACTCCGAAATTACAGATACGACATCAAAATCTCAGGAAACCGAAAAAATTTCCGATACTTCCAAAACTTCCAGAACAGATATGCAGACGGAAGTGGCGAAAGAACTGGATAAGCAACAAAGTTTTCAGGCGCATACAAGAGCAAGCGGAAAAGCCTGGGGATGGACATTAGAGACAGGTGCTGATTATGCCAACAATACCGCACAGCATGACAGTACGAGACAAGCCGTTGCCAAATCTCAGGAAATTACAGAAAGAGCAATGGAAAGGGTATTGACCAAAGTATCCGACGAGAGGGTGCAAAAAATCATCAAAGAATATACAGAAACCAATGTTCATGAATTTGATAACAGAGGAAAAGTAACTAAAACGGACGATGCTGAAGCAGCGCAGCCTAAACACATTACAGGGGTGTACCGATGGATTGATAAAAAGATGAAAAACCAGATTTATAACTATGGTGTACGTACCATGTTTGAATTTATGGTTCCGGAACCTTCAAGACTACATCGCCTGGCCGTTGCTGTATCCAAATCTCAGGTGTTGACTGCCCCGGTAGATCCGAGAACAGCCCCTGCACCTAACACAATGAATAGTCCCAAAACAGCGACTAAGGAATTGTTGCAATATTGGGCAGGAATCTACGGAATTACGCTTACAAGTCTTCCTCAAGAGAAAATTCAGCATGTAATAGGATTGCAATATATCAAGCTCAGCGGAGATTGGGGTAATAAAATAATGATGCTGGATATGCCTCAGAACTATGCCGGGAAAAAAGTAAAAGTGAATTACGGATATGACAGACGAGGAATGAGCGTAGATAATTTCCAGGGCGGAATGCTTGATCTTCCGGATGTAGGACGCGGCTCCAATGACGGGAGCTATAATGTGAATGGATTGAACATAACCGGCTCATATCCGTTCAACTATCATGGTCGTGGTGCAGATTCTTTTAATGTTTCTTTTGTATTTGAATGTGAACTTTCTGACGATTATATGCTTCAGTGGAAAATTGAAAACTTCAACGCCATCATCAAAGCGTACGATGAAGCATACAAAGCATTTCAGGAAGAGCAGGCAAAATTGGATGCCGAGTATAAGGAAAAAGAAGCCGAAGCGAAAGAAAAGGAAGGAAACTTCTACCGTTATATGGAGCATGATACGTTAAAGCACAACTGTATCGCTTATCTGTTGCAGGATTACCTGAATACACTGGGACAGGAAACTACAAATGCACTGAATGACAATACTAAAATGGATAATTTCCAGGTGTATTTAAATGATAACCTTGATCAGTATGCTGCGTTGGCCAAGTTCATGGAACAGGCGTTCGAGTGGGAAATCATGGATTATACTTTCTATCCGTATTACTGGGCAAACCGCAAAAGCTGGCAGGAATTCTACCTTACCGAAAGTATGGATCCTCTTTTCAGAAGTTTCCTTCAGGCGGGAATGGCAAGAATTATCGTTACCGTAAAGCCCGGCTTTGAAACTGCTGTACAATTCTTCCTTGAAACAGGCATCATATGGAATGGCGGTGCCGTTCCTGTGATCGGAGACCCAATGTATATGAGTATTGTAGATGAAATGCGACAGCCTACTGGCAAACCGCAAGGTAAGTATTGGATTACAAGAATTCCTACAACGCTTACTATTCTTCAGGCTGGTTCTGCAGGTCTTATAGTGGATGATGCCTTACCAATCTTCCCGGATGATCCTAAAAACTGTGAAAATCCTTTGGAATTAGAAGGAAGCAGTGCTTTTGGAAAACCACAAGATATTAATATGATTGGAGGAGGTGTAACAACAAGTACTTTAGATTAATTAATATATGAAATGGCGGTTTCTGCCGCCATTTCTATTTTTAAACCATTTAACATTTACAAAATGAGTATAATAAAACCTTTAGAAATTCCTAAAATAAAAGCATTGGGATTTAATGTAAGAAATGCAGCAAACTCATATCGTTTTTTCTTGGAGAAAAAAGCGAAATATCATTCAGTTGCAGGCAACTTTCCAAATGTTGATATTGATAAGATCTCTTATCAGGAATATTCCGAAGCGATCAATCTCAAATATCAATAAAAATGGAAGATTTAAACAAAGAAAAAAGAATAACAATTATTGAAACAACTCCTGACAGGGATTCTGGTATTGATAATTACACGGCTTTTTTAGAATCTGACTACGAAAGATTAAAAAATATAATGAATAATGCTTTTTGGTTTCTAGAGGGCAAAGATTCTAATCTCATATTATTTCATTTATTTTCAAATCATAAAGAAAATGAAGTAGAACAAGTGGTGTGCAATTTTGGGAGTGATATTTTCGATGATATTAAACTTAATACCAAAGTATTTTCAACAGGAGGATATTTAATCGAATCCAACGGAAAGAAAATAATAAACCCGGAATTAAATGAATTTAAGAAAAATATAAGCCAAAAAGTTTTGAGCCTATATCAAACAAAACCAAACTTTAACCATTATCGGCTTACGGAAGCTAAAATCCACAATGCCATGAATCTGGAATTTGCTTCAGAAGCTAATTATCAGAAAATAATCGACTGGATTTTCGAAAATATAGGCATCACTACTACGCTCAAATATTTTATCAACGGATTAAAGGATGAAGCAAAAAATATTCTAAAATATAGATTCCAAGAGTACAACTATCTTCCCTACCTATCCAATTTTGATCCGGTGTTCAACGATTCTTTTCTACAGGCATTTGGGATTAATCCAACAACGCTTATTGAAAACTACACAGTTTCCAAAGAAGATTTGGAGTACTATAATATTCCGGAAAAAGAAGTGAATTGGGTATTTGCCTTTAATGCAGAGTTTTGCGGATTCTGGAATGCTTTGGTAGATTCGTTTGAAGGACTTTTTCTTTTATTTCCAGGGTTGTATGAGATTCTTACTGATAGAGCAAATATCAAAAAATTTGTGAGACTCATTATTGATGTTTTTGAAAACTTTTCTAAACTAAAAGATCTCATTGTACAGTATGATAAGGAGAATAGTAGTGGATCTATCTACAAACTCTCATACCAACATTGTTATGAAATTACAATGTTGCTAACATTACTATTACCATTACCAAAAGCCGCACAAGGTGTAAAATCTACTTCGGCTTATGAGTTTTTTTCCAATGCCTTATCCAAACTATCATTAAAAAGCGAATTGATATTTTTAGCCTACAGATTAGGATTAAGAGTAGAGAGAACAGCAGACGAATGGGCTTTGATTTCCGATAAAGTGATATTGTTTAAAGGCACCAAAGAAAAAGTGCTGAAAAGAATAGAACACATTACTGAAGTTGCCAAGAAAAATCCTAAATTCGGGATGCGTAATCTTTCATTGGGAAGGTTAGAAGATTTGGTAAAGGTAAAAAAAGGAGAAGGCGCATTTTTGCGTGGACTTACCAAGGAAGAACAATTAATTGTGCAAAAAAAATTAAGCGGTGCTAATATTGCAGTTGCTAAATTTAGAGTTTCTTATAGAAGAAGAGTAAGAATTGTAGAATTAAAAGCATATTCTGGAGAAAACATCGGCATTTTAAACAGCAAATATGGTTTTTCTAAAAAGCCAAAATTAAGAGCAGGAGAGACTTTGGATGATTTTATTGATACAACAGTTGAAAAACATGCAGGAAGATTTAAAGATACAGAAAATAAATTGCTTCGAGAATTTGAAGATTACCATTTACAAAAAATTATGGAAAGTTTAGGTGCTAAATCCGCCGATGATTTAAAAATAGAAGTTGAATTACAGACTATTTTAGATCCATGCCACATTTGTCAGGGACAGATAAGTATTTTTGAAGCAAAATACAATTCAAAAGTTACTACATATAGTAGCGGAGCGAAAGACACAAAAAGACTGAATGATTTATATCCGAATTTAAAAGTAGAAAAACCATAAAAATTAAGATTTTATGCAAATAGAATATTTAACACAGATGAAAAATACTCCTATTATAAAAGGAGATCAAAATAGAGGAATTTCTGAACAGGAAATAGAAAAATTAGAACAGAAGTTTAATATTCAGTTTCCGAAAGCCTACAAAGAATTTCTTTTTTTGGGAGGCAAATATCAAAACTGTATTGACGATTGGGATACCGATTATCTATATTTAGATTGGAAACAAGAAAATCTACATGAAAGTATGTCCAATGTAAATTTAGTCTTAAGCCCAATATTTGTCTTCGCTGCTTATGATACAGATCAATGCTTATTCTTCTTTTTAAATGAAGGCGAGAATCCTTCTGTATATATATATGCGGAAGAGAAATTTCACAAAAATAATAATGGAGAATATGTATATTATAAAAAATTATTCAATTCTTTCAGTGATTGTATAGATAAGTCAATTGATGAAGCTTTAAGTAAATAGTATCTAAAAAAGAGGTTGTAATAACAGCCTCTTTTTTTAGATAATAAAAGTGAATTTTTTCGTGAGTTGAAGAATTTCATCTAAAGAAATAACAACTCAATTGGTTACAAATCCGGCAATGATTTAAAAATAGAAGCAGAGTTGCAAACTATTTTGGATCCATGTAAAATTTGTCAAGGACAAATGAATGTTTTTCAAGCCAAATATAATGCTAATAGTACAATTTATAGTAGTGGAGCAAAGGATAGTAAAAGTTTGAATGATTTATATCCACAATTAAAAATAGAAAACCCTTAAAAATATATTATGCAAATAGAATATTTAAAAAAAATGAAAAACACTCCCATAATAAAAGGGAATGAAAATAAAGGGAATAGTGAAACGGAAATAGAAAAACTAGAACAAAAGCTTAATATAAAATTTCCGAAAGCCTACAAAGAATTCTTGTTTTTAGGAGGCAAATATCAAAATTGTATTGACGATTGGAATACAGATTCTCAATATTTAGATTGGATGCAAGAAAATATTAAAGAAAGTATGGACGAAGTAAATTTAGATTTGAAACCATTTTTTGCGTTTGCAAATTATGAAAGAGACCAATGTTTGTTTTTCTTTCTAAACGGAGATGAAAACCCACCCGTTTACGCATATTACGAAGATAAAATAGAAGAAGAAGGTAAAGAGGTATTTTACTCCAAATTTAGAAACTCCTTCAGTGAGTATATTGATAGATCTATTGATTATGCATTGAGTAAATAATATTTAAAAAAGAGGTTGTTTAATACAGTCTCTTTTTTATTTTTAGATACCGAAAGCAAAACTTCCAGAGAGTTTGAGCATATTCATATTAAAGAACTCATGAAACAATTTGATGCAAAGACAACTGCTGATTTGAAAATAGAAGTTGAGTTGCAAACTATTTTGGATCCTTGTCATGTGTGTAGTGGACAGATGAACGTGTTTCAGCAAAATATAATGCAAAAATTAATATTTATAGTAGTGGAGCAGAAAAAATTCAGATTTTAGAGAATCTTTACCCTAAATTAAAAATAAAAAAACCTTAAATTAAAAAAATGCAAATAGAATACTTAACCAAAATGAAAAATACCCCCAAAATTGGTAGTTGGGAAAATCGAGGAATATCAGAACAAGAAATAGAAAAATTAGAACAAAAATTCAATGTCACATTTCCAAAAGCTTATAAAGAATTTCTTTTTTTAGGAGGAGAATTTCAAAATGCCATAGATTGGGATACAATAACTGAGTATTTAGATTGGACACAAGAAAATATTAAAGAAAGTATGGACGAAGTAAATTTAGATTTGAAACCATTTTTTGCGTTTGCAAATTATGGAAATGATCAATGCTTGTTTTTTTTTGTCGAAGGTGAAAACCCGCCTATTTATATATATGCAGAAGATAAATTTCATAAAAATGAAAAAGGAGAATACGTATATTATAAAAAGGTATTTAATTCTTTCAGTGACTTTATAGATAAATCGATTGATGAAGCTTTAAGAAAATGAGGCTGCCTTTTGAGACAGCCTCTTTATAAGTTTATCGTTAAAAGATGCGTTGGCTCATTATAATTTCGCATATGCAAACGTACCTCAATTCACTGATGAAAAAGAATTTAAAAACCCTCCTTACGAAAGGAAATCTTATAGCCCTGAACTTCTTGGGTATGATTTTTCTTAGCACATTATTATCTTCCTGTCAAAAAAATAAATATCCCTGGGAGCCTGGAATTTCCGCTTCCAGGTACTATCCTATAACAGATGTAGTGGTAGATTTTGGAAATGCTGGAAATGGCACACGAATGCCTTTTGACAGTGGATGGAGGCAACTTACATTTCAGCTTTTAATAGTTTCCGGTTATTTAATTTTTCTATTTTTGTATAATTCCTTACTCTAATGAAAAAAATCATTCTCATCGAAGACGAAACAAGTGTAGTATCCTTTATTAAGAAAGGGCTTCAGGAAAACGGCTATGAAATTTCGGTGGCTTTTGACGGAAAAACCGGCGTTCAGATGGTAGAGTCGAGCGATTTTGATCTGGTGATTCTGGATATTATGCTCCCGGAAATGAACGGTCTTGATGTCTGCAAAGAAATACGGAAAACCAATCACCATGTCCCTATTCTTTTCCTAACTGCACTCGGAGCCTCGGAAAATATTGTGTTGGGACTTGAAAGCGGGGGAGATGATTATCTTGTAAAACCCTTCAAATTCATCGAGCTGGTCGCCCGTGTAAAATCACTCCTGAGAAGAAGCAACAACGGAAATACTCCGGAAATTGCAGAACCCGAAGTAGATCAGGAGCATATTTATCAGTTTTCAGATCTTATTCTGAACGACTATGCCAAAAAGGTTACCCGAAACGGAGAAGAAATCTCGCTTACGTCAACGGAATACAAGCTGCTGCTGTATTTTTTGAACAATCCTGAAAAAGTAATTTCCAGAGCGGAAATTCTGGATGCTGTATGGGGCGTGAATTATGAGCTGGGAACCAATGTTGTGGATGTTTATGTTAATTATCTTAGAAAAAAGCTGGATCATAAGGAAGATAATAAACTGATCCATACTGTTATCGGGATGGGCTATGTTTTAAAAAAACCATAACGGATGTTCAATAAAGTTCTCACCAATCAGACCAAAACCATGATTCTTCTGATGCTGGTTTTCACGGCGATCATTCTGCTGTTCAGTGGTCTGGTATATTTTTCGATCGTTAATTTTTCTCACCAAAGATTTGACGAGCTTTTAAAAATCCGTACCACCACTATTATTCAGATAGAGAAGGGTAAGGACGATCTGGATCTCCCGGAAAATTATATTCTGAACGGTCTGAACGATGAAGAACTTCCCATGGAGAGGGATTATGTTTTTGCAGTTCCGGCCGATTCCAATTTTAATAAAATCTCTCAGGAAATTCATATTCCCGGATCGTTTTTTAAAAGTATTGTAAAAAATGGTGAGGCTAATTATAATGACAAAGAATTTTATTATATAGGGCAGACTTTCCGTCATGATAACAAAAGCTATATTGCAATCGCCTCGGCAAAAAATCATTATGTGGTTTATTATCTCGGGTTTTTAAAAAGAACATTAATCACCTGTATCGTTCTGTCACTTTTTTTCAGTATGATTTTTTCTTTTTATCTCTCTAAAACTTTGTTTAAACCGATCTTAAAGATTACAGGAAAGGTAAAAGAAATCAGCTCCGAAAACCTTCACCTCAGACTGGAATCACAACCCGACAATAAAGAACTCAACGAACTGGTGGACACCTTCAACGATATGCTGAACCGGATCGAAACTTCTTTTGAAACCCAGAACCACCTCATCGGAAATGTTTCGCATGAATTGAGAACGCCTTTAACGTCTATCATGGGAGAGGCAGATGTTGCCCTTTCGATATCAAGAACCAATAGCGAATACAAGGAAACCCTTGGAATTATCCTGGATGAAGCCGAAAAGCTGGATAAAAAAATTAAAGCGCTGCTGATGATCGCACAGACAGGATTCGACGGCAAAATTCAGAAAATGGATAAAGTAAGAATCGACCAGCTTCTTTGGGACGTGATTGAGACCTTACGCAGGATTGATTCGAGGAATAATATTTATCTTGATATCAGCATGCTTCCCGATAATCCTAAAAAACTGAAAGTTCAGGGTAATGAGCAGCTACTTCATCTTGCAGTGACCAATATCATTCAGAACGGATGTAAATATTCTAATTTCCAACAGGTAAAAGTATCATTAGGAGCCACTGATTCGGATGTTTATATCATTGTAAAGGATAACGGAATAGGCATTCCGCAGGAAGAAATGAATAAAATCTACGATCCGTTTTTCAGAGCTTCTAATACCCGTAATTATGAAGGCTATGGAATCGGTCTCCCACTGGCCCGGAATATTGTAAGAATGCATCATGGCGAACTGATCGTTAGCTCTTATGAAAACCAGGGAACTACTGTACAACTTCGTTTTCCTAATTTCTACAGTATGATGCAGGAAAACAATGAAATTTAAATAAAACCTTTTAAACATAAAAAAACCAACCTCATTGAGATTGGTTTTCTTGTTTTATTTAAAATTGAATTTTACGGTAAACATTACCTGACTTGGCCGAAGCTGTATTCTCGTAAATCTGGTATCTGTATTTCCAATTTCATAGGTTTCAAATACTTTCTTATTAGCTATATTCATCCATTTTAATTCGAAATCTATTTTCTTTTTAGCCCATGTAAATTGGTAAGATAAGTCATAAAATCCATTATGATATTTTTGATCGACAGCACTTGTATTCACCTGATCCCAGTTGAATCCAATTGTATGATTTTCTATAGGATAGAAGAAAAGACCTAAATTATGAGTAAATCCTCTTCTGCTGGCATTCGTAGCTGCTCTACCAGCACTTGTTTGCTTGGTTTTCGAAAAGCTAGCATTATAATCGATACTCATCCAACTGAAATAAGTATTGTTGAACTTTAAGCCAGCAGACTGCCCGTTATTCTTATTAGTGTAAAAAGAATCATTGAGGAAAAGGTCAGATTTTGTAGTATTATTGCTGTAGCTTACTGAAGCATTGGTTTTGAATTTTGGAAAATATTTTCCAACCTCCGCACTGTAACCACTAGACAATACATGGTTGTCTCTCTCTAAATATTCCATAACAGTATATCCCTGAACGATGGTTGGGTTGGAAATAAGATTTCTCTTCGCATCAGAATATCTGTAGTTGATATTAAAGAATAAATTATTAAGCGGGTTTCTGTATTCTATTCTTGTTCCTGCCGATTTATTGTTGTTCTGAGGTATCGGATTGGTTGCTTTCATGGCATTAATTCCTGAAGGCGAAGTCATCATGAATCCAGAATATGCAGTATTTACTTCTCCAAAATTATTGTTAATATTTGCATTTACTGAAGCTTTCCAGAAAGAAGCAAATGTATATTGAGCAAAAATACTTGGTTCAAAAGTTACCTTGTTCACATCTTTTGAAACGGATCTTGCAGGATCTTCCGCTTTAATATTATTTGAGTTTACCGGGAAGTTTGCATAAATCATCCATGAATCATTTTTATAATTTACCCCCACACTTCCGTAAGGTGTTGCAGTGGTATATGTAAGATCATTGCTGTAAGCAGAAATCGGCGTATTTGAAGGGGTGCTTATTGTACCTGCCAGAACATTAGAAAGGTCAGATACTAAATTTGTTGATTTAAAATTAAATCCAATCTCCGGAGTAAATGTCCAACCTTTTGTTGAGAAACCGATGTTCGCAGAATGGTTGGCTTCAAAAGTTTTCAATCTCATACTCTGTGTGGCAAAATTCGCTGTAGATGGAGTAAAAAATCCCGGAATTTGCAGATATGAAGCCGGAGATACTTCAAGAGTCTGTTTGTCTGTCTGGTAACTGATAAAAGACAATACATTCACCATTTTTTCTTTCCACGGAACAATCGTACTCAATGAGTTCTGGAATGAAGTGGTAGGAGATTCCACTGCTTCTTCTCCATTTCTGCTGGAATTTGGCAAAGTGCTATTTCTATCTACAATTGCCCGGTCTGCATTCCAATATTGAGAAAAACTGGTTGTATTTTTAAAGAAACCTTTTTTTGCATTCTTGGTAAAGATCAATTCTCCTTTTGCTTTATCTGTATAAAAATTATTACGAATATTTTGGAACACCGTTGTAGCAGGAGATTTATCAGTAGCAAAAATCTCTTGTTGGATATAGGACTCTCTCTCTACCGCATTATTCGTATAATTAGCATTAGCTTTCAGTTCCCATTCTTTTTTCTTGTCAATATTGGTAAGATAGTTGGCAGATACGTAATGCACGCTGTTCATCAGATATCTTTTTACCGGAAGGTTGGGAGTACTTGCATTTTCTACATTCAGCCAGTCGTTTTGGGAAGCATTGATTCTTCTTCCCTCAAATCTGTTTCCGAATGCTAATATATTTCCTTCATTTTCTACCTGCTCACCTACGTTGTTGGTTTTATAATTGACTACCCACTGGCTTTTCTGTCCGAAAAACATAGGTGTTAATTTAACGTTCCACAGCAGAGGGCTTCCTCCCAGTCCCACTTCTCCTCTTCCGGTCATGGTAACGGAATTTTTCAGTTTAATATTGATGGCTGCCTGATCGGAAGGAACTTTATCCTGAAGGATTTTTACAGGCTGGTGGTTTTCGAGAACCTCAACTTTCTGTACGGCATCTTTTGGAAGCGAGTTGTTGATTGTTCCGTATCCGCCTTCCATGAGGTCTTTTCCGTTTACATAAAATTTGTTGATGGCATTACCCTGATAAAGGATTGTTCCGTCTGTATTTACTTCAATACCCGGAATCTTTTTCATGACATCGGCCAGCGTTCTGTCGCTTTTGCTGTCGAAGGCTTTCAGATCGTAAGAAATAGTATCACCTCTTGCGGTAATCATCTTGGTTTTCAGTTTCACTTCTTTGATTTCGGTGGCTTCTCCTTCCATCTTGAAGTTCACGGTCTGGTCGCTGTTGTTGATCTGTTTGGTTAGAGATCTTTGGTTGAATGCCTTTACTTTCAGGTCTACATTAGATTCTGCGGAAGTAAAGGTCACTTTATATTCTCCTTTAGAATTGGTAATGGCATAAGCCAGAATGGCATCTTTACCCGGCTCTTCAATCGTTACACTCGCACTTGGAATTGCAACGCCGTCTTCATCTGTGATTTTCCCCGAAACAGTTTTCTGAGCGAATGACAGCGCGGAGAAAAAAATCATGACGAATAAAGTAATTTTCAATTTCATAATTTATTATTTACACAATTAGTTAATGGTTAAAGCTTTTTGTTACACAATTTTAAAGATTGATGTAATCAAGGAAAGTTAAATGTAATCTTTATCACTACAAACATAGTGATAAATTGTCTTGTTTAATCCATGCTTTTCATTTTTATTTGTGTCATACCACAACCTAAGAATATATTTTAACACGTATTGCATAAGAAAATCAGCAAATTACGCTGTGTTTTTTGCACAGAGAAAAAAAGTAAAAAAAGAAAAAGTTTAAGTAAAAAGTAGATCTTGATTTTTTATTTTAATGTCGGAATTAATCTATAAGAAAAATATTTCTCCAAAGCCTGTTTTTTATAACTATTATCAACTTTTCATCGATTATCGGTATTAATTAAATTTTCTATATTAGCAGCAGGGATGGATTTGTATTATTCATTTTTGTGTTTTTGCCCTGTAATTCTTTTTACAGGGTATTTTTTTGGCTAAAAAAATTTTTATTTAGAATAAATAGTTAAAAATGATTTGAATCATAGATTAAAAAAAGCTTAAATCTGTTAACATATATTTTTATTTAATAATTTTGTAACATTAAATTATAAAAAAATGGGAATTAATCTAAAGCCTATAGATATTGTAGATGATATTACACAAGAAGAATTCATCGAAAAATATCTGAAGCCAAGAAAACCTGTGGTTATTAAGAATATGGCGAGAAAGTGGCCTGCTTACCAAAAATGGACCATGGAGTATATGAAGGAAGTAGTAGGAGATGTAGAGGTTCCGTTGTACGACAGCTCCAAGGCCGATCCTGCAGCTCCCATTAATGCTTCTGCCGCAAAAATGAAATTTACAGATTATGTAGATCTTATCCAGAGAGAACCCACTGATCTCAGGATTTTCTTTTTTGATCCTATAAAACACGCCAAAAAATTACTGGCAGATTATATTGCTCCAAAAGAGTTAATGGGAGGATTTCTGGATAAATACCCATCCATGTTTTTTGGAGGAAAAGGCTCTGTAACCTTCCTTCACTTTGATATCGACATGGCGCATATCTTCCACACGCATTTCAATGGAAGAAAGCATATCCTTCTTTTCGACTACAAATGGAAAGAAAGACTTTATAAACTTCCTTATGCAACCTATGCTCTTGAGGATTATGATATCGAAAACCCAGACTTTACAAAATTCCCTGCACTGGATGGAGTAGAAGGTATTGAATGCTTCCTTGAGCATGGAGATACCCTGTTTATGCCGACCGGCTGGTGGCACTGGATGAAATATCTGGACGGCAGCTTCTCTATCTCTCTGAGAGCTTGGGATAAATCTTGGGCCGTGAAAGCTCATTCTTTATGGAATCTTACCGCTCAGCGTAAATTCGACGATTTTATGAAAAAGAATTTCAAAAAGAAATATATGGACTGGAAGGAGAAAATCGCCATCAAGAGAGCAGAAATCGCCCTGAAAAGAGGCCTTCCAAAATAATTTTTAAAGTATTTATTAAAGTCAGCAGACTTGAATATTTGAATGATAAAAAAGACATTTCATAAGCGTGAGATGTCTTTTATTGCAAAATATGGTCTCATATTTTTTTAAGTTAAATTCATATCGGCACTTTAAACACTTTACTGCTTTTATTTTATTTCATACTTTTACCAACCTAATTTTTTAAGACAGATTTTTAATGGCAAAGACAGTGAAGAAAGAAACCCCGTTAATGATGCAGTACAATACCATCAAGGCAAAATATCCTGATGCGCTTTTACTGTTCAGGGTTGGGGATTTTTATGAAACTTTCGGTCAGGATGCCGTCAGAACTTCTCAGATTTTAGGCATTGTTCTTACCAAAAGGGCGAATGGAGAGGGCCATATAGAACTGGCCGGATTTCCGCATCATTCCGTAGATTCTTATCTTCCAAAACTGGTAAGGGCAGGAATGAGAGTGGCGATCTGCGATCAGCTCGAAGACCCGAAAATGGTAAAAGGAATCGTAAAAAGAGGAGTTACAGAATTGGTGACACCGGGCGTTACATTCAACGACCAGGTCTTAAATTCAAAAAAGAACAATTTCCTGCTTTCGCTTCATAAGGAAAAAGATAAATTCGGGATCGCTCTGGTGGATATTTCTACAGGTGAATTTTTAGTAAGCGAAGGCAATCTGGAAAAACTGCTTCATATTGTCAATACTTTTGATCCCAGCGAAATTATTTACCAGCGAAGTGTTCAGATTCCGGAGCAGATCAAAAACAGGAGTGCCTTTAAGCTGGAAGACTGGGCATACCAGTATAATTTTGCCTACGAAAAACTCACCTCTCATTTTAAAACCAACTCTTTAAAAGGATTTGGGGTTGAAAATCAGCAGTTGTCCATTACAGCGGCGGGTGCCATTTTCGCTTACCTCGTAGAAGATACGCATCACAATTTATTATCCCACATCACCAAAATTCAGGTGATTCCGCAGGAGGATTATCTGATGATGGATCATTTTACCTTAAGAAATCTTGAAATTGTATATCCGAGCAGTCCGCAGGGCAAATCGTTACTGGATATCATCGATAAAACATCCACACCAATGGGCGGAAGGCTTCTCAGAAGAAGAATTATTCTGCCTTTAAAATCAGTCGACGAAATCAACAGAAGACTTTCTTTAATTGATTTTTTAAACGAAAACGATCATCTTAAGTATGAAATATCCCAGCTTTTAAAAGCCATTTCGGATCTTGACCGTTTGATGGGGAAACTGGCTGCAGAAAAGATTTCTCCAAAAGAACTCGGATATCTTCGCCAGAGTCTCATTAATATTCATAAAATTAAAGGGCTGCTGCATCCTCACGCGGAAGTATTGGCGTGGCTGGATCCGCTGTACGATCAGAGTGAATTGATAAAATGTCTTCAGAATCATCTGAATGATGAATTACCGGTAAATCTTGCGAAAGGAAATGTCATTAAAGAAGGTATTTCCGAAGAACTCGACCGATTGCGCGGGCTTCAGTCTAAAGGTCGCGGTTTCCTTGACGAAATGTGCCAGCGGGAAATTGAAAGAACCGGAATTTCCAGTCTTAAAATTGATTTTAATAATGTTTTCGGATATTATATTGAAGTCCGGAATACCCACAAAGATAAAGTCCCGGCTGACTGGCTCAGAAAACAAACCTTGGTCAATGCCGAACGCTACATTACAGAAGAACTGAAAGAATACGAAAATCAGATTCTGGGTGCTGAAGAAAAAATTGGAGTACTGGAAAGCGAACTGTATAGAAAAGTTTGCTCGGATACAATGATTTATATGGATCAGATTCAGGAAAACTCAAATATTATTGCGCAGCTTGATGTCGCCGTAGGGCTTTCTGAGCTGGCTGTATCTGAGAGTTATACAAAGCCCGTTCTCAACGAAAGTTTTTCCATTGATCTGAAAGAAGCAAGACATCCGATTATTGAAAACGCACTTCCGTTAGGTGAAAAATATATTCCGAATGATATTTTCTTAGACAAAGATTCTCAGCAGATCATCATGGTTACCGGACCGAATATGGCGGGTAAGTCGGCGATTCTTCGTCAGACAGCCATTGTCTGTCTCATGGCTCAAATCGGAAGTTTTGTTCCGGCGAAATATGCTGAAATCGGAATTTTAGATAAAATTTTCACAAGGGTTGGGGCAACGGATAATATTTCTGCAGGGGAATCAACTTTCATGGTGGAAATGAACGAAGCAGCTAATATTCTGAATAATATTTCGGAGAGAAGCCTTATTCTTTTGGATGAAATCGGTCGCGGAACTTCTACTTATGACGGTGTTTCCATTGCATGGGCAATCGCAGAATATCTTCATCAGCATCCTACTCAGGCAAAGACTTTGTTTGCTACCCATTATCACGAGCTGAATGAAATGACGCTGAATTTTGACAGGGTAAAAAACTTCCACGTTTCCATTCAGGAGAATAAAGGGAATATTATTTTCTTACGAAAACTTGTTCCGGGCGGAAGCGAACACAGTTTCGGAATTCATGTAGCGAAACTGGCCGGAATGCCATCTAAGGTGGTCAACAGAGCTAATGAAATTCTGAAAACCCTGGAAGCAAGCCGCAGTCACGGCAACTCCTCGGAAAGCATTAAAAGAGTAACCGAAGAGAATATGCAGCTTTCATTCTTCCAGCTGGATGATCCGGTGCTCGAAAATATCCGTGAGGAGCTGACGAAAATAGACATCAATACTTTAACACCGATAGAAGCTTTAATGAAGCTTAATTCCATAAAAAAAATGATTGGCGGATAACCAATCATTTTTTATTAAATCTTATCGTTATGGGAACACGAAACTTATACCGTACCTTTTCTCCGTTCATTTCAGCAGGGATCCATTTTTGGGTTATTTTTGAGATAGCCCTCATTGCTTCATCATTAAAGCTTTGATTAGTACCCAAAGTCTTTATATCTGTCATATTTCCATCTTTATCAATTATAAAAATAATTTCACAGGATTCTATGTCAGCAGTACTAATGACTTTTCTAGATCTAAAATTTTTGCTAAGCTTATTGGTAAATTCAGTAGATCCAAGAGGAAAAGAAGCTGGTTTTTCGGCATCCATTCTAAGTCTGCCATTTTTTTCAACAATCAAAAGCTCATTAAGCTGAGTGGTCTGCAGCGATTGTTCTTGTGCAAGACCAAAACTAAATAAAAGAATGCAGCAAAAAGTTAGAATTTTCACAATTGAAATTTTCACAAAGATATGTTAATATATTATTTTACTAGTGCTTTTTAAGCGTTAAAGGAAAAGTGTACAGATAGCGTACAGGCTCGCCATTAATGGTGGCCGGTTTCCATTTCACAAATAACCTTCTTACTGCTGCTTCTGCCGCATCTGAATGTTTTTTGTCGCTTCCTGTTGCCGCGACGTATCTTACATAGCCTGTCTTTTCAACAATAAAATAAACACGAGTATCAATACTTTTCGATTTTACATCGATAATATCCATTTTATCAGCAAACTGCCTTCTAAAATTGTTCATTCCTCTCGGGAATTCCGCAGGCGTATCTGCTTTGGTAACGACATCGTCCAGCTTCATTCTCTTTTTTAAGATTGCATAATCGGGAAGCTGAGAAACGGAGCTGTAATCGGTCTGTGAAAATAAAAAGGTGCCGACGAATAATGCCGAAAATAAGATAACCTTCTTCATGCTGTAAAATATTTGATTGTTTTTTAGCAGCAAAAAGAGCGCCAAAGCGCTCTGTATTATAAGTGATTATATTCGTAAGTTGTAATCTCCGATTTGTACGGTTGGTTATTGCTGTGATAATAATCCCGGATCGCTTTTGTAGGGTAGCTTTTGTTATTGTACTCGTAGGTTGATTTAAAAATAGTTGATTCTTCGCCTCCGTTAGAATATGTTATGATGTTCTTATACTCTTTAAGATTCCTTGCGGATCCGTTCATGTCCTCACTTTCAAGCATTTTTATAAATCCTGTTACATTTTTAAAAGGATAATGCCCTCCGTCGTAAACGATATTTTGTAAACTTCCGGTTCCGGTGTAGGTAACTGTAGGATAAACATCAGTAACGGTTTCTGTCCAGTTTTTTAATGAGCCGTCAGAATTTGTATAAGAATCTCTGACGTATGTTTTTGTATTGCCTGGTGAGACAAAAGTTTGTGTGATTTTAATCTTGTCTCCTTCAATATAAATATAAGTTGTTGTACTTGACGAATTGGGAGAATCGCTGGAAGTCTGCGTTTGTTTAGTAATTTTTTGATTGCTGTTGTATGTCAGGATCGTTGTGTCAACAGTTCCGTCTGAGTAAGTATCTACATATTTTGTAATCAGGTCTCCGGTGTAAGTATATACTCTCGTCCAGTTTTCGGTTGTGTTTTTCATTTCAGTTATTTTGGCTCCGTCGTAGCTGAATATAAAATTGTCGCCATCCTGAACCATTTTAGTTACTAAAACCGGATTGTCAAATTCTGAGGTGTCCCGATCTGCAGTTCCGCAAGAAATAATAGCACATAAAGAGAATAATAAGTAATTTTTTTTCATTGTGTATTAATTTCTACAAAAATAGGATAAATATTTTCTAATATCGAAATTTAGCAATGAAATATTTTGTGGTATTCTAAGGCTAAAATAAAAAATCATTATCTGAATACACTATTCATTAAATTTTAATATTATTGTTCCGAAATAATATCCCATGATAAAATTAACATTCAGCCTGAAATACTTTCTGCTGACCATATTCATTTTTTTCGTTGAAGTTTTAATTGCCACCGTGCTTAAAAATATTTTCTTTGTAAGAGCTTATCTCGGAGATGTTATTGTTGTGATGTTGCTTTACACGTTTTTTAAATCTTTTTTAATTATCAAAAACAATCAAAACCTTATTTTAGGAATCTTCATGTTATCCTGTGTTATAGAATTTGCACAATACTTCAATATTGCCGATAAGCTTGGGTTTCAGCCGGGAAGTATAATGTATATAGTTGTCGGAAACTCATTTTCGTGGATAGATATTGCTTGCTATGCGGCCGGATGCCTAGTGCTGTTAGCATTAAATAAAATAAAATTATAATCTTTTATTCAAATCCTGAGCAATCAGCCAGGCCTCGCTCCAGCAGGCCTGGAAATTAAAGCCTCCGGTTACGGCATCGATATTTAAAACCTCACCGGCAATATAAAAATTCGGTAAAATTTTTGAAGACATATTTTTAAAGTTAATTTCCTTTAAATCAACACCTCCGGCGGTAACAAATTCATCTTTAAAAGTTGATTTTCCTGTCACCTGAAATTTCTTTCTGCACAGGTTTTCAATGATGGTCTGCATTTCCTTCCCTGAGATATTGGCAATCTGCTTATTAAGATCTACTTTTGAAACCTCTAGAATTCTTTGCCAAAAGCGGTTGGTTATGTCGAAGATTTTAGACTGTCCCATCGTTTTCTTTGGATTGGATTGTCTGAATTTCTGAAACAATTCTTCAGCTTCGTCAGGATCTTTAGATATAAAATTCACCACAATCTCGAAGTTATATTTCACCTTTGCCAAATTAATCGCTTCCCAGGCAGAGATTTTCAAAATAGCCGGTCCCGAAAGACCCCAATGCGTAATCAGCAGCGGCCCGCTTTCATCTGTTTTCAGTTTGGGAATAGATGTTTCTGCCATTTCAAAACTTGTTCCGGCAAGATCTTTCAACAGATCATCTTTTATGTTGAATGTGAAAAGCGACGGAACCAGATCAACAATCTTATGACCAAGGCTTTCGATTATTTTTAAAGATTTCGGAGAACTTCCGGTGGTATAAATGATATAATCTGCTTCGAAATCTCCTAAACTGGTTTTAACCAAATATTTTTCATCAGATTTTTCGATTTCCCGGACGGAACATTTGGTTTTTACTTCAATATTTTTTTGCTGGATTTCGCTCAGCATTGCGTTAATAATACTCTGTGACGAATTGCTTTCCGGGAAAACGCGGTTGTCATTTTCGATCTTTAACGAAACTTTTCGGTTTTCAAACCATTCCATCGTATCTCCCGGCTGAAACTTAGTAAAAACGCTCAGCAATTCCTTGTTGCCACGAGGATAAAACTGAACGAGCTCTCTCGGATCAAAACAGGCGTGGGTAACGTTACAGCGACCGCCACCTGAAATTTTTACTTTCTGGAGTACATTCGAATTTTGTTCGAGAATGGTAATTTTATATAGTTTTTCGTCAAGGTTGGCCGCACAGAAAAATCCTGCAGCGCCACCTCCGATAATGATGATTTGTTTCATAGTTTTTTAATCTTATGCTCAAGATTATTTTTGCAAAACTACAATTTTTATAAACCATCTTATTTGAGTAATTTTGAAGGAATATAATTTAATTATTCTAAAACTGATTTTTTAATGATTTTCTACCATAAATTTGAAGTGCGTTGGAGCGATCTCGATGCCAATAAACATTTAGCCAATTCATCTTACGTGCAATATTGCGCTCAGTCGAGAATGGCTTTTATGACCAAAGAGAAAATGGGCGTTACGCAACTTAGCCGTTGGGGAATTGGCCCGGTGATTCTTCACGAAAGATATTCTTTTTTTAAAGAAATTTATGCCGATCAGACTGTAATTGTAAGCTTGGAAATCGACGGATGTGCGGACGATTCTTCCATCTATCGTTTTTTACATAAATTTTATACTCCGGATGGGGAACACTGTGCAACTGCTGAAGCAACGGGGGTTTGGATCGATATGATGCTGAGAAAAATGACAACACCGCCGGATGACGTGGTAGAAGCCATGAATAAATACAAAACTCCTGAAACAGTGGTTTTAACAAGAGAAGATTTTAAAAACCTTCCCTTCCGACCGGAGAATATTGATCCTGCAGAATTCAATTAATACATGATAAATGATAAATGTCTGCGATAAAAATTATCGATAATCATTTATCAACTATCAATCATCAATTATAATTAAAAATATGTTTGAAGATAAAAATCCTGAACTGACACCCATTTCCAAACTGGGAGAATTTGGACTGATTAAACACCTAACACAATTCTTTCCTTTATCCAACGAATCATCGGAGCTTGGTGTGGGAGATGATGCAGCAGTTATTAATCCCGAAAATAAAAAAATAGTTCTAACGACAGACGTTCTGGCAGAGGGAGTGCATTTTAATCTGGGCTATGTTCCACTAAAACATTTGGGTTATAAAGCAGTGGTTGTGAACCTTAGCGACATTGCTGCCATGAATGCAACTCCGACTCAGATTCTGGTTTCTTTGGCGGTTTCCAATCGTTTTCCGGTGGAGGCGCTGGAAGAAATTTATGCAGGAATTCAGGCGGCTTGCGAAAGATATAAAATTGACTTAATCGGAGGTGATACAACAAGTTCCAATGCCGGACTGGTCATGAGCATCACCGCTATCGGAATTGAAAGCGACGAAAATATTGTGAAAAGAAGCGGTGCAAAACCTAATGATCTGCTTGTCGTGACTGGTGATTTAGGAGGAGCTTATATGGGGCTTCAGATCCTGGAAAGAGAACACGCCGTTTTTCTTGCAGATCCAAATATGCAGCCTGAAATGGAAGGTTACGATTATATTCTGGAAAGACAGCTGAAGCCGGAAGCAAGAACTGATGTAAAAGGAATTTTAGAACAGCTGGATATTAAACCGACTTCTATGATTGACATCTCCGATGGCTTGGCTTCAGAAATCCTTCATCTCTCGGATCAGTCGAAAGTAGGATTTCGATTATATGAAGAGAAAATCCCGATGGATAATCTGACGATTACGACTGCGGATGAATTTAATCTAAATCCTGTCATGACTGCTTTGAGCGGCGGGGAAGATTATGAATTGTTATTTACTATTTCGCCGGCTGATTTTGATAAGATTAAAAACCATCCTGATTTTACCATTGTTGGGCACGCGGTTGAAAAAGAAGAAGGAAATTTCATGATTGCGAGAGGATCTAACCAACTGGTTGCTTTGACGGCTCAGGGTTGGGATGCTTTTTTAAGTTCGAATTAGAATGTTAACTTTTACCGTACTTCCGACTTTAATTATTGTTACATTTTTAATAGTAACGCTTTATAAGCATTTCATTAAAAAACAGACTCAGAACTTAAAGGATACTTTTAGGGTTACTTTATTTTTTGTTGTAGTCTGGGCATTAATTTATTATTGGGTTTTTGGTTAATCCATATGTAGCTTGTTTTAAAGCTTTTGTAAAAATAAAACTTTGTCAAAGTTCCGAACTTTGACAAAGTTTTATTTTTTAGACGTAAAATTTTAAAAAGAATTTACGCTTTCACAATATTCACGATTACTTCCATTGCTTTCTCCATACTTTCCAACGCTACATATTCATATGGACCGTGGAAGTTGATTCCGCCAGCGAAAATATTCGGACAAGGAAGTCCCATATAAGATAACTGCGCACCGTCTGTTCCTCCTCTGATCGCTTTGATTTTCGGTTCGATTCCTGCTTCTTTCATAGCAGCTGCAGCCAGATCAATAATGTGCATTTTGCCTTCAAACTGCTGTTTCATATTTCTGTACTGTTCTTTAATTTCAATTTCAGCGGTTCCTTCGCCGTGTTTCTGATTAAATTCAGCTACTCTTTCTTCTATGAATTTCTTTCTTGCTTCAAATTTATCGGCATCGTGATCACGGATGATGTATTGCAATTTTGCTTCTGAAATATCTGCATTTAAATCCATTAAATGATAAAAACCGTCAAAACCTTTTGTGGTAGCAGGCGTTTCATTTGCAGGCAGCATTTGAGCAAATTCTGAGGCCAGTAAAGCGGCATTTACCATTTTTCCGTAAGCATAACCCGGGTGAACGCTCAGTCCGTGGATTTTTACCACAGCACCTGCAGCGTTGAAGTTTTCATATTCCAGTTCCCCTACTTCTCCTCCATCCATCGTATAGGCGAATTCTGCTCCGAATTTGGCAACATCAAATTTATGAGCGCCTCTTCCGATTTCCTCATCCGGAGTAAATCCAATTGCAATTCTGCCGTGCTTAATTTCAGGATTTGCCATTAGATATTCTGCCGCTGTTACAATTTCTGCACATCCGGCTTTGTCGTCGGCTCCCAAAAGCGTGTTTCCGTCGGTTGTAATCAATGTCTGACCGATGTATTTTTTTAAACTTTCAAATTTAGCAGGCGATAAAGTAAATCCTGTTGTCTGATTTAAAACCAAATCACTTCCGTCGTAATTTTCCCAAACCTGCGGATTTACATTTTCCCCGCTGAAATCGGGTGAAGTATCATAATGCGAAATAAATCCAATCGTTGGCTTGTCATTATTTTCAAGATTAGAAGGGACGTATCCCATGATATAGCCGTTTTCGTCAATCGATACATTTTCAAGACCGATCGTTTTCAGTTCTTCCACGATATAGTTTGCGATATTCCACTGTCTTTCTGTAGAAGGTGTAGTTTCGCTTTCTGCGTCGCTGGTTGAATATATTTTTACATAATTAAGAAAACGGTTCAGTAACTTTTCTTTCCACAAAGGGCTGAATTCTATTGCGCTCATTATTAGTATAAATTTAGGACAAAGTTAATAATTTTGAGGCTCGGAATGACTTATTTGTAATCGGATATACACGATTGAAATTTTAAATAACATATAAATGTTTGACAATCAAATTAATGGTAGATTTGGTAATTGGTAAACTAAATTGTTTAGTTTTATTATATTTGAGAAAATCTAAAAGTAAAAAATGTTTCTTACTGAATGTCCGCGTGATGCAATGCAGGGTTGGGTCGAATTTATTCCCACAGATAAAAAAATAGATTACATCAACTCTCTGATGGATGTAGGATTTGATGTGCTGGATTGCCTCAGCTTTGTATCTCCCAGAGCAATCCCACAAATGGCCGATTCTGCTGAAGTAGCTGAAAATATTGATAAATCCAGATCCAATACAAAAATTTCCGCAATTGTAGCCAACTACAGAGGGGCGGAAAAAGCACTGAAGCATCAGTCTGTCGATATTATTGGTTTCCCTTTTTCTATTTCTGAGACTTTTCAGCACAGGAATACCAACAAAAGCCAGGAAGAAGCTTTTAACGAAATTGTGAAAATGCTCAATCTGGTAAAAACGGAGAACAAACAGCTGAATATTTACTTCTCCATGGCATTCGGAAATCCTTATGGAGAAATGTGGAAATGGGAAGATGTAGATTTCTGGACACAACGGTTTTCGGAAATTGGAATTAAAGATATTTTACTTTCTGATACAACGGGAGTTGCTACATCGGAAATAATCTCTCTGTTATTTGGGAAAATCCCGGCAAAATATCCTGAAATCAGTTTTGGTGCTCATTTTCATAACCGCTATGAAGATTCTTATTCTAAGTTAAAAGCTGCTTACGATCAGGGTTGTAGAAGATTCGACAGTGCCATTAAAGGAATTGGTGGTTGCCCGATGGCAAAAGATGATTTAGTCGGCAATATGCCTACTGAACAGGTTATCAATTTCATGAGTGTGGAAAAAGCGAGTCATAAACTGAACCTGCTGAACTTCGAAAGCTCATATAATAAAGCAAAGGATATTTTTCATTTTTAAATTAATTTGAAATAATATATCTAGCAGATTTAACAGATCAAGCAAATAAAAAAAATGCACTTATTTTTCTCTTTAAAAAAATCTGCGTCATCTGCTAAATCTGCGAGAGAAAAAAAATAAAAATATCAATAGAAGCGGGCCGAAGCCCGCTTTAATATTCAGAAAACAATTGGTTTTATCCCAATTTAATTAAAAAAATCAATATAATGTCACCAATAATTTCTCCTTCCGAATTAAAAAACCTCTCCTCAGAAAATCTTGTTATTCTTGATGCCAGAGTAGGTAAAGATGTCTACCAGAATTATCTGAATAAGCATATCAAAGGTGCAAGATTTATTGATCTGGATAAAGATCTGGCAGAAATTGGAGAAGATGCTGCGTTTGGGGGAAGGCATCCCTTGCCTGGGGTTGAAAAATTTATGCAAACCCTTTCAAATCTTGGAATTTCGGAAGACTCACATATTGTTGTCTACGATGATAAAAATGGAGCTAATGCAGCTGCCAGAGCTTGGTGGATGCTGAGGGCTTCCGGGTTTGAAAAAGTGCAGGTTTTAGACGGTGGTTTTCAAAATGCGGAGAAAGAAGGTCTTGAATTTACTTCCGGTGAGGAGTACTTTAAAAAAACTGAATTAACAAAAAGAGAGAATTGGTTTCTTCCTATTTCGATGCTGGAAGAGGTTGAAAATGAAATAGTAAACACTTCTTCAACGGTCATTGATGTTCGTGATGCTTATCGTTATAAAGGAGAGTCTGAACCGATTGATCTGGTTGCAGGTCATATTCCCGGAGCGATCAATATTCCTTTTTCTGAAAATCTTGATGAAAGTGGTAATTTCCTTTCCCCGGAAATTTTAAAAGAGAAATATTCAAAATTGTTGCAAGGAAAGCCTGAAAACCTAATTATTCATTGCGGTTCTGGAGTAACAGCGTGTCATACTATTCTTGCTTTGGAGTATGCCGGTTTTAAAATCCCGTCTTTATATGTTGGCTCGTGGAGTGAATGGAGCAGAAGGGAAGGAAAAGAAATTGCGAAAGGAAATTAAGTGAGTTATTAATAGATATAAGAAAGGCTGTCGAAAAAAAGACAGCCTTATTTATTGTAACTTAAATTAAAGCATTCCCAGCTCAAATTTAGCTTCTTCGCTCATCATATCTTTATGCCAGCTTGGTTCAAAAGTAAGCTCCAGATCGACGCTTTTTACATTTTCAACCTCTGCAACCTTGTCTTTTACTTCCTGTGGAAGCGTTTCTGCAACCGGGCAGTTGGGGGTTGTAAGTGTCATGATGATTTTAACGTCTGCATCATCGGAAATCTGAACATCATAAACAAGTCCAAGCTCGTAGATATCTACCGGAATTTCAGGGTCATAAACGGTTTTTAAGACTTTGATGATCTCTTCACCAATGTCAGCAATCTGATCGTCTGTAAATTTCATTTTTTAATCTAAATTGATGTACCTTTTCAACAAATCTTCCTGACGCATACGCCGGAAAATGTTTGCCAAAGTTAAGACATCTTTTTCACAATAGTCAACTATTCTTTGCAAGTCTTTCTCTATGTAGTAGATTGATGAAACCATTGAGCCGTCAATATCGTCTTTCGGGGTAGGAATTCCAAAGAGGTGAGCCAGGAGTTCGAGAGAAACAAAACTTTTATAATCTCCGAACTTCCAGAGTTCCATGGTATCGATATGAGGAATTTCCCATGGTTTTTTCCCAAACATCTGGAACGGAACAGGCGGCATGATTCCATTGATTAGAAACCGTCTCGCAATCCACGGAAAATCAAACTCTTTGCCATTGTGGGCACATAGAATTACGTCTTTCAGCCGCGGACTGTTAAAGATTTCTCCAAACTCCAGCAGGATCTTTTTTTCGTCATCTCCTGCGAAGCTTTTAATTTTTAACGTATCATTTTTTTCCAGCATTCCGATGGTAATGCAGATGATTTTTCCAAATTCAGCCATAATTCCGGCTCTTTCTGAATAAAACTCTTCTGCAGAAATCTCATCTTTTCTCTGAAATTTTGTTTTCTTATCCCAAAGGATTTGTTCCGGCTCAGATAATTCTTCCCATGCTCCGGAGCCTGGAACTGTTTCAATATCAATAAATAAAATCCTTTCTATAGGAATGTGGTGTATCATTTGTTTTTTTATTTTTTATCCTACCTGCATACCATTTTTTGTTGGCAATGAAGGCATTAAAAGGGTTACATCTTTTTTATTTTCTCCATAAACACCCAAAACCAGGCATTCGCTGAAAAAATTGGCGATCTGCTTTTTAGGAAAATTTACTACAGCCAGAATTTGCATGCCGATCAGTTCTTCCTTTTTGTAAAGAGAGGTAATTTGAGCAGATGATTTTTTTATGCCTAAATCTCCAAAATCTATTTCCAGCTGATAAGAAGGATTTCGGGCTTTTTCAAAATCATGAACTGAAACGATCGTTCCGCATCTGATGTCAATTTTTTCAAAATCTTCCCACGAGATTTCAGGTTTTATTATCATGATAATATGTGATTAAATATTGAAGTTCTATTCCATTATAGAATTTTGTGTTCTTACAAATGTAATAAAATATTGAAACTTAAAGTGAGTCTAAATTTTTCTATTCTTAATTTGACTTAATGACGAGCTTTACCGCTAAACTTTAAAACACCTTTTAATGATAAATCTCTGGAAAGATTAGAAAAAATATATTATTTTTGCATCAAAACACGTATAATGCTGATAAAAATTTATGGAAGTGCAATTCATGGCGTTTCAGCCCAGACGATCACAATTGAAGTTAATGTAGATACAGGCGGAGTCGGTTATCATTTGGTTGGTCTTCCTGATAATGCCATTAAAGAAAGCAGTTATAGGATTTCGGCCGCCTTGAAAAATGTAGGTTACAAAATTCCCGGAAAGAAAATCACCATCAATATGGCACCGGCCGATCTTCGTAAAGAAGGCGCTGCCTACGATTTAAGCATTGCCATTGGTATCCTTGCGGCATCTGACCAGATTCTTGCCGAAAATATTCAGGATTATATTATTATGGGAGAGCTTTCTCTCGACGGTAAACTGCAGCCGATAAAAGGTGTTTTGCCAATTGCCATACAGGCCAGAGAAGAAGGTTTTAAAGGAATTATTCTTCCGAAACAGAATACACGGGAAGCGGCTATCGTAAACAATATCAATGTTTTCGCAGCAGAAAATATCAGAGAAGTTATTGACTTTTTTAACGAAGGAAAACCACTACAAAAAGTTGAAATAGACACCAGGAAAGAATTTCAGGAAAAAATAAATGATTTTCCTTTTGATTTTTCCGAGGTTAAAGGGCAGGAAACGGCAAAACGCGCCATGGAAGTTGCAGCGGCTGGTGGACATAACATTATTTTAATTGGCCCTCCCGGAAGTGGAAAGACAATGCTGGCGAAAAGAGTTCCCAGTATTTTGCCTCCGTTAAGTTTAAAAGAAGCCTTGGAAACCACAAAAATACATTCTGTAGCCGGAAAAATGGGAGCGGAAACTTCCCTAATGACGGTTCGTCCCTTTCGTGCGCCGCATCATACGATTTCTGATGTCGCGCTTGTCGGTGGAGGAGGTTATCCGCAACCCGGAGAGATTTCCCTTGCTCACAATGGTGTGTTGTTCCTTGATGAAATGCCGGAATTCAAGAGAACAGTGTTGGAAGTAATGAGACAACCTCTTGAAGATCGTGAAGTAACTATTTCCAGAGCGAGATTTACAGTGAATTATCCGGCGAGCTTTATGCTGGTTGCATCCATGAACCCAAGTCCGAGCGGATTTTTTCCTGATGATCCGAATAATACTTCCACAGTCTACGAAATGCAGCGTTATATGAACAAGCTTTCCGGACCGTTGCTGGATAGAATTGATATTCACATTGAAGTACAGAAAGTAGAATTTGAGCAACTGGCAGAACGCAGAAAAGGCGAAAAAAGCGAAGAGATCAGAAAACGTGTTCTTCTGGCTCGTGAGATTCAGAGAGAACGGTATAAGGATTTGAAAATAAGCTATAACGCTCAAATCGGACCGAAAGAAATTGAAAAATATTGCAGTCTGGACGAAAGCTCATTTAGTCTGATAAAAACAGCCATGGAAAAGCTGAACCTTTCAGCAAGAGCATACGACCGGATTCTTAAAGTATCCAGAACGATTGCCGATCTGGAAGGTTCCGAAAATATTCTTTCTAATCATGTTTCGGAAGCCATACAATATAGAAGCCTTGACAGGGAATTTTGGAATGGTTGATGCTAAACAATCATCATTTAACGTTTGACTTTAAACTCCCTTGAATCATTTGCTCTCCTATTTCCCTGGATTTTAAGGTGCATCTTTCTTGTGTTAGCTCGAACAGTAATAAGATATAATCTTTAATATATAAAAGTTAATGCAGAACATGCTTTGTTCTGCATTATAATTACTTGAATCGTAAATACAATTTAATTGTGGAGAGTAATCAAATCAATTTTAGTAGAAAGAACATCTAAATCTTTATCATGAGAAACCATCTTATAGTCATAAAGCTTGCATAGTTCGCCATAATAACAATCATTAAAATCAATTTTCTCGAAATTTTCTAAGACTATCTCCATGTCCATTGTTTGTAAACTATCTCCAATTTTTATGAGATTGGGAACATTTAATATTTTATCTAGTAATATTTTGATAGAATAAACAGATTTCTTATATTCTTCAGTTCCAACAAAATCAATCTTAAATGATTTTGTGTACGAATTAGTATTTTCTTGCCATTGCTTAAAATCCCTCCTCAATAAAACGTTTGAAAATTCAGATAATACAAGAGATGTAATATAAATTGAATTTTCACTAGAAACTAGATTACCAAAAAAATTTGAATATTTTCTTTGTTCAAATTTTTGAAAACTAGCCACGGTCCCAAAAAGAAGCAACCAAATATTTGTATCAAAGAAAAATTTATCAGAAAATTTGATTTTATAATTATCAATATTAATCTTTGCCATAAATTGAATCTTGATTATTTTTATCAATAAAATCTTTATTGGCAAAATACTCTTTTGCCCTATTAATAACTTCGATAAATAATTGTGTGTCGCTACTATCTATATTTTTTAAAAGGACATTTTCGTTTAAAAATTTTGTTGTGTATTTTTGATCCCTAAACAGAGATCCAATCGCTGCATTTAAAAATGCAGTAATTATTAATGATATATCATAGAAATCTAAAATTACAGTTTCACCCTGATTAAGGTTTTTTTCAATCTCCTTGTATACCTTCTCTCCGTTCTCTGTTGACACAGCTAAGTTAGTACCAATTACATCTTTTACCTTTAAATGGATCATAGATTTTGTTTTTGTAAATATATAATTAAAAAGAATTACTTAAGTTATTTTCTTCATTTATTAAACTGTAAGTGCAGTAATTATTAAAGATTTTATGATTAAAAAGGATTGCTTAAATCATTTTCTTCATTTACTAAACTGTAAGAATTCTTATCATTGAAATTAAAAATAAGTGTAACAATTGTCCCTCCAAAATAACTTGTGAGTCTTTGTTTTCTAACATTTCCCTTAATAACTTCATAATAACCGTCCGCAGAAACTATTTGAATACTTCCTCCGTTTAATTTAATAAACTCGAATATTACGGCTAATCCTAAACCACCGGATTCATTTTTTTTAGTTGTGTTTCCTTTAACCATTGCCCATTCTATAGCATCAGAAGCTTCAATATCTATACCTAAATGTAATGCTACATTTTCTTTTATATTAATTCCTTTATCAACTAAAGTAAAATGTAGTGGTTTGTTAATAGGTTTTGGAAAAAATTGACCACACGCATGAATATAATCACATTTACCGTGCGTTCTTGCATTTTCATAAATTTCAAAAATGTTACGAAGGATTTCTTTATGAAGAGGTTTACTAATTACTGGAAAATCTTTTTTATTTAATAATTGTGTTATTATGTACTCATTAAATCCTTCATCGTCTCGTGGTACAAATCTCATATATTTTAAAGAAGTTGCATAATTATCATTAATAGGTTGATATCCTAATTCAACGAGAAAATTATTTTTTCTCAAAATAGTTTCAACTTGATTATTAATATTAATGATTTTAAAAATATTATTATTTTCTTTTAAAATTTCTAGGCATACTCCAAAAAGTGAGCATAAGTTTGCTTGAAAAAATGTTACTTTGTCGAAATCAAAGATTACCTCCTCATTTCTCAAAATTTTCACAAGTTCTATAATATGAGAAAAGTAATTGTAACCGTCATAATTACTTTTAATGTCAGATGGAAACTTGTACAGGACCATTACATTTGTTTATGCAAATATACGTTATTACATAATAAATATAATTAATGAGTATCAATTAGTTCAATATTTTAATATTAGGTGGTTTCAAAATTAAATTCATATTAAGTATTTTATTTTATAATACAAATATCAATAAAGCTAACGACAAAACTTGTCGCATATTTTATTCAATTAAAAATAAAAAAACCGCGAAAGAAAACTTTCGCGGTTTCAAAAATATATCAATAAAGATTATTTTCTTCTTGCTCTAGGCATTTTTGTTTTGGTATCTGCAGGCGTGTTTTCGTCTCTTACCAATTGTAATTCGTCGATTAGTCTTCTTGCACCAGCGTATTTGTCGATCGTCCAAAGAACGAAACGAACGTCTACGTTGATGGTTTTTTGCCATTCCGGTTCAAAAACGATGTCACCGCTTAATGCTTCGCTGTTTCCGTCGAATGCGATACCGATCAGGTTTCCGTCTCCGTCGATTACCGGTGAACCAGAGTTACCTCCTGTAATATCGTTATTGGAAAGAAAGTTTACAGGCATATATCCTTTAGCATCGGCATACTGACCAAAATCTTTAAGGTTATAAAGGTCGATCACTCTTTGCGGAAGATCAAACTCTTCATCACCTTTCTTGTATTTTCCTACAAGGCCGGTCATGTCTGTATAGTAATTATCTGTTACCCCAAAGTAGTTTCTGTCTGTTCTGATTGGCAAAGTATCTACAGTTCCGTACGTAAGTCTCATTGTAGAGTTAGCATCCGGATAGAATTTTTTCTCAGGCAATGCTTTCATTAATCCTGCTAAAAATAATCTGTTGTTTTTAGCAAAATTATCATCAATCTTTACAAATTTTTGTGCTGAAATTCTCTGGTCTGCTACGATACCGTTGGCAATTTTCCAAAGCGGGTCTGCATCCAGTTTCAGTTTGTCAGGATTCAATACAAAGTTTGTTGCAGACGTTTTGTTGGCAAAGATGGAAGAATAGGCAACAATAGAAAGGTTTTTAGCATCAAGTCCCATAATGGTTTCTGACGCAACATCTTTGTTTACTCTTGTCTGATAAAGATTGACCATAGAATTCATCATTTCACCTTCAAGTTTGGTGTTGATGTTTTCGTAAGCAGTTTTTAAAGCAGCATCCACTTTAGGTTTCATGGCAAGTCTGCCTTTCATATCCTGATCTGCGTAAGCTTTAAGAACACTTCCTACCTGTAATGCTAAAGAGAAATATTTAGCATTTCTTGAAAGCTGAGACATATACATTCTCTCAACATTTCTATCTGAAGTTTGCTTGTAATAGATGGCAATATCATCTAAAACCGTTTCGTATTGAGCTACATTTTCCGGCTGAACCGCCCATGTTTTAAATCTTTCTTCAACGTTCTGTTTATCGGTAATCGTTCCGTTTTTGATCACGGCATCGATAGTTCCCTGTCTGTTTTTCCAGTAGTTGGCTACAGAAGCATATTGAGAAGCATAGTTAAGTTGAGTTCCTTTATCCTTATCCATGTATTTTTTCATAACATCCATGGCAAGTTTGGAAGCCTCTACCCAAGCCGGATAATCTTTGTTGACCATCTGCTGAATTCCATAAGAAGTCAGGTAGCGGTTTGTTCTTCCCGGATATCCTAAGATCATTGAGAAATCTCCCGGCTTCACTCCTTTAAGGGAAACAGGTAAGAAATGTTTAGGTTTTAGCGGAACGTTGCTTGGAGAATATTCTGCAGGGTTTCCGGCAGCGTCAGCATACACTCTGAAAACAGTAAAATCTGCAGTGTGTCTTGGCCACTCCCAGTTGTCGGTATCACCACCGAATTTTCCTAATGCGGATGGCGGAGCACCTACCAATCTGATATCTTTATAATCCTGGTAAACAAAATAATAAAATTCATTTCCGTTGAAGAAATCTCTTACGACTACTGTATATTTTCCGTTTTCAGAATTTTCAGACTGGATCGCTTTGGTTTCAGCATCGATCACCGCTTTTCTTTCTGCCGCGGACATATTGTTGTTTAGTTTTGAATTGATTCTCTGCGTAGCATCATCCATTCTCACTAAAAATCTCACATAAAGATCTTTAGCATTGAATTCGTCTTTCTGCTTCATCGCCCAGAATCCGTTCTTTAAATAATCTTTTTCAGGAGTAGAAGCAGCAGCTACTGCACCGTAACCGCAATGGTGATTGGTGAAGATAAGTCCCTGTCCGGAAACAATTTCTCCCGTACAGAAACCTCCGAAGCTTACGATCGCATCTTTTAAGCTCGAATTATTCACGGAATAAATTTCTTCCGGTGTAAGATGCAAGCCTTCTTTTTGCATATCGACACCATTGAGTCTTTTAACAAGCATTAACAACCACATTCCTTCGTCTGCCCTCATTTGAGCAAAACTTAAAAGGAAAGTGAATAGTAGAAGTATTCTTTTCATTTTATAAAATAATTTTTGTGTCGCTAATTTACTAATTTTTACCGTATTCTGGCCTTGGAATGGTATGAAATTGGATTTTAAAGGCGTATGAAGACAATATTAGTTTCGATTTTGAGTGTTTTATTTTCAGGAATATTGCTGAATTGTAGCAGTGTAAACAGCAATATCTCACACCCGGATCAGGATGCTCAGCTTCACAGAGAGTGGATGCTCGTCGCTTACGGAAATTATTCTAAAGCGGATATGATGAGCAAAGGAGCCAGGATTAACCTTACTGAGAAAACAGAAAACGGTAAAATTAGAGGAACGGCATTTATGGGCTGCAATAGTATGTTCTTTACTTCCGAATTTAAAAATGACGGCAATGTAAAAATCTCGGAGATAGGATCTACCCTGAAAGCCTGCCAGGACATGAAACTGGAAATGGATTTTGGTAAAGAATTAAGAAATATGAAAACATATGCTGTAAAGGGACATTCTTTAATCTTCACGGATGATCAGGGACATACGATGGAATTTATCGCGGCTGACTGGGATTAATGAAAAAAAGCGAAGAAATTATTCTTCGCTTTAACGATCAGCTTAAAAAAACACCTCAAAGTTATTTCTACCAGATTACACTCTCCAGAAAATCTGTTTAATCTTAATCTACCATTTTAAACTAAAATGGTAGTCTGTTTTAATTTAATCTACCGTATTATATTCTCACGGCAGCCTGATTTAGTTTAATCTATCAGTTTAGAATAAATCAGAAGTCCGGTTTAGTCTAAACTGACAGTTTAAATTAAAATGGTAAACCATTTTAAATGAAAACATCTTTTTACCACTAAGGATTTACTGCATAACGTCTTATTTTTTTGTGCTTCGTCCATTCGAGTGTTTTTTCGTAACAAAGTGGAGAAAAAATGTATCGAGAATGAAATTTATCCTCAAAACCAACTTCTCGATACGATTTTTTCAAAATCTACTCGAAGTGACGGAGATGAATAAAATGCAGAACGCGTATATTAATTGTGTTTTTTTAGTATTTCCCTGAAATTGTTTTTAAGATAATCGGTTCCAGGTTAGAAGGAAGGTCTGCAGATTTTATTTCATACTTTTTAATTTTCATTTCCTTGAACCAGTTTTCCCAATATTCTTTGATAACCGCTTCTTCGAAAGGATTTCCTTTTTCAGGATTGATTCCCAGGACAATTACTTCAAGGTTGCTGAGATTGTCATTAGCCTTTACAAAACCGTATGTATTCTTTTCAATGGTATTTTTGAAATCGGAAGTGGTGAGATTGTTAGCTTTAATTAATTTACCGGTCAGGTAAGAAGTCTTGTTTCCTTCTGCAAACTTCGTGTTTTCGTGGTACATATATCCATCCGTGAGAATAAAAAGGATGTTTCTTTTATCATCTTTAATGCAATAATCTTTCACTTTGTTTTTAAAAAACTCCCAGATATCGGATCCTACGTAATTTCCGTCTTTTATGGCTGACTGATAAATATTTAACGGCAATTCGGAATACTTTTTATCAACCAAAGCAAAGTAACTTTTCTGAGTATTTTTATCAAATGAAACCTTCAGTTCTTTCGTAAAGTCATTGATTTTTGGATCGGAAGGTTCAGGATTAAAAAATACCTGCATCTGATCGTCGTACGTAATGATTTTCTTGGATTTGATATGATTTAAAAATCCTTTTTCGATGGCTTTGATGTATTCTACATCTCTTTGGAAATACTGCATCGTAGGATTCGGATTGGTTATGGGATCGATTCTGTCTGATAAGTCAATCAGAATGCTGACATTAATGTTGTTGAGATCAGTGGTTATCACAGAATCTTTTTGGGTTTCATCTTCTTTATTGCTTCCTTTATTGCAGGAAATCAGAGAAATAACCATAAACAGATAAAATAATTTTTTCATAAGATTGATTTTATAAAGCTGATAAATACACTAAATTCTGAGTATCCGAATTGGCTCCGACTCTTTCGAGATTGGTTTCATACGTTTCAATACAGCTTTCGATCATCATCTGCTTTTCTGTTTTGGAAACCGCAATTTTTTCTCCGATAAAGGTGATCCATCCCTGAACATATTCTGAAGCATACCGTTTGTAATCTTTAGTAGGAATAATAACACTGTCTATGATATTCTGAAGCTCTTCGATTCTGCCGCGTGTTTTGATAATGAGTTCTTTAATGCTTCCGATGCTTGCCGTAATCTCTTCGATTTCCTGTTTTAAGGCAGTGATTTTTTCTAAAAGAGAAAGTATTTTTTTCTGCCTGATTTCCTGCTCGCTTCTTATTCTGTCTTTTTCACGGTGCTCTTTCATAACAAAGTCGAAAACAAGTCCCCAGATAATATAGACGATAAATCCTGCGAAAATAATTCCCCAAAACTGAATTTTGGTAAAAGCGATTTTCAGATCGAAAGGGGGAGAATCGAAGGTTTTGTTCAATTCATATAATTTTGACTCGATCTCATACGCTAGAATAGAATCGAAAACAAAAGTCACCAGAAATAACAAGCCTAATTTGACATAATTGACTTTCGTTTTATTTTCCCCAAACATGTGGATCAGAAAGCCTAAGCCAAGAAATACAAAAGGAATCAGCGTAACGAAAGCCACTTCGATAAATCCGTCATTCCAGGCTCTTTCCCAAGCTTTTGCATCTAAAACACTTTGTATAATAGTTATTTTGGGATCAAAAGTCTTAAAGAAAGCCGAATAAGAAGTGGAAATATAAAATGTGGCCAAATATAATGTGATGGGAATGAGAAGAATCAGTCCGATCCAGAATTTTGCAGATGCACCTTTGGTGGCTTTTACATTATATTTTTCGGGGCTTCTGGGCAGATCAAGAATTTCGGCTTTTAAATTATCAATATTTTGCTGATGTACTTCAATTTCTTTGTTTTTGGTTTTCAGTTGCTCTTCCTTTGTTTCCTGAGAAACGGTTAATGCTTTGATTTCCGTTTCACGGTTTTTCTGTTCATTGATGTAAGATTCTTTCAGCTTCTGTTGCTTTTCAACCATTTCCTTTTCTTCATTCTGGAATTTGGAGTAAACGGCATCCAGGCAGATGGATAGGGTAGAGTGATTCCCGCTGGTGCGCGAACTGTCCCTGTATCCTGATTCGTGATACGTTCTTTTACGACTTTCTTCGTAAGATTCTTCCGAGGTATTGATTTCGGTTTTGGGAAGCTGTTCCTCTTGCTTTTCTATCGGAACGGATTTTAATTTAAATAAGTTTTTTATGCTGGTGGTATCCATGGCAGGTTAGTTTTTTAGTTCATATAAAATTTCATGTTTGTTCTTTCCAATTTTTACGGCTTCGATGAGATAATCTACAATGGCCGTTACATTTTCTTCCAGAAATCCGAACATCAGCACGTATTTCTGCATCGCAGAATATTCATTGGGAGAAACGACTCCGTCTGCCCAGATCATCACGGTGAGATCGTACAGATAATCTACTTTTTCCTCAATGGTTTTGGGAACGATTGATTTTAGATTGATCGGATTTAAAAGAATTTCATCCAGGTTTTTAGAGGAAATTCCTCTTTCTTCGGCACAGCGGTACAGCATTTTCAGTTCCAGGGCACTGAAATCGTCATCACAAATGGCCATTTGATATAATCTTAGAAAATGCGCTTTAAGATTTTCTGTTATCTGATTGTTGTCCATGAGATTGGTTTTCTTTTGGTTTTTTAGGGTTAATAATTTGGTCCCGCGAAGGAAGTCTGAGGTTTGTTGCCTGATCTGTTGTTTCTTCGGTAATGATTTTTTCTTTTATCAGCTCCAGCTTGTCTACGAAAGTAATCAGCAGAAATAGTATTCCTGTAATCGTATCGATAGGAATCCACAGGCTTTTCCGGAACAGATAAATGGGAAAAACAGGATTGAAAAGGATAAGAATAACAAGAAAGATTATACTGAAATAATGTTGCCTAGCGCTTAAGGTAATATATAACACCAGTAACGCTGCAATAGAAACAAGAATTCTGAGGAAAGTATAATATTCTATAGGAAGCCTGAAAATACCGATGAAACAACATAACGCACAGAAGGTGAGAAATGGTTTCATGATTTTAAAATCCGGTACGGAGGTTATATTTATAGTTAAATCGATGCTCAGACATGAAAAGAAAAGCGAAGAAGTCAATCAAAGCAATGAATGCAGGAATAAAAGTCCAGCAAAAAACCAGATAAAGTATTCCCAAAATATTCTGCCCCAGATAAAATCTGTGAATGCCTAATCCTCCAAGAAATAGAGCAAGCAATGCGGTGGTAGATTTTGATTTCATAATTAAACTCTTGATAAGATTTCGTTCTTTTTAGTTTCAAATTCTTCAGCGGAAATAATTCCGTGCTCTACTAAACCTTTCAGCTTTTGAAGAACCGCAAAAGGATCTTCATTTTCAATGAGTAATGGTTTTTGTTCGTGCTGAAATTGCTGAGGTTGTGCAATAATAGGAGTCGCATTGTTTACAGTAACACCTCCGGCAGAAGCTCTCAGTGTTTCAAGATTTTTTTCTCTTCTTACACCGCGCATTCTTTCCTCCACTTCCTGAGCAAACTGATAGAGTCTTCTCGCTTGATTTTTAGGAAGATAATCCATCATATTGATATGGCTGCTTACTGTTTTCATAATAAATGTTGAGCCTATGATTCCTTCTTTTATGTGACAATCTGCAATGTCTACCCAGTTATAATCCTGGAAATCCATGGATAATCCGAAGTTTTTTGGTCTGCAGAAAATGATTCTTCTGTTGGTAAGCGCAATACAGTCTGGCGATACGTTGAGTACCGGCTTTTTCTGAACCGCAATATATTCTACGGTTTCCTGTGAGGTAAGCAGGCTTTTTATCCTTCCTAAAAGCTTTTCAACGGCTTGAGGATCCTGCTCTTCATTTAAAAAATTCTTTAAGTTCATGTTATTTTGGTTTGATTATTTTACATCTTTATTAGAAACATATCCTTTCTTGCCGCTTGATTTCACCTGTACTTTGAACCATTGTCCTTCTTTTGAAAGCTGAATCAGTTTGGCATTTTTGGAAACAGTTGTTATTATTTTAGATTGAGTTGATGGTTTTTCATAGATATTAACGGCTCCGATTCCTGCGAGATACCTGTTGTTAGAATTGATATTAACGCTCAGCTCAACTTTCGGAATCTTGCCTGATTTATTTTTTGAAGAGGTATAGGAACTTAATGTTTTGTCCTTTCTAGGCTTGCTTTTTTTATAGGAACTGCCGTAAGATGAGTTTCTTCCAGAAGAACTTCCACTGCACACGCCGCAGGTTCCTCCGCTACCGCAATGTCCGCATCGCGAACAATTTGAGCAGGCTGTGCAATAGGCAGAACCGGTACATCTTCCGCCGTGTCCTATATTGTCATTTGCTTTCACGCAGGAATGCAAAAGGAATACGCTAAAGGTAAGTATGATGAAGGGTATTAGTTTTTTCATGGATATCGTTTTAATTATAATTTTCCAACGTCTGGTGCAATTGATTTCTGTAATGGTAGATTTCATCAAGATTATTTAATAAAATCTTTTCTCCTGCATCTTTTCCGTTATGGAATATTTCAAGGTATTTGTTGGTTGTATTAAAGTGTAACCTGCAAATTGGTTTCCGGTTGTTGTCGTCCAGTAAAATACCGAAATAAGATAAAGTATCTCTATGTGCAATTCTGGAAGCAGGAATTTTCTCCCGCAAAATTGCTTTTACAACCTGAAATCCTTCCAACTCTTCTTCGGTGGTGACAATTTTGGAATCGTTATTCTCGTCAATCGGCTGTGCATTTTTTACCTCTTCATCCCTTTTTTCGATCTGCTCGTTAATGCTCAGTGCCGATTTAAGTCTGAAGCTGATCGATTCATTAATAGAAGTCGTCAGCGCCTTTTTTGTATATTCCTTAAAAGAAATCATTCGGTTCGCAGTCAGATGTTTTTCAAAAAAGCGATTGACCAGGAGTTTTACCAATTCGTCAGAAGGATTTTCAATTTCCTTTTCAAATTCTTTTCGGATGGCTTTGATGTATTTCAACGCTTCCGCAGAGTCTAAAATACTTTCCAGATTGTAATCTTTCTTGGTGAAATTTTCCAGTATTTTGATCGAACTGTCTTTTAAGTCTTCAATATTAATCGTGAAAAAAGGCTTTTCATCCATGATATTCGGCTTTTCAAGATCGGTGTAGAAATTGTAAATAATTCCGTTCGTAAGCACGCCAAATCTCGTTTTGGAAACATGATAATACCGGTGGAGCTGCGAATTGTGAGCATCTGCGCTTTCTTTCCAGTGCTTGCATTCGATGATGAAGATCGGCTCGTCATTATTTTTAATTACATAATCTACCTTTTCTCCTTTTTTGGTTCCGATATCACAGACGTGTTCGGGAACAACCTCTGTCGGATTAAAAATATCATAGCCCAGAATCTGGATAAAAGGCATGACAAAAGCATTTTTTGTAGCCTCTTCGGTTCCGATCTGATCTTTCAGTCCGATAACTTTCTGGTGAAGCTGCTCAAGTTTAATTTTAAGATCCATAGAATTAGTATTAAAGAGTTTCGTCTATAATTTCTGCGGTCGGCGCATTAGATTTTACCGAAGCAATTCCACTTTCCATTCCGGATTTTGAAGTGTAGAATTGACTTTTTCCAATGATTTCTCCGTTTCTGGCTTTCAGTACGAAATAATCTTTACCATTCACCGCTACTCTTCGGTCATACCTGGAATCGTCCTTAGAATTAATTCTTACGGATTCTATTCCTTTCTGGCAGGAGGCTTTCTGAACGTAGCCTTCGCTGGTTAAAATAATTTCACCGTTTGAAGCTTTCAGGTTAAACTGATACTCCTTATTTACTCTTTGGCTGATTATAAATTTTCCCATAATTGATTTTTAATTAACAATCCAAAATTATGAGCATTAGATCCGGAATCCTTACGGTTTTCCGTAAATGGTAAAAAATAAACCTTCCGGATGATTCCGAAAGGTCTTTTTAGGCTGTTTTTTGATGGTAACTCAGACCGATTTAAATTTTAAATATATTTTTAACATTAAGGAATTGAGTTATTTTCTTAATCATCTTAATTTAAAATCAATGTATTGATTTCTTAGTTTTTTAGCTTAATAAACTGAATGTCTAAATGTTAAAATTAAGAATAAACAAAGTTTATTTGTATGCAGTAGATTAAGTGAAACTTCATAAAAATTATTAAATAAAAATTCAAAACATTCTTATAATATGCCGATGTCCTTGCACATGACAATCAGCTCAATATTGTTTTTGGCTCCAAGACTGTCGCGGAGGTCATTCAATCTTTTTTCGATAGAGCTTTTGCTGTCCGGAGTGATGCCGTTCTTTTTAAAATGTTCTTCAATTTCGGCTTGCTTCCAGCCTTTGGACAGAAGTTCAAGTAACAGAATGTCATAATCGGTAAACTCAAAAGACGTATTTCGGATGGAATTTAAAATCTCCTGCGGAATCACCGTTTCTCCGTTAAAAACTTTTTTGATGGTATTCTTCAGCTCTTTCCCGTCATTTCTCGCTTTAGCTACAAAACCGTTGATCTTGTAGATTTTATAAAGGTCATCGATGATCTTCGGCTTTTTTTCTATTGAAAAGGCAATGACTTTTAAATTCGGCTGAATCTTTCGTGCTTCCTCTATTAATTCCTGTCCGGATTTTATTTTTTGCTGTATATGATCCTTGTCAAAAGACAGATCCGTGATAAGAAGATCATAAGGGTTATTCTCTGCAAATGCAGTCTGAATGTGTTTTAATGCATCATCGCAATAACTCACGAAATCAAAATTTTTAATGTTTAATTCTGCGAGAGTATTGACAATCCCGGAATTTCTGATCTCATGGTCTTCGGCTATTAGTGCTTTTTTAAACATAATTTAGTGTATTGGAATAGTTATTTGAATTATTAATCCGCCTGAAGGATTTTTTTCAAAAGTAATATCTCCGCCAATCGATTCAATACGGTTTTCCGTATTGTGAATCCCTGCTCCTTTCCGGTCGTTAAGATTATCGATTCCAACCCCGTTATCGGTGTATTTTATTTTTAAGAGATCGTTGTTTTTTTCAAATTTAAGAGAAGCCAGCTTTGCGTTGCTGTGTTTTTTCATATTCACCAAAACTTCACGCACGATATAATAAAGCTCAAGCTGAACATTGTAAGAAACGTTTTCCCAGATATTCTCATTGTATCCCACGGTAAGAACCTTTTGCTCAGGAGAAGAATAAGACGAAATCATTTTAACGAAGCGTGACGAAAAATCTTCCTCGATGATCGTCTCATGAGAAATGTCCCTGGATTCTTCGTACATCTTTTCAATATTATTAAGGATCTTGGTTTTATCTACTTCAGGATTATTCTGTACATCTACCATCATGTGGTAAAGCCCGTTCGCCACCACATCATGAACTTTCTTAGACATTTTGAGTTGGGTGTTTTTTACTTCGAGCTCTTTTTCCTGTTTGAGACGGATTTGTCTTTTTCTGAACCATATGATAAGAACAATAGATAAAATTAAAGCGATCAAAAGCAGCAAAATTTGATTGTCACGCTCAGAACCTTCTGCCTTTAATTTTTGATTTTCAGCATTTTTCTGTTCTATATCGTACCTTACAACAGCAAACTGATTTTTTGCCTTACTTTTAGAAATCTGTAAGCTGTCATTTAATACTTGGAATTCTTTAAAATATTTCAGATAATTTTCTTTATCGAGATTAATTATCTTCTGAAGTGCTTGTGCCTGGTCTTCTATACTGTTATTTTGAATTGATACAGCCAACATTTTTTTAGCATATTCTAATGCCTTTTCTTTGTCTCTATCTAAAAAATAATTAGATAATGTAGCGTAACTTGAATTTTGTCCTAAAAGATCATTATCCTCTTTCCTTATTTTTAATGCCTCATAAAGCTCAGGTAAAGGATTGTAGTTTGGATCTTTATTATACTTTGCTCTTGCAATATTATTCAATGCTTTTGAATAATCTCTTGTATCTTTAGTTTGGAGAGCGATTTTAAAATTGTTTATTGCTTGTTTATAGTCTTTTAAAGTTGTTAATACATCTCCAAGATTGTTATGATATAAGTACTCGTTCTTTGGGGAATTTACATATTTTAATGCTAGTTTATAAAACTTGATGGAATTGTCAAATTCATAGAGATAAGAAGAGCAGATTCCTATATTATTATAACTTGCTGCTAAAGACAACCTAGTTATACTATCATTAATATTTTTAAGAAATCTATTAGCTTCAAGAGAGGTTTCGATGCTACCATAATAATCACCATTATCATGTTGGATAATAGCCATATTTACCAATGATCTTCCAACTCCCGAAGAATCATTGTTTTCTAAATAGGAATTCTTTGCTAAATTATAATAATAGAAAGCAAGATTTCCTTTTGTACTTTTCGCTTTTTTATAATAATTGGTAGCAATATTTTCATTTTGAATATTCGTTTTTGTCTTGCCACAGGAAGATAGCAAAAGTAAGAGAATAAGTAGGAAATAGTTTTTCATGGCTGTTGGTTGTCAGTTTTATTTTGCAAAGTAATAAAAAAGAGCAGATTAAAACAATCTGCTCTATAATAATTAATTATGGATTTGTAAAAGGAGGAGGTGTCTGTCCTGTGTTGCCTCCCGTACTTCCTCCGTTTCCCGGCCCGTCCGGATCCACTCCCTCTCCCGGATCTGTTCCGTCTCCCGGCGCTAGTTGTGTGGTTATCTGTCCGTTGTTGTCGTTATTACATGTTGATGTTTGGGCATTATGGTGTCCGAATGCTAATCCTAATAGCATCAATATAAATTGGATCATTGTTCAAAAAATTTAATTGTTAAAGCATTCGTGTTCTTCCCTGCGAAACTGATCGCAGGCGGTGCTACACGTTGAAAAAATTAGAAGCGCTTCTTAAATTTTTTGGGAAGTGAACCTTCAAAAACGGAAGAGAAACGTCTGCTTCCCAACCCGGAGTTTTCTTCCGTTTTATCTGGTGATTTTTGAAATCAGTTTTGTAAATTTGTTTTTGTCTGTTTGTTTTAATGTTTTGTTTATCTACTGATTTCTGAAGCAAAGATGCGACAAAGGTTGACGCATGTGTTAGACAAAACTTGGACATCGATGGACACAAAAATGGGCACACAAACCTTTACGGAAAGCCGTAATGCGACACGGTATAAAATCACTTATTTTGTAATACCCTTAAAAAACTAATTATGTCCAAGAAAAAACTATTAATTATTGAGGTATTTGAACAAGCTAAAAGAGAGTCTGATAAGACTTCAAAAAATGGTTTGGCAATGTATTTAAAAGTACATTTAGAAACTTTTAAACTTTTTCTTGATGAGAAAACGTTTAGCAGATATCACGACTCGTTTGTGACGGGTATAAAAAAGGAAGTTAATCCGGACAAGGACACGTTGGATAAATTAAGCCAATATGTAGGCTACAAAAATTTTACAGACTTTTCAAATACATTTATTAAAAAGGATGAAGAGGCACATTTTACAGAAATAAAAGTAAATGTTGATGGTAATGAATTGTCAAGCCCAAAGCCCGGCACTGATGTATATATTAATATTACCAATACTAATAAATCAACTATTTCTCCTGTAAAAGATTTCATGGTAAAAAACAAAATGGGAATTCTGGAAATGACCTTTGTTTTACTCCTCGCTACGGGCGGTGTCGTTTTTTCAAATCCCAAAACTACAAACCCTTTAGGAATTACATCGGTTTGGAATTCTCCCGCCACAGACAAACCTTTTATGTATTGGGATAAAGACCGGTATATGGCGACAGACAGCAGCTACCTTGGGCCACAGATAGAAGTTGTGCCGATGGATAAAGAAAACTTCACTTATCTTAAAAAGATCACCAGACCTGATACACTCACGGTAGATGATAAAGTCTGGTACGATAAAACCAATAACCAGGTAGAGTTTTTTACAAGCTTCGGAAAACATCCGGAAAATGGGAAAACACTAAAAGAAGCAACAGAGCATATCATTGAAACGTATGCGGGGCGATAGTTTCCTTCACAATTATTTAAAATTCAATTCAACCTAATCCTGAAATATTCCTTTACCTTCGTTCTTTTTTAAGATGAATAAAGGAATATTTTCATTATTGATATTTATTTTCTCATTGTTTTCGGCACAGCAGAAACCCGTGCAGATTGCTTTTCTGTCGGATGTGCATTTTCAGGATCTGTATGGGAACTTTTCCGATAATGATTTTAAAGGAATTACCAATCCGAAAACAGGAAAGAAAACAATCCTCCGAACCATGGAGGCACAGCTGCATTCTACCAGGATTTTCAATGAAAACTATTTTGCCTTTCTGAAAGCATTGGATGATATTGCCGAAAAAGGTATTGAGATTGTCGCGATGCCCGGTGATTTTTCAGATGACGGACAGGCATACAATCTCCGCGGACTGCATCAGATTCTTGAGCAGTATCACCAGAAATACGGTATTGAATTTTATATAACAACGGGAAATCATGATCCGGTAGGGCCATTCCGGAAGGATGCGGGGAAAGACGATTTTCTTGGGCAGGATGGTTATCCGCTCGGAATTTACAGTAAAGACAATATCGGAAAGATCAATCACAGGATCATCACCAGAGACATTGCAGAATCAGGATATCTTGAAATTCTTGATGAGCTGAAAAACTTTGGTTTTTACCCCAAAAAAGAAAATCTGTTCTGGAGTACGCCCTTTGCCCAATATTCACTCAAGGATTATTCTTATGAAAAAGCTCTTCAGAAGGCGGCATACACCCAAAGAATGTACGATGTTTCCGAAGGATTTCCGGTTCCCGATCTGAGCTATGTCGTAGAACCGGTACAAGGTGTTTGGCTGATGGCCATCGACGGAAATACGTACATCCCTAAGAATACCCATGAAAATCCTGCCAATGCAGAAAATTATAAAGGAGCCGGCATCGGATACAATAATGTGCTTACCCATAAAAAACATCTTATAAATTGGGTGAAAAAGACGATGGAAGAAGCCCGTAAGAATGGTAAAACAGTGATCGCATTTACGCATTATCCCATGATCGATTACAATGACGGAGCCACAAAAGACATCAAAAATCTGCTTGGTGAAAAGAAATGGCAGATGGAAAGAGTGCCGCAAGATGAGGTGGCGAAAGCCTTTGCAGAGGCGGGCTTACAGATTCATTTTGCGGGACATATGCATATCAATGACACAGGGGTACGGAAAATCGGGAGCAAAATGCTGGTGAATGTGCAGGTGCCGTCATTGGCGGCCTACATTCCCGCCTATAAAGTGCTTACGATACAATCTCCTGATAAAATGGAGGTACGGACGAAAGTTTTAAATGATGTTCCCCGCTTCGATGAACTGTTTCCGCTGTATGAAAAAGAATATGAAGTCTTGCAGAAAGAAGAGAGAAAGGATAGTTGGAATAAAGACATTCTGAAATCAGCGTCTTATCACGATTTTATGCTATTTCATCTGAAAGAATTGGTACGGTTGAGAATGATTCCCGGTGACTGGCCCAAAGATTTTATTGAGAAAACGAAAGGTTTCACCGGTGAAGATCTGTTGCTGTTGGTAAAGAACACAAACAAGCAGAAAGAAAAAAGTATCTACAATGAAGCATTTAAAAAGTGGAACATGGAAGATCTGCTCTTCGACCTCTATAAATTACAGTCGGCTGATGAGCTGGCTAAAAAAGATATACCTGCCGAAAGGCTTCAGCAGTATCAGATTCTTGAAAAGCTCTTTCTTAAATATAAAGGGAACGATCCCACGACCCTGAAGCTGAAAAGTGTTTTTAAGATTCTCACACTCCTTTCTCATGGAGATCCTGCCGATCATTTTGAAATTAATTTGAAGAAAAGTACCATTAAACGTATCGGAAACTGATGCATAAACTTCCCCCGAAAGGTTAAAAAATATAGTATTAGTTTCGAGGTTTTTAGCGGCTCTTATAAGGACATAAAAAAAGTAGTCTTGGTTGGACTACTATTTCAGCTACAAATGTAAACAAAATATTTTCACCGCCAAATACTAACCTCTTATTTTCTAATTTCTTACATATTGACAACAAAAACCATAAAACCGTACAAACTTACACTACAGTTTTCCTGATTTATTTTATATATTTGTGATCTAGTGTTCATTACCTAGAAATAGTAGTCCAACCAAGACTACTTTTACAATAGCACGTATGAACACAATGATGAAAAGCTATGAACCTTCTCCATTACTACGTTTTTGCGTAGTGTGGTGGTATATTTTCATCCCTTCAAAAGCATATTCCGGTTCGTTTGTACCGGCAGATTCCATTATTTTCGTAGCTGAAGACTCGTATGTCTATTCAGAAACCTCTGTTTTTATTGCAGGTTCTGAACAGAATAAAGGTTTTGCATCAGCTAAAAAGTCCAAAGATTTTCTTAAGAGATCATCTTTATCATTTTCTAGTCAAAAGTCAGTCCATATTGCAGCCCATAAGGTCTGCTATACAGGAAGTCCGTGGAACCGTAATGACCCCGGACGCATTTCTCGTACCTCAATGTTGGGGATTACGGGAAACTCTTCAGTAAAGCTTCTTGATAAAATAATAAAACCTTTATTTCTCGCGCTTGCAGTAATAAGTAGGGATAGAAAGGAGCTTATAAACGGAGCGTTTTATCCATTTCAAATTACAAATATCATCATCAATCACTTTGTGCGTCCTCCGCCTGCAGGCACAAAAGTTTTTAACACATAAGTCGTATAAGAGATAAGGTTACAGCTTTGAAAACAAATAGAACACATAAGACTTTGAAAATCGAAGATTTTCTTACATAAGGATTCATCATTCACTATTCACTCATTATTCACTCACGAGCCACTTCGTTTGTCATCCCATAGGGATCTTAGCAAAGTATTTCAGATTGCAATTGTGAATTGGATGTTTAAAAATAAGCGAAACGCCTAATGCAGAGGATGTGACTTCGAGAACCTCAGTCACCGGCGTTTTACAAGTCTTTGTCATTTCGCTAGGAATCTCGGCATAGCTGGTAATAGTAGCATGGAAAGATTCGGGCTCAGATTCCTACGGGATGACAATCGGAGTTGTAAGGAAACTAAATTTTGGGTATTGGACTCGTCGTCAATTCGAGTGTTTTTTCGTAACAAGGTGAAGAAAAAATGTATCGAGAATGAAATTAATCCTCAAGTTCGCAAACTTCTCGATACGATTTTTTCAAAATCTACTCGAAGTGACGATAAACCCAGCGAGCTCTTATAAGTGCAACGCCTTTGTGAAACTTAACAACATAACATATTAAAAAAAATCTTTGTGGGCTTCGTGTTCACAATTAAGAATATAACAACAACATAAATACAAAACAATGAAACATTTATTTACAGCCGCCGCGATGCTGTTCAGTATGACAACATTCGCTCAGGTGGGGATTAATAATACTTCCCCAAAAGCAACCCTCGATATCACCGCCAAAACCACGGACGGCAGCAAACCCGAAGGACTCATCATCCCGCAATTATCAGGTAGTAATATCCATACTGCCACAGCAGCAGGAGTCTATGGAACAAACCAGAAAGGGCTTATCATCTATGCAACCTCCGCTGACTCATCCCCAACTGGTGCCACTGCCAACATTACCGCTGCGGGATATTATTATTTTGATGGCAGCACATGGCAGAAGATTATGACCGGTAGCGTAACCAACTCAGATCTGACGACAGGAGTAGGCGGTATCTACAAAGGAAGCGGTTCTTTATCCGGAAACACTACAGTCACACAGGGGAGTAATACGTTGGCTTTTACTTCTACAGCCACGAATGGATTTTCAGTAGATGGCACAACACTTTCTGTAGATGCAGCGAATCATAGAGTCGGGATAGGAACTTCCTCCCCAACACAAAAATTTGAAATCACATCTGGTATTGCTAATGATTCTGGAATGAAATTTAATAATCTTACATCTTCCAGCCCTGTATCCAGCGGTAAAGCCTTAGCAGTAGATGCGAATGGAAAAGTAGTCACAATAAGTACTTCCACACCCACTGCACAGGTCGTGGCTGAAAATTTAGCTCCCAATGTAGGGAGTGGTACCAATAAGTCTTGGAGTATTCCATATAATCACCCAGGAGGTTTGGCTTATATTAATATAGCAGCAACGTGTTGGTCAACAACTGGGAATATGACATCAATTACTTTTGAAATTAGAGATGCTTCAAATCAAATTATTCAGCTCAAAAGTGTAAGGCTTCCAGCTGTTGTTCCCGTAAATGTAAGAATTTCAATGCCTCCTATTATATCGGCAATAAATTTACCTGCTGGTGCTTACACATTTTATGTTTATAAATCCTCGGGATTTTCGGATACTCTGATTGATGCTTCCGATGTTATTTCTATTTCTAGTTTGATTTTTTAAATCATACCTACGTTATATATGTATTAAACTGAGTTCGGTTTAAGCAAAATTTAGAAATAGGAGACTGTTCCCTCACTCTTACTAGTTTTAAAATATAAGAGACAGGGGCTATCACTAACAATCTGACAACTACATTAATTAATCCTAATCCTCATAGGTTTGTAAAAACCTATGAGGATTTAATAACAAGTTTAACAACCATTTAAAATCAAAAACAATGGCAAACATTCTCCACAAAATCAAAGCGTATCTCTACGATAACACCTTAACCAAAGACAATCCCAATGACTTCATTGCCCGCACCGCAAGCGAGCGTTCTCTTTCTGTAAAGCAGATATGTGAAGCTGCCGCCAGCCGTGGTGGTGCAGACGTTTCCGCTTCGGCAATGGAGCATGCGACTGAGCTCTTCCTAAAAGAAATGGCGTATCAGCTTTGCGATGGCTTTTCAGTGAATACCGGGTATTTTACCGCAAGCACCACCATTCGCGGGGTATTCGACAGCGCGTCTGAGACGTTTAACAAAGACAAACACAGCATTATCTTCCAGTTTAACCAGGGAGAAAAACTGAGAGCGGAGATTCCCAATATTGAAGTTGAAATCCTGAGCGTGGCAGAATCTTCTGCTGTGATTCTCCAGGTAACTGATGTGAAGAGTGGTTCAGTAAATGATCTTCTCACACCAGGCAGAAACCTGAAGATTGTGGGCAGCAAGATAAAAGTCGCCGGTGAAGATCCTTCGGTGGGAATCTATTTTGTAAATGCCACAACACACACAAGAACCCAAGTAGACACTTCCGATATCGTCACCAATAATCCTTCGGAAGTTATGGTCGTAATTCCTGAATTACCATCAGGTACCTACAATCTGGAAATAGTGACACAGTTTTCTAAGAACAGTGCTTTTCTAAAGGAGCCAAGAGTCGCTCTTTTAGATAAATTGTTAACCGTTGAATAGGAAATCAATGGTGTCGTCCGTAGGCTTCCTTGTCCCTCGTCCGAAGGAAGGTGTTTCCTTCGCTCGGAGGACAGTGTGTCACTCACCCGAGGGATGACGTGTCCTCAGTACTGTCCGGTCAGTGCCACTCGGGCGAACCGGTCAGTGCCACAGGTACGTGTGGGATCGTGTCACAGATGTGAACCATTCCAAAATAAAATTTAAGATTTATTCAACAGCTCCGGTTTGGGAAAGATTTCCAGGCCGGAGTTTTGGCTTCGGCTCCGCTCAGCCAACTTTTGATAGAAAGGGTGTAAGAGTTTTAGAGTTGAATTCCTTGTGGTGACCGAAGCCTTGTGAATTATTCTAGGATACAAAGGCGAAAAGTATTATGTTAAACCATTTATTAAAAGATACTTAAAATAAATTGGGCGGAGATTTTGTATATTTGTGTGAAATTTATTTTATGACAAATTCTAGAGCAAGAGAAACAACGGAAGCAATTGAAAGATTGTATATCTCTATGAGACACCTCTTTTACAGAGGTTTTTTTAAACCTGCCGGTGTTTCGGGAGAAAGTATCAGAAGTTTGTTGAAAAGCATCAATCCGGAGATCTACGGAAGCATGAATGTGCCGAGTAAACTGGAGCTGGATGGTTTGATGTACGTATTAGACAGACTTCCTGAGGGAATTGAAGAATGTGCTTTTATTCATCTTACATCGGATGAAGGGTTTGATAAAGGAAGTTTCGAACCGATTGTACCTAAAAAGAGAAGAAGAAACTGCTACAGGATCGATGAGCATCAGATGAATATTGAGGTTCTTCTGGGACGTTCCGAAATTTATGATATTCTTACCCACTTAACATTCCTTTTTATTGAAGCGGATAAAATCAGAAACCTGGCTTTTATTCAGGATGAAAACTGGAAACCGACCCGCGCCTTCAAAATTATTGAGGAAGTCGTAAAGGGCGAAAAGAAATTCAGCAGAAAGGAAAAAGAAGTTGCCCTGATTCATCTTTCTTCTTTAATAGGAAGAACGTTTGATGAAACATTGAACGCATATAATACATTCGGCGACGACAGTAATCCGGATCGTTTGTTTAAAATCATCTACAACCTCGGGAAAGTAAGCCTTGAAGATGCAAAACAGACGAGAGAACGCGAAATTCATTTTAGTGCGATCTTAAAAGAAAGAGTAGGGCATCACTATTTCGGTGAAAAATGGGCTCATAAAGTGAAGGAGGTTTTATTTGAAAATGATCTTCATATGCGTCCGCTTCATATTATTTCGGCCAATATGCATTCAGTGAAAAATATGTTGTATGCCAACGAGGCGCTGAAGAAAAAAGATCATCAGGTCGATTATAAAATGTACGGAGAAATTTCGGATAAGAAAGAGCTTCGTGATAAAGTTTCGAAATACGCTTTGGATCAGGGGATGATCTATATTAATGATAAAAGCGGAAGTAATATCGATGTGCAGATCATTGACCTCAGCAAAACCAATCTCAAAAATACGCCGTTTCAGGACATTAAATTCGGAGGAGATGATGTGATTATGGTTTTCGACTATGCGTTCGGGGAACAGGCTTTTGAAGTGATGGATGAATTACTGAGACCTTTTGAACATAAAGGTGAAGTGTATATGATGAAAGTAAAATCGGTCTCTATCATGGGTAAAGCAGGAATTCTTGCCGGCGGAAAAGGGGATATCATGATTCCGACATCACATATTTTTGAAGGAACAGCAGATAATTATCCTTTTGAAAATGCCTTAAAACTGGAAGATTTCAAAGATGACGAACTACAGGCTTTTGAAGGACCAATGATTACCGTTTTGGGAACATCACTTCAGAACAGGGATATCCTTTCTTATTTTATGAAGACTTCCTGGAAAGCAATCGGGCTGGAAATGGAAGGCGCACATTATCAGAAGGCTATTCAGGTAGCATCTAAGATCAGACATCATATTTCACCAGATCTGTTTGTGATGTACGCGTATTACGCTTCGGATAACCCTCTGGAAACAGGGAGCACGCTTTCTTCAGGTGGTTTGGGACTTACCGGAGTAAAACCTACATATCTTATTACGTTAAGAATTTTAGAAAAGATTTTACAAAGCGGCAAGAAAGAAATTCAGGCTAAAAAATAATTGAAAGTAACACTGATAATATTAATCCTTCAAGGTTTCAAACTTTGAAGGATTTTTTATTTTCCACGAATCTCACAGTTTTGCAGGAAAGTAACATTTATCATCAGTAAAATTAACATAGGCAAAATATATTATCTTTAAAGATAAATTCAAATGCTATGAGTACAACTTTACAACTTGCCAAAAGATTCAGAGAAGTAGTATTAGACGGTTTATGGATCGCCAATACCAATTTTAAACACCAGCTTTCCGATGTAACATGGGAACAGGCCACCACAAAAATAGGTTCTCTGAACACCATTGCCATGCTTACCTTTCATATAGATTATTATATTGCGGGACTGGTACATGTTTTTGAAGGGGGTGACCTCGAGATAAGGGATAAATACAGTTTTGATCTTCCACCGGTAGAATCTCAACAGCAATGGGAAGATTTATTGAATAAACTTTGGAATGATGCTGAAAGATTTGCAACCCTTCTGGAACAAATGCCCGATTCTAAAATGGATGAAGGTTTCGTAGACGAAAAATACGGAACCTATTTGAGAAATATTGACGGAATGATCGAGCATTGCTATTATCATTTAGGTCAGATTACTTTGATTAAAAAACTTTTATCTTAAAAATATCACCGGCATCTGTATCACGTGAACAGGAATAACTGTCTGTGTTTAATGTGGAATATTTGTGATTATTCCTATCTGATTTTAACAATCAAAATAAATTTAATCTAAAACTGAAATAAGCAAAACGAAATCCTCATTAAAGCTTCTTTTTTGAGGGTTTTATTTTAAATACTTACCTTTAGAAAAAAATAAATTTTAAATGAAAAAATTGGTTGCAATCCTGTTTGCGTTTATCATTTCTCAGTTTCAGGCTCAGCAGGGGCCATATTATCAGCAGCATGCAAATTATAAAATGGACATTGATGTAAATGCTGAAAAATTCACCTACGAAGGCAAACAGACGCTAGACTATACAAACAATTCACCGGACGAGCTTAATGTGGTATATTTTCATTTGTACTGGAATGCTTTTAGACCCAATTCTATGATGGATCAGCGGGTGGCTGCACAGGGAAAAAATGGTGATTCAAGATTGCAGAAAGACGGGGTTTCAAGACTTGCATCAATCCCGAAAGATCAGGAAGGCGCACAAAATATTCACTGGATTAAGCAAAACGGAAAAACACTGAAATTTGAAGTCCAGGAAACCGTAATGAAAGTGTATCTGGCAGAACCGATTAAACCAAATTCTTCCACTATTTTTACCCTCGAATGGGATGCTGTAATTCCGCAACAGATCAGAAGAAGTGGCAGGAATAACAAAGAAGGCGTAGATATGACCATGACGCAATGGTATCCTAAAATAGCAGAATACGACTATGACGGCTGGGCAACCTTCGACTATATCGGAAGGGAGTTTCATGCGCCATTCGCAGATTTTGAAGTTAATATTAAAATCAATAAAGACTACGTAATCGGAGCAGGAGGAATTCTTGAAAATCCGGCTGAAGTGAAAGGATATGATGCAAATGCAAAAATTAAAGCAGATAAAAATAAAGCAACCTGGAAATGGACAGCAAAAAATATTCTCGATTTTGCATGGGCAGCAGATAAAGATTACATCGTAAAAAGCTTCGATGTTCCACAGGGCCCGAAAGTATTCCTGGTGTACCAGAATAATGAAAAGACAAAAGTTTGGGAAGAAGCGCTGCCTTACCTTACCCGATATTATCAGTTGATGAATGCCCATTTCGGAAAGTATGTCTATCCTACCTATGCTTTCATTCAAGGCGGAGATGGAGGAATGGAATACGGAATGTGTACCATGATTTTGGGAGAAGCTAAAAACATTGAAGGACTGATGGGTTTAATGGCTCATGAAGGCGCACACTCCTGGTATCAGCAGATGCTTGCTACCAATGAGCCGATGCGTCCGTGGATGGATGAAGGATTTACCAGCTACGCAGAAGGATTTGTTATGAATCAGCTTTTTCCTCCGGCGCAGCCGCTTCCAAATCCGTTTTTGAATTCAATCAATGCCTACAGAAATTTTATTAAAAAGGGAATTGAAGAGCCTGCGGTATGGTTGGGAGATCATCATGATAACGGAACTTCTTATACCTATGCCTCTTATGTAAAAGGGGAGTTGTATTTAGTACAGCTTGGTTACATCATGGGCGAACAGAATTTAGCAGAAACATTAAAACAATACTATAACCAATGGGTGTTGAAGCATCCTTCCGACAGAGATTTTCTGCATATTGCCCAACAGGTTTCAGGGATGGATCTGAAATGGTTTCAGCATTACTGGATCAATACCACTAAAACCATTGATTACGGAATCAAAGATGTGAAATATGATGCCAAATCTACCACTATTACATTAGTGAATAATGGTCAGGTACCTATGCCAATAGATTTCAGCGTAGTGACAAAAGATAACAAATTAGTTAATTATCAGATTCCGATGAATATGACACGTACCTGGAAAGAAAAAGATGTATATGGCGAATTTAAAACAATTCCTTACTGGTCATGGACTCAAAAAGAATATACCCTCACTGTTCCTTACACCAAATCTCAGCTATCTGCTTTAGTGATCGATCTTAGCCAGAGAATTGCTGATGTGAATTTGGAAGATAACGTTGTTGAAGTGAAATAGAATTTTAAAAATAATAATCTGCCACATAACTATATGATCTGTTAAACAAGCTTTGACATATAATTGGTTCAGGAAAATTACAAGAAAGGCCGTCTACACAAATTGTGAGACGGCCTATTAATTTTGACATAAATAATAAATCTATATATGATCTATGCAGAATTATATTATTTATGGTTAGTTAATATAATGCAAAATTATAAGGAAATACAATATCTTTTAACGGAACTAGGGCATCCTATAACTGACATATATGTAAGACCTGGACCCGGATTTAATTGGCATCCCATAGCATACATGCTATCGACACATTCTTGTGTATATCCTCCTTTTAAGGTTCTTAGATTTTCTCTTGAAAGTTTTTTTAGATTTTTCATAATTATTAATAATTGTTTGTAATTCCTACTCTTTAATAAGCTTTTCGGATCCCGCTTTAATTTTTTTCTAAATTAACAAATTTTCCTTACAAAGCAAGGGCTGTTTTCAAAGATTTGTGATTTTAATTTTTAGATTTATAAAGTAAAATAGATTTAATATTGAGACCCTGCTTGGATGAAAATAAAAATAAGTTTCAGATATTAAATAGCACTATCCTCCCAATAAAATAATTCCTGAATGAATTCGTTTTCGCTATATTAAAATCATTAAATTTAATGCCTTAAATAATAGAGATTCCATTTTACAGTAAATAAATGAATTCAATCGTAATCAATGTAGGAAACAGCAATATCAGATTTGGGCTTTTTAATGATGATAACTGTGATATTTCTTGGGTTATTAATACCAAACCTTACAGAACGGCAGACGAGTTATATGTTCAGATACTAATGCTGTATCAGACCTATAAAATTGAACCTAAAGAGATTGACAAGGTTATTATGGGGTCGGTAGTTCCCCAGCTTACCAAAATTATGAGTTCTGCCATCCGAAAAATTCATGATATCAGTCCGGTGATTGTAGACAGAAGTACTCATTCTGGCGTTGAAGCGAAGTCTAAGCAGATGGGAACGGATATTTATGCCAATCTTGTGGCAGCACACAATATGTATCCGGACAGGAAAAAAATTGTTCTTGATTTCGGAACAGCACTCACTGCAAGCTGTATTGCAGAAAATGGTGAAACGTTAGGAGTCATCATTGCTCCCGGAATTATTACGGCTTTAAATTCACTCATCAGCCAGACCGCTCAGCTTCCGGAGATCGAACTGGTAAAGCCCAAAACCGTTCTTGGCCTGGATACGGTAACCTGTATGCAAAGCGGGATGGTTTACGGTTTTCTGGGAATGGTGGAAGGCTTTATCGACCGAATCAATGATGAGGTGAACGATAATTGTTTTGTGGTAGCCACAGGAGGTGTTTCACATGTGTATAAACCTCTTACGGATAAAATCCATGTGATGGACAGGCTTCATACCCTGAAAGGGCTTTATTTTTTAGGAAAAGATTTGTAGAAGGAGTTTAAGGTGAGGTTTACAAAACCTGGATGTGAATAGAGCAACAAATTACTCAGCCTTAACCTTAGCCTCAACCTTTCATAATTATCTCTTTGATTTAAAGAATTCTTTCACAATAGAAGAGCATTCATTTTCCATAATTCCTGTTACGATTTCCGTTTTGGGATGCAGGGAAAGATGTTTATTGATAAATCCGCGCTGCTCGTCTCTTGCGCCAATTACGACTTTCGAAATCTGCGCCCACGAAAGGGCTCCCGAACACATTATGCAGGGCTCCAGCGTTACATAAATCGTGCAGCCTTTTAAATATTTTCCGCCGAGAAAATTCGCTGCGGAAGTGATGGCCTGCATTTCTGCGTGTGCGGTAACGTCATTTAATGTTTCAGTAAGATTATGGGCTCTTGCAATAACACGGTTATTAGATACTACGACGCAGCCAATCGGAACTTCATCTTTTTCAAGGGCAATTTCGGCTTCGCTCAATGCCATTTTCATGAAATATTCGTCGGTAAACATTTTTATTATTCAATATTCATAGTTAAAGGAAGTCGGAAACGGTACCTCACCGGATTTCCATTGACGATGGCCGGAGAAAATTTCTGCGAAACAGAATAAAGTGCAATTTCAGCCTGTCTGTTGAAGGTAAAATTATCTCCCTGTGCTTCAACATGGGTTATGGAGCCATCTCGTTCAACGATAAAAGCAACACTGGTTTTTACGGTTTTAATTTCTGAATAGACCCCACCAAGATAAAAAAGATTTGCAATCTCCGTACGAAGCTCATTAATTCCTCCGGGATAATCTGCCGCTTTGTCTATGACCGGCGATGCGACAACAGGTGCTTCAGGAAAAGCATTGGTTGTTTCTGTAAGATTGAGCCGGGCAAGATCTTCCATGTTTTTTGTTTTTAATAAAACGGCAGTTAATGCGACATTTTCAACACTGTCCATTTTCTGCATAAAGAGCAGATAATCCTGCTTGATAGATAGCTTCCGGAAATTATCTGTTTCAGCATCGAATTTTTTCTTGAACTCGCTGCCCAGCATGGAGCGATGCTGATTGTAATATTGTTTAACCAGCCTGAAATCTTCAGTCTGCTGCGAAAAGCATAAGGCAGAGATAAAGAAAAAAAGAAACAGAAAAAAGGGTTTCACTTCGATATATTTATGTAAATGTACTTAAAAAATCTTATACATTTTTAGTTTTCGAGGTAGCTGTTCAGGGACTGCTGCAAATGATTCCGGATCTCATCAACTAAAACTTTAGGTTCCAAAACCCGAACCTCTTTTCCATAAGATAAAATCTCTTGCATAAAATCATACGTCGGATGCAGAAAAAATTCAAAAAAGATCTCTTCGGGAGTTTCTTTTGTTTCTTTTTGAGACTGATGAAGCGGAAAACTTTTGATGTATTCTCCCTGATGCCTGCTGCATTTCAGTACAATTTTCTGAGGATTCTGAGCGCTGAGATTCATCACGCCGAAAGCATTTTTAAAATGTTCTCTGAAATTATATTTATACTTTTCCCTGAATTGCTTGTCGCTCACGTCAAGATAATTGATCCTGTCGAGACCAAAAGATTTCAGTGCTTTATCCTTCGTGTCAATGGCAATAAGATACCATCTGTCTTTGGATTCTTTTAATGCCAAAGGATGAACTTTACGGGAGGTCATCAGTTTATTTTTGTAATTGTAATGCTCAAAGGAAACGATTCTTTTGTTTCTGATGGCGAAAAATAAATCATAGAAATGTTCGACTCCGGTTGGTTTTCTGCTTTCAAAAAAGATAAAATCTGAAAAGTCGGGGTGGAGGTTCAGGGCATTGCTTACCTGGAAAGATTCCAATAATTTCTGGTTGTATTCATCTACTTCCATGATGGGACGGCTTTCGATATAATATCGGTTATCACCCTTCTTTTTATTGTGAATAGATAAATTAAAAAGATCTGAAATTTCACGAATATCTCTTTGTAAGGTACGAATTGAATAGCTTTTAATGTCAGCATCCTGAAACTCAAAAGAATTAAGCAGATACTCTTCCAGTTGCGAATAGGTGGCCGGAGAGCTTTCCAGTCTTTTTATAATTAAAGCGTATCTTGTCAGGTAAAAGTCTTTTTTCATTATTAAAAGTTTCTATCACAAATATATGAGCTTAATGCGACAAAAGGTGTCGTGTTTTATTATTGTGGATAAGTTTTGCCAATAAATTTTCAATAATATTCATTTTAAATTGAATGGAATATTTGTGTTAATATTAATGAATTAAATACGCAGGAAGGGAGTGACAGAAACATACGGATAAAAAAAATAACTCAAAACTGAGTTATTTTTTAGGTAAAGTCGTTTAATTCTATTTCATCACCCATTAGCATCAGAATATCCATTTCAGAGAGTGATGATTTTAGTCTGACGGCACCCATCTTCAGATCATTATCCGATAAAATGTACAACCATATTTTTCTGATGAAATCTTCAAATGGCATACTTTGATCGTAGATCTGCGTGTGGGTCTGAGCGGTAAGTACCAGCAACTGTTTCACAATTTCCCTGCATTCGTTGATCTTTTTTTCATAAGGTATCAGGACGGTGAGAACGGTGTTCTGGATGTCGTACAAAATCCCGGAAGCTGCTTTTACCTGATTTTTTTTGATGTTTGTACCTCTTCCTTCCGCCATTCTTGCTGCAATAATTTTGCTTCTGAAACCTGCAAGTTCAGATACTTCGCTGATATTATAAGTAGAAAAAATGTCTTCCGAAGTTTTCAGCCAATGCATGGTCTTGTCGACAAAATGCGGATCTTTTTTTTCAAGCGAAGAAACAATCGCAGGAAATTCCTGTAACTTTTCTTTGAGCTGGCTTACCAAAATAAACTGTGATTTTCTCATTACTCAGGAATTAAAGTTTCAACAATATTTCCATTGATATCTTCATATCGTGACCATTCCATGCCTTCTTCACTTACGCTCATTTTGGCATAGATTAGACATTTAGGATCCAGGCTCATCAGTTTGTTTGCTTCTACGATAATTTCATTTTGGTCTGCTTTTTCGATGGTTTTTCTCGCTTCAAGAAGAGTACGGTCATTAAGGCTTGCTTGCAACGTTTCGGATTTAACCTCTCCCCATTTAAAGTTGGGCAGGCTCAAACAAAAATCGGTAATGTATTCAGGAATAATTTTAAAATAAGTTTCCTGTTGTGCGGTTAGTGTCGGGGTATTTTCTTTCCTGATTTTATCAATAGCATCATCATAATATACTTCCATGTCGATCAGGAATGCTTTCAGCTGTTGGTCACTTGATGTGTCAGAGGCATTATAGCCAGTTTTCATAACAGTGGTGATTTCGTCATAAGCAAAATCTCTGAGTCTCATAATGGTTTGTACTCCTGCTTTGGCGAAGGGGATCGTAAGATCTACGGTTCCGATCTTCATTCTCGGGATAGAAAAGTTTTTCAGCATTTCATCCTGTGCATATTCTTTTGCGATTTGTACGGTCTGCAAGTCGGCCATTTTTCGGGCAGAGGCAATTTCAGAAACAATTCCTCCAAGATATTCATTTAATGTGGGCATGATAAGTTTTTTTATTTAATTAAGATGGTAGAAAAGGATGGCTGCTGAAGCAACCATCCAAAAAAAAATTAATTGTTGACTGCAGAAATGCTGTCTTCAAGCATATCCATCACTCTTGCAAGTCCGGCTGGCAATTCGTCATTTACCGCTCTTACATGAACACCCAGAGTGTATGTTCTTTCGGTAGTGGAAGTGCTGGATGAAGTCTTTTTGTATGATGCAGATGCATTAAACTTCACTTTCCAGAATTTTGCACTTATGCTTGCAGAACCACTGAATTCGCTTGAAACATTCTGAGTTTCCACAGAGTTTAGTTTAGCGTTAAAATCAATGGTCATTTCATCAATTCTCAAGGCAGGAATGGTAAGCATTGTAAGAAAAGGAACCTTAAGGTTAACTTCTGCATCGGTAAAAGGATTGCTGTATTCTTCTGGAATCTCAGTAGCACTTTCATTTACTTTTCCTTCTGCTTTTAGCTGCTCAAGAGTTTTTTCGGCATCTGGATTGGGGACCGACTTTTTGTAATTAAAATCCACGTATTTTAAAGCGACCGGTTCATCTTCGTCCTCAGAAGGAACAAAACCAACCTCTTTAATAAAATTGACCTGTGAAATGGATGCATCGTGCTGGGCTTTTACTGCTGCCTGTAACGGGCCGCCAATGTAAACGCTGAAATCTAAACTGTTTAATTCTTGTACTAAATTTGCCATAATGTTAATGGTTTTAATGGTTAATAAATTGATTATATAGCAGTGCTAGCAAACTGATATTATTGGGTAATACATATTCTTTCCAGCTTTTGAAGCTGAATACTGAAAGTAAATATGTCTGAAGTTTTTAGCCCGGAGAATTCCGGCTATTGAAATTTTTAAACTACAACAAAGAGATTGTTTAAATATCTGATTATGATTTTACAAGGATTTTCATTCAGCCTGATAAAAAATAATTTTTAAATAAATTTAAACACTCTCTAAATGTTGTAGAATATTTTTCATGTTATTTGGCTTTTTGGTTATTGTTTTTAATTTCTGAGTCAAAGATATATGCCCGTAACGACAAAACTTGACGCATAAAAATTATTTTTTTAAAATTTTTGATATAAGGTTTTAAGCTTATTTTCTGCTTTTATAAGTTAAGAAGCTTATATTTTATTTTTAATAAGTTTTTGAACGATCTGATTCAGCACTTCTCTGTGATCATCAATACAACTTAAACCTGCCTGTATCAGATTTTCGATATTTGATCTTTTTACATTATCCATTGCAGGGGATGCATTTTTTAGAGAAGGATTGATTCTATAATAGTTCTTCTGATTCCGCTGTCCCAATGTCTGAAACATCTGACATAGCTGATAATCTACTGTTTCTGCGTTGGCCGACATTAAAATATCAATAATAGGATTTACCCAACTTATTTTTCCTGCTTTTTCGAGTTTTTTGAAAGAGTAAGATCTTGCTTCTATTCCTGTTCCAATGGAAATAATAATCATATCGTTCACTACAGGATAATTGGTTTTTTGATGATTTTTCAGAACTTCCGCAAAAGGAATTTTCCGTGCTTCGGCATAGGCGCAGAGCGAAGGATTATTGGCAAACATTCCGCCATCAATAAGGCTGAAAATCTGCCCGTACATCGATTTGATCTGAACCGGCGAAAAATAAGTGGGTGCTGCTGAAGTTGCCCTGCATACATCTTTTACATAAAAATTGTCTGTACTCAGGCTTGCCTTCCATGAATTAAATAGCTTAGCTCTTCTGTTCTCGATGTCATAACTTGTTATTAAACATGGTTTTATTAATTCTTTTAATTCTAAATTTCCAAAAAATGCATTAAGATTTTTTTCGAGTGCTTCCTGAGATATCTTTTCGTTAATCAGCCCAAAAGGATTGAGAAGCTTTTCCCAAAAAGACACCTGAAATATGTCGCCACCTTTTTCAGCATACAATTCCAACCCTTTCTGGATAGAATATTTTGCTTTCCGGTGTTCATCGGGACATAGAATAATAGATGCAATCAGGCCTCCTGTACTGCTTCCGGCTACAAAGTCAAAATAATCGCCGAGTTTGGCACCTGGTTTATCATGAATCTGCAGCTGCTCTTCTATGTAACGCAGAATAATACAGGTAATAATTCCCCTGATTCCGCCCCCGTCTAAAGAAAGAATGGTTGTCTTTTTCATTTTATTTTTGCTTTTTTTGAGAAATTCCTGACAATATTAGACAACTAAAACCAATAGATTCCGGAAGAAATGGCTATTGGTTTTAATTTTATATAGAGATTGTTTTGGTGTTTCTCTAAAGCAAAAGTAGATCAGGAAAGCGACAGAACTTGACGTGTTTAAAATAATTTTTCAAATAAAAGAGAATTAAAATATCACATAATCATCTTTATCTCTTTTCATTTTAATAAGCGTTCTCCAGCTTGTTTTAATTGAACTTTTTTCCGTGAGGATGACTTTTTTCTCGAAATGCGGAAGATCTTTAAAGGTTTTCCAGTTGCCGCCCCAGTCCCAGCCATATTTTGCAAAAATTTTCACACATTCGTACCAGTCTGCTACTCTGTCATTGTCCCAGTCTTTCACGGTATCCCAACTGGCTGTTTTTCCATCGATCATCAGGCATATATCAACGGCCAGCCCGTAATTGTGGATGCTTTGCCCAGCTTTGGCATTGGTTACTTTTTTTCCGGAAGTAATTCTTCCGATTGCATACAGCTTTTCCTGCTCTTCAAAGCTTCTAAGACCTTGTGTAATCCTTATTTTTGCTCTTCCGGTTAAAGCTTTGTCACAGTCTTTAATAATCTGTTTTACCTCTTCCCTTACCAAAGGGTGAAGCTTTTCAATTCTTTGTAATGTTACTTTGTCCATATCAGTATTTTAGAGTTCCGGAAACAAAATTATAATGAGAAAGCGACAAAACTTGACGTATTAAAATAAATTAAACGATTGTATATCAAATATTTAAATTTAATGTTAAAATTGCTATTAAACATAATATTGTATGATAAAAATTCTAATTTTGTGCATTGAACCGTTCCGTTTTTCATCATGTATGCTTTAGTAGATTGCAATAATTTCTTTGTTTCCTGTGAAAGGACTTTGGATCCTACACTTGAAGGCAAGCCTGTCGTGGTACTTTCCAACAACGACGGATGTGTTGTGTCCCGAAGTAAAGAAGCAAAAGATCTCGGCATTCCTATGGCGGCACCTGCTTTTAAGTACAAAGAACTTTTTAAAGAACATGATGTAAGAAGTTTTTCTGCAAAATTTGAATTGTATAATTTTAAAAGTCAGCAGGTTATTTCAATTGCCAAATCATACGTGCTGGATCATGAAGTGTACAGTATTGATGAGCTGTTTCTGGATTTTACAGGTTTTAAATACATCAATATTCATGAGTATTGCATTGAAATTAAAAACAAAATAAGGGAGGAGGCCAATATTCCGGTAAGCATCGGAATTGCACCTACAAAAACATTATGTAAAGTGGCCAACAGGATTGTAAAAAAATATCCTGAAAATTTTGATGGCGTATTTATACTCGATTCTCCCGATAAAATTGAAAAAGCTTTAAAATGGCTGGATATAGGAGATGTCTGGGGCATTGGTCGCCGGCTTGCTATAAAAATGCATGATAACGGCGTTCATAAAGCCTGGGATCTGTTGCAGAAACCAGAAATGTGGGTTCGTAAAGTGATGGGAATTCACGGAGTGAGAATGATTAATGAGCTGAAAGGAATCCGCCAGCTGGAATTGGATGCTCCGTCGCCGAAAAAATCTATCGCGGTAACAAGAAGTTTCATGGAAATGCTTACCGACAAAAAAGATGTTCGCGAAAGGGTGGAAACCTTTGGGATGTACTGTTCTGAGCGATTAAGAAAGCAGAATACATGCTGCAAAATGGTAACGGTTTTTGTGCAGACCAACCGCTTCCGGAAAGATCTGCCGGAATATAAGAATGCAGTGACAAAGATTCTTCCGAATCCTACCAATTCTTCAATTCTTATAGGAAGAGTAGTGAATGAACTGTTTGAAGCTGTTTTCAGAGAAGGATTTCACTATAAAAAAGCCGGAGTGATTGTAAATGATTTTGTTCCGGAAGATCAAAGGCTGATTAATCTTTTTGAAGAAGATACACAAAACCAGCATCTGCCGGTAATGAAGGCTATGGATGCAATGAACAAGAAATTCGGGAAAGATAAAGTTCGCCTCGGGAGTATGAGCGGAGAAAATACCTACGGAAGAAAACAGCTTTCACCGGAATATGAAGCTTTTCTTAAAAATAATACCTTTACGGAAGCTAATTTCAGATTTCATTAGTGTTACTGAAAACTTTTACAGTTTCATTTACCAGAAATTTCACTTGATCTGGCCTTCCTCTGTCATTTTTAGGAAGATTGTTGTAGCTTCCGGTTCTTACAATGACCATGTTATGTTCAGGAATCATGATGATGTATTGTCCCTGCAAACCTAAAAAATAATAATGTTTTATCGGGTTATCATTGTTAATCCAAAAGCCCATTCCGTAAATTTCTTCAGATTTTTCTGTTGGTGTTCGCATTTGATTGATAAAATCAAGGTTTAAAACCTGCTCACCATTCACTTTTCCATTGTCTAAGAATAATTGTCCCAGTTTTGCAAAATCACGTGTAGTAGAGTGAATGCAGCAATATGTTTTTTCCATCCCGTTTTCGTCGGTGCTCCATTCTGCATTTTGTTCCATTCCCAATGGAGTCCAGAATTTTTCAGATAAATAACTCGAAAGCGATTGGTTGACCGCTTTTCTTACCGCAAAACCTAAAAGTTGCGTAGAGCCACTTTGGTATTCAAATTTTTCTCCGGGGTTTTGTTTGAATCTTCTTGAAAAAGTAGCTTTTACGAGACTACTTCCGTAATAGGCTTTGGCATTCGGTAAAAAAGGATTCTTGTAATTCTCCTCCCAGTTAAGCCCGGATTCCATCTGTGCCAGGTTTTTCAGCGTTAAATTTTCTGTGAATTCTTTACCTTTAAATTCATTAAAATAATCGGAAAACTTATCATCAATACTGTTGATTTTTCCTTCTTCGACAGCTTTTCCCAACAGCATGACCGTAACAGCTTTCGCCATGGAAAAAGAGTTAGTCTTTGAGAGTTTATCATAGCCATTCCAATATTGTTCGTGAAGGATTTTTCCATTACGGATAACAAGAAAAGAAGCTGTATTGGAATGTTTTAAATCTTCAACGATGTTTTTAGGTAATTCTGTTTTATTGTATTCAGGATCTTCTTCCCAGGGAACAGGATTTCCGGCAGCGATGATATTGCGGGAGAAAAATTTTCCGTCATCAATGTGGGCACTCATTTTCCCTTTCAGGTAGGTTTTTGAAATTCCGTTGAAAATATAGCTGTAACCGAGAATATAAAAAAGCACAGCAACGATTACAGCGAATATCGCAAAGTAAATAAGGATTATCATATAGTGGATCTTGAAACAAATTTAAAATAAATTTGAAGACAAGAAGTAGAATGACAATTTATTGCAAAAAAAAGCCCTGATTTCTCAAGGCTTTTGGATTATATTTTAGAAAGTAAATTTCTGAAACTTGTTTTTTCGTCGATAATTCTTCTTAATTCCGAAACCGGAACTCTTTCCTGTTGCATCGTATCTCTGTCTCTGATCGTTACAGTGTGATCTGTAAGAGAGTCATGATCGATCGTAATGCAATAAGGCGTTCCAATCGCATCCTGTCTTCTGTAACGTTTTCCAATTGCGTCTTTCTCTTCGTAGAATAAGTTGAAATCGTATTTCAAATCGTTGAAGATTTTTTCTGCGTATTCTGCTAAACCGTCTTTCTTCATCAAAGGAAGAATGGCTGCTTTAATCGGCGCTAAAGCTGGCGGCAAAGATAAAACTGTTCTTTCCGAACCGTCTTCCAATACTTCATCTTTAAGGCAATGAGAGAATATAGAAAGGAATAACCGGTCTAGTCCAACCGACGTTTCAACGACATAAGGAACATAGTTTTCGTTTCTTTCCGGATCGAAGAACTGAAGTTTTCTTCCTGAAAATTCTTCGTGTGCTTTTAAATCAAAATCTGTTCTTGAGTGAATTCCTTCCAGTTCTTTAAACCCAAATGGGAAATTAAATTCAATATCAGCAGCAGCATTCGCGTAGTGTGCCAACTTCTCATGATCGTGGAATCTGTAGTTTTCGTCACCTAATCCTAAGGCCAAATGCCAGTTCAGACGTTTTTGTTTCCATTGCTCGTAGAATTCAAGCTCTGTTCCCGGAGCTACGAAAAACTGCATTTCCATCTGCTCAAATTCACGCATTCTGAAGATGAACTGTCTTGCCACAATTTCGTTTCTGAAAGCTTTTCCGATCTGTGCAATCCCGAAAGGAAGTCTGTGACGGGATGTTTTCTGTACGTTTAAAAAGTTAACAAAAATCCCCTGTGCGGTTTCCGGTCTTAAATAAAGATCCATTGCAGAATCTGCGGAAGCGCCTAATTTGGTTCCGAACATCAGGTTGAACTGTCGTACTTCCGTCCAGTTTTTGGAGCCGGTATCTGGATCGGCAATTTCCAGTTCTTCAATTAACGCTTTTACATCGGCAAGGTCTTCATTTTCAAGAGATTTTGCCAGTCTTGAAAGAATAACTTCTCTTTTTGCTCTGTATTCCAGTACTTTTGGATTCGTCGCAACAAACTGTTCTTTATCAAAAGACTCCCCGAATCTCTTCGCTGCTTTTTCGATCTCCTTATTTTCTTTATCTTCAATTTTAGCGCAGTAATCTTCTACCAGAACATCTGCTCTGAAACGCTTTTTAGAATCTTTATTGTCAATCAATGGATCGTTGAAAGCGTCTACGTGGCCCGATGCCTTCCATGTTGTAGGATGCATAAGGATCGCCGAATCGATACCCACAATATTTTCGTTAAGCTGTACCATCGCTTTCCACCAATATTGTTTGATATTATTTTTGAGTTCAGCACCGTTCTGTCCATAGTCGTAAACAGCGGATAAACCATCGTAGATCTCACTCGAAGGGAAAATAAAACCATATTCTTTAGCGTGAGAAATCACTTTCTTGAAAACATCTTCTTGCTTTGCCATAATTTTTTTACGTCTGAAGTGCAAAAATAGGAATTTGGATTCCAATTCCATGAAATTCAACAAAAAAAGCAGTCAAAAAACTGCTTTTACATATTTTCTTAAAAATTATAGGTTAGTCCAATGCTATTTCCACTGATATCAATTCTGTAAGAAGTCGCTTTCGTTTCATCAGTTCCCGGATTCTGATTTTGAGTGTCTACAGCTTTTTTCAGGTTTTTCTGCGCGCTGAGTGCAAAAGGAATTCCTATTCCGATAGCGCCCAAGCCAGCTCCGATCAGCGCCCATCCTCCTTTGTCTTTTTCCTTGATGGCAACACCGTTGTAATAGACTGTTTTATTTCGGGTTACCTCTTTTACAAGTCCGAATCCGATCAATCCGCCACCCACTGCGCCGAAAATCTGAGATACCGTACTGTTGGTATTGGCTTTCTTCATGTAGCTCAGTGCTTCCGGATTCGTAAACACTTTTTTATATTCAGAAAATTTGAACTTCTGATCGCCTTTAATAAAAAACTCTCTGTTGCTTTTTCCAAGCTTTAGCGAATCTGAATTCTGTGCAAATGAAATTAAAGGTAAAAGACTCAAAACGACAGTCAGTACGTACTTTTTCATGGATAAAATTTTTTTGCGAAAATAGAAATTATAGTGTTTATGAAAAAATTCCAGATGTTAATTTTTATGAACATTTATCTTTAAAGCTTTTATTATAACGATAATCAGGGATAAGTCATCTGAAAATTTTTACTTTTGCCTCATGCTAGAAATTCTTTATCGCGACGAACATCTTATTGCCATTAATAAACCCAGCGGATTATTGGTTCATAAATCTTTCTATTCCGGAGAAGCCGATACGTATGCAATTCAGGAATTGAAAAAGCAGATCGGGCGAAAAGTTTATCCGGTACATCGCTTAGACCGAAAAACGTCCGGGATATTGCTGTTCACTTTAGATAAAGAAACCCTGAAAATTATGAGCGAGCAGTTTGCTACCCGCCAGGTTGAAAAGAAGTACATCGCTATTCTCAGAGGCTGGGCGAAAGAAGAAGAAAAGATTGATTATGATCTCGTTAATGAAAATGAAATTAAGCAGAATGCGATTACCTATTATCAGCGTTTGCAGACATCGGAAATAGATTTACCTTTCTTAAAACATCAAACCTCGAGATATTGTTTGGTGGAAGCGATCCCTGAAACGGGGAGATTTCATCAGCTGAGAAAACATTTTAAGCATATTTTACATCCGATTTTAGGCTGCCGTAAACATGGTTGCAATAAACAGAATAAACTTTGGCTTCAAACATTTGGAATCAATAAAATGACACTTCACGCACATCAATTGATTTTTGAACATCCGCTCACCAACCAAAAAATAATTATAAATGCTAAAATAGACGATGAGTTTAAGAGGGTGGGAGATATTCTGAATTTTGATCTAAGAGCCTATTTTTAGGGATTTATCATATTATTTCAGGCTTTAATTGAATCTTAAACAGATTATTTTCAACTAAAATCAATACCTTTGTATTCCAAAAAAAGGCATGTACAAAAGTTTGATCCGCCCGATCCTTTTTAAATTCGATCCTGAAGAAGTACATTATTTTACTTTTTCGATGCTTAAAAATTTCTCTTTTTTAGCAAAACTTTTTCTCCCGAAACCGATTGTCGACAAAAGACTGGAAAGAGAAGTTTTCGGATTAAAATTTAAAAATCCGGTAGGACTTGCTGCCGGTTTCGATAAGAATGCTGTGCTTTTTGAAGAACTCTCTGATCTTGGTTTCGGATTTATTGAAATTGGTACTTTAACGCCGAAAGGACAGCCTGGAAATGACAAAAAAAGATTGTTCCGACTTATGGAAGATTCTGCGATTATCAACAGAATGGGCTTTAATAATGACGGAGTGGATGCCGCGGTTGAAAGATTAAAGAAAAATAAAAACGTTCTGATCGGCGGAAACATCGGAAAAAATAAAGTAACTCCGAATGAAGAAGCTGTAAATGATTATAAAATATGTTTCGAAAAACTTTTCCCCTATGTAGACTATTTTGTAGTGAATGTAAGTTCGCCAAACACGCCAAATCTTCGGGAGCTGCAGGATAAAGAACCTCTCACTCATTTGTTGGGAACTTTACAAGAAATGAACGCCGAGAAAACTACTCCAAAGCCAATCTTACTTAAAATTGCTCCGGATTTGTCAGACGATCAGTTGCTGGATATCATCGATATTGTAAAGGAAACAAAAATCGCCGGTGTGATTGCAACCAATACGACATTATCCAGAGATGGGCTGAAATCGGAGAATAAATCTGAAGCGGGAGGCCTTTCGGGAAAACCTCTGACGAAAAGATCAACGGAAGTTATTCGTTTTCTTTCTGAAAAAAGTAACAGGGCTTTTCCGATCATCGGAGTCGGAGGAATTCATACCGCAAAAGACGCGATTGAAAAACTGGACGCAGGAGCCAGCCTTATTCAATTGTACACGGGATTTATTTATGAAGGCCCGGAACTGATTAATGAAATCAATAAAGAACTCCTGAAAAGAGCCAGCCGTTTGCCAAGATAATGCGAGTAGTTCTGATTTAAGAGAGAAAAATAAAACAAATAATGGAAATCGAAATATGACTTCCTTTTTTATTTTGATTTCGTAACCGTGGCATTCTTAATATCTACAGTTAAGGTATAAGCGGGAGAACCCGATGTCTTTTTTATGCTGAATTTCAATATTTTTTGATCTTTAAGTCTTTTTGATGTTGTATTATAAATGCCTTCCAGGCAGCTTTCAATCAGGAAACCTTCATAGCTTTTGAAATTCCAGTCGTTGGTGAAATAAATGACTCTGTAGCCTTTCTCTCCATCTCCGGCACCACACATTCCGCAATAATTAAAATTTGATAATTCTTCAAAATATAACAATACTCTGTTTCCTGATTTACCTGAAGAATATGAAACTAGCCGGTTTCCGCCGAGATTGTTGATGAAATTATATGTATTGATTTTTTTATGATTCGGAACGGTAATATAATCATTGAAACGGTATATTCTGGTGTCTTTGGTGTTCAGATTTAGAGGCAGGCTTTTATTTCCTATGGAGAAAGTTCCGGTTGCCTGTTTATCTCTTTCTTGACCTTTGATATTTATTATTTCTTTTACATTCAATGTTTTGGCGATACTGTCTGACTTTTCGATGAGGTCACGATTTATTTTTTCTTTAAAAAGCTGAACTCTCTTCTTCTGGTCATTACCAAAATTGAAAAGATACAGATCGCCAAGATTATAAATACCCGTTAAAGGAATTTTCTTTTTGTACTTATCGTAATAATACCATCCGTCGACAAAATGCTGGTATTGATGGCAATCGATTATATTATCGTAGTTCAAACGAAATGTTACGGGATTTCCTGCAATTTCACCTTTGAATACCTGAAAAGTATCTGTTACTTTTTTGAGCTCTACTTTTTGGGCAAAGAAAAATGACAGAAAGAGGGTGAATGTAAAAGTCAGTATTTTTTTCATAAAGATTTTTTATAGAAAGAAATGAGCAATCGTATAGATGATTAAGCCTACCAGCCCGCCAACCAAAGTTCCGTTGACTCTGATGAACTGAAGGTCTTTTCCTACTTCCAATTCAAGCTTCTCGCTTAATTCTTTTCCTTGCCAGTTTCCCACGGTAGAGCTGATGAGGTTTCCAAACTGATGCGTATTTTTAAGGATATATTTATAAGCTGTAACGCGAACCCAGTCGTCGATTTTGTTCTGAAGGTTTTCGTCAGTTTTTAAATTTTCTGAAAATTCATTAATGTTTCGTGACAGATAAATCTTTAATGCAGATTGTTCTTCCTGTAATTCGTTTTTTAAAGTATTTTTAATGGAAATCCAGATGTCGATTGAGTATTCTTCGATTTTATTGCCTTTTAAAAGATCGTTTTTAATACTTGTGAACTCTTCATCCCATTTTGGATCTTCTTTCAGATCAATAGAAAATTCATGAATTTTTTGGGTAATTAATGCTCTTATTTCGTGTTGAGGATCTTCTTCGATTTCTTTAAAAAAATCTGAAAGTCCGATAGCAATTTTATCCGCAATCTTGTTGTCTACAAATGATGGAATGAATGTATAACTTCCTTTTTTTACCCTTTCTTTTATCATTTCATCGTTCTCAATGATATAATTTTTAATCTGGGAAGAAAGATTGGTTACAATTCTCTGATGATCGTTTTTTTCGATAATATAGCTGATTCCGTTTCCTACAATTTTGTTCAGCTTAATATCTGTAGTCATTTCCTGGACTTTTTTTGTTATAAACTGGCTCACTGAAGAATCATCAAGCTTGTTTAGGATATCCAGAACAATATCTGAAATGTTCCTAATTACGACTTCTTGGTTTTTCTCCTTCCCGAGCCATTCTCCCACAAATCCGGAGATTTTCAGCTTTTGTATATAAGGTCTGATATTTTGAGATGAAAGGAAATTATTTACCACAAAACTGCCGAGATTATCGCCCAGCCTTTGTTTGCTGTTTTCGATAAGGTTGGTATGAGGAATCGGTAAGCCTAAAGGATGTCGGAAAAGCGCTGTAACTGCAAACCAGTCTGCCAAAGCCCCCACCATGGCCGCTTCGGAAAAAGCACGTACATAGCCTATCCAATGTGAGTTGATATTTTTCTGTAAAAGAGTAGTGGCAATAAAAATTATAGCCATTAACAGGAATAATCCTGTGGCAAATGCTTTGTATTTCCTTAACTGTTTTCTTTTTGCCTCATCATTCATATTCTCAAATTTAGTAAATTTGGTTTTGATATTATTCTTTATTCGTCATTACAAAGATCAAAGAATTTCAAATATATCGAAGACTAAGTATGCTTAAAATTTTTACTTGATCTAAATCTTTAATAAATAATTTTAAGCCAATTATTAAAAAACATTTAAAATAATTTTCATGGAAAGCCAAGCAAAAAACAATCCATATTATTCCCGCACAGATAAGACAGAGCTGAAAATTTCCAACGATGAATGGAAAACAATACTTTCTCCTGATCTTTACGCTGTTGCAAGAGAGGCTGCTACAGAAAGAGCATTTACCGGAAAATATAATGAATTCGACGAACTAGGAGAATATTTTTGTGCCGTATGCGGAAATCACCTGTTTCGTTCGACTTCAAAGTTTTCAAGCAGTTGCGGCTGGCCGAGCTTTTTTGAGGCTGATAAAGAAGGCGTTTATTATAAAAGAGATTTGGCATACGGAATGGATAGGGTGGAAGTGCTTTGTAAAAGATGCGATTCTCATTTAGGGCATGTTTTTGATGACGGTCCAAAGCCTACAGGACTTCGGTATTGCATGAATTCTGTGAGTCTGGAGTTTGTTCCCGATGGTGAAATGTAAGCTCTTTTATTCACAAAATCAGGAAGTTAAAATTTCTTAAATTTGAGTTAAATTAGTGGAGTTATTCTTTCAGGTGCATATGTTTTTATACATTTGCTGTCCTAATTGATTTAACATAATATATTGAATGAAAGGATTGTATAGCTTATTAAGTATTGTTTACATGGTTACGACTTCGTTTTACCTGTCTCCTCGAAAAGAAACAGCAAATAACGAAATCAGTACAAAAAAGATTGAAAGACCCATCGGTGCAAAATCGGGAAAGACCACGGAAAATACTTTATCCTCATCAGCAGAATTATACAAATCTATCGCATTTGAACCTGGACATGAACTTAATGAAGAAGTTTTCTTCAAAGCCTTAACTGGTTTTGAGAATTTGAAGAAAGCTGGTTTGCTTAATCAAGAGTCGCACCTGCTTACGGTATGCGACTTTTCTATGTCTTCAAATACGAAAAGACTTTGGGTAATTGATATGAATGAGCGAAAAGTATTGTTCAACTCGCTGGTTGCTCACGGAAAAAATACCGGAGAAGAGTTTGCTACAAATTTCTCCAACACCGAGAGTTCGCTTCAGAGCAGCTTAGGATTTTACATCACAGATGCTACATATAATGGAGACAACGGATATTCTCTGAGACTATTGGGAATGGATAAAGGTTTTAATGATGCTGCTTACAGAAGAGCAATCGTCATGCATGGCGCAGACTACGTAAGCGATGAATTTGCAGCAATGCATAAAAGAATTGGAAGAAGCTGGGGATGCCCGGCAGTACCGAGAGATCTTACACAGCCGATTATTAACACCATAAAGGGAAGAAATCTTCTTTTTATTTATTATCCAGATCAGAATTATCTTTCGAAGTCTGAATGGTTGAAAGCATAAGTTTAAAATGGAAAAGAATTCGGAATTTATTGAAGTGATAAGAATTATCAACGATAATGATGGAAACAGTTCTTTTGAGAAAGGCAGAATTCCTGTCCTAAAGCCTATAAAAACGACTTCATTTTGGATCAGCAATAAAACTGAAGAATGGGAGAAATCTGAACATACGGCTCCGAGAAAACAATACGTGGTAACGCTGGACGGAAAAATAAGGTTTAAGGTAAGCGATGGTTCAACATTTATTATAGAACCGGGCATTATCCTTTTAGCCGAAGATGTAGAAGGAAAAGGACATAGCTGGGAGATGGAAGAAGGTGAAAAATGGGTAAGAATTTATATTCCGGTTATTGATAGTGGTGAAGACTTTTTTGTTCCCGATTATTAGTAGAAATATTTTAATTGATTTATTTGAAAAGCAGTCTTTTGTAGGCTGCTTTTCTGCTTATAAGTTTGTGATTTAGCTTTTTATTAAAAATTTAATTTTGCTTACAGGAATTTAAATACACAAAATCCCTGCGCTTTAAAGAACAAGGAATAAATTTCAGGCATTTTGTTAGGAAAACTTTTTGAAAATCAATGTAGCATTGTGTCCCCCGAAACCAAAGGCATTGCTCAAAGCATAATTGATATTCTTTTCTTTAGCCTCTCCAAAAACAATATTAAGATCTTTCGGAATATTCTCATCAATAGAATGAAGATTAATTGTTGGCGGAATAATTCCGTTTTCAATTGCTTTAATCGAAAGAATGGCTTCAGCTGCTCCGGCTGCTCCTAGCAGGTGGCCAGTCATCGATTTTGTAGCACTGATGTCTAGATTTTTACTTCCTTTAAATAATTTATTAATCCCGTTCAGTTCCACCAAATCGCCCATGGGTGTTGAGGTTGCATGAGGATTAATGTAGTCTATATCTTCTGTATTTATTCCTGCTTCATTAAGTGCCAATTGCATTGCTTTTATGGCACCTACGCCGTCGGGATGAGGTGCTGTCATGTGATACGCATCTGCTGTCATGGCAGCTCCTACTAGTTCTGCATAAATTTTTGCGCCTCTTGCCTTAGCATGTTCATATTCTTCCAGAATCAATGATCCTGCGCCTTCTCCCATCACAAAACCGTCTCTGTCTGCATCGTACGGACGGCTTGCCGTAGCAAAATCATCATTCCTTGTAGACATGGCTCTCATAATCGAGAAACCTCCAACGGATGCCGGAGTAATGGCTGCTTCTGAACCACCACTCACAATAACTTTTGCTTTCCCCAGTCTGATATAATTGAAGGCATCCATTAAGGCTGTATTTCCTGTCGCACAGGCTGAAATTGTTGTGTAGTTGATTCCCTGAAGTCCAAATTTCATGGAGATCATCCCCGAAGCCATATTGGCAATGAACTTAGGAACGAAAAAAGGGTTAAACCGTGGCGTACCGTCACCTTTTGTAAATTCCATCACTTCACTTTCGAAAGTCCACATTCCTCCCTGGCCGGTTCCCCAGATAACTCCAGTGTCGAACGGATCCATATTTTCCAATTCAAGCCCTGAATCTTTCAAAGCTTCCGCAGTGGAATACATGGCATATTGTGAAAAAAGATCGCTTCTTTTAATTTCGTTATGGGTTAAATGAACTTTAGGATCAAAATTCTTCACTTCACAGGCAAAATGTACTTTAAATTTTTCCGTATCAAAATGGGTAATTTTATTTGCTCCGCTTATTCCGTTGATGCTGTTTTCCCAGAATTCTCCGACATTGTTTCCCAATGGGGTTACGGCACCGAGACCTGTAATGACTACTCTCTTCATAGGTAGATTTTTATCTTTATAGTTTACTTGTATCATCTCAAATCTTTCTTAGATATAATTGAGACGTTTGTATTTATCTTAAATAATTATTGTGTTTGCTTATTTTTGTAAAATCATCGTAACACCCTGACCGCGTGCTGCACAGATGGAAATAAAACCTTTTCCGCTTCCTTTTTGATTAAGAAGTTTTGCTAATGTTCCGATAATTCTGCCACCAGTAGCGGCAAAAGGATGTGCTGCGGCAAGGCTTCCGCCTTTTACATTGAGTTTATCTCTGTCTATTTTCCCTAAAGCTTTTTCAAGTCCGAATTTTTTTGCAAGATCGTCGTTTTCCCAGATTTTTAAGGTGGCTAAAATCTGTGCGGCAAATGCTTCGTGAATTTCATAATAATCGAAATCTTCAAGGTTCATGCCTGCTTTTTTCAACATTCTTTCAGCTGCGAATACCGGAGCTAATAACAGGTTCTGTTTGTTTTCAACATATTCGATCCCTGCCACTTCCGAGAAGGTGATATACGCTAAAATTGATAAATTATTTTCTTTTGCCCATTCTTCACTCGCCAATAAAATAGCAGAAGCTCCATCCGTAAATGGTGTTGAATTTCCTGCTGTCAATGTTCCATTTTGTTTGTCAAATGCTGGTTTTAATGTAGCTAATTTTTCTAAACTCGTGTCACGACGGAGATTATTGTCTTTGTCCAGTCCGAAAGCAGGCGATATCATATCGTCAAAAAATCCTTCATCATAAGCTTTTGCCATATTCTGATGACTTTTAAATGCCAGTTCGTCCTGTTCTTCACGGGAAATTCTGTAATATTTTGCAGTAATTTCTGTATGACCGCCCATCACCAGACCTGTTTTAGGTTCCTGACCTTTGTATGGAATCGGCATCCAGTCTTTCAGCTTCGGATTTAACAACTGCTTGATTTTTCCAAAAACAGATTTTTCTTTATTGGCTTTTAATAAAGCTTTTCTTAAATTTAAAGATGTTTCAAACGGGATGTTGCTCATCGCTTCAACACCGCAGGCAATGCCACTCTCGATCTGGCCTAGCGCGATTTTGTTTCCGATATAAACTGCTGCTTCAATGCCGGTGTCACAAGCCTGTTGTAGATCACAAGCCGGAGTTGCAGGATCAAGATCTGTATTCATAACAGTTTCTCTGATGAGATTGCTCTCGTAAATATGCTTGATCGTTGCACCTCCGGCAACTTCTCCTAAAAGTTTGCCCTTAAGGTTGTAACGGTCGATCAAACCATTCAAAGCAGGAAGCAATAGATCCTGATTTCCTTTGTCTGCGTAAGCTGTATTCATTCTGGCAAATGGGATCCTGTTGTATCCTACGATGGCCACTCTTTTTGTTTCCATAAGGTTGAAGTTTATGATGGGTGTTTGTTCAGTTCTTTATCGATAATCCTAAGAATTCTGTCTAATGCCTGATTGAGAAATTTTTCTTCTCCTGTTGTTTTGGATAATAAAATTCCACCTTCGATCAGCATGACAAATAATGAAGCGTATTCTTTTGCATCAGCATTTTCATTCAACTCTCCAGCTTTTTGTCCTTGTGTAATAACTTCTGAAATTTTGATTATCCATTCTTCAAAAGACTTTTTAACTTGATTTTTTAAGTCAGGGAAAGTATCATCAGCTTCGGTTGCGGCGTTCATCAGAGGACATCCTCCATTGAGAAATACCGGCTTCCAGTTTTTCCTGTAAAATGCAACAAACGCCCGTAGCTTATCAATGACATTAGGAAATTCTTCACTGAAAGAACGCGACATGTTTTGCTTTAATAATCTTGCATTGTACTTGTACACTTCAAGGGCGACTTCGTCCTTATTTTCAAAGTTTCCGTAAATACTGCCTTTCGTTAATCCGGTGACTTCCGTAATGTCTGATAGTGTCGTAGAAATATACCCCTTGGTGTTAAACAAAGACGCTGTTTTTTCGATGATAAATTGCTTTGTCTTTTCTGCTTTTGACATTTCAATTGATTATGGTGCAAATATATAAAAAATATACCAATCGGTATATTTTAATTAAAGATTAAATATGATTTTAATTTATAAGTATAAACCATTAAATATAATCAAATGTTTTTGGGCTTCGGCTAAAGCCAATCGATTGATTTTCTAAATGGAAAAAACGGGCTAAAGCCCGTTCCTGCTGATGATTTAAAGTTTTAGTTTTAGTTCGCCAAAGTAGCCTCTAAAGTAATCTCAAAATTGAATGCAGCACTTACCGGGCAACCTTCTTCTGCGATTTTAGCGTACTTCTGAAATTCTTCTTCTGAAATTCCCGGAACCTTTGCAGTTAAAGTTAATTCAGATTTTGTAATTTTCCCGATGTTTGGATCTAATGTAATCACTGATTTTGTCGTTAGTTCCTCAGGAGTAAATCCTGCCTGAGAAAGTTCAGCGCTTAATTTCATGGTAAAACATCCTGCATGTGCAGCCGCCAGTAACTCTTCAGGGTTTGTTCCTACGCCATCCTCGAATCGGCTGTTAAATGAATATTGCGTCTGGTTTAAAGTTGTACTTTGTGTAGTCAAATGTCCTTTTCCTTCTTTGATGGTGCCGTTCCAAACAGCTGTTGCATTACGTCTCATAATACTTTAATTTTTTTGTTGTTAATATTGTTTGTTTTGATGTTACAAAGGTATATCACATTTCATTCCAAATAAATACATAAAAAGACTTAAATGTTGTACTTTTTTCCCGGAATGTAATTTTTCTTGAAGTTTGTGGGTGTACTTCCAGTTTTGTTGGTAAAAAGACGATTAAAATAGGCCGGATCTTCGTATCCTAAATCGTAAGCAACTTCTTTAACAGTTTTTTCCGTGTAAATAAGAAGTCTTTTGGCTTCTAACAGAATTCTGTTGATGATGAGATGGTTAGGAGATTCAAGATGTAAATTTTTAAACTTATGGGTCAGTGTTTTCGGCGCAATATGAAGAAGGTCTGCATATTCTGAAACATTGTGTTTTTCTCTGAAATGAATTTCCAGATATCTGCTGAAGTCCCGGAAAATATCAATTTCATTATTTGGAATTTTAAGGGTATCATTATCAAGATTCTGCTTTTTCCATTTTCTTGTAGCCCGAATGATAATCTGTTTTACATACGTTCTAATCATTTCTTCAGCAGAGGAATCTTTTTCTTGCAGCTCATCTTTAATATTTTTAAATAAACTTTTAATAATAGAATCTTCATTTTCCTCAAGCTCTACAAAGGGGATTTCAAAAACATTATGGAAAAGAAGTCCGTCACAAGCCACTTCTTTATCGTGAATCTGAATGCAGTAAAAATCACGGTTATAGTATAGCAAAGTAGCGCTTTCATTGGTTTTTGAGATTTTTATCTGTTGATTGGTGAGGAAAAAAAGACTGGGTTTTGTTGCTTTAAAATGATTAAAGTCTACAGAAATCTCAGAGCCGGATGGCATATATAAAACTTTAATATCATAACGAAACTTACTTCCGTTGAAGGCTTCAAGAGGGTTTTCAGAAAGATTTTCTATACCGAGCTTCTTGTAATGATCTTCAAAAATAAGTGATTGTGACATGAATTTTCCTTTATGATAAATATACAAAAAAGCATGGCTTTAATCATTAAACCATGCTTTTGCTAATTTAAAAATTTGCGAATGAAATAATTTGAAAATCATTCAAGCTTTATAGCTCTCAAACTTTAGAACGTCACATCCAGCCCGACATAAAAATTAGCTTTCATAATCGGAGCGTAAACCATTCCGCCGTCAAAATAATTTCCGAAAGGGTTCTTTACGTCAACAATTGCATTTTTCTGATAATAAGAAGTTAAATTCTCACCACCCAAATAAGCTCTTATTTTTTTATTGAAATTTCTTGAGATCTGCGCATTTAATACAACATAAGAGTTGGAATAAATTGGTATTTGAAACTGTTCCGGATTCGTTGAGGTGTTCGGAAGTCTTTGTTTTCCAACCATATTCAATGTTGTGTCAAAACTCCAGAAACCACCATTGTTGTTTTTGTTTGTTGAATAAGCAACATTTACAAATCCACGATGTTTAGCCATAAAAGGAACTTCTCTTCTTCCACTCAGATAATCTGCCTGCACGTCATAATATTTGTAAGCCAGTCTTACATCAAAGTTTCTGAATGGTATGAAATCCCACTGAGTCTGAAAAGAATTGGCAAATGACTTTCCTTCCAGGTTATAAAAAGTCAGTTGCTGAGGCGACTGATCCAAATCTACCATCACCTGGTTCTGAAAATCTGTTCTGAAAAAATCGGCAATAACCGTAGATTTCCTTCCGAAGATTTTGAACTCCTGCTGAAGACTCGCACCGTAATTCCATGCGATTTCAGGTTTTAAACCATAAATATTTCCCCCATTTTCTAGAATCTGAATATTTCTGTTTGAAGCAAAATATTGTTGGCTTTCCGCAAAAACATTTGCTGTTCTGAAACCTCTTCCTGCCGACAGTCTTAAAATAGTTTGAGGCGTAATATCATACTTAAAATTTAATCTTGGTGTGAATTGAGTTCCTGCCAGATTGTGAAAGTCAACCCTTGCTCCTGCGACCAAAGTATATTTTAGACCAGTTAAAGTGTACTCGGCAAAAGCTCCCGGAACAATTTCGTTTCTTTTAAAATTTCCAGCTAAATATGTTTCGTCATAACCGTCATACATAAAACTTACTCCTGCTTTGTATTTGTGATTGGTATTCCCTAAAATACTTTCAAAAATTAAATTTGAATAATAGGTTTGCTGCTTTCCTGAATAATTTCTAAGACCGAAGAAGCTGTCCTGCTGATGAAAGGTGTACTGATTCATCCAGCCTAAACTTTGGTAAGGTTTTCCTTTAAAAACATATCCTGTTTTATTCCAAACCTGAAATCGTGAGATATCGATCCCGACACCGTACAATGACTGCTGATTTTGTGGAATTTTTTTATCAAATCCAACCTGACCTGCAGTTCTTTCATCTTTGATAAAATTAATTCCGAAATGAGATCCGAATCCAGACTTTTCAAGGTCATTAAAGTTCAGTAAGTAGGCGGCGTTAAGTTGGGTTCCTTTCGGGCGGTCAAGAAAGCCATCCTTGTTCATATCAGTATCACCAAACGTTCCGTTGCCATGAAGAAGGAAAGTCTGAGACCATTTTTCGTCGATTTTAGAAACGCTGGTAATGTTAGCTTCCGTTCTACCGTTGAAATCTGCAAAAAGATTGAGCGATGTTTCAGGCTTTTCTGAATTTTTCAATAATTCAGTGTTAATTTGTCCGGTAATACTTTCATAACCATTCGTTACCGTACTTCCTCCTTTGGTAAGCTGAATACTTTCGATCCATCTTCCTGGAATGAAACTTAGTCCGTAAGCAGATGCCAAACCTCTTATTTCGGGCAACAGTTCTTTTGTCAGACTTGTGTATTTCTGATCTAAGCCTAACATTTTTAGCTGCTTCGTACCGGTTACCGCATTGCTGAATGAAACATCCACCGTTGCATTGGTTTCAAAACTTTCGGATAAATTACAGCAGGCAGCTTTTAGCAGTTCTTTTTTATCAATATTGAAAATTAATCCTGCTTCTTTTTTACTAAGTGAAGTAGATGCCTTGCTACCTGTTACTGTAACACCTTCGATGGCTTTTTCATTGTTGTTTTCAGTGTGTGAAGCTCCATGATCATGATGGTCTTGGCTGGTACTTTCTTCCGAATGAACTTTCGGATTTGCTTCACCAAATTGAATTTCCCTGTCGTAAAGACAGCAGGAGGGCAAATTTTTATAAGTGCTGTCGCTGGATTTGTATTTTTCATTATCATGCCCCACTTGAGCGATTTTCTTTAAAATTTTATCCGCTGAAGTCTTTTCAAGGTTAAAATTTAATATAACTGTTTGTTTTTCTGCACTCCATTCTGCTGAGTCGGCACCTGCATCTTTAGCTGCCTTTTCAATTCGGGCTTTGCATGATTCGCAATTTCCCTTTACATAGAATTCATTTTCTTTTTTTGAATGGATATGATGATCTTCATTGGCAACTATTTGATCTCTTTCATAATGACAACAGGCCGGAAGTGCATTATATACGGTTTCATCCGCTTTGAATAGCTCATTATCGTGACCTGCCTCTGCAACTTTCTTTAAAATGTCAGCGGATGAAACATTTCCTTCTGTTTCTAACGTTAAAGTTTGTGAATCAATAGAGTAACTTGCTTTTTTGGCACCAGCCTTTTTTGCAGTAGTTTCGATTCGCTCTTTGCACAGGTCGCAATTTCCTTTTACTTTAAATTGGTTCTGAGAAAGGTTCTGTGCAAATATAAATGGGGTAAATAATAGGAATATACCAAGAATGACCTTGGAAATATATGATTTCATGTTGTTTAAAATTTAGATTAATTCAATTAATGGAACAATTTAACAATGCAATAATTTAACAGTCATTGATAGATTGTTAAACAACTACATTGTCACATTTCTTTTTAATTAACCTATTTTCGGCGGTTGCCAGATTTCTTTTAAACGACCGGAAATATAAGGATCCGAATATTGAAATTGTAAATTTTTACCGGATCTATAATAAGAAATATCAAGATTAATGTCTCTTGAATAAGGAATTTCTATAAAGCTATAGCAGGTGGCACAATAAGAGCAACAATCGTCATTACATGATTGTTTTTCCTGTTGTTTTTTACCATGATTTTCTTTTGAATGCTCTGTGTGCTGTTTTTTGCAGCAGTCATTTCCCGAGCTTTCTTTACAACATGTTTCCTGCATATTCTGAGCATAAAAATTATCTTTAGGAATCAGAAAAATTCCTAAACAGAAGACAATTGTTATGATCTGAACCAGTTTCATTGTTGCAAAAATACAAAAATTATGGCAAAGGTTCACCAACTTTTACGCTGCAATTATGCCAGGGTTCACCATGAGCAGGATTTAGTTCGGGTTTAGGACCTGTCGGAGTCGGAGTATTTTGGGCAATAACCTGAGTCGGTTGTGCAGCGGGAGCGGGTTTACTGTTCAATGGCTGCCCCACAGGAATATCACATCGATGACCGGGTTCGCCGTGTGGAGGGTTCATTCCTTTTGGTGTTTTAACGTTTTTTGCTTTCCCATTGTTATCGACAGAGAATTTTCCGGGTTGTAAAGCATTAGGATCAATCTGTATCGTCTGGGTGTTATTTTGTGCTGAAGCTGACGTTTGTGATACAGGAGCAGGCTTGCTATTTAAAGGCTGACCGACCGGAATATCACATCGGTGTCCGGGTTGTCCGTGAGGAGGATTCATTCCGGGTGCGGTAACTGCTGTAGCTTGAGTATTCTGTGCTGTCTGAATTCCTGCCTGATCTAAAAGCGAAGGTTTGGGCGTTTGATTTACCGCAAGTGCCGGTTGCTGAACACCTGCCTCTTCTTTTAAATAAGTTGCTCTTTCATCTTTTTTGCAAGAAATCGTCAGTATAGAAATAGCGATTAAGCCTAAAATTGTATTCTTCATATAAAACAAAATTAGCAAAACATTTTTAATTGCTTTGCTAATTTTATAGTTGATAAGAATATTTTGTATTTAGTTTTTAACTAAAAGTCTGAATCCTTCACCGTGAACATTGATGATTTCTAAGCCTTCGTCGTCTTTCAGTAACTTACGAAGTTTTGCGATATAAACGTCCATACTTCTTGCTGTAAAGTAATTTTCTTTTTTCCAGATTTTTCTTAATGCCAGGTCTCTCGGCATAAAATCGTTTCTATGAATGCAAAGAAGTTTCAGCAGTTCGTTTTCCTTTGGGGAAAGCTTATATTCATTATCACCGACTCTCAATTGTCTTAGCATAGAATCAAAGAAAATATTGCTGATCTTGAACTGTTCCTGCTCTTCATTTTCCAATGTAGAACTTCTCTGAAGAATTGCTTTAATTTTGTATAAAAGTAATTCAGTATCAAAAGGTTTAGTGATGTAATCATCGGCTCCAAGCTGATATCCCTTCAGAATGTCTTCTCTCATATTTCTGGCTGTTAGAAATATGATCGGAGTATTTTTGTCAATTTTTTTCACGTCTTCGGCTAACGAAAATCCGTCTTTTTTCGGCATCATCACGTCGAAAATGCAGATGTCGAATTCATTTTCCGTAAATTCTTTCAATCCCTGTTCTCCATCTATCGCGAGTGTAACTTCAAAATTATTTATGGATAAATAGTCTTTTAATACTGCTCCGAAACTCTGATCGTCTTCTACTAATAATATTCTGTTGCTCATAATTTTAATAATTTAGAATTAAAATTTAATAATAAGTAAGAATGAATAGTCACTCTCTTCTTCTTCTATTTTGTTTATTTGGTTTGAATTTTTTTTAGTTCGTAGGTAATTTTATGGTGAATGTGCTTCCTTTTCCTTTGTGGGAATCTACCAATATCTGACCTTTATGAAGCTCAACAATTTTTTTTACATAGGAAAGACCTAATCCTTGTCCTTTCACATTATGAATGTTTCCGGTTTCTTCCCTAAAGAATTTCTCGAAGATTTTTGTTTTATTGTGAGTCTCCATTCCCATGCCTTTGTCAGAAACTTCAATGACGTACCAATGTCCTTCGTTTCTGGTTTTTATAGTTATTTCAGGCGTTTCGGGAGAATACTTATTGGCGTTATCCAGAAGATTCACCAACATATTAGAGATATGAAACTCATCAATTTTAAAATTATATTCTGTTGCATTAAATTCCTGTCTAAGGATTCCGTTTCTCTGTTGCACAATGAGATTGAAGGATTCTGTCGTCTTTCTGATAAGTTCGCGCACATTCGTCTCTTTCAAAAATAATTTCACTTCATTTCTTTCAAGCTTAGACATATTCAATACATTTTCTACCTGTTTTTTCATTCTCAGGTTTTCCTGCTTTATCAGTTCAGAATAGTATTTTACTTTGTCAGGATTGGTCGCGATTTTATCATTTGCTAAAGAATCAGTAGCAACGGAAATAGTTGCGAGAGGAGTTTTAAACTCGTGAGACATATTATTGATGAAATCTGTCTTTACTTCAGCCATCTTTTTCTGCCGCATCATATAATTAATGGAAATAATATAAATCCCTAATATCGTGAGCAAAGAAAGAAAAGTGCCCAGAAGCATTGGCCAGTTGTTCATCGCCAGAGAATATTCTTTTTTAGGAAAAACCAAAGCCAGCGTATAAAGCGTTCTTTCTTTTGAGTCTGTAAAAAGCGGATAACTGTACGTATTGTTGTCTTTCTTTTCTTTGTATAAATTATTAACGACGCTTGTCAGTTTGTTATTTTTATCGGTAATTCCGTAGCCGAAAGTTGCGGAAATTCCTCTGATTCTCAGTTCTTTTGTGATTACAGAATCAAGAACTTTTTCGTCTACTCTTTTGGTGATAGGCAGATTGTTTCCATTGACTTTCACAAACTCTTTCATGGCATAATCGCCGTTTTCAATGTCACGGTTGATGTCTGTTGTAAGAAGTTCGCGATTGGTAGTGTCCCTTTTTATTTTGTAGGCTGCCTCGTCAGAATATAAAGTGGTCAGCTTCAGCGAATCTCCTTTTGCGGAAATCGGGAGCTGATTTTTCTCAATAATACTTTTTGAATAAACAATCTGTCTCTGCGTCCCAGAATCTTCCACCTGTTGTATCGTCGTTAAAGAAGGCTGGTTACTGCTGGCCAAAATACTATTTCGGAAATCTTTGTTTTCAACATTCAGGTATTTGTCGACTTCTGCCTCACCGATGATTTTTGAAGTATTTTCCAATGAGGAATATACTTTAGAAGAGAAATCCTGATCCAACGCACCGTAATAACGCTTCAACCAATAAAACTGTAGCGTAACAAAGACAATCAGTGAGATCGTCATAAACACCGATATTATTGGGATGAATTTATTATTCATTATTTATTCAATTAAAAAATAGAATGTTAAAATTAAATATTTTATGACTTCATAAACAAAAAACGAGCCATAAAATTGTTTAATTTTTCTTAAAAAGCAGTTTTTTAACATTTATTTATAAATTGTTTAATGCTTGGCATAAGAAATGTGTTCCGGGAAAATGGAAAAAGACCGTTTGTTTATTGGTATTTTCAATTATTTAAAAAAATAAAATGGAAAGTAAAAATACTCTCCATTTTTATTTAAGTTAAATTCTCAGATTAATTCTTCATCCTGAAAATACTGAATAATTGCCTTTTTCATCAGAAGCTGTTGTTCATTTGGCTTCAATTCGGGAAGATCTTCCAGTTTTTCAAAGTGTGGATATCCATCGTCGTCATAATGAGAGAATTTGTAGTATCCGAAAGGCTCAAGTAATCGGCAAACGGCAATATGAATGAGGTTTACTTTGTCATCTTTCGTATATTTCTGCTGCCCGCTGCCCAATTCCTGAAGGCCAATTAAAAAAAGGTATGTTTCAATGGGTGCATCTTTCTCTGTGTCAAAATTTTCAATGAAAAACTGTTGTATTTTCTGCCAGTATTCTGCTTCATTCATGATTGATAATTGATAATTTATAATTGATTTTGTGGGTGTTTTAATTCATCACCAAGTTTCTTTTTGTAAGATGAAGTTGCTTTTAGGATTTCATCACATTCTTTTAAAAAATCATTTAGTTTTTCTTTTTTTAATAAATTTAGTTCATTAAGCAATTCTAACCAGAATATAGTTTCATCTGCTTCCTCTACAACAATGCAAATTTTAGAATATTTTTCCCTTAACGATCTGGCTCTACACATTGCTCTGTAATTACTTGCAGTTGAAGAGGAGGAACGAAAGATCTGTTTTCTAATATTTGATATTTTGTCAGAGTAAGGAATTTCAGATAACTCATTAATTATTGCTACGGTTAAGGATTTTGTTCTCCTTGCAAATAATTGATTATAATTAGTTTCTGTAGTCATCAATTATAAATTATCTCTTATCAATCATAAGTAAAAACGCATATTCCAGTGCATCTTCTTTTAAAGATTCAAATCTTCCGCTGGCTCCGCCATGTCCTGCGCTCATATCTGTTTTGAAAATCAGAATGTTGTTATCTGTTTTTAATTCTCGCAGTTTTGCAGTCCATTTTGCCGGCTCCCAATACTGAACCTGAGAATCGTGCAATCCGGTGGTAATTAATAGATTTGGGTAATCTTTAGATTCTATATTATCGTACGGTGAATATTCTTTCATATAATGATAATATTCTTCGTCATTTGGATTTCCCCATTCATCATATTCTCCGGTCGTTAAAGGGATCGTGTCGTCAAGCATGGTCGTCACGACATCTACAAAAGGAACTTGCGCTACAATCCCGTTGAATAAAGTAGGTTCGTAATTCATCACGGCACCAACCAGCAATCCTCCTGCACTTCCACCCATCGCATAAAGATGTTTTGATGAGGTATAATTTTCTTTAATCAGGAATTTTCCGGTATCAATAAAATCGAAAAATGTATTTTTCTTAAACAGCATTTTTCCGTCTTCATACCATTCTCTTCCTAAATATTCACCACCACGAATATGTGCAATGGCATAAATGAAGCCTCTGTCTAAAATCGAAAGTCTTACATTCGAAAAGCTTGCATCAACCGTATGTCCGTAACTTCCATAACCGTAAAGAAGTAAAGGCGTGTCCGCAGATTTTTCCGTGTCTTTGTGATAAACCAGGGAAATAGGAATTTTCGTCTTTCCGTCTCTGGAATCTGCCCAGATTCTCTCTGAAATATAATTTTCCGGGAAAAATTTTCCGCCCAAAACTTCCTGTTGCTTCAGTAGTTTTGTGGTTTTTTCCTTCATATTGTATTCGTAAGTTGAGCTAGGCTTTGTTAAAGAAGTATAGCCGTAGCGTAAAATCTCGGTATCAAATTCAAGATTGATACCTATGTAAGCGGTATAAGTAGGATCCGAAAATGGTAAATAATGAGATTCCTGCTTTTTTTCGTCAATAATTTTTATCTGTAGCAAGCCTTGCTCTCTTTCTTCAAGAACGAGATAATTTTTAAAAATTTCAAAGCCTTCCAATAAAACTTCAGGGCGGTGCGGAATTACATCTACCCAGTTTTCCATTCCGCAGTTATTGATCTTTGTTTTAACGATTTTAAAATTAAATGCATCGTCTGCGTTGGTGATGATGTAAAATTCATCTTCGTAATGTTCTACAGAATATTCAAGATCATCTATTCGAGGCTGAATGATCGTCCAGTCTGCAAAAACATTATCGGAAGGAATAAACCGATGCTCGTCTGAAATCGTACTCGAGCTGGCAATGAAAATATATTCTAAAGATTTTGTTTTAAAAACATTCACATCAAAAGTGTCGTCCTTTTCATGGAAAATTAAAACATCTTCAGAAGAATTTGTTCCCAGTTTGTGTCTGTACACCTGAAACGCCCTTAAACTTTCATCTTTTCTTATATAGAAAATGTGTTCATTGTCGCTTGCCCAAACTGCCTTTCCAGTGGTGTTTTCAATTTTATCCGGAAGAATTTCTCCGGTTATTACATTTTTAAAATTGATGGTATAAATTCTTCGGCTTACATTATCCGTCGAAAAAGATGCCAGTTCATTATTCGGAGCTACTGCTACACTTCCGACATCGAAGTAATCTTGTCCTTCTGCCAGGACATTAACATCGAGAATAATTTCTTCTTCATTCTCTAAGCTTTGGTACTTTCTGCAGAAAATAGGATATTCTTTCCCTTTTTCATAACGAACCATATACCAGTAACCGTTAAAAAAATACGGTAAAGATTCATCGTCTTTTTTATAGCGGGCTTTCATTTCTTCAAAAAGTTCTTCCTGAAGCTGTTCCGTATCTTTCATGATAAAATCCGCGTAAGTATTTTCTTCTTCAAGATATTTTATTACCTCAGGATTTTCTCTTTCATTGAGCCAGAAATAACTGTCAATTCTTTTATCACCGTGTTTTTCAAGTGTTTTTTCTATTTTTTTTGCCTTTGGAGCTTCCATTCAATATTAATTCTTGTTCAAATTTAGTTAAAAAAAAACCATCTTTCCTGTAAGAAAAGACGGTTGCTTTATTTTTTATAGTAAAGCTTACTTATGAAGCGCCTTAATATATTTTTCCAGTGCCATCGTCATAGACGGAGTTTCCTTTGTAGGAGCCATAAGGTCTACTTTCAGTCCTGCTTCTTCAGCGGCAGCCATTGTTGTAGTTCCGAATACACCGATTTTTGTTTCTTCTTGTTGGAAATCCGGAAAGTTTTGTTGTAGAGACTTTATTCCTTGTGGGCTGAAGAATATCAGCATATCATACTCTTTTACCTTGATATCGGTAAGATCGCTGCATACTGTTCTGTACATGATTGCTCTTGTCCAGTCAACATTGGAAGCTTCCATTGTTTTCACGATATCCGGGCTCAGAACATCTGATGACGGAAGCAGATATTTTTCTGTTGGGAATTTTTTAAATAAAGGAAGAAGGTCAGAGAAATTCTTTTCCCCGAAACTGATCTTTCTTTTTCTGTACACAATATGTTTCTGAAGATAATTGGCGATCGCTTCCGACTGGCAGATGTATCTCATCGTGTCAGGAACCGCAAAACGCAGCTCTTCCGCTAATCTGAAGTAGTGATCAATCGCATTTTTACTCGTGAAAATAATTCCCGTATATTGCGTAAGATCAATCTTCTGTGTTCTCAATTCTTTATTGTCAACTCCTTCGACGTGGATGAAAGGGCGGAAATCTATTCTTATCTTTTCCTTCTTTGCAATATCCAGGTACGGAGACGACTCACTTGGCGCTGGTTGAGAAACCAATATAGACTTTATTCTCATCATTGACAGTATTAAAAAAATAATAATTTCCAAAGCAACAAAAGAGGTGCAATTTGGAGGGTGCAAATATACAAAAATTTATAATACCATTTTTCAGGTAAGATGTTGTTCTTGTGAAATAAATAGAAAAAAACCTTGAAAATGAATACGAAAGAAAAAAAGAAAAAGTAATACATAAACATTTTATTTCTGTCAATCGGGAAATAATAATGGGCTACACACAAGATTATCAGTAAGAATGACAGGATAAAATAAAATTTTGTTGCAGTAAAGTAAAAAACAGTCCACTTTTTTCCATCGCCGGTACTTTGAAAAAATAAAAATCCCAAACCTGACTTTATCATATAAAAAAGAATGACAGCAAGTAAACAATATCCGAATTTGTTCAGTTGGTATCCCAAGATCTGCAGATCTGCAATGTATTTGGGCACAACAGGAATATACTGTGAGATCAGTACAGATAGGGTGAGGGCGGTCACGCATGAGGTAATAACCCAACTTGGAAGATTGTTGCTGGCATCAAAATATTTCTGTAGCAAAAAATCTTTCAGATTGGCTTCCCTTTCAACGATATTCATCATGAAAAGGTATAAAAAGATGCAGCCCAACAATATAAAGATTACCCAATCGTTGTTCTCAGGTATTCTTATATGATTTATAAAATGTTGTGATAAAGGCAAAGGAGTATTTTTTTGCAAAATTATAGATTATTTTGTATAAAATAAAAAGGTTAAATAAACTATCTTTGCAAACTGAAATGAAAAAACTCGTCATCATTCCCACGTATAACGAAAAGGAAAATATTGAAAATATTATTTCCGCAGTTTTTGCATTGGAAGATGGCTTTCATATTTTGGTTGTGGACGATTCATCTCCCGATGGAACAGCTGATATTGTGAAGGAACTTCAGGAAAAATATCCGCATTTCCTGCATTTATCCGTGAGAAGAGTTAAAGACGGCTTGGGCAAAGCCTATATTCATGGATTCAAATGGGCTATCGAAAACAAATACGATTATATTTTTGAAATGGATGCGGATTTCTCGCACGACCCTAATGATCTTCCAAAACTTTTTGAAGCCTGCCTGAATGCCGATATGGCAATCGGGTCGAGGTATTCTAAAGGTGTTAATGTGGTCAACTGGCCAATGGGGAGAGTGCTGCTTTCTTATTTTGCTTCAAAATATGTAAGATTTGTGTTAGGATTACCGATTCATGATACAACAGCAGGTTTTGTATGTTTTTCAAGAAAAGTGCTTGAAGAAATTGGCTTGGATAATGTGAAATTAAAAGGATACGGATTTCAGATCGAAATGAAATTCAGAGCCTTTAAGAAAGGATTCAAAATTGTAGAAGTACCTATCATTTTTACCAACAGAATCCTGGGAGAAAGCAAAATGAATGGCGGAATCATTCATGAAGCGGTTTTTGGAGTTTTAAATTTAAAATGGAAATCCATCATCAACAGATTATGAAAAAACTGATCTTCATTTTCGTTTTAATGTGTCTTTTTTCCTGCGGAGATTATATTGATAAGCCTAAAAACCTGATATCAGAAGATAAAATGGCTGAAATCATGGCCGACCTGGCAATCAACGATCAGGCAACTTTCATGTATACGAATTCAAATCTTGAAGCAGGAACAAGGTATGTTCTTAAAATGCATAACGTAAAATCTGCGGACTATATTGACAGCTTCAAATATTACATCGTAAAAGAGAAAATGAACGCTATCGCCGAAGATGCGCAGGAAATATTATTAAAAAAAGATCCGAAAGCGGAAAAATATGTAAAGGATAAAAAAAGTAAAACGGAGAATTTTCAGAATGCTCCCGTTTTATCAAGATAATTTATGATGCAAAAATTTTTTAATATAGAAAAAACCTCGGAGGGAAAGGCAAGAACGGGAGAACTTACGACAGATCATGGTAAGATTCAGACACCGATCTTTATGCCGGTAGGCACGGTTGCAAGCGTAAAGACCGTTCATCAAAGAGAGTTAAAAGAAGATATAAAAGCTCAGATTATTCTGGGAAATACATACCACCTCTATCTTCGTCCAGGAATGGAAGTGATGAAGGAAGCTGGAGGGCTACATAAATTTATGAACTGGGATCTTCCAATTCTTACAGATTCAGGAGGTTTTCAGGTCTTTTCATTAGCGAGCAGCAGAAAAATGTCTGAAGAAGGAGCTAGATTCAAATCTCACATCGACGGAAGTTATCACATGTTTTCTCCGGAAAAATCTATGGAAATCCAAAGGCAGATCGGAGCAGATATTTTCATGGCTTTCGACGAATGTGTTGCATATCCTTGCGAATATAATCAGGCGAAATCTTCCATGGAACTTACGCACCGCTGGTTGAAGAGATGTATCGAATGGACCGAAAATAATCCTGAATTATATGGTCATAAACAAAGGCTTTTCCCAATCGTTCAGGGGTCTACTTTTTCGGATTTAAGAAAAATTTCAGCAGAAGTTATCGCAGAAGCTGGCGCGCAAGGGAACGCTATCGGAGGACTTTCTGTCGGGGAACCCGAAGAGGAAATGTACAGAATTACCGATGAGGTAACGGATATTCTGCCAAAAGAAAAACCAAGATACCTAATGGGAGTCGGAACGCCATGGAATATTCTGGAATCCATCGGATTAGGAATTGACATGATGGATTGTGTTATGCCTACAAGAAATGCCAGAAATGCTATGCTTTTCACATGGCAAGGCGTCATGAACATGAAAAACGAAAAGTGGAAAAAAGACTTTTCACCATTAGACGAGTTTGGAACAAGTTTCGTAGACAGAGAATATTCAAAAGCTTATGTGAGACATTTATTTGTTTCTAAAGAATATCTGGCAAAACAAATCGCTTCAATTCATAACTTAGCGTTTTATTTAGATTTGGTTAAAGTGGCAAGAGAACACATCATAGCAGGGGATTTTTATCAATGGAAAAACTCTGTTGTTCCTGTTCTGAGACAAAGGCTTTAAATTTTAATATACATCAGATGCTGAAAATCGTAGACAGATATATCATAAAAAAGTACCTTGGAACCTTCAGTTTCATGCTGATACTGCTGTCTATAGTTGTACTTGTGATTGATGTGCAACAGAAGATTCCGAGAATTGAAAACGCTACGGCAATTGATCCTAAACTGAATGTCACGTATTTTTTAGTACATTTTTATCCGTTCTGGATCGTTAATCTTGTGATGACGTTTCTGTCTATTTTGGTATTTATTTCAGTAATTTATTTTACGTCCAGAATGGCAAATAATACAGAAATTGTAGCCATTATCAGCAGTGGAGCAAGTTTTCACAGATTTGCGAGGCCTTATTTGTTAACATCGCTTTTTATTGCTGTGGTATCATTAGGGATTAATCATTTTGTCCTGCCTTGGGCAAATATTCAGAAAAATCAGTTAGAAGCTTACACTTACAATGCTGCCAATAAGGAAAAGGTATTGGGTACGGCTCCCGCCTCGGCGCAGTTGAGCAAAACAGAATATATTTTTATCAATTCATGGAATAAACGGGAAAAGAGAGGTTCAGGATTTGTTTATCAGAAGTTTGATAAAAACAGAAAGATGACGTATGAGCTGAAAGCTTCGGATGTATCCTGGGATAAAGATAAAAAGCTTTTTGTACTGAATTCCTACACCGAAAAAACGATCAATAAAGATGATACGGAAAAACTGGCAAACGGATTTGATCTGAAAAAAAGCTATGGACATGATCCTGAAGAGCTTTTCCCCAATGAACTTTTAGGCCAGAATAAAACAACTCCTGAACTTCTGAAATTCATTAAGAGAGAAACCGAAAAAGGGAACAGTAATCTGAATGCGCATCTTAATGAGCTTTATCAGCGGACTTCAATGCCTGTTTCTATTGTAATTCTTACTTTTTTGGCACTTTCCCTTTCGTCGCAGAAAAAAAGAGGAGGATTGGGAATTAATCTTGCATTGGGAATTTCCCTGGCATTTGTTTTTGTATTCTCATTTGAGGCTTTAAAAGTCGTATCTGAAAACAAAAGTATGTCGCCGGCTCTGGCGATGTGGTTTCCAAATATTGTTTTCTCACCACTGGCTTTGTTTTTATATCTGAAAAGAGCCAATCAGTAAAGAAGTTTTATTTCTTTGTGATAAAAAGATTTTAAGCCATCATTTTCGAGATCAATCCAGATTTCTCCATTTTTGTCAGCATTTTTGATGATGCCATTTTGTCGCTGTCCGTTCAGTTCAAAAACAGAAATCTCATTCTTTCGGAATAGATTAACGTTAAAATAATTCAGAATTTCAGTTTCAGATGGAATTTTATTTAATTTTTCTACTAAAAAATCGTGAAGGGAAATCGTAAATGCATTAAGATCAAAATGCTTGTTAGTAAGGGTTAAAAGCGAACCTGCATTTGATATTTCGTCAAATTTTTCCTGAAGAACATTAAAGCCCGCTCCAATGATGAAATAATTGTCTTGATTAATTTTTTTCTTCTCAATTAAAATTCCGACGATTTTTTTACTTTTAAGGATAATGTCATTCGGCCATTTAATTTTTATGTTATTTTCAGTCAAATTGGCAAGGAAATCACGGATTATGTTTGCGGTATAATAATTGAACATGAAATCGGACAACTTAATGTTTTCCGCCTTTGTCGCAAGAGTATAGGCTAAATTTTTTTCAGCAGTTGATGACCAAGTATTTCCATACTGACCCCTCCCGTTGGTTTGATTGAATGTATAAAGTGCCGTAAAATCAGAATTTTCATAAAGTAAAAACTTTGAAATTTCGTCATTAGTAGAAGAGCATTCCTTCAGATAGAATAGTTGACTCATTTAAGAAAACTTTAAGACTTTCGGGCGGTAAAAGTAAGGCTAAAGTGAAAGAAAAACAATAAATTTGCAGATTATAGTATTTTTTAATGAATAAAACAGTAGAAAAACAAGCGCTAATAGATAAAATTGTAGAAGCTATTCAGGATGTAAAAGGTGAAGATATCATGATCTTTGATCTTTCTAATATTGAAAATTCAGTAGCAGAAACTTTTATAATTTGTAGCGGAAACTCAAACACTCAGGTTTCAGCGTTGGCAGGAAGTGTAGAGAAGAAAGTAAGAAACGATCTTAAAGACAGACCTTGGCACGTAGAAGGTACGGAAAATGCAATGTGGGTGCTGGTAGACTACGTTTCCGTGGTTGTACATATTTTCCAGAAACAGGTACGCGAGTACTACGATATAGAGGAACTCTGGGGTGATGCCGCCATTACCAGAATTGAAAATGAATATTAAATTTTAAAAAGTATAAATGAACAATAAAGGATTTAACTGGTTCTTTCCGATTGCGATCATAGCTCTTTTGTTATTTTTTGTCCCTAATTTTTTAGGCGATAATAGTGCAAAATCTATTGATGAGGATGGTTTCTTTAAAGAAATGCAGGCAGGGAAAGTCCAGAGAGTTTTGATAGATAAACAAGCCCAAAAGGCTGATGTATTTTTAACACAGGCTGCTAAAACAGCTGCCGTAAAAAAAGATGATAAAACAACAAGCCCTTTTTCTGCCTTTTCGATGGCTCCAAAAGCAGATTATACACTCAAATACGGAGATCTGAGACTTTTCCTAGAGAAATTTGAGGCTCTGAAACAGCAGAATCCTCAGCTTACCACATCCAAAGATTATGCAGAAGGAGAAAGCCCGTTGATGAGTATTCTTATTCAGGCTTTGATCTGGATCACGATTTTAGGATTGTTTTATTTCCTTCTTTTCAGAAAAATGGGTAGCGGAGGCGGTCCCGGAGGACAAATTTTTTCTATCGGGAAATCTAAAGCTAAGCTTTTTGATGAAAAGGAAAGAATTCAGGTGACATTTAAAGATGTTGCGGGGCTGGAAGGAGCAAAAGAAGAAGTTCAGGAAGTTGTAGATTTCCTTAAAAACTCAGAGAAATATACAAAATTAGGAGGGAAAATTCCTAAAGGAGTTCTTTTGGTAGGCCCTCCGGGAACAGGTAAAACTTTATTGGCGAAAGCTGTAGCGGGTGAGGCTAAAGTTCCGTTCTTCTCATTATCTGGTTCCGATTTTGTGGAAATGTTTGTTGGAGTTGGAGCTTCAAGAGTAAGAGACCTTTTTGCTCAGGCGAAGGCTAAATCTCCTGCTATTATTTTTATCGATGAAATTGATGCAATAGGACGTGCGAGAGGGAAAAACAATTTCTCTGGCGGAAATGATGAAAGAGAAAATACACTCAACCAGCTTCTTACGGAAATGGACGGTTTCGGAACTGATACCAATGTTATCGTAATGGCTGCCACCAACAGAGCAGATATTCTGGATAAAGCATTAATGAGAGCAGGGCGTTTTGACCGTTCTATCTTCGTTGATCTTCCGGAATTACATGAAAGAAGACAGATTTTTGATGTACATTTAAAGAAAATTAAGCTTGATGATAATGTAGACCGCGAGTTTTTAGCAAAACAAACTCCTGGTTTTAGTGGGGCAGATATTGCTAATGTTTGTAACGAAGCGGCACTTATTGCAGCAAGAAACAATCATACATCCGTAACGAAACAGGATTTCCTTGATGCGGTAGACCGTATCATCGGAGGTCTTGAAAAGAAGAATAAAGCCATCAAACCTTCTGAAAAGAAAAGAGTGGCGTATCACGAAGCGGGACATGCAACAATCTCATGGCTTGTAGAGCATGCATCACCATTGTTGAAAGTTACGATCGTTCCTAGAGGGCGTTCTTTAGGGGCTGCATGGTATCTGCCGGAAGAAAGACAGCTGACAACAACTGAACAGATGCTTGACGAAATGTGTGCGACATTAGGAGGTAGAGCCGCAGAGCAGGTGATATTTAATAATATTTCAACAGGAGCACTTTCTGACCTTGAAAGTGTAACGAAAAGAGCTCAGGCGATGGTTACTATTTATGGATTAAGCCCGAATATCGGTAATATTTCTTACTACGACAGTTCTGGCCAGTCTGAATATAGTTTTGGTAAACCATATTCTGAAGAAACCGCAAAGAGAATTGATGTTGAAATTAAAGGAATTATAGAAACTCAATATGAAAGAGCGGTTCAGATTTTAAGAGACAATAAAGATAAGCTCGATGCGCTTGCCAATAAGCTCTTAGAAAAAGAAGTAATCTTCAGAGAAGATCTTGAAGAAGTATTCGGAAAAAGAGCCTGGGATCCGGAATTGACGGAAAAACCTGTAACGAATACAATCCCGACGGCTAAGGAGCCGAATGAAGAAATTATCATTAAAGATAAAGAGGAAGAAAGTGAAATTCAGGCACCTGAAAGCCCGACACAACTTTAAAAATCTTTAAAATTAAATAAGTAAAACCTGACAGTTCCGTAATTGTCAGGTTTTTTCATATTTATCGGCACGTTTTTAGATTTCTATGTGATTAATTTTATATTTTTGTATTAATTGATTAAAAAAATAATTTAAATTGAATTTATTCAAGAGGATTGTAAGCAAACTTACCAACCAGCCTGAAGAGGAAGAAAGACCAAGTCTGGAGAAGCTAGGGGATTCGCTGAAAAATGCGGATCTTGATTACAAATTTGCCCAATTGTTTACTCATTCAGGAGGATTTTTCAATTACTGCGCAGATGAAGCCGAGGCTTTGCAGACTTTACACCAAATTATTAAAATAGAAAACATCAACAACATTTTCTGCTGGGATAAAGACCTCCAGAACTTTTTGAATGTTGTAAAAACTCCTTATACCCAAGAGCTGAAAAGCGATAATGATGCTAGTTTCATTACCTGCGAATATCTTATTGCATATGATGGAAGGATTATGCTTTCTCATAATAATATCCTTCATTATCACTCTTCAAGGCTGCCCAACAAGATTATTATCATGGCAAACGTTTCACAGATCGTGAATAACCTTAACGATGCGATGGGGAAGATCAAAAGAAACGGAAATATCAAAAATCTCACATCCATCAGTGGAGCTCAGTCGAAGCTGGATACTTCTTCCAATAGCAATACCAAACTGTTTTTACTGTTGCTTGAAGATTAGGCATCACTTTATAAATTTTTAGAATTTTGGACAAAAATCTCATTCAAAGAACGATATCAGGAATTGTTTATGTAGCAATCATTATTCTTTGTACAACACCGCTGGGAGCACAGCTTATCAATAGTATAGTGCCGGATCTTGTGAAGCAACAATATCTGTATTACGGTTTAATTACATTGCTGCTTGGAGTAGGTTCGTGGGAGTGTTTTAAAATAATGAAGTTCGGAAACGGATATGAAAGATGGGTTGTCCTTCCGCTCATCATTTTTATATTTTATATTTTTTCTAAACGATATTTCCACTTTGATTTCTTTTTCGATTTCAGGATCAGTGAGATTTTGGCTTTACTTTTAATAGTTATTGCAGTGGTCACACTGTTCAAATATCCGAACGAATTGTATTATGATAGTGGGAAATTGATTTTTACAGTCATTTACGTAGCGCTTCCCTTCAGTTTTGCATTAGGCTTACCGAAGTTCTCCAGATTCGATGATCGGTTTTCCTTAGAGGTACTTTTTCTTTTTGTTTTAATATGGAGCAGCGACACGTTTGCTTATCTTACCGGAAAGTTTTTTGGAAAACATAAAATGGCACCCAAGATTTCCCCTAAAAAAACATGGGAAGGCTATATAGGTGGAGTACTGCTTACCTTGGTCTTGTCATATTTTATTGAGCAATATCAGCCTGATCTTCGTGGGAACTGGATCGTAGTAGGATTTCTGGTGGCCGCTTTTGCGCCTGTGGGAGATTTGGTGGAAAGCCAGTTGAAAAGAAATTTCGGGGTAAAAGACAGTGGAAACATTATTCCGGGGCACGGCGGAGTGCTGGATCGTCTGGATAGTTTTTTAATCTGCGTTCCTGTCGTATATTTGTACTTTATTTTAGAAAAATTTATTTAATCTCATGAAATTACACAAAGAATCAAAAGGAACAATTACCGTTGCATCCTTATTGTTTATCATTTTGAGTGCATTGGCCATTTATTTCCTCGAAATGTGGTCGTTGGTAATCATTCTGCCTTTGCTGGTGGTTTACAGTCTTGTATTTTGGTTCTTCCGGGTGCCGGATCGTGATATACTGGAACACAGAGAAAATGTGATCGCACCGGTTGACGGAAAGGTAGTCATGATTAAAGAAGTGGAAGAAGATGAATTTATCAAAGGAAAAGCGATTCAGATTTCTATATTTATGTCTCCGCTTAATGTACATATCTGTCGATATCCGGTTTCAGGAAAAGTTATTTACAAAAAATATCATCCCGGGAAATATCTGGTTGCATGGCATGAGAAATCTTCTACCGAGAATGAAAGAACTACTGTTGCTGTAGAAAGCTTAACCAATCATCAGGTCGTTTTCAGACAAATTGCCGGGTATGTTGCCAGAAGAATTGTTTTCTATTGTAATGAAGGCGATGATGCAAAAGCAGGACATGAGTTTGGCTTTATTAAATTTGGCTCAAGAATGGACGTTTTCCTTCCTCTTGATACGGAGATTATTTGTAAGATCGGTGATATTACAAAAGGCGGACTGGATGTAATCGCAAGAATGAAGGACTAAAGAATAAAAAATTTATTTGATAATATAGGGCTGTTTCTTAAGAATACAGCCTTTTTTAATTCATCATTAAAAACAGCAGGTGAAAAATATACTTTAATACTCATTTATCTTTATTATTTTGATACTTATTTTGTACTTCATCCTAATAAATGAATAAGTAAATTTGTAGCTTTGGAGAAAATAAATAATTTATGAGAAAAATTCTACTTTATTTAATGATCTTCATCGGCTTTTGTAAAAGCACAGCGCAAACCACGGTCAATGTATTTTCACAAATCGTTTTTTACGACGGATATGCTGCTAATGTTTCAGATCCCGTTCCTGCCAATACCATAAGGCTTGCCAATTTCAGATATACTAAAAAATTAACGGATTCTGAACTGAATTCTTTTCACAATAAAATTCAGATGAATGTTAAAATCGGAGCGCTTTGTGATAACTATGACAGAATCGGAGGTGTTCATATTGCACTGGTTCCGAAAAATCAGGCATCATACACACTCAATGATACGACTGTAAAAAGGATTGAGGTCGGGAGATATATTACACCTTTCATGAATAAAAATATTTCTCCTATAGAAGTTCCTTATACTTATCAGGTAGACAATCTTTATTCGATTTTTAGCAATATGACGTTGCGAAATTCTTATGATATCTGGGTAGAATTGGATGTTTTTGGTGTTCCTTATGCTGCCAATACTCAGGTTGCCGGTTGTGCCGGAAGAAACGATGTTTTTGCCGGAACGCTTGATTTTGTTACTTATAATGATCCTTCACTTATTACGGCTTACAATAATCTGCTTCCGCTTTTAGATTCTAATGAATTAAATAATTATAATAATACCGATCAGACAGGGCAAACAGTAAGGCTTGTCAATTTTAATCTTACGCAAAGTACAGATAATGCCCAGTTTTTTATTATTTCCACACCACACGGCGCTAATACAAATGGTGAAGAATATGTAAGAAGGCAGAATTTTGTGTCATTGGATAATAATCAGGTTTTAACTTTCACTCCGGGTGGAACTTCCTGCGAACCTTACAGAATGTATAATACTCAGGGAAACGGTATTTATGGAACATCCGTTCATTCTACATCCTGGTGGACTTCCTGGAACAACTGGTGTCCGGGTGATGCTGTTCCTATAAGAAGTTTTACGACAGCTACCTTGGCGGCAGGCAATCATACACTTAAATATGAAGTGCCAAGTGCTGTTTTCTACGGACAGGACGGAAGAATCGTTCTTTCCATGTATTTGCAAAGTACCAGTCAGCAATTGTCTGTGAAAGATGTTTCTACCGTTGATGTTGCCATATTTCCTAATCCTACGACAGATTTTGTGAATATCAGATCAGATAAAAAACTCAGAAGTATTTCGGTTTATTCTACGGAAGGAAGAAAACTTAATGAAGTAAAGGAATCGAAGGTAGATCTTTCGGCTTATCCTGCAGGAGTATATATTTTAGATATAAGCCTTGAAGGCGGAATGCAGTTTAAACATAAAATAGTAAAGAAATAAAATTTTATAAACGAAGAATATACATAAAGGCTTGGATTTTATAATCTGAGCCTTTTTATTTTATTTAGCCAGAAAGAAAAGTATAATCTAAAATTTAGAACACAATATTTAATATATATTTGTTGATGAAGTTCAGGGATAATTCTATACTACTTCTGAAACAAAAGATTGAAATTATCATAATTTGATATGAAAAAAGTATTTTTAATTTGTTGTCTGTTCCTTATAGTTAATAAAGTGCTTTCACAAAATACATCATTTATTTATGAGCTGAAATACAGACCAAATGCAGAGAAACAATACTATAAAGACCAGCTTTTCTACCTGGATATATATGGTAAAGAATCTATTTTTAGGTCACAGCATGAAAGAAGTGCAGATTCACTGATTCAAAAAACAGGTTTTGGTCTAGGATTTAAAATGAATTATAATCATCAGTATTACACTCAAAAAATATTAACCGAAAATAAAGTGTATAAAATTATAGTTACCCCTATTTTTAGTGATATTTATTCTATTCCGATTGAAGATCTTGCCTGGAAAATCACCAACGATAAAACAAAAATAGGTGACTTTGATTGTCAGAAGGCAGAATTAATTTATGGTGGCAGGAGTTGGACTGCATGGTTTACGCAGGAAATTGTTTTACAGGATGGTCCTTACATCTTTCATGGACTTCCAGGTATGATTATTAAAATCACGGATGAGCGTTCTGATTTTGTTTTTTCATTGGTGAAAATTGAAAAAAATATGTCTCAAATTTCTCCGCTCAGATCCAAAAAAGAAATTAATTGGGAGATATTCAGGAAACTTGAGTCTGACTTTTATAAAGACCCTTATGCAGAAGTGAAGGCACGCAATATAGGATATGTAAATGCCAATGAAAAAGGCGAAAAGATAAATATAAGTATGAAGAAAATGACTGAAAGTATGCAGAAAAATATTAGAGATAATAATAATGCGATTGAATTGAATCATGCATTAAAATATGATTACCAGAAAATATGATTACCAGGTTTTTTTAGCAATATTTTACTAAAAAAAGGAGTATTTCGCTGAGAAGTACTCCTTTTTAATTTATTTAAATGATGAAAATTAATCAAAATTTTGCAACTCAACCAACTTCTGATATGTTCCTTTTTTTGCGATGAGCTCGTGGTGAGTTCCCTGTTCCACGATGTTACCTTTTTCCATGACAACAATCCAGTCAGCTTTTTGAATCGTTGAAAGACGGTGGGCGATCACCAGGGAAGTTCTGTTTTCCATCATCTTTTCAAGAGCATCCTGAACAAATCTTTCAGATTCCGTATCCAGTGCGGAAGTGGCTTCATCCAGAATCATGATTGGAGGGTTTTTCAAGACCGCTCTTGCAATCGAAACTCTTTGTTTCTGCCCTCCGGAAAGTTTACCGCCATCATCCCCAATATTAGATTCGTAGCCATTAGGTAATTGTGAAATAAATGAATCTGCATTGGCGATTTTTGCAGCCGCAATTACTTCTTCGCGTGTTGCATCAGGTTTACCCATCAGAATATTATTGTACACCGTGTCGTTGAATAGAACAGACTCTTGGGTAACCATTCCCAATAGTTTGCGGTATTCTTTTAGGTTTAAATTTTTAATGTTTTCTCCATCAATCAGGATTTCTCCTTCAGAAACATCATAAAATCTTGCCAGAAGGTTGGCAATAGTTGTTTTCCCACTTCCACTTTGTCCTACCAAAGCTACTGTTTTCCCTTTTGGGATACTCAATGAAAAGTTTTTAAGAATCGTGTGGTCTTTATCGTAATAAAAACCAATATTATTAAATTCTATTGATTTATCCAGGGTTGAAATACTTACCGGATTCGCAACTTCATCAATTTTTACATCGGCATCCAGGATTTCCAGTACTCTCTCCAACGATGCTTCCCCTTTCTGAACGTTTGAAATAGACTGGGATAAACTTTTTACCGGAGGCAAAATCTGGAAGAAAATTCCTAAAAATACCAAAAAATCAGCCGGCGAAATACTTTGCTCTACGATAATCTGCTTCCCCCCGTACCAGGCAATAATTAAGAAAGTAACGGAGCCTAAGAATTCGCTCATTGGAGAAGCTAGTTCCTTCTTTCTTCCTAGACTTATAGAACTATTGATCCATCGTTGCATCGACTGCATAAAGCGGTTGTCCATTATTTTCTCAGCGCTGAAAATCTTAATGACTTTCGTAGATTTTAGGGTTTCGTCTACAATAGAGAAAATGTTTCCCATCTCGTTCTGAGCTTTATGAGAATCTTTTTTAAGGCTTTTCCCAATCAGGGCAATCATTGTTCCCATCACCGGTAAAACCAGAAGGGAGAAAAGTGTCATTTCCGTACTTAAGAAAAACAAAGTTATCAATGTGCTGATGAGCATGAAAGGGGCATTGATTAATTCTACCAAACTTCCTAAAATATTTCCCTCAACTTCCCCTACATCATTCGACATACGCGACATCAGATCTCCTTTTCTACTTTCGGTAAAAAAAGCAACCGGCAGGGAAAGTATTTTCCTGTACATCGCTCCACGAAGGTCTTTGGTAACGCCTACACGATAATTAATCAGTAAAAAAGATCCCAGGTATCTGAAAAGATTTCTTAACAGAAACATAAAAGCTGTTATTATACATAGCCACGCCAAAACGGTAAGCGCTCCGTATTGTGTTACCAGGCTTTGGACGTAATAGTTGGCATATTCTTTTGCGTAAGAGAAAAAATCCAGAATTTCTCCTGAATAGACTGGTGGAGTGCTGTATTTTTTAGCTTCGATAGTTCCGAAAAGCATTCCCAAAACCGGCAGAATGGTTCCTAAGGAAGCAATCTGGAAAACAGAATACATAAGGTTGAAGAATAAACTTCCGTAGATGTATTTTTGATGAGGTCTTGCGAACTTAAGTATTTTAATGTACTGATTCATTCAATGAAAAAATTGGATAGCAAAATTACATAATTTAAATGATAAGACGTTTTTTAATAGACTTATACTTTATCTAATAGGTGTTACTTATGATCTGTTTGTTACAAACTCTCTCATTAAATATTATAACAAAAGATTTTCCGATGTGGTTTTTGATTACAGATTAAAATTAATCGTAGATAAACGGATTTATTAAAATTAAAAAATAAAAAAACAGCTCCTGAAAAGAAGCTGTTCTCACTCAAAAAATCGTTGTAAGGTTATCGAAGTCTGTCTACAGATTTTACGAGCCTCTCATCTTTTTTGATGTACGTGTTTGCAATAAACAAACATACAATCGCAATCAATGGAAACATTGGCTCAATACCCTTCTCAGGAAACTGAATTCCTCCGGGTAAGTTTAGTAACCAGTACGTCAATACACCAACCAACAAAACGTTTATAATGATGCTGATGTTATTCAGCAAAATTTGTCTTTTTCTGTTTTTGTAACTGAATACACTTAGTAATCCGACCAAAACAAGGATCACACAGGCAATATTCAGTATCGGGAAATGATCGGAGAGGATCACATCCTGACCTGTAATGAACAGAAACACAGCAGCTAAAACTGCCAGAAATGTCCATATGGTCTGTATTCTTTGTATCATTACAATTAAATTCAAAGCAAAAATAGCATAAATTTTGCACAATTCAAAAATAAGTGTAGATTTGCATTATACAAATGTACTTGAAAACAAAAGTCACCGGACTTACTTTTCTTACTCACAATTAATTACATTTTTTACATTAAATATGTTTAACATTGAAACGTTAAGGTCAAAATCCGTAACGGAACTGACTAAAATCTTAAAGGATTTGGGCGTTAAAGTTGCAAGAAACAGCACTGAAAATGACAAAATCTTTGCAATTCTTGACTTTCAGGCTTCAAATCCAAAAGTAGCGAAAGAATATTTCAACGCTACAGAAAACAGTTTAGAAACTGAACAGAAAACCGAGGATAAACCCGCAAAAGCACCTGCAAGAAAAGTTGCACCAAGGAAAACAGCAGCCAAGCCAAAAACGGAAGCTAAAGCAGAACAAAAACCAACGGCTGAAGAAAAAGCTGAAACAGAAGAGAAGCCTTCTGAAGAGCCAAAACAGGAAGAAGTGAAAACAGAACCCGCAGCCAATGCAGAAGAAACTTCACCACCTGCAGCGAAGAAAAAAAGGAAAAGGGTAAACACAACAGATGCGGCGGTTGCTGCCCCGGAAATTCAGCAGGAAAAACCTGACACTTTTAAAAACACAGAATCTCAAGAATCTGCTCCGGCAGAAGAAAGGCCAGCCAACCCTCAACATCAGGCCAGATCTCAAAAAGGACAACACAACAATCCGCACAACAACGGAAATCAAAATAAAAATCAGCATCAGAATCAAAACCAAAATCAGAATAAGCAACAACAGCAGAATTCTGAAAAAAATGATGAGCACCAGGAACAGAAAAAAGAGTTCTCTTTTGACGGAATGGTCAGCATTGAAGGTGTTTTAGAGATTTTGCCGGATAACTATGGCTTCCTTCGTTCATCGGATTTCAGTTATATTTCTTCCCCTGATGATGTGTATGTTTCTACCGCGCAGATCAGAAATTTCGGTTTGAAAACCGGGGATACCGTAAAAGGAATCGTAAGATTGCCTAAAGAAGGTGAAAAATATTTTTCATTATTAAGACCAACTGAAGTCAACGGGCGCGACCTTGCTTTCATTAAAGACCGTGTTGCTTTCGAGTATCTTACACCGCTTTTCCCACAGGAGAAATTTAACCTGGCAGGAAAAGGTTCTACGATTTCTACGAGAGTTGTCGATTTATTTGCTCCAATCGGAAAAGGGCAGAGAGCAATGATTGTGGCTCAGCCGAAAACGGGTAAAACCATGTTGCTGAAAGATATTGCCAATTCTATTGCTGCCAATCATCCTGAAGTTTATATGATGGTTCTTCTTATCGATGAACGTCCTGAAGAAGTTACCGACATGGAAAGAAGTGTAAATGCAGAAGTTATCGCTTCTACCTTTGACGAAGCGGCAGAAAAACACGTAAAAGTGGCCAACCTCGTTTTGGCAAAAGCGCAGAGAATGGTAGAATGTGGACACGATGTTGTTATTTTGCTTGATTCTATTACAAGATTGGCGAGAGCGTACAATACGGTAACGCCGGCTTCAGGAAAAGTGCTTTCCGGAGGGGTTGATGCCAATGCGCTCCACAAACCGAAAAGATTCTTCGGGGCGGCCAGAAAAATTGAAGGTGGCGGTTCTTTAACGATTATTGCAACAGCACTTATTGATACAGGTTCTAAAATGGATGAAGTGATCTTTGAAGAATTTAAAGGAACCGGGAACATGGAACTTCAGCTTGACAGAAAAATTGCCAACAGAAGAATTTATCCTGCGATTGATCTCGTGGCTTCAAGCACGCGTAGAGACGATTTGCTTCTTGATGAAGTGACTTCACAGAGAATGTGGATTTTAAGAAAGTATCTTTCTGAAATGAATCCTGTGGAAGCTATGGAATTTGTTGACAGAAACATCAAAGGAACGATCAATAATGAAGAATTCCTGATGTCTATGAATAAATAATAATAATTAATTTATTTTGTTAAATAGAAAGCACGGATCACTCGATTCGTGCTTTTGCTTTTTAAGGAACTTTTCTATTATACTATTTTCCTGCTTCATAATTCTCCTTCTTGATTTTAAAAATTTAATTCATTCTAAATCAATCTGTCAATGTTAAAGATTTATTAAAGTAATGTATGATTTTTGAATATCGTTTTATTTATGGCTAAATTTGGGTTAATAACAATTAAAAAATAAAATATGTCATTTGAATTACCAAAACTAGGATATGCTTACGATGCATTAGAGCCAACTATTGATGCGAAAACAATGGAAATTCACCATACAAAACATCACCAGGCATATATCGATAATTTAAACAATGCAATTAAAGGAACTGACCTTGAAGGAAAAAGCATTGAAGAAATCTGCCAGACAGGAACTGATAAACCTGCAGTAAGAAATAACGCAGGAGGGCATTTCAATCACTCTCTATTCTGGGAGATACTTACGCCCGGAGGAAGTAAAGAGCCTGTAGGAAATGTAAAAGCTGCTATTGAAACGTATGGTGGTTTCGAGAAATTTAAAACCGATTTTTCTGATGCTGCTAAAACAAGATTCGGGTCAGGATGGGCTTGGCTAGTAAAAAATGGTGACGGTTCTGTTACTGTAACTTCTACACCTAATCAGGATAACCCGTTAATGCCTGTTGCGGATGTAAAAGGGACACCTGTTTTAGGACTTGATGTTTGGGAACATGCTTATTATCTGAATTATCAAAACAGAAGACCAGACTATGTTGCAGCATTCTTCGATGTGGTAAATTGGGATAAAGTAGAAGAATTATTCAACAAATAATTTTAAACTATTATAGAATAAAAAAGGTTCAGCGTTACGCTGAACCTTTTTTATTAATGCCTTGTTGTATCGCTGCCCGAAAGTCCATTCATTTTCAGGCCATATTTCCAGTTTACATAGGCAAAAACCTGATACAATTTGTACTCAAATTTTACTCCGTATTTTTCTTTTGGATCGTAGTCAATTGATGATTCTATAATATTTCTGTATCGTCCGGAAAAATAATAAGAATTCCATTCAGAAACCAATAAAGTATTTCTGTTCTTTAAATAAGATTCAGAATATTGGCTTATGGGTTTTGCAATAGCATTCAGAAAATAATCGAATTGCGGATCGATTACTGTAAGTTCCCATTCACCATCTTCGTTTTTTGAAGGCTTCATTTCTGATTTCTCTTTCTCATTTTTAGGTTCAGTCTGAGCAAAACAACTGCAAGACAAAAGAGATAAGATTAATATTAAAAGAAAATTTTTCATATGCATAAAGTTATAAAAAAAGCACTCAAAATGAGTGCTTTAATTTTTATGGTTCTTTCTGAAGAACTACAAAAGCCGGGAAATGGTCGCTATAACCGCCGGTAAACTGATCTCCGTTCCATGATCGGAAAGGATATCCTCTGTAATTCCCTTCTTTATTTACGAGATAAGCGGGAGCAAAAATTTCTGCTTTATACACTGAATATTCTTTTGTTACATTATCTGAAATCAGATTTTTAGAAACAATTATCTGATCGAATAAGTTCGGAGCATCCTGATATGCCAGTGAAGCTACCCCTTTTTTATATAAAGGATACATTAAATTGAGATAAGGTGTCGTTTCGCTCAAATCTTTCGGACTAGGCTGTGCCTTTAAGTAATTTTTTAAGCTTGAACTTACCGGATCATCATTAAAATCTCCCATGGCAAAAAGTTTTGTAGTAGGATCTGCAGCTCTTACGCTGTCCATTTGCTGCTTTAGCAATGCTGCCGCAGCATTCCTTTTTGGAAGAGATGCCGCTTCGCCTCCTCTTCTTGAAGGCCAGTGATTCATGAAAAATGCGACTTTTTCATTATCCAGAAAACCGGTAACAACTAAAATATCTCTTGTATATTCTCTTTTCCCGTTTTCACCGAAAATTTTAAGTTCTTTTTTTAAAGAGTTAGTAGGGGTAAATCTTCTCTTCTGATAAATAAGTGCAACATCAATTCCCCTGTAATCGTAAGAGTTGTAATGAATAATGCCATAATCGTATTTCTTTAGCGCGGGCTCCTGGATGAGATCTTCAATGACCTGTCTGTTTTCTACTTCAATAAGTCCGACTACTGCAGGGGCTGTTTTGGTATATTGTGCTCCCATTTCGGAAATTACCTTTGCCTCGTTAGCAAGTTTTGCCTTGTAAATTTTGGTATTGTAATTTTTTGCACTTTGAGGAGTAAACTCTTCGGAACCACTTTGGTATCTCACGACTTTTTTACCAGCTAATGCACCATCGCTCCATACGCCGTCATATTTTTCTGCTTCTAAAAATTTAATGGAATCAATAGGAATACTCCTGTGAAACGCAGGGTTTTTAATATCCTTCGTTCCATCGATATAATCTGCTGAGCGTATCGTATCCCAAAGGTTTTCCACATTTAAAAATCCTACTGTTGCAACTTTTCTCAGTTTTCCCTGCTGTTGAGAGAATGCCATGATCGAAAAAACAATGGCAAACAAACTCGAAAATCTCTTCATTATCTGTTAGCGTTAATATTAATAAATTAGTTAATCTGCAAATTTACTTTTTTTTAATTCATTGCATTTTAAATATTTGTAAATTTAATACGTAGATTTTATGTTTTTTATTTATAATGATTCTTAAAAGATTACAATGTTAAGAAAAAATAATGTGAATAACATTGTAGATTATAAATTTTGACTAAATTTGTCGCCCCAACTTTTTAAACTGTTGAGAATTAATAGGAAAAGTGTTAAAAAAATAAATATACTCATGATTAAAAAACTATCATTAGTCTCTTTATTTACTTTGCTTCCAGCATCATATTATTTTGCACAGACTACAGTCTCTGCATATTTGAAGGATGCCGAAGGCAAACCCGTTGAAAGGGCAGAAGTAGATCTTAAAGGGAGTGAGAATGATGTAACGGCCGACAAAATCGGATATTTCCAGTTTGTAGACCTAAAGCCGGGACATTATCAAATTGTGATTACAAAACCGAATTACGAAACAAAAGTAATGGAGTTTGATGTAATGGACAGTGAGAAGAAAAAGGATTTAGGGATTATTACCCTTTATTCTTCACTTACAAGTGCGGATCAGGGGTTAGCTATTATTGATAATGGCGGCGACAGTGATGAAAGCAGCAGCCAGGTTTCTACTGTTGGTTTATTACAATCTTCACAGGATGTATTCAGCAGAATTGCGGCATTTGATTTAGGTTTTTACTGGTTCCGACCAAGGGGAATTGATGGTAGATCGGGAGAAACAATGATGAACGGTGTTTCCATGGTAAAATCAGACAATGGAAATGTAGACTTTAGCAATTGGGGAGGTCTTAACGAAATTACGAGATATCCGGAGATTGCTTCCAACCATTCGCCGTCAGAATACGCATTTGGAGGCAACAGTGGTGTTATTTACAAAAATACGAAAGCCAGCGAATACAGAAAAGGTTTTCAGTTTACACAATCATTAACCAACAGAAATTACAGAAATAGAACATCTTTGCGATATACTTCAGGAATGAGTAAAAGCGGATGGGCATTTACGGTAATGGGAGCGAGAAGATGGGCTGAAGAAGGTATTCAGGAAGGCACATTCTATGATGCATACGGAACTTACCTGGGTGTTGAAAAAAAATTCAGTGATAAGCATACGATGACCTTCAACTTCATTGGATCTCCTTATAGAAGGTCTACGGCAAGCCCAAGTACTCAGGAGGTTTATGATTACCGAGGAGTACATTACAATTCTTACTGGGGATGGCAGGATGGAGAAAAAAGAAGTGAAAGGGTAAGAAAAGGATTCCAACCTATTTTCCAGCTACAGGATTTCTGGAAGATAAATAAAAAATCAAACCTTTGGACTACTGTTTCTTATCAATTAGGTAAAGATAAAGGTTCCCGCTTAGATTGGAACGGTGTGACAAACCCTTCTCCTACTTATTACAGGAATTTACCAAGTTATTCCATTAATAGCATCATTTATAATGCTACAAATAATCCTCAATTTACCCCGGATCAATTTACGACCTTAATTGATGATTATAATACAAAACTAAATGCATGGGTAAGTGGAGATCCAAACGTTACTCAGATTAATTGGAACAGACTTTATGATAATAACAGAAAGTATGACCAAAACAGAAGAGACGAAACACTTCGTTTGTATGGCTTAACAGGAAACCGCTCTTTGGTTTATTTGGTAAATGATGTAAGTGATGATAAAATCTTTAATGCAGGAACTCACTATACTTATAATTTTAATGATCGTACAAAGTTTATTTTAAACGTTTCTTATCAAAACTACCGATCTGAGCTCTATCGTGAAATGAAAGACCTTTTAGGTGGAGACTTTGCCGTGAACGTAGACCCGTTCAAAGAGACGGCAAAACCAGGCTCTTCCGGAAGTTATAATACCTTAAATCCGAATTTTCAGGTAAATGTTGGTGATCGCATGACCTACAATTACATTCTTAGAAGACAGGAGGCAAAAGTAAATCCGGGACTAAAATTCTCAACAGGAAATTTTGATGTTTTTGTTTCTGCTTTGGCAGGCTACTCTTCTTCAAACAGAGAGGGATTGTTTAAGCATTATTTGTACGAAAATTCCTATGGAAAAAGTAAAGATTACAACTTTTGGAATTTTGGGTTAAAAGGACAGGTAATCTATCGTATTAATGGTAGAAACTTCCTTGTGTATAATGGGGCAGTTTACAATCAGGCTCCTTTCCTTGAAGACTTGTTCATTAATCCGAGAGTTAATTCTCTTGTAAATCCTAATATCAGAAGTACCGTCTATACAGCAAATGATTTAAGCTATGTGGTGAGTACTCCTTTCCTGAAAGTAAGGGCTACAGGGTATTTGGTTGATACCCAGAATGAGACTAACGTGCAGCGATTCTTTGCAGATGGTATTCAGTTGAATAATACTAATCCTGATGGATCTGTTTCTCAGGTACAGAGTGCTTTTGTAACCCAGGTTATGTCTAATGTAGAAAAGAGAAACATGGGGGCTGAATTAGGTGTTGATGTTAAAGTTTTACCAACTTTATCACTACAAGGACTGGCAAGTTACGGACAATTCGTTTACCGAAATAATCCCGATGTTTATCTCGTATCAGATGCTTCAGGAAGCAATGTTACTTCGTTCGGGAAAGCTTACATCAAAAACTACAAGCAGGGAGGAACTCCTCAACAGGCATTCTCTTTAGGATTCCGATACAATAGTCCGAAATATTGGTGGGTAGGAGCAAACTGGAATTACCTTGATGATAATTATTTAGACCCTGCTCCGGCACTGAGAACAAATAATTTCATTCAAAATGCTTATTCCAGTACACCTTATCTTGGTCTTACGGAAGATGATGTAAGAGGTCTGCTAAAACCGGTAAAACTACCTTCCGCATTTTTCTTAAATGCCAATGTTGGAAAGTCCTTTGTATTTGGTAAGTATTATCTGTTAATTACAGCATCTGTTAATAATATTTTAGACAATAAAAAATATATTACCGGCGGATTTGAGCAGACAAGAGAAACAAAAGCAATTGATTTTGCAACTGATTATTATAGCCCGACACCTTCTTTCGGACCAAAATACTGGTACACACAGGGGCGCTCTTATTTTGTTAATTTACAATTCAGATTCTAATAAAAGATAAATAATATGAATAATATCACTAACTTTTTAAAAACGACATTCCTGACGGTAGGGGTACTGTCTGCAGTGTCTTCTTGTGTAAAGAACGACGAATGGGAAACACCACCTATTGAATGTTCAAATAAATTCCCGGCTACTACGATTTCTATGGCAGATTTTGTAGCTCAGGTACCTTCTTCAGGATATAAACTAATTACTACGGATCAGATTTTTGATGGTTACATTATCTCTTCTGATGAACAGGGCAATTTTTATAAAACAATTTCTTTTCAGGATAAGACATCTAATCCTACAGTAGGTTTACAGATTGAAGTAGACAAAGCAAGTAACTTTGCAGATTTTCCTGTAGGATCCCACATTAGAATTAATGCCAAAGGCCTTCGTCTAGGAGTAGACAGAGGAACCGTAAAATTAGGTTCTGAAGATCCTGTATATGCAATCGGAAGAATTCCGCAGGCTCTTGTAGGAAGATATGTATCGGGAGTATGTGGAGGAAATGGTCTTGATATACAAACTATTGTGCCGACACAGCTTACATCATTAGCAGATGCCAAAAATCCTAATTTAATTAATACTTTAGTTACGGTTCCGGATGTTCAGTTCAATATTGCCGAAATTTATCCTAACGTAAAGAAATTCATTGATTATGATGCAGGAGGACAAGGTTTGGATACGGACAGAAATATCGAAGATAAACTTGGAAGTTCAGCGGTTATCAGAAACTCAGGCTTCTTTAAAACCGGAGGAGAACTGTTGCCGACAGGAAACGGAAATATCACCTTTGTGGTGAGTAGATATAATTCAACTTGGCAGATGTTGATTAGAAGTATTTCAGATATTAAATTTACAGGAACGAGAGTAGATGCTACTCCGCCAAAAGGAGGAACTGCAATTACCTATTCAGGTTCATTCCTTGAAAATTTTGAAAGTTATTCTACCTCACCTTCCAACCTTGAAGTTTATCCTAAATATGTAAATGACCCGGTTTTAGGAAATAGATACTGGCAGCTGAAAACATTTAATAGCAATAAATATATTCAACTTGGGGCGAACTCTGGTTCAGGACCTTATGTAACTTATTTTGCAGTTCCGGTTGACTTTACAGCAGCAAATAGTTTAAAATTTGATGTGAATGTAGGATATTGGAATGGAAATGCTTTAAAAGTATATTATACAACTAATTATACTCCGCTGGGAGATATTACGCAAGCTACAAAAACGGACATTACTTCTGAATTTACAATTCCTCAGACTCCTGTAAGTGGCTACGGAACATTGGCACCTGCCGGAACGTACACTTTCCCTACTTCGCTTACCGGTAACGGATTTATTTTATTCGAATATACAGGTAACGGAAGTGGTGTTACAACTACAATCCAGCTGGATAATATTCAGGTTCAGTAAGATTTTAAAATTTAAATATGAAAGACTGTCTTTTTTGGACAGTCTTTTTTTTATTATATGAATTTGAATTCACTGTAAAGATTTCATATTTACCATATTTAATCGTTGAATCCCTATAACAACAAATAAATAATAATAATCTCTTGAATCGATGAGTTTAATTTCATATTCGTTGTGGAATTTTTTATTACTTACTAGTTGAAACTTGTTGCAAATTGCCTTGTTTTTGGGTAAATAATAACAAAAAACCACCGCAATTGCGATGGCTGATATAAATTTAATTTTAATCTAAAAAGAAACTTCATTCACTTCTTTTCCTCTTTGGAAATTCATCGTTTTCAGCTTGCCTTTATAAGCAATGTTCACGAGGTTGATCTGTTTCGGATATGCACTCAGAAGAATAGTATTTTTTATTCTTAAGGTACTAATATCGGAGATGCCTCCCGTCTCATAATATACCCAAACTGTTTCTCCGCTTACCTGACTTCCGGTGAATGTAAGTGTTTTCGGAGAGCCATTGACATACACATCAAAATTATTATTTACATACTTCTTTACTTCTGCTTCAAATCCCGCCGTATTGGGGTTTATTTTAATAGCATCAGAAATATGGTTTGTATTCATTTTAGTGGTAAACTTCAATGTCTTGCTTCCGTCAATATAATCCACCTTTGTCATTGAAGAAAAAAAGTCTAAATATATAAAACTCATTAACACAAAAAGTGTCAATATTCCGGATATATAAAAATATTTTTTCATCTTAAATAATCGATTTACAATCATGATTGTTTATTAAGGGTGACAAATAATATGCCATTAAAAATTTACATTTACAGAATATTTATCATAAAATGCCTTGATATGCGCTACCGCCTCATCCGCAGTATCTACCACACGGTAAAGATCGAGATCTTCTTCGTGAATCATTCCTTCTTTAAGCAAAGTTTCCTTGAACCAATCCAGTAATCCGCACCAGAAATCAGAACCTACCAGAACAATCGGAAATCTTCCTATCTTGTTTGTCTGGATCAGCGTCAGAGCTTCCGTAAATTCATCCAAAGTACCAAAGCCTCCCGGCATCACAATAAACCCCTGAGAATACTTCACAAACATTACTTTTCTCACAAAAAAATAATCAAAGTTCATGGAGTATGATTTATTGATATAAGGATTAAAATGCTGCTCAAAAGGAAGGTCGATATTCAAGCCGATTGATTTTCCCTGAGCGTTGAAGGCTCCTTTGTTTCCTGCCTCCATAATTCCCGGACCACCGCCGGTAATGATCCCGAATCCTAATTTCGTAATCTTTTCAGCAATCTCCACTGCCATTTTATAGTATTTGGTCTGTGGTTTCAGCCTTGCAGACCCGAAAATAGAAACACAGGGACCTATTTTGGCAAGTTTTTCGTAGCCATCTACAAATTCAGCCATTACTTTAAAAACCATCCAGCTGTCTTTCGTGATGGTTTCATCCCACGTCTTTTGTCGCAGGCTGTTCTGGAGTTTCGTTTCGTTGATATCAAGTTCAGGATTCACCAAACTTTCGTCTCTGCTTCCTTCAATTTCCATTGCAAATTCAAATTATTTAAAATATTTTTCGGCTTCTTTTACAGATTCCGGTCTTCCGACATCTATCAGGATACTGTTGTGCACAAAGCCGTGAATCTTTTCAGTGTGCATCAGATCAAGATATTCTTCCATCACGGAAAACTTACCCGTTCTTTTTATTTTCTCGAAAATACGAGGATTAATACAGTGAACACCGCTGAATGCTAAAGCTTTAAATCCTTTATTAAATTCAGCCAGACGCTGTTCGCCGGTCTGTACATTCAGCCAGCCCCTTAATACCAAATCATCATTAAAGAGCAGTTTTCTGGAACTTTCCCGATCCGAAACAGCTAATGTAGCAAAATCTTTTATCTTTTTGTGGTATTCTACAAAATCTGTGATATTAATGTCTGTAAGAATATCTGCATTCATGATGAGAAAATCTTCACCGTGATCGAGGAATTTTCGAGCAAAAATCAAGCCGCCGCCTGTTTCCAGAAGTTCTTCAGATTCATCTGATATTTCTATTTTACATCCAAAGTTGTCATTTAGCTTTAAAAAATCAACTATTTGATTTCCAAAATGATGAATGTTGATGACAAAATCGTTTATTCCGAAATTTTTTAAATATCGGATATTTCTTTCCAAAAGGGGAATATCATTGACTTTAGCCAAAGCTTTAGGGTGATTATCAGTAAATGGTTTCAGTCGCGTTCCTTTTCCTGCTGCAAAAATTAGAGCCTTCATAGTCTATAATTGATAAGGGATGAATGATGATTGATAATTTTCAAAGTGTTTAATAATCATTTATAAATTATCGCTTATCATTTATGAATTAAGTTGGTGCTGTTCATCATGATGAAGACTGATTTCCACTTTGTCACCATATTTTTCTTCAATGAAATGTGCAATTTTTATCGCAGAATATACCGATCTGTGTTGTCCGCCTGTACACCCGAAATTGATCTGAAGATTCTCAAAACCTCTTTCCAGGTAATTATCGATATTAATAGAGATCAGGCTTTTGATTAATTCTAAAAATTTAGGCATTTCAGTTTTTGTTTCCAGGTATTCCTGAACGCCGATATCATTTCCGGTCTGAATTTTATATTCTTCCACTCTTCCGGGATTCAGGATGCCGCGGCAGTCGAATGTAAATCCGCCTCCGTTTCCTGTTGTGTCCTTAGGAATTCCTCCTTTCTTGTACGAAAAACTGTGTATGTCGATGTGTAGCATTTATTTATATTTTATCTTATTAACCATTAACTTCTTAAATAAAATCTTAATGGTTCAAAATTTCCTCAATTTTTAATTTTGTACTATCCAGATTCAATTGTCCGATCACTTTTTTCAGTTCCGGAAAATCTTTCATATCCTCCCACGTTTCAGCGAATTCTGTAATATTTTTGATCCCTTTTTCCAGACTTGCCATAAAATGTGGTTTTCTCTGAATTAATCCTCTGAAACCATAAGCCCCCAAAACCTGAAGTAATCTCATCATCTGAAGTGGCTTCACCGATTGTCTTAGTTGAAGCTTTGTTTCTTCATCAGCAAACTGTTGGATGTAAAACTCCAGCATTTCATATTTAAAATCTTCCGGAAAATTAGCTTTAGCCTGAAACAGAAAAGAAATTACGTCATACATCAAAGGGCCTTTCATTGCAGACTGATAATCAATGAATGAAACCAAACCTTTTTCATTTACCATAATGTTTCTTGACTGGAAATCCCGGATCATGAGACCTTTAGGCTCGAGGTTTTCAACAAGATATGCAATCTTTTTAAATTCTTTCAGCAAAGAAGATTTATGGTATTCCAGTTCCAGAATATCTGCCACAAAATTTTTAAAATAATAAAGATCGTGGATTACCGGAAGTTCATCATAAGCTTCGTATTCAAAAGTCTTTTTAAAATCGATTTTATTAAGGGTAAGGATCTGAAGCTGATAAAGTTTTTCTAACGTCTGTTTTACTAAAGCTTTTACATTTTCAGAAAGGCCTTCTTTTGTAATGATGTCAGAAAGTGTATGCGCTCCCAAAAACTCCTGAATATAGATTTTCCGATCTTCGGAAACCGCAAATATTGCAGGTGTGTTGAGGTTTAGTTTTGAAAACACCTGTGAATAGTACAGAAAACTTTCATTTTCCATCATATTTTCATTGTAGGTAACGATGTATTTTTCTGTTTCAGTAATTGCCAGAAAATTCACCCTCGCAGAACCACTTTGAGCTAAAGTCAAAAATTCAGAAGATTTTTTTCCTGTATTTTTTTCAAAAAATCGTTTAGCGTTTTCAGAATTCATATATGAAACAAATATAGTAAATTACAGCCTAATTTTTATCTTTGTATTATGCTAAAGGATTTTAAACCGGTTTTGGGTATTTTGCTGCGCTTCATCGTTGTGTATGTTGTGCTGCTGCTGGCTTATCAATTTTATCTCAATGAATTCGCACAGCTAGGGTTAGATTTGTTTTCGAGATTTGTTGCAAAACAGGTAATGGATGTTCAGAACTTTATGGGATATCCTACACAGCTTTATGATGATATAAAAGGAGAGCAGGTTTATTTTAAGGTAAAAGGTGTGTATGCTACAAGAATGGTGGAAGGTTGTAATGCGGTATCCGTGATGATACTCTTTGCCTCTTTTGTTTTTGCTTTTTATAAAGGCAGAAAGACCTTTTTTTTTGTTTTAGGAGGGCTCGTCTTATTGTATGTTATGAACGTTCTGAGAATTGTAGGACTCAATATCGTGATGACAGATCACAAACAATATGGGAAAGTAGCCCATGATTTTATTTTCCCTGCTGCAATCTATGGCACTGTTATGATACTTTGGTTACTATGGATTAAATTCTTTGCTTTAAAAAAATGAAAATTATTAATTGGCTGTTTATCATTGCAGGTATTTCAGGTCTTATCGGGGTAAGAGCTTTGGAAAACCAGATCTTCTATGACCCTTTTCTCGATTACTTTCATGAGGCCAACAAGAACATGGTTTTTCCGGATTTTGATTGGGGGAAATTGATTGTAAATTATCTTTTCAGGTTTATTTTAAACCTTCTTTTCTCCTGTGTGGTGATTCATTTTTGGTTTAAAAATAAAAAATGGAAGGTTCAGGGTGGTGCTTTAATACTGATTATTTTCGGCATCACCTTTCCGATTTATCTTTACTGTATCTACACTCATTTTGAGATCGGATATCTCTTTTCTTTCTATATGAGAAGGTTTGTGATACAGCCACTGATCCTTTTGCTTATTATCCCGATGTTTTATTACCGTCGATATACGCTTGATAATGATATTTAGACGTTTAAGGCTCATCTCTATACGTTTAAGATATATAATTATCTATGTTAAATGTATAAATATTAGTATAAAATGTAGACGAATGTATTTAAGACGTATTTTTATATATGTTAGATTTCAATGGATGTATCTAAGACGCATAGCGAGGAGTCCGCAACGCCAATGGACCTATTTATAACCCCAACCATTTAAAAAAATAAACAGTATGATGAATAGAATGTATCTCCGAAAAAGTAATCATCCGCACCCTCATATAGGGCAATTGGTAAAGAGCGTAATGCGCGATAAAAAGCTCAGCCAGGCCGAAGTGGCAAGACGAATGACGATCAGTCCTTCTTCTCTCACCAATTATTTCAAACAGTCTTCGCTACAGTTCGGAATCCTCTGGAATCTCGGCATCGCTATGGAATATGATTTTCTTACTGAGCTTAGCGATTATTATCCTCCCGGATTCGTCTTAAATGCCAAATCTAAAATGGTTGCAGAATTGGATGAAAAGATAAAGCTGATTGCTGATCTTCAAAAAGAAATCAGCATTTATAAAAGTGCCTTGGGAATTAAAGAATAAAAACGGTTATGCTTTATTCCGCTGTATGTTTATCCACAGAGGTTACGTTTTCGGGAGTCCAGTTTAGTCTTTTTACAAAATCGTTTTCCCGTACAGGGCAGTCGGCGATCTGACAGATAGAGCAGGAGATGGGTCTGCAGTCGTCCATATGGAAATTAAACTCTATGGTTCTGTCGATGTTTTTAACAAGAATAATAATCACTTTTTCCATTTCAGTATGGGCATCACGAAGGCTGTAATACCAAGGAAGTGTAATATGAGCATCAATGTGAAGATGAGCCCCAAACTGCTGAATTTTCATGTTGTGAATGTCAATCCATTCTGTATGGCGGTTTTCTTCCAGTACTCTGATAATCCGGTTTAAAAGATCAGGATCCTGCTCATCCATAATTCCACTTAACGATTTCCGAACGATTTTGTATCCCACCACGATAATATATACCCCGAAACCCAAGGCAACAACAGAATCCAACCAGTAGATTTTGGTGAAATAAACCACGATGAGACTGACCACAACCCCCAGCGTTGTAAAAGTATCGGATTGAAGATGTTTTCCGGAGGAGATCAGTACCGGAGAGTTTTCTGCTTTACCTTTTTTAATAGAGACATAGCCCAACAGATAGTTGATGATTGCTGTTGCCGCAATAATCCAGATGCCGAGGTCGAGCTTGTTTAAAACTTTTCCAATGATTAAGCTGTGAACTCCTTCATAGATAATCATGAGTCCGGCAATGGCAATTAAGGCACCTTCGATTCCGGAGGTTACGAATTCCACTTTTCCATGTCCGTACGGATGATCTTCGTCCTTTGGTTTGGCGGCTAGATATAGCGAATACAATCCCATGAATGCGCTGATGACATTGACGATACTTTCCATGGCATCGGAAAATACAGCATCCGAATTGGTGAGTTTCCAGGCAATGATTTTTCCGACGAAGAGAATAATTCCGAATGCGGCAATAATCTTTTGAAAGGCTAATTTATCTTTATTATTATTTTTCTGAACGTTCATAGGTTTGATAAAAAAAAGAATCTCAATTCTGAGACTCTTTTATATTTTGTTAGTTTACACTAAGTTGTTGGCTGCAAGATATTCTGCGATCTGTACTGCGTTGGTTGCGGCTCCCTTTCGCAGGTTGTCTGCCACAATCCAGAGATTCAGCGTCTTGGGCTGTGAGAGATCCCGTCTTATCCTTCCGACGAAAACTTCGTCTTTACCTTCGGAATACAGCGGCATAGGATATTCGTTGTTTTTAACGTTATCCATTACCACAACTCCGGGAGTTTCAGATAATATCTTTCTTACTTCATCAAGATCGAATTCATTTTCAAACTCGATGTTTACACTTTCCGAATGACCTCCCTGAACAGGAACTCTCACCGCGGTTGCTGTAAGATTGAACGTGTCGTCCCCTAAGATTTTCTTAGGTTCTTTCATCAGTTTAATCTCTTCTTTGGTGTAATCATCATCTGCGAAAACATCACAGTGCGGAAGAGCATTTTTAAAGATCTGGTAAGGGTAAACCTTCGCAATCGTTTTATCTCCCGTGATTTCGGAATTCAACTGATCTACGGCTGCTTTTCCGGTACCTGTAACGGATTGGTAAGTAGAAACAATTACTCTTTTCAGATCATATTTCTTGTTTAAAGGTCCTAGAACCATCACCAGCTGAATGGTAGAACAGTTCGGGTTGGCGATGATCTTGTCTTCTTTTGTCAGTACATCGGCATTGATTTCCGGAACAACCAGCTTTTTATCAGGATCCATTCTCCATGCAGAAGAATTGTCGATCACGGTGGTTCCCGCTTCAGCAAAAAGTGGAGCAAACTCCAGTGAAGTGGCACCTCCGGCTGAGAAAATGGCAATATCAGGTTTGGCAGCTATAGCGTCTTTCATGCTTACAATCGTAAATTCTTCCTGTTTATACTTCACCTTCTTACCAACAGATTTTTCGGATGCTACCGGAATTAATTCTGTGACAGGGAAGTTTCTCTCCTCGAGAACTTTAAGCATAACTTGTCCAACCATTCCTGTTGAACCTACTACAGCTACTTTCATTGATTTAATTAAAAATTGTTTACGTTAATATATTTATGCCCCGAAGACTCTCATCCAAGGGAATGCGAATGCAAATAAACCTGCTGCGATCAATCCCATAAAGACAATTCCCAACGAGATTGTAGGGTTGGTCTTTACTTTTTTGTTGATGATCGTCATTAAAACGGCAGCGATCAGCATAGAAAAAGGATGTTCTACATACTGGAATCTTGAGTAAGAATCACTCATCAAAGTACCGGAATCCAATGCGGCTTTAAACCCTGGGGAAAAAATTAACAGCAAGCATATTCCTACTAAGAACTGCACATGAAAGAAAATCATCGTAAAGAGAGTGGTTTTCTTCAGGAACTTGTTTACTTTACCGCTAAAGCCAAACATGACAGCTAAAAGAGCAATAATAAATAATGCTACTAAAACCAATTCCAGGTACCCGAATCCTTTGTGGGCACTAAGAAAAATTTTGTAAAAATCCATAGTTCTATTTTTTCTTTTCTAGGACACAAATATAGCAAAAAATCCCGGCGAAAAGCCGGGATTGATATTTATAAATCTAATGTTTTTTTATTAGAAGTTGAAAGATAATGTTGCTGCCCAAGTTCTTCCAAATCCAAATAATACTCTGTTGCTTGGATCAATACCTTTGTATAGAGTAGACTGATAGGCTTCATATTGAGCTGCTGTTGCAAATTGATCAGCTGTCTTTGTAAATACGTTTGTTGATGCATCAGAAATGTAAGTAGTATCAAACAAGTTGTAAACATTAGCACCAATAGTGAAATATTGATTGTTATCTCTTAATCTGATTTTATATGATGCTCCTAAATCAAATAAATTGAAATCAGGTAATTTCATTACTCCTTTTTGTTGTGCAGCTTCGTTAGAGAATGTTGCAATATCAATTGAGGAGTAAAGTTTTCCTACATATCTCCATGTACCAAAAATACTAAGATCTTTTACAGGCTTTACAGTAGCTCCTAGTGAGGCTGTCATTTGAGGAATACTGTTGTTGCTTGTACCTCCAACTTTTACTTTATCTAAATAGAGAGTTGTAGATGTAGAAGTTCCTGCTAAAGTAAGCGGATTGTTGTTGTCGTCAAATGCTGCTCCTGTAGCATTGCCTTTGTAATGGTAATCTCCCCAAGAGAACATACCCTGAACTTCTAAGAAATTAAATGGTTTGTAAACTGCATCTACTTCAACTCCTTGGTGGATTTCAGTAATACCACTGATTTCTGCATATCCTGTAGTTGTTGTGTTATCAGGTAAAGTAAATGTCTGGTTTGTTCTTCTTAACCATCTGTCTCCCCATGAAGTTCTGTAGATGTTAACGTTAGCACTAAGCTTTGAAGATCTGAATCCATAACCAACTTCAGCAGAGAAAATTTTCTCATTTGTCAATGTTGGATTAACCACTTGGAAGTTACTTGGATAAACAGAGTTGAAGAATGGTTGTTTACTATAATATCCTATGTTAGCAAATACATTATTGTTAGAATCAATGTTATAGTTAGCTCCTGCTTTAATGTTGTAACCGAATAAATTTTTGAATCCTGTTTTTGTATTAACAGTTTGCCCTTGTTGTTTAGTTACACCATCTTGTATGAAATTATCAATTCTTTGATATCCTTGATTAGAAACTGATCCCTGTAAAAAGGCAGATAAATTGTTTTTGGAATATTCAATCTGACCAAATCCACTATACCAAATAACTTCACCATCATTACTGTAGCCAATTTGGTCTTCAATAGGTGCGGTACTACCCCCAAAAGGATTCCATGATAGTTTTTGATAATCATAAGTTTTACTTACAATCTTAGGTCCAATATTTTTATTATTACTATCCTTATATCCTGAAGCTCCATATAAATCTGAGGCTACTTGATAGTGATATCCATAATAATATCTGTCATCTGTACCTACTGAGAAATTCCAGTTATCATTAATTTTATGTTGGAAGTTTGCTAAAATCCCGTACCAGTTGTGAGAGTTTACACTCGCTCTACGGATCAAGGTGCTTCCAGCAGAAGCTGTATTTAAATTAACGGCTTGGTTTGCTGCGAAAATTGCGTCATAATTGAAATGTCCTTCAGCATCATAAAAGCTGGTGATTCCTTTTCCTCCAACTCTACCAATGTCACCTGTTCCACCACCTCTACCGTTCGACATATAAAGAACAGTACTTAATTTAGACTTTTCGTTCATCGTCCAGTCCCAGTTTAGCATCATTACAGGCTTAGCGTAGTAGTTTGCTCTGTTAGCTAATGCGACTTTATTTCCATTTGCATCCGTGTAATAACCATAGTCAGAATTATATTGTCTATACGGTGTTCCGTCGTGATCAGGATTAAAGTTTATATAGTTTTGAATTGTAGATGAATAAGTTCTTTGGTTGTGCCACTGGGGAGCGGAAGTTAATGTAAACTGGAAATTATGCTTTTTGTTGGGTTCCCAACCTAATGCGAAATAATAAGCATAAGATTCATAATCTGTATTTTCGATATAAGTACTACCTGCTTGTCTACTCATTAAGAAAGAAGAAGACCATCCTTTATCAGATTTACCTGTATTATATGCGAAAGATGTCTTAAAATAGTCATTGTTACCAACTCCCAATCTAATAACCCCTCCTTTCTTCATATCTGCTGACTTTGTTAAGAAGTTCATTGTACCTCCAACAGAAGCAATAGCAAGTTTTGAAGAACCTAGTCCTCTTTGTACCTGTAGTGTACTTGTTACGTCTGCTAATCCCGTCCAGTTTGAAAAATAAACGGTACCTCCTTCCATATCATTTACAGGCATACCATTTACCATTACGGCGATATTTCTTGATTCAAAACCACGCATAGTGATCTGAGAATCTCCAAATCCACCACCTCCTTTTGTAGCATATACAGAAGGTGTAGTGTTAAGTAATTCAACAAGTTCTTGGTTTCCTTGTCTTTCAAGAATTTGTGCAGCTTTGATGGTAGATACTGCAACCGGTGTCTTTCTATCCTTTGCGATATCCGTAACACCTTGTAAAATTACTTCCTCAATATCTTTGGACCTTGTGTCTTTTACAGTGTCCTGAACTTGTTGAGCGTAATAAACACTAGCTGTAGATAGCGTAATAGCTACAGTCAGTATTGATTTGTTGATTAATTTCATAATCGTTAGTAATAGTTAGATTTTATTTTCTGCAAAATTGGTGAAATAAATTTTAACTAATATTAACTTTATGTTAATTTTTAAACGATCTCAATAAGCTTTATTTTTCTGATTTACAATGCGTTGAATAATATGTGTTGTTTTATATGAATAAAATCATATTATTGAATTTTTAATAAAAAGGCTTTGTTTTTATTAAAAATTTAACTTTATTTTAGCGCTTTAAGGCTCAAATCAATATTTTCTGCTGAATGTGTTAAGGCACCTGCTGAAATATAAGTAACGCCGGTAGAGGCAATTTCTTTAAGCTGATCCCTGGTGATCCCGCCGGAAGCTTCTGTTTCGCAAGATCCATTGATAAGCTTTACTGCCTTCTTCATAATATTCACATCCATATTATCAAGCATGATCCTGTCCACTTTTGCTTTGATGGCTTCTTGTACTTCTTCAAGATTTCTGGTTTCTACCTCAATCTTTAGTTTCTTTTTATTCTTTTTAATATAATCCTTAGCCATTTTTACGGCATTCGTAATGCTGCCATTGTAATCAATGTGGTTGTCTTTTAGCATAATCATATCATAAAGCCCGTAGCGGTGATTTGTTCCTCCGCCAATAGCTACAGCCCATTTTTCACAGATTCTGAAATTCGGGGTTGTTTTTCTGGTATCAAGAAGTTTGGTTTTGGTTCCTACAAGCCGGGAATCCCAGTCGTGGGTAAGGGTTGCAATTCCGCTCATTCTCTGCATACAGTTCAGGACAAGCCTTTCGGTAGAAAGAATTGATCTGGCACTTCCGGTTACGATAAAAGCAACGTCTCCCACTTTTGCGGCATCGCCGTCTTTTATAAAAGTTTCTACTTTAAGGTTTTTATCGAAAGTTTTAAAGATAATTTCAGCCAGCTCAACGCCGGCCAGAATACAATCCTGTTTTACCAAAAGTTTTGCGCTTTGCTCCAAATCTTTCGGGATTGTGGAAAGAGTAGAGTGATCTCCATCCTGAATGTCTTCTTCCAAAGCATTTTTGATGAATTGTTTTAATGCTTTATCTGTGACGTAAGCAGGTCTTTTCATATTTTTTTTGTGGTTTTAAGCTAAATCTTTATTATAAAATGCTCCTTTATTTTCCTTCATTTCCATCGATTGGGTAATGATGAGGTGTGCAACGGTAGTTAAATTTCTTAGTTCCGAAAGTTGTGGGGAGAGAATAGAGTAGTGGTAGATTTCGTTTACAGCGGCAGCAATTTCCTGATGTTTTTGAAGGGCCATATTAAGACGGCGATTGCTTCGTACGATTCCTACAAGATCGCTCATCATTTCCTGAAGCTGTTTTCTGAGGTAAGAAACAATCACCATTTCGTCCATGATTTTCATTCCCTCTTCATTCCATTCTGGAACGGCTTTTAAATCTTCAAAATTGAATTTATTTTCATTTAAAAGCTCAACGGTTTTCATAGCTGCATTGTGCCCGAAAACCAACCCTTCGAGCAATGAGTTTGAAGCCAGTCTATTAGCTCCATGAAGCCCGGAATTGGTACATTCTCCTACTGCAAAAAGGTTTCTGATGGACGACTGTCCGTCCTGATCGACTTCGATGCCACCCATAAGGTAATGGCAGGCAGGCACCACGGGAATCAGCTGTGTGAAGGGATCTATTCCTTCGTCTTTACATTTTTTATAAATATTCGGAAAATGCTCGAGGAACTTTTCGTGGTTCATCTCGCGACAGTCAAGGCCTACATATTCATCACCGGTAATTTTCATTTCGGCATCAATAGCTCTGGCTACGATATCTCTGGAGGCCAGCTCTTCACGCTCGTCATATTTGTGCATGAATTTTTCTCCTCTTTTTGTCCTCAATTTTGCTCCGTCTCCGCGCACGGCTTCGGAAATCAGGAACAGCATTCCGTCGATCTTACTATATAAAGCGGTGGGGTGAAACTGGTAGTACTGCATATTCGACACATTTCCTTTTGCTCTGGCAACGAAAGCGATACCATCTCCTGTTGCAATGGTAGGATTGGTGGTGTTTTTGTAAACATGCCCGGCACCACCTGTTGCTACCAGGGTTATTTTTGAAGTGATCTTTTTTATTTTCTTAGACTTTTCATCTAAAATATAAGCACCATAGCAGTTGATGTCTCCTTCATTCACCTCTTTTCCCGGAACGTGGTGCTGGGTGATAATGTCAATGACATAATGATGGTCGAGGATTTCAATATTTTCACTTTTATTGGCTGTTTCCAACAAAGCTCTTTCGATCTCGAAGCCTGTGATATCTTTGTGATGTACAATTCGGTTTTCCGTGTGGCCGCCTTCTCTTCCTAATGCAAATTCACCATTTTTCATGTCGAAGTTGGCTCCCCATTCCACAATTTCATTGAATCTTGCAGGAGCTTCAGTGACGACCATTTTTACAACATCGCGTTTATTTTCACCGTCTCCGGCACGCATGGTATCTTCAATATGTTTTTCAAAATTATCATTTTTAGAATCTGTAACAACTGCAAGACCGCCTTGGGCGTATTTGGTATTGCTTTCATCTTCGTCGGACTTTGTTACAATGATTATTTTGGCATCAGGAAGCTGCTCAGAAACTTTTATGGCATAAGAAAGTCCCGAAATCCCGGAACCGATTACTAATACATCCGCTTTTATCATATCCTTAGTTTAAGACTAATCGTCTAAATAATTAAATAAATTTAAATAATTTTTCGTTTGGTTTTCTCACTTTTTTCATGTGCTGGAAATGATCTTCTTCCGAGCGGTAGCCTAAGGCAAGGGTGACGGTTACTTTTTCTTCGTCTGAATTAATATCCAAAATCTCTTCGATGATATCCTGGCGAAAGCCTTCCATCGGGCAGGTATCTACATTTTCCATCGCTGCGGCATACATCAGGTTGGCTAAAACAATATAAGACTGTTTTTCTGCCCAGTTGAAAATTTCATCCTGAGTTTTTTGGTTAATATGCTGATTGATGCTGTTTCTGAAGAGGTCAAGTTTTTCTGCAGGAGTCTCTCTTACTTCTGAAATATGTCTGAAATATCCGTTAATGTAGCTTTCATCTAATATTTTCTTTGAAATAATAACGACCAGATGCGAGCATGTGGAAATTTGTGACGGATTGTAAAATGCAGGAATCAGTTTTTCCTTCATTTCCTTACTTTCTACCACAATGATTTTGTAAGGCTGGAGGCCCAATGAGCTTGCCGATAATTTCCCGGATTCCAGAATGTTGTGCAACGTTTTCCCGGGGATAATTTCGGCATTAAATTTTTTCACAGAATATCTTCTGCTTAAAGCTTCCAAATAATTCATAGAACAAATTTAAGCATTGAACGTGAATTAACCCGATTTAAATCTATTTTCCTTATAATATTTCCTTTTTATGATAGAATATTAAAAAGTCTTTCAGAATATCCAAAGAATGTCAATAATGGAAGCTAGGCCTCAGCCATTGCAGAAAAACTAAGAGCTAAAAACATCAACGCGTTACAGAACAAAGAAATGTATATCGAAAACGAAATCAATAATTATTTTGCCGGGATGCTCTTCGATAAAAAGTTTACCAGCGATTTAAGTGAAAAAGAACAGAAACTTCTGAATATCTATTTAAAAGGGGTTACGGAAAATATAAAAGACATATTACAATAATTGATGATTCAAATACAAAAAGTTCTTTGAATCGAAAGATCAGCTTCTCAAAATATGAGTATAGAATAATTGTATTAGTCATTTATACATCGATAATTTTTAAACCAAAGGTGGCTGAGCGAAGTCGAAGCCACCTTTATAATGCGAGTTTTCGAGTCACCTCAGGCTCCGCCAGTCGATCGCTTCTAAATTCCCCTCCACTGAGGGGAATTTTTGCAACGCTTTAAACTCTCCCACTCAATGGTGGCTTCGACTCCGCTCAGTCACCAAGGCTCCCAATGTAACGCGAGCCTTCGAGCCATCTCAGGCTCCGTCATTCTATAACTTTTTGTTGTTTTATAAGAATTCTCTAATCATTATACATCAACATACTCACACTAAAACTCTCAGACCTGCAAAGGCGGCTGAGCGGAGCCGAAGCCACCTTTATAACGCGAGCCCTCAAGTCGCCTCAGTATTCTCTATTACTTTAACGCTATGGTTCGCAAGAAATTTATAATGTTGCATACATATTATTTAGATCGCAAAGGTACTTCGACAGGCTCAGCATAAACTTTAACATTCAGCAAATGATAACTGTAAATTTTAACCTCCATTTTAGATACTTCCGTAGGGATCTAAGCACAAATATTCCCATCCTAATATTCCCACGATGCTATGATTCCTTTGGATGACAAATGCTTAGTTAATATTCAGAATTAGATCTGAAAGTTCATTAGGATTTGCTATCATTTGCTGAATGTTAACGCCTTTGCGAACAAAAAATAAGCGCAATTACTTCAAATAAACTCTTGCGCTCATTGCGTTAAATTCTCGTAAGAAGCCGGGCGAATGCAAAAAAACTCCGGCCTGGAAATCTTTCCCAAACCGGAGCTGTTGAATAAATCTTAAATTTTATTTTGGAATGGTTCACACCTGTGAAACGATCCCACACATACCTGTGGCACTAACCGGTTCGCCCGAGTGGCAGTGTACGGACAGTACTAACGGCACGTCATCCCTCGGGCGAGGGACACACTGTCCTCCGAGCGAAGGAAACACCTTCCTTCGGACGAGGGACAAGGAAGCCTACGGACGACACCATTGATTTCCTATTCGACGGTTAACAATTTATCTAAAAGAGCGACTCTTGGCTCCTTTAGAAAAGCACTGTTCTTAGAAAACTGCGTCACCACTTCCAGATTGTAGGTGCCTGCTGCCAATGCAGGAATTACTACCATAACCTCCGAAGGATTATTAGTGACGATATCGGAAGTGTCTACTTGGGTTCTTGCCTGTGTTGTGGCATCTACAAAATAGATTCCCACCGAAGAATCATCACCGGCGACTTTGATCTTGCTGCCCACAATCTTCAGGTTTCTGCCGGGCGTGAGAAGATCATTAACCGAACCACTTTTCATATCTGTTACCTGCAAGATCACCGCAGAAGCTTCTGCCACACCAAGAATTTCTACCTCAATGTTTGAGATCTCAGCCCGCAGCTTTTCGCCCTGATTGAACTGGAAAATAATGCTGTGCTTGTCTTTGTTAAAAGTATCCGACGGACTATCGAATACCCCTCGAATCGTCGTGCTTGCCGTAAAATAACCGGTATTGACTGAAAAGCCATCGCAAAGCTGGTACGCCATTTCTTTCAGGAAGAGCTCGGTCGCATGCTCCATTGCCGAAGCGGAAACATCTGCACCACCGCGGCTGGCGGCGGCTCCACAGATCTGCTTTACGGAAAGGGAACGCTCGCTTGCCGTACGGGCAATGAAATCATTGGGATTGTCTTTGGTTAAAGTGTTATCGTAGAGATACGCTTTGATTTTGTGGAGAATGTTTGCCATTGTTATTGGTTTTAAATGATTTTAAATTTGTTATTTAAACCCTAACAGGGTTGAGACCGCTGTTAGGGTTAGGATTAATTAATGTAGTTGTTGTCGTATTGCTGGCGCGAGCATCACCCTCGTGACCAACATTTTGCCTGAATCTCTATTTTATATTTTAAAGCTGCACGAACGAGACGCTCGCGTCAGCAGGGAGATTGAAAAGTCGCGATATTATGTTTTATTTTACCCAAACTTGATGATAAGTCGAGTTTGCTGCATTAGTCAGAAAATCATCTACTTCCCATCTTGGAATCCCCACACCTGCACCGTTAATTCCCCAATGATAAGTATTACCTTTATAAAATGGGTATGTTGTAAGAGATTGATCATCTTGATCACTAGAATAGGTACTTGTGTTAACAGGCAAAAAAGCAGTGTGTCCTGACAGAGCAGTATAGCTTGTTGATAGTCCTGTAAAACTTCCTGTTCCTGTTTTTATGTATGAAATGCCATTAGCAAGTGATGTTTTAAAATGTATAATTCTGCTATGACCACTTGTCTTGCCATAAAAACGGATAGAACTAAAACTCATTGTATTGAGTATATTTTTTGAGGTATGTCCCCAATTATCTGTATTACTACTTTCATCATTACCAAGGGTAGTGCTTCCAATGACTGGAAAAGAATTAGTTTTCACCGAAAGAGAAGGTGTTGTATTGCCTTTATGAAGATAATTTAGTATTAGCGTCCATCCACCACCATCAGTCGTCATATCACATTGCGCTTTAACAGGGGTATAAGTACTTCCTGCCTGATCAATATCTACGTAGTAAACACCATCCGCTGTTGTCAATCCTTTATCTTTAATTTCCTTACAGCTTGCACATGGTCCTAAGTAAATGGTACATCCGCCGGCTGTCGTAAAGGTTACTGCTCCATTAGTTGTGCCTGTGTAGGTTCCGGATAAAGTATAAGTTAAATTTCCGCTGGTACTGTAGGTTCCCGCTGTTAATGTCAGTGTAAGACCGCTTTGGGTAATGGTTTCCCCTGTGTAAGCACATCCTCCTACAGTATATGGTAATGTGTAAGTACCGGAATATGCCGTTCCATTGATCAGTCCATTAAGCCTGTATTCAGGTAATACACTTACCCAGGATCCTGCGCTACAATTGAAGTTAGGCATCACCGTGGATATTTTGGTAGAGTTCAATGTAAGCTTGCTCCAAGCTGCCGACAGTGTTCCGCAGGCTGCCGGGGTTCCGGAAAGGGTGTATGTTACCGTCACACTTGCTCCTGCGACCATGTTGGTGACATTAGCAGGACTCACCGAAGCCACTGATAAACCACCGACTCCGGAAAGCAATAGATCTGAAGTACCGAAAGCAATAGTGGCCGGACTAAAAGAATTATTAGTTATTGTTACTGTAAAAGTATTAGAAGCAGTCATGGCAGTTCCTGCTTTATAGGTTCCGTTAAGAGCTGATGAGGTTACAACAACTGCCGGCACCGAAGAATTAGAAAGCTTCTGCCAAACGCTTCCGTCAAAATAATAATATCCTTCTGCGTTAATATTAGCTGTTTTAGTACTTGGAGAACTGGCAGCAGACAAGGCATAAATGATCGCTCCTTTTTGAGCGGTATCATACTGCCCATCACCTGACTGGATCTGATCACCAGTCAATCTGGGTGCAATCAATCCTTCGGGTTTGGTGCCATTATTTGTTTTGGCAGTAATATCGAGGGTTGCTTTTGGGGAAGTGTTATTAATCCCCACCTGAGCTTTAATAATGAGGCTGATAAATAGAACAGCCAGTGTAATAAAATGTTTCATTGTTTTGTATTTAATTTATGTTGTTATATTTTTAATTGTGGACACGAAGCGCACTAAGATTCTTACGCGTTGTGCATTTTGATTCACTCCGTCACTTCGAGTAGACTTTGTAAAAGTCGTATTGAGAAGTTTGCGAGCTTGAGGATACACTTCATTCTCGATACATTTTTTCTTCACTTTGTTACGAAAAAACACTCCTTTAGATTTGTAAAAGAAATTAATACATTTATTACAAGAGAAAAGTGTTTAAGTAAACTAAGATTCACTCAGAGAAAAACTCAT
>NZ_FNDW01000014.1 GCF_900099685.1 Chryseobacterium taeanense | reverse complement strand
ATCAAATTAACTACCTGACACAAAATATTTCTTCTGTCTCTTAGCTTTTTGTTATCCTATGTAAAACGTAAATCTTTCTTACGCAAACATACGAGAAACAAAAGTTCAAGACTTGGAACTCTGTCTAAAATTTTAAAATTCACGATTGATTTATTGACCATTCACAATTAAAACGCTATCGGTTTTAAGTTCAATCCTGAATTCTCTTCCCAGCCCATCGCAATGTTCATATTTTGCACCGCCTGCCCGGAAGCTCCTTTCAACAGATTATCAATCGCTGAATGAATAACCGCAACATTTCCACTCTTTTCAATCTGTATCACACAGCGATTGGTATTGACAACCTGTTTTAGATCAATTGCTTTCTCACTTACCTTTACAAAAGATGCATCTGCATAAAAATCATTAAACAATTGATATATTTCTGAAAGTTCCAAATCTGTTTTCACCGTGGAACTTGTAAAAATTCCCCTTGCAAAATCTCCTCTCCATGGAACGAAATTCAGATTAACCTCATGAACATTATAGGAATTTAATTGCTGTAAAATCTCATCTACATGTTGATGCGTCAAAGTTTTATAAGCCGAAATATTATCATTTCTCCAGGTAAAATGTGTTGTCGCCTGCAAAGATTGTCCTGCGCCTGTTGAACCCGTGATTCCCGTTGTATAAACTTCATTTAACAAACCTTTCTGAGCCAAAGGAAGCAAAGCCAACTGAATTGCTGTTGCAAAACATCCCGGATTTGAAATACTTTTCGCCTCTGAAAGTTGTTTTTTATTGATTTCAGGTAACCCGTAGATAAAATTTCTGTTTCCTAAATTTCCATCAAGACGAAAATCGTTTCCTAAATCGATGATTAGTGTTGAATCTTTTACAGGATTTTGATTCAGCCAATTTTGACTTTCTTTATGTGGAAGACATAAAAATAAAATGTCTACGTCTTCAGGTTTATCGGTTAAAACTATTTCACAAACTGTCTCTAAATCCGGGTACAAATCTGAAATTTTTGTTCCCGAATTCGAGCGACTATATAAAAAGCGTAATGACACATGAGGATGAAAAGCCAACAGTCGAACCAATTCGCTTCCCGTGTAACCGTTGGCTCCGATGATTCCTGCTGTTTTTATTTCTTTTTGATTAATCATACTTTAATATTCATAATAATAGGATTTTATCCTATCCTGTCTTAGGTCGTCCTTTCAGGACTCTAAATGAATTAATTTATATTTTGATTTATCTGATGGTATATATTTAAAGAATTGCTTACAATTTTTGTGTAGCCTTTCACATCTTCGCCTGTCCATGCTCGGTTTGCTTCGCCATAACTTCCAAATTTATCAGACATTAAATCGTGCTGAGATTCAATTCCGTTTAAAACAAATCGGTAAGGATGAAGGGTTACAAATACTTTTCCACTAACCGTTTTTTGAGAATCAATCAAGAAAGACTCGATATTTCTCATGACAGGATCTAAGAAAAGTGCTTCGTGAAGCCAGTTGCCATACCAATCGGATAATTGAGACTTCATCATCTGCTGGTATTTTGAAAGCGTATGTTTCTCCAGTAAATGATGCGATTTGATGATAACAGATGCCGCAGCCGCTTCAAAACCGACTCTTCCTTTAATGCCGACAATTGTATCTCCAACGTGAATGTCACGACCGATTCCGTAAGCCGAAGCCAATTTCTCAATTTTCTGAATAGCATAAACAGAGTGTTCAAAGTTTTCTCCGTTTACTGCTACAGCTTCTCCATTTTTAAACTCAATTTCTAATTCTGAAGGCTGAGTTTCCTTAATTTGAGAAGGAAAAGCTTCTTCGGGTAGATGATTTCTTGAAGTAAGTGTTTCTTTTCCGCCTACCGAAGTTCCCCAAAGACCTTTATTTACAGAATATTGTGCTTTCTGGAATTCCATTTCGTAGCCATAACTTCTCAAGAATTCAATTTCCTCTTCACGGGAAAGAGTCATATCGCGGATTGGCGTAATGATTTCTACCTTTGGGCACATCACCTGGAAAATCAGGTCAAAACGAACCTGATCGTTTCCGGCTCCTGTACTTCCGTGAGCGATGGCATCCGCTTCTATTTCAATCGCGTATTTTGCAATTTCCTGCGCCTGAATCGTACGCTCCGCGCTTACCGACAGAGGATAAGTATTGTTTTTCAACACATTACCAAAAATCAAATATTTCACACAAGAATTATAATAATCTTCCTGAGCATCAACGCACCTGTATTGTTTCACTCCAAGATCAAATGCCCTCTTCTCTAATTCTCTTTCTTCATCTTTAGAAAAACCACCTGTGTTTACAGTAACCGCATACACATCATATCCCAATATTTCACTGAGATATTTGGCACAGTAAGAGGTATCAAGACCTCCGCTAAATGCTAAAACTACTTTCTTGCTCATTATTGTATTGATTTTCAGCCTGAATATTTCCAGCACTGTTTTTTATGTTTTCAGGAACAAAAAGCATTGCCGTACACAGGCAATTTTTACGTTCTTTTTTCATTAAAATTTCATAATTGATGCAGCTTTTACAACCATCCCAAAATTCTTCGTCCTGGGTCAGCTCAGAGTAGATAACGGGTTTATATCCTAAATCACTGTTGATTTTCATTACTGCCAATCCTGTTGTCAATCCGAAAATTTTAGCGTTTGGGTATTTATTCCGTGATAAAGCAAAAACTTTATCTTTTATTAATGTGGCAACTCCTAAATGCCTGAAATCCGGAGAAACTATAAGCCCGGAATTGGCTACAAACTGCCCGTGAGACCAGGTTTCAATATAACAGAAACCTACCCATTTTCCTTTATCCGTAGCTATTACAGCGTTTCCTTCAGTAATTTTTTTACTGAGGTATTCTATCGAGCGTTTTGCTATTCCCGTTCCTCTACGCTGTGCAGAATCGTACATTTCCTGCTGTATTTCACTCACATACATCAAATGAATGGAGGAGGAAATTTCTATTTCCATTTATTTATCTAAAATTTTTCGCAAATTTAAAATATAATTTCTATAATAAACAAATAAAAAAGATTATTTTATTGAATTAAATTAATATTCAGGTAATTTTATCTTTATACTAAATTAATAATATGCTAAATTATTATATATTTGCTAAAAAGATATAGTTATGGAAAATAACTGTCCCAAATGCAATAGCAATAAAATAGTAAAAAGCGGAATTGTTAATGAAAAGCAACGCTTTTTATGCAAAGACTGCAATTATTATTTTACGGTAAAAAAATTAGGTAAAAAGATAGATGATTATTATGTCACAAAAGCACTACAGCTTTATCTGGAAGGCTTAAGTTATCGTGAAATAGAAAGAATTATAGGTGTTTCTCATGTTACCATAAGCTCGTGGATTAAGAAATACAATATCACAAGACCACCCCATTCGGAATTTCACCCGGTCTATAAAATTCTGAAGCAAAACGAACTTACCGAGTACATTTCTAAAGAAGAAAACCTTAAGAATGCCGGATTAATTATCACACAATTTGCAGATAAATATATGCTGATTAAATGGGAAAGATTTAAAAAATAGTTTCTGGTGAGTTATGAATTATTAGGTATAAGTTATGAGTTTTTTCATACAAATAAAAATAATAAACATTTTTAAATCAAAATATTACATATTAAATAAACTCAAAATACAGATACTTCAATAACTCACAATTCATAATTAAAAACTTATAACTATACTATTAGCACTAATATATATTAAATTTTCATAACTAAATTATTAATTACAATTTGGCTTTCACAAAAAACAACGCCAAAAATTAATAATTTATGAAGAAAATACTCACTTGTATTGGATTTGCTTTAATAAGCAGTTCACTATATGCACAAGGTTCTCCTGATTATGGCAGCGGATTAAAAATCAACCTCAATCAGCAAGGTGATAAATATGTAAGATTTATTTTGTGGGACCAGTTCTGGCTTAGAAACACCCAAATGAACCCCGGAAGCATGGTCGGCGGAGAACCAACCGACAATTCCTGGAGCTTAGGAAATAGAAGATTACGGACTTTAGTGTACGCCCAGATTTCTAAAAGGTATATGATCTTGGCGCATTTTGGAATCAACAACCAAACATTCATCAATGGTGGCGCTCCCGGAACTTCAGGAACAGGAGGTTATGGAAACGGAAAAAAAACACAACTTTTTTTTCACGATGCATGGAACGAGTATGCTGTTATTTTACCCGGAGAAGCAGGAAAATTTAGTTTATCTTTAGGTGCAGGTTTACATTATTATATGGGACTTTCGCGTATGACTATGGCCTCCACACTTAATTTCCTTACCGTAGACTCTCCTATTTTCACATGGCCACTGATTGACAATTCTGACCAGTTCGCACGACAGCTCGGAATGTTTGCTAAAGGGAAATACGGAAAACTAGAATACCGATTCAGTTTAAATAAACCCTTTGCAACAGATTTAGTTCCGCCTAATGTTACAGATCCATCAAAAGCAGTAGCAGTAGACAATAATGGAAACCCAAATTTTTCAAAAGCTGGATATGTGGAATATCAGTTTCTGGACGAAGAATCCAACACATTACCTTTCAAAGTAGGATCTTATCTGGGAACCAAAAAAGTATTTAATATAGGAGCCGGTTTTTATCATCAGAAAGATGGAACAAGAACTTCAGTGAATTCTGCTATTGAAAAGCATGATATCTCACTTTGGGCAGTTGATGCATTTGCTGATATCCCTCTTGGAAATGCTAAAAATAAGATGGCAATTTCCGCTTATGCCGGATACTACAACTACCAGTTCGGCCCGAATTACCTCAGAAATATAGGGATTATGAATATTGCATCTTCCGATCCTAATTTCGCAGGAAATAAAGCTATTGCCGGACCGGGAAATCTTCAACCCACAATCGGAACAGGAAATATTATCTACGCACAAGCAGGATTACTGTTACCGAACCAAGCTGAAAAGCCAAAAATCAGGATTCAACCTTTCGCTGCATTTACCCATAAAGATTTTGATGCTCTTAATAAGCCGTCCTCTCAGTTTGATATTGGTGCCAACTGGTTTATCGATGGTCATCACGCAAAAATCACTACTCAGTACTCTACAAGACCGGTGTACACAAGTCCTACAGAAGATCCTTCATCAAAAGGAGAATTTATTTTACAATTCCAGATTTATTTATAGATCTAAATTAAACATTACGATCATTTAAAACAAACAATAAAATTCAAGCAATATGAGCGATAACAATCAAGTAAGCTACGAGAATATGAACGAAAGGCAAAAAAATCGCACAATTTGGAGCGTGATTACAGCCTCATCTCTCGGAACATTAATAGAATGGTATGACTTCTATATCTTCGGAAGTCTGGCCGTTGTACTGGCAACGAAATTTTTCCCGGCTGATAATCCCACCGCAGCATTTTTATCTACCTTAGCCACTTTTGCGGCAGGATTTGTGGTAAGACCCTTCGGAGCATTGTTCTTCGGACGACTGGGAGACCTCATCGGAAGAAAATATACATTCCTGGTCACGTTACTGATTATGGGATTTTCTACTTTCCTGATCGGATGTATCCCGAGCTATGAAACCATCGGATTTTTAGCACCTGTTTTAGTTTTAATTTTAAGATTATTGCAAGGTCTGGCTCTTGGAGGTGAATATGGAGGCGCTGCAACCTATGTCGCAGAATACGCACAGCCGGGAAGAAGAGGCTACTGGACATCATGGATACAGACAACTGCAACAGCAGGACTTTTCATTTCTTTAATTGTAATTTTAGTGACCAAAACCTCTCTTTCTGCAGAAGAATTCGATGGCTGGGGATGGAGAGTACCGTTCTGGATTTCCATTTTAATGGTGGGAGTTTCTTATATCATCAGAAAAAACATGAAAGAATCTCCACTCTTTGCAAAGGCCAAAAGCGAAGGAAAAACTTCTAAAAATCCTTTAAAAGAAAGTTTCGGAAATAAATTCAATTTTAAATTTGTGCTGCTTGCATTATTCGGAGCCGCAATGGGACAAGGGGTAATCTGGTACACCGGACAGTTTTACGCGATGAGCTTCCTTCAGAAAGTCATGAACGTGGAATCTGCACAGGTAGATTCTCTGATGGCAACAGCCCTGTTTTTAGGAACTCCTTTCTTTGTATTTTTCGGATGGCTTTCAGATAAAATCGGAAGAAAAGCCGTCATGATGACCGGAATGCTGATTGCTATTTTAGCATACAGACCTATTTACGATTCTATGTTTAAAAGCGTAAATTTTGAAACCAAAACGATTGCTGCCAATGGGGTTACAGAAAAAAGAACCGTAAAAGTTCATGATAAGATCGCAACGGACAGCCTGATAACATTTCATAAAGAAACACTTTACACCGACGGCACTCTGGCGAAAAAAGACAGTATCGTACACTGGTCTGCAGCCGGCCCGGTAATGAAAGACGGAAAAGCTGAAGAACCTAAAGTGACCCATTCTGTAAAGCTTAATGACGACACCAAATGGTATCTTGTTCTGATGGTTTTCATCCAGGTGATTTTTGTAACAATGGTGTATGGACCGATTGCGGCATTTTTGGTAGAGATGTTCCCGGTAAGAATCCGTTATACATCAATGTCTCTGCCTTACCATATCGGAAATGGTGTATTTGGAGGATTGCTTCCTGCGGTAGCTACTTATCTTGTAACCACAGGAAAAGAAGCAGGACACGCAGCGTGGTATCTGGAAGGACTTTGGTATCCGATCGGCGTGGCGACTGTCTGCCTTATCATCGGAATATTCTATCTGAAAAGTAAAAATAATAATATCCACGAATAACGGTGGTTTCAATCAAATTTTTATTAATTTTAAATGTATTAAAATGAACAGACTCAAAAAAATATTAGGCCTGGTATGGATCGCAGTTGCGCTGGTTGTAGGATATTTCGGAATTACAGTTTTGGGAATTCCTAAAATAACTTCGGGAAAACAGGAAGATTTGGTTTTCGGGATCATCATATTATTTGTATTGATGCCTATCATCTCAGGAGGACTGGGGATTTTCGGATATTATTCCTTAACCGGCGAATATTCTGATGATAAAGAATAATTTTTAAATAACTAATAATGAATGATAATTGGTAAATGACAAGCTTTAAAATGTTAATCGATCAATTATCATTCATCAATCAACAATCATGAAAAAGAGACACGAACAAAAACTGATTTTGCTGAGCATCGGACTGATGATTGCTTTCAGTATTCCTGTCTCTTTACTTTTTAATAGCGAACATGAAGTGCTGGGATATCCTATGCTTTTGGTGTATCTTTTCGCTGTATGGATGCTTTCCATCATCATCGCTTTGATAATCGTAAAAAAATATGAGTAGTCTTGCACTGTTCTCTGTGGTTTTGCTCTATCTGGCGCTTTTATTCTTTGTTGCATATCTTGCAGAGAAGAAAAAAAGTAAGCTCTGGATCAATAATCCATACATTTATGCCCTTTCCCTTGCCGTGTACTGTACCGCTTGGACATATTACGGAAGCATCGGCGTTGCAGCAACCAGCGGACTCAATTATCTTACGATTTATATTGGCCCCATCATCGTTATTCCTTCCTGGATTTATATTAATACACGAATTGTACGGATTTCCAGAATTAATAAGATCAGCAGTCTTGCCGATTTTATCTCACTCCGATATGGAAACAGCAGAAGCCTGAGTGCTATCATTACATTGGTATGTCTTTTCGCGGTTATTCCTTACATCGGACTTCAGATTAAGGCTATTTCCGAAACATTTCATTTGGTGACAGAAACTCCTGTCTCAAAAAATATGCTCACAGACAGTGCTACGTTTGTGGTATTACTCATTGCCGTATTTTCTTCTTATTACGGAACAAAATATGTTGATGCTTCAGAGAAAAGATTGGGAATAATATCTGCTATTGCTTTGGAAAGCTTTTTAAAGCTGTTTTTCATTATTATCCTGGGACTTTTCGTCATTTATTTTGTGTTTGACGGATTTTCAGATATCTATCAGCAGGCCAGCAAGTTCAGTGATTTTAAAGCAAAAAACACCTTTAACGGAATTGGAGGTGCCCTCAACTGGATGATATTGTGCATGATCTCAGGAACTGCAATCTGCCTTTTACCGAGACAATTTCACACGGCTATTATCGAAAACAGACAGGAAAAGCATATTAAAACCGCCATCTGGTTTTTTCCGCTGTATCTATTGATTTTTACACTTTTCATATTTCCGATTGCATGGGGAGGAAGACTGATTTTTAGCGGACAACAGGTAAATCCTGAGTTTTATTCCATTTTGATTCCGCAACACTTTGAAAATACAGTAATCACAGTGCTTGTTTTCCTTGGTGGATTAAGTTCCAGCATTTCCATGATTATTATTTCGGCAATTACTTTATCAATAATGCTTTCCAATAATATGATTATCCCATACGGGCTTTTGGGAAAATTCAAATCTGAAGATGAAGCCAACAACACCCGTAATATCACCCGGATCAGAAAATTCAGCATTTTCGGACTCATCATTATGGCTTTTGCCTTTTATAAATACTTTATCCTGAAAACTTCTCTGGACTCTGTAGGGTTGATTTCTTTTGTGGTCATTGCACAACTGGCTCCCGCTTATTTCGGAGCTATTTTCTGGAGAAGAGGAAGCTACAAAGGAGTTCTCACTGGATTAATCGCCGGGCTACTGATCTGCTATTTCGGGCTGATTATTCCTCAATATTATTTCTCGTATAATCAGGAATTTAAAGGTGTTTTGAGAGGTATGTATGAAACTTTCAGCTTCTTTAATATTCCTTATTTGGGAAGAATTCCGCAGATCTTTTTTTGGTCACTTCTTGTAAATACAGGACTTTTTGCAGGTATTTCGGTAAGCATGAAGGGCAATTATCGTGAAAGAAACTTTGCAGAACTTTATGTAGACATCGATAAATACATTCAGAACCACGAGAATGCATTTATCTGGCGTGGAACGGCCTATGTTTCAGACATTAAAAACATTTTAGAAAGATTTTTAGGAAAGAATAAAACAGAACAGGCGTTAAGAATTTTTAACCTTAAATATAATATTGATTCAGAAGCAGAAACGGCCGACTCCAGATTTATTAAGTTTTCTGAAAATCTTCTCGCAGGAAGAATCGGGACAGCTTCGGCAAAAATTCTGATCGAAGGCGTTACCAAAGAAGACAAAATCTCCCTCAAAGAGGTCTTGAATATTTTGGAAGAATCTAAAGAAAATATTATTTTAAACAAAAAACTAACCGAACAATCTAAGGAATTAAAGAAACTTTCTGATGATTTAAGAAACGCCAATGAAAGCCTGATTGTGAAAGATCGACAAAAAGACGATTTCCTAGATTCTGTTGCCCATGAACTGCGTACACCAATCACAGCAATTCGTTCTGCCGGGGAAATTCTGGCTGACGACGACGATATTCCACTGGAAATCAAAAAAGAATTTTTAAATAATATCATCACTGAATCTGACCGCTTAAGTGAAATCATCAACGATATCCTGTATCTTGACAAACTGGAGCATGGACAAATCGCTCTGAACATTCAGGAAAACAACATTCTTGAAACGTATAAAAAGGCGTTAAACCCTCTCCTGCACCTTATTCAGCAGAAAAAAATCCATATCAGCGAGGTCAATTTATTAAATCATTTTATCTTTGAATATGATGAAGCCAGGATGATTCAGCTATTCCAGAATATTTTAGGAAATGCGTTGAAATTTACCGATGAACAAGGTACAATTCAAACGAAATTTTTCACCCGCGAACAACACCTGATTATCACCGTTTTCAACACCGGAAAACACATTCCGGAAGAAGATCTGGAAATGATTTTTGACAAATTTTACCAGTCGAAGAATCAAAATATTTTGAAACAGACAGGAAGCGGACTCGGGCTTGCCATCTGTAAAAAGATCGCCGAGGCACAAAGAGGAACCATAAAAGCAGAAAACAGCGGACTGGGTGTCACATTTACCATACGTCTGCCCGAACGAAATAAAGAACATGAAGTTGAACGATAAGAAAGTAATATGAAAAAGATAATCATTGCTGATGATGAACACAAAATATTAATGTCTCTGGAATACAGTTTTAAAAAAAACGGTTATGATGTCTATATTGCAAGAGACGGAACGGAAGTTCTGGATTTTGTCAAAAATATGATTCCAGATGTCATCCTTCTGGATATTATGATGCCCAATTTAGACGGATTTAGCACACTGGAAATCATTAAGCAAAATGAAGCATTAAAAAATACAAAAGTCATTTTCCTGAGTGCAAAAAACAATCCTAAAGACATTGAAAAAGGCCTTGAAATCGGTGCTGATGCATATATAACGAAACCCTATTCCATAAAAAAACTAATACAGCAGATTGAAGAAATGACGGCCTAAAAAGTTGATAATTTAAGTTAAAAATATTGACTAGAGCAAACTTCAGAAAACAATCTAAACAAAAAAACTACTATGAACGCAGAAAATTTATTTCAAAAAAGTATAGACGATAAAGAAGAGTTCTGGAAAAAACAGGCTCAAAAAATCGATTGGTTTAAGTTCCCTGAACAGATTCTTTCCGAAGGTGAAAATGATTATCCACAATGGTTTTCCGACGGAAAGCTGAATATGTGCTATCTGTGCATCGACAAACATATTGAAGATGGTTTAGGCAATCAGGCAGCGATTATATATGATTCTCCGGTAACCGGACAGAAAAAGACATACACATTCAATCAGGCAAAAGAGGAAATCTCAAAACTGGCGGGAGGCTTAGCTTCATTAGGTCTGAAAAAAGGAGATACAACCGTTATTTATATGCCCATGATTCCCGAGACACTTTTTGCCATGCTGGCCTGTGCAAGAATCGGTGTGATTCATAACGTGGTTTTCGGAGGCTTTGCCCCGCATGAATTGGTCGTAAGAATCGATGATTGCAAACCTAAAGTACTGATAACAGCAACCGCTGGCGTAGAAATCGCCAAAAGAATTCCATATCTGCCTTTGGTTGAAAAAGCAATTGAACTGTCTCAGGATAAAGTGGAAAACATTATTGTTTTCAACCGGAAATTAGTAGATAATCAGCATGAAATGTTTGATGGACTGATTGATTATCAAGAATTAGTTGAACAATCAACAGCTGTTGATTGTGTTGCCGTAGAATCAACTCACCCACTCTATTTACTGTACACTTCCGGAACTACCGGAAAACCAAAAGGAATTACCCGCGACACCGGCGGCTATGCCACAGCATTAAAATTTTCAATGACAAAAATTTATGGGGTTGAACCCGGAGAAACCTATTGGGCTGCATCAGATTTCGGTTGGGCTGTTGGCCACAGCTTCTCTGTTTACGGACCCTTAATTAACAGAAATACAACTATTATTTTTGAAGGAAAACCAGTCATGACACCTGATGCAGGAACCTTCTGGAGAATCATTTCAGAATACAAAGTATCCGTAATGTTTACCGCTCCGACCGCCATAAGAGCCATAAAAAAAGAAGATCCCAACGGTGAACTGGTAAAAAAATATGATTTAACCCATTTTAAAAAACAATTTCTGGCAGGTGAACGATGCGATGTTGCTACACTGGATTGGTTTCAAAAACATATTGGTGTTCCTGCTATCGACCATTGGTGGCAGACAGAATCGGGCTGGCCAATGCTGGGACTTATGACTTTTGATGAAAACTATTCTATTAAAAGAGCTTCCGCAGGAAAACCAATTCCGGGATATGATATTAAAATTTTTGATGAAAACGGTTATGAGCTGGATGCTCATCATGAAGGTTATCTGGTAATTAAACTTCCTTTACCTCCCGGGGCATTGCTGGGAATCTGGAATGATGATGAACGTTTTAAAAAAAGTTATCTGTCACAATATCAAGGTTATTATTTTTCAGGAGACGGGGCGATAAAAGATGAAGACGGTTACGTATTCATTACAGGGAGGGTGGATGATGTAATCAATGTTGCGGGACACCGTCTTTCTACCTCGGAAATGGAGGAAATCGTTTCTTCACATCCTGATGTGGCTGAGTGTGCTGTCGTAGGAATTGATGATGAATTAAAAGGACAAGTTCCTTTTGCAACGGTAGTCGTAAAAAACGGTTCTGCTATTTCTGAGGAACAGATGGAAAAAGACATTGTACAAATGGTTCGGGAAAACATCGGAGCAGTAGCCTGCCTTAAAAGTGTAATGACCGTAAAACGTTTACCTAAAACACGTTCAGGGAAAATTTTAAGAAAACTCATCAGAACACTATTAGACGGAAGAGAATTTCAGATACCACCAACGATTGACGACGAAAACATTATCGGGGAAATTCAACAGAAAATTCAACAATATAAAGTATAGCATTTGATTAAATAATCAGCTTAAATAATAATTTTTAAAAATCAAACAGAAAAATAATTCTAAAACAGAAAGTATGAGAAACTACCTGATAGAAGATTTACCGCATTATTTTGAAGAGTATAAAAACTCTATCAAAAATCCTAAAAAATTCTGGGACAGGATTGCCGATCAAAATTTTGTATGGTATCAGCGATGGAGTAAAGTGGTGAAATATGACATGAATGAAGCCAAAATCACCTGGTTTAAAAATGCAAAACTGAATATCACCAAAAACTGTCTAGACAGGCATCTTTCGGTACGCGGAGAAAAAACAGCCATCATCTGGGAACCCAACGATCCTAAAGAAGAAGCGCTGCATATTTCCTATAATGAACTCTACACCAGAGTGAATAAAACAGCCAATGTACTGAGAGAAATGGGTATCGAAAAAGGCGATAGAGTATGTATTTATCTTCCGATGATTCCTGAGCTTGCTATTACCATGCTTGCCTGCGCGAAATTAGGTGCTGTACATTCGGTGATCTTTGCAGGATTTTCAGCATCTGCCGTTTCTTCCAGAGTGAATGACTGTGGTGCAAAAATGGTCATCACTTCAGATGGAAGCTACAGAGGAAACAAAGTTCTTGACCTGAAAAGTATCGTGGATGAAGCCTTGGAAAAATCGCCAAGTGTAGAAAAAGTATTGGTTGTAAAAAGAACCAATAACGAAATCAATATGAAAGAACACAGAGATTTCTGGATGGCTGATCTTTACGAAAGTGCATCTCCCGACTTTGTCAGCGTGATTATGGATGCTGAAGATCCGCTTTTCATTCTTTACACCTCAGGCTCTACAGGAAAACCGAAAGGAATGCTTCACACTTGCGCCGGATACATGGTGTATACCGCTTACACTTTTAAAAATGTATTTAATTATAAAGAAAACGATATTTACTGGTGTACAGCCGACATTGGCTGGATTACAGGACATTCATATATCCTTTACGGCCCGCTTCTTAACGGTGCTACAACGGTTATTTTCGAGGGAGTTCCTACCTATCCTCAACCCGACAGATTTTGGGAAGTAATTGAAAAACATAAAGTCACACAGTTTTATACGGCACCAACCGCAATCCGCTCCCTGGCAAAAGAAAGTGTAGAATGGGTAGACAAACACGATCTGAGTACGCTGAAAGTCATCGGTTCGGTAGGAGAACCTATTAACGAAGAAGCATGGCACTGGTTCAACGATCATGTCGGAAAGAAAAAATGTCCGGTCGTTGATACCTGGTGGCAGACAGAGACCGGTGGAATTATGATTTCTCCGCTTCCTTTTGTAACGCCAACTAAACCTACCTATGCTACCCTTCCTCTACCGGGAATACAGCCTGTTCTGATGGACGACAAACGCAACGAAATCATGGGAAATCAGGTCACTGGAAACCTTTGCATCCGTTTTCCTTGGCCAGGCATTGCAAGGACGATCTGGGGAGATCATCAGCGTTACAAAGAAACCTATTTCACTGCTTTTCCGGGAAAATATTTCACAGGAGACGGTGCCTTACGGGATGAGGTCGGTTATTACAGAATCACCGGACGCGTGGATGATGTAATTATTGTTTCGGGACATAATTTAGGAACTGCACCTATCGAAGACAGCATCAATGAACATCCTGCCGTAGCAGAATCTGCAATAGTAGGTTATCCTCATGACATCAAAGGAAATGCTTTATATGGTTTTGTTATTCTGAAGGAAACAGGAGAAAGCCGTCAGAAAGAAAACCTTAAAAAAGAGATCAATCAGCTGATTTCAGAGCAGATCGGCCCGATCGCCAAGCTGGATAAAATACAGTTTGTTTCCGGGTTACCGAAAACACGTTCTGGAAAGATCATGCGTAGAATTTTAAGGAAAATTGCCGAAGGTGATTTCAGTAATTTCGGAGACATTACGACCTTATTGAATCCTGAAGTTGTAGAGGAAATTAAAAATGAAAGAATAGATTAATCATATAAGACGGGCTTATGCCCGTTTTTTATTAAATCAAAAAAAAGTTAATAGATATATCAAATAGAAATTAAAATATTTATAGATAACACAATAAATAATTAATATCAATACGTTTATATCAATTTAAATGAAAAAATTTTAGTATCTTTATTCAAAATTAAAACCATTGTTATGTCAAATGTTTTAGCTGGATTATTTGAACCCAACATCGATTATAAGAAATTGGAAGCTGACCTGGAAAGTTCAGGTTTTCAAAACTCAGATTACATTGTATATCTCAATGAAGAAAACCATTCGCCCTACATCGTCAGCGTAGCCGTGAAAGACCATGAGATTGACAGTGCCAGAAGTATTTTAGATAAGAACACGGCACTAAAAACATATCTGATTGAAAATATGAATCTTGAACAGGCAAATTACACTTACATTAAAAATTATATTCATGTGAGAAATAAAGTGGAAATCCATAACAGCCCGGACGTGAGAATCAAAGGTTCTACCAGTGGCATGGACTCCGAAGTAAAGTTTTAAAAACAAATGATAAGAATTAATAACCGGAATCCGTAGATTAGTCTGCGGATTTTTTTCGTGTTTGAAAAGTGCGAAAAATTTCGTATTTTCGTGTAAATATAGGCTTTAGCACGAATGAGTTACGACTTAGAACAAGAGAACAAAGAAATCCTAGCCCGATATAAGGATCTGATTTCTAACACATACAGAACTTTGGATGAGGAAAATAACAAACTCATCCGGAAAGCATTTGACATCGCTCTGGACGCTCACAAAGACCAGCGGAGAAAAACAGGTGAACCATACATTTACCATCCCATCGCTGTTGCAAAAATTGTTGCAACAGAAATCGGTCTGGGAGCCACTTCTATTGCTTGTGCGCTGCTGCATGATGTGGTTGAAGATTCAGATTATACATATGAAGATCTGAAGAAAATTTTTGGTGAAAAAATTGCCAATATTGTGAACGGACTCACCAAGATTTCGATCATGAACCATCAGAATATCTCGGTACAATCGGAAAATTACAGAAAACTTTTGCTTACTCTTTCTGAAGATTTCCGGGTAATTCTGATCAAAATTGCAGACCGTCTTCATAATATGCGTACGCTGGAAAGCATGGCACCTGACAAGCAGAAAAAAATTGCTTCAGAAACCGTGTATATTTATGCTCCGATGGCTCACCGTTTAGGTCTATATAATATAAAATCTGAACTTGAAGATTTATCTTTAAAATATAACAATCCTGACATTTATACGGAAATCACTGAAAAACTTGAACTTGCCAAGGAAAATCGTGAACGTTATATTGAAGAATTTAAAACAGAAGTTTCTGAAAGACTCCATGAAGAAGGATTAAATTTTAAAATAAAAGGCAGAGCAAAAGCGATTTCTTCAATCTACAGGAAAATGCTGAAACAGGGCGTTTCTTTTGAAGAGGTTTATGACAATTATGCCATCCGAATTATTTACAGATCTGACGCTAAAAACGAAAAATTTCTCGCCTGGAAAATTTATTCGATTGTAACGGATGTTTATCACAGTAATCCTTCAAGAATGCGTGACTGGATTACGCAACCACGTTCCACAGGGTATGAAAGTTTGCATTTAACTGTTTTAGGACCCGATAAAAAATGGATCGAAGTGCAAATTCGTTCAGAAAGAATGGATGAAATTGCAGAAAAAGGAGTTGCAGCTCATTACAAATATAAAGAAGGCTATAAACAGAGTTCCGATGATCGGAATTTTGAAAACTGGGTAACAGAGATACGCGAAGTACTGGAACAACAACAGGATCTTTCTACTTCCGAGCTTCTGGATAATATCAAGCTAAATCTTTATTCTAAGGAAGTTTTTGTATTTACGCCGAAAGGTGAAATTAAAATTTTGCCAACCAATGCTACTGCGCTGGATTTTGCCTTTTCCGTTCACTCCGATCTGGGGATGAAGTGTTTAGGTGCAAAAATCAATGGAAAACTTGTTCCTATTTCTTATGTTTTGCAAAACGGAGATCAGGTAGACATCTTATCTTCTCAAAATCAGAAACCCAAATCTGATTGGCTAGAATTCGTAGTTACTTCAAAAGCTAAGTCAAAGATTAAGAGTTATTTAAACTCACAAAAAAATCAGTTAGTAGAAGACGGGAAAGAAATTCTTCAGCGAAAACTTCGTCACGCCAAAATCAATTTCAATGATGATGAAGTTAATAAACTGCAGAAATTTTTCAACCTCAAGAGTTCTCAGGAACTTTTCCTTAAATTTCAAAGTAACGAACTGGATGCAAGCAGTTTAAGAAAATACATTGAAAGTAAAAATGTATTTAATAATTTACTTTCAAGATTCAGAAAATCTCCATCAAAAAACACAGCGTATATAGAACCGAAGGAGCAGAATCTTGATATGATCGTCTTCGGAAAAGACGAAGAAAAGCTAAATTATACTTACGCAAAGTGCTGTACTGTAATTCCTGGTGATAAAATATTTGGATTTATCACAATTTCTGACGGAATAAAGGTACACAGTGACAATTGTCCGAATGCTATCAACCTTCGTGCACAGTACGATTACAGGGTGATTCCTGCCAAATGGGTGAATGCTGAAAGTTTCAAGAACAGAATAAAGATAGAAATCGAAGGACTTGACAGAATGGGAATGATTAACGATATTACAACCGTAATCAGTGGTGCTATGGGAATGGACATGAAAAGTATGTCTATTGAGTCGAATGACGGAATTTTTACCGGAAATATTAATCTTGAAGTGAAAAATAAAAGCCAACTGGAGCAGACTTTTAAAAAACTGAAAGATATCAACGGTGTGTCGAAAGTAAGGAGATTGTAATGTAAGCAAAACTTAATTTCATTACCTCAGAACAGCTACTGGAAAAAATAAATAAATATGGAATTCTTAGCCTAAATTAGATTTCTTATTTTACTTTTATCGGTTAATTGTTCCATGAATTAAATTAAAATTCGACACATTACATTACCTATTTCTCAAAAGAAGAATTCAGGTAAGGAATTGAAGAAAAGTAAAAAAATACATTTAAAGCTACTACTCTTCTGAATTTTTAGATTTGTGATGCCTTGATTTTTGCAATTGGTCAGACAACAGTTTTTCAATACGCAGCTTTCTGATGGCCATATTGAGTTCGTTTCCAAAAAGGAGAAGATATACATTTACATTTACCCAAACCATCAGAAGAATCATACTTCCTATCGAACCATATAAGACATTGTAGCGCGCAATATTTTTCACATACAAAGCAAAAAAATAAGTCGTCACCACAAAAAGAACTGTCGTTAAAATAGCTCCCGGAATTGCCTGCCTGAATCTGATAATCTTCACTGTTCCCAACCAGTAAAAAAGAGTTAAAAGGATAAAATAGAACAGTGGGAAAGATACAAAACCGATGATTTCCGAAAGGTTATCAACCACCCAGGAGACATCATAAACCGGTGTAAACTGTTTTAAGACCACTTCCGAATAGTATATCCCGAAAAGTGCAAGAAAGACAATCAGCACAAATCCGATTGTAATAAAAAATGAGAGAATAAATTCTTTTACATCAGTCATCTTTTCATCTGTATTTTCATTGAAGCCGTTGATTAGCGAAAAAGTTCCATTAGTGGCAAATACCAAAGCTAAAACGATCGTCAGATTACTGATTCCCTTCATATTAGGAATAATACTTTTTTCAATATATCCCCGAACATCGCCTTCCATATTAGAAGGAAAAACATTGTGCATCAGTACATCAAATATATAATACTGTAATTTTTCATAATGTGGCATATAAGGGATCACCGACAACAAAAACAGGATAAAAGGAAATAAACTTATTGTAAAACTCCATGAAATAGCAGCGGCTTTCCGACCTATTTTGTCTTTAAAAATTCCTCTGATATAAATCTGAAACATCTGCCAAAGTGATATTCCCAGGAGAGGAATATGTATATCATCTAAGAAATCTTTAAATTTTATTATGAATTTTGGAAGTTTTATGCCCATATTAGTTTAAAAATATTATCTATTTTAAAAGCTGCTGTTTACAAATATCTCTATTCGCTGCATAAAAATTACTACTGATAACGAAAATTAACAGAGAATATAAAAACATGAAAGACACAATTATTATTTTCATTGAATCGGAATCATACAAAAGTAATCATTTTTTTAGACTTGAATTTCTACCGTAATTTAGATTATGACTGTCTTTAATTTATGAATATCTTTGAAACTGTAAATATTTAAACGAAAAAATGCAGATCAACTTACTTTGTATCGGTAAAACAGACGATAAGGAGATTACGTCTCTCATCAATTATTATATAAAAAGACTTCCCAAACACTGGAATTTTGAAATCAATGAAATTCCGGACGTTAAAAACGCAAAAAACCTTTCGCCTGATCTTTTAAAGAAAGAAGAAGCTAAACTGTTCATGAATTATATTGACCGAACGGATCTCGTCCTGATTTTGGATGAAAAAGGCAAACAGTTTACAAGCCGTGAGTTTTCGCAAAAAATTGACAACTGGATGAATTCTTCGGTAAAAAAAATTCACCTTCTGATTGGCGGTGCGTACGGATTTTCTGAGGAAATTTACAACAGAGCCAATGAGAAAATGTCTTTGTCGAAAATGACTTTCACCCACCAGATGATCCGGCTTTTTATTGTAGAGCAGCTTTATCGTGCCGACCAGATCTTACAAGGAAAGCCTTATCATAATGATTGATCTAAATATCGAAGTTTTGAATTTATTTTTGTTTTCAGGTGGCGGCGAAGCCGCCACCTGAAAACAAAAACCCGGAAAATTATTTTTTCACTTCACATTTAGAATAATATTCAAGCAGCAACGGCTTTTCGTACCCCAGACTTACTGCTTTATCAAGACTGGCGCAAGCCTCCTTAGGCTTTGCTGTTTCAAATAAAATTAATGCTTTATTTACGTACGCCTGCGCGAATTTTGGATCAATTGAAATCGCTTTATTGACATCGGCAAGTGCTTCTTTATTTTTCTTCAACCTGAAATAAACATCGCCTCTTCCGCTATACAAAAGAGATTCCGGCTTTTCGGAAATCAGCTGATTATAATCTTTAAGGGATCCTTCCAAATCACCACTATTTTTCTTTAGATTGGCCAAGCCTGTTCTTGCATAAATATTATCGGGAGCAAAACTTAAAATCTGATTTAAATCTTTGGCAGCCAGGTCTTTTTTACCAAGATTTTCATACACTTTAGAGCGCGTAAGATACATTTCCGCATTTTCAGGTTCAAGCTTAATTCCCTGATTAAGATAATCCAATGCAGCCTGCTTATTTCCTTTTTGTCCATGAATAGAACCCAGGTTTGCATATACGGCTGCAGACATAGGATTGGCTCTCAAAGCAGATTCATAAGATTTAAAAGCCGAAGTTGTTTTACCCAGCCTTCTTTGGGATGTTCCGAGATAATTGTAATATTCAGATTGTAATTTCTGAATCTTTTCAGTTTGAGCAAGTTTTGCATATTGTTCTTCGGCACACTTATAGTCTGCATTTTGAAAGCATTCTTCGGCAGTTTTTTTATCCTGAGCCTGTAAAGATACCGTTGAAAAGATTAAGGTTAAAAAAAATAGGTGTTTTTTCATGAGGTTATATTTTGTTTATTGATTACTTTTTTGGCGAGTGCAGAAAATATCACTCCCAATAAAGTTCCAACAAACGCCCCCACCAAAATATCTATCGGGAAATGCACTCCTAAATATATACGACTGTAAGATACTACAGTAGCCCACACAAATATAGCATAAGGAAACCATTTAATCCTGTTTTTTAACAAAATACTTAAATAGGTTGCCAGAAAAAAAGTATTAGAGGCATGAGCTGAATAAAATCCGAATTGTCCGCCACATTTTACAATCCGCATATGATGCTCTAAAAGGGGATCGTGACAAGGTCTCAATCTTTCAATTCCGTGCTTAAAGATGCCGGCAACCTGGTCGGAAACCGTAACTCCTATGGCGACAAATATTAAAATAAAAACTAATGATCTTAGTTTATAATTTTTAAATAAAAAATATAAAAATATAATATAAAGTGGAATCCAGATCCATGTACTTGAAATAAGCATCCAAAACTGGTCAAATGATGAATTTCCCAAATTATTGAGAAACAAAAATAGCTTTCTGTCTTCCTGAATAATCTCGTTCATACTATCTGCTTATCGGACCTTCATAAGTTTCATCCTCGGAAGGCTTTGGCTTTGGAGGCTCATTAGAGGATTGCGGCTCTGTAAGAATATTGTCCTGAACATCTTTCATCGGATTGAAATCTTTGGCAGCATCTTTTACTTTCTCAATCTCACGTTTAATTTCGGAAACAGGATTGTCTGTCTCTTTCATAATTTCCGTTTTGATATCTTCTACCGCACCACGCATCTTTCTTACCCCAGCACCCAGATCACGGGCAATTTGGGGGAGTTTATCCGGTCCGAATAATACGACGATCGCAATGGCAATAAGTGCCATTTCTCCAATGCTTAGTTCCATATTACAAAATTACAAAAGAAATGCGAAACTGAATATGAAATATTAAGTTTTAATAAAATATTAAGTTTGACAGCATTATTCTTTTTTCAGTATTGCAATCTCTCTGATGAGCTGCTCAATATCTGTCTGCAAAATTCTAACAGCAGGATTAATCGGAATTTTAACGTATCCAATTAGCCTAAATTTTAATTAATAAAAATAATCAAACCAATGATCGTTCTTAGAGATTGATTTTTTCTTTTTCAACTTCCTTTTTCTGAAAATTAAAATACGTAATGATTACACTAATTGCCATTAAAATAAAAGCCAGGAAAAAAGGTGCCCCCGAGAATTTAAACGGAGCTTCATCATGGGTAAAATAGTAAAATAAATTCGTCATCATCGGTGGTCCGATAATCGCAGTCGCACTCATAAGACTTGTAAGCGCCCCCTGCAATTCTCCCTGCTCATTTGACGGGACACTTTTGGTAATAACCGACTGAAGTGCAGGCCCACAAATTCCTCCCAAACAATATGGAATTAAAAAAACAAACATCATCCAGCCCTCTGTAGCAAAAGCAAACAAAAGCATTCCTATAGCGTATAGAGTTAATCCGTAATAGATACTCTTCCGTTCGCCAAGTTTCGGTGTTGTCCATCTGATTAAACCTCCCTGCACAAGCCCCACCAGCAAACCTACAACCCCTAAAGATATTCCTACCATTCTTTCATTCCAGTTGAATTTATACATGGTGAAGAAATTCCAGTTGCTCTGCACAGCGTGTCCTGCGATATAGATTAAAATTAAAGAAACAATCAACCCCGAAATTTCAGGATGTTTTCCCAAAAATTTGAATGACCCGATCGGATTCGCCCGCTTCCAGTTGAATTCTCGCCTTTTATCTTTATCTAAACTTTCGGGAAGTATAAAATAGCCATACAGAAAATTAACGAGGCATAACCCGGCAGCTGCGTAGAAGGGAACTCTGGCTCCATAATGACCCAAAAGTCCGCCTAAAACCGGCCCTATAATAAAGCCAAGCCCGAAAGCCGCACCAATAAGTCCAAAATTCTTTGCACGGTCTTCATCTGTGGAAATATCTGCAATATAAGCACTCGCAGTCGTGACACTTGCTCCCGTAATCCCAGCAATAATCCTTCCTATAAAAAGCCAGAGAATTGTTGGTGCCAAGGCCAACAGAATATAGTCAATGGCAAATCCGAAAAGAGAAATCAGGATAATTGGTCTTCTTCCAAATTTGTCGCTTAAATTACCGACAACCGGAGAAAAAATAAACTGTGTAAATGCATAGGCAAACCCAAGCCAGCCTCCATATTTGGCAGCTTCACTTATATCGCTATGAATGAGTTCCTCAATAAGCTTGGGAACTACAGGAATGATGATTCCCCACCCCGTAATATCAATCAGCAACGTAATAAAAATAAAGCTCATTGCGGCTTTTTTCCTCGAATTTTCCATAGTGCTGCAAAAGTAATGAAATCGGAGAATAGTTTGAATTGTCAATTGGCAATTTTACCTTTCAAAATTATTTTTTAAAATAAATAAATTAACCATTAGCCTGAAAAGCGAATAATTATTTTGTGCTGCAAAGTGAATTTCAACTACATTAAATTCAACATTCATATCGGAGAAATTGACGGTTAACGATAAATCATTCAACAAAAAAAGCCTTCCATCACTGAAAGGCTTTCTCTTATTTATTGTAGTATAAATTATTTTGAAGCAAGTACTTCTTTGTTCGTCGTCGTTTTACCATGAACTTCTTCTTCCTTTCCGGTTTTTAAGAAGTCGTATGCAATTGCCGATGCAACAAATATTGATGAGTAAGTACCGAATCCGATACCGATTAACATGGCAAACATGAATCCTCTTAAATTGTCTCCACCAAAAATGAAGATTGCTAAAATTACCAAGATTGTGGTAAATGAGGTGTTGAATGTTCTACCCAATGTACTTGAGATAGAATCATCAAATAATCCTGCCAATGTCAACGACTTTTTCTCTCTTAAATATTCCCTGATTCTGTCGAAGATAATTACTGTATCGTTGATGGAATAACCAAGTACGGTAAGAATTGCCGCAACAAAATCCTGATTGATCTCCATATTGAACGGCATATATCTGTGAAGCAGTGAATATGCTCCCAAAATAATAATCGCATCATGGAATAGTGCAGCAACAGCACCAAGAGAAAACTGCCATTTTCTAAATCTTAACAAGATGTAAATGAAAATAATTCCTAAAGCTCCCAATACGGCATAAATACCATGCGTTTGAATATCGTCAGCTACTGAAGGACCAACTTTTTCAGAAGAAATAATTCCCGCATGCTCCTTATCTGCAGATTTGAAATCTTTCAAGGTTGTTCCTGCAGGCAATTCTGATTTTAAACCTTCAAATAGCTTCTGTTCAATAATCTGATCCGCTTTTAAAGATTCATCTTCAATCAGATAATCTGTGGAAATCTTTAATTGTTTATCGTTACCAAAAGTTTTAGCTTCAACAGAAGAGTTTTTACCATCTTCCGTTTTAAACAAAGCGACCAATTTATTTTCAACATCTTCGGCCTTAACGTTTTTATCGAATCTTACCACATAATTTCTACCACCTGTAAAATCAATTCCGTATTTGAAACCCTGGGTAGCAATTGAAATGATACAAACCACCGTTAAAACAACAGAGAAAATGTAAGCATATTTTCTTTTTCCTATGAAATCGATCCAGGTATTTCTGAACAGATTTTTTGTTATCGGAGTCCATACAGAAAGTCCTTTTCCTTTATTTAATCTTGAGAAGATCATTACTCTCGAAAGCAGCACAGACGTAAATAATGTCATTGCAACCCCGATCATCAATGTTAAAGCGAAGCCTTTAATAGGTCCCGTTCCGAAGAAGAACAATACAACAGCCGTTAAGAAAGTCGTTGTGTGACCATCGATAATCGCATTTAATGCATGTTTGAAACCATCTTTATACGCTTCCAAAATGCTTTTCCCTGCGAATAATTCTTCTTTTGTTCTTTCATAAATGATAACGTTCGTATCGACCGCAACAGCCATTGTAAGAACAATACCCGCGATACCAGGAAGCGTAAGCGTAAAGTCGCCGGAATCCATAATCCCAAAAATATAGAATAAGTTGATGATCATTGCAATTACTGCATACACACCAGCTCCTCCATAGTAGAAAATGATATAAACGATAATAATGCTGAATGCAATAATGAATGACATTAAACCAGCATCAATAGATTCCTGTCCTAAAGACGGACCAACTACCGTAGCCTGAACTACTTTTGCTCCTGCTGGTAATTTACCCGCTCCTAAAACATCAACAAGCTCCTTAGCTTCCTCCTGAGAGAAGTTACCGGAAATCTGTGTTCTACCGTTAGGAATTGCATTTACAACGTTTGGTGCAGTATATACTCTGCCGTCAAGGGTCACCGCTACAGGCTTACCAACATTCTTTTCAGTTAATGTTTTCCATTCTTTAGCTCCTTTAGAATCCATCTGCATATCTACCACTACTCTGCTCAGCTCATCATAGCCGATGTTGGCAGATTCAACAGCACCGTCTACCGGAGCTTTCTGATTGATATTTCCTCTGATGGCATATAATACCAAGCTTTCTGCATCAGTTGCTTCCGGCTTGTATCCCCACAAGAATTGTGTATATTTAATATTAGCAGGACGTAAAGACTGAGCTACTTTGCTATTCAAAATTTTGTTTACAGCAGCGGTATCAGACAATTTTACACTTCCTACAGCACTTTGGGTCATCGATTTGCCTCCCTGTAAAATATTCATGAATTTTACATTGTTGGCAACGCCCATAGAATCTCCTTTTGAACTCACCATTGCGGCTACTGTTTCAAAATAAGGATAAACTTCAGGAGCCTGCTGTACTTCCCAGAACTGTAGTTTTGCAGAAGTCTGAAGCATTTTCTTCACTTTATCGATATCCTTCATCCCCGGCATTTCCACAGAAATCCTCGCTGTACCAGGTACTCTCTGAACGTTTGGCTGAATCGCTCCCAATTTGTCGATTCTCGTTCTGATAACTTCGAAAGCCGTTCCTACAGAAGCATCGATTTTTCTTTTAACAATGCTTTTCACCTGATCGTCAGGTGTATTGTACTTTACCTCAGTAAGAGTGGTATTTCCGAAAATTTCCGGATCTGCCAACTTAAGATTCGTACCTTTTGCTTTGTTAATTGCATCGAACTCATCAAAGAAATTGTCGATGTAAGATTTTGTAGAATTCTTCTGAACTTCATCAGTTTTGTTCAAAGCCTCAATAAGAACCGGATTGGTTGAATAATTCGTCAAATCATTCACCAAATCTCTTTGGTTGATTTCCAAAAGAACGTTGATCCCTCCTTTAAGGTCAAGACCAAGTTTCATTTCCTTGTCTTTTGCTTTGGTGTAATAAAGTTTTGTGAATCCAAGATTCAATGTATCCTTAGAAAGTTTAGCAATTTCTTTCTGATACTTCTCCGGATTGTCTCCTGCAATAGCAGTCGCCTGCTTTTCAATTTTGCTGGCGTACCATGTTGGTAATAGCTCGTTTAAGCAAATCAACCCTAGTACAATAGCAACAATTGTAATAAGTCCTTTTCCTTGCATTTTGTTATAACTACGTTAAATTAAGTCGGCAAATATAATCATTTTCTTGTATTTTATGAATTTTTAACAACAGAAATCGTTTATTTTCAGATATATCGGTATTCTTATTTTTATTTAAGATTTAATAATTTTTTGATGATATTTTAATGAATTTTATAATGATTAAATGGTATGAAATTTTCATTCTGATTTAATACACTAAATATCAAAATATTATGAAAAATCTACTTTTTGGCGTAAGCCTTTTTTCTTCTTTCTTTTTTAATGCACAAAGCATTAATCTGGAAGAATTTGCGACCGGATTTACAGCTCCGGTAGAAATTTCTCACGCCAACGACAGTAGAATGTTCGTGGTGCAGCAAGACGGAATTATTAAAATTGTACAATCAGACGGAAGCATAAACGCCACCAACTTTCTCAACATCAGCTCCAAGATCACTTATGGAGGAGAAAGAGGTCTTTTAGGACTTGCCTTTCACCCGCAATACTCTACCAACGGGTATTTTTTTGTGTATTATAATGACATCAACGGTAATATTACGGTAGCCAGATACACCAGAGGTTCAAATCCGGATGTAGCCGATGTCTCTACAGAAAAAATTATTTTAAATCAGCCCAAGCCGTTCGACAATCATAACGGAGGAAGCATTCATTTTGCGCCGGACGGTTATCTCTGGATTGTAACCGGAGACGGTGGAAGCGGTGGCGACCCCAACAATAATGCTCAAAACAAAAATTCGCTTCTAGGAAAGCTGTTAAGACTTGATATCAATTCTACCGGACCGTACAATATTCCGCCTGATAATCCTTTTGTGGGAACAGACGGAGCCGATGAAGTCTGGGCTTATGGGTTGAGAAACGCATGGAAGTTTAATTTTGATACAACTTCTGGCAATGTAATGATTGCCGATGTAGGTCAGGGACAGATTGAAGAGATCAACAGAATGCCATTATCACAGGCGGGAATTAACTACGGATGGAGATGCTATGAGGGTAACAATGCCTACAATACAACAGGATGTGCAGCTCAGTCTACAATGACTTTTCCGGTGGCTGCCTACGATCATTCTGGAGGTAAATGCTCCATTACCGGAGGATATATTTATAGGGGTACACAATATCCTGCTTTACAAGGGAAATATATTTTCGCAGACTATTGTTCTACCCAAATCGGAATTATGAATAATGATGATTCTATCACATGGTCTCCGGCCTTCTCAGGAAATAATTTTTCTACCTTCGGAATCAATAATCAGAATGAGCTTTTCGTGGCAGCAGTGAACAACGGTAAAATATTTCGGGTAACAACATCAACGTTGGCAACAAATGAAAGTGACCTTTCATCTCAGATAAAAATCTATCCGAATCCTGCAACAGGAAAGGTTTTTATTGAAGGAATTAAAGATAAAAATACAATCGTTGAAATTATGAATACTGAAGGTCGAAAAGTTCTAGAGCAGTCGAAAATTGAAAACGATAAGAGTATAAACATTTCCGGAATTCCGGCGGGAATTTATTTTATTAATCTGAATTCCGGAAATCAAAAAGTTTACAGTAAAAAGCTGATTATTCAATAGAATTTAAAGAATAATAAATGAGAAAAGCTCCGGAATTCTGTCCGGAGTTTTTTTCATTTGAAATAAAAAATTGTTTGATTTTAAAAATTCATCCATATAAATCTTAGAAATCACCTGTATAAATTCGGAAAGTTATATGGATAAATGTAAAGATTTATCCATATAAATATTTTCATCGTTTTAATACAGAATTGTAAAGGGTATAAAAACAACGTTGAGTTTTAATAAAAAAGTTTCTGCCTGGTATCAGCAGACAGAAACTTTTCAATAATATTTTAAAGGCATTTTTTTTAAATAGTCATTGAGAAAATCCTGGTTTCAGGTTTATTTCTCATCATTCTAAGATCAAAAACCATTGCTACATTTCTTGTAAATGCTCTTCCTTTTTCCGTAATCTGAATATGATGGCTATTAATTTCAACCAATTCATCCTTTTCCATTTCCTGCAACATTTCAAAGGCATTTTCAAGTTCAGGGAAAGAATTATTTGCATCAAAATTAGTTTCCAGTTGACACATTAAATTCAGAATGTGCCGTCTTACCATAAGATCTTCCTCATTTAAAATATGTCCCTTCACCACCGGAATTTCGCCTTCCTCAACAATTTTCTGATACTCTTCCACTGTTTTCACATTCTGTGCAAAGGCATACCAGGAATCTGAAATAGCAGACATTCCGAGACCTACCATCAACTGGGTTTTACTGGAAGTATATCCCATGAAATTTCTGTGTAGTTTCTTCTGAATCAACGATTGATAGAGATCGTCGTGTTCCAAAGAAAAATGATCCATTCCTACTTCGATATATCCTAAATCCTGAAGCAATCTTTTACCATCTTCATATAAACGTCGTTTTTCCTCGCCACTCGGAAGGTCGTTTTCATCAAAACCTCTCTGTCCTACGCCTTTTACCCACGGAACGTGCGCATAAGAATAGAACGCGAGACGGTCAGGCTTCAGTTCCATCGTTTTACGGATGGTATATTCCATCGCTTCCCAGGTCTGATGCGGAAGACCAAAAACAAGATCGTGGCTAATTCCTGTATATCCGATCTCTCTTGCCCATTCCGTTACTTTCTTTACATTTTCAAAAGGCTGTATCCTGTTGATCGCCTTCTGCACTTTCAAATCATAATCCTGAACTCCGAAACTTGCCCTTCTGAAACCAAGATCATACAACGTCTGAAGATGTTCTCTGGTAGTATTGTTAGGATGCCCTTCAAAAGAAAATTCCTGATCTTCGGCAATTTCAACCGTTTCAAAAATTCCTTGCAATAAGGTTTTTAAATTCTGCGGAGAAAAAAAGGTTGGTGTTCCACCGCCCAGGTGAAGTTCTTTAAGCTTTGGCTTTTCATTAAACAAGTTAAGATAAAGCTGCCACTCCTTTAAAACACTTTCCAGATAAGGAATTTCTACGCTGTGCTGCTTGGTAATTCGTTTGTGACAAGCACAGAACGTACAGAGTGCCTCACAAAACGGTAAGTGGATGTAAATGGAGATCCCTTCTTCTGCATTCGATTCGTTAAAGGTTCTGATTACACTCTGCTTCCATAATTCCGGGGAAAAGCTGCTTTCGTCCCAATAGGGAACAGTCGGATAAGAGGTGTAACGCGGACCGGGAATATTATATTTATCTATTAAAGAATTCATTTCGACATAAAATTTTAATGAACTTTTATCAAAGTTTCATAATGCAAAATTAAAGATATCTGATGAATTTCTAATCATGAAATATATTAGGGTCTTTTTCAGAAATTTATAATGAGTCTAAATACTTAGCCGCAGCAAACTGAACTCATCTTAAAATTTTATCGGAGTAATAACAGATGAAGATCAAAACTTTAATTTCATCACTGAAATCTTATCTTTTCCAGCGAAAACCACCGTATTTGTATCAATCCATTGGCAGACAAAAAATCCTTTCTCATCGGAAATCTTTTTCCATGTTTTTCCGTAATCGGAAGAATAGCTGATGTGCTGATCTCCAACTGCAATAATCTCTTTTCCTTTTGAATTAGGTTTAATTTTAACACAGGTCGTATATCCTGCATTTTTTCCCGAAGCCTGAATTTGCCATGTTTCTCCACCGTCATTGGTTGTTGTGATATTATCGATATTGGCTTCCTGTTTTGTGTAATCACCGCCCACAGCAATTCCGAATTTATCGTCTGAGAAATCTATTGAATAGATTCCCTGAGACGATTCTCCCTGAATAATTGGTGTATTAAAAACATCAATTTTATTTTCCTTGAAATTTAATCTTAAAATTCTCGAAGATTTCCCGCCGGTCGCAATCCACAAATATTTTTTTGTTGAAGCGATATTGGTATTGCTCGCGGCAAATGCTGCTTCACCCGTATTTAGTCTGATATCGTTTTTAAAGAAACTCCATTCTCCGTTTTTATACACTACGAGTTTCAATCTGTTATCATCTGTATCACTAAACGCAAAAGCTAATTGATTATGTACGAAATGAAAAGCGTCATAAAATGCAGCCTTACTTATATCATTAAATACAATTTGGTGGGTAAAATTCTTTTTATCAATTTTAAAAAAACGAGCCGGACTTTCAATATTTGCAGCATAGAAGTAATCCTCATCCTGCGCCAGTGTTCTGAACTGAAGTTTTTCATCAGATAATTTAATCTGCTTTTGATGTTCAGGATCTATCAGATCAACAAACCCGAATTTGGAATCCGTCCCGCTGTACCAGACTTTATCGTCATCTAATTCAATCGCCCTAATGCTTATTTTATCATTTAAAATGGTTTTAAAGCTTTCAATCTGTTGAGAAAATGTAAAGATACCTAAGAACAGAAGTAATAATGGTAAAATCTTTTTCATGATAATATTAATAATAAAATCCTATCAGGAAGATAGGATTTATAAAAAAGTTTATTTTAAAATATTTAATTTTTATTGAGTTTAGAATTTCTCATTCCATAGAAAAAGTAAATTGCTAAGCCAATGACAAGCCAAATCGCAAGTCTTTCCCAGCTTTCGATCGGAAGACCAATCATTAGCCCTACACAAACGATAACTCCTATAATTGGCAATAAAGGAACAAATGGTACTTTAAAACCTCTTACAGCATTTGGATTTGATTTTCTCATCACAATAACTCCGATACAAACAAGACAGAATGCGAAAAGAGTTCCGATACTTACCATATGTCCCAAATCCGTAACAGGTACAAATCCGGCAAATAAACTTACGAAAATCATGAAAACAATGTTTGTTTTCCAAGGTGTTCTGTTTTTATGATGAAGATCACTAAAAAATTTAGGTAAAAGACCATCAGTACTCATACTGTAAAAAACACGACTTTGTCCCATTAACATTACCAACATTACCGAAGTATATCCTGCAATGATAGCAATAGTAAGAGCAGAATTGAGGAAAGTATATCCTGTTTTAGCAAATGCAGTCGTTACCGGACTTGCATCTCCTTTAAAATTAAGATAATTCTCTAATCCTGTTAAAACATATGCAAATAAAACATATAAAATAGTACAAATAACTAATGAACCGATAATTCCGATTGGCATGCCTTTTTGCGGATTTTTTGCTTCCTGTGCTGCTGTACTTACTGCATCAAAACCAATGAATGCGAAGAAAACAACTCCTGCACCACGAAGAATTCCGCTCCATCCGTAATGCCCGAAATAATCGCTTTTAAAAAACTCCATGAAAGACATTTTCCCTGCGCTTACCATCGATTCTCCTTCGTTTACAGGAATGAAAGGAGTATGATTCGCACTATTAATAAAGCCCCAACCAAGTGCTATAAATACTAAAACAACGGTTACTTTTAATACTACCAAAAGGTTGTTGAGAAAAGCAGATTCTTTAGTACCTCTTATCAAAAGTAAAGACAACAAACAAACAATTATTATTGCAGGTAAGTTGATGATTCCCGCTGATTCGTCCCATGGGCCGTGCAGCAGTGAATTCGGTAAATCTATTCCGAGCTGGTGTAAAAATTTGGTTACGTACTGAGACCAGCTTACAGCTACTGTTGCTGCTCCTAAAGCATATTCAAGAACCAGATCCCATCCTATAATCCAGGCAATAAACTCACCCATTGTAGCGTAAGAGTATGTATAAGCACTTCCTGCAACAGGTATCATCGATGCGAATTCCGCATAACATAAACCAGCGAAGGCACATCCTAAAGCGGCCAATATAAATGAATATACAACTGCAGGACCTGCATTATCTGAAGCTGCAATTCCTGTTAAAGAAAAAAGTCCTGCGCCAATGATAGCACCAATTCCTAAAGCAACAAGAGATGTCGCACTAAGGGTTTTTTTAAGGCCCTTTTCATCATCCGATGCTTCAGCAAGGAGCTGAGTCAATGATTTTTTCTTCCAAATTTTATACATATTTTCTAATTTAATTAAAGATTTACGAAAATATAAAAATTTTAGAAACCTTAACGTTTATTAATAGATTTTCATCATTTATTTTAAAGAAAGAAATATAAAAATCTGATTTTCATATTATTTAAATCATTTTAAAGTATCTCTTTTTTTGTTTATTTTTGATCTTATGAATCTATATGATCTTTTCGTAAAACCCTACGAAACATACACTACGTTGCAGATTTTCCTTGAAGCATTTGCTGCCATATTCGGAATTTTAAGCGTTTATTTTTCCATTAAAAAAAATATATGGGTTTATCCTACAGGAATCATTTCTACCCTTATTTATGTTTATATTCTTTTCAATTTTGGACTGTTGGGAGACTGCATGATTAATGTATATTATACAGTAATGAGTATTTACGGATGGATTTTATGGGCGAAAAACTCAAATGACCATATTCACGTGGAAGTTTCATGGGCTTCAAAAAAAGAATGGTTTTACGGGATTTTACTTTTTGCTTTAAGCTTAATCTTAGTAACTGTAGTATATTACTATAAACCTTTCATTGATAATCAGTTTTCAATGAGAAACATTCGACTGGGTTTGTATCACCTCGACTGGGGCAACTGGCTGGATGTTGTTACCACTTCTATTTTTCTTGTAGGAATGTGGTTCATGGCAAAAAGACGTGTTGAAAACTGGATTTTCTGGATCATCGGAGATTTTATATGTATCCCCATGATGATTTATAAAGGTCTCGGTATCACTTCGGTTCAATATTTGGTATTTACTATAATGGCAATCCAGGGCTTTATTACCTGGAAGAAAAGTTTAAGAACAAAAAGTACGTAAAGTCATGAAAAATTTATTAAAAATAGCATTCAGTGTTGTCGCAATTGCAGGTTTAGCATCGTGTACAGCCTACGCAGATCCGTACGCAAGTACGTATGGAGATCCTTATTATGATAACGGATATTATTATGCTCCGCAAGGATACTACGGAAACGGAGGATACTGGGGTAATGATGGATATTATTACCGAAATAATATGAATTACTACTATGATAACGGTATGCCATATTATTACCAGAATTACAATAATTCGAGAAGAAAAGTTTATATTGAAAGAAGATCCGATGGTGAGACCACTTCCGCCAGACCTAATAATGGTTTCCGGGGTAATTCCAACAATGGAGGATTCAGAAATAGCAACAGGCAGAACAGGAATCAGCAATCTGATAGTGGATTCAGGAATCAACGCCAGAAAGCACCGACTCAGCAAAACAACAGCGGATTCAGAAATAACTCCTCGAATAACTCTTCCAATACAAACTCTAATAATGGTGGATTTAGAAACAATTCAGGATCGTCGACTCAGCAAAGTTCGTCTCAACCGAATACCAGGAATACAAATAGCGGAGGATTTAGATAAAACGATTATAAATAAGAAAACGGACAGCTAACACTGTTCGTTTTTTGTTTTAATTGCACTAATTTTGTATGTTTAATTCAGATAAATCAGCTATTAGATATGGAATTTTATAAATATCAGGGAACCGGAAACGATTTTGTAATGATCGACAACCGCTCCGGAGAATGGAACGATCTTTCAATTGCCGACATTCAAAAGCTTTGTGACCGCCGTTTCGGTATCGGCGCGGATGGGTTGATTAAAATAAATTCAGCAGAGAATTTTGATTTTGAAGTAGATTATTATAACTCGGATGGCTCGAAAAGCTTTTGCGGAAACGGAGCGCGCTGCTCGGTTGCCTTTGCTTTTTTTCTTGATATTTTTGAAGGAAACTGCAAATTTTTAGCAATTGATGGAGAACACGTGGCAGAAATTCATAATGGTGTGGTTAAATTAAAAATGTCTGACGTGGAAACCATTTCCAGCGATGGGAATGATACCGTTATGAATACCGGTTCGCCACATTATGTAAAATACGTTGAAGATATTGTTAATTATAATGTATTTGCGGAAGGAAACAGCATCCGAAATTCTGAAAATTACAAAGAAAAAGGAATCAATGTGAATTTTGTGGAAAAAATTAATGATGATAAAATTTTCGTAAGAACCTATGAACGAGGCGTTGAGGATGAAACGTACAGCTGCGGTACAGGAGTTACGGCTTCAGCTTTAACTTTTCTTCAAAATAACAATCTAATCTCCGTAAAAGTAAAGACTTTAGGCGGAAATCTTAAAGTATATGCTGAACAAAATGGGAACACTTTCAAAAACATATGGCTGGAAGGCCCTGCAAAACAAGTTTTTAAAGGTAAAATCGACCTTATTTAAGACAAATATTAATTAAGATTAAATGAAAAAAGCTATACTCACCATTATTCTGCTTGTTTTTGTGATAGGTGGATTTTTTGGTTTTAGATTTTATACTAAATATTACGGGAACAATATTAAAAAAGACGGCTATGTTCTGATTCCCCATAACGCAAATTTTAATCAAATTCTTGATTCTGCAACACAATATGTAGATGATAAAGAAGCATTTGAATCCGTAGCTAAAGAAAAAGAATTGGATAAGTATTTCAAAGCGGGTCGTTATCATTTTCAGAAAGGTTTAGGAAATGCAAAACTTGTGAATATGATTAAAGCCGGAAACCAAAGTGAAAACAGCTTCAGGATAGGTGACTTCGGAGATGTTTATCAGATGCTTGGTAAAGTCACAAAAAAAACAGAACTGGATTCTTTACAGTTTGTGAACGGCCTGAGTACAATTGCCAAAGAGAAAGGCTACAGCAGTGCAGAAGATCTTAAAAAATATTTCTTTATTGATACCTATAATTTTTTCTGGACGGTGACTCCTCAGGAATTTTTCAAAAAATTCAACGATCAGTATAATGAATTCTGGAATTCAGAAAGAAAAGCAAAAGAAGAACAGTCAGGTCTTACAAGAGATCAGATTTATGCTTTGGCTTCCATTGTTTATAAAGAATCCGGAGGAAAAAAAGATGAAATGAAAACTATTGCCGGATTATACCTGAATCGTTACAGAAAAGATATGAAACTACAGTCGGATCCGACGGTAATTTATGCCATCAATAAGCAGACTAATTTTAAAGAACCTATCAAAAGAGTTTTCTATAAACATTTATCTACCCCTTCACCATATAACACGTACGCTAATAAAGGTATTCCTCCGGGACCGATCTGTGTGGTGGATAAAAATTCTGTAGATGCAATTTTAAACGCTGAAAAAAACGATTACATCTTTATGTGTGCCGATCCCGCAAGATTAGGATACCATAAATTTACGGCAAGTGCAGAACAACACGCCATTAACGCTAAAGCGTATCAGGACTGGCTGAATTCTAAAAACATAAAATAATAATCATATTAACTTTTTTTTAACAATTTAATAATTAACATTTCGCTTTTTTAAGCGACATATATACCATAAATAATAAATTAGGCTTAATATTTGAAATCAAAAAGAGATTGATAATTTCATAATATTAAGAGAAATCTTTCACGATTTTACACAAAAAATACCTTATGAATCAGACGGAAATCATTAACATTTTTACAAGAAAAACCTTAGGGCTTACTTTTGTACTTTCGGCAGCAGCGTTGGCTTTTGCACAGGAGAAGGTAGGTATTTCCGGGTCGGTCGTCAGCAAAAACAACCAGCCCGTTCCTTATGCCTCTGTTACGTTTAGTAATAAAACGAATAAGCAATTCAGTGATGCTGCACTTACCGATGAAAAGGGGCAATACAAGCTTGACCTCACACCCGGACAGTACGATATCACCATTGAGGCAATCGATTACAAAAAGAGTGTTGTTACGAAGCAGATTGCAACTGCCGGCAATATAGGAGCGCTTTCCATTGATCCTGAAACAAGTGCTACGAATCTTAAAACAGGTGACATTCAGGGTGTAGTTATCACAGCACCTTCAACAAAGCCATATAAAGTTGAACTCGACAAAAGAACATACGATCCTTCTCAGGATATTGTAAGTAAGGGAGGAAATCTTCAGGATGTACTTTCCAACGTACCGTCGGTTTCTGTGGATACGGATGGTACCGTTTCGATGCGTGGTAGTTCTAATGTAAGATTCTTAATCAACGGCAAGCCATCAGCATTATTGGGAATTGATGATGGCGCCAATGCTTTACAAAGTATTCCTGCTGACCAAATTGAAAGAATTGAAGTAATTACCAATCCTTCTTCAAAATTTGAAGCGAGCGGAACTGCAGGTATTTTAAACATTATTTTAAAGAAAAATAAAAAAACCGGTTTTAACGGAAGCGTTACCGGAACACTGGGATATTTGCCTCAAACCAACCTTAACACCAACCTTAGCTGGAGAAAAGGAAATCTTACCTGGTTCCTGAATGGTGGTGGTGGCTACAGAGAATCTAAAAATACCAGCAGAAACGATGATTATTTCACCAATGCGGTGCTTGATGATGATTTGGTACAAAGAAATACCGATTCTGAAAACAACAGTAAGAACAACAATTATAATGCTTCTGCTGGGCTTGTATATGACATTACGGATAAAACTTCTGTAAATGCTTCAGGTACTGTAAGAACTTTTGATAATGAAAGTGTAGGTAATATTGATTATTATTACGATTATTTTAAAGATCCTAACAGTACTTCCAAAAGGATAACGTTAGGAGCTAATAATAATCTCGCATTTCAAGGAGATTTCGGTTTAGACCATAAATTTGATGATAAAGGACAAAACTTATCGTTATCATTGAGCTTACAAAGAAACAGATCCTATAATGATACAGATATCAGTCAGACTGGAGTGTTAGATTTGAAAAATATTGTAAATCAGAATACGATAAACAGATCCGTAATTGCCAAGGCAGATTACGAACTTCCAATTGGAGAAAATTCTAAACTAGAAGCTGGTTACAGGTTAGACATTAATAATAACGATTACAGCAATGATGTACAACAGAGTACGGAAGAACCTCCTGTTTTCTCTTTTCTGACACCATATACCTATGATGCAACTTATAAAGAAACTTTTAACGCTTTCTACTTACAATTTAGAAGTAAAATCGGAAATCTGGGATATCAGTTAGGATTAAGAGATGAGCTTTCCAATGTGGATATTTTTTATAAAAATTTAGTACCAAACAGTCCGGCTCTTAACACTACAAAAAATTATAACAATTTATTTCCTAGTGTTTATTTAAGCTATGAATTTGCTAAAGATAATCAGTTATTATTAAACTATACAAGGAGAATTGACCGTCCGAGATCGTTCTTCATGATTCCTAACCCGAATTATAATGACAATCAGAATATTTTTGATGGAAATATTAATCTGAATCCTTCATATGTTGATTCTTATGAATTTGGCTACAGTATTTCCAAAAGGAAATTTACGATCAATCCTACTTTGTATTACAGACATCAGACTGACGATACTAAAATGCTAGTATATAATAAATTAGCTGAAGATGAAGATGGAAATATCATGATGCCTAAAGTGATTGAATCTCATACAAAACCTATTAACTTGGGTACTGATGACCGTTATGGACTGGATTTAAACTTTAACTGGGACGCAACCGGTTGGTTGAAATTACTTGGAAATCTAGATTTATTCGGATACAACACCAAAGGAAGTACGCTTTATGATACCTTTGACAAATTAGGAAATCCAATTCAGGCAGTCGCTAATTTTGAAGGAAAAGGACTTTCAACGAGGGCAAGACTTACCTCTACATTTAAAGTTGACAAAACATTCAGTTTACAGCTACAAGGATTCTACAGAGGAGGTCAGAAAACAGCATATCAGGAAAGGAAAGACATGTATGCCATTAATTTTGGCGCATCAAAAACCATCTGGAGCGGAAATGCTACAATTTCATTTAACATCCAGGATATCTTCAATACCAGAGCAATGCGATCTACTACTTACACAGCAAATAGTGTCAGAGATTCTTATATGCAATGGCAACCAAGACAGTTTGCACTTTCTTTTACTTATAGATTCAAGCAGGGAGAGAAAATCGAACAGCCTAAGCGTAAAAAAGACATCAACTCCAATGCTACAGGAGACGATCAACAGGGAGGACCAATGTAATCCTTTCTATATATACAACAAAAATCCCGAAACTTATTATTTCGGGATTTTTTTATTTTGCTTCCGCATGGGAAATCTTTTTTAGCTCTGCCTCATAAATTCTTTTTCTCAGATCGCTTGAGGAAAACCGATGATCTCTTTTATTATAAAAAATTTCAATTCCTTTTTCTTCGCAATATTTTTTCCCTGTAAAGTCGCGGTCAAGATAATCGTCTCCGATAATTCTCACGTCAATCACAAAAGACTTTAGAATATCTTCCAAATCCTGCTCGGTGTAATAAGGAATTATTTCATCTACAGCATCTACTGCTTTCAGCTGAATATATCTTTCAACAATAGTCTGCGTAGGTTTATTCTTATTAGGACGATCATGCGAAGGATCAATCTGAAGACCTACAATTAAATAATCACAAACCGTTTTGGCTTCCTCAAGCATCTTGATATGGCCTGCATGCAGCAAATCGAATGAGGAAAACGTAATTCCTATTCTTTGTGTTTTCATATATTTTTTTTATTATAATTTAACTTCTTTATTTTTTTGTCTCCAGATACTTCTGCCATTCCCAAACCGTTTTTAGTGCTTCTTCCAGAGTGGTTTCAGATTTCCAGCCGAGTTCTCTTTCTGCTTTATCTGCATTGGCGTAAGCGATTGTAATATCACCTTCTCTACGATCACAGACCTGATAAGGAACTTCTACATGGTTTGCAATTTCAAATGCTGTAACGACCTCTAAAACTGAAGAGCCTTTCCCTGTGCCAAGATTATAGATATCAACCACAGTGCCATCGGATGTAATTTGCATTAATTTTTTTAATGCCGCAACGTGAGCTTTGGCAAGATCTACCACATAAATATAATCACGAACCGCTGTACCATCTTCAGTAGGATAATCATTTCCCCAGATATTAAGTTTTTCACGGATGCCGGCTGCCGTCTGCATGACGTAAGGTACTAAATTATTCGGAACTCCTATAGGTAGTTCTCCGATTTTGGCAGAAGGATGCGCTCCGATCGGATTAAAATACCTTAATAAAGTAATTTTACGTTGGTAAGCTTTAGCGAAATCAATTAAAATTTCCTCTCCCATCTGTTTCGTCTTTCCGTAAACGCTTTCCGGCGTTTTCAGAGGAGTATTCTCATCAATCGGCATCGTATCGGCCTGGCCATACACCGTACATGAAGAACTGAAAATAAAGTTTGAAATTTCTCTTTCTTTAAATTCCTGTAAAATATTAATAAGTGAGAACAAATTGTTTTCGTAATAGTCAACAGGCTTTAGCTGGCTCTCTCCCACTGCTTTCGATGCGGCAAAATTAATACAGCCTTCAATATTATGGGCATCGAAAACCTGAGTCAGAAGTTCTCTTCTTTTTAAATCAAAAGGATAAAAAACAGGCTTTCTACCTGTAATTTCTTCAATATTTTTTAATATAAATTTCTCGGAGTTCGATAAATCATCCACAATAACAACTTCAAAATTGTTATTCAAAAGTTCTACAACCGTGTGCGAACCGATATATCCTAAACCTCCTGTTACAAGTATTGCCATTTTTTAATTATTATTTTTTTAATCATTGTGTGTTCCTATTTCTTCTATTTCATTCTTCTTTGGAGTATGCTTAAAATAATTTATCAATAATGTCGGGACTATTAAAAACATGAAAAGTGTAATTATAAAAGATTTAAGATAAGTTTTCCAAAGTTCTCCATAATTCATATAAAAACTTAAAGAGCCTAAAATTATTATCAAAAAACTTGTAATATTTAAATATGTAAACATTTTTTTTGATTCCTTAAAAATATATATAAATGTTACTATTAATAGTACAAATACAATAAAATTCAGAAAATATGCAAAAGATCTGAATTTTACATATTTTTCAGCTAATCTGTAACCTTTAAGTAAAATATTGATTACAAATACACTATAGTAAATAATCCAACCAAGAATAAAAACTATTGTAAAAAAATAAGCAAACTTATTTTTTAAAATCCTTTCGTCGTGAAGCATAGCTTATCCTATAAACTCCAACACCGCATCCGTAATATATTTCAGCTGCTCATCATCAAGCTCAGTGTGCATCGGAAGAGAGATTACCTGATCCAAAAGCTTGTCTGTATTTACAAAATCTGCATCATTACTTTCCTGATAATATGCTTTTTGCTTTCTTAATGCTACAGGATAATAAATCATGGCAGGAATTTCCTTCTCAGTTAAAAATTTCTGCAACTCATTACGTTTACCGTTCAGAATTCTTAAAGTATATTGATGAAAAACATGAGTAGAATATTCAGCTCTTTTCGGCGTTAAAATGTGTTCATTTCCTGCAAAAGCTTCATCATAATAATCTGCTGCTTTTTTTCTTGCCTCGTTATAATTGTCAAGATTGGGTAATTTTTTTCTTAAAATAGCAGCCTGTACACTATCCAATCTTGAATTTACCCCAACCTCATCGTGGTAGTATCTTTCATACATTCCATGATTTACGATCCCTCTTAAACGATGCGCCAATTCATCATTATTGGTAAATATTGCTCCACCATCACCGTAACAGCCTAAATTTTTCGATGGAAAAAAAGAAGTTGTCCCTACCGTAGACATTGTTCCTGCTTTTTTTACCGTTCCGTCTGCAAAAGTAAATTCGGAACCAATAGCCTGAGCATTATCTTCAATGACGTATAAATTATGTTCTTCGGCAATCTTTAAAATTTCTTCCATATTGGCACATTGTCCGAAAATATGAACAGGAATAATCGCTTTTGTTTTTGGAGTAATCGCTTTTTTAATAGCTTCTGTAGAGATCGTGAAAGTATCGTAGTCTACGTCTACCAACACAGATTTAAGTTTAAGAAGATGAATGACCTCAACCGTTGCCGCAAAAGTAAAATCTGCGGTAATGATCTCATCGCCTTCTTTAAGATCGAGCGACATTAAAGCGATCTGAAGCGCATCCGTACCATTTGCACACGGAATCACGTGTTTTACGTCTAAATAAGACTCCAATTCATTCTGGAAAGACTTTACCTCAGGGCCGTTGATAAAAGCCGCTGAATCCATTACATTTAAAACTGCATTATCTACTTCATTTTTTATTTTGTAATACTGACTTTGTAAGTCAACCATTTGAATCTTTTTCATAAATAAATATTTCTGTAAAAATAAGGAATTTAAAATCCTTTCAAAAATTTTATTGATTTTGTTTTATCTTTATCTAAAAATAGATACATGAAAAAAACTTTACTTTTTTGTCTCTTAGCAGGTTATTCGATAAGTTTTGCCCAAACATCGCTTGTTTTCGTATTTTTTAATGACAAGCCCAACAAAGCTGCATTTTATGCCAATCCGCTGTCTGAGCTATCCCAGAAATCCCTCGACCGCAGAACAGCACTAGGCGTAGCACTCAACGATCAGGATGCACCAATTGAACAATCATACATCACCAATATTCAAAATTTAGGATTTACGGTTACGGATTATTCAAAATGGCTGAATGGTGTTGCGGTAAATGCTACTCCGGCTCAAATATCAATACTGGAATCTCAAAGCTATGTTGCATCAGTAGAAAGTTTTGCTAAAAATACGTCTGGGGTTCCGAAAATTAAAAACGTTAATAAATGGGAAGATCCTTCATCTACTGTAAATAAAAATTTAACGGTTTTTAATTATGGTTCCGGTTCTGAACAGATTGACCAGATCAATCTTCGTCCGTTACATCTTGCAGGATACACAGGAACAGGCGTTACGATTGCCGTTATCGATGCTGGCTTTCCAAATGTGAATACGGGTTCAGCATACGCAAGATTATGGACCAATAATCAAATCAAAGGCGGATACGATTTTGTCACAAAAGGAACGGATATTTACAACACATCGCTCAACGCTCACGGATCTGTAGTACTTGGAGCCATCGGAGGATACATACTGGATACTTTTGTAGGGTCTGCCCCGGATGCCGATTTTTATCTTTACCGAAGCGAAAATGCCACCGTAGAAATCCCTGAAGAAGAATTGTACTGGATCGAAGCTGCGGAAGAAGCCGACCGAAAAGGAGTCGATATGATTACGACCTCTTTAGGATATGCCACTTTTGACGACCCGAAATACAGCTATACATACTCCGACATGAACGGCAGCACTTCCTTCATTGCGCGTGGTGCTGAAATTGCCGTCAATAAAGGAATTTTTGTATTATTTGCCGCCGGTAATTCCGGAATGCAGCCATGGCATTATATCATGACACCGGCCGACAATGCAAAAGTCTTTTCAATCGGTTCCGTAGATGCTAGCGGAGTATCTTCTGATTTTTCTTCTTACGGACCCAATTCAGCAGGAGCCATAAAACCGGATGCCAGCGCCAGGGGTAGTTTAGCGACAACGGTTAACAATAACAATTCAACTGTTTTGGTGAGTGGAACATCAATAGCCACCCCTATCGCAGCGGGAGGAGTCGCCTGTCTCGTTCAGGCTTTTCCTACCATGAACAGGGATTTGATGAGAAATAAATTAAGGCAAACAGCATCTCTTTATCCAAGTCACTCTGATCAGATGGGTTTTGGGATTTTAAACTTTGGAAGTTTATATAATAATGTTTTAAATACTTCAGAATTAGTAAAGAAAAACAATTTAACCATTTTCCCGAATCCGGTTAAAAACATTCTGAATGTTGCTTCTGAAAGTGAAGTTTTATCTTTGGAGGTTTATGATAATTTAGGGCGATTGATTACAAAAGTCAACCATCAAAAATCGCTGAAAGTTGAGGATTTTGCAAAAGGAGTTTATTACCTTAAAATTCAAACAAAGGATAAAGTCTATTATGAGAAATTTATCAAACAATAAATACAAAAACCTCTCGGATTGAGAGGTTTTCTTGTAATTTACGAAGACTGAGCGAGGTCGAAGTCTGATTCAAATTCTAGTGATTATGTTATTTTTCAATGCATTAAAAAAACAACATATCATTGATTACGCCGAATTCCTGCTCGCATTAATATTTCCAAACAATGAACGTGTCACAAGTTTTTCATAGGCTTCCTTATTTCCTTCTCCTTTCTGAATTTTCATTAAAGCATATTGCTGAATACTCAATAACGGAAGTACAATTCTTTCACGGATCTTCACCGATTTTCTTGAAAGCGGATCTTCTTCCTGTAACATTTTGAAGCCTGTAAGTTCCAGCATAATACTTTTGGAAAGATTATATTCATCAAACAAAACATTCCAGAACGCGCCGAATTTTGGATTATTCTTAATATAATACGTTAATGGGAAATACGTTTTATTCATACTCATCATTGAGTTTAGCACCAATGTTTTAAAGAAATCGGAGCCTTTATACAATTCTTTTACTTCATCAAATCTTCCCTGCTCCTTCATCTGCTGCATGGCAAAACCAAATCCGAAAAATCCCGGAACATTTTGCTTCAATTGCGACCATGATCCCACAAACGGAATCGCTCTCAGATCCTCAAATTTAAGCTCATTTCCGGCACCTCTTTTTGACGGACGGCTTCCAATATTGGTTTTTCCGTAATATTCCAGCGTACTCATTTCCTGAAGATAAGGAACAAACATCGGATGAGCTTTTAAATCTGAATATTTTTTATAGCTGATTTCTGCCAGTTCGATGATTAATGCTCTTTCTTTTTCCGTAAAATCTTTTTTGGAATTTTTAAAAACATCATTTTCCACACCGGCGGTTAAGAGCTGCTCAAAATTATATTTCGCCTGTTCTTTATTTCCGAAAATGCTGGTAATCGTCTGCCCTTGGATTGTCAGTTCAATTTTATGGTTGGCAATTGTTTTTCCCTGCGAAGCATAGAAATCGTGCGTTTTTCCGCCACCTCTTGCGGGCGGACCGCCGCGTCCGTCGAAAAAGACTACTTTAATTCCACTTTCTTCGGATAATTTGGTAAGAACTTCTTTAGCCTTATAAATTTCCCAGTTGGCTTTCAGGTAACCGCCGTCTTTGGTTCCGTCTGAAAAACCAAGCATTATCGTCTGCTGATTTCCTCTTCTTTCCAGATGCTTTTTATATACAGGATTCTGATACAGTTCATGCATCACATTTTCTGCGTTGGCAAGTCCTTCCATCGTTTCAAAAAGTGGCACGATATCGACATTAATTTCTTCGTCCTGATAACCGGAAACTTTGAAAAATGCATAAACATTCATCACATCTTTTACCGCATCGGAATTGGAAATAATATAACGGTTCATTCCTCTTGAGCCATTCAGTTTCTGTATTTCGGAAATTTGTGAAACCGTAAGCAAAGTATCTTTAACGATATCTTCAAAATCTTCGGGATTTACCTTTTCCGAAACATTAATCAGGCTGTTAAATTTTTCTTCATAATCGGCATCCGTATTTCCGTTTATTTTAGCAAAAACCTCGTCCATCACTTTCTGATGAATCCTGCTGTCCTGACGTACATCCAGCGTAGCAAAGTGCGTCCCGAAAATTCTTACGCGATCTCTGAAATCGGTCAGCAAATTAACAAATAGGGAATTATGTTGTTCAACAAGAATTTTTTCAGCCTCGTCAATTCTTCTGATGATATCTTCCGCTGTTATTTTTTCATTCCTGAAAATAGCAGCGTACAATTCATTGCTCAGTTTGGTAAGCACTTCAGAAACCCCTCTGAAACTTAACCTTCTTCTCACCGATTTCAGATTATTGTAATACGCTTTCAGAATCGCAGAATGAAGTTCTTCCGCAACTCTTTTCGTAGTATCTGCAGTTACAAAAGGATTTCCGTCCCTGTCACCGCCCGGCCAGAATCCTAACTGGATAAGATCTTCATGAAGATGGAAATGCTCATTTCCGAAGGTTTCTTTTATTTTAGTGAAAAGCTCTCCGATCGTATCATAATACACATATCTCAGGTAATAAATGATGCTCATCGCTTCATCAATCGGAGTCGGTTTTTCTTTGTTGACGAAAGGTGTTTTACCCAGCTGCTGCAAAAGCATATCGATATTGGTGATCGAGTCGTTGGTTATTGCATTTCTGAGATCATGAAGGATTCTCTGCACAGAGTTCGGGTAAAACTGTGTCGGGTGTGCAGTAAAAACAATTTTCACCGTAAAATCTTTCAGTTTCTGGCGAACTTCTTCAAGTTTGTGATCCTGAAGCGAATGCTCGTAAAGGTTGGTCACTGTTCCTTTATCACTGTCGGAGTGAAGATTAGGAAACGCTGCATCTTCAATACTGTCGAACAGAACCACCTGTCTTTCGATGTATTGTATGATTTTAAAAAGCAGTTCGAGTTTCTGCTCTTCGGTTTGTAAATCGGTATGACTTTTAAAGAATTCTTCAACAATTTCTTCGGGAGTTTTTCCGGCTTCATAGCCGATTTTGCTTTCTTCACAAAGAAATGGAAGGAGCATCCCAATATTCGTCATTTTATCATAAGGCAGGCTCATAAACAATGAATTGTAGATCTGGAACTTATTTTCCACGATCTGCCTGAATTTTTCTGCGCGTTGGTCGTGTATCATATAACAAATGTAGGGGATTTTGGGTGGAAAATTATATTAAATAAAACTTTTTTAAGAAGCTATTTAATTAAAATAAAATATTTTTACAAAAAATAACCAAACCATCTTACACATGACCAGAACAACAATTTCATCAAACGAATTTGTAGAATTACTTAAAAATCCTACAACAGATATTTTATCAACAGACTACAATACTAAAATAATCTTTGAAAACTATAAAATTGTAGGTCAAGCCATGCATTTAGATGAAACTATAAATATATCTCTGCCAGTAATTATTAAAAATTGCAGTTTTGAGTTAGAACAATTTATATTTTTTTCAGAGTGTAAATTTCAGGAGAATATAATGTTTTCAGAATGTTCAATAAAGAATGGCATTTTTATGAAGAATGCAATATTAAAAAAAGACTTTGATATTAAATTTAGTGATATACAAAACATTGACATTTGGGACGGTGAATTTAAAAACATCAATTTCGATACGTATAATTCCAAAAAATTTGCTTTTTATCGAGTCTCATTTGAAAATTTCAACATTAATAGTAACAAGTTAGAAAAACTTGTTATTTATTATGGGGATAGTAATTCTGGGAATATAGCCATTAATAATTTAGAAATCAACAATATAACTATTTCTGGGAATCTAAAAAATAAAAGTTTAAAACTTGAGGATATAAAATGTAATAACTTTTTATTAGATAATTTCAATAATAATGGTATTCTGCATTTAGCAAATATTTCAACAATAATAAATGATCAAAATAACGGATATTTTCAAATAGTTGATAGTAATTTAGAAAAAGGACAATTTTTTAGAATAGATTTTAAAAAATATAATGAATTAGTAATTATTGATAGTTTTATCTCAGATTGTCTTTTTATAAACTGTAGTTGGAAAGAAAATTTGAGAGCGCTTAAAGGTCCTAATTTTATTGGTTTTGAAAATACTCTTTTAAATAACAGAAAATTAGCTTCATCGGAGTACCCTTCAATTAAAGAAAATTATCGTCAATTAAAAATATCAATGTCAAAACTAGATGATAAAATTAATGAAAATAGGTTTTACAAAAATGAATTAAATTATCACAATAAGACCATTAAATGGTCATCACCTTTAAAAAATGATTTTTGGGATAAGGTCATTTTAATTCTAAGTAACTCACTCAGTGAATATGGACAAAGTTTTATTAAGCCTTTTTTATATTTGCTATTAGGTCATCTTACATTATTTTTAATTGCAATTTCATTGAATGGGTTTAATAATCTGCAAATTTCTTTATTTGATTGGTCATGGGATGGATTAAAATTTGCATTCGAAAAATTCTTCATTTACATCAACCCTCTTAGAAAAACTGACACATCATTCTCAGGCTATTTGATTATTATAGATATTTTAATGAGAATATGGTCATCATATATGATCTATAATATTGTTAGGGCGACACGAAGATTTATTAATTAGTAATAAAATCATTATTTTTATCAATTACAAAATCAATCCCATGAAAAAAATATTCCTATTCCTCCTCCCCTTTCTCCTTTTCACCGCTTGCGGCGAAGACTGCTACAACGCGCCGCAACCAATTGCCTTTAAATTTGTGGATTCCAATGATGTAAATCTGATCACAAACGGAACGCTTACCAATTATTCAGTTAAGGAAGAAAACCAGACTACGATACAGCTTACAAAAACGAATGATGATATGCTTATTCTGGAAAATGTAGGCGCTTATGATGGAACAAAAAATTATAATTTCATTTCCAATATCAAAAATTTTACATTCACGATTCAGTCATCCGAATTTAAAGGCGGGTGTGATGGTTACCAGATTAACAAATTAACTTTTACTGGCGTGGGAATTGATGTGAAAGATGAAAACGGGTATTACAAAATTATATTCCAGTAAATTTACTTTTTACTTGTTTAAACTTTCTATTAACCGCAAAAGATGCAAAAGATTTAGATAATTTTAATTAAAGTTCATCAACATGAAGAATAAAGAATACAATAGTTTTAAAAAAATCTTTGATTTTTATTCTTTTGAGAATTTTGTTTCTCTAATAACAACTTTAAAATAGCCTTTTGACTCTTTTGACTCCGTCGAACCTTCGGTTTGTGGTTAAATTTAAAATAGTTTAAACAGCTTTTTTGCTAAATAAAAAAAATAACAGAATGAAAGTATTACTTCCGGTTTTATTGCTATGTTCAGGTTTGGTTTTCGGTCAGAAAACGGTTCCTTCAGATTACAAAAAGATCCCGGAAATTTTAGATAATCCCGAATTGCTTTTCCCTTTTATTGTTCCCGATAAAAAATACGATTACTGGTCTGTTCTCCGCAACAATCCCGATCCCGACAAAGCGGTTATCTATGAAAGTCAGGCACCGGATTTTATGACCTTAAACGATCCCGCTCCTGAAAAAGGATTTTTCCAGAAATGTCTGGGAGAAGATTGCTTTTCTTATCTGCTGGCCTGCGAAAAAGGTAAAACGAAATACTTTTCCACCGAACAGCAACTGAGAAGTTTTATCGGAACGGTCGATAATCTTCCGGAAGCCATTTTAATAGCCAACACCTATGGTTATACTGTTGACACTGGTAATGTATCGGGCAGATCTTATACAATGGACGATAAAAATATCTTTCTTTATCTCTCCAAGCTTACAAACAATGCTGAAAATAAAGAGTCTTTTTTCATTAAAATCAACAGGAAAACGGGAAAAATTGAGACAAAAAATAATGGGACTTATTAATATGGGTATTCAAGTTCTATTTCTATAACATCCGTAACTTATTTCATGCACAGAATTACTTTTTACGTTCAAAAATAGATCTGAATTCTATTATACAGTATATTGTTTAACTGATTCATCTCTTCAAACGAAGCTGTAAAGCATTGAAAAATAACAAATTGTACTTGATTGCCTCTTCTGAGCAGTTGATCGCTTCTTCTGAACGGTTGATTATCTCTTCGGAACGGTTGATCGATACTTCTGAACGGTTGATTGCTCATTCGGAGTGATTGATCGCTTATTCGAAACACCTGCTTGCTTCATCGAACTGATTGATCCCCTATTCGGACTACTTGACGGTCTCATTGAAGTAGTTGATGTTCTCAACTGAATGCCTGAATTTCACTTTACATACAAAAATCGTCAGTTCGAGTAGGTTTTCGTAATGTAATGGAGAAAATCGTATCGAGAACTTCTCGTCATCAATATGTTCTCGATACAAAATTCTTTCAGAATTTCACTCGAACCGACGAAGCATCTATATCAAATATATAATACGCCGTTTACAATACAACCGATAGTTTTAATAAAAATCAATCATAAGAATTTTAAAACTTTCTTAACTCATTTTTCATTACGCATTGCGTACATTTGAATCAAAATAAATTTAAGAACAATGCTTAATTTCGAGTTTAAAAATCCAACAAAAATACTTTTCGGAAAAGGTGAAATCGCCAAAATTTCAAAGGAAATTCCTGCAGAAGCCAAAGTTTTAATTATCTATGGTGGCGGAAGCATCAAAAATAATGGTGTTTACGACCAGGTGAAAGAGGCACTGAAAGATCATGAAGTGTACGAATTTGGTGGCGTTCCTGCCAATCCGGAATATGAAGTTCTGCTCAACGCTTTAAGTTTCATCAAAGAAAAAGGCATCACTTATCTTCTTGCCGTGGGCGGAGGATCGGTAATCGACGGAACCAAATTTCTCTCTGCAGCAGCTAATTATGACGGCGAGCCATGGGAAATTCTTACAAAACCTGTAAGAACTTTTGAAGGAGAAGGAATGCCTTTCGGAAGTGTACTGACTTTACCTGCAACAGGTTCTGAAATGAATTCCGGATATGTAATTTCAAGAAGAGAAACCAATGAAAAATTGGCATCCGGCGGCCCGGGTCTTTTCCCTGAATTTTCAGTGCTGGATCCTGAAGTGGTAAAATCAATTCCGCCAAGACAGATTGTTAATGGTTTAACAGACGCTTATACTCACGTTCTGGAACAATACATGACCGCTCCTTCATCTGCTGACCTTCAGGAAAGAATTGCGGAAAGCATTCTCATCAGCTTACAGGAAACGGTTCCGAAAGTTCTTGCAGACGAGTTCGATTATGATGCTGCAGGAAATTTTATGTGGTGCTGCACCATGGCTCTGAACGGTCTGATTCAGAAAGGTGTGATTACCGATTGGGCGGTTCACGCTATGGGACACGAGCTTACAGCATATTTCGGGATAGATCATGCGAGAACGCTGGCAATTATTGCTCCGTCTCATTACCGTTATAATTTTGAGACTAAAAAAGGAAAGCTTGCACAGTATGCTGAAAGAGTCTGGGGAATAAAGGACGGAAGTATTGAAGAAAAAGCCGAAGCCGGAATCAAAAAACTGGAAGAATTCTTTCACAGCCTTCATATTCAGACAAAACTATCAGAATATACCGAAGATTTCCAGGGAACCGCTGAAAGAGTGGAAAAGGCATTTACAGAAAGAAATTGGACGGGTCTCGGAGAATACAAAAAACTTAGTCCAGAGGATGCCCGCAAGATTGTAGAAATGAGTTATTAGGAAGCTGGAGGCTGGATGATGGAGGTTTATTTTCGCTATGTTAAAAAAAATTAAGCGTACACAATAAACTTCCAGCATACATCTTCAAACCTTAAACAAAAAAATCAAGTGGTATAATAATAAACTTCCAGCATCAAGCTTCAAACTTCCGGCATAGATTATTTTTTCTACAAACATTCGTTTAAAAAACCTTGATTTCATTAGAGATATTTCAAATTTATTTATATTTTAGCATATTCTTAAATTTGTGAAAATGAAAAAACAATTACTTTTATTTGCCTTTTCAGCGTTAGCGCTCAGTTCATGTCAAGATGACGATATCCAAGCTTATGAAATGGACATGATGAAAGGTGAGTGGAAAACCAGTAAAACAGAAGTAATTTCAGGTAAAGACGATAAGACTGTCATTGAAACAGATGTTCCCAGCGGATGCTCTGCAAAAAATATTACCGAATACAGAACAGATTATTATACGTCTTACACTGCCTATACAGGAACAGGCGCAGACTGCCAGGTAAGCTATAAATCGGAAGGAACTTATGAGTATGATACGGAGACCAAAAACCTTATCATCAAATATGATAACGACAGCTCAAGAAAATATCAGGTAGTTGTTCTTACAAGTTCGGAAATGAAACTTAAACAGATGTTCGGGAATATTGATCAGGATGGAGATCAGGTGATCGATTACACTTACATTTCTTATAAAAGATAAAAAAATTAAGCTCCCGGTCTTCGGGAGTTTTTTATGAGATAAAAATTTTAAAATGATTAAACAATGAAGAAGATGTTATCAGCATTTTTATTGCTGACTTTTGCCCTTTTCTTTTCACAGGAAAAAAAACCAATGTTCTGGCAGGATATCCAAAATTTCAAAAAGCTGGATCAGGAAACTACACCGCCAAAAGATGCGATTCTTTTAATCGGAAGTTCATCTTTTACAAAATGGAAAGATGTTGCTAATTATTTTCCAGATAAAACTATCATCAACAGAGGTTTTGGAGGTTCAAGATTAACTGATCTTAATTATTATTCCAACGATCTTTTAAACTATCAGCCGAAACAGATCATCATTTATTGCGGTGAGAACGATTTTGCCGATGATGACAAATTAAAAGCTGATGTCGTTGTAGACAGATTTAAAACATTTTATAAAAAAATAAGAGCAAAATTCCCGAAAATAGAAGTTGATTATATTTCCATAAAATATTCTCCGAGCCGCGAAAAGCTTTGGCCTCAAATGAAGGAAGCTAATGAAAAGATTGCAGCTTTTATGAAAAAACAACCGAATGCTGAATTTATCGATATTACAAAAGTAATGCAGGACAGCAATGGAAATGTAAGAAAAGATATTTTTGTGGAAGATATGCTTCATATGACTCCGGAAGGCTATCAGCTTTGGACTTCCGTTATGCGCCCTTATATGAAATAAATAATGAAGAATTATAAACTAAAAAGCGATTCCGGATGGAATCGCTTTTTTATTATTTCTTTCTTTTTGATTTAGAGATCGCTTTTTGCTGAGCCCTGTTTGCCCCGAATTTTTTCGGTGCTTTTCTTTTGGATGGGCCGCCCCAGTTTTCTTTCTTGTTTTTGTCTTTCTTTTCATGGAAAGCACCTCCTCCTTCATTCAATTTTACTTGAGCCGGATTTTTCATCAAAATCTGCTCTTCTTCAGAAGCAATCTTTTTAGGATTAATCTTCACTTCTTCAGGGAAGTCGATATATTTTAGTTCTTTATCCATCAGCAATTCGATGTCAAGCGCTAAAGTTTCTTCTTTTTTCGTTACGAAAGTCACCGCTTTTCCATCCTTATCGGCTCTACCCGTTCTACCGATTCTGTGAATGTACTGTTCCGGAATATCGGGTGTTTCAAAATTAATAACGTGAGTAATATCTGAAATATCAAGACCTCTTGCCATGACATCCGTTGTAATAAGACCTCTTATTTCTTCATTTTCAAAACGTTTCATGGCTTTAAGCCTGTAATTCTGGGATTTATTGGAGTGAATAACATCAAACTGCTCCGGGAAAAGCTCATCAATTTTGGTGAAAACAAGATCGGAATTTTTCTTATTATTAGTGAAAATCAAAACTTTTGACATTTCAGAATCTTTCTTCAACAAATATTCAAGAAGATTAATTTTTGTGTTGAAGTTTTCTACTTTATAAGCGGTCTGCTCAATTTTTTCAAGCGGAGTTCCGGATTTTGCTAATGAAATTTCAACCGGGCTTGCAAAATACTCATCCAGCATTTCATCTACAGCATCTGTCATGGTTGCGGAAAAAAGGATATTCTGTCTTTTCTCCTTCATCATTTCAAAAATATGGGTAAGCTGTGGTCTGAAACCAAGATTCAGCATTTCATCAAACTCATCAATAATCAGCTTCTGAACCTCTTTCAGAGAAATCGCATTATCGATCGCGAGATCCATTACTCTTCCCGGAGTTCCCACAAGAATATCGCAACCTCCGTCGAACAAAAGTTTTTGGGTATTGATATTTTTTCCTCCGTAAATTCCTATAACTCTTGCAGTGGTATTTTCTGTTAATTTCTCAACAATTTCTGAAACCTGCACTACAAGTTCTCTTGTAGGGACCAGAATCAGAACAGTAGGATTCCCGTTTTTATTGTATTTCCATGTTTTAAGGACAGGTAACAGATAAGCGAGTGTTTTTCCGGTTCCGGTTTGTGCAATCCCCATCACATCGCGCCCTGAAAGTATAGGCTTCAGGCTTTTCTCCTGAATCGGTGTGGGCTCGAACAATTCCAAATCTGCTAAAACATCAAGGATTTTAACCGGGAGATCAAAATCTGCAAAAGTGAGTTTTTCCATTTTGCAAAGATAGGTAATTAATTTTTTAAACTTTAGCGGGAAGCTTTGAAGATGGATGATGGAAGTTTTTAGAAATGTTATGCTGAACTTATCGAAACATCCCTAACAATTATTTTCTTGTAATCCTTAACAAAATAATGACAACCAATAAAATTGAAAAAATAAATCCAAGTACAGCTATCAAAGACATCTCTCCTATTCTTGGTCCGGATTCTGAAGCGAAAACAATGGCCGTTGCAATGATATTTGCTCCTAGAATCATAGCCAGAATCAGATTGACAATGCTTGATTTTATTAATTGATTGGTCTTTTCAATATTTTTAATTTCGCTGGAAACCGTGAATTTATTTTCATCTAACTTTTGTAAAACAGAACGTAATTCTTTGGGAATTTCATCTACATTATCTGTAAAATTCATCAGTTTATCCATTCCTGTCTTAAAAATATTTTGCGGACTTATTTTTCTTGCAAATATTTTTTTGGTGTAGGGATGTAAACTTTTCACAATATCCAGATCCGGATTGATGGTTCTTCCGACTCCTTCGATCAAACCTATTCCTTTAAATAAAAGATAAAAATAATCGGGCATATAAAGACGGTTATCCTTCAGAACATCTTTCATTTTGTTCATTACGGCATGAGGATCGATTTCTTTCAGTGAGGTACTGTGAACAAAATCCAGAATATCTTCTACATCGCCTTCAAATCTTCTTTCATCAGGAATCTGATAACTGACTGCCATTTTCTTTAGGTAGCGTACAATTTTATGCGGATTTTTAGCAACAAAGCTTACGATAAGATTTTCAAGAATTTCTTTATCATTCGGAGGAATTTTACCCACTGCGCCAAAGTCTATGAAAACAATTTTCCCGTCTTTTTTGACTAAAATATTCCCGGCGTGAGGATCTGCGTGAAAAAAGCCGTAATCCAGGATTTGCGAGACAAACAGTCTAAGACCGGTTTCGGATACTGTTACAGGATCGATAGAATTGGCTAAAAGGGTTACTTTATCTGTTACTTTTATACCATCAATAAACTCCATGCAGAGTATATTATTGTTGGAGAATTCTTCATATACTGCAGGAACGTAGCTTTCTCTTGAGTTTTTAAAATTTCTCCTGAACTGTAGAATATTTTCCTTTTCATTGATTAAGGAAACCTCTTCAAGTAATGATTTTTCAAAGGTTGAAATGGCCTGCTTCAGATTCAGCTTATCTCCTATTTCAGAATAGGATGAGATGAGTTTTTCAATATCTTTTAGCAGTAGCAAATCATCTTCAATAACCGCTTGTACATCAGGTTTTTTAATTTTCAGGATAACCTCTGCGCCATCTGACATTGTTGCTTTGTAAACTTGCGCAATGGATGCCGTAGCCAGAGGCTCGTTTTGTATATCCGAAAAATGTTCGTCTGCTATAATATTAAATTCGTTCTCAAGGATTTCGGCAACGTCCATTTCTACTTTCTCCACCTTGTCCTGAAGTTTTTGCAGTTCCTGAATCAATTCCGGCGGAAGAAGATCTTCCCGGTTGCTGAAAGTCTGACCAAGTTTCACAAAAGTTGGCCCCAGTTCTTCCAAAGCCAACCTTATTCTTTCATAAACCGTACCTTTGGATATAATTTCTTCAGGATTCGCAGAGATTTCAACCTGCTTATTTCCGACATTCATTCTTGCCAGAAGATCTTTGAAGCCGTATTTACTCAATACGGAAATCAATTTGGCAGACCTTTTAAATTTTCTTTGTTGCTTGTCAAACATAATTTATAAAAATACAAAAAAACAAGCCACAACTATTTCAAAAAGCATTCCTAATTAATAGCAGATTTATACGACAAAGAGTTTTTTCCATTTTGAAACCGTATTACGGCTCAACTTGTAATGTAGAGCAAGTTTGGTATTATTCAGACCATGCTGTTTCTGGAATTCCAGGATTTTAATAATTGTAGATTTACTGTAAGATCTGTGCTGTTGATTAGATCTTGTGGTATCTTTTGAGGAGGGAGGAAATATGATATTATTAATTGCAATAACATCCAGTTCCGTAAACACTTTTTTATTTAAAAGCTTTTCACAATCTTTCTTTTTTTCAGGAAATTTCTTTTGAAGAATATCAGTATAAATTTTTCTGAAGTCTGGTTGTGAAGTATTCTTTTTCATAATTAATTATTATTAAGATTACCATATTTTTTAGTCCATCGATGCAGAGTAGATTTCGGAATTCTGTACTCCTTAACGATCTGAGGCATCGTCTTTTCCTGAGTTTCTATGAGCTCAACAATAAAATCAATAACCTCACGGGTATAGATGCTCTTGCGGAAGTTCGGAAGCATAGATTTCTTTTCGTCCTTTTTATCTACTTTTGACGGAGGTGAGTATAGAATAAGATGTTGGGAATATATCCTGAAAAAGTCATATTCGAGAAGCTTGCTCCATCTCATCAGAACATCTGTATCAAGACTTTTAGATGCATACATGTCACTAACCTGTTTTTTTGTAGATTTCATGAATTTGCAAATTCTCTCTAAATCTGTTGAGGTATCTTCTACACGAGTCTGTATGATACTTCCGATATGTATTTCTTTATAGTCAAATTTCATCTCTGTTTATATTACGTATGTACTTATATAGGTTACTTTATTTATTAATCTCAGTGATATTTATAAATTTTAAATTATTTTCATGTTTTATAAATAATGATGAAAATATTTTTTTAGCAAGGGAAATATTAATTGAGGAAAAAGCTTTTTATCTCAAACGATTAACGGTATGTTTAGGGGTTAAGATAAAAATTGCAGCACTATTTCGCAGACATTTATTTCGTCAGAAAAATACAACTCCAAAGCAATACAAACTTTTATCTCTTATAAGGGATCTGTAATCTATTTTTTTCATACTTATTATAATATTTAATGAGTTTCTCAGGTTATGATTTGGTCAATATCAGTTGTAATCAAACTGCTATTGTACAAATTTAGTCAAATTGTAACAATAATGCAATATGTTTAAAATATTGATATTTAAATATCAACGATAAAAAGGCTTCACTTACAATGTTTTATCAATTTAATTGAGCTTTTTATTTAGAATAAATTATTTAAAAATACATACCAAAAAAATGAATATAATTAACTGTCAGATTTATACAGCATTTAGCGAAAAAAAGAATTAACCTTACATCAGACAATATCTTTACCCTAAAAACTTTAAGATTCGGAAAATAAAAAACCTCCCGAAAAAGAGAGGCTACATTTAGTATTTTACTGATTTACTTCAAATATGTTTCGTAAAGATCTTTTCTGCGGTCTTTCATGACCTGAACTGAGCCATGATGATGAAGGTCTTTGAGTAAGTTCAGATCGACATCAACAATCAGGGTCATTTCGGTATTGGGTGTTGCTTCTCCTTTGACAGCATTTGACGGAAAAGCAAAATCGGATGGTGTGAAAACTGCCGCCTGACCAAACTGAATATCCATATTATTAACGCCTGGTAGATTACCTACGCAACCTGCTATAGCCACATAGCATTCATTTTCTATAGCTCTGGCCGCAGCGCAGTGACGTACTCTCATGTAGGCATTCTGCGTATCGGTAAGGTAAGGAACAAAAAGAATCTTCATCCCCTGATCTGCCAAAATTCTCGGAAGCTCAGGGAACTCGACATCATAGCAAATGACTAAGCCTATTTTCCCGCAGTCGGTATCAAAAACACGAATCTCATTTCCTCCTTTCATGCCATAATATTTTTTCTCATTTGGCGTGATGTGAATTTTACGGTATTCATCGACTCTTCCGTCTCTATGAAGCAGGTAACTTACATTATACAGATCATTATTTTCAAAAACCGGCATACTTCCGGAAATGATATTGACATTGTAACTGATCGCCAGATCGGAGATTTTCATTTTAATTTCTTCAGTTAGTTTGGCAAGCTCAATCATGCTGTCTCTTTCTGAAAGCTTGTTGAAAGGAGCTAATAAAGGCGTATTGAAAAGTTCCGGGAACAATACGAAATCTGCTTTATAATCGCCCATCACATCAACAAAAAATTCGACCTGTTCGTAGAATGCATCGATGTCTTTAAAATGTCTCATCTGCCATTGTACAAGTCCGAGACGGATAATACTGTCCTGCATTGTGTTGGGCTTTTTGCTGTAATAGATGTTATTCCATTGCAACAAGACTGCATTCTCCCTGGAAGACTCATCTTCGGGAAGATATTTTTTAAGAACTCTGATCGGCAGAAAATTATTGGAAAGCTGAAATGATAAAACAGGATCATAAATCTCCTTATCGCGTACTCTGCGGATATATTCTCTCGGTGAAAGTTCACTATGCTTATGGTAGTTCGGAATTCTTCCTCCTAAAATGATAGATCTTAAATTCAACAACTCGCAAAGTTCTTTGCGGGCATCGTATAATCTTCTTCCGAGGCGAAGTTCACGAAATTCAGGATCAACAAATACTTCAATTCCGTACAAAACGTTTCCTGTGGAAATATGGGTATTAAATGTATAATTGCCCGTGATATCACTATAGGTATGATCGTCCCCAAACTCATCATAATCAACAATAATGGAAAGCGCTACTGCAGCTAACTTACCATCTACCGTAATGCAGATCTGACCTTTAGGAAATATCCGCGTAAGTTTTTCGATGCTTTTTTTAGACCACACATATTCTGACATTTGAGGATAAGCCCTCTTCATGGTAACGACTAATTCATCGTAATCCTGCACGGTTAATGGTCTTGTTTCTATTTGCATTTGATGTAATTTTATTTAAATTTAGGGAAAATCTCAGACTTTTTGAGGTACCTAAGCATTTTTCATTCCAATTTATAAATTCTATTATAGCTGTTTAAAATTGTTTTACTATTTTTTTTTCTAAAGTTGCGAATATCTTAAATGAAGTCGCTCATATTTAAGTCGAAGTTGTGAATATTTAAATCGAAGTTGCTAATATCTACATTGAAGTTGTAAATATTTAAATCATAGTCGCTAACATCTACATTGAAGTCACAAGCTTTTTAAATGAAGTTACTCATATTTAAATCGAAGTTCCTAATATCTACATCGAAGTTGTGAGTATTTAAATCAAAGTTATTAATATCTAAATCGAAGTTAATAATATTTAAACCAACGATGTTAATATTTAAAATTACATTGCTAATATCCAAATCTACATTGCCAATATTTAAAATGACATTGCTAATATTTAAATCAACAGTGTTAATATCTAAGTCAACAATGAGAATTTATAAAGCCACATTGCTAAAATATACAATGACATTGCTAATATCTAAACTTACATTACGAATATCTAATCCAACGGTGCTAACATCTAAAATAACCTTACTAATATTTAAACCGATGTTACTAAAATATTCAATAACGGCGTGAATATTAAACTGAAGTTATCAAAATTGCCTGGACTGATAAACAATTCAAATAATTATAATGGATGAATTGATAAACTTATTTCTTCCATCGTTGTCATACAAATCAATAGCGTCTGACTTTAAACTTGACTTTTAAGGCAAGGAATAAGATTGAGAACTTTAACCGAAAATTATAGTAATTTTTGATACAGATATATCGGCTTAATGATTATTTTTACTTTATAAATTAATTATGTGGTTTAAAGTAATAGTATTATTGATTATAGTGTTTATCATTATGCCATTTATGATAGGCAATCAGGTTAAATATAGGGATAAAGAATCTGAATATTATAACAAAAAAAAGAAAAATAAGAAATCTTAATAAGTATTGCTGATAAATATTTAGATAAAATTTCAAACAAAAAATCCCGCCCGAAGGCAGGATGTATATCTAAAATTCAAGTCAAAAATTATTCCCACTCAATGGTTGCAGGGGGTTTGCTTGAAATATCATACGCTACTCTGTTGATTCCTCTTACTTCGTTGATGATTCTGCTTGAAACGGTATCTAAGAACTCGTAAGGAAGTCTGCTCCACGTTGCTGTCATAAAGTCTATGGTATTGGCGGAACGAACTACGGCTGTGTATTCGTACGTTCTCTCATCGCCCATTACCCCTACCGATTTTACTGGAAGAAGCACAACGAATGCCTGAGAAACTTTTTCGTACAAATCGTTTTTATACAATTCTTCAATGAAAATATCATCTGCTTCCTGAAGGATTCTTACTTTCTCCGCATCTACCGCTCCTAATACTCTGATTCCCAAGCCAGGACCAGGGAAAGGATGCCTGTGTACCAAATGATGAGGAATTCCCAATTCTTCACCTACTTTTCTTACTTCATCTTTAAATAATTCTCTTAAAGGCTCCAGCAATTCAAACTCCATTTCTTCCGGAAGCCCGCCAACGTTGTGGTGAGATTTGATTACGGCAGAAGGTCCGTTCACTGACTGGCTTTCAATCACATCGGGATAAATTGTTCCCTGAGCTAAGAATTTAGCTCCTTCAATTTTATGAGATTCTTCATCAAAAACATGAATGAATTCGTTTCCGATGATCTTTCTTTTGGCTTCAGGATCATCAACTCCAGCCAGTTTTGATAAAAATCTTTCGGAAGCATCTACCAGTTTGATGTTCATATGGAAATGTTCTCCATAATTATCCATCACTTTTTTACCTTCGTCTTTTCTTAAAAGCCCTGTATCAACGAAGATACAAGTCAGCTGATCGCCGATTGCTCTGTGAATCAATACCGCTGCAACGGAAGAATCTACGCCTCCGGAAAGTCCAAGAATCACTTTCTGATCTCCTACTCTTTCACGGATTTCTGCAACTGTTTTATCGATATAGTTCGTCAGTTTCCAGTTTTTTTCTGCATTACAGATTCCGAACACGAAATTCTCCAACATTTTCCCACCTTCTTCGGTGTGAGAAACTTCGGGATGGAACTGCACGCAATATATTTTTTTATCTTCATTTGCCATGGAGGCCACGACACCCGACTGAGCATTTAATTCAAATCCTGGAGGCAATTGTCCAACTTCATCAAAGTGGCTCATCCAAACGATAGAATTATTGGTTACGCCTTTTAGCAAAGAAGATTCTTTTACGATTTCCAGGTGCGCTTTTCCGTACTCCCCTTTTACACCTTTATGAACTTTTCCGCCTAAAAGATGCGCTGTAAGCTGCATTCCGTAGCAGATTCCTAATACGGGAATCCCCTGCTCGTATAATTCCTTTTGCACCAGGTGAGCATTTTCTGCATTGACAGAGCTTGGTCCGCCGGAAAGGATAATTCCTTTTGGCTGTTTTTCTAAGATGGTTTCTAATGGTGTATTGAAAGGTAAAATTTCAGAATACACACCCATCTCACGGATTCTTCTTCCGATAAGCTGGTTGTACTGTGATCCGAAATCTAATATGATAATCCCGTTGTTCATTTTTTATAATTGTTAATGCTTTAGGCTATAGGCTGAAAGCAGTAGGCATTTGTAAAGCTTATCGCCTATAGCTTAAAGCTTACTGCTATTAAATTCTTTACAAAAAAAGACCTGGATTTCTCCAAATCTTTTTTCGTGATTTATGTTAGAACTTTCCGATGTCTTCTCTGTAGAAGCCGTAATCGAAATGTACGTGACTTGCATCTTCGTAAACTTTATTGCGGGCATCTTCGTAAGTTGCTCCGGTAGCCACGATGTTCAGCACTCTGCCTCCGTTTGAAACTACTTTGTCACCTTTTCTTATTGCTCCTGCGTATAAAAGTTTGCTGTATTTTAATTTATCTTCTCCTACAATCTCGAAACCTAATTCGATATTTCTAGGATATCCTCCTGAACACATTACCAAGCAAACGGCTTTTTCATCCTTAAATTTAAGGTCAACCTCTTTTCCATCCATACAATCCTGGATTACATCAAGAAGATTGTTTTCCATTAAGGCCATTAATACCTGCGTTTCAGGATCTCCGAATCTCATGTTGTATTCAAGAAGGTAAGTTCCGTTTTTGGTGACCATTAATCCGAAGAAAATGATTCCTTTAAACCCAAGGCCTTCTGCTTTAAGCCCATCAAGAGTAGGCCGCATGATATTTTTCTCAAAGTCTTCGTAATGTGCCTGCGTAAATTCAGGGCTTGGAGCTACGCATCCCATACCTCCGGTGTTAGGTCCTGTATCTCCGTTTCCGGCTTTTTTATAGTCTTTAGCAGCTACACAAGGGAAAAGTTTTTCCCCGTTTGAAAAAGCAATGATGGATGCTTCAAACCCTTCAAGATATTCTTCGATCACTAAACGGATTCCGGCATCTCCAAAGATTCTTCTGATCATGAAATCATGGATGGTAGCTTCAGCTTCTTCCAAGGTATCACAGATCACCACACCTTTTCCACCAGCCAGTCCGCTTGCTTTAATTACTAAAGGATATTGCTGTGTCTGAACATATTCTTTAGCCTCATTGTATGACTCAAATACTTCAGCTTTTGCTGTTTTGATATCATAGGTCTGCATAAATTTTTTAGAGAAAGCCTTACTTCCTTCGAGGCTTGCCACTTTGTGAGCGGGACCAAATACTTTAAGATCGTGTTTTTTAAATTCATCCTTCAAACCAGCTACAAGCGGCGCTTCGGGACCAACGATCGTTAAATCAATCTTTTCTTTGATTGCGAAATCTCTAAGTTCTTTAATCTCTGATAAATGAACATTTTTTCCTATTACATCCGTGGTAGCGTTTCCGTTGGCGAAAAACATCTTCGTAATTCTCGGATCATCCTGAAGTTTTGCTGCCAAAGCAGATTCTCTTCCACCTTCACCTATGATTAATATTCTCATACTTTATTTAATTATCTAGTCTATAATTTACAAATATATAATTTTGAATGCTATAAATACAATCTCAAAAATGATTTTTGGATGTATGCATTTAATCCTGATAAAAATTATTAACGCAAAGTCCGCTAAGATTTTTTTATTAACTAACTGTTTTTAAGATCGCAAAGGCGTTAACACTCAGCAAAGATTAAAAAGGGATTATATCAAATTACACATTTTCATCTGTAATTTTAATCTAATTTTAATTAATGTAAAAAATGTCTGATTCCTGTAAACATCATCGGAATGTTGTGCTCATTGGCAGCATCAATACTGTCCTGATCTTTTACACTTCCTCCAGGCTGGATGATTGCGGTTATTCCTTCCTGAGCGCAGAAATCTACCACATCACGGAAAGGGAAAAATGCATCTGAAGCCAATACCAATTCTCCTGAGAACTTTTCTTTGGCTCTTTCTATCGCCTGTTGGGTTGCCCAGATTCTGTTGACCTGTCCGCCACCGATTCCGAAAGCCTGAATTCCGTTGGAAACGACAATCGCATTGGATTTAACATATTTTACTACTCTCTGAGAGAATAACAACGCTTTCTTCTGTTCTTCCGTAGGCTGGGTTTCAGTTACCACTTTAATATCTTCAGAGAATATATTGTCGTTGTCCTGAACAAGAATTCCACCGTCAATTTTTACCCAAGTCTGCTTATCAGAAACAGGGTTTACGATTTTTATAATTCTCAGATTTTTCTTCTTTCTTAAAATTTCCAGGGCTTCTTCATCAAACTCGGGAGCCATTACGATTTCAAGGAACGTTTTATTTAATTCTTCCGCTGTTGCTGCGTCGATTTTGTAGTTCATTGCAACAATTCCGCCAAAGATAGAAACAGGATCACATTCGAAAGTTTTCTGATAGGTTTCCAACGCTGAGGTTCCGATCGCAACGCCACAAGGTGTAGAGTGTTTTACGGCGCAACAAGCCATTTCTTCTTTGAATTCTGTTACCACTTTCCAGCAAAGATCCATATCACGAAGATTATTGAAAGACAATTCTTTACCTCCCAATTGTTCGAAATCTTTCATGGCACCGTTTTCGAAAGTAGAAACATAGTAAGCCGCTGTCTGATGTGGGTTTTCGCCATATCTCAGGTCAGAAACTTTTTTGTAAGAGGCATTTAAATAAGCAGGATAATCTTCTTCTAAAAGCATTCTTGAAATTGCTGCATCATAAGCAGAGGTAAGGTTGAATACTTTTCCTGCTAATTTCTTACGAGTTTCAATGTATGTATCACCGTTCTGTTCCATTTCGATTTTTACGGCTGCATAATCTTCAACATCAGTAATTACCGTTACAGAATCAAAATTTTTAGCTGCAGAACGAAGCATTGAAGGACCACCAATATCGATGAATTCTACCTTTTCGTGTAGAGAAATGTTTTTGTTTACATTTTCAAAGAAGGGATAAAGATTTACGATTACCATGTCAATCAGACCAATTCCGTGCTCCTGAACGGTATTCATGTGTTCTTCGTTGGAACGTACAGCCAATAATCCACCGTGAACTTTTGGATGTAATGTTTTCACTCTTCCATCCAACATTTCAGGAAAATCGGTAACCTCATCAATCTGAATCGGATTTAAACCAGCGTCTTTCAAATGTTTGAATGTACCCCCCGTAGAAATCAATTCATAATTTTGGGCTTCCAAAAACTGTGCGAATTCTATTAATCCGCTTTTGTCAGAAACACTGATTAAAACTCTTTTTTTGCTCATCTTACTTTCAATTTTTTCTTTGTAGTTGTTCTTCATTCATAATCTGATAGGATTTTCATCCTATGCTGATATAGATGGTCCTTTCAGGACTCTTTTTACCTAAGAACTTTTACTTTCAATTTTTACTTTTTACAGCTATTTCAAACTGTAGACCGGGTCTTTCACCTCCGGTCTATTATTTTTACTTAGATTTTATTAAAAGGTCAATATTAAATTATGATTTGGGTCATACGAAAATTGAAAACCTTGTTCTGAATATAAAGTCTTAACATTATTCTCATCATATGCATAGGTTTTAAGGTTTCTGTAATTATTATCAGAAATGCTACGATAAAAATAAAAATCTATCATTTCTAATTTTTTAAAAGGATTTTTCGCAGCATCATAATCAGAAAATACCTTTTCAACTTTAACATTGGAATTTTCATAAATACTTCTCATCGTTTGTGTAATTGTTTTTTCCAGATTTCCTCCTTGATAATAAAACGTTTCTACATTTTCAAAATCCTGAATCATTGAAAAATAAGGGCTTTCCTGCGTTATATTAGGATAAGTTAATCTAATCTGATACAATCTTCCCTGACTATTATACTGAAAGTTATACTTTTTTTCAGCATAAGGAGCTATAGGATCCGGAATACTTTTTTCAATGATTCTGCCACTATTATCTAAAGTATAAATAATCTTCTTTTTAGGAACTGGAAGGTTTGGTAAATCACTCTTATTTTCAAGAACAACCTTATTTCCATTATACTCAAAATTTAAATAAACCCAATAAACAATATTTGAAAAATTAGCTTTTTCCATTTTAACAAGTTTATTCACATTATTATAAGTAAATAAATCATAAACTAGATCTGGTATAGGCAAAACTTCATATTCTTCAAACCCAAAATGAGACCTGTAAATTTTTTCCGGTTTTAAATCATTATCAACGTTTGTAACATTAGTTTCCTCAAAATCTTCTTCATTGAATGAACAAGAATTTAAAGTTACCAACACCAGTAATAATACGAATAGATTTGTTTTCATATACATTTTTGATATAAACATTAGTTTCCTAATACTTTATTAATCGCTTCAGGAAAAATTTCATATTCAATTAAATGAACTTTTTCTGCTACAGATTCGGGGATGTCATTTTCTGTGATGCTAAAAGATTTTTGAAGGATGATTTCTCCTTCATCAATTCCTGATGTCACGAAATGTACAGTAGCTCCACTTTCTTTTTCCTTGGCTTCAATCACCGCGTTGTGGACGTGATGTCCCCACATTCCTTTTCCTCCGAATTTCGGAAGCAAGGCAGGATGAATATTGATTATTTTTCTGTCCCAGTTCTCACAGAATTCAGGTTTTAGAATGGATAAAAATCCGGCTAAAACGATTAAGTCTGTATTTTCAGGAATCACTTTACTCAGTTCACTGCTGAAGTTTTTTCCTCTTGGAATCAGAACGTTACTTATGTTGTGATTTTTTGCTCTTTCAAGTCCGTAGCATTCTCTGTCGGCCACTACCAAAGATATTTTTGCATTCGGGATTTCTCCGTTATCAATAGTATCGATAATTCGCTGAAGATTGGTTCCTGAACCTGAAACGAGTATAACTAGGTTTTTCATTAATTAGATGTTAGATGTCAGATACTAGATTTTAGACTAAAAGTCTTGCGTCTGATATCTCAAATCTGATGTCTTTTTAGAATTTTAAATCTATTTTTTCGTTTCCTTCTGTAATTTCTCCGATTTCGTAAGCATCATCCAGAAGGTGCAGTACTTTTTCTGCATGTTCGGCATCTACCACAACGATCATTCCGACACCCATATTGAATGTTCCGAACATCTCTTCACGGGCTACGCCACCTCTTTTTTCCAATTCAAGCATGATGGATGGAATTTGAATTTTCGATGCCTCGATTGAAGCACAAAGCCCTTCAGGAATAATTCTCGGAACATTTTCATATAATCCGCCTCCTGTGATGTGGGCAATTCCGCAAACTTTTACTTCTTCAAGAACTTTATGGATATCTTTATAATATAATCTTGTAGGTACCAAAAGCGTCTCGTACAAAGGTTTTCCTTCAAACTCTTCATTAAAATCAGGGAAAACTTTTCTTACCAAAGAGAATCCGTTGGAGTGAAACCCTGAACTTGGTAATGAAATAATTTTATTACCTGCTTTAATTCCTGAACCATCAATAATCTGGTCTTTTTCAACGATTCCCACACAGAATCCTGCAACATCATAATCTCCAGGTTGGTACATTCCAGGCATTTCGGCAGTTTCTCCACCGATCAATGCACAGTTGTTGTCTTTACAGGCTTCTACCATTCCTAAAACGATTTCAGCAGCGATTTCAGAATCCAATTTTCCACAAGCTAAATAATCCAGGAAAAATAATGGTTTTGCACCGTGGCAAAGGATATCATTGGCACACATGGCGAAACAGTCTACCCCTATAGAATCGTATTTTTTAGAGTCTAAGGCTACTTTCAGCTTTGTTCCTACACCATCTGTTCCTGAAACCAAAACAGGATTTTTATATCCTCCGATTTCATAAAAAGCTCCAAAACTTCCTAAATGATTCAATACATTGGAATTGTGAGTTTCTCCAACCGCCTTCTTGATCTTGTCAACGGTTTTGTATCCTTCTTCTTTGTCTACTCCTGCTGATTTGTACGTGTTGCTCATATTATTAATGTAAGAGTGTATCAGTTTAACGATTAACAATAATTTTAATTGTTAATGTGCTAAATTGGCACAATTTATTTCTATGTTTAAGTTTAAATTTCGAAAATAAAAAAGCCGACAATCTTAGTAGATTATCGGCCGTTGTATTATCTCAGAATTTCAGAGTCCACAATATTCCCTTTCTTGGAGAAACATTCTTTAAAAGTGGTCTGAATATTCATCTTTTTTTCTTTTTGCAAAGATATTAATTTTAAATTAATATTCAAATCTATTTTTCAAGGATAATTTCTACTGCCGAAATTTTTGCAATCTTTTCTTTCAATTCGCTGTCTTTCTCGTCATTAGAGATTTTCTGAGCCGATTTATCAAAATTATCATTAAAGAAAGGAAGCGTAAAGGTATCGACAATATTTCCGCCGTGAAGTGGAAAACGTTTAGCTGCGGCTTCTAAAACACCCAGTCCTCCTCTTGCTCCGGGAGCTGTTGCCATCAACAACATTGGTTTTTCATTCCATACGGCTCTGTCTTTGATTCTGGAAGTCCAGTCGAATACATTTTTGAAAGCGGTAGAATATGTTCCGTTATGTTCGGAAAGAGAAACCAAAAGTATATCTGCTGCATCAATTTTTGAAGCAAAATCTATTGCCTGTTGAGGAACGCCATTTTCCACTTCACGCTGATGCTTGTAAATCGGCATTTCAAATTGATTCATATCTACAATTTCCACTTCTGCATTCTGAATGAGTGAAGCTGCGTAAGAAACTAAAAGTTTGTTGATTGATGTTTCGGAATTGCTTCCTGCTACTGCTAAGATTTTCATTGTATAATCTGATTTATATTATTTTACTATTTCTTAAAACCGCAAAAGCCGCAAAAGATTTTAACACTTAAGTTATTTTTAAGTTTAATTTAAAATTGTTAATTAAGAACACATAAGCTTTAAAAATCTTTGATTTTTTCTCTTTTGAGAACTTTAATTATCTAAAAGAATAGCTTTATAATATCTTTTGTGGTTTTTGTGGTTTAAAATTGTTTATTTTAAATATGCCGGTAATTCCATTGGAACTTCCATTAAGAGAATTTCGGTATCTTCAACGGCTTCAATGTTGAAACTTTGGGTATCCCAGATTCCTAAACCATCTTTTTCGTTTAAAATTCTGTCGCCAATTTTTGCGCTCCCTTTTAAAACAAATGTATATACTCCGTTTCCTTCTTTATGAAACATATAATTCTTGCCGTTTCCTTTAGTAAAGTTGGCCAGATTGAACCAGGCATCCTGATGAATCCAGACTCCGTCGTCGTTTTTATCCGGCGATAAAATTTGCTGAAATCCATTGATTTTTTCACCTTCTTTGATGCTTTTCTGGTCATATCTCGGTTCTACCCCTACTTCTCTTGGAAATACCCAGATCTGTAAAAATTTTACTTCTTCATCTTTATTCTTATTGTACTCGCTGTGCATTACGCCGGTTCCGGCACTCATCACCTGAATTTCACCTTTTCTGATCACGGCTGTCGTTCCCATAGAATCTTTGTGTTCCAGATCACCTTCCAGCGGAATTGAAATGATTTCCATATCTCTGTGAGGATGTGTTCCGAAGCCCATTCCCTGAGAAACGGTGTCATCGTTCAGCACTCTCAGAGCTCCAAAATGTGTTCTTTCCGGATTCTGGTAATTGGCAAAACTGAAGGTGTGATAAGAATTCAACCATCCATGATTGGCATGGCCTCTTGTATCTGCTTTATGATATACTGTTTTCATATTGTGATTATTTATGGTACAAATGTCGGAAGTCTTACGCTGGGAAATGTTGATGTAAGGTAAGAAAGAATTCGGGATACGAGATTCGGGGGTTAGAGTTTTAGGGGTTGGGGGTTAGAGTAAAATTACTTATTGCTGCTATTGTTTGTAAATCAATATTTATCATTTTTTATGAAATAATATTACTTACCTCCATTTACAGTTTCTGAAGGGCTTCCAAAAATATGCCTGCGATGATTTTCTCCCCAGTCTTTTAATGATTCTACCACGGGTTGCAAGGTTTTGGTATACGATGTCGGCAAATATTCGATAGAGACGGGATAAGTGTCGGTTACGATTCTTTCAACCAGTCCGTTTTGCTCAAGCTCTTTTAATTCTTTGGCTAAAACTTTTGAGGTAAGCTTGGGAATACTTCTCTCAATTTCCGTAAAACGTTTGTTCCCGGCATTAAGCGATACAATGATCTGAAGCTTCCATTTTCCGTTGATGACATCTAAGGTATCGCGGACAGGTTTCAGAACCTGCATACATTCTTTATGATTGTGCTGTTTCTCCATTTTTCCACTTTCCTTTAGGTAACTGCTATCCTTTTGAAAGTAAATTTACAATAATTTTGTCATACATAAAAACAAAAAATTTAAACAAAATGGCTAATATTTTAAATATTAAAACAAGCATCAGCGGAGAAAATTCTGTAAGTAACAAACTTTCTCAAACTCTTATTAATCAACTTTTAGAAAAAAATCCTGAAAGCAAAGTTGTAGTTCGTGACCTTTCTGCAGATCCTATTCCGCATTTGGAAATTAAGCATTTTGCATCATTTGCGGTACCACATGAGGAAAAGAGTGAAGAACAAAAAGAAGCTTCCAAATATTCTGATGAAGCCTTAAAAGAAATTCAGGAAGCGGATATCATCATCATTGGAGTTCCTTTCTACAATTTTACTTTTCCATCTACTTTAAAATCGTGGATTGACAGCATTTCTGTTGCAGGAAAAACATTTTCGTATGCAGACGGAACGCCGAAGGGCCTTCTGGAAAACAAAAAATTATATTTAAATTTTGCAATTGGCGGAGTTTATGAAAATGGGCTTGTTGAGAATATGGAACATTATTTAAGGACTTTATTCGGATTTATCGGAATTACGGATGTAGAAGTTTTCCAGACTCAGGGAACAATGATTCCTCAATTGAAGGAAGAAAATTTAATGAAAGCGGTAGAGAAAATTGAAGCAGTTTTGGCGTAAAAGACTTTAAAATCTACCAATTATTCAAGTTTATCATAGTAAATTAAAAATGTACCTGTTGAATTTCTTCTTCGATTTCCTTTGGAGTATCATGTTCCGGTTTAATAAAAATCATTGTTAAAACAGCGCCCAACAGCATACAGATTCCACCGACTACGATGTAATCAATGGCCATTTTACCAAAGATTCCACTTACAATCGGACCTCCGAAAACACCATTGATGATCTGAGGAATTACGATAAAGAAGTTGAAAATCCCCATATAAACTCCCATTTTCTTTTGTGGAATTGAATCAATCAGCATAGCATAAGGCATCGCTAAAATACTTGCCCAGGCAAATCCCAGTCCGACCATTGAAATCCATAGATCATGAATGTCTTTAATGAAATACATGGCAATCAGCCCCAATCCTCCACAAGTCAGCGCTAAAGCGTGTGTCTGCTTTTTACCTATCAATTTCGCAATCGGCGTTAAAGCAAAAGCAAAGAAAATGGCATAAAAATTATAACTTCCGAACAAACTTCCTGTTAAATCTCCGGCTTTATTAAATTCCGCAGAATGGGTATCATCAGGTGAAAGTCCGAAATGATGTGTTGCCAGAGCACTCGTTGTAAAAACCCACATTGTAAACAAAGCAAACCAGGAAAAGAACTGTACAATTCCTAATTTCTTCATCTGAGAAGGTACATTCGCAAAATCTTTAAAGATATCAGAAAGTTTTGACTTTTCTTCTACTATTTCCTTTCCTCCTTCAAATGAAGCAAATTCTTCGGGTGAGTATTCTTTGGTGGTGATAATCGTGTACAGAATGGATAAGATCAACACTGCTGCGCCAATATAGAAAGCATAAATCACATTGTCTGCCACAAATCCTTTAGGCGCTTCATTTGAAATTCCCATTTTAGTTAACCATCCCGGAAGATCCGATCCGATCACAGCACCGATCCCTATGAGAATTGTCTGAACTGAAAAGCCTATCGTTGCCTGATGTTTCGGCAGCATATCTCCCACCAAAGCCCGGAATGGTTCCATGGCAACATTTATAGAGGCATCCATCATTGCTAAGAAAATGACAGCTATTAACAAAACGTTTGCTGCCATCATCTGCGTTGCAGAAGCTGCATTAGGAAGCATTACCAATCCGATCGCACATAAAACAGCTCCTATTAAAAAGTAAGGTTTTCTTCTTCCCAACGGACTCCAGGTATTATCTCCCATATGACCGATGATTGGCTGAACAATCAAACCTGTTATAGGAGCCACCAGCCAAAACCACGACAACTCGTGAACATCTGCTCCAAAATTTGCCAAGATTCTGCTCGCATTTCCATTTTGCAGACCAAAAGCCATCTGAATTCCCAAAAAGCCCATGCTCATGTTAATGATTTGAAGCATGGACAGATTTGGCTTTACTTTTTTCATCATTATCTTAGTTTGATTTTAATTGTTTAATTAAAGCATCTTCGATCGGAGTTTTTTCAACGACCACTTTATCGACAATTTCATTGGGAACTGTTACCGAAAGAACATATTGTTTCACTTTCCATTCCCCGTTGATTTTTTCAACCACACCAGAACCACGGCAGATCTTCATTTGAGTATCGAGCAATTCATCAAACCAGGCTAGCTTTCCATCTTTGCTGAAATAGATATTTCTTTTTAAGGAAGTAAAATTCCAGGTTTTCTTTTTGTCGAAATAAGGTTTAGCCCAAGCCATAAAAGCTTTTTTGTCCCAGACTTCCGTTGCGTCTGTTCCGATGAAGGTAGATTCATCTGTGAAATAATTGAAATAGGTTACAAAATCTGCTTTTGCAGCTGCGACATTGAATCCGTCGAGCATTGTTCCGATTTCTGTTTTTTCTTTTTCAAATTTTGTTTGAGCCGAAATGGTATTAAAGCTCAATAGACATATGATGAAAGTATAGAATATTGTTGTTGTTTTCATATTTAATTTTTGTTTTTAACGCAAAGAGCACCAAGCATTTTTTTTAATTTCACTTAATATTTCGTTCGCAAAGGTACTTCGACAGGCTCAGCATAAACTATCACTCAGCAAAGTGAATTAATATATTTTTAAGTTACTTTAATTCAATGACCATAGAAGTTTTTGCGGGTATGGTTAAGTTGTTTTGCAATAAAAATTCTTTATCGGAGATGATGTCTTTTCCTTTTGAAAATCCTTTTAATGATTCAGCAAAATGTTTCAAGTCAACCGCTTGTTCTGTTTCATTGTTATTTAAAATAACCATTACACTTTCTTTTTCATTATATCTAAAATACACAAAAACATTATTCTGCGGGACAAAATTTTTAGTTTTTCCTGTGTGAATGACTTCTTTTCCTTTTCTCCAGTTTAATAGTTTTTGGGTAAACTGATAAAATTCCTTTTGTTCGGCAGTCTGCTCCGAAAGTTTAAAGGCATTTACTTTGTCAGATTTCCAGCCGCCCGGAAAATCTCTTCGGATATCGGCATCCCCGCCTTTATTTTTATCACCGCGCATTCCGACTTCCGATCCGTAATAAATCTGTGGAATTCCGCGAACAGTTGATATTAATGTTAATCCTAATTTATAAGCTTTCGGATCATCATTGAATATTTCATTCCATCTTTCGGTATCATGATTTTCAAAGAAAACCATAACATTGTTGATATCAGGATAAAGGAAATCGCTTGCAAGACTGTTATATATACGATTCATTCCGCTGTCCCATCCTTCTTTTTCCTTCAATGCTTTTGGCATATCGCTGTACAACATAAAATCCATCACTGAAGGAAGATTGGAATTATAATTTGCCGCTTCTCCTGTTTTTGAATTTTTCTGCCACGCCGAAATATATGCCGCTGTATTCAGCCAGGTTTCCCCTACGATGTTAAATTTCGGATATTCATCGGTAATCGCTTTCGCCCATTTAGCCATTGCCTCTTTATCGTTGTAGGGATAAGTATCCACACGAAAACCTCCCAGCTCTGCATATTCAATCCACCAGATTGCATTTTGAGTAAGATATTTTAAAACCAAAGGATTTTTTTGGTTAATATCAGGCATTGTTGTATCAAACCACCCATCCAACGCTGATATTTTATCAATATCAGAAGCATTGGTATCAAACTGTGTGGTTGTTTTATAATTGGAACGTTTAAAACCATTTTCTCCGTCATTAAACCAATGAATCCAGTCTTTTGTCGGCAGATCTTTGATCATCCAGTGTGAAATTCCCCAGTGATTGGTGACATAATCCATCACGAGCTTCATGTTTCTTTTATTTAATTTTTGGGAAAGTTCGCGATACTCTTCATTGGTTCCGTAGCGAGCATCTATTTTATATAAATCGGTCTGCGCATAGCCATGATAAGAGTACACTTTTTCATTGTCTTCATTCACCGGAGTGAGCCAGACTGCCGTCGCTCCGAGGTTCTGGATATAATCGAGATTATTGATAATTCCGCGCAAATCTCCTCCATGACGACCGTTGGGAAGGTTTCTGTTTGCTTTTTCCGTTAGGTTTGGGCTTGAATCATTTTTCTCGTCACCATTTGCAAAACGGTCAGGCATGATGAGATACATAACATCTTTAGACGTAAAAGATTCTCTGTCTGCAGAATGGGGTTCTCTTTGCTTTAATTCGTACGTATAAGAGCTTGTGATTTTTTTGCCTTTTTTAGTATTTATCTTAAACTTCGGAACGTTGACCTCATTGGTATTTACAGTGATAAAAACATAATTCGGGTTTTCTACTTTCTGAATATCTTTGATCTGAACTCCGTCTGAAATTTCGATTTCGTCATTGGCAATATTTTTTCCGTAAACCAGGATCTGAAGTTCAGGATTTTTCATTCCTTTCCACCAAAAGGCCGGTTCTACTTTCTGGATTTGCGAAAATGCAACGGATGCTGCCGATAAAGCAAATATTGTGATTATTTTTTTCATTTTATGATTTTACGTTAACAAAGATTCAACTTTGAACAAGTCGTTTGTTTGGTGTGTAATTATTAGTCCTGATAAAAACGCTCGAAAGGCTCAGCATAAATTCCAAGGGGAAAAAGCTTCAAAAAATAAAAAACTTTGTCAAAGATTAGACTTTGACAAAGTTGATTACCTATTACAATGGTTTTATAGAAATCGCAAAACCGCCACTTCTGACCATCTTCATATTGATCTTAGATTTGCTTGTAATTTTCTTTTTATAAATATTGTAGCTCTGAGGATTGTTGATGTAATCTGCATCTTTTCCATCTTCATAAATTGTTGCTTCATACTTTTTACCTTTATCGAGGAAAGAAAAATCTACCGTGTAATCACGTTTGTTCTCATCGGTAATTCCACCTACGAACCAGTTTTCTGTACCTTTTGCTTTTCTGGCAGTAATGATATAATCTCCCGGCTCTGCCGATAAAATTTTAGTGTCGTCCCAATCTGCCGCTACATCTTTGATAAACTGGAAAGCATCCATATGCCTTTTGTAATTTTCAGGCAGGTCTGCAGCCATCTGAAGAGGCATGTACATTACCACATACAACGCCAACTGTTTTGCCAAGGTTGTTTTTACAAACCGTTTATCTCCTGGAAAATAGTAATCCAATTTTGTCTGGAAAATCCCTGGAGTATAATCCATCGGTCCGCCCATCCATCTTGTAAATGGAAGAATGGTCTGATGATCCGGATTATTTCCAGCAAAAGCTTCAAATTCGGTTCCTCTTGCCGCTTCTGCGGAGATCCAGTTTGGGTATGTTCTGCTTTCTCCTCCTGGTCTTACCGATTCGTGGGAATTAACCATTATTTTATATTCATTGGCCTTTTCTGCAATTCTGTAGAAGTGATTGATTGTCCATTGCGAATAATGATGCTCACCTCTTGGAATAATATCTCCTACATAACCGGTTTTCACTGCATCGTAACCATAGTCGTTCATCAATTTGAATGCTTTATCTGCCCATCTTTCATAATTGGTTGCAGAACCCGATGTTTCATGATGCATTATTAGCTTAATCCCTTTTGAATGAGCATATTCATTCAGCATTTTAATATCAAAATCAGGATATGGTGTTATAAAGTCAAATACAAATTCTTTTGAGTGACCAAACCAATCTTCCCAGCCGACATTCCACCCTTCAATTAAAAGTCCTCCGAAACCGTTTTCTGCTGCGAAATCGATGTATTCTTTCACTTTTGTATTGTTTGCAGCGTGTTTTCCATTAGGGGTAAGCTTTGAAAAATCGGTTACTCCGATATGAACGTTTTCAGCCGTGGAATAAGCCCATTGTGATTTTCCGATAATCATTTCCCACCAGACTCCCATATATTTCGTAGGATGAATGTAGGAAGTATCGGTGTATTTTGTAGGCTCATTCAGATTAAACATCATCTTAGATCCCAGTACTTCTTCAGCTTTTGGAGACACAATAATTGTTCTCCAAGGGGAAACGGTTGAAGTCTGCATATAGCCTTTTGCCCCTTGTCTGTCGGGAGTTAGATGTGTTTTAAATTTAAAATTAACTGCATCTACTTCAAGATGAGAAGCAGGGTAATTCAAAACGGCGGCTTCTCCCACATTGACATATAAAGGATCTTTACCTTCTTTTTTAAGCATCAGTGGTGACTGCACAGCATTAGGAACCATCTGCTGTGAAGCATTGCTGTCGAAGGAACTTGGCCATCTTGCCGGAATTTCAGAGATTTTCGTAGTTTGTGGCTGATATTCCTGCGAGTCATAATCGGCTGCAATCCACCAGGCTTTCATGTCGGTCGGAAAATCAATCTCAGAATCTTCTTCACGGATTACAAAATAATTAAGGTTTTTCTGTTGCGGGAATTCATATCGGAAACCCAACCCATCATTAAATAGTCTGAATTTAACGATCATATCTCTGTCGGTAGCATCCTGATGTAGTGTAACTGCTAATTCGTTGTAATGATTGATATAATTTTTCTTTTCTCCTAAAACAGGTTGCCAGGTTTCATTTTTAGCATCTCTTTTTTCGTCTGTTTTGGTGAAGCCATTGTTTAAATCAAATTTGGCATCTTCCGGTTTTGCAATTTCAGACGCAAATTTAATAGAAGTATCTTTAAATAATCTCAGTCCCAGTTTTGAATCTTCAACTATTATTTTTCCATCGTATTTTAGGTTATAGTAAGGTACGCCCTGCTTTAGCTGGAAATCCATTTCAAATTTTCCGTCCGGCGATTTTAAAGATTGTGCATTAACACCTGCAAACATCATCGAGAACAATAATGCCCCAATTGTAATTTTCTTCATAATGACTATTAATATTTTTTAAAAATAAAGAAAGTGCTGCCGAAAAGCAACACTTTGCTAAATAATTTATATGAGTTTATTGAATCGAATAGTTCAGGTTGTATGGATCAAATAAAACAGTATGTACTCCTGCCGTGATCGCTATATTAGCTCCCGAAGTAGAAGCAACACCGCCTGAACCTCCCCAATTTGTCTGGTTCCAGTCATGATTTAATCTAAATTTAAACTCCCCTGAAAGAAATGTAGCTGTTGCTTTCCATTTCAGTAACGTATTATCCCAGACCATGTCTATATCTGTACTCCAATTCCCTCCTGGTGTTGCAGAACCAATAAGGCTCATTTGATAAGGAATCATTTTTAAAGTATTTGCATTGGTATCTATGGTTGCTTGATAATATCCTATTCCGGGAGCTACAATATCTCCTCCTCCATTATATATAACGGGAATTGTATTTGTAGAAGAGTTAAATTGAGAATTGGTTCCGTAAGAATTATTCCAGTTTGTTTGAGGTGTAATTTTAAAAACTAAATTCCCTGCAGTAAAATTGATAAATCCAATATAAATTCCATTAGAATTTGCCGAAACCAATGTATTCGCAGTCGGAGGATTCCATCCCTGATATGCGCCAGGAGCATACATATAAGAGATTAGCGCGTAAGGCGTTGCCGTTAAACTTATAATATTTGAATATGTAACCGAAGTACCTAGAGTAGATTTTAATCTAATCTGTACATTTGATGCAACATCTGGTGTAAGCGCTAATCCTAACAAAATAGCATTAAATTCTTCAACAGTATAAGAAATTTGTTTTGTACCTGCTGCAAGATCTATTGTTTTAGGTGTTGCGAAATTCGTACCCTGTACTGCGAATTGTAATTGATTTGTTATGGCAAGGTTTACTCCATAATCCGGATTACTCCAAGAATATTTGATAGCATTCTGTGTTGCATTTGGCTTTGTAAGTACAATAGACGTTTTATCAGCACTAAGGTTCGCATTCGATTTCAAACTTGCGATGGCCTGATCTTCATCTTTTTCGCATGAGAAAAGCATCACTGCAACCAGCCCACAAACTAAAAATTTGAATATATTTTTCATTTTTAAAAGTGTTTTAAGATTAGTATCCAGGATTTTGAATCAAGTTCGGATTTGCTACAATATCGTTTGCAGGAATTGGGAATAAATTTCTGTAATCTTCAACGGCTTTTCCATCTTTCACTCCTCCTTTCCATGGCCATAAATATGATGAAGATGTAAATTTACCATAACGAATTAAGTCAGTTCTTCTTGTTGCTTCCCAAGATAGTTCCCTGGCTCTTTCATCCAAAAAGAAATCGGTATTAACTGACGAAACAGTATTTGCTCCTGCTCTAGTTCTTAAAGCGTTCACATAACCCAATGCTGTAGCTATATTACCACCGGAGCCACCTCTTGCAACTGCTTCACCGTACATTAAATATATATCTGCTAAACGGTATAATGGAATATCTGCATCTACAAAATTACCAGACGCATCTGATCCTGCAGCACCGTTTGCGAATTTTATATTTTTATATTTAATAAATGCATAACCATCTGTAAAAGTAGAAACACTGTTTATTTCTAAACTTTGACCGTTTGTATAAAAGTTTCCTCTTTGATCATTAGGAGAGCCTGAAAATAAATTAACGAAAGATTTTGTAGTTCTTATACCACCCCAACCTCCATTTATTCCAAACTGGGAAGCTGGCATAGAACCACCAACTGCAGCATGAACCATAAAAGTTGATCCTCCATAAGTTTTTGTACTCGTGCCATCGTAATTCACTGATAAAATAACTTCAGGATTATTTATATTATTATCAGCCATAAATAATGATCCATAATTTGATTTCAGAGAATAACCCGCACTTATAACTTTGTTACAATACGTAATACAATCTGTATATCTTCCTGTACCTGTGTAAACCTGAGCATTAAGATATAATCTTGCCAGCAACGCCCACGCTGCAGCCTTATCTGCTCTACCATACTCATTGGTTTTTGCATCTTTTAAGTCATTAGCACAAGCCAAAAGTTCTGACTCTACGTATTTGAATAATTCTGCTCTTACAATTCTTGGCGGTGGGGTATTGATTATATCAGTATCTTCGGTGACATAAGGTACATTTCCGAATAAATCCATTGCATGATAATATGATTGTGCTCTCAAAAAGCGAGCTTCAGCACGCATATATTTAGCTTCTGTAAGGTTAGCGCCACTAATACCATTTGAAGAAAGTTTTTCATCTGTTGTGTTTTTGATAAACTCATTACTTACAGCAATTACATTGAATATTCTATAATAGATTGCAGCTACAAAAGGATTAGAAGCATTCCAAGTCATGCTATGCATTTCTGGAAGACCCGCATCTGCCCATGCTATAACAGCTTCATCAGTTGTTAAAACCTGCATACTGTACATTTGGCGAAGATAGTTTGAAAATCCGCCATCAATACCTCCTATGTCTGTATTTGCATCGCCGTTATTTTGATCTCCCTGTCCTCCGATTGCAAGACCTGCGTAGATTTTAGCCAAAGCAGGTTTATAATTATTAAAATCTTTGTATAATACAGCCGAGGTCAGCCCTAAACTAGGTTCTTGTTCGAGATCTTGTGTACAGGAACCCGCAAAAAACAGAGTTCCTAAAGTAATAGATCCTAGAATAATCTTTTTATATAAATATTTATTTCTCATGTTAATTAAAATTGAAAGTTAAAGCCAACTGAATACACTTTCGGCCTTTGATAAAATCCGTTATCAATTCCTCCGAAAATCTCTGGATCTACCCCTTTGTATTTTGTAATGACAAATACGTTTTGTGCCATTGCATTTACTCTTAGATTAGTTCCCTTACCCATAAATTCTCCTACATTATAAGCAACTGAAAAATTATCCATTCTCAAAAATGAAGCATCTTCTATAAACATATCAGAGAAAAGCTGTGTTGTTGCAAACTGTGTACTTAAAACACTTACATTCGTGTTACTCAAGAAATTATTTGCCTGGATATTTGCAATAGAACTGTTAGACGCTGAATTATTGTAAACATAATTTCCTAACACAGCTCTAAGCGCAGTACTGAATTCCCATTTTTTAACGCTGACTTTTGTAGAGAAACCTAAAATCACATCAGGATTAGGAGACTTATAAAAGTATTTATCGTCTTCAGTAGATTTTCCATCTCCGTTTCGGTCAACGTAAATACCTTCTAATGGTTTACCATTACTGTCATATACCTGTTGGTAAACGTAAAATGAATTGAGTGGTTGACCAACCGTAACAGCCTGAATATAATTATTAATGCCAGTAAGTGTTCCTACCGGAATTTTATATGAGGAATCAACAAATTGTGATAAGCTTGTTACTTTTGGATTAAATCTAGTAGCGTTTAAATTAACATCCCATGTTATATTATCTTTTTTAACAGGAACTAAATTTAAATTAACTTCAAAACCTTTATTGGCGATAATTCCTACATTTTTAACATTGAAATTACTTAGATCACCAGCCCAAGTCGGTACTCTTGAAATAAGATTTTCAGATTTTTTATCAAAATAATCAAATGATCCACTAATTCTATTATTCAAGATGGCAAAATCCAACCCAATATTTTTAGTGGTCGTAGTTTCCCACACAAGATTTGGATTATAAACATCAGGTCGTAATAAAGTGTAGTAATTATTTCCAAATTGATATTGTGAAGTACTGCTATTACTATAAGAATATGAACCAAAAGCAGGATAATCATTCCCGGTTTCTTGCTGACCCGTTTTCCCCCAACCCGCTCTTACTTTCAAAGAGTTAATGCTTGATATGTTTTTTAAGAATCCCTCTTCATTAATTTTCCAGGCAATCGACACCGCAGGGAAATTACCCCATAAATGATCTCTGTTTCCATTCCAAAATATTGAAGATCCATCTCTTCTTATGGAACCATTAATAACGTATCTATCTGCAATAGTAAAAATCCCTCTTGCATAAAAAGAAATTAATGTTCTTTCGGCATCGCCTGGTGTTGAGAAATCAGTTTTCTGACCATTACCATAATAGGTAGGAGCTTCAGGAGTAATAACATGTCTATTCTGATAAGAATAACCACCAATTACATCTACTGTTGTATTAATAGCCTGAATCTTTTTCACATAATTCAGATATGATTCAAATAATTTACTTTTAATCTCTTGAGAATAAGACCTATAAGAACCCAAAGTTCCTATGCCCTGAGCAAAATCTTTTGATACATTTACAGAACCGTCACTTTTTGCGTAATCATAAGATCCGTTTAAATTTAATCTTAAATCAGGTAAAAAATGGAATTTATAATCCAACTGCAAACTTGGAATAATTCTGAATACCGAAGAAATATCTCTTTTACCATACAATAAACCAAGCGGGTTTCTTGTTCCGTTTACATTCAATCCGGTTGCTGTGTTGGCAGGATCTAACCATTCGTAATAACCTCCGTAATTAGAATTTCCTGAATAAACAGGCTGCGTCGGATCGAAATAAATTGAAGCTCCGATAGCTCCACCGTCCGGAAATCTGTTTTCAGAGAAAGTTCCTTTAAAATTACCATTGACGGTTAAATGATTATCAAAAAATTTAGGTGATAAGTTGAAACCTAAGGATGTTCTTCTAAATTCATTTGTTTTTACGATCCCGTTTTGTTCATTATACCCTAATGAAACCCTGTAAGGCAAACCTTTTACACCACCTGAAAAAGCGACATTATTATCCGTTCCCCAAGCTTGTTGATAAATTTGGTCTTGCCAGTTTGTATCTGCATTACCTAAATAAGATTTTTGCGCAGCAGTTCCATAAGAATCTACAAAACTTCTGAATTGACTAGCATTCATGACATCAACATTTCCCATTTTCTCGGAAACTGAAAAATTGGTATTGAAGTTTACTCTGAATTTTCCTGTTGTTCCCTTTTTAGTCGTAATTAAAATTACACCGTTGGAAGCTCTGTTCCCATAGATTGCTGCAGAAGAAGCATCTTTAAGAATATCGAAAGTCTCGATATCATTAGGATTAATTAATGATAAAGGATTAGTTGCCCCACTTAAACTGTTAAAATCAATGGGAACACCATCAATTACAATCAAAGGATCATTATTAATAAATGAAGACCCTCCTCTTACTCTAATGGTTGAACCAGCTCCTGGTGCACCACTATTTCCGGTAATCTGTACTCCCGGTGTCTTTCCTACGATTAATTGATCCGCAGTTGAAGCACCAGCATTAAAATCTTTGGAAGTAATAGAAGTAATCGACCCCGTTAGATCCGTTTTCTTCTGTTTCCCATAACCAATCAGAACAACCTCCTCTATTTTTTTCTCTTTTGTTACAGAGTCGTTGGTTTGCGCATGAATTATTGTACTTGCCAATAAAAATGCAGGCGCAATTTTTAATACCGTTGTAAAATTCTTCACAATATTATTTTTATATAGTTTCTTTTTTATCGTACATGGCCGGAGCCTGTTGCAATTTAAAAAAAATCCAGAATTATCTTAAATTTTTAAAAATTTTATTAAAATTATGTAAATTAAACGAACATTTTATTACATACATCTAATTATCAATTGTTTAAACTAAAATATGCACAACATAACACCATTTTAAATTTAACATAAAGTTAAACATTGGTTTAACTAAATATAATATCCGACCATCTTAATAGACTTTAAAACCCCTTAAAATATACCATACAGTATTCCACAGATATTCGCTATCTTTGCATATAAAAATTTTACTATAAATGTCGAACAGAAAGATGATTACGGCAGCTTTGCCTTATGCAAACGGACCGGTTCATATAGGACATTTGGCAGGAGTGTATATTCCTGCGGATGTTTATGCAAGATTTCAAAGAAGAACAGGAAAAGAAGTAGCGTTTATTTGTGGCTCAGATGAACACGGAATTCCTATTACCATAAGAGCCAAAAAAGAAGGAGTTACCCCTCAGGATATCGTTGATAAATACCACGAAATCATTAAAAAATCTTTTTCAGATTTGGGGATTTCATTTGATGAGTATTCCAGAACGACTTCTAAAAAACATTACGAAACAAGTCAGGATTTCTTTAAAGTTCTTTATGAAAAAGGGAAGTTTACGGAAGAAATATCTGAGCAATATTTTGATGAACAGGCAGGAGAATTCCTTGCAGACCGGTATATTGTCGGTACCTGCCCTAACTGTGGTAACGAAAACGCTTATGGAGATCAGTGTGAACGATGTGGATCTACCCTTTCACCCTCTGAGCTGATTAATCCAAAATCAATGTTGAGCGGAAATGTTCCTATTCTTAAAGAAACAAAAAACTGGTATTTACCATTAAACGAATACGAAGATTTCCTGAACGAATGGATCATTGAAGGTCATAAGGACGATTGGAAACCAAACGTTTACGGACAGGTAAAATCATGGTTGAATGACGGACTGAAGCCTCGCGCCATGACGAGAGACCTTAATTGGGGAGTTCCGGTTCCGCTTCCGGGTGCTGAGGGAAAAGTATTGTATGTTTGGTTCGATGCGCCGATCGGCTATATTTCTTTCACCAAAGAATGGGCGGAGAAAAACGGGAAAGACTGGAAAGACTACTGGCAGAGCGAAGAATCTGATCTGGTTCACTTCATCGGAAAGGATAATATCGTATTCCACTGTATTATTTTCCCAAGTATGATGAAGGCTCACGGAGATTTCATTATGCCGGCAAATGTACCTGCTTTTGAATTCTTGAATCTTGAAAATGATAAAATTTCAACCTCAAGAAACTGGGCGGTTTGGGCGCATGAATACGTGGAAGATTTCCCGGGTCAACAGGATGTGTTGAGATACGCTCTCCTTTCGTCGGCTCCGGAAACAAAGGATAATAATTTCACCTGGAAAGATTTCCAGACCAAGAATAACTCTGAGCTGGTAGGAATTTTCGGAAACTTCATCAACAGGGTTACTGTGCTTATTCATAAATATTACGATGGAATTGTTCCGCAAGGTGATGCAAATGCTCCTGAATTAAAGGAAATCAATAAATCAGCAAAAGAGATTGGAGGATTTTTAGAGAATTATGAATTCAGAAATTCTTTAACAGCGTTGATGAATCTGGCACGTTTCGGAAACCAGTATTTACAGACTGAAGAACCTTGGAAGACAATTAAAGATAATCCTGAAAAAGCGGCTCATTCCTTGTTTGTAGGTGCTCAGATTGCAGTTGCTTTAGCGCAGTTGTGCGAACCGTTTATGCCTTTCAGCTCTGAGAAGCTACTGAATATGTTTAATGTTGAAAAACAAAGCTGGACTGATATTGAAACAAAATCTGTATTGATAGAAACCGGTCATAAAATCAATGAAGCTTCTCTTCTTTTCTCTAAAATTGAAGATGATGTGATTGAAGCCCAAATCCAAAAGCTTGAAAATACAAAACAAAACAATAAGAAAACAAACCCTAACGCCAACCCTATGAAAGACGAAATCACTTTTGATGATTTTACAAAAATCGACCTGAGAACAGCAACCATTGTAGAGGCTGAAAAAGTGGAAAAAGCAGATAAATTATTAAAACTAACGGTAGATACCGGTGTTGATGTAAGAACTGTGGTTTCAGGGATTGCAGAAAGCTTCACTCCGGAAGAGGTAATTGGAAAGCAGGTGATGATCTTATTAAATCTTGCGCCAAGAAAAATCAGAGGAATCGAATCTCAGGGAATGTTATTATTAACAACGAAACCAGACGGGAAATTATCTTTCGTAACACCGGACGACAGCAATGTAGAAAACGGTATTGAGATTGGATAAACCATCATTCGTAGATATACAAAATCCACATGAGTTTTTCATGTGGATTTTTTTATTTGTCATTGCGAGGAGTGAAACGACGAAGCAATCTCTTAATAACATTAAACTTAACTTTCTTAAAGCCCTAATAGAATCTTAATTACTAGAATTGAAACATTAAGGTAATTTAAGTTGTTAAGATCATTAAGAGATTGCTTCGTCGCTTTGCTCCTAGCAATGACTTATTCTTTAGTCAGTTTTGCCAGATAAGAATCATCTTCCTGCAATATCTTTTCTATTTTAAAGCCATTGTTTTCCGCGGCATTTTTTAACGTATTAAAGTCAAGATAGAGCCACTTGATTGCTTCTTCTGATTCACCTTTGTAGTGAACAATATAATCGAGTTCCCCATAATAACCTTCTGCAGGAATATACACACCGCCGTCTTCATCACGGTCAAACATATAAAGAATATCGGTACTGTCGATCAGAATTTGTCCGTTTTCATTCAGAAGCGAATGAAGCTTTTTAAGATACATATCAATAACCGTAAGACTTTGGAAAATTCCTGTTCCGTTCATCAGAAGAAGAATCGTATCATAAGTTTCATCCGAAAACTGAAGCATATTTTCACAAACGGCCTTCCGGATTCCCCGCAGTCGGCACACTTCAATAGATTTTGGCGAAATATCAAGGGCCGTAACATCAAGATTTCTTTCATTCTGAAGATAAATTGAATGAGACCCTGCTCCCGCTCCAATATCGAGAACTTTTCCGTGAGCCAGTTTCAAAGCTTTCTGCTCGATTTCATTCATTTCTTCAAAATCACGGAAGAGGTAATCTACCGGAAGTTCATCCAGTTCGGAAATTGAAGTTTCAGTCTGCAGGTTGTCGGGATTTTCCTGATGATAATAATCCTGGATCGCCTTTCCCATAAGATCTTTCATAGTGCTTAATTATGACTGTAAAGATAGCTGTTTTTCACTTATTTTCCGGTTACTACAAGTTATTAACGCTATGCTCGCAAGAACATTTACTATACACATATTTTTTTCGAGCGCAAAGGCGCTTTGCTCAGCAAATGATAGCTACTCCTAATGATATAAATCCTGATGGCTGAGGTTACTAGAAACCACCAGGGTACTACCAATCTGAAACACTCTCACTCTCAAACCCTAAAACCCTTCAACCTTCATCTCACGTTTGTCATTCTGAACGTAACAAAGCGAAGTGAAGAATCTCTTGCAGTTATTAACGCTATGCTCGCAAGAACATTTACTATACACATATTTTTTTCGAGCGCAAAGGCGCTTTGCTCAGCAAATGATAGCAACTCCTAATGATATAAATCCTGATGGATGAGGTTACTAGAAGCCACCAGGGCACTACCAATCTGAAACACTCTCACTCTCAAACCCTAAAACCCTTCAACCTTCATCTCACGTTTGTCATTCTGAATGTAGCAGAGCGAAATGAAGAATCTCTTGAAGTTATTAACGCTATGGCCGCAAGAACATTTACTATACGCATACTTTTTTCGGGCGCAAAGGCGCTTTGCTCAGCAAATGATAGCAAATCTTAAAATCTTGGTGGCTTCGAGTGACCTCCATCAGGACACTACCATCTAAAACACAGCACCATGCAAGGTAGCTTGCAAGCATCGTGCAAGGTACGTCACAAGCATCGTGCTAGCCCCGACACAAGCACCTTGCTTCGTACGAGCAGTTCATCTCGACCTGTCAACTCCTCATGCATCGGTCGGTCAACATACCCTTGACCGTACGGTCAACACATCCTTGACCGTGCGGTCAACACACTCACAACAGTGCGGTCAACAATGCATTGACAAGCAATAGCGAATTTGCCCCAAAAACCTCTTTTAAAAAACAATGGCATAAAAATGCAAAGCTCCATTCTATAAATAAAATGAAGCTTTGACTAAGTAAATGAAAAACAAGGTATCTTTATAGTGCAGGTCCTGCTGCGTCTTTTATCTCTTCCAAGAGTTTTTTCCGCTCACGGAGTCTCCTTCTTGAGATAACCGACTTTCCGTTAAGCATTCTTATAAATCGTACATATTCGAAACGTTCTTTTCCGAAATGGTGGGTGAAAACATAGATCAGAATACCGATACCAGCCAGAATAATATATCCGAATATTTTTTTTGAAGCGATGATAATAGCATTCAGCTGAATGAGCTTCATATTAGAGGCTACGTTTTGAGGAGTCACCGTCATTCCGTCCATATACACTGCCAGATCACCGATGGCCACTACCTGAAAACGGTACTGAAACCAGGAATATAATGCTGAAAAAATACCAACCGCGAGAAACGTTCTCCACACCAAAACCAGACCGATGGCAGCAAGCATATCATCTAATTCCAGTTTGTCCAGCGTATAAAACCATACGGAGATGAAGAGCGCTCCCATTCCATATCCTTTCAGGAACATCGGTAAATACCAGTAATCATAGCTGAATTCCAGCACCATGGAGAAATACATGACAATGGCGTACCCCAGCATCGCTGAAAAGCCTGAAAAGATATACATTTTCAGTGGAATTTCTTTTTTAAACCAAAAGATAGCTATTACACCTGCCAGTATCAGTCCGGGAATCATTAAGAGATTCAGTCTGGCATTTGTAAGCTGATCGTATCCTAAGACCCCTACCGCAAAAGTATTCTGAATAGAGGTTGTTCCTAAAAACATTCCCAGACACAAAAGCATGAATAGTCCGTGCTGTACATTATTTTTAGAAAAAATCTTAAAGGATAAATAAGGTCTTTTTAGGGTCAGCTGACGTATCGCGAGCAATGCAAAACTTATGAAAGCTGCAATTCCGGCGTTGATGATCTTGTTTGAATTAAGCCAGTCCTGCTGTTTTCCAAATGAAAATACATATGCCGAAAACATAAAGGTAGACACAAAAAGCAAGACACTGAGCCAGTCTATACAATGTAATGGAACTTTTAAGGCGAAATATTTATCATGCATAAAAATCCAGTGCAGAAGAGCCAGAATGAAACATCCTACCGCCGCCATGATATAGAAATGCTGCCAGTTGTAACGGATGGAAATATCTACTGCATAATAAGCAACTGCCTGATTCAAAACGAGAATAAAGGTATAAAATCCACCATAAAACATTCCGCGGTTGCCGACCATTGCCATCAACGGAAGGAAAAGCTCAATCGTGACCATCATTTTTAAAAACCCTATCACCAATGAACTGAACACAAAAATCATAGGGTCATAAGTCGTAGAGTTCAGATAGCTTAACAATCCCAGAAGCACCAGTAAAACCACCATTTTATCACGGACTTTAAATCTCATTTTCATTCTGAGTACGATGGGCATACAGGCTCCCATTCCGATGGTATTGGCATAATTGGCCCACAGAAAATATTCGGTCATTGATCCGGTACCGTTTACGAGATAACTGATGTTTCCCGTGTACACACCACCCAGTGGCATCACTACCGCAAGCAGCAATACAATGAGAAGTAGCTGTAGGGGCTTGGGAACCCAGTCGTTATATAGTCCTTTGTTGTACATAGATTTAGGTTAGAGGTTGAAGGTTGAGGCTGGAAGTTCGAAGGTAAAATGTTTTCCTTTTCATAATTCACTTTTCACATTTCACTTCTCACCATTAATTCTCACATTCACATTCATTCCTGCGCTAAGCTTATTGAGATCCGCTTTCTTGTTGGATTCGGTAAACTCTATTCTTACCGGGATTCTCTGTTGAACTTTGATAAAGTTTCCGGTAGAGTTATCCGTCGGAACATTGGAATATCTTGAGCCTGTTGCTGCAGAAATAGCCGTCACAACGCCTTCAAATTTTTGTCCGCCTAATGCATCTACGGTCATCATCAGTTTTTCACCGATTTTCACATCCGGCATCTGGCTTTCAAGGAAATTGGCAGTTACCCATTTCTGTCCGTTTAATACAATGGTCGCTACCTGCTGCCCAGGTTGTATGAGTTGACCTTCAGAGATTGTTCTGCGCCCCATTACCCCGTCATATGGTGCTGTGATTACAGTATAGGAAAGATTGATCTTTGCCATCTCAAGTGCCGCTTTGGTTCTCTTGATTTCAGCATCATTGATTCCCAATTTGCTTTTCACCTCTTTGGTAGAAAGATTTGCAGACTGTTTTTGGTTAACTAAAGTTTCATAGGCTGCTTTTTGTGCATCATATTCGGTTTTTACCTGATCGTATTGCTGTCTGGTCACCGCTTCAGAAGCCAACAGGTTTTTGTAACGGTTGAGATTCTGCTCAGCATTCCAGAGTCTTGCTTTAGCTCCGGCAATATTGGATTGCATCACACTGACATTATTGGAAACTGTATTCACGGAAGAACTTGTAGCGGTTCTCTGCGCAAGAGCATTCTGATAAGCCGCTTCTGCCTGTCCCAGCTGGGTAAGGATTTCACGGTCGTCAAGAATCACCAGAGTATCTCCTTTTTTTACCTTTTGATGTTCTATGAATTTTATTTCTTTGATATAAGCTGAAACCCTTGTGTTGATAGGATTGATAAATTCCTCAACCTGTGCTGCTTCCGTATAGGTTTTATCTCCCACATGAAAATATTCGCGCACCAGCCAGAACAGTCCGAAACCAATTACCAAAAAAACGATGATATTGGAGATAATAGCTCTTATTCTGTTCTTTTTATTTTGTTTCTTTTTTGCTTCAGCACTTGATTGTACCTGAGCAGAAGATGTATTCTGTGTATTTTGTTCCTTGTTTTCCATTGTTTTATTTACCTTTTAAAAATTATAATGTCCCCGTAGATTTCAGAAGATTGTAATATTGATACAGCATATTGATCTCAGCATTGGCATAATCTAATTCAGATTGTAATTTCTGGTTCTGTGCATCGATCATTTCTGCCTGTACGGCCAGCTGATTAAGGTATTTAGCTTCAGTAATTTTATAGTTTTCTTCAGCCAGTTTTTTAGCATCATTAAGAATTTCAGCCTGCTGTATCGATTCCTGATATTTGATATAAGCAGCATTCACAGCCATATCCACATTCTGCTGAGTCAGCGTTACCGCATCATTCGCCTGGTTTTTTTGAAGTTCTCCTAACTTTACCCGTTCTTTTGTTTTATATAAATTATCAATATTATAGCTCAAAGAGATTCCGGTTTGCCATCCTCCTGAGTACATATCCAGAACAGGATTTCTTGTAGTGATCGGTCTTTGTAAAGTATATCCGCCAAAACCTGAAATAGTAGGCATCTTATCGGTTTTAATGATTTCAATATTCTTGTCGGCAACATTAACATTGGTTTGTGCAGATTTCAGCAAAGGATTGTTGTCATGGGCAAGATTCAGATAATACTCTATTCCGATTCCGGATTCTTTGTTTTCCAGACTTTCAACGGGAAGAATTTCAGTATCTGAAGGAAGTCCAAGAGCAATATTCAGATTATAGTTTAGAATTTTCCTGTTGTTGACCAATGTCAGAATTCCCTGGTCTAAATTCTTAATAGCCAGCTCACCACGGATCACTTCATTTCGGGTCACCATTCCCTGCTGGTAGAATTTCTGAATGTTTTTAAGACGCTCCTGAGCCAGTTTTTTGTTACTTTCAAAAACCTTCTGTTGATTTAAGATTTTATAAACATCCAAATAATTGGAGATTACCAGGAATTTCACGTCCTGCTTATTCTTTTCGAGATCTAATTCAGAAAGCTGTTCACGAAGATTGGCCAGTTCAATAGATTTATTGATTAATCCGCCTTTGAAGATTAGTTGCGTTGCCTGAACACCATACGAACTTCCATAATGAGGCATCGGAATGTTTGTGGAATTTGAAAAATCTTTATCAATCGCCACCGCATCACCTAAATAAAACTGACTTGTAGAAGCAGTAATGTTGGGAAGCTTCTGAAGTTTTACAACATTAGTATTCTGTTTCGCAATATCAATATTCTGGGCTGAAACTTTCAGCTGCTGATGATTCTGAAGGGCAAGTTCTGCCACTTCATTCGCTGTCATTTGTTTTATTTCCTGTGAAAAAAACAGCGCAGGAAAGACTCCTATCATAAATGACAGCGCTGTTTTTATATTCTGTACCATTTTACCTTGTTTTACGAATGCAAAGTTATGGCACGAAGAAACTCAAACAAATGTTTGAATTTTGGAAAAAGATGTTCAAATGTAAGATTCTAACTTTCGAACTGATTTCTGTATTGTGTAGGGCTTTCACCTAAATGCTTTTTAAAAAAGTGTGAAAAAGAGTACTGATCGCTAAAACCAAGTATCGAAGAAATTTCTAAAACAGGCTTATTGGAAGAATTTAGAAGAACTTTTGCTTCATTGATTACAATTAAAGCAATAATCTCACTGGCCGGCTTTCCGGTAACTGACTTAATGACTGATGAGAGATGTCTGGTTGTAATCGACTGGCGGCCGGCATAAAACTCAACGCTTCTTTCAGTATTGTGGTATTTTGCTACGTCATTGAGAAAAACAAATACAATTTCTTCCTGTCTCGACATCTGATTCATGGCATTGCTGTCTTCCTTGGAAATGATTCCAGCCATCTGATAACAGAATACAGAAAAAAGATGCTCTACAATTTCTTTTTTATAGGTCATCTCTGTATCAGAGTCGAGGATATATTTTAAAAAATTAACACTTTTCCATACGACTTCCATCTCATCCGCATGAAAAGGAACACCAATGTTCATCTGCTGGCGGAAATACCTGTACGTTATTAATCTGTTGAATTTTAATGATAATGCCGAAATAAATTCTCTTTTATAGGAAACCATTCTCGATTGAAAATCATCGCTTACTGAGATCATTTCGTAGACTGTCTGCGGATCTGTTACCATAAACATATTAGCAGAAAGTTCCAGATCACGGAAAGATTGCTTTAGCTTAATTGTTCCTGTTTTAATAAAGATAAATGCAGGATTATCCGGACGGAAAGGTTTGTCGACAGCGATTCTCTCGAAGATATTATGTTGTGTAAAGATCTCAACCCCGAATTTTTCTAAGACAGACATAACACAAATGTAAGCAATCTGTCGAGTGATTACAAAAATTTATTATTTTAGTGATTCCCAATTTATAACTATGAGAAAAATTGATTTGCTTTTCGCAGAGTATAGTGAAAGCCACAGAAATTCTACGAACAAACTGATTCACTGGATCTGTGTCCCCTTAATTTTCTGGACGATCCTTGGTTTTATTTCACTTATTCCCTCAAAGTCCATATGCTTTATCTATATCGGTTGCATCAGCTATATAAGTATTGCTGCGATGGCTTTAGTCACAATATTTTATATGAGACTTTCATTTACTGTAAGTTTAATCATGCTTATCATTATGATCATTATGGAAAGCTTTGCCTATGGAATCAACATTCGTTTTAGAGAAAATTCCTGGTTGGTGTATCTTTCAGTTTTCATCATCACCTGGATTCTTCAATTCTTAGGACATAAAATTGAAGGTAAAAAGCCTTCTTTCCTGAAAGACCTTCAGTTCCTGCTTGTCGGACCAATCTGGCTGTTAAGTTTCATCCTGAAAAAGCTGGGAATCAGATATTAATTTAATATATAAAAGAAGCTCCGAAGCAGTATCTTCAGAGCTTTTATTTTAATGAATTGTATTTTACCTTACTCAGACCGGCTTTCTATTTTTTTGCCTTTAAGATATGCCAAGATACTTTCTTCAGGAAACAGATCCAGCACTTTATTAATATCAATGATTTTATGCTCGTTGAGAATACTTTCTATTGATTTTACAGCATCAGGCTGGTTGATTAGCCGCTCTAGAATTCCATATGTATTCACCATCTTTTTATGGGTGTTTTCCTCATCTCCGCCGAACCACGAACCGTTAAAATGATGACTTACATAATTTTTAGGCAGATCCTGCGAAAAATATACAGATGGATATAAAGTTACGCCATGTCTTAATTCCTGAACCGTATCGCTGTAGCGGTCTGCTCCATATTCCTTTTCAAGCATTTCAGAAAAAATATCGGTATTGATACGTTCTTCAAAGCCTTTCTGTTGTTCATAATAATCTACAAAGTCCTTTGCCAGTTTATGCTTAGGTTCAGCCATCCAGAACGCAGAGTAAGGAACTCCTTTTACTTCAAAACCGCAAACGGCTTTTTCATTTAGAAATTCATCCAGCGGTAACTTCAGTTCCATATCAGTATCCATATAAATTCCGCCGTGCTCATACATCACCTTAGATCTTACATAATCGGATACGAAAGCCCACTTTTTCTGCTCAAAAGCTTCTTTTACATACTGATTATCTTCCAGCGGCGAATTACTTTCATTCCATTCTATAATCTCATAATCGGGATGAATCTTCTTCCAGGATTCGATGCAGTGTTCCGCAAGTTCGTGCTTTGCATGGCTTCCAAACCAGCAATAATGTATTTTTTTTGGAATCATATATTAATAATTAAGTGATTGGTTTTTAATGATGGCAAGTTGCCTCAGTAAGCAGTTGCAAAAATTAAACCTTAAATTTTAATTGCTGACTATTTATATACCACAAATTAATTATCACAACGTCTTGCTTTATATTTAAGAATAAACTTTACAGAATTAATCTCTTATTTTTTAATAAAACCGACTATGGTACATTTATTTCTTTCATGCTGATAATCATATTTCTTTTATCTTTAATAAAATTATGCAACATCACTCTGAATCCCGCTATATTCCTGAACAATACGTAGAAATAAGTCTCCCAGACTGGGCTAAAAATGCCACGGTTTATGAACTTAATATCCGGCAGTTTTCACAGGAAGGCACATTTAAGGCCGTAGAAAAACAGTTGTCAGGGCTGAAAAAGATGGGTATTGATATTATATGGCTGATGCCGGTACAGCCTATCGGAGAGGTACACCGTAAAGGAAGCTTAGGAAGTTATTATTCTGTGAAAGATTATATGGGAGTAAACCCGGAATTTGGGACACCGGATGATTTCAAAAGTCTGGTTCATGCTATTCATCAGGAAGGCATGTATGTCATCCTGGATTGGGTGGCCAATCACACCAGCTGGGACAATCCTTTGGTAGACGAACATCCGGAATGGTACCGAAAATCCAGAAAAAACACGTTTCAGTCGACCCGCTGGAGAGATTATGACGATATTATTGAGCTGGATTACCAATATCCCGAACTTCGGAAATACATGACGGAGGCTCTTAAATACTGGATCCGTGAATATAATATTGACGGCTACCGATGTGATATTGCGAGTTTTATTCCTATCGATTTTTGGGAAAATGCCAGAGCCGAACTTGATTCCATAAAACCTGTATTTATGCTTGCAGAAGCCGAAGATCGAGAGCTTCACAGGAAAGCGTTTGACGCTACCTATAACTGGACTTTATGGAATATCCTGCACCAGATTGCTATGAATGAAAGAAGCGTAAAAACACTTACTGAAGCATATCTCGCCGAGCATGTATCTATCTTTCCTAAAGAAGGCATCCGTTTGAATTTCATTGATAATCATGATAAAAACTCTTGGGAGGGCAATCAGTACAGCAATTTCGGTGACGCTTTGAAAGCGGGCATTGTTTTCACAGTGATGATGGATGGCATGCCTCTTGTCTATAGTGGCCAGGAAGCTGGTCTTGACCGTTCTTTAGAATTTTTTGAGAAAGACCCGATTGACTGGAAGTCTCATGAAAATGAGAAGCTTTATACTCTGCTTTTTAAATTAAAGCACCAAAACAAAGCCCTTTGGAACGGCATATATGGCGGAGAAATGGTAAGGATTATCAACGACAGGATGGATCAGGTGATTTCTTTTGTGAGGGAGAAAGAAGGTGACAAAGTTCTTACCTTTATGAATCTCAGCAATACATCTGTAATGGTTCAGCTAGACACTTCATTTGATACCGGCCTCTATACAAATCTTTTCACCGGAAAACAGCAGGCTGTTCCGGATACGATGATCCTCAGCATGGAAGCATGGGAGTATGTTATTTTACATCATGAGAAATAAATTCTGCTTAGAAATAGATTAAAACTATTTTCAAGGATCAATCTTCCAGTGCGTATACCGCAAAACTTGCAAGCCAGTGATCTCCTCCATAATTTCCCTGAAATAATAACGGAAGTCCATTATTAAGAAATGTGTTTGCCGTTTTTTGAAATTCTTTTTTTAGTGAATGATTATCAGGAAGGGATTTGGCAATTCCTTTCATACACCAAGCTTTAGAGAAGGAAAGTCCGACCAGATGAACGGTTTGATAGTCACTCAGATCACTTACAATCGGAATCTTTTCAATATTTTCCAGGCTACGCTTTTCATAAAATCTGTTCAGCCACTGTACAAATTCTTTTTGTGGAAGAACTCTCCTCATCAGGTCTGCGATTTCAAGACTCGGCGAGAAAAAATCAGAGCCGTCCGGTTCAAGATAAGCCGGTGTTTTTTCATCTTTTAAATAAAAATATTTTGCTTTTTCGATCAATTGTTTTTCAAAATCGCTGTCGCCTGTTGCTCTTGCCCAGTCAATCGCAAAGGCCATCGCAAACGCAGTATTGGGATGAACGCCCGTTCGGTTAGGATAAGTCTGTTTCGGCAGATAGGTTTTCCAGGAACTTAAAATTTTATCCATCAAAGGTTTGAGATTCTGATGCCAAATTTTAGCTTTTGGATCATTCCATGTTGCCAATTCTTCATCCAGCTTTAATAGCCATGCCCAGCCATAAGTTCTTTCAAAAGTTCCTGTCAATTGGTATTTTGTAAAATAATCTGCTTCAATCTGCAGATTCTCTTTTTTAAATGATTCATTTAAAATATCTTCTATCTGTTTAGCAATTGCCAGATCCGGTTTTGTTTTTAATACGCGAACCAGCATCCAGTGACCGTGTACCGAACTGTGCCAGTCGAAACATCCATAAAAAGTGGGATGAAGCGCTTTCGGACTCAGAGAAACTTCATCAGCATTATTGATAATATGTGCGGTTTTATTCGGATATTCCTGATTGATACAGTGAAGAGGTTTTTCAGATAATTTCATCGCCATCTCATCGGTAAGCGTCGAAATTTCCTGAGCAAACGTTAAAAACGGAAAGAAAACAACGGCTAAAAGACTTTTTTTCATTGATTAAAAGTATAAAATTAATTTAGCTAAATTAATAAATCCAATAAAAAGCAAAGAAATCAAAGCTGGCTATAAGTACTATTTGCTTTTCAGTACAATTTTTGATGTGATTCAACAAAAAACTTTTGTTCATGAAAAAATTAATTGTACCATTATTATGTTTATTTCTTATCAACTGTAATAAATCAAAAAACTCTTCTCATTTAGAGCTTAAAGCCGATTTATCTGAAATAATTCAAGAGGATAAAATAGCTAGCGTTGCTCCGCCAAATGCTATCTCAGAAAAACTTTTACCAGATAATCAAACATCACAAAATAAGTTTTCTAAAATTGATACTATTTCTAAGAAAATCATCAAAAACGGAGATATGAGGATTCAGGTAGGTGATATCAAGAAAGCTCAGCAACAAATTAATTTGATCCTTAAAAATAATAAGGCCTATATTCAGAAAGAAGAATTCCAGAATACGGATGTTGACGAGAATTTAGATATTACGATAAGAGTTCCTCATCAGAATTTTGATGCTTTAGTCAATTCTTTTTCTAATGGAGTTGGTTCTGTATTGTCTAAAAATATATCATCAAATGATGTAACAGAAGAATATACCGATATTTCCATAAAACTTGGCAACAAAAAAATTTATCTCGAAAAATACCGTGATATGCTGAAAAGTGCAAAAACAACGAAAGATATGCTGGAAATACAGGAAAACATTCGTGCACTTGAAGATGAAATCGATATAGCAGAAGGGAGACTGCGTTTTATTGATGACCGGGTGAATTACAGCACATTGAATTTAAATATCTACAAAGAAAAAATAAGAAGTTCGGCTACTTCAAAAATAGGTTTCGGAAGCCGTTTTGGTGATTCTGTTACAGAGGGCTGGAACAGTTTTGTCGAATTTCTACTCGGTATTATTTCTTTTTGGCCTTTCTTATTGTTGATTCCGATTATAATCATTTTCTGGAAAAAATTGAGAAATAGAAGAAAAAAAATAATAAGGCAAAAAAGTATCTGCTTATACGGGATTGCTTCGTCACTTTTGCTCCTCGCAATGACCTCAAAACTATTTCCCTAACACAAATACAGCCGGGATTTTATGAAGTTCCGGCTTTTGCTTTTGCCATTCTTTTATAGTTTTTGTTTTAATGAATTCGTGTTCAGGATCGTTGATGTTAGCGGCGATGCAAAGCTTTGTATTCGGAGATAAAAATTTCGTCAGATCTTCAAAAAGATGATTATTTCGATACGGAGTCTCCATAAATATCTGAGAATATCCCGTCTTTTGAACAAGACTTTCAAGCTGAAGAATTTGTTTCTTTTTTTCTCCTTTATCAATGGGCAGATATCCGTTGAATGTGAATTCCTGACCGTTAAAACCGCTTGAAATTAAAGCAAGAATAATCGACGATGGTCCTGAAATCGGTATCACACGAATATTCTTTTCATGACACCATTTCACCATTAAATTTCCAGGATCTGCAATACAGGGAAGTCCGGCTTCGGAAAGCAACCCAAAATCCTGACCTTTCAGCATCAACTCCTGAGCTTCTTTAATATCGGCATTTTCCGTGTATTTATCTAAAAGAAAAAGTTTAAGATCCGACTGCTTTTTTTCAGGGGTAAAAAATTTAACAACCTTCCGAGCTGTTTTTTCATTTTCCACAAAAAAATAGTCAGTTTGCATGATGTAATCTTTTATCACCGGTGAAAAGTGCGTGATAGAAGTATTTTCCGAAAGATAAGCAGGAAGTAGAAAAAGCATTGTCTTATTTTTTAAGTCTATCTTGTAAAGAAGGTTGTACGTAATATTCTGTCATATCCATTGAAAAAGAAACTGATGTTATTTTCCATAGACCGTTGATCTTCATCAGTGTCCATATTTCTTTTCCCCAGTTTAGCATCTTGCCATCATACCAAAAACTGTAGTCAAAATTAGCAGAGGCAATCGATCCGTCTTCTATAATTTTAACATTATCAAACCGCTCTTCAGATTTATTGTTTTTAAAACTCTTGATAAATGCTTTATAATTATCTGTAAAAAAACTTTTTTCATTAGGGTCTTTTTCTAAAACTTTTCTGTAAGTCCGATCAGTATAAACTCCGGCCCAGAGAACAGGTTCTTGAAAAAGAGAAACAAATTTAGCTTCATCCCTCGTTTTAATGCAATTCATAAAATCAGTCATTACTTGTCTGATATCCTTTTCATCTTTAGTCTGTCCGAAAATAAAATTACAGCTCAGCAAAAGTAAAATCAATATCTTTCTCATATTAAATTATTTGTTTTAGAATAGCATCACATCCATGATCCAAAAGTTGGAAAACATCTTCAAAATCTTTCATGTCACCCCAATAAGGATCCGGGACTTCAACGTTCTTGTGATCGCCTAAAGTTTCCAGAAATAAAGAAATTTTTTGTCTCTGATTTTCACTTTCGACTTTTGAAACGACATCTGCCAATATATCCGCATCCATACAGTAAATTTTATCAAATATCTCGAAATCTTTCGCTGTAATCGGCCTTGATCTTTGTTTTGAAATATCGATTCCGTGATGAGCTGCAGTCTTTATGGCTCTTTTATCCGGATGCTCACCTTCATGAAGTGAAATCGTTCCTGCAGAGTCTATCAGAAAATCCTTGGGAGCTTTAGCTTTCATTATTCCTTCGGCGAGAGGACTTCTGCAAATGTTTCCGAGACAAACCATTAATATTTTCATCGCAATATATCAATATGTTAAAAACTTTACAAAACTATATAAAAAATGAAGAATAAAAATTATTCTCCATTTCAGATATTTAAATTAAATTTTTTCTTATTGTTTTATTCTTTCAGACAATTCTTTGACGTATTTTTTCACTTCTTTGTCGATCTTAGAAACATCTTTAATGGTTTCACAGGCATACATTACCGTAGAATGGTCTTTTCCTCCCATTTCTTCACCGATTTTAGTGAAAGTAGCGTTCGTTAATTCTTTTGCAAAATACATCGCCAGTTGTCTCGGAAGAGCAATTTCTCTTTTTCTTGTTTTTGATAAAAGCTGTTCTCTTTTAATCCCGAAATAATCACAAACCACTTCCTGAATATAAGGAATGTTGATGATTTTCTTTTGATTCGCGGCAATCTTATTGATCGTATCCTTTAATAATTCAAGACTAAGATCAGACTTATAAATAGTGGAATAAGCAATTACTGAATTGATAACTCCAATAAGTTCTCTAACGTTTGTTTTGGCTTCCGACGCAAGGAAATCAAGCATATCTTCAGTCAGTACAATACCGTCTCTGCTTAATTTATCTACAATAATCTGTTTACGTGTACTGTAATCCGGAGATTTAATCTCTGCAGATAGTCCCCACTTAAAACGGGAAACAATTCTGTCCTGAATGTCCATAATATCTGCCGGAGCTTTATCAGAAGTAAGGATAATCTGTTTTCCATTCTGATGCAGATAATCGAAAATATGGAAGAAACTATCCTGCGTAGCAGATTTCCCCGACAGGAACTGAATATCATCAATAATCAGCACATCAACCATTTGGTAAAAATTAGCAAACTCGGTCTGCTTATGCGCTTTGGCAGCCGAAATAAACTGCTGAATGAATTTTTCTGACGACAAATACAAAACCACTTTGTCAGGAAACTGGCTTTTTACTTCCAGTCCTACCGCCTGTCCGAGATGGGTTTTACCCACTCCGTATCCGCCATATAAAAACAATGGGTTGAACGCTGTTGCGCCCGGTCTTTTGGCGATAGATCTTGCTACCGTAGCCGCAAATTTATTGCTTTCTCCTTCTACATAATTATCGAAAGAAAAATCAGATTTTAAGTTAGAATCAATATTTACTTTTTTGATTCCCGGTACCACAAAAGGATTTACGATATTAGATGAAAATCCCTGAGGCATTGTTTCCTGAACCTTCGGAGTAGGAACCGTCTTTCCTTTCATATTCATGGTAACGGGTTTTTCTAAACCGGAAGGTTTGTTTTCCATTACAGAATACCAAAGTTTTACACCTTTTCCTATGTTTTTCTTCAGGGCAGCAGAAAGTAAGGACAGGTAATTATCCTCTATATATTCCTTGTAAAAATCACTCGGAACCATCAACGTAAGGTTATTGTCAACCAAAGAAATTGGCTGAACCTTATCAAATAGCAGGTCGAAAGATTTTTCAAGTTTTTTAAGATCAGAATTGTCTTCAGCTGCGTTCAGATTGTCTCTCATGAACTGAAGGCACTTCTGCCATGTCATTATTAAATTTTCACCCATAATTTATGCCCCGATTAGTTCTTTGTTAGTATTGTTTGTGGAAGGAAGACAAAGGTCTATATTTTTTATTTCAAAAAAAAATTTTGCACTTATTGATTATTTAAAAATATATTTGTATGTATATTTAACCCACGATAATGATACATACAAAACACTCATTAAGAGTACGTTATGGAGAAACAGACCCTATGAAATACGTCTACTACGGCAATTACGCCGAGTACCTCGAAATTGGCAGAGTAGAGCTTTTCCGAAGCATAGGAATGTCTTATAATGAAATTGAAAATCAGGGAATTTGGCTGCCTGTTTCAGAGTATAAAATTAAGTATTTAAGGCCTGCTTTTTACGATGAAAAACTGGAAATCCACACTTATATCAGGAAAATCCCCGGGGTAAGAATTGAATTCGATTATGAGATTTTCAACGAAGAAAATATAAAAATTACCGAAGCATCTACCACACTTTTCTTTTTGGATGCGAAGACCGGCAAAGTAGTAAAATGTCCGGATTATCTCATGGAACTGATTAAACAAAACTGGAATGAATAAATTTCAATCATAATAAAAAAATAATGAAGATTGCATTTTTAGGACCGCAAGCCAGCTTTACACAGCTTGCCGCTATTCAGCTTTTTCCTGACGAAGAGCTTATCCCACAGCCCAATATTCTGGACTGCTTTATTGCCGTGGAAAACGGTGATGTCGACAAAGCGGTTGTTCCTCTGGAAAATTCTATTGAAGGGACGGTTTCCATGACGCTTGACTATTTATATAAAACATCCGGAATTAAAATACAGGCAGAAGCCGTGATGCCCATAGCACATCATCTGATGATACATCCTGATTGTGACCTTTCCCGTATTGAAAAAATCTACTCGCATCCGCAGGCATTAGCACAAAGCTTTCATTATCTTGACGAGCACTTCAAAGAGATTCCCAAACAGGATTTCTCTTCCACAGCAGCGGCAGCCAGACACGTATCAGAAAATCCCGACAGAAATCTTGCGGCCGTAGCCAATCAGTTCGCAGCCAATCTTTACGGACTGAAAATCATCCATCGAAATATTCACGATTTTGAGCAGAATCATACAAGATTCATTATCATATCTAAAGACTCCGAAAGCTACCGTAATGAAACCATACAGGTTTTAGGTGAAAAATCGGGATTGCTTATCACACTTCCTGAAGATCATGCCGGAGGACTTCACCAGGTTTTATCGGTATTTGCATGGCGGAAAATGAACCTCAGCAAAATAGAATCAAGAACCCTGAAAAGAGGATTAGGAAATTATTTTTTCTTCATCAACGTCGTCGGAAAATGGGAATCTGCTCTTTACCAAAATGCTTTGGAAGAACTGAAGGCGCTCGATGCCGAAGCTTATTTTTTGGGAAGCTATCAGGAGTTTTATTTAGAGAGCTAAAAAATAGTAATCCACTGTATTATAGATATAGTGGATTAACCATCATCACACTTAAAAACATTTGATTATATTTGATTTAATTTAAACAGAAAATAATGTATATCCTGGTCATTATATTAGTTATAATCATTATTATTCTCTATAGCAATCTGAATAAAAGGATCAGGATTCTGGAAAATGAGATTTCTGAAATCAGAAAAAGCCAACCTAAGAAGCAGACTGAGGAAATACAGGAAATTTCCGAAACCATTATCGTTCCGGTACCTGAACATGATGAGGAAAAAATTCCCGTTTCTATTCCGGAAGAAGAAGCCAAAGACCGTCTTGCTCCACTATTTAATTTTTTACAGCAAAATGCTTTAACCATAGCAGGAATTTTCACGCTTGTGCTTGGAATCGGATATTTCGTAAAATATGCTATTGATAAAAACTGGATCGGTGAAGTTTCAAGAGCAGGAATAGGATTTACCGCCGGAGCAGGAATCATTACGCTGGGACATTTTCTCCGAAGAAATTATACTGTTTTTGCTTCTATTATTACAGGAGGTGGTATCGCCATTTTGTATTTTACCACCACAATTGCTTTCCGGGAGTATCATCTGTTTTCACAGACAGCTGCATTCTCAATTACTTGTCTCATTACGCTCATCTCTATATCACTCTCATATTACTATAAAAGTGAAATACTCATTATTTTTTCTCTTTTCGGAGGATTTCTTGCCCCGTTAATGATTAGTGACGGACAAAGCAATTATCCTTTTCTGTTTATCTATATTACGGTTATCAATCTTGGGATGCTGGCTGTTGCATATTTAAAAGAATGGAAAAGTATCGGCTGGATTGCTTTTGTTTTCACGAATATATACCTGTTTTACTGGACGATTGAAAAAACCGAAATCATTACGGTATATTTTTATATTGCAAGCTATATTATTTTCTATGCATTCGCCCTTTATAATTATTTCAGGAAAGGCGTTTTATTTCAGTGGGATATTTTAATGCTCGTACTAATCAACTTTACCAGTATTATCGGTACGGTTTATATTTTTAAACAACTACAGTATGATCCTGTTATTCTTTTCCCCGTTGGATTTACTTTAATCAATGCCATTCTCCTCTACAGGGAATACACAGAAAAAAAATCAGGGATCAATCACTCTGTATTTTCCGGAATAACCATCAGCCTTCTCACCCTGGCCGTCGCTTTACAATTCAAAACTCATTTAATTACCAGCGCTTGGGCTGTTGAGGCCACTCTTCTATTATTCATCTGGAAAAAGACTAATCTTCGCATTTTCAGAATCTTTTTTTATATTCTGTTTCCTTTGGTAATTATTGCTCAGCTGATGACCTGGGCAGAATATATCGATGCTAAAAATCTGCATATTATTTTTAATCCGCTGTTTCTGACAAGTTCCGTAACAGTATTCACAACCTTTGTCAATTTAACCTTACTTAGAAAACTGCCTGAAAAAAGAGAGCAGGAAAACAGCTTTTTTGAAAATGCATTTACACTCGTAAGTTATACTATAATATATATTGCCGTTTTACTTGAACTCATTTACCATATTTCCGAAAAACCATTCATTACGGTTTTTAGTATTGCAATGCTGTTCAGCCTCTATTATATTTTCATTATTTTATTATTCAGAAAAAAACTGGAAATCAGTTCTACGCTGCAAACAGTACTTCTATATATATTTTTATCCCTGATTATTTTTGATACTACCATTGCAGGTACCGGTATCATACACGATATTGTCGGTAAACAAACAGATCCCGCACTCTATTTCCTTTACGGCTTATACCTTGCTCCACTGATTTTCACAACGGTAAAGATCCCACCCGATTCAGAATTTTTCAGGATCAGAATGTCTTTCTGGCTGCTGGCAACAGCCATTGTAATTGCAGTCAGCATGGAATTTTACCATCTGTATATAGTAAGCTTTGCTGAGAACATTTCGGAGATTGCAATACTTCGGGAACATTTCAGCCTGTTGTACCTGCCGATCATCTGGGCAGTTCTGGCCAGTATTTTCATCTACAAAGGATTAAAAAGTAACGCACAGGAATACAGCCAAGCCGGATTTGCTTTACTCATCGTGACCATCTTAAAACTATACCTGTACGATGTATGGGAAATGGACAACGTATCCAGAATCATTGCTTTTATCATACTGGGGATCATCCTGCTGCTGAGTTCTTTCTTATTCCAGAGACTCAAAAATATATTGAAAAGCATGGTTGAAAAAAAGAAAAACAGTACAGAAAATAATGATGCTTAATTATAAAAAAATCTTATTTATAAATAATCTTTAAATTATGCCGTAATTAAATTCACATTTTATAAAAAATAACTATATTTATCACGTTTTTATTACTTACTTATTCCAAAAGCATATGAAAAAATTTCTCTACTCTTTTTTATTGTTGGCTTCCGCCACTTTATTTGCACAAAAGAATGCATCAACAAAATTTGCAGTAGCCAATGATATTGTCGGAACAGTAGATATGTTTACTGTCAATCATAAAAATGCCATTCAGAGTACACGTACCTTTAAATCGGCGGCAGAACTTCCGCAGAACCTAAAAAAATTCGGCTTTATCGCAGACAACGGACTGGTAGAATACAAGCTGAAAAACGGACAGGCAAACATCGACAGAATTGCGGTTTCAGAGATCAACGCACAGTTTGGTTTCCCTAAAGACAATCCGGTGCTTATTGACGGCTACGAATTTACCAATGCCGATACTCTTATTTTCGGGGATATCCTGAATAAAATGCATCCCGTAGACCATAACGGCAAAAAAATGGTGTCGATTTCTACAAAACAATAATTTCTTAGATCATATTTAAAATGAAAGGATACTTCGAGAAGTATCCTTTTTGCTTATCGTAAAATCAGTAAAGATAAAACTTGGTTTAATCTCTAATACCTGTCGTTCCATTTCTTTTTCAGTTCCTCGTAGATCTTTTTCTCCGTAGCATTATTTCCCGGTTCATACAATTTTACATCCCGGATCTCTTCCGGAAGAAAATCCTGGTCAACAAAGTTTCCTTCATACGAATGGGCGTATTTATACTCCTTACCGTAATCAAGATCTTTCATCAGTTTGGTAGGTGCATTTCTCAGATGCAGAGGAACGGGCAGGTTTCCGGTTTTCTTTACCAGTGCCATCGCCTCATTAATCGCCACATACGTAGAATTGCTCTTCGGAGAAACTGCCAGGTAAACAGCCGTTTCGCTCAGAATAATTCTTGCCTCCGGATTCCCGATCACATTCACGGCCTGAAAACAATTATTGGCAATGACCAAAGCATTCGGGTTGGCCAGTCCGATATCTTCAGAGGCCAGAATCAGCATTCTTCTTGCAATGAATTTAATATCCTCACCTCCCGCAAGCATTCTTGCCAGCCAGTACACTGCCCCGTTTGGATCGCTTCCGCGCATCGACTTGATGAAGGCTGAAATAATATCGTAATGCTGCTCTCCATTTTTGTCATACAAAGCCATTGTTTCCTGCAAAACCTCCATGACATCATCATTCGCAATGTCTGTTTTAGAAGAACCTTTATACTGATTCAGCACCAGCTCCACAGAATTGATGAGCTTCCTGGCATCTCCCCCAGAATACTGTATCATCGCTTCTTTTTCAAGGATTTTGAATGCCGTATTTTCATCACGGTTGAATCTCTCCAGCGCAATATCAATCAACTCTTCCAGTTTTTCGTAGCTTAACGCCTTCAGCACATAAACCTGACTTCTTGAAAGCAATGCGGAAACCACCTCGAAGCTGGGATTTTCCGTAGTTGCTCCGATCAGTACGATCCAGCCTTTCTCTACGGCATGAAGCAGAGAATCCTGCTGCGATTTGTTGAAACGGTGAATTTCATCAATAAATAAGATGGGCGACTTCCCGGAAAAAAGATTCTGCTTCTTGGCATCTTCAATTACATCCCGAACGTCTTTTACCCCCGATGATACCGCCGAAAGCTTATAAAATTTCCTTCCGGATTGTTCCGAAATAATTTCGGCCAGCGTTGTCTTTCCCGTTCCCGGCGGTCCCCAGAAAATGAGAGAGTTCAGCGAATTATTCTGCAGCATTTTCCGTATCGTCCCCTTCTCCCCTGTCAGATGCTCCTGCCCCAGAACATCATCCAGTGTTTTCGGCCGTAATTTTTCGGCTAATGGAATATTTTGATTCAAGGTATTTTAATTATTGGTTGGAATTGATGTATTGTATGTGAATACATTTATTACTTACAAAGGTAGAGAAAGTATTTTTTTTAATTATATAATATCTGTTGTGCATTTTGATCCATTTCGTCTCGTCGGGTTATTTTTGAACAAAATAATATAGAGAAGTTCAGCTACCAGCCGTCTGTACCCACAGGTTTTCGATACATTTTTCGCAGCTTCACTGCAAAAGACATTTGAGCTAACAGATACTCCCGCGGATTGAGCAGATTGAGCGGATTTTTTATTAAAATCTGCTTAATTACCATAATTTGCGGGAGATTATTTTCCAGTGGCTTCGGATTGGCTGCTCAGCAAATGGATAAACTCAGATATCAAAATATTTCAAAATGTACAAAAGTAAAACAAGAAGTGAATAGGTTAAATTCTTAGTTCTTTGAAATTAATTCAAAAAGAAACCCGCCAGTGATTGGGCGGGTATATATATTTTCTGATTCGTCGATTCGAATGTTATTGCTGTAAAGGAGGCTGCTGATTATTCCCGGGAGCTGTCGTATCCTTTCGATTTACCAACAGTACATTGTATTGATCGGTAAGGGCATTCAGTTGATTAATAAGGGTGGCGTAAGGTGATGGCGAAGTTTCTGCCAAAAGATGAAGCGCATCGATACGGTCGCGTAGTGCATAATAAGCCGCATTGGTTTCTCCCCTTTTCGATTTAATAGTATCCGGATTCGCATCACCATATTCCTGAGTTCGGGAAAGATATTTTGCATTGAACTGGTCGTTGGCATCTTTCAGTTCATTAACCCAATCCGACAAATCAAAAGAAGCGATCGCATCCATCAGCTCCGGTTTATTTTCCCAGTCGCGGATCAGGTTGTTGAGGGTGGCGGTTTCTGCCTGGTAATTGAGTCTTGGGATACCGCTGCCATACAATGCAATGTTGTTGAGAATCAGCTGTGCTTTCTGTCTTTTTTCACTGTCATAATGGTAAGACTGTGATAAGGCAAAGTAATTGATCCCGTTGATGGCATTGTCTCTTCTTTCATCCAGCAGCAACAGTTCCTGGGTCTTATCGTTGGCTAACGCTTTTTTGTAAAGTGCCTCCAGCTCTGCAATTCTGGCATTAAAAGCCGAAAGCTTGGCATCGATCTGTAAGGTTTCGGGATTGTTCAGGTTAATGATTCCTGAGAAGTCTTTCACGTACTGCAGGTATTCTGCGTTGCGGAGTTTAGGTAAATCAATAGAATTCATCATTATATGTATTTAATTATGATAAACCGTACGATACGGTTTTTGTTCTTATTACAATCCGAAAGTCTCTGAGGGATAAGAATACCTTTCGGATGTTTCCGAAAACCTCCTGCAGGTTGCAGGGAACTTTCGGAGGTTCCCGAAAAGCCGTTGCGAGGGTGCGACAAACTTTCGGGTGTTCCCGAAAAGTCATTGCAAGGTTGCGACAACTTTTCGGAAAAGGCAGAATTTATTTACTATTTTCAGCCTGGCTTTTCCAGTATGCTACCTGGTCTTTTAGTTCTTTAATGCGATCTTCGTATTGCTCAATAAGCTTTTCGGAAGCATTGTAATTATTGGTCTGATTTTGAATCATATTATTATAAGCATTATCGCTTGAAGAGTTTTCTTTGTTGATTTGTGTAAATCCTTCTTCCGGTTTTAATATTTCATCCATATTAACTTCCAGAGAAGTGCAGATGTTTTCAATATGATTGACCCACGAATTGGTCTCTCCGTTTTCGATTCTCTGATACGTTGAACGTGAAATGTGTAGTCTCTCTGCCAGCTCTTCCTGAGAAAACCCCTTTTCTTCTCTATATTTTCTTATTCTCTTACCAATAGTTGCATTCATACGTATATCAATTTGAACAGAACAAATATAATTTTTTTCTTAAAATAAATATGCATCAAAAACAGGGCATTGAAATTTATTTATTTTTTATCATATTTGAGTGATAAAAATTTATATATTTAACCCTCAAAAAAACGTTACAATAACTATGACGAAAAAAATTTCATGGCTGTCTTTCATGGCAGTGTTTCTTTTTCTTCTCAACTCCTGTGTACATGATGAAATCTATTCTGCCTCCGCTTCTGAAGAGTATCACTCTAAAAGTCTCTGGAAAGAGGATGAAATCTACATCAAAAATATTATTAAAATCTACGAAGAAAATGAAAATGAGATCCGGAAAGAACATGGAGCACCATTATGGGAATATGCAATGACGATGGATAAGTTTGACGAAAGCTATCTTGTAGTTCCTGTACGCAGAAATGGCAGAATCGTGGA
>NZ_FNDW01000013.1 GCF_900099685.1 Chryseobacterium taeanense | reverse complement strand
GTATTTCGGGCGAGAATATCAGTGCTGCGAAAAGCTTTTTCGAGTTGGGAGGGCATTCTTTGAAAGCCATGATGCTGATTAATAAAATTAATAAACAAATTGGTGTTGAGATTTCTTTAAAAGATGTTTTCCATAACACAAATATCCAGTTATTGGCTAAATTAATTGAGAGCCAACAATGGCTTAGAAGTCAGGAAGAAGATAAAAATAATAACGTTAAATCAAATAAAATAATAATATAACCATGTACGAACTAATTAATAAACTTAAACAAAACAATATAAAAGTATCCGTTGTAGGTGAAAACCTGGAGTTGGATTTCCCGGAAAATTTTAATGCAGATTCCATTATCAATGAAATTATCGAAAATAAAGAAGCACTGATTTTTTATATTGGGAAAGCAAACCAAATAAGAAAACAAATACCAAAAATTGAGGAACAGGAATATTATCCACTGTCTCATGCACAGAGAAGGTTATGGATTATAGATCAGTTGGCAGATGATAAAAGAATGTACAATGTTCCTATGATTCATTCATTTAAAACATTGGATGTAGAAGCTTTTGAAAGAGCTTTATTGGGAATATTGACGAGACATGAAATTTTGCGTACCACAATTGATGTTGTAGAAGGAAAACCACAACAATTTATTTGTAAGATCGAAGATTTTCCGTTTGAGTTAATTAGAATTACGGCTGAGAGTGATGATATTGATGAAATTATCTCACAAGAGCTTGCCCATCAATTTGATCTTACTAGATCATCAGTTAGAGCGTCATTAATTCAGCATTTGGATGGAAGTTTTGATTTCATATTTTTGATTCATCATATTGTTACAGATGCATGGTCTATGAATGTTCTTCAAAAAGATTTTCTTGCTTTATATGAATATTATTCAGAACAAAAACCTTTACAGTTATCGGATCTGAGAATTCAGTACAAGGATTACACTTTATGGCAGCATGAACAGCTTAAGTTGGGGCACTTCAGTCATTCCCGTGAATATTGGCTTAATAAATTTAGTGGAGAAATACCTTCTGTAAAATTACCTACAGATTTTAGGAGAGAAGATTCGGGCGAAGGTTTGGGTGAAGAATTATATGTAAGCTTACCTCCTTCAACGGTAAAAAATCTTGAAGTAGTTGCACATGAGTGTGGAGCCTCATTTTTTATGGTAATGGTAGCCGCAGCCAATGTTTTGCTGCATAGATATACGGGACAGGAAGATCTTGTGATAGGAACTCCTGTTAGTGGAAGAAATCACCCTGAATTGGAAAGTCAGGTAGGATTTTACAGCAATACCATTGTACTGAGATCTTCAGTGTCAGGAAATGAAAGTTTCCGCGAAATTCTTTCCAGAGTAAGTTCTGTAATGTTGGAAAGTTATGAACATCAATTTTATCCATATGATCTTTTGGTAGACGAGTTAAAGTTGGGAAAAGACATGAATAAGAATCCTCTTTTCGATATCATGATCTCCTTGAATGAAAACCAAAGTACAGAAAACGGTGAAGCAAGTTATTTTGAAGGAGTCCGAATCATAAATTCAGGATTGGCAAAGTTTGATCTGAGTTTTGCTTTCAAAAGGATGAATGATAATGGGTTATATATTCATATTGATTATAATACAGATCTGTTTAAAAGAGAGAAAATATTAAGAATGATCAATCATTTAAGAAATTTGATTGTAGAGATATCAAATGACTCTGACAAGTCTGTTTCAGAGATTGAATATCTGTCTCAGGAAGAGAAATATCAGATTCTTAATGTTTTTAATAATACAAAGGAAGATTATAATCTTTCGACAAGTATTAAAGATCTTATAGAAGAGCAGGTCACCAAATCTCCGGATGAGATCTGTCTGTTTTCGCACGAATATAATTTAACATTTAGAGAGCTGAACAGTATTTCAAATCAGTTAGCAAGATATCTGAGCGAAAAACATGGCATAAAAAAAGGAGATCATATCGGTATGAATATGGATATAGGTGTCGACAGGATCATTGCCTTAATAGCGGTTGTAAAATTAGGAGCAGTATATGTTCCTATAGATCCGTCATATCCGGAAGAAAGAAAGCAGTACATTATCAATGACACCAGACTTACCGTTCTTATTACAGAAGATATTAATGATAAATCTGATAAATATTCAATGATAATGATGAATGATATTAGAGGATTATTAAATGATTATTCAAATGAAAATCTTAATGTAGATATCAGTGCGGATGATATATTCACGATTCTGTACACTTCAGGATCTACAGGTAATCCTAAAGGAGTACTCATCAAAAACGTTGGACTTATCAACAGAATGCAATGGTTATGGAGTAAATACGTATTTGGAAAAGACGATGTTATCTATCAGAAAACGCCTTTTATATTTGATGTGTCAATAGGTGAACTTTTCATGCCGCTTTGTTTTGGAGCTAAGCTTCTGGTGGCAACAAGTGACACTGCTCAGGAAATTATTGCCAATGTCCTACAATTTAAGGTTACTTATATTCATTTTTCACCGACGATGCTAAATATTTTCCTGGAATTCAATACGGAAGATGTGGAAAAATTACATTCAATAAGATATGTTTTTTCCAGTGGAGAAGAACTTCTTAAAGAAACCGTAAAAAGATTTTATACAAAATTAGATATTCCGTTAATCAACTTATACGGACCAACGGAAGCTTCCATAGAAGCGAGCGGTTACGAAACTAAAAAAGGAGATGAGATTATACCTATAGGAAAACCGATAGCCAATGTTAATCTTTACGTACTGGACAGCAATTACAAACTTTTACCGATCGGAATACCGGGTGAAATAGGAATTGCAGGAATCGGACTTGCAAAAGGATATCTGAATCAGGAAAAAATGACTGCCGAAAGATTTATTTATAATTCGTATAAAAATGGAGAAGATGAAAAGATTTACAAAACAGGAGATATCGGAGTATGGAACGAAAAGGGAGAAATAGAATTTTTAGGGAGAAAAGATAATCAGATCAGAATTGGCGGTTCAAGAATAGAACCCGGAGAAGTAGAAAGTAAAATTCTTGAGCATCATGATGTGCAAGAAGTTGCGGTTGTGGTTAATCAGGATAATTTTAAGAATTATCACTTGATTGCATATTATGTAAAAAGACAGGAAGCCGATTCTATCGAAGAAAGTGCCGCAACTGAGAAAGCGGAAATTGTAAATAACAATGATCGTGCACACAAAACACACAGATTAACAGCGGTAAGTACGGATATGAAAATCCATGAATGGTTTGAAAAAACTGCTGAAGAAAATCAGGATAAAATAGCCTTGGTTTCTGAAAATAAAAAAATGACTTACGGAGAACTTAATAATAAGGCAAATCAATTGGCTTCATTGTTAAAATCTGATTACAGTATTACAGGACAAGACTTTGTCGGAATCGTTATGGAGAGATCAGAGAAGATGATTGTTTCTATTCTCGCTATTTTAAAAGCAGGAGCAGCATATGTTCCGATAGATAAGGATTATCCTGATTCCAGAATACAGACTATCCTTCAAGATGCTGCGGTGAAAGTGATAATATCAGACTCTCGCAACAATGCTGGAAATATATTTGATGAGAAGAACACGATTGTGTTTGACGAAATTGAAAAAGAATTGACAGCCAAATCCGGAATTGAAAATATTAAAAGTAATGATGCCAATAATTTATGCTATATTTGTTACACATCAGGTTCTACAGGAAAACCTAAAGGTGTGATGATAGGTCATGATTCAGTGTCGGATTATGTGAATACTTTTAAGAATTATTTTAAATTAACGGAAGAAGAAGTTGTTATTCAGCAGTCATCAATATCATTTGATACTTCTGTGGAAGAAATTTTCCCTATTCTTTGCTGTGGAGGAAAACTTATTATTGTACCGGAAGGAGGAAGAGATATTAATGCCATCATTAAAGCTGTAAACAATCATAAAGTAACGGTAATAAGCACGACACCTTTGGTAATCAATGAGATAAATATGAGATGTAATGATCTTACACATATTCCAAAGTTAATGATCAGTGGAGGAGAGGAATTAAGACCTGCTTATATTGATAAGCTGATCGGTTTAACGGATGTTTACAACACTTATGGGCCTACAGAAACTACTGTCTGTGCAACTTTCGGTAAAGTGGATGATGTTTCAAAATGTAATGTTATTGGGCATCCTGTTGATAATCATGAAATTTATCTTCTGGATGATAATATGCAGAAAGTAGAGCACGGAGAGATCGGAGAGATTTTTATTGCCGGAACAGGTCTTGCCAAAGGTTATCTGAACAGACCAAAGGAAACGGACAAAAAATTTCTAAATAATCCTATAGATGGCGGATTATTTTATAAAACGGGAGACATGGCGAGATATAATGATAATGGGCTTCTTGAATTTTGCGGAAGAAAAGATCATCAGGTAAAAATCCGTGGCCATAGAGTTGAACCTGCAGAAGTAGACCATGTTCTTGAAAACTTCAGTGGCGTTATCAACTGTATTACCATTCCTAAAGCTGATGCAGAAGGTAATAAACATCTTATTGCATATTATACTGCAATCGGTGAGTTGGATAGTGATCAGATGCGTAAATTTTTAAATGATCGACTGCCTCATTATATGGTTCCGGATTATTTTATGCAGGTGGAAGGCTTTGAGCAGACTATTAATGGTAAAATTAAAACAAACAGCTTGCCTGTACCATATGCTTTAACACTTGATAAAAAACTGGAAGTAGAACTAAGAGATTTCCTTAGAAAAAAACTGCCGCTTTATATGATTCCTACGCATTTTATGAATCTGGATAAATTACCGGTAACTGCAACAGGCAAAGTTGACAGAAAAATGCTTGAGAAGAAAAATCCTTTATTTAGCGAAAAACAAGTGGTTGTACCTCCTAAAAATCTGGTAGAAACAAAAATTCTTGAAATATGGGAAGAATGTCTTAAATATCCGGTAAAGAGTACTCATGTTAATTTCTTTGAAGTTGGAGGAAACTCTATAAAAGCAACGCAGATTCTGGCTATGCTATTCAAAGAATTTAATTGTGATATTACACTGAAAGATATATTCAACAATCCTACTGTGGTGGATCTTGCAGAGGTACTAACAAATAAAACTTCGGATAAAAGTCTTATTGTTAAACTGAATACAATCAAATCTGATCTTCCAAATATGTATGTTATTCCGCCGGTGATAGGTTCTTCTACTATTTTTAAAAGTTTAGGAACAGCATTTAATCAAATATATAATGTATATGGAATTCAGTATAAAGGATTCGATTATGATGTTGATTTCGACCAAAGCATTGAAGAAATGGCTGAAACATGCGCTGCAGAAATTCTGAAAACAAAGAATGACAAGAAAGTATTTCTTTTAGGATATTCAATGGGAGTTCCTATTGCTTTTGAAGCTGCAAAAAAACTGGAAGATATGGGATATGAAGTTAGTCTTATTCTTGTTGACAGAGGCGCACAGGACGAAACATCTGATCACAACCTAAGTAAAGAGCAGATCAGTGAAATTCTTAAGAATGAACTTTATGACTGGACGAAAGATATCTTGGATAAAGACATAAAAAGAATTGAAAATATGGTGTTCAATAACTTGAATGTACTTGATAAATACAGAATATCAGGAAAAGTTAACGCCGATGTCATTACTGTAGAAGCTTCGGAAAATGGAAACGGAACAGATGTGATGACATGGAAAAATTTTACATCAGGAAATTTCAGTCACTCTTTTATCTTTGCAAATCATTACAGTATTTTTAATGAAGAAAACTGTACAGAATTTGTAAAGCTAATCAACGGGAAAGCCTGATTGTTTTAGAAAAAAAAGAAAATTAAATTCGTTATGCATTTTGAAAAACGGATATCAGATTCGTCTTTTCTGATGTTTTTTATTCGGAGTAAAATAGAAAAAATCTACCGGAATTGACGAAAATAAATCAAAATGCGTAACGGATAAAATTAAAATAAATATTATCTATGAAAATTAATTTATATAGCATACCATATGCAGGAGGATCTTCCGTAGTCTATAATAAATGGTCAGAAAATCTTCAATCCTCTGTCAATATTAAGCCTGTTGAACTTTCAGGAAGAGGAAAACGTTTCAGTGAGCCATTATACGAAGACATTCATCAAGCGGTGGAAGATATTTTCAACAGCATTAAAGAAGAAATTACGGAAATACCTTATGCTTTATTCGGGCACAGTATGGGAGCTTTAATTGCCTTTGAGCTTGCACAGCGTATTCGCAAAGCAGGTTTACCTTCACCCGTTCATATTTTTATCTCAGGGCGCAGTGCGCCGCACGTAAATAAAACCGGAGAAAAAATGTACAGCAGAATGGATGATGTAAAATTCAGACAGGAAGTTTTAAATCTTGGGGGGACTCCTAAAGAGTTTTTTAGCCATCCGGAACTTCTGGAACTTTTTCTTCCTGTTTTAAAAAATGATTTCAGGCTTGTAGAAAATTATTCTTATAACTATAATTACCAACCTTTAAATGTCGATATGACTGTGCTTTTGGGAAAAGATGATGATTTAACAGAAACAGAAGGTGAAAGCTGGTCAGAATATACTACCGAATCTTGCGAAATTACTTACCTGGAGGGGGGGCATTTCTTTATTAATGAACAGAGGTTGAATATTACTCAAATAATTAATAATTCCTTAAAAATCACACAGTAATTTCTGGATTTTTCAATTCTATATATTGAAGTGTCATAAATTAGGCAACTTTAAACTATTTAATTGAAAATATTTTTAGAAATGATGTGAAAAATAATGGGAACTTCTATTTTTAAGCAAGAAGAAAAATTCCAAAATACTAGATAAAAAGCTTAGAACAATTTGTTAAAATGGTTTTTCGGGAATCGGAAAGAAGTCTTTTAGAAGATGTTTTGAAAAATTACGAAGCAATTTATTTCATGGTTCTTACTCGAAAGGCAATCATGAAGGGCAAGGTTTACAGTCTTCACTAACCATTTTATTTTGGATGATGGAAAAATTAAATTTACATGGTAATTTTATATACATATATTGATAAAGATAAACATGAATGTTTATTAAATAAATACTCAGAAATTTACTCGGAAGACTTTGATATAAGAATTCTAAAATATAGAAGATGGCAAGATGCTCAGTCGTCAATGCTTGGAAGAATGCTTTTACAATATGGTTTAAATAAATATTTTGGAATAGAATATTATGAAATAGATCAGACATCTAATCATAAGCCTTTTTTAAAAAATATAGAAGTATGTTTTAATATATCACACGCTGGAAATCTTGTAATTTGTGGAATCAGTAAATCACCAATAGGAGTTGATATAGAATATATAGATCATAAAATAAATTTTGATGACTTTAAATCTCAAATGACTTTAAAAGAATTCCATAAAATACAAGATTCAGAAGATATAATTAAAAATTTTTTTGTTTATTGGACGGAAAAAGAAGCTGCTATTAAAGCTCATGGAAAAGGATTGCTAATTCCTTTACAGTCATTTGAGATTTTTCAAAATCAAACCATAATTGAAAATGAAAAATTTTATTTAAAAGAAATATTTATTGATAAAGAGTATCAATGTTGTGTTGCTTCAATTAATGATTTACAGTTTCAAAATATACAAATAGAAAAAATTAATTTAAATCTATTATGTAATGTATCAGATGGATAATGTTCCAAATTTAGTGATATTCATTTTCGGAAATATAATCGGTTGATTTCAATGTTAATTTAAGTTTAATTTGTAAAAACGAGAGTAAGATAACTTGCATTCGTTTATTTTTTAGAAAAAAACGCAAATGATTGATAATCATAATATGGTTCCAAAATTAATGAGACCAAAATTTATCTCCATTGTTACTCACCAAAAATTATTATAAATACCTGAGTCCAGGATAATAAATAAAATAATTTTTGTGTTTAAAATTTTGATATACAAATATTTAATTGATTATTGCTTATGGTATTGAAGGTTCATTGCAAAGGATTATGAATTCCATAATAATCATTTCAATAACATTCTGAAAGTCAAATACAATAAACTTCAATATTCCAAAAATATGCTGCTAACTTTGTGAGAAATCAATTCTGACCCATTGGTATTCAATGTTTTTGAAAAACGTAATCCCGAGTCCTGCGAAAGAGAAGCGACATACAATGTTGCTATCCATTTTGAAGCTTTGAAAAAAGATTCTGCTAATCGTGGGTTTCAAACTTTTATCAGGAAAGATATCGCTGAATTGATGCAGCTTAGTATGTCTGTATTTCAACATAAAAAGGGTGCATTCTCAAAACAGAAGTGAGTTTGGAGATTTGGCTACTTTATTGAATACAAATAGAATGGTCTAATGTTAGAATTTATGACATATCTTCTACATCTTTAGAAATACCAAGTATGGGAATGTATGATAGTTCTTTCGTTCCATTAGATTTATAAGTTCCTGAAATTTCAAACTCATCTTTTAGTGAAGAAATTTCTGATGCAACTGATTAAATATATATAAGCGAATCACAGCCCTATAATTATTGGAACAATTCTAACAAATTTACAAATATTTCATAAAAACAGCGCCAACTGTCTTCAGTTGGCGCCTTTTTGGCTTGTTTGTGACCTCGACAGGATTCAAACCTGTAACCTTCTGAGCCGTAATCAGATGCGCTATTCAGTTGCGCCACGAGGCCATTGTTAATTGGTTTGCAAATATAGCACTTTTTTACTTTCTTTGAAAGATGAAACCAAGAATTTTACTATTAATCGTGTTTTTGGCGCTAACGGCTTGTAAAAGAGAACAAAAAAAATCACCTTCAGAAACTGTTTCTATCTCAAATCATGTACAGCTTAAAGAAGAAAGTGGGAATGTACATATTCAGTCGGGAAATTTTAGTTATGATTTTAAGCAAAATCAACTTCCTTTTAAAAAAATTATCCTGTTAAATGCAAGTATGGCCGGATATATATCAGAGCTTGAAGCTGAGAATCTTGTCATCGGCGTTGCAAGTCCTGAATATATTTATTCTGATAAAATTCAGAGTTTATTAAAAGAAGGAGAAATTCAGAATGTTGGCAATGAACAGAAATATGATGTCGAAAAAATCCTTTCCCTGAAACCTGATGCCATTTTTACCAATCATATTGCAAGTTTTGACAATACATATAAGTTATTAAAAGATAACGGAATTCAGGTTGTTTTTCTGGACGAATATATGGAGCAGAAGCCATTGGAAAAAACAGCCTATATCAAACTTTTTGGAAAACTTTTCGGAAAAGATAAGCAAGCAGTCGCAAAATATGAAGAGATTGAAAAGAATTATAATCAGCTCAAACATTTAGCTTTACAAGCGAAAGAGCGACCGACAGTTCTGGCAAACGAAATGTACGGTGATATCTGGTATCTCCCTGGTGGAAAAACATCTGTTGCCAACTTTATTTCTGATGCCAACGCCAATTATATTTTAAAAAATAATGCGGAGGAAAAGGCAGTCACCATGAGTTTTGAAGAAGTCTTTGCTAAAGCAGATCAGGTTCAGTACTGGATTAACGCAGGTAATCATATTTCGAAAAAAGAAATGTTGGGAATGAATCCTGTTTATAGTAAATTAAATGTTTTCAATCAAGGAAAAATTTATGTGATTACCGGTAAAGAAAAAGCCAAAGCCAATGATTTTTTTGAAAGTGGAGTGGTAAGATCTGATCTTGTTTTAAAAGATTATATTAAAATTTTTCATCCCGAGCTTTTACCAGATTATCAGCTTACTTACATGAAAGAGTTGCAATAACTCGGAGTATTTGCGTATTTTTGATCTTTCTTTTTAAATTATGTGGAAAACAATTAAACGCATTATATTTATTGTTTTGATTCTGAATGTATTATTCATTGTTTGGGGTAGGTTTTTCAATCCGCCAATAACCATCACGCAGATCGGTGGTTTTTTTGAATACGGAAAACTGCACAGAGACTATATTTCTTATGATGAAATGGGTAACAATGTAAAAAAAGCCGTCATTGCCTCCGAAGATCAGAAGTTTTTTGTACACGACGGATTTGATTATAAGGCTATAGAAAAAGCAATGAAAAACAATGAGAAAGGAAAGAAGCTGAGAGGTGGAAGTACTATTTCTCAGCAAACGGCAAAAAATGTATTCCTGTGGCAAGGGAGAAGCTGGATCAGGAAAGGTCTGGAAGCGGTTTACACCTTTATCATTGAGAAAACCTGGAGCAAAGATATCATCCTTGAAAGATATCTTAATTCTATTGAAATGGGGCAAGGGGTTTTCGGAATTGAGGCTGCTGCTCAATATTATTTTGGTAAGCCTTCAAAAGATCTTACCATTTCGGAAGCAGCATGGATTGCAGCAGTTTTACCCAACCCTAAAAAATACGATCCTAAGAATCCTTCAGCTTATTTGAGAAAGAAACACAATTGGATCATGAGACAGATGAGGAATGTAAGTTTGAAGTAGTATCTTTGTACTAATGAAATTTTTTAGTTCAAATACAGGGAACTTTAAATCTGTTCTTAAAAAGTATTTTTCTTTTAAGAATGAGACTACTTCTTTGGAACCTTTATCCGAATTTTTGGAAGCAATAAAGAAGTCAGAATTTACTGACATTCTTAATTTTTTCAAACAAAACCAAAATTTTGCAGAAAATTTCAGGTACTATCTCTATAGAATTTTTTCTGGAAAACCCTTCAATCTTTCGTTGACGGAAGCAAGTATTTTGTCTGAAAATGCTTTTGTCCCCGAACTTAAAAAAAGGATTCTGAATAAAATATTGCCTCCTGTAGAACATGAAAATACAGTTTGGTATCTTATTGATAACGTAAGTTTCAGACCAAAAAAAGATTTGGAATATTTTCAAAACCTACCGGATAATGAATTGAACGAATTGATGCAGATTCTTGGAATTGCAGACTTTATCAAGAGTCCGGAAGTAAAAAACGAACTGGTGTTTTCTATGAACATCCTTTCGTGGAGGGTAACCGGAATGGCTCTTGAAGTTGAAGTAATTAAAATGGCTCCGGAATACCGAAATTTCGACAATCCTTTTTTAGCACTTCAAAATGAACTTGAATCACTGGCAGAAGATTTCAATAAGAAACCTCAACATCAGCTCAATTCAAAAGACAGTCATTATAAACAGATTAAAATTTACATACAGCAATGTCTTGATTTTGTGAATATTGCTTTCAAAAATTCCTCAAAATACGGAATTTCCGGTAAGATTAATCATTCTCTCCTTAAAATTCGCCAACAAGTTAGCAGAATTCTTGAGATTCTCAATCTTTTGGTAATAGATAATGAACAGGATGTCATCATAAAATCTAAACAGCTGATTTTTAATATACTTATTTATAAATCTCATAAAAATAATGTAAGAGATCTGGTAAATGACAGTACTACGCTTATTTCACATCTTATTACTTCTCATACCGCAGAAACAGGCTCGGGTTATATAACTTCATCACCAAAAGAATACTTTAAAATGTTCCGCAAAGCGGCAGGCGGAGGTGTCATAGTAGGCGCTTTATGTATTCTTAAAATGATTTATTCCTACATTCCGGGGAGTGAGTTTTCCCATGCATTTTTGTACTCCTTTAATTATGTAATGGGGTTCGTTATGATTTTCCTGATGGGTTTTGCATTAGCGACCAAACAACCGTCTATGACGGCTACTACAATGGCGAGAGTATTATCTGATGTTAAAAACACCAAACGAAATTACTGGGATTTTGCACACTTGGTTTCAAAATTATTCAGAAGTCAGTTTATTGCTTTTATGGGAAATGTTCTGATGAGTTTTCCGGTGGCAATGATTATTATTTATGCATTGGACGTACTGTTGGGAATAAACCTCGCTACTGAAAAATCAGATAAATTCCTGAAAAATCTTAACTTTATTACCTCTTCATCTATCGCTCAGGGTGCACTTACAGGGGTGTATCTCTTTATATCCGGAATTATTTCAGGTAGTGTTGGGAATAAAACCGTTTTTTTTAAAATTCCCCAAAGAATTGAGAAAAATCCTTTAATCACAAATACTTTCGGTCATCATTTTGCAAAAAGACTTTCTTCGTTCTATGCAAGAAACTGGGCGGGAATTATGTCTTACCTGTGGCTTGGTGTATTAATGGGAATCACGGCATCTGTGGGCTCGTTCTTAGGTCTGAATATTGATACCAAACACATCAGTTTCGAAGCAGGAAATCTTGCACTTGGAATTTACGGTCAAGGTTTTAATGTCGATTTAAAAACGATTCTGATGGGAGTTTCAACAGTTTTTCTTATCGGTTTTGCCAATTTTAGTGTCAGTTTTGGACTTTCGATGCTTCTGGCTTTCAGATCAAGAAAAATTACTTCTTTAGAAATAAGAAAGATTATTTCTCATATCATTAAATATTTTGGAAAAAATCCAGTGATATTTTTCTTTCCTATTCGTTCTATTTTAGATGAAAATGCAAAAAAACTGATAAAAGAAACTACAAAATCTGAAGATCAATTAAATTAAAAAAGCTACATTTCTGTAGCTTAGTTTTAAAGACAGTCTGGAAAGAGTAGACATTGAACTTTCGGCTCTGTCCAATAAGCACATTCATTTGTATTACAATAAAATACGCAGCATGCGCCAGTATTTCCGCCGTTGATCTGTCTTAAATTTTTCTGAAATTTTTTTAAACTATTAAGAGATCATTAAATTTATCAGCTCCAAACTTATCCTGAAATTTTTTCAGATAAAAGCTTTTACGCAACTGAAAATCATGTTTCAAAAGCGGTGAATTAATTTTTATAATAATCTTTTGATCTTCAATATTCACACTCTTTATTTCAAGAAAAAGACTTTCATCAAGATATTCTTCAAGAAAATCTTTAATTTCAAAAGCAACCAGTTTATCTTCAAAACCGTAAATTCTTGCGAAAGATTTCACAAGTTCCGATGACTGATATTCTCGTTTTTTATTTCTTTTCATTTTTGTTGATTGAATTTAGTTTTTAAGCCTTTACTCTGAAAGAATTTTTCTAAATTGAAATAAAAATTATCACACATATCATTGATTTCAGTAAATTCTTCAGATAATGAATCCATTCTATGACATTCAAAACAAATTTCTAGAAAATCAAAAACTTTATCATTTTCATCATAAAAAAGAATTGCGTTTCTTGGAAAAAAACACATACTTATTCTTCTTTGCAGATTGGGGAATTTTCCACAGGTGTTGTAAAGTAATTTAAACAAATCATAAGTCTCTTTAAAATTAAGAATTTTGATTTCATCTATCCCTGAAAACTCTCCACTTTCGATGTTTTTTTTTAAGCTAATTGGAAATTTTTGATTAGCGATTATTCTTTTTATCTCTGCTGAATCAACCCTTCCTCCAATCGGTGGCAAAGGAGTGGGAAATTCACTAATAAAATTTATATTGTAAGAAATGATTTTTACTTTTACAGCTTTACGTAATGGAAAAGTATTTAATATTTCATTTGTAGAAAATTTTTTTTGACTATATGAAATAGAAAATAACACTATGAAAACAAAGAATAGTAATTTTTTCATTTAATTTTTTTATCATATGTCAAAAATAATACTTTCTTCATTGATTTTTTTGACAACACTTTCCGTGCGCTCCCTGTGTGTATCTGTAATGAAAATTTGTCCGAAATTCTCCTGATTGACCAGTTCGATTAGCTGAGAAACTCTGTTGTCATCAAGTTTATCAAAAATGTCATCCAGAAGAAGAATAGGTGTTTTCCGTGTTAATTCTTTTACCAGGCTCATCTGCGCCAGTTTTAAAGAAATCAGAAAAGATTTTTGCTGTCCCTGGGAACCAACCTTTTTGATCAGAACAGAATTCATCTCAAAAAGAAGATCATCTTTATGAATACCTTTGGAAGTATAAGTAAGCATTCTGTCACGTTCAATACTCTCTTTCAGCAGATTTTCAAAAGAATTTTCCAACAGATGGGATTCGTAAATAACTGAAACATTTTCCATTCCACCCGAAATAATCCTGTAAAAACTCTGAACGATAGGATTGAGCTTTTCTACAAAATCTCTTCTTTTGATGAATATTTTTGTTCCCAATTTCGTTATCGGATCGTCATAAATCTCCAGAGAATCTTTTTCCCAGACTCTGTTTTTGGCAAAATATTTTAACAACGCATTTCTTTGCTGAACCACTTTCTGATACTGAATGAGATCAAAAAGATATTCAGAATCGGTCTGCGAAATCATGGCATCCAGAAACTTTCTTCTGCTCTCTCCGGAATCTGAAATTAAGTTAGAATCATAGGGAGAAATCATCACACTTGGAAGATAACCGATGTGGTCTGCAAGTCTGTCGTAGCTTTTATCGTTCTTTTTAATGATTTTTTTCGCTTCTTTCGGCTGTGAAATTTTGATAATATCTTCACTTTCTTCATTCATGATTTCTGCATCAATTGTAAAAAAATCTTCATCATGCCTGATATTGTTGAGATCTGTATTTCCCAAAAAACTTTTTCCGACCGAAAGATAATGCAGCGCATCAAGAATATTGGTCTTTCCCACACCGTTGTTTCCCACAAAACAGTTGATCTGCGGGGAAAATTCAAATTTTTTCTCGGAATGGTTCTTGAAATTATACAGCGAAAGTTTCTTGATAATCATTTGTCAAAAATACTTCATTATTACTAAAAATAAAAAAGGAAGTGCAGAACAGGTTTCTACGCCGAAAGAAAAATAGGCGTCATCTCTTTCATTTTCAGAAAAATAAATAAAAATATAAGAGATAATTCCTGATAAAAAGAAAGAAATAAAATAAGTGAAAGTAAGATATTGTGCAGCAAGAATAGTGCTGATGAAAATCAATAGATAAGCAATATATTTTGTATTCTGAACGCCAATCATTGTTGGGAATGTCTTGACACTGTCAACTTTCATATCTCGGATATCAAAAGGCAGAACCAACGCTGTAATGAAAAAGAAGCTGATCAGAAATATAGGAATACTGAATTCAGGTAAAGTGAGCCAGCAATTAACCAAAGCCCAAACGAGACCGACATAAAAGACTTTCAGCAAAGGAATTTTACGAATATAAACATCAAGGAAAAAGCTATTGTACAGCAATCCTAAAATAACAATCACAAGCCATTTTAAAAGCCTGATACCGTTATGGTTGTGAATAATCAGCAGCGCGCATACAATTCCTGCAATGGCATTAATAAGTAATATAACAGGGAAATGTCTGGTATTCTGATATTTGGTATAAAGATAACCGCTGAAATAAGTGATGAAAATAAGGAGAAATGTGGGATAACGGAATGTATTTTGCTCCTCCATGAAGAATACTGCAAATAGAGTTCCCATTAAAGAGACATAGAATTGACTGTCGATAATGGTTTTTTTCAGTATTTTTAATAAATTCATCAGATCAAAAATAACATTTATGAAAAGATTATCCAAGAGTTTTATGTTTTTCCTTCTATTGTTAGGCCCAACAATGTATTACGCTCAGAAATATTATGACGAGCAATGGAAAAAAATAGAAGAAAACAGTACAAAAGGGACATTTAAATCTAATCTTCCTCTTATTCTGGATATCCAAAATCACGCCATGAAAGACAATAATACGCTTCAGCTCATTCGTTCCTTAAAAGCAGAATTCGCAATTGTGAATCAGACCCGGGATGATGAACAGAATAATGCTGCCTCAACGTTTTTCAGTAAACTAACGGATATTGAAAATAAATTGAAAGGTGAAGAAAAAATCATTTATAAAGTCTTAATGAATGGTTTTATCATGGATTATTACAATCGTAACAGCTGGAAGATTAATGGCAGAACCAATATAAACTCTCAGGATGTTACACAGATTGAAACCTGGAGCAAACTCGATTTTAAAAATTATCTGACCAAAGGTTTTAAAGATCTTGACCAGCAAAAAGCTGAAATGAAAAAGATTGCTCTGATGCCTTTTCAGTCGCTGTTTACCAATACAAAATCCATTTCTTTTTTTCCGACACTGGCAGATTGGTACGCGCTTAAAAAAGTTGATTTTTTATCTGATAACGACCTTTTTACTAAAAATGAATTGTCAGATAACCGAAAACAAATCAATGATATTTTCAATGAATTAATTGCACAGAATAACGGTAACGCGAAACTGTATTTTATGCATCAGAAACTGCAGGAGAACTGTAATTTCATTCAGTGTAAAGACAAACTTCAGCAGCTTAACAGCCTTTTGAATTCTGATATTAAAGGTGATTATAAAGTACTCATCATGGACGATATCATGAATGAATTGCTAGCCAAAAATCAGGAGAAAGAAGCACTTGAAATTGCTGCAAAAGCCCAATCTCAATATCCTCAATCTCCATTTATCGAAAATATTAAAAATAAAGAAGAGCAGATTAAAATGACTTCTTTAAACATAAAATATGAGCGGCAAACACAGAGCAATAAACCCATTCATTTTGTTGCAGAATATAAAAACCTTAACAATTTTTCTCTGAATATTTATAAAATAACGGATGACCTTAAATCATTTTTACAGTATTCGAGAAATCCTTATTCTGAAATGTTTGATAAAGTAAAAAAAGAGCTCGTAAAAAAAGAAACGTATCAGATTCCGGATCCAAAAGATTATCAGTTACATAAAACGTCTCTTGAAATAAAACCGCTTCCACCAGGAATTTATATCGCGGAATATGTAATAAATGACGGGACAAACGATAAAAACCAGAACTTTTATTTTTTAGTTTCTGATCACAAAATCATTTATAAAAATAAAGTCAATACTAATTTTTCTGAAAACGAATTGAAATTAGTCAACAGTGAAAATGGTTTGCCGGTATCCAATGAAGGTCTTACATTTTATGAATTTTCAGGAAATTCTGTTTTAAATAAGACTACCGGTAAAACTGACAGCAAAGGAGTCTTCAGGTTTCCTGCTTCTTCGGATAAGGAATATTACAGAGCTTTTCTAATTCAGCAGCCGAAAACGAATGATTTCCAGATGATGCAGGTCTATGGAAATAATTATGATAATGAATTTGATGTTGATGATGAAGTACATACAAAAACTCAGATTTTTACAGACAGAGCCATTTACAGGCCTGGGCAAACTGTTTATTTCAAAGTAATCAATACGAAAATCAATAAAGAGGTAGAATCTGTAGATGCAGGATTGAAACAAAAAATTACCTTAGGTGACGCCAATGGTAAAGAAGTCTCATCCCAAAACTTCACCACCAATGAGTTCGGTTCCTATCACGGAAGTTTTATTCTTCCGAAAGGAAAACTGAACGGAGAGTTTTATCTCAATACAAATGGAGAAACGCCTGCTTTCAAAGGATTTAGTGTAGAAGAATATAAAAGACCGAAGTTTGAAGTCAATTTTGAACCGGTAAAAGAAGAATATAAATATGGTCAGACGATTGAGCTGAAAGGTAAAGCAACAACCTTTTCAGGAATTGCACTCAGCAATACAAAAGTGAATTATGAAATAAAAAAACGTAATATTCGCTGGAGATATTTCTGGTGGTATCCACAAGGAAATGATAATGAAAACTCTATTCTGGGAGAAACTCAGACCAACGAAAAAGGAGAATTTGTTATTCGCCTGGAACTTAAAAAAGATGAACAGCTGGAAGGAATTCAGATCGATAATTATGAAATTAACGCTTCCGTTACGGATATCAACGGTGAAACCCAATCTGCAGATACACAGTTGAAGGTCGCTTCAGTGTCTCATTATATCAAAGCAGCTGAAATAAAAGATGTTTTTTCTGATGAAAATGTAAAGTTAACGGTTGAAACCAAAAATTATAATGAGCAGAATTTAAAAAAATCTTATCAGGTAAAACTTTCAAAACTTCAGGCTCCGGACAGAATTTTCAGAAGTAACTTTAAAGATGCAGTACAGAATCTTCCTTTATTTTCGAAAGAGGAATTTATCAGAAAATTTCCTCATGATCTTTACGATAAAAATGACGAAATGAAAAACTGGAAAACTTCAGCCGTTATCCTGAACGGTGTAAAGCGAAGTGAAGAATCTCTGGATCTGGGAGAACTGGATGCCGGCGATTACCAGCTTGAACTCTACAATATCGAAGGAAAGGATACAATTAAAACTTCTCAGTATTTTAGTGTTTGGGATAAAAATGGACTGAAAGCTAGTCAGAAAACATTCCTTACCGCTTTACAGCCAAAAACAGAATTTTCAAGGGGTGACAAAGCTAAAGTTTATATGTATTCTGCGGTTCCAGATGCGCTCGTGAATATTTTTGTACAGGATGGCTCAGGAAAAACCGTTTACGATGTTCAAAAAATGAAAAATGGCAAACTGGAATATGCGGTTGATATCCCTAAAGATAAATCGGTGTCGGCGGTTAATATTCAATTCCAGATTGTGGCCTATAATGATGTTCAGACGGCAACAGTAAATTTAAAAATTAAAGATTCCGAACAGCCGTTAAAAATTGAAACCACAACGTTCAGAGATAAGCTCGAACCGAATGCAAAAGAAAAATGGTCTGTGAAAGTTTCAGGAAATGATAAAGAAAAGATCAATGCTGAAGTGCTGGCTAATATGTATGATATGTCACTGGATCAGTTTGCGGTCAATAACTTTACCTGGGAAAAATTGTACAGACCTTATTCATTAATCACGATGTATAATTTGAGCGATAATCTTTTAACAAAATATTATCAGAAAAGAATAAAATTCCTCAATGGGAATTATGTGGAAGTTCCTCAGTTTAATTGGTTTGATAGAAACGGTTTAATGATGTTGCAGGGCAGAGCTTCGGGAATTACTATTCGTGGAGTTGCGAGTCCTGCTGCACAAGCGGACAGTTCTGTTAGTAAAAATGTTGAGGAAGTTGTATTAATAGGCGGTTACGGAACTAAAAAAGAAGTTGCTGCTACAGCATCAGAAGTGGTTGCTGCTGATAAAGTATTAGATAAAGAAAATTCTTTAGAAAAAGTTTCCGTGCGTCAGAATCTTAATGAAACCGCATTCTTTTATCCGGATCTGAAAACCGATGCCGAAGGAAACGTTAGCTTTGAATTTACTTCTCCGGAAACATTAACCAAATGGAAACTGATGTTCCTTGCTCACACAAAAGATGCCAGAGCGGCAACACTGGAAAAAGAAGTGATTACGCAGAAAGAATTTTCCGTAACGCCTAATTATCCTAGATTTTTGAGAGAAGGAGATGAATTGAATCTGCAGTCAAAACTTTCAAATTTAACAAGTAAAAAACTTAATGGTTCAGCAACCTTACAAATTTTAGATGCATTTACCAATGAAGATATTTCCGGGAAATTAGGAGTAAATTCCGCTGTACAGAATTTTGAAATTAATGAAAATGGAAATTCTGCATTAACCTGGAAATTAAAAGTCCCTGATAATGTGTCGTCTATTATCCTGAAAGTTGTGGCAAAAGCAGGAGCATATTCCGATGGAGAACAGCAGGCAATTGCCGTTCTTCCGAACAGAATGTTGGTTACCGATGCGGTTCCGGTTTTTGTGAAAGAAGGCGAAACCAAAACATTTGAACTTGAAAATCTTAAAAATGCCAATTCAAAAACCATTTCGAATGTTTCCAATACGTTGGAGCTGACTACCAATCCGATCTGGGAAATTATGTTTGCGCTTCCAAGTCTTAAAAATGATCCGAACAATTCCGCGGATGTAGTCTTTAATAAATGGTTTGCCGATGTTTTGGCATCTGAGATTTTTAAAGCCAATCCAAAAATGAAAACTGTATTTGAAGAATATCAGAATAAAGGTTTATTAAATTCAAATCTTGAAAAAAATCAGGAACTGAAACAACTCTTGCTTGACGAAACACCATGGGTTCTGGAAAGTAATAATGAACAGGAACAAATGCAGAAACTGGCATTGCTGTTTGATGCCAACACAATGAAAAATTCGATCAATCAGGATTGGGATGAACTCAGAAAACTACAGAATCCGGATGGCGGTTTTTCATGGTATCAAGGATATCCTAGTTCGTACTCAACATCATTATATATCCTTAAAAACTTAGGGAAAATTAATGTATGGTTAAAAGATAACGTAAAAGATTATCAAAATGCTGAACAGAAAGAATTAGTTAAAAATCTGATTACCTATGTGGATAAAGAAATCAACACCTATTATGATGTAAAAACGCAAGATGTCTGGACAAACTGGGCGCTCGATTATCTGGATGCCAGAAATTACTGGGAAAAAGAATATCCTTTAAAAGGCAACGGAGCTACTTTGAAATCTCTGGTAAAACAAAAAGCAAAAACGGCAAAACTTACCGATTTCACATTCTTCGGACTGCATCGTGCGGCTTTATTAATGAATGACTACGGTTTGAAAGATGTTTCTGATAAGCTGATGAATTATTTAAAAGAAACCTCTGTAGAAACCAAAACCCAGGGAGTTTACTGGAAACAGAATCTCGATGGCTGGGGCTGGTTCAGTTCAAAAGTAGTAAATCAGGCAGGAGCATTAGAAGCATTTAACAGATTACAACCCAATGATCAGAAATTCATTGAAGAAATGAAAATCTGGCTGATTACCCAAAAAGAAGTTAATTCATGGGGCAGTTCAAGAGGAACGGCAGAAGTTATATTTACCATCTTGAATTCCGGAAAATCGTGGACATCTGCGGAAAGTGATAAAGCAAAAATTGTTTGGGGCGGAAAAGAATTAAAGCCTGAAACACAAGCTACAGGATATGTAAAATCTACAGTAAAATCAGATGTTTTGAATAAAAGTCTTGCTGAGGTTACTGTTTCAAAGCCAGGCCCGGGAATCGTTCAGGGCGGATTGTTCTGGCAGTATTATGAAGATCTGGATAAAATAAAATCTTCAGAAAATTATATTTCTGTCAGCAAAGAACTTTACAGAAAAATTAAAACAGTAAACGGCGAGGAGCTGCAAAAAATATCTCCTGAAATGCCGTTGAAAATAGGAGATAAAGTAACGGTAAGAATGATTTTAAATACGGATCGTCCGATGGAATTTATCCATATTAAAGACATGAGAGCCGCAGGATTTGAGCCCGTGGATGTACTTTCAGGCTATCAGTGGAAAAATAATCTTGGATATTATCAATCAACCAAAGACGCTTCCACGAATTTTTATATCCAGTATCTGCCGAAAGGAAAATATGTATTTGAATATGATTATCTGGCCAATGCATCCGGAAAATTCTCAAACGGAATTACCACCATCCAGAATTATTATGCGCCGCAAATGAACGCACATACGAAAGGTACTGAAGTAAAGATTTCAGAATAATTTTAAATAAATTTTTCACTAAACCTAAAATACCCTTGAAAAACCTTGATTTTCAAGGGTATTTTTTTATGAATGAGATAAAAGGTAATATTCTTTTATAAATGGTTAAAAAAATAATCTGAAAAACTGATATATTTGTTTTTTAACATTTCGATAAACTATGGAAAACGTTTTTGATGTAAAAGTAGCTCAGAATTATATTGACAGAATCAACAAGCTTACCCCGGAAACACAGCCTTTATGGGGAAAAATGGCAGTTGATCAGATGCTGGCGCACTGTTGTGTATCGTATGAAATGGTGTACGAACCTGAAAAACATAAAAAGCCGGGAGGCATTGCCAAATTTATTCTGAAAACCTTTTTAAAGCCTAAAGTTACCGGAGAAAAATCGTATCCGAAAAACAGTCCTACCGCACCACAGTTTATTATTGCCGAAAGAAAGAATTTTGAACAAGAAAAGAAAAGATTGATCGGCTTCATTCAGAAAACACAACAGCTTGGGGCATCTGCTTTCGATGGTAAGGAGTCTTTTTCTTTCGGGAGGCTGAAGGCGCAGGAATGGAGCAATATGTTTGCCAAACATCTGAATCATCATTTGGCTCAGTTTGATGTTTAAAAAGTTTTTACCAACCAATATTTCAACAGTCATTTTAAATAATAATAAATCATAAAATACAAATGAAATTAGGAGCTTTTTCAATCAGTTTAAGTGTGAAGGATCTTCAGAAATCCAAAGAGTTTTATGAGAAATTAGGATTCAGAGAGATGGCGGGAGAAATGGATCACAATTATCTCATCATGAAAAACGGAGATCACATTATAGGACTTTTCCAGGCGATGTTTGATGGCAATATGCTTACTTTTAATCCCGGCTGGGATCAGAATGCTCAGAATCTTGACAGCTTTGATGATGTTCGCGATATTCAGAAACACCTGAAAGAACAAGGCGTTGAACTTCAGAAAGAAGCCGATGAAAATACTTTCGGGCCGGAGCATATTTATCTTAAAGATCCCGATGGAAATATGATTCTGATCGACCAGCACAGATAAATTAAAACTAACGATAAAATATTATGGCAACAGTAAATGTTTACTTAACATTCAACGGAAACTGCAGACAGGCTTTTGAGTTTTACGGATCGGTTTTCGGAATAGAAATCCCCTACATGGGTACTTTTGGCGAAATGCCTTCTGCTGAAGGAAAAGAAGTTTCTGAAGAAGACAAAAACAAAATCATGCACGTCACTCTTCCGATATCAAAAGAAACCGTGCTGATGGGAAGCGATACCGGCGGAGAGTGGGCTTCCAATTTTAAGGAGGGAAATAATTTTTCAGTTTCTATTAATGCAGAATCAAAAGAAGAAGCTGATAAACTGTTTAATGGCCTTTCTGAAGGCGGAAATATTACCATGTCTATGACGGATACCTTCTGGGGAGCTTATTTTGGAATGTTCACCGATAAATTCGGAATCAACTGGATGGTGAATTATGATGATCCTGAAAAAATACAGCAACATTCTTAAAAGATCAAGATTAGATATATAAAAGACCGGCAACAACAGCCGGTTTTTTTGTGATTAAAAGCCAAAATTTTTATAACCTGATTATTTTTCTTATTATTGATAATTAATATTGAATTTAATTATTTAATAGATTTTAATAATAAAGATAAACGATATGAAAATTTTGAAATCATTGGCAGTAAGCGTTTTTATTTTCGGAACTTCGATGGTGCAGGCTCAGAAAAACGATTTGGGAGCCTGGTATATGTATTTTGGTAATAATAAGATCAGTAAGAAATTAAACTTGCACAATGAAATTCAGTACAGGAATTTTGATGCAATCGGAGATTTGGAGCAACTTCTTATCCGTACAGGAATCGGGTATGACCTTACGGAAAACAACAATAATATCTTGCTTGGCTATGGATTTATTTTGAGTCAGCCTTATCTTAATGGCGAAAAAACTGAAAATATTGAACATAGAATCTTTCAACAATATATCACAAAACAAAAGTTCGGACGTTTCAATATTCAGCATCGTTACCGTCTGGAAGAAAGATTTCTGGAAGATGATTTCAGAATGAGGTTCAGATATTTATTAGGCTTTAATATTCCCCTCAATAATAAAGAACTTACGCCAAAAACTTTTTACGCATCGGCTTACAATGAAATTTTCCTGCACTTCGACAGTCCGGTTTTCGACAGAAACAGAGTGTATGGAGCGTTGGGATATGTCATCAACAAGAATATGAGAATTGAAGCAGGATACATGAATCAGCTTCAGGAAAATAAAAACCGCGGACAAATCCAGATCGGTTTCTATAATAATATTCCTTTTACAAAAAATTAAATGAATGTCATTCTGTAAATTGCTGACATACTGATAAATTCTAATGACAGATATTCAGTAATTTATCATTTCCAAAAAATTAATTTCTTTACGTAAAAAACATTATATTTAATATGAGATAAAAATATAAATATTTGCATTGCATCAATTTAAAACAAAGTATATGAGCCATCCGATCATTATAGAACAAAAGGTAAATGCTCCTGCTGAAAAAGTTTGGAAAGCACTCACTGATAAGAATGAAATGAAAATATGGTATTTTGATATTCCCGATTTTATATTGGAAACCGGAAAAGTTTTTAATTTTTACGAACCCGGAGATGAACGAAAATATCATCATCAGGCAGAAATTCTGGAAATAATTCAAGGAAATACATTTAAGCATACCTGGTTTTATCCTGATTTTTCGGATAAAAAAACGACCGTTGTTTGGGAACTTCAAGCAGAAGGAGAACAAACTTTGGTAAGATTAATTCATGAAGACATTGAAAATTTTAATGATCTTGGTGAAAATTTTTCAGAAAAAGCCTTTACAGAAGGGTGGAAAGGAATCATCACCCAAAGTCTGAAACTTTATCTGGAAAATTGACCTTACTATATTACAATTTGGTCAACATCTGATGGAAATTAGCAGGAAGTAATAAATTTTGCTAATTTTGGAGAAATTTATTTAGAAATCAATGAAAAAAAATATCATAGCAGGTTTTGCGGCAATCATGCTGCTGGCATCTTGTAAAAATGATAAGAAAATCCTGGACTCACTTGCGGATTATAACAATTCAATGGAGCAGAAAGGATACCATTTTGGCGATAAGCTTACGTTACCAAACGAAGTTACCAAAGATGCTGAAAGTATTTCCATCAGTTTTGGTGATAAAGAAACATCCAGCTTAACGATTGATCCGAAATTCTTCACGCTTGGTGATAATCCGGTTACTTTCAATATCAAAACAAAAGGAGGAGAGATTCTTACGCAGGACGCTACCATTAATGTTTTTGCCAAGAATCCGGAGAAAAAGATATCTTACCAAATCGTAGCCGAATATCCACACGATTCTAAAAACTTTGTTCAGGGTTTCCAGATTGAAGGAAACACTATTTATGAAAGTGATGGGCAGAATGGTTCTTCACAGATTTTAAAATACACGTTGGGAACGACAACACCGCTGGCTTCAACCAAGCAGCCTCAGGAAGATTTTTCTGAAGGAAGCACGATTGTTGGAGATAAAGTGTATCAGCTCACATGGCAGAGTAAAAAAGGATATATTTATGATAAAAATTCATTGAAATTATTATCCGAATTTGCCTATCCAAATGTTTTGGGAGAAGGTTGGGGATTAACATATGACGGTAAAAATCTTATCGCATCAGACGGAAGCAAACTTTTATACTTTCTTGATCCTGCGAATCCTTCCAAACTGGTGAAATATATTGCTGTAGCAGGAAGTTCACAGGCTTACGATCAGCTGAACGAACTTGAATATCACGATGGATTTATCTATGCAAATGTTTGGCAGAAACCTATTATCTTAAAAATTAATCCTGAAAACGGAGAAGTTGTAGGAACATTCGATTTTACAGATATAGCAAAACAGAATACAAAAGGAAGCGACGATGTATTAAACGGAATAGCTTTTAAAGGCGAAAATATGCTGGTCACAGGTAAAAACTGGCCGAAAATTTATGAAGTAGCTATACAGTAATTAAAATTTTGAAGATTTTAAATAAAAATAAAATAAAGTAGTAAATTGGTAGCGTTCCTAATGGAGCGCTACTTTAGTAGAATAATTTGAGAGTATTATATTTCATTTTTATGTTTACCTTCTGTTCGCTATATGCGCAGAAATCTCTTCCTTTAGACACTTTAAAACTCAAGGAAGCTAAAGATATGCTCGCCGATGATTACGGCAATCTCTACATCTATAAGAATAAGGATTTTAGCCTCACCAAATATGATTCTCTGGGAAAACAGATTGGCAAAATGATGTTGACTGTTCCATACAAAATACAGACCGTACAAAATCCGCTGAGTGTGCCGCTTTTTTCAGAAAACGGACAGGAACTTAAATTTGTAGATCAGAACATGAATGAAATTCAAAGGGTGGATTTCAAACAGAAATTTGGCTTCATCAAGATGGCTTATGCAGAAGACCTGCAACAGCTTTGGCTATTGGATGAAAGCACCAAAAGGCTTATCCAGTACAATTTCAGAAACGAAACAATTATTAATTCTTATCCCTTCGATGCCAGCTTTGATGATCTGATGGATCTTTTAGTGTATGAAAATAAGATCTATATCCTAACGAGAAACAGTATTAGGGTTTATACTTTTAAATTTGAAAAAATCTTTGAAGCATCTGTTGAAAACGGAAAACGATTCAGGAGAGAAAACGAAAATATTTTAGTAATTACTCCCAACACTATTTTAAAATACATTCCGGAAAAAGAAATGGTTAAAATTTTTCAGGATCCGGATGTGCAGATTGTGGATAAAAACACACTTTCTTATTTTGCAATCAAGGCCAACAAACTTTATCTTTACAGTCTCGAAAAAAATAAAGAAATCCAACCACAGACGGAGTCAGAACCGCAGTCGAAAGATACTCAGCAGGAGGTAAAACCATCGGAAGAAAAAACTTCAGAGCCTGACACTCAGGAAAAAAAACTGGAGGAAAAAACTCAGGAAATAGAAAATAAAAATCCCGGGGAAAGTTCTATTCAAAAGCTGATCGAGGAAATTTCTACGCTACAGTCTGCCGGGGATTAATCGATAAATCATTAATAATTAAGGAGAAAAATATGCATATTGCAGTTACAGGGAATATTGGAGCAGGTAAAACTACTTTAACGACCATGCTTTCAAAACATTACGGATGGGATGCACAGTTTGAGGATGTAGATCACAACCCTTATCTTGAAGATTTTTATGCAGATATGAGCAAATGGAGCTTTGCGCTGCAGATTTACTTTTTAGGAAGCAGATTCCGACAGGTAAAAGAGATCAGAGATAGTGGGAAAAATATCATTCAGGATCGTACAATCTATGAAGATGCCCATATTTTTGCCGAAAACCTGAATGATATGAATTTGCTTTCAGACAGGGATTTTAATAATTATGCATCAGTTTTCGACTTAATGAAATCTTTTGTTTCTGCACCTGATTTATTAATTTATCTTAAATCAGACGTTCCAAATCTGGTGAAAAAGATCTATAAAAGAGGTCGGGAGTACGAAGCATCCATCAGTATTGAATATCTTTCTAAACTGAATCAGAAGTATGAAAAATGGATATCTAATTATACAGAAGGAAAATTATTGATTATAGAAGTCGATGATCTCGATTTTGTTGAAAAACCTGAAGATTTCGGATTTATCCTTGAAAAAATTGAAGCAGAACTTTACGGATTGTTTTAACAAAGATTTAGTATAAATTAATGTGTTTTCATTCTGTTTCTTTCTAAATTTGTTGAGTATTAAATACAATTAAAATGTTAGTGAAAGTTTTACATAACGGTAACTGTTCAAAATCCAAAGCGGTTTTGGAGTATCTTGATGAGAATGGCGTTCCGTTTGAAATCATTAATATTATTGAGGAGCCATTAAGTCCTCTTGAAATTAAAACTGTTTTGAAAAAACTCAATCAGAGTGTGTTTGATATCATCAGAAAGAACGAGAAATTATATATTGAAAAATTTGCAAATCAAGATCTTTCTGAAGAAGAATGGATCCAGATTTTAGCTGAAAATCCTTCGCTGATTCAAAGGCCGATTCTTATCAAAGGCTCTGTGGCGATGCTGGGAAGACCTATTGAAAATGTGAAATATTTTATCGAAAAATAAATAAAAACATATTAAAAATGTAAACAGAAAAGTCAGCAATTAAGCTGACTTTGTTTTTATAATAGAATAACCCCTTCTATTTTTGCGACTTCTTTATAAATTTTAACCACCTGATCGGCATCCAGAACAAATGCGTTAATATTACAGGCTGTATATTTTCCGTTTTTGCTTTCCCGATTTCCAAGGGTAAATTTAATTCCGTCAAAAACCCTGTAAATTTCAGTGAGCTTTGCCTGATCTGTTGGAATAATAAACTTAAATAAATAATCTTCCGGAAAATCGTGATGATCTTCCAGTTTTGTCTTTAGCGAATTATAAAAATCCTCAGGACTCGCATGCTGATTTCCTTGTAAAATGTCCATTAACCTATTTTAAATAATATTTAAATATAACGAAATTATTTCTATTTTCCAAGTGGACCAAGAAGAGACTTAGAGTTCTGGATCTCATAATCTTCAATGATGTTGAACATTCCGTTTACCAGCTGTTCTGATGCTAATTGGCTTAACCCTCCTGCATTCACCGGACTTTTATTGCCTCCAAGCAAGCTGCCCAAAAGGTTACTTCCGGATAGAGCCGTATTAATGCTTCTCACAATTCCGTATTGGTTCAGTTGTTCTTCTACTTTAGGGGTAATCGCAGCAATGAGTTGCTGAGACGTTTTTTCCTTAAGAATAAGTGTGGCAGTTCCCTTCTCTCCCTGAATAATTCTCGTGACATCCTGTGCATTTAAGCTGTTTACCGCATTCACAAGAATTGGTTTTGAAATGTTAACGGTGTAAACGGCAGCATCTGCAATATATGCTCTTTCTTTTTCAACCAGTGAAGGCGCTACCTTTTCAAGCATTGAATTGATTTCTCTCAATTGTTTAGGAAGAGCCTTATCTACCATATTGTTCTGTAAGAAAGCATCTCTGTTGCTGTAGATATTTACACCTTTGTCAATCCCGTTTAAAAGAAATCTTTTAATGATAGAAAGCCCTAAATCCGATGTTGCAAGCGTAGTGCATGAGTGCATTGCTGTATTGATAATAGTCCCTGTGCCTATAATAAAAGCAGCAGCAATAATATATTTTTTCATTGTTAATGATTAAACGTAATGTATTTTCAAATAATGAACCAAATTTAACAAGAATTATGGTTTTAACAAATTTTTAATGATAAGACTGTTTAATAGTTAAGATGCAAAATGTCATAATTCTAAAATTGTTTATTAAATCAGTAATTTTTTTTCATAATTTTTTTTCATTTTTAACTTAAAATCGATTGTTTTATGGTTGGTTTTGAAAATATTTTTCAAATGTAAATCAATATTGTTATTTTAAATAAAATAAGGTCTTTAACAGATAAATAAAAATATTAAGTAAAATTAACATTGTTCAAGATATTTTTATAATTTTGACTAATGTCTTTTTCTGAGAATATGTTAATATTCGATGATAAGCATGAAAAAAGGTACTGCCTTTTTTGTTAAATATGATTGTACGAATAAAATTTAACTATATGAAACAAAGTGATTTAAAGTATTCATGTCTCATTGCTGTTCTATACTTTGGTATGAATGTGAATGCACAAACCACGCCAAAAGATACTGTTGCTAAAGAACAGAAAATTGAGGAGGTGGTGATGATTGGGTATGGTAGCAGAAAGAAAAGTGATTTGACAACTTCTGTATCATCGCTAAAAGCTGATGAAGTATCTAAAACCAAAGTAATGAATGCTAATCAGGCTATTCAGGGTAAAGTTGCAGGTGTTAATGTTGTTGCGGATGATAACCCTGGGAGTAAGCCATCTGTAATCATTAGAGGTATTGGAACTGCTTTAGGAGGAAGGGCACCACTATATGTTGTAGATGGAGTTCAAATTGATGGAGATACAAATGCTAACTTCATTAATAATATAAATTCTAATGATATTGAGTCTTATGAAGTATTAAAAGATGCAAGTGCTTTGGCTATTTTTGGAAATAGGGCAGCAAATGGTGTAATTATAATTACTACTAAACAAGGTAGGGGAAAAATGACGGTTGGGTATGATACCTTTGTTGGTGTAAGAGATATGCTTAAAACTGTAAAAATGGCAGGTAGTAATCTCTTTGCTAATTATTCAAATCTCGCAACTGGATCAATACGATTTTCACAAGATCAACCAGTCAACACTGATTGGATGAAAGAAATTACACAAAAAGGATTTTATACCCAACATAATGTATCTTTATCAGGAAGTACGGATAAAGTAAACTATAATTTTGCCTTAGGTTATTATGATGAACAGACTATTCTTAAAGGAATGGAATACAAACGTTTTAATTTTAGAACGAATAACGAATTTAAAGTTTCTAAAAAAATTAAAATTACACAAACTTTAGGTTTTTCGAATAATAATAATACTCCTAAACCACTATCAGCTTTTACTGATGCATACAAACAATCTCCATTAATTCCTGTACAATGGGCTAATGGTATTTATGCTAATTCTTATGTTCAAGATAATGGATTTGCTGGTACTTCTGGATCTCTAACACAAATTAATAATGTTCCTAATCCGGTTGCACAATTAGCCTTAAATAATGAAAAACAAAAAACATTTGACCTTTTTGGAGGAATTACTGCCGAATATAAGATATTAGATGATCTGAAGTTTACTTCACAATTTGGAGGAGAATATAATAATTATAACCAGTATTCTTATGCCGATAGAATTACTTCTTGGTTGATGGGGCATCCAAATAACAGTATTGGAGATAATGCCTATAATACTTTCTTTAATACAAAAGACGCAACTTCAGGAAAACTTACAAATCCATATAACTTAGTTACTAAAAATGCTAGTCATTTCTTCAACTGGAATTGGTCTAACTATTTTACATATACTAAGAAATTTGGAAAGCATGATTTAGAAGTTACATTAGGAACAGAAGCTAGCGAAATTGGAAGTGTGTATAATAGCAGAATAATTTATGGTAATGTGCCTCAGTTATCTAATTATTGGGGTGCAAACTTTGCCACTGTAAGTGATTTTACACAAGTTCCTACAGGGAAAGACGGAGGAAATGTGACTACGAATATGAATAGGTTAAATTCTTATTTTGGACGATTCCAATATGCATATGCAGGGAAGTATTTACTATCAGGTAGTATCCGTAGGGATGGTTCTTCAAAATTTGCTGATGGAGAAAAGTGGGGTACGTTTCCTGCATTTAGTGCTGGATGGGTAATTTCCAAAGAAAACTTTATGCAGAATGGTTTTTTTGATTTGTTAAAAATCCGCGGAGGATGGGGTAAACTTGGAAATCAAAATGTTCCATTAAACTATGTTCCATTTGATTTATATAGCTATGGTATTGGAGGTACTGCTAATTCTGGTATTACAGTTAATACACTTGTTAATTCGAAACTGTCTTGGGAAACAACCGAAGAAACATCTCTAGGATTAGATTTTGAAATTTTAAATCGTAGATTAAAAGGTACGGTAGATATTTATAACAAAAGAAATAAACAAGCTATTTTAGATTTAAAATCTATCCTAACAACAGGTATTAGTAACCCTTATTATAATTATGGAGCGAGTGTTTCTAACAAAGGTATAGAAGGAAGTTTACGTTGGGATGATAAAATTGGTAATAATTTTACTTATTGGATAGGAGGTAATATTGCATACAATAAAAACAACGTAGAGTCTCTTAGCGAGCTTGCTAATACATTAACCGGGGGAAGCCTAGGCAATGGCCAAATTACAAAAAAGCTTTCTGAAGGACAACCTATTGGTAGTTTTTGGTTATATGAAGTAGCTGGATATGATAATCAAGGTAATTTTGTATATTACGATAAAAATAACAATGTAGTTGAGAGATCTAAGCTTACGGATGCAGACAGAAAATTTTTTGGATCGGTAATTGCCCCTACTAATTATGGAGTAACTGCTGGAATACACTATAAAAATGTAGATTTTTCAGTCGATGGATACGGTCAAATAGGAGGAAAGGTATTTAACGGGAAGAAAGCAGTTAGAAATGGAAATGAAAACATTGAATATAGTATAGCTACTAATTATTGGACTCCAACAAATATAAGTTCTCCAAATCCAAGTCCAACAAATGTTCAACCAGTTGCTTCTAACTACTATTTAGAATCTTCAAACTTTTTTAGAATTAATAACATTACATTAGGTTATACATTGCCAAAATTTAGCGAAATGATCACATCTTTACGTTTTTATGCAAGTGCGATCAATCCATTTATTTGGCAAAAATATTCAGGTTATTCTCCTGAAATTAACGGAGACGGAAGTCCTGCGTATGGAACACAAGGCATAGAATTAGGCGTTTATCCTAAATTAAGATCATTCGTATTTGGAATGAATGTTAAATTTTAAAAATAAGAATAATAATGAAAAATAGATATATAACACTTTTAATGGCAGGAACTTTAATGTTTTCTGTAAGTTGTTCTAATGATTTTTTAGAGGTAGCTCCAACCGAAAATATATCAACTGCTGATTTGGCATTATATAATAACGACGAAGGGGCTAAAAGCTTTGTAACTTCTGCTTATGCACAACTACTTGAATGGGACACTTCTTCATTCGCATGGATTGGTATGACTAGTATTACTTCTGATGAAGCCGATAAAGGATCAGATCCAGGTGATGCAGGATCTGATAAAAATTTAATGGATGCATTGACCTTTGATTCTTCAAGTGGCTCAGTTAGCGACGTGTTTAAAGGAAATTACGAAGGAATTAATAAATGCAATCAGGCATTAAAATATTTACCCTTGTTGGATAATGCAAGCCAGGCTTTAAGAGATAGGCTTATTGCTGAAACTAAATTTTTAAGAGCATATTATTATTTCAATTTAGTTAGATGTTTTGGAGGTGTTCCAATTGTAGATCATGTTCCAGATCCTGCTTCTGAAGCAGATAATGTAACACTTTTAACAAGAAAATCAGCTACTGAAGTTTATGCCCAAATTGAAAAAGATTTAAAAGATGCAATAGCAGGATTACCTGCGAAAAGTGCTTATGGAACTTCTGATATAGGAAGAGCTTCTAAAGGAGCAGCACTTGGATTAATGACCAAAGTTGCATTATATCAAAAAAAGTGGGCTGATGTAATAACATATGGAACTCAGATTTCGGGTTATTCTCTTACTCCTTCTTATTCAGATATATTTAAAATTAGTGGAGAGAATAATCAAGAATCACTGTTTGAAATTCAAAGTATTGGAGGACCATCAGGAAGCACAAATCTTACTAGTCCAGGTATTAAGCAATATTCTCAAGTTCAGGCTCCAAGAGGTGCAGGTGGTTGGGGATGGGGGTTCAATACCCCTTCAAATACTCTACTAAATGCTTATGAAACAGGTGATTTAAGAAAAGATGCAACCATAATGTTCCGTGGACAGACTTTGTATGATGGTGTAATCTTACCTTCAACGGTATCTAATCCAATGTATAATTACAAAGCTTATTCTCCAAGTTTTTCTGGAAATGATTTTGCTTCACAAAATTTAAGAGTAATTAGATATGCTGATGTTTTATTAATGTTAGCAGAGGCGTATAATGAACAAGGAAATACCGCTCAAGCAATTACTTTAGTTAATCAAATAAGAACTAGGGCTGGGTTAGGGAATACAGGAGCTTCTTCACAGTCAGATGTCAGACTTGCTATATGGAAAGAAAGAAGATTTGAATTAGCAATGGAACATGACAGATGGTTTGATCTTATTAGAACAGGTCAGGCTCAATCTGCAATGGCTGCTGATGGTAAAACTTTTGTAGTTGGTAAGCATGAGGTATTCCCATTACCATCAAGCTTTATGCTTCAAGCTGCTAAATATTCTCAACAAAATCCTGGATATAACTAAAATTATGAAAAAAACAATTAAAAATATTACATTAATCGTCGCAGGAGTTTTTTTTATAAATTCTTGCGAAGACAATATAGATAAAGAGAATTTACCTATACCATATGCTTCGATCGGTGGCTATCAAAATTCTGATGAAATAGCATCGGATCACCTAATAAGTAAAATTAGTTTTGATAATTCTTCAACGATAGATTCAAAAAGTGGATTAACCGGAGGAAATGTCTCTGGAAGTACTTTTAATGTTGGAGTCAAAGGTATGGCTTATAAAGGATCAACAAATGGTTTTATTAGTTACAGTGATGTAAATGATAAAATTAAAAACTTGAAAAGCGTTACCCAGTCGATGTGGATAAAAACTTCTACCCATACAGGAGGAGCCCAGTGTCTTTTTATGTTACCTAAAACAACAGATTTTTGGGGAAATATTTTTGTTTTGATTGAAAGCTCTACTGATGGAAAAATGTTAATGAAGTTTCACATTCAAAAAGATGTAACACCTAACATTCCTTGGGCAGGACAATTTATTGAAACCGGAGGAACAAATAAATTAGATAATATGTATGATAAATGGAAACATGTTGTTTGGACTTATGATGGAGGAATGTCATTATTTTCTTTGTACGTTGACGGTGTAAAAATTCAACTCCCTGATAGTATTACAAAAAGATATAGTAATGATCCTTCTTTAGGTGGGGGGCCTCTTGGGGATTTAGCAAATTCAAATGTTTCTAAATTTATTGTTGGAGGATATCAACAGCATTTAGGTACACCTTGGGGATCACCAGATAGTTGGATGCTTAACTATACAGGACTAATGGATGAATTCAGAATGTATGATAAAGCTCTCACGGCAGGAGAAATTGATGCTTTGTATAAACTTGAAAAAGATAACAGATAATTATTATTTGAATGAGGCCTAGAAATAGGCCTTTTTTTACATTTATAATATGAGAAAGATTATATCAACAATATTATTGTCAAGTATAATATTTAATAGCTGCTCTTCTGATGATGCTTCATCTGGATCAGGAACTCCACTTGGCGGAAATGGGAATAACCAAAATCCTGTCAACAACTACACCGATCCCCAGCTCATCGAAATGGTCCAAAAAGATGCCTTAAAATACTTTTGGGATTATGCCGAATCAAATTCTAAACTTGCGCGTGAAAGATACCATACCGATAATCCGGGACAGGATGCCAATGTTGTCACGACTGGAGGATCAGGCTTCGGATTGATGACGATTCTGGTAGGAATTAAAAATGGATATATTTCCAGAGCCGAAGCAGTTTCAAAACTTACAACTTCACTTAATTTCTTACAGAATGCCAATCGGTTTCATGGAGCATGGCCACATTGGATGAATGGGGCTACAGGACAGGTTATTCCTTTTAGTACAATGGATGACGGTGGAGATCTGGTGGAAACTGCTTTTTTAGCACAAGGATTAATTTGTGTAAGAGAGTATTTTAAAACCTCTTCTGATAATTCAGAACTGGCACTTTCTCAAAAGGCAGACACTCTATGGAAGGGAATTGAATGGAATTGGTACACTCAGGGACAAAATGTACTATATTGGCATTGGTCTCCTAATTACAATTTCCAGATGAATTTGCAACTAAAAGGTTTCGACGAAACATTAATTACTTATGTAATGGCAGCAGCTTCACCAAATTATTCTATTGAAAAACCTGTTTACCAGCAAGGATGGGCAAGAAATGGGAGTATTAAAAATACAGGATCACAATATGGAATTCCTTTGGTAGTTAACCATAACGGAGCAAATGGTACAGTTGGTCCCATGTTTTGGTCTCATTATTCATTTTTAGGATTGGACCCCAGAGGTTTATCTGATGAATATGTAAATTATGGAGATGCTACGACAAATCATGCCAAAATAATGTATCAATATTGCTTAACAAATCCAAAAGGATGGCAGGGATATAATTCTAAAAGCTGGGGACTTACCGCCAGTTATTCCAGGAATTCAGACGGATCTACAGGATATGCAGCGCACCAGCCAAATAATGACTTAGGAGTTATTTCTTCAACGGCAGCATTATCAAATATGCCTTATACGCCTTCAGAAAGTATGAATATGCTTAGATTTCTATACAACGAAAACTATAATAAATATGTTGGAGTTGCAGGACCTTATGATGCTTATTCTGTACATTACAATTGGGTTACTCCAAGATATTTAGCTATAGATCAGGGCACAATTGCTCCAATGGTTGAAAACTATAAAAGCCAATTCTTATGGCAACTATTTATGAATGCTCCTGATGTAAAGTTGGGATTAATCAAATTAGGTTTCCACTCCACACAATACGGATTTTAAAAAAATAAAAAATATTAACATGAAGAGGATTATAATGTCAATCACTTTAATATCATTATTTACAATTTCCTGTAAAAATTCACAAGTTCCACAAAAGGAAATTGCGAAAACTCAGGCAGTAAAAAATGATATTACTGATCAACAATTAATGGACAAAGTACAGAAGTATGCACTAAAATACTTCTGGGATTACGCTGAGCCGAATTCTTTACTTGGAAGGGAACGATATCATGAAGATAATATTTATCCGGATAATGATAAACATGTCGTTACAACTGGAGGTTCCGGATTTGGGCTTGCGACTGTTCTCGTAGGTGTTGAAAGAGGTTTTATACCGAGAAAGGAAGCGGTAAAACGATTGACCACCATGATGGATTTTCTTGCAAAGGCTGATCGGCACAAAGGAGCATGGTCGCACTGGATTAATGGGGAAACCGGTAAAACAGTGCCTTTCGGAAAGAAAGACAACGGAGGAGACTTGGTGGAAACAGCATTTTTGACTTCAGGAATTTTAATGGTTCGTGAATATTTTAAAAATGGAAATGCTGAAGAAAAAGCTCTGGCAAAAAAATGTGACGATCTTTGGAAAGGAATTCAATGGAACTGGTACACAAAAGGTGGTGAGAAAGTTTTGTACTGGCATTGGTCACCAGATTATCAATGGGAAATGAACTTTCCTTTGCAGGGATATAATGAATGCCTGATTACTTATATTTTAGCGGCATCTTCACCTACGTATCCTATCGATGCTGAAACATATTATAAAGGCTGGACAAGAAACGGAACCTATCTTTCCGATAAGACAAAATACGGACTTCCTTTATATGTTAAACACAATGGAGCTGAAGAATATGGAGGTCCATTATTCTGGGCGCATTATTCATATATTGGTTTGGATCCTACAAATCTTTCAGATAAATTAATCAAGAATTATTTTGATTTAAATAAAAATCAGGTTCTTATTGATTATAAGTACTGTGTTGAAAATCCTAAGCAATGGGCTGGTTATGGACCAAATTATTGGGGATTAACGGCAAGTTACTCAAGAAATAGTGATGGAAGTGTTGGTTATGATGCTCATTTTCCACAAAATGACAGAGGAGTAATTACACCCACGGCGGCATTGAGCAGTTTCCCTTATACGCCAAAAGAATCTATGGACTTTTTACGCTTTCTGTACACACAGAAACCTGAGTTTATAGGCTCTGCAGGACCTTATGATGCCAATTCGATTAATTATGATAACTGGACAACCCCAAGATATCTTGCCATCGATCAGGGAACAATTGCTCCGATGATCGAAAATTACAGAACAGGATTTTTATGGAAATTATTCATGAATGCTCCTGAAATTCAGCAGGGATTAAAAAAGCTAAGTTTTCAATCTCCGAAGTACGGAATAAAATAAAATTTCGTTAATCAATAGGAATGAACTGTAGTCCGTTTGCTAAATAAATTCAAACAGGCTTCAGTCAAAAATTAAAAATAAAATGAAATTAAAATTAAAGCATTTACCTCTTATATTTTTACCTTTTTCGTTAAGCTTATTACACGCACAGGAAATAAAAGCAGAATTAAATAAGGAGGTTAAAAGACAGGAAAAAATTTCTTACATACTGGATTATCCTCAAAATACGAAAGGTAATGTTCCGCTTATTGTTTTTCTTCACGGATCGGGGGAAAGAGGTAATAATCTGGAAATAGTGAAAGCACACAGTCCGTTCACCTATAAAAATTTAATAAAAGAACCGGTGGCAATTTTAGCGCCGCAATGTCCTGAAAATATATGGTGGGATACGGAGACAGTCTATAATCTGATTAAAGAAATTCAGGCAAAATATAAGATTGATGCTTCCAGAATTTATCTTACCGGTCTTTCTATGGGAGGTTGGGGAACGCTGAAGCTGGCGATGGAACACCCCGAAATGTTTGCAGCCGTGGTTTCTGTGTGCGCCCCTACCGACAGGGTGATGTACGCAAACATTAATCAATACAAAAATCTGAATATGAAGATTTTCCATGGCGGAATGGATGATGTGGTTTTACCGGAAAATGCATTTAATTTCTATCAAAAATTACATCCTGTAAATCCTTCAGCAGAACTGAAAATTTTCCCGAATGACAATCACAATTCCTGGGATTCTACATACTCCGATCCCGCACTGTATGAATGGATGCTATCAAAAAGAAAATAATTAAGTAAAATTAATAACTGTCATTTAAAATGTTTACGATCTTTGTTAAATCCATACATCGGAAAGGAGACAATTACTTTTAAAAAGTTTGTTGTTTGCATTTAAATAATTATTATTACAAAAAGAACTATATAATTAAAGAAGATAGATTTTATGAAAAAGTTAATTGTAATGGCCACTTTAGCACTGGCACCTGTGTTTTCGGCACAGGAAATGGTATCGAAGCCCGTTCAGGTATATCAGACGGCTCAATATCAGACTAAAAAGAAGACTTTTGTAGACAATCTTTTGTCTAAAATGACATTGGATGAGAAGATCGGACAGCTGAATTTGCCGAGTTCCGGAGATTTTACGACCGGTTTGGCTAAAAGCTCAGACATCGGAAAAAAAGTTGAACAAGGCTTAGTGGGTGGACTATTCAATATAAAAGGCGCGGATAAAATTAAAGCCGTTCAGAAAGTAGCCGTTGAAAACAGCCGCTTGAAAATTCCGTTGATTTTCGGTATGGATGTAATTCACGGATATGAAACGACTTTTCCTATTCCTTTGGGACTGGCTTCTTCATGGGATATGAACCTTGTTCAGCAATCGGCGCGTGTAGCGGCTAAAGAAGCTTCAGCGGATGGAATAAACTGGACATTCTCTCCGATGGTGGATATTTCCCGCGAACCAAGATGGGGAAGAGTTTCCGAAGGTTCAGGAGAAGATCCGTATCTGGGAAGTGAAATTGCTAAAAACATGGTGTACGGATATCAGGGTAAAGATCTTGCAGCTGGAAATACCATTTTAGCATGTGTAAAGCACTTCGCATTGTACGGTGCCGGTGAAGCGGGAAGAGATTACAATACCGTTGATATGAGCCACATCAGAATGTTCAACGAATATTTTCCTCCTTATAAAGCTGCGGTTGATGCAGGAGTAGCTTCTGTAATGGCTTCTTTCAATGAAGTGGACGGCATACCGGCTACTGGAAACAGATGGCTGCAAACCGAAGTTTTAAGAAATAAATGGAATTTCAAAGGATTTGTAGTAACCGACTATACCGGAATCAACGAAATGGTAGATCACGGAATGGGTAATCTTCAGGAAGTTTCTGCATTGGCTTTAAAAGCTGGAATTGATATGGATATGGTGGGCGAAGGTTTTTTAACCACTCTTAAAAAATCATTGTCAGAAGGAAAAGTGACTCAGGCTGAAATTGATATGGCAGCAAGAAGAATCCTTGAAGCAAAATATGACCTTGGATTATTTGATAACCCTTATAAACACGGAGATGCAAAACTGGCAGCAAAAGAAGTTTTCAGCCAGGAAAACAGAAATATTGCAAGAAATGTTGCAGCCCAGTCGATGGTTTTATTGAAAAATGAAAATCAGACCCTTCCTTTAAAAGCAACCGGAACGGTAGCGGTTATCGGACCGTTGGTGAATAATTCCATCAATATGACCGGAACGTGGAGTGTGGCGGCTAAGCACGATAAGTCAATCAATCTGGTGCAAGGACTGGAAGCTAATTACGGCAAAAATGTAAAATTCATTTCTGCAAAAGGCGCTAATATCGATTATGATGCAAAACTGGAAGAAATTTATGCAGCTCACGGCAAAAAAACCGACAGAGACAATCGTTCCAAAGAAGCTTTATTGAAAGAAGCTGTTGATGTAGCTAACAAAGCAGATGTGATCGTTCTTGCGATTGGAGAATCTGCTGAAATGAGTGGAGAATCTTCTTCCAGAACAGAAATTACCATTCCTCAGTCTCAGGTAGATTTATTAAACGAATTGAAAAAGACTGGAAAACCAATAGCGATGGTGCTTTTTACAGGTCGTCCATTGGCGCTTACCAATGTGAAAAATGCTCCTGATGCTATTTTGAATGCATGGTTCCCGGGTTCAGAAGCTGGAAATGCAATCGCAGATGTTCTTTTTGGAAAAGTAAATCCTTCCGGAAAACTTCCGATGACATTCCCGAGAAGCTTGGGACAGGTGCCTATTTATTATAATGAAAAAAATACCGGTAGACCTTTAGATCAGAAGCTTGTGGATAAATGCGAATACCAGAGATTCCGTTCCAATTATATGGATGAATGTAACACTCCGCTTTATCCGTTCGGATATGGTTTAAGTTATACTAAATTCAACTATTCCGATGTTACGGTTTCAAATGTAAATCCTAAAGGAAATCAAACGATTCAGGCCTCAGTAACGGTTACGAATTCCGGAAATTATGATGGTGCAGAAGTGGTTCAGCTTTACATCAGAGATTTGGTAGGGACTATTACAAGACCGGTAAAAGAATTGAAAGGATTCCAAAAGGTAATGTTGAAAAAAGGAGAATCTAAAAAAGTTACCTTTAATATTACTCCGGAAGATCTTAAGTTCTATAATGGCGATCTGAAATTTGACTGGGAACCGGGAGAATTTGATATCATGATCGGAACAAGTTCTTCGGATGTGAAACATTCAAAAATCAACTGGACAAAATAAAATTTAAGAAGCCGTCTCATTCGTGAGGCGGCTTTATCTTTTTAGAAAAATGAATTTGTTTGTTTTTAATACAGCTTTAATTTATCTATAATCAAAAAAGATTACTATTTTAAATTAAAATGGAATGATGATTATTTTTAACTTATTTTGTAAGAATGCTCAATAAGAAAACCATTTTTAACTCTCACAGAAAAACCCTATTTTTGCATAGCTAAAAAGTAAAAGAAAGAATGAATTCCTACAAAAATCCATTGGAAGAACGCTATTCAAGCGAAGAAATGTTGTTTAACTTTTCTCATAACAATAAATTCCAGAACTGGAGAAAGCTTTGGATCGCCCTTGCTGAAATCGAAAAAGACCTTGGCCTTGAAATTACAGACGAGCAAATCGCTGAGCTAAAAGCCAATGCTGAAAACATCGATTATGATAAAGCAGCGGAGTACGAGAAAAAATTCCGTCATGATGTGATGGCACACGTTCACACCTATGGAGATGTTGCTCCTTCAGCCAAAGGAATTATTCACCTCGGAGCAACTTCCGCATTTGTAGGAGATAATACAGACTTAATTCAAATCCGTGACGGGCTTTTAATTTTAAAGAAAAAGCTCGTTAATGTTATCAAAAATTTAGCGGATTTTGCTATTCAATATAAAGATCTTCCAACTTTAGGATTTACTCATTTCCAGCCGGCTCAGTTAACAACTGTCGGAAAAAGAGCTACACTTTGGTTACAGAGTTTGGTTCTTGACATCGAAGAGCTTGATTTCTTCCTTGAAACATTGAGATTCCGTGGAGTAAAAGGAACGACTGGAACAGCGGCGAGCTTCCTGGAGCTTTTCAACGGTGATTATTCTAAAGTTAAACATTTAGATAAAGAATTATCAAAAAGATTCGGTTTTGAGAAAGTTTTCGGCGTGTCCGGGCAGACTTATGACAGAAAAATCGATGCTAAAGTTGTTGCTTTATTAGGAAATATCGCTCAATCTGCTCATAAATTCACCAACGATTTACGTTTACTTCAAAATCTAAAAGAAATTGAAGAACCATTCGAGAAAAATCAGATCGGTTCATCGGCGATGGCTTACAAACGTAATCCAATGAGAAGCGAAAGAATCGGAGCATTGGCAAAATATGTGATGTCTCTTACGACAAGTTCTGCAATGGTAGCTTCAACGCAATGGTTTGAAAGAACACTGGACGATTCTGCCAACAAGAGATTAACAATTCCTCAGGCTTTTTTAGCAGTTGATGCAATTCTATTAATCTGGAATAATATCATGAACGGAATCGTGGTGTATCCGAACAGAATCAACAAACATATTATGGAAGAACTTCCTTTCATGGCGACAGAATATATCATCATGGAAGAAGTGAAAGCCGGCGGTGACCGTCAGGAAATTCACGAAGTGATAAGAGTTCATTCCATGGAAGCTTCCAAGCAGGTAAAAGTGGAAGGAAAAGAAAATGATCTTATCGAAAGAATTTTGAACGACCACTCATTAAAGCTGGATAAGTCAAAATTAAAAGAAGTGCTTGATCCTAAAAACTTTATTGGTTTTGCCCCTATCCAGACGGAAGAATTCATTGCAAATGAAGTTCAGCCGATTATTGATGCCAACAAAGATTTGATAGGATTAGAAGCTGATCTTAAAGTATAAATCAATATGCAGTCTTTTTGGGCTGCATATTTTATTAATAATCGTATGAAGATTAGTATCTTTTTTGTTTTGCTCTTATTACCTGTGATGATATTTTCGCAGGAATTAAAACTGAATAAAAAAATTAAATCAAATACAGATTTTGAACATCCTATTTCTGGAATTTCTGCGCCAATGAATTTGGGTAATTTTTCAAGAATAGCTTTATTTGCAAACTCTAAAAATGATAGTGTCTTTTCTGCAGAATATAAAAATGAAAATAATGATGCTCTTTTTCAGTTCAAAATAGTTTTAGGAGGTTTAGATGAAGAGAGGCTTTTTAATTATTATTTCGAAAATCTTAAAAGCAGAAGATACAGTCCTAAAGAGGCTATCAATAAAACAATAAGTTTTAAAGACGGCAATTTTAAACTCAATGGAATTAGCACTTATTTTTCGCATCTTGACAGATTAATAAATGTAAGAGTTTATGATGCAGGATTTTGGATCTTTGTTTCAGAAACAAGTCAGAAAGGGAATGATACTTTGGCTCTGGATAACAGACAGGATGAGTTTTTGAAAAAAATAATGCCATCAAAAATTGTTGAAAAAAATCCTTTGACGAGATATTCAAATATTTATTACGCAAAAGCCTGTTTTCGTGATTCTCTAATGCTTAGAAGTGCTATGAGTAGTGCAACTAATAAGATGAGGTGGATCTATGAAAATATCAATAAATATGAAAGAGCATCAGGAATTCCGGGTATACTTTTAAACTATCAGATTGCTGGTATTAATGGTTTTATTGACTATAAAACGGAAAAAAATCCGAAACCAAGCAAAGGAGGTTACGAAACAAATAATCTAATTGGCTTCTTTATAAAACTAAGAGAATCTGGCTTTATAGATGAATTTTTGATGGAGAGTTACTATTATTTATTAATTCCTCCTGAAAATCATCAATTTGATTACAAAGGCTACCAAAAGTGGAAACAGGAAAATTCAATCGAATATAATACTTCTCAAAAGTATTATCTTATTGTAAATTCCCGCAAGAAAACTGATCTTAACAAAGATGAGTAATTATTTGTAAAAAATCATATGAAAAAAATACTTCCAGCCATTTTACTAATGCCAATACTTTCTTTTTCTCAGGAGAAAGAATTGTTGAAGTATTTCAAATCGAAAGATTCTTTGGTTGGTGTAAAAACTCAAAGCGGCAAAATAATCATTCCTGCACAGTTTAAAATTTTTTCATATCTCAAAGATGGCGAACCGGTAAAAGGTGAGACCGTTTATTTTGATGGTTTTAAAAAAGATGAAAAACCTGGAAAAAATGAATGGGGATATGTCTACGACAGAGAAGGAAATTTCCTTTACAGACCTTTCTTTTACGATAATGGAGCGGATTATTTTTCTGAAGGTGTAAGAAGGTTTGTTAAAGACGGAAAAGTTGGTTTTGTAGATCGAAATGGAAAAGTTGTCATCAAGCCTGAACATGATTTTGTATCGCCGTTTAATTATGGTTATGCTGCTTTTTGTGACGGCTGTGACTGGGAAAAAACTGAAGATGAGCATAAAGCAATAGTCGGAGGAACCTGGGGCGTTATGAATTTTAAGGGAGAAATTATAAAGCCTGTTTCAAAATCTGAAAATACGGTTAAAGTTGATGGGAAATATTATCCATACCCTTTCTCTTATAATAAAAAGGAAAAAAGTATTCTCAGATTTTTTGAGGAAAAAAATAAAATGCTTTCGGAAATATATTATGTCAATCATTACGATAAATTGTCTGATGCAGAAAAGAAGCTTTTCTTTGAAATTGTAGAAAAACCAAAGGAAAATTTTCAATTCTATCAGGTGAATGCCTATGACTACAAAAAAACAGATGCCGGAATATCCGGTTACAAATTTCTTGTTTCTGAAGACGGCAAAAATATAATGACATTGGAATTTGATGATGAAAGAATTCCTTTTGAAAAATGGCTGAAGAACGAAAGAAAACAAGCTGAAAAATTTCAGAAGGAACATCCGGATAATCCGAATAAATTAAGTAAATGAAAATAGTGAAAATGTTTATTCCTTAAGAATGCTATCTTTGCAATCAGGAATGGAATATGGCATTGGCCAAATAAGTTTTTAAATAAAATAAATCTAAATAAAATCTGACATCTAATGTCTCAAAACAAAAGAATTTTCGTAGAAAAAAGAGGAATTTTCGATGTTGAAAGTCCGCAACTATTTGATGAAGTAAAAGCGGTTGCTCCATCTGTCCAAGTCGTAAAAGTATATAATATTTACGATATTTTTGGTTTAAATGATGGTGAATTCGAAAAGGTGGTCAATAGCACTTTTGTAGATCCGGTTACTGATATTTTAATCGAAGAGAATCCTGCAAAAGGAACTCATTTCGCATTAGAATTTTTACCGGGACAATACGATCAGCGTGCAGATTCTGCTCAACAATGTATTGCTTTATTAACTGGAAATGAAAAATCTAAAGTAAGAAGCGGTAAATTAATCGAGTTTGAAGGAGTTTCTGAATCTGATTTAGTAAAAATCAAAGACCTTTTAATCAATAAAGTTGAATCTCAGGAAAAAGATTTATCAATTTTAGATATTCCTGCGGAAGAAACGCCGTCAAAAGTTATTGTTCACGAAGGTTTTAATTCGTTTAATTCGGATGAATTAGAGCAATTTTATAATTCTCATGGTTTTGCTTTAGGTTTAGATGATTTGAAATTCATTCAGGAATATTTTAAATCTGAACAAAGAAATCCTACGGAAACTGAACTTAAAGTTTTAGACACGTATTGGAGCGACCACTGTCGTCACACAACGTTTGAAACAGAGTTGTCAAATATTGAATTTGAAGGAGATTTTAAACATACATTGGAAACTATTTTCAATGATTATATCGAAAAAAGAAAATTCTTAGGACGCGAACTGAAGCCTATATCTCTAATGGATCTGGCGACCGTTTGTGGAAGATATTTCCATAAAACAGGCAATTTGGAGAATCTTGTTGTATCAGATGAAATCAATGCTTGTACGATCCAGATTGAAGCTGAATACGACGGTAAAAAAGAACCTTGGTATTTATTATTTAAAAACGAAACACACAATCATCCGACTGAAATTGAACCTTTCGGTGGGGCTTCAACGTGTTTAGGTGGAGCTATCAGAGATCCTTTGTCCGGACGTTCTTTTGTTTTCCAGGCAATGAGATTAACGGGTGCAGCAGATGTTTTAGAATCTGTTGACAAAACTTTACCGGGTAAATTACCTCAAAAGACCATCACAAAACAGGCTGCAAACGGATATTCTTCTTACGGTAACCAAATCGGTTTGGCAACTACAATGGTTTCTGAAATCTACGACGAAGGCTACAAAGCAAAAAGAATGGAAGTTGGTTTCGTTGCTGGAGCCGTTCCTGTGGATTGGGTAAGACGTGAAAAACCTGAAGCTGGTGATTCGATAATTATTTTGGGTGGTGCAACGGGTCGTGACGGTGTAGGCGGAGCAAGCGGAAGTTCTAAGGAACAGGACGAAACTTCAATCCACACGATGAGTTCTGAAGTTCAGAAAGGAAATGCGGTTGAAGAACGTAAAATTCAGAGATTATTCAGAAACTCTGAAGTAACGAGATTAATTAAAAAATCGAATGACTTCGGAGCGGGTGGTGTTTCCGTAGCAATCGGTGAAATAGCAGATTCTTTGGAAGTTAATCTGGATGTTTTACCTTTAAAATATGAAGGTCTGAACGGAACCGAGCTTGCAATTTCTGAATCTCAGGAAAGAATGGCGGTTGTGGTTGAACCAAAAGATAAAGAACAGTTCATCAAGTTCTGTGAAGCTGAAAATATTGTAGCTGTTGAGGTTGCAAAAGTTACGGATTCGGGAAGAATGCAGATGTTCTGGAAAGGCGATAAAATTGTTGATCTTTCGAGAGAATTTTTAGATACAAACGGTTGTTCAAAAAGCCAGGAAGTTAAAATTACTCACCTTAATGAAGTAAAAGAAGAAACTCTTTCATTTAATGAAGAGAATTTCTTAAAAATATTAAGCGATAAAAATGTTGCTTCTCAAAAAGGTTTGCTGGAAATGTTTGATTCATCGATTGGTGCGACTACGGTTGCGATGCCTTTGGGTGGAAAATATCAGCAGACGTTGATGGAAGGAAGTGTTCAGACATTGCCAATTATCGGAGCAAAAAATATTGAAACCGTTTCTTTGGCGAGTTGGGGATTCGATGCAGAGATTTCTAAGCAGAATTCTTTGCTGGGAGCTTCTTATGCAGTTGTGGAAAGTGTTGCAAAAATCGTTGCAATGGGCGGCGATTACAAAAATATTCGATTCAGTTTCCAGGAATATTTTGAGAAATTAGGTCAGAATCCTGAAAAATGGGGTAAGCCTTTGGCTTCTTTGTTGGGAGCTTATGATGCTCAGATTAATTTCGGTTTGGCAGCTATTGGAGGTAAAGACTCAATGAGTGGAACATATCAGGATCTGAATGTTCCGCCAACGTTGATTTCTTTCGCTTGTGCAAATGGTGAAAAATCAAATATTATCTCTCCTGAATTTAAAAAAGCAGGAAACAAGATTTATTTCTTCAATCATATCGCTCAGGAAAACGGACTTCCGAATTATGATGATTTAAAAAATATTTACGAATTTATTTTCGAAAACATCAAAGCAGGAAAAATCGTTTCAGTAAAAACAGTTAAAGAAGGTGGAATTGCGGTTGCTTTGGCAAAAATGAGTTTTGGAAACAGATTAGGTGCTGAAATTACGATTGACGAAACTGTTTTACTGGCTAAAAATATCGGTAGCTTAATTATTGAATCTAAAGAAGAGTTAAGTTCTGTAAATCTTCAATTAATAGGAGAAGTTGTTACAGATGAGGTTCTAACGATCAACAATCAACCAATAGCAATCAATAAGCTTCTAGCTGCCAACACAAACACATTCGAAAATCTTTTCCCAACAGTTGAAAAAGAAAAAATTACGGTTGAGATCGATGTAAAATTAAACTCAATCAATCCAAGAAATATCATTATTAAAAAATACGGAATCGCTCAGCCAAAAGTATTCGCACCGGTTTTCCCGGGAACAAACTGTGAGTACGATACGCTGAACGCTTTCGCAAAAGAAGGTGCGGTTATCAGTAGCTTGCCTTTAATCAACATCAATCACCAATTGTTGGATGAAAGTATTGATGTCTGGGTTGAGGAAATTAAAACCTCTCAGATTTTGGCTTTCTCTGGAGGTTTCTCTGCAGGTGATGAGCCGGATGGTTCTGCAAAATTCATCGTGAACGTTTTGAAAAACGAAAAAATGAGAAATGCAGTTCATGAATTATTAGACAGAGACGGAATGATTATTGGAATCTGTAACGGATTCCAGGCGTTAGTTAAATCTGGACTATTACCTTACGGAAGAATTAAAGATCTGGATGAAAATTCTCCAACCTTAGCTCATAATGCGATCAGAAGACACATTTCACAAATGGTCAATGTAAAAGTTGTCAATGACGAATCTCCTTGGTTAAAAGGAATGAAAGATCAGGTGTTCACGATTCCAATTTCTCACGGGGAAGGTCGTTTTATAGCTTCAGAAGCAGAAATTCAAAAGCTGTATGAAAACGGACAGATTGCTACACAATATTTAGATTTAGATGGAAACATTGCCCACGGAATGCCGTTTAATCCAAATAATTCATTGTTCGGGATTGAAGGAATTACTTCTCCTTGTGGAAAAATCTTTGGTAGAATGGGACACCCGGAACGTTTTGCAGAAGGATTGATGAAAAATATTCCAACTGCCAATTATCACAATATATTTAAAAATGGAGTGGAATACTTCAAATAAGCTGCAAACATTTGGCAATTAGCTTTTAACTTTAAATAAATGAGTAATAATTCAAATAAGAAAATGACTGTCATCAATGGCAGTCATTTTTCAAATCTGGTAGGTTTTTACGAAGAGATTTCTCAACTTTTTCTAAAAGATGAAGATTGGGAAGTTGGAACACTGGATGGTTTTAATGATATTCTGTATGAATTTCAGGGAGAAATTATCTGGGAAAATTCTGAGAAATCGAGAAAAGATTTAGGGTTTGATTTAACTAAAGAATTTTATGAAAATAAAATCAGCCAAGGAAAGCCTTTTAATATAAAATTAATTCAGCAAAAACTGGATGAACTGATTGACGGAACCGGCCAAACCTTGTTTGAAATTTTAATTGAAATTATAGAATCGCATAAGGATATTACATTAATTTTAAATCATTAATAATTTATTACAATCAGTTTATGCTGGAAATTACTAATCCGGGAAATATGGATTTGTATATGTTGGGAAATAGGTAGTTAGATAAGTAAAAATAAATCCTGTCAGAAAAAATGACAGGATTTATTTTGTATGGTGTGGAATAATTAGTGGAATTCAACCCATAAATCGCCTCCTATAACATAAGCTTTTACCTCAAAGCTATATGTTCCTCCGGAAGAAGTACCTGTTAAATAGTCAGGAATACCCGTGCATGACTGATAAAATCCTACCGAACCGCTCATTCCGGGAATATATTGTCCGGGGTTGCTAGGTTCCCTAAATTCAAATTTTACGTATGCCCACCGTTGGTCATAGACGATACTTGGAGGAATTGCGCTGGGTGAATAAATGCTTCCGTCATACCAACTGTCTATAGGATAAGGATGTCCGGATGCGGTATCGGAATCAATATATTTTGAGTATTTCGTCAGTTCACCTGGTGGCAGAGGAATCGAAGGTCCAAGCGATTGGAAATCTGGTGAGCAGGTTGTAGGATTCAGTGTGAAAAGTGTAAAGTTCAGGTTTAAACTGTGATAGTTATCGGTATTCCAGATATGTATGGTTCCCTGACCGGTACTCGGATCGATCTGAGCAAAACTAGTGGCTCCTAAAGTTAAGCCGAAGAGTAAAGTAATTATTTTTTTCATGATTATCTTAGTTTTGAATTTTTGTTAATCTGATCTATTTTAGCATTATATATCTTCATAGCCCATGTCAGAATTTTTTCTTTGTCTCCCTGTGTGGCTTCGTTGATTTCTTTTTCTTTTACTCCGCTGGATTTTATGAGCTCAATCGCAGAAGGAATAAGAATGTCTTTGCGTCTTTCACTGAGTTCCATTGGTTTGTGAGTCCTTATTTCCTCCGGAGTTTCAGCATTTTCGGGTCTGAAAAGACTTTTGATAGATTTTTCAAAATTCTGAACTTCTTCACTTTTTGTCGTGCTCATCGGGTTCATGGTTGATGTTTCGGTACTGCACGAAATACTTCCTGCCAAAAGAAAGGCATAGAATAATTTGGTTTTCATATGTATTAAATTGTTGATTGTGATGCAAATGTAACAAAAAATATTTATCAAAATATAGTGATAAATTAATTTTATTGAAAAAATGTTATTTTATGGCATAATTGAATGAATTTTTTTCAATATAAATCTTAATTTAATAGGATGTTCTTAAAAATTTAATTTCAAGGAAATATATTTTGAGTAGATTAAAATGCCTACAACAATCGATAAAACAGTCATTAAAAACGCTGCTCCGGCCGAAATATCTTTTATAAAACCAATTCTCTTATCAAATTCAGGGTGAATGAAGTCACAGAGCTTTTCAATGGCAGTATTAAAAATCTCAGCGGATAAAACACCAAAACAAACGACCAAAATAAGAATTGCATCAATCGTTGTCAGTTTTAAATAAAAAATCAGAAACAGATTAATAAAAAATGCGGCGGCTTCAATCTGAAAATTTCTTTCATTTTTCAGCATCAGGAAAATACCACGGAAAGCATTGAAAAAACTTTTGTAAAGAGATGGTTTTCGCATACTGAAAAGATATTTGTAAATATAGCGAATTGCTCAAAGAAAATCCCTATCTTTAGTCGGTATCATTTTGAGATCAAAAGATATTGAAATGAAGTGGAAGGATTAGTATAAAAATCTTTTGATGGTTGTTAATAACTCTCAGGATTATTCTTTTCAGTCTGTTTTCTATTTATTATATTTGTAAAAATTTATTTTTAAATCTATGAAATTTATTATTTCAAGTGGTGAACTGCAGAAAGCTTTGCAAACTGTAAGTGGCGTTATATCAAGCTCTCAGTCGAGACCGATTTTAGAAAATTATCTTTTTGAATTAGACGGAACTCAGGTTACCATTACAGCATCCGATGGCGAGACTACTCTTGTCACTTCTTTAGATGTGAAGTCGGACGATACCGGCAAATTTGCCGTTCCTGCCAAGATTTTTCAGGATTTTATCAAGACTTATGGAGAGCAGCCATTAACATTGGTGGTAAAAGATAATGCAGAAGGAACCGGAAGTCAGCTTGAGATTTTAGATGAAAAAGATAACTTTGCGGTAGCGCTGGATAATGCAGACGACTATCCGGAATTGCCGGAATTCGATGCTTCACAAAGTGTTACCATGTCAGCAGGAGTTTTGTCTGAAGCACTTACCAATACGCTTTTTGCAACAAGTAACGATTCTCTTCGTCCGGTGATGACGGGGGTTCTTTTTCAGTTCGGTGAAAATGAAACCAACTTTGTTTCTACAGATTCTCACAGATTGGTTGTATATAAAAGAACCGACCTTATGAATGCCGAGCCTATGGAATTCATCATGCCGAAAAAACCGTTGAATATTTTCAAAAATATTTTAGCAAGCTCAAACGACGACGTTACCATCGACTTCAATGAGAATATGGCCAAATTTACTTTCGGGAAACATATATGGATTTGTAGACTGATCGATGGAAAATATCCCAACTATACAGCGGTAATTCCAAAGGAAAATCCGAATGTATTGACAATCAATAGAAATCTACTGTTAGGAGCTATTAAAAGAGCTTCCATCATGTCAAATAAATCTACCAACCAGGTTCGATTCAAATTGTCAGCGAATATTCTTCACCTTCATGCAGAAGATACGGAGTATGCGAATAAAGCAGATATGCAGATTCCATGCGATTATAATGGAGAAGATATCAATATCGGTTTCAGCTCCAAATTTTTAACGGAAATGTTAACAATTCTGGGTTCAGACGATATTACAATGAAAATGTCTCAACCAAACAGACCGGGGATTATTGAACCTCTTGACGGTCTTGAAGAAAACGAAAATATCTTAATGTTATCAATGCCAGTGATTGGATTATAATCGTTTTTAGATAAAAATAAGAGAGGTTTTGATATTTTCAAAACCTCTTTTTTGTTTTTTAAGGAGCTATTTCCCGCTTTCCGCACTCGCTATTTTATTTGTTTCGGCTGCTGCGGCGGCTTCGCCGCAGCAGCCGAAACAAATAAAATGAGCTCAAACAATTGCTGCAATCGGGGCTAGGAGACAGTTCTTTGATAAACATCAGGAAATACTCACAACAACTGTTCATGCTGAAGCGTTCACGCATAGTTACTGGAAAAGATTCTGGAAAAATTATGTTTAGATACTTTCATAATGACAAACTTCACGGAATAATTCTACAAATATTTATGGGAAATAATCTGTTTAAATCAGCACTAGAAAAAAACAGACTCAATAAAACTGAAATTAAAAATAAATCAGTTCTATTTTTAAAATACATGATAAAAAGATAATAAAAAGGGATAAAATTAAACTCTTAAAATCTGTTATAAATTTCTCTATTTCTCAAAAAAACACGACATTTGTAGACTTAAAATTTAAGTAAAATTTTCAAAATATATCAGATGAAACCGTAAGATCACATCTGGCTTTAAAAAATAAATTATCAGATGAAAATATCAAACAACTGGCTTAAGGACTTTATCAAAACGGAATTGAAAACTGAAAGAATCGGTGAATTCCTTACAGATATTGGTCTTGAAGTTGAAGGGATAGAGAAATTTGAAAGCATAAAAGGCAGCCTGGAGGGAATTGTTGTAGGTAAAGTTTTAACCTACGAAAAACATCCGAATGCAGACAAACTCAAAAAAACAACCGTAGACGTTGGAAACGGTAAAATTCTGAATATCGTTTGCGGTGCTCCGAATGTAGAAGCTGGCCAAACGGTTCCTGTAGCCGTAGTCGGAACAAAAATCTACGACAAAACAGGAAATTTCTTTGAAATTAAAGAAGCCAAAATCAGGGGAGAAGTTTCCCAAGGAATGATCTGTGCAGAGGACGAACTCGGACTAAGCGACGATCACGGAGGAATTATGATTCTTGATGAAGAAAAATTTGAAGTCGGAAAAAATTTCGCTGATTATTTTGAAATTGCTAATGATGAGGTGATAGAAATCGGGTTGACACCAAACCGTACAGATGCTATGTCGCATTACGGTGTCGCTAGAGATTTACATGCTTACCTTTCTACAAACAAGCAGAAATCTGAATTTGAGAAAGTTTCTTCAGTGGTGTTGAGCAATGAAGGTACTCATGATTTCAGTTTAATTGTTGAAGATCCAGAGCTTTGTCCAAGATATATCGGAGCCGTAATTGAAGACGTAAAAGTAGCGGATTCTCCAGCATGGCTTAAAGACAGATTAAAAGCAATCGGACTGAGTCCGATCAACAATATTGTAGATATTACCAATTATATTTTGCATGGTTTCGGGCAACCGCTTCATGCTTTTGACGGAGATAAAATTGCAGATAAAACCGTAAAAGTAGGAACGGTAAAACAAGGAACAAAATTTACCACTCTGGATGGTGTGGAAAGAACTTTAAATGGTTCTGAAATAATCATCAAAGACGGAAAAGATAATCCGATGTGCATTGCCGGAGTTTTTGGTGGTGCCAATTCAGGTGTTTCCGGTGAAACAAAAACGATCTTCCTGGAAAGTGCTTACTTTAATCCGGTGGCGGTGAGAAAAGGAGCAAAATTCCATGGTTTGAATACGGATGCATCATTCCGATTTGAAAGAGGCGTGGATCCTAATATTACCAGAACTGCTATTACTCATGCCATTAAATTAATTCAGGAATTGGCTGAAGGTAAATTAGTTGGCGATCTTTTGGAGGAATACCCAAAGAAAATTGAAGATAATTATGTGATTATCAGATTTTCTAAAATTGAACAGATTTTAGGGACAAAAATTCATAGAGAAAAGGTAAAAGAAATTTTAAAAGCACTGGATATTCAGGTGTTGAATGAAATCCAAAACGGACTTGAAATTTCTGTTCCTGCATACAGAGCAGATGTAACAAGGGAAATTGATGTAATTGAAGAGATTTTAAGAATCTACGGATACAATAAAATCGATGCTCCTCAGAAGATATCTTTTACTCCGGTGAAATTAAATGCAAAAGATCAGGATGAGCTTGAAAACAGCTGGGCGAGAACATTACAGGCACTTGGTTTTAATGAAGTGATGAATAATTCATTAACTTCCGTAAAAGATGAAACGAATGCCGTAAAGTTGTTGAATCCATTAAGTAATGATCTTGCGTTTATGAGAAAGTCTTTGTTAGAAGGGCTTTTACAGAATACAATTTATAATATAAACAGAAAAAATCAGGATATCAAATTTTTCGAGTTCGGGAAAATTTATCATAAAAAAGAAAAATACGAAGAGAGAAAGCAGCTGGCTATTCTGGTTTCCGGAAGAGAAGTGGCAGAAAACTGGCTACAGCCAAAATCTGCAACAAGTTTCTACAATCTGAAAGCTTATGTTAAGGTTTTGTTAGAAAAGCTGGTTATTGATTTTAAAGAAACTGCTTTAAATGATGAAAGGTTCTCGGATGCTCTCTCGTACGAGGTTGATGGTAAAACTTTAGTGAGAATAGGCAAAGTAAGTACTCAGATGCTGAAAGATTTTGATATCGATCAGGAATGTTTTTATGCAGAAATCGAACTGGAATTTGCCCAAAAACTGCGTGCTGAAAATGAGCTGAAATTTAAAGATATTCCTAAATTTAATAAGATCAGAAGAGATTTAGCATTGCTGATCGATAAGACGATAAATTATGAAGATCTTTATCAGGTTGCCAAAAAGAATAAGTCTCCTTATATCAAAAACATTAATCTGTTTGATGTTTACGAAGGAAAAAATCTTCCTGAGGGCAAAAAATCTTATGCGATGAGTTTTGAGCTTTTAAATGAAGAAAAAACGCTGGAGGAAAAAGAAATTACATCAGTAATGGATTCTCTGGTTAAATCTTTCCAAAAAGAATTTAATGCCGAATTAAGAGGTTAATTTCAATATCAAATAGAATCATACAAAAAACGGACATTAGTCCGTTTTTTTTTGTTTCTATTCCTGACTGAAGCTATGGAAAATAGCTTTCAAAAAAATAATAAATGATTATGAAAACCGTTTAAATAATAATATTTACGTAAATTTGATTCAAATCAAAAGGAAAAAAATGAAAAATATTTTTTTAAGTATATGTACAGCGGCGGTTTTGGTTTCCTGTGGTGCAATGGCAGGTTCTGCATCTAAGGTAGGTAAGGCTCAGCCTTCTCTGGCAGGGACAAAATGGGCGCTTGCAGATCATGTTAAAGGTAAAACTCCTACCCTGAATATTGAAGGAGAAAAGATCAGCGGAAATGCAGGATGCAACAATTATTTCGGGACTGCGAAACTTGAACCTTCTTCCGGAAATTTTTCTGCCGGACAAATGGGTTCTACTAAAATGGCCTGCGAAAACATGAGTGTGGAGAAAAACTTTATGGACATGATGTCAAAAGCAAACAAATATGTTGTTAACGGTAATGTCCTAGAACTCTATCAGGACAATCTCCTTTTATTAAAATTCAATAAAGCTGAATAGATAAAAAAGAAAAGGAACTCCATCAGGGGTTCCTTTTTTATGTTTTAATTGTTATTAATCTTCCTCTTCTTCGTCGTACTTAGCCAACTCTTCATCGCACCATTTAAATGCAGCTTCTACCACTTTTGTAGCTTCATCTGCCATTGTTTCTTCGTCATCGCCTTCAAGATCATCCAGCCATTCAACTTCTTCTTCTTCAACATTCAGGATAAATCTTGGATATTCTGTATGAACTACGAACAAATCTTCTGGAAATTCCGAATTATCTGCTAATAAAAACTTTGGTAATTTCATTTTTTTAATGTTTTAACTTTAAAATCAAAGATAATAAAATTATTGGTATTTGTTCTTGTCAATCTTCATTTTTTGTAAAACTTTATACCTCGTTAAAGTTGTTTTCTGTAAAGTGTCTTTTGGCTTAAAACTTAGTATTACATAAGGATTTACGGTACTGATGAGTTCTGCAACCTGAATATATTCAAGATCTTCGATATCTTCCACATAAAATTTTACCGGTCCTTTATCCAGATTTTCAGACTGTAAAAACTTTTTCATTTCTTTTCTGTTTTCAAGATAATTTCCTCTTGAAAGCCACGTAAAAGCCAGCCCGGAAAGAATACTCAAAAAACCTATCGCATATACTTTATAATTAAAAATCAAAAATAATTTTCTGAAATACACGAGCCATATCGGGAAGCTGAATGGAGCCATCAGACGATAATCAATTGGATTTACAGAGTAGAAATATTGGATGAAATAAGAGCAGATTATACCGACAATACTCACGAAAATAAAGAAATACTCAGTCTCTGAAAGTTTATATTTAATAAACAGATACACCATTACAAGGATATTAAAAAAGCCAATTCCATAAATTGCATAATTGATGAGGCCTCCCGCCGGATTTGCAATGTGAATAAATGGATTAAAAGTAGTGCACAGCCCCAGAAACAATTCTTTTAAAAGTTGTGAGGTTGGGTGCAGACCTATTTCCAGAAATTCATTTACATAGTTTTCATTAAAATAATCAATGAATAAAAATTTATACAGAACCACAAAAATTCCGCCGATCAAAACTGAAATAATAAACGTTTTTGCATATTGCTTTTTCCAAGAAACCAATCCAAAAAGTCCTGTGCCTGCCATAATGAATAGCGAACTGTAACGGACATTATACAGTGCAATTAAACTCAATGAAAGATAAAAAATGGCTTTTCCATTTCTGAGTTTTCCCTTAATCACTAACGAAGAAGTGTAAATAAATAATAGCACGAAAGGCAATGTCAAAGCCTCACTCATCGTATAGGAAAATATTGAAAGAAAACTAAATAACGCACATAAAACAACCGTTTCTCTAAAGAAAAATTTCTTTTTCCAAGAAAAAATTATAATAAAAAGAAATGCTGCAATGCCCACTATTTTACTGCTCCAGAATTCATCAGTTCCTAAAAACGTAAAAAATTTAATACTTAAAGGATACCCCAACGGTGTCGTCGTATTATCAATGGTAGGAAAAACATGTGCAAAACGCATATAACGAATAGAATCCGGACTTACCCGTCCTTTTTCGTTTAGTAAAAAACGTAAAATGATCATCACTAAGGTAGTGATGATCATTGATATTTGAATTGTTCTTTCTTTAAATTTCATCAAGATTATAGTTATTAGGTTGCAGATTGCAAAGTTTTGCATCAAATTTATAACTTATATCTAATAACTCATAACTCAAAATTATTTTGAAAACATTTTTGCTACTTTCTCTGCTTTTTTGCTTTCTGAGTAATCGTAGAAACCTTCTCCCGATTTTACACCCAGCTTTCCGGCCATAACCATATTAACCAATAACGGATTCGGTGCATATTTAGGATTCTTGAAGCCGTCATACATTACATTTAAGATCGCTAAACAAACATCAAGACCGATAAAATCTGCCAGTTGAAGCGGTCCCATCGGATGAGCCATTCCCAGTTTCATTACGGTATCGATTTCCTCCACACCCGCTACACCATTGTACAATGTTTCGATGGACTCGTTAATCATTGGCATTAAGATTCTGTTAGCCACGAAACCAGGATAGTCGTTTACCTCTACCGGAACTTTTCCTAATGTTTTGCTCATTTCATAAATCGCATCAAAAGTTTCTTTTGAAGTCGAATATCCTTTGATAATCTCTACTAATTTCATGATCGGAACAGGATTCATAAAATGCATTCCGATTACTTTATCCGCCCTTTTGGTGGCAGCCGCAATTTTCGTGATTGAAATAGATGAAGTGTTGGTCGCCAGAATACAGTTTTCAGGAGCAAACTCGTCCATTTGTCCGAAAATTTTCAATTTTAATTCCTGATTTTCCGTTGCAGCTTCAACAATAAGATCTGCATCGGTAACAGCATCCTTCAGCGCTGTAAAAGTAGTGATATTTCCTAACGTTTCAGCTTTTTGTTCTTCGGTAAGGTTTCCCTTTGCAATTATTCTGTCGAGATTCGTGGTTATGGTTTTTAAGCCTCTGTCTAAAGCTTCCTGAGAAACGTCTACCAGATTTACTTTAAAACCGCTTTGTGCAAATGTATGTGCAATACCATTTCCCATGGTTCCCGCTCCGATAACTACAATGTTTTTGATCATTTTTCCTTATTTAGTTTTAATTATTTATTTTTTTATTAATGTTAAATTTCTTGCTTTGGAAAGGTCAGCTTTTGTTATAATTTCTGATTCATTAAAATTGACCAATCCGTCACTATTTTTGCTTCTTGTATTATTCTGCCTGTCAACTGCAGCTTTTAATCCTCTAATGAAAGTATCCTTCTGAGTTTTTGAAAGTCCATCGGTACCAATGTACAAGTTGTATTCGCCTTCTCTTCCCAATCCGCTCTGTTTGTAGATTTCAAGATTTTTTACCTTGTTCTTCTGTTTAAACTTTGTAAGATAATCCATAACAGGCTTTTCAGAAGGAGTTCCGCAGCAAACGCTTGCGTAACCAATCTGGAGATAGTGTTCGCTTTTCTGCGCAGAGAATAATGCGCTGCCGAAGATTGCTATTGTTAGTATTAAATTTTTCATTTTTGATGGTTTTAAAATTAAGCTTAAAATTTTACTTATTAAAATAATCCCAGACCGACTTTGAAATATCTGAAATCATTTTGCAGTTCACCACATCGCTTTCCGTTGATTTACTGACAAATACAGCTATTGCATAATGCTTGCCATTAGGTAATGTCACGATGCCGATTTCGTTTTCTGCACCCGTCAGGCCGGAATTATTCTTTCCGGAAGCTCCCGTTTTTCTTGCCACGGGCGTATTTTCCGGAAGTTGAGCGATCAGTTTGTTTTTTCCCGTAGATGTTGAAAACATGACTTTCATTAAATAATCCGTAGATTTTTTAGAAAGTAATTTTCCGTCATAAAATTTTTTAAGAACTTCAGTAGCAGAAGATGCTGTGCTGTAATTTTTATATTGATTATTCCAGTCTTTGTGCATTTCCGCTTCATTGTATTTAATCTGAAAACCTTTCAAACCTTTTGAATCCATAAATCGCTGAACGGTTTGTGTACCGCCTAATAATTTCAGCAGAATATCGCACCCGTTATTATCGCTTTTGGCAACGGTATATTCAAGAACTTCACTTAAAGGAATTTCTACGCCTCCGTTGGGATATTTCTCGCGAAGGGGCGACCAGGTATTTTCTAATAAATTGGATTTGTCTAATAATACTTTTTGATCCAGAGAAAGCTTACCTTTATCAACATAATCGAGAACAGTCGCTGCGATATGAAATTTAAAGACACTTTGCATCGGAAGTTTCTTATCTGCATTTTTGTTGTATTTAAAACCATTTTCAAAACCGAGAACGGAAATTCCAATAGTAGATTTTTTATCTTGGATGATTGAACTGATTTTTTTATCTAAAACTGATTCCTGGGAATAGATAAATGCGGATAGAAAAAAGAATACCAATTTAAATTTTTTTTGCATTTAAATATATTTTATAGTTGATTTTCTTTTAAATTTAGTATTTAATTTTGTTACATGAGTTATACTTTTAAATATAATAAAAAATATTTTAACAAAATAGAGCATTTACTTCCTAGATTGAAGTATTCGGTTTTTCCATCTAAAATTATTAAGTGGCTTGAGAATTTTGAGGATGATGAAATAGACCATATTCTTACACTAATGTTAACCTTTGAATTCATTACTTATAATGAGTTGCTAATGAGGTTTGATGATTTGCTTGGTAGTTTAATAAAAGATATCCCAACTTATGAAGGAATAGTTTTTATACCATATGGGAAAATAGGAAAAAGTTCGACTTTGATAACCTATCCATTAACTCATACACCGAAATTAAGGCGAAGAAAAAACATTGCTATTGAATTTGATTATGAAAAAATAAAAATTGGGAAGTATAAGCATGTTGTTTTTATTGATGATTTTGTTGGTTCTGGTCATTCTTTTTGTAAAGAATTTTCGAAAAAGTCTACAAAAAAATGGATATATAATAATAATTTTAAATCAATCACTTTACTTTCATCAATTACAATGCTCGAGGCAAAAAACTATTTAGAGTCTAGATTTCCTAATTTATTAATAAAATCTGAATTTAGATCAAAGATATTTTGCAATGATACTTCTCCATTGAAATTTTTAGGTAATATAGAAGAGATTAAAAAAATTATTTTGAAGTATGAAAAATCATTCAAATATTTACCTAGAGGTTATTCAAATTCTGAATCATTCTTAAGTTTTTCTTATGGTAGCCCAAATAATACCTTACCTATTATTTGGAAAGATAGTGATAGTTGGAAATCTTTATTTCCCAGGTTTGAAGAATCAAAAATAAGTGAGGCAAGAGAAATAAAAAAAGAGTTTTCTTTTTTTATTGGAATATATAAAAAATTGGGGTTAAATATTTTAAAAAATGATAATAGTTTTTACAACTATAATACAAGAAATAATAAATCGCAAAATTTCACTTATAGTATTAAGGAACATCATTCTTTAATTGCATTATTATTTTTACGTAGAAATTATAAAATGGAAAATATTTTAATATGCCAATTATTAGGATTAACGCTACATGAGCTAGAAGAAATCTATAAAAAAGCGATTAAGCAAAAATTTTTCAGTAAAAGTAAAGATTTGACAATTGAAGGTATTAATCTTATAGACTCTATTATTAAAAATGTTAAAAAAGAAAATTTTAGAAATGAAACAAGAGAAAGAATGTTATTGAAAAATATTTTAAATTTGCCTAAACAGTTCAAAGGAAAGGCATAAAATATTAGTAATAGTTAGTATTAAATTATTAACGTCTTAGTGAAGTTTACTAAGAATATTTAAAGCTACTTGATAATTTTTAATAAGCTAAGTGAAATTTTCTCAAACCGTAGAATCGCTTAGACTTATAATAAACGAAAATTTCACTTAGCTTATTAAGAATTTATTTAGATTCTTGAGTTTTATATAAAATAAATTTAAATAAGTAATAAATAATGCCTTTTCCTTTAGAACTGTTTATTTTGGAAGCTGAAAAGCAAGGGAAGTCTAAAGAATATATAGATGTTTGCGTTGAATATATTAAGAAATTAGATTCAAATGGTTTTCCTGTAATTTTTTCTTTGCATCACTTAGCCCAAGAAATTGGTGTTCAATATAAATATCTTCGATTTTTAATTGGAGAGAATGACAATAAGTATGAACATAAATATAAAAGATATAATTATTTTAGTATAAAAAAGAAAAGGAATGGCTATAGGGAAATAATGGCTCCTTCAAAAGATCTCAAATATATCCAAAAATGGATATTGCTAAATATTTTATATGTTTATAAATTAGAAGATTGTTGTAAAGGTTTTATGCCAAATCAAGGAATATTAAATAACGCAATAGTTCATGAAAATTCAGAAAAAATCCTTAAAGTTGATTTATTAAAGTTTTATGATTCTATTACTTTTGACAGAGTAGTGCAAGTATTTGAATCTGTTGGCTATATAAAAAATTTAGCTATTTCTATTGCTAAGATAGTAACTGCAAGTAATAGAGAAAGTTACTGGAACTGTTTTGATGAATATTCAAAACTTAAATTATCTTCTATAAGAAATGCTAAGACTCCTGTATTACCCCAAGGAGCGCCAACAAGTCCTATGTTAGCAAATATTATTGCTACTAATTTAGACAAAAAAATAATTAATTTGTCAAAAAAATTGAATTTTCGTTACAGTCGTTATGCTGATGATCTCACTTTTTCAGTAAAGAAAAATGAGGGCGTTTTACCATATTCAAAACTTATTATAAAACTTATAGAATCTGAAGGTTTTTTTGTCAATCCTTCAAAAACCATTATTAAGAAAAAAGGACAGCGTCAATACGTTACGGGACTTACTGTGACAAGCGATGTTAATCTCTCAAAAAAATATAGGAAAGAAATATTTAAACATTTACATTATTGCAGAAAGTTTGGTGTTAATAACCATTTAGAAAGAAATAAAGATTTTAGAAAATATAATATTATTCAGTTTCATGATTGGCTATTTGGGCATATTTGTTATACAAATTCTATCAATAAAGATGTAGCAAATAAAATGTTTGATATTTTTAGGAAAATAAATTGGAGTATTAGCGAATAGTTTTTAAATCCCTCTTAGAAACTAAAAGGGATTTGCAATTTAAGATTTTTTCTTATTTCAATTCTAAATATTTAAGATTAACACCATCGTTTTCAAAATAAATACGGATTTTGTTTTCACCTTTTTTAAGATTGATTCCCTTTGCGGAAACAGTTTTCCAGTTCTCATTTCCTCCTGTAGAATCGAGTGAAACGGTTGTTAATACTTTACCGGAAGCATCTTCAATCCTGATTTTTGCCGGAGAATTACTGGCATAATTAATATCAAAAGTGTAGGCTTTTCCTGTTTTTGCATTGATCGTGTATTGAAGCCATTCACCACTTTCTGTCTTCCCTACATAATATTGATTGTCTGCGGTTTTATAGATGTCAACGCCGTCATTTCTCAATTGGTTTCCGGAGTTCCATTCGGATCTTTTTTCCGGATCACTTACCCAGAGATTCATAAAATCATTGTCTTTATATGCAGAGCCAATTCTTCCTAAGTCATAATCTATTGCAGGAATTTTCCCCGGAGCCTGAAGATTTTTGAAAGGTTTTGTAGAGGAATCTACAGTCAGTCTGAACATGGCATCAATTACATCATTTTTTACTTCTACATTAGTAAACTTATAATTTTCGGCAATCTGCATTAATGCTTTTTTGGCAAATTCTTTTGATGGTTTTTCACCGCCGTTTTTCCAGTAATCCAGGAGCTTCTGATATTCCGGAGTGATTTTTACGTTGGTAATTCCTGCGATATTGTCAATTTTTTTCATCGGCCAGAATGCATAACCGATGTTGTGCTTATCCAAAAGCTGAATAAGTTCCGTGAACCAAACGTTTGAGTTTTCTCCTGTTTCTCCCAGCCAGATTGGGATGTTATATTTTTCACGAAGATCAAGGGCAAATTTAAGGGTAGCATCATCATTATAATTCCAGTATTTATGAAAGCTGAAAACCATATTTTCATCCCAAAGTGGAGTGAGTCCGTTATAATTGTTTCCCCAGCCGTTTCCTTCAATAATGATGATATGTTTTTTATCAACAGTACGAATGGCTTCCGTGATATCTTTTTGAAGTTTCCAGAGAGGAGCGTTCGACATTTCATCAGTTCCGTTCGGATTTTTTCCTGTGAAATTGATGTTGGGCTCATTAATAAGATCATACCCTCCAATCCACGGACTATCTTTATACTTTTCTGCTAATTTTTTCCAAAGAGCAATCGTCTTTTTTTGATTTTCCTCGTTTTCCCAAAGGGATGGCTTAGACTTGTCGTTGTCGGAAATATTTACGTCATTTCCCTGTCCGCCTGGAGCTGCATGAAGATCCAGAATCAGGTACATTTTATTGTCAGCACACCATTTCAGAAGATCATCAGTCATTTTAAATCCTTCTTCCAGCCAGGTGTTCTGACCTTTTTTAGGTTCTTTTTCAATGGGCAATGTGTACAGATTATAGTGCATCGGCAGCCTTATAGAATTGAATCCTGCTTTCTTCAGAAAATCAATATCCTGTTTGGTGATTCCGTTTTTGAGGTAAGCTTTATAGAATTCATTCATTCCGTCTTCACCGATAAGCTCTGCGATTTTTTCTTTGATTTTATATTGCGGACCGGCAAAATCAGCGGTTTTCAGCATATATCCTTCCTGAAGCATCCATCCTCCCAGACCGAGACCTCTTAATTGTATATTTTCGCCTTTGTCGTTGACGATCTTTTGTCCGTTCGTCTTTAAAAGTTGTGATGTCCCAAATTGAGACAATAAAAAAGCGGAAAGTAGGATTGCTCGTTTCATAGTTGTTTTAAATATTAAATTTTATGGGATCTTTTTAAGAATGACTATTTGATAATGACAAATATATTTAAAATTTATTAAATAGAATTCAAAATATTTCTATAGGAAGAAAAATATGATTGGAGCATAAATGAAAAGAGACTGCTTATTGCTAAACAGTCTCTTTTCGTATGTATTGTTGTCTGAATTATTTCTTTTTGTAAGCAGCGTCTTTAATTCTCGCTTTTTTACCTCTAAGATCTCTGAAGTAGTAGATTCTTGATCTTCTAACTCTACCTCTTCTGTCAACTTCAATTTTCTGAAGCGCAGGCATATTGATAGGGAATACTCTTTCTACACCTACATCACCGGACATTTTTCTGATCGTGAAAGTTTTTGTAGAACCAGTACCTCTCAATTGGATAACTGTTCCTTTGAAGAACTGAGTTCTTGTTTTTTGTCCTTCTTTAATCTCGTAGTAAACAGTGATTGTATCACCCGCTTTGAATTCAGGGAATTCTTTTTTTGTAATGTACTTGTCTTGTACGTACTTTAATAAATCCATTATTAATAAATAAAATGTTTAAAGCTAAGCAACTTACACGGACTTCGTCAGAGGTTGAATAACAGGCTGCAAATATACAAATCATTTTTCAAATATTCAAAACAAATTAATATTAAATCTTATGAAATATTTAAGAAAATTTCAGGTATAAAATTAATATTTCCTTGAAGTTATCATCAGGTACAGTTTACATGAGTATTCTACTTTTGCGCGGTAATAAAACACCTTACAGGCTTCTCATTACCAATTATATTATTAAAACATTATAAGCTTAAAACTGTACTTATGAAAAAATTGCTATTCTTTTTTTGTTTTGTCGTCCAGATGACATTCGGGCAAAATCTGTATCCTTATTTACAAAACCCGACACCAACCTCAATGATTGTCAATTGGAAAACGTCATCCAATAACGAAACAACTGTTTTTTACGGAACGAATCCGTCCAATCTTAATGTGACATTTACCGGCACAACAAATATCTTCTCAGATACCGGATACAACAATAATTATTATTATCACACTGCCAAAATCACCAGTTTGCAGCCGAATACAAAATATTACTATAAAATAAAAACCGGCAGTAGCGAATCTGCGGTTTACAATTTCAGGACACTTCCTTTACCTGGCCAGCCGGTTACTGCCAACGGTAAAATACGTTTTCTGATTATGGGAGACAACCAGATCAAAGCAGAACCAAGATATGATACTTTAACGTTAAATGCTTATAAAAAGTTAAAAGAAAAGTTCGGCCCAAATTCGGATCCTTCTGATAATGTGGCGCTCACTTTCATGGTGGGAGATCAGGTGGATGTAGGAACGCTGGATCATTACGAAAATGTTCATTTTAAAAAGAATATCAATTTATCTCCTTATCTGCCGATACAGACAACGGTCGGAAATCACGAAACTTACGGAACTCTCGGAATGAATTCATATTACGCTCACTTTTATATTGATGAGATAAAATACAAAAATATCACTTCGGGAAATGAAAACTATTATGCTCAACAGGCGGGAAATGTTTTGTTTATAAGCTTAAGCTCGGAACATACAGGATCAGCGCAGATGACCTGGCTTCAACAGATTCTTAATGAAGCCAATAATGATTCTACCGTAGACTGGATCATTTCTTTGAGCCACAGACCATACCAGGCAGAGCAATATGTAGGTGATATTTCAACATGGGTGAGGAATAATGCGGTTCCGCTTCTTACGACTTCTTCAAAATATTTAATGCATGTTGGAGCACATCATCATTTATATCACAGAGGTCAGCTGAAAAATAGCCCGAACTATCAGATCATTTCCGGTGGTGTTGCATGGGATCAGTATTGGGGAATGTCGACCGAACAGGATTTTGATGATGTTCAGAAAACATTAACAGACTGGACTTACCAGATCGTTGAAGTTGATGTGAATACAGGAAAGGTAGATGTAGAATCTTATTCGATCGGTGGCGTTTATCATAAAAAATATAATGAACTGATTGATACGTTCCACCGCTATAAAAATCAACCTAAGCCTGCAAAGCCTTCTATATCAAATATATTTACTGCGCCGGTTACTTTGCCTTTAACATTAAACGGAAGCGCATTTTCAAGCACAAACGGAGAATTGTTAAATACGACGCAATTTCTTATCAGTAAAGCTGCAGATTTTTCGGTCATTGAAAAAGAATTTTACAGAGATTACGAAAATTGGTTTGGCAAAGACGGAAACGGAACTCCTGATATCACAAAAAACCTGAATGCAGGTGTTGATATTACAAAAGCAACCATTGCTGCCAACTCAATAACAAACGGAATATATTATGTGAAAGTCCGTTACAGGGACAGAAACTTAGAATGGAGCGACTGGAGCGATCCAAAAGAATTCGAGATTACAGGAAGTGTTGTATCAAATCCGACGTTTACACTGGATAAAACCGAATACACACAAAATGAACCTATCGTTGCCACTTTCACAGACGGGCCAGGGAACAATCAGGATTGGGTAGGAATTTACAAAAAAGGACAGAACCCCACTGCGATTGCTTCCCAGGCGTATGTTTATACCAACGGGCAGACAGCCGGAACAGCAAGTTTCCCGAATGGAATTGCCAATAAAGGACAATATTTTGCAGGATTTTTTGCCAATAACGGTTATACTGAAATTACACCGAGAAAAAGCTTTTACGTAGGTCCGAAAGTCGTATTAAGTACAACGGCAGATGTTTATCCTGTAGGCGGTACAGTGACTGTTAATTTCTCAAATGGCCCCAATCTTTTAAAAGACTGGATTGGAATTTACAAAATGGGTCACACTCCGGGAAACGTAAATTCTACAAAGTGGAGCTATGTTACGACAGCGTCAGGAAGTCTTAATTTTACAGGTCTTGCAAAAGGATATTACTATGCACAGTATTTTCTGGAAGACGGCTATACCACGGTGGGAGAAAAAGTATTCTTTAAAGTTGGAGATATTGTAACAGAACTCTGGACCAATAAACCGGTATATACTTTGGGTGAAAATATTACTGCTTCATGGACGGATTCTCCGGGAATCATCAAAGACTGGTTGGGAATCTACCCTCAAAGCGTTACGGTTCCGGATGATAATTTTGTTTCTTATACGTATTTTGATGGCGTTACTCAAGGGACAAAAACTATTCAGGGAACAGCAGTTCCGGCAACACCTGGGAATTATTATATGGTGATGTTTACCAATGATTCTTATACTGAAGTTTCAAACAGAGTTCAGTTTCAGGTAACCGGATCAACATTAGGAACAGAGGAAACAAAAAGTACGGAGAAAAATGTAATATTGTATCCGAATCCGACAAAACCGGGCGAGCCGACATTTATCAAAAGTGATTATCCTATCGAAAAAATAGAATTGCTTTCAGCAAACGGAGATTTGCTATATGAATCAAAAAATATTAACAATCAGCGTTTTTCTTTGGTTAATGAAAATCTTCCGAAAGGCGTCTATTTCGTAAAAGTTCATACCCGAAAATTATTTACTTTAAAATTGATTATTCAATAACGGAGTCCCGAAGGGACGATATATAAGAATTGGATGCAAGTCCAACTTACCATATTAAAAGCATCGGTAAAGAGTCCTGAAAGGACGACATATGTCAGGATTGGATGTCAGTCCAATCTATACGATATTAAAGGAATTAGTTTCACATTCAATTAAAAAAGAAGCGGCAAAAATTTTTAATTTTTGCCGCTTCCATTATTCATCCGTAGATTTCAGCGCCCACGCAATAAGCGGAGCCTGCATGAATAATCTTGCAAATCTCTGATTATCGGTATTTAGTCCGAAAGAATCCCTTCTGTTTTTATACTGTGCAATATTTCCGGGAAGAACCGCGGCAAAGAAACCGGCAACAATTTTCCCCATTGTTTTGCGGTATTTTTTTGGTGTGACAATGACTGCCGTTCCTAATGCGATTTCAGCAATTCCGGAATAAACAACCGTATCATCTTTGTCCAGAGGAACCCATTCAGGGACCTGGGCCTGAAATTCCTTCCTCGCAAAAGTGAGATGTCCTATTCCTGCTGTTATGAGAAATGCACCTAAGGCAATTCTTGAAATGTTTTTCGCTTCCATAATAATAAATTTAATGTGATAAAAAGGTGTAGGAAATCTTAACCAAAATTCAGACCATGACAAACGTTGTCTGATGAGATCTATTAATGGAGTATGCTAAATCCTTAGCTGTTTCTTCCGGATATGAGAAAAAGTATTAAATTTAAGCCAACAGAAAAATCTAATATTTCATGATAGATAAAAGAGTAAAAAATGCAAAGGAAGCCATTGAAGGCATTACAGACGGAATGACATTGATGCTTGGCGGGTTCGGACTTTGCGGTATTCCTGAAAACTCAATTAATGCCTTGGTAGAGAGTGATGTAAAAGGTCTTACATGCATATCAAATAACGCCGGAGTAGACGATTTCGGATTGGGATTGCTGTTAAAAAAACGACAGATCAAAAAAATGATTTCCTCGTATGTGGGAGAAAATGCAGAGTTTGAAAGACAAATGCTTTCTGGAGAACTTGAAGTAGAGCTTACGCCACAGGGAACTTTGGCGGAAAAATGCAGAGCGGCACAGGCCGGAATTCCCGCTTTCTATACACCGGCAGGTTTTGGAACTGAAGTGGCAGAAGGAAAGGAAGTAAAAGATTTTGATGGGAAACCTCATATTCTGGAGCATGCATTTAAAGCAGATTTTTCCATCGTTAAAGCATGGAAAGGAGATCATGCAGGTAACCTTATTTTTAAAGGATCAGCAAGAAATTTCAATCATCCGATGGCCGGAGCAGGGAAAATTACCATTGCAGAAGTGGAAGAATTGGTAGAACCGGGCGAGCTGGATCCCAATCAGATACACATTCCGGGAATCATGATCCAGAGAATTTTCCAGGGTGAAAAATTTGAAAAAAGAATAGAGCAGCGTACCGTAAGAAAAAGAGATCATTAATAAAGATGGTAATTGCTCTTACATTTGAAGCAATTTATACTAAATCTTACGCATTTTGAATTAAAAAACAAGTCAATTCCAGATTGGCTCATTAAACAAATTTTCAAATTATTACCATGTTAAGTAAAGAAGATATAGCAAAACGTATTTCAAAGGAAGTGAAAGACGGATATTATGTAAACCTCGGAATCGGAATCCCGACTTTGGTCGCCAATTATGTTCCTGAAAATCTCAATGTAGAATTCCAGAGCGAAAACGGAGTGTTAGGAATGGGGCCATTTCCGTATGAAGGCGAAGAAGATGCTGACATCATTAATGCCGGAAAACAAACGATTACCATCTTAGATGGTGGATCATTCTTCGATTCTGCGTTCAGTTTCGGAATGATAAGAAGTAAAAAAGTAGATCTTACCATTCTCGGAGCAATGGAAGTTTCCGAAAACGGAGATATTGCCAACTGGAAAATTCCTGGGAAAATGGTGAAAGGAATGGGCGGTGCAATGGATCTCGTAGCCTCTGCTGAAAATATTATCGTTGCCATGATGCACGTCAACAAAGCCGGAGAAAGCAAAATTCTTAAAAAATGTACACTTCCTTTAACGGGGGTAAACTGTGTAAAAAGAGTGGTAACCGAATTAGCCGTATTGGATGTCACTCCTGCCGGATTCAAATTGGTTGAAAGAGCGCCCGGTGTTTCCGTGGAACACATCATACAATCAACGGAAGCTGATCTGATTATTGAAGGAGAAATTCCTGAAATGCAGTTTTAATAAAAAAGATAAAAGCTGTTTCAATGAACAATTGAAACAGCTTTTTTTAGAAGAAAGTATTATTATTATGAAAAATAAGATATAATATTCAGTGTGTTTTTAGAATAAGAATTTAAATCCAAAAGACAACGTAGAAATTGCATTTCCGTTGGGTCCGAGTACAGCCTGGTTATAGTCTGGTGTTACCGTAGCTACGTGAGCCAAAGAAAAATCTGTTGTTTTGATATCTTTTGTTGTTCCGGGATAATTTTTAATGGTTGTGTAAGAAAGATTGGCCAGATTATAAGAAAATTCCACTGTAAAATGTTTGGACATTACATAATCCAATCCTCCGGATAAAGCCAATCCGAACTGATTTACTTTAATATCACTGTCTGGTACTGCCTGTCCGTTTGCTGTTACCTTAGTTTTCCCTGAAATGATGGGCGCTGCAAGTTGCCCGAAGAAGAATAAACCTCCATGAATGTTCCAGTATTTTCTTGCCAGAGGTTCCACCACCAAAAGATTGGTCTTTAAAGTGACATTGTCAGCAAACTGATTGGTCGATTTTACTCCGATATTTCCTACGGCAATCCCTACAGCGGTAGATGGCCCGACAAAATATCCGGCAAGAGGCAAAATTGTTGTACTGGACGATTTGCCGTTTTCTGAGCCGTCATTTGTACTTTGATAGCCAAATTGTGCAGTAGCAAACCAAGTTCCTTTTAAACCTTCCTGTTTTTTTTGAGCATTGCATAGTCCCATTATTATAAGAGAGCTAGCCAATAACATTTTTCTCATGTTCATAGATTTTTGTTTATTAACACGATCAAATTTACCGGGCTTTCCTTCTTTTTTTACGATGATTTTCAATGACATTTGTCATTTTTGATATTTATCACTTTCGTTAAAAATCATAAATATTATTTTTAAATTTACAGTAGATTAAGTGGCTTGTTTGTTTAATTTAAAAATTAATACGCTATATTTTGAATGTTTTATATTGGTATTTTAGTTTGAAATATCGTAAGGTTTCTTTTATAAAATTTTAATAACAACAAACGGAGATTTTAAACAATCCTTTCAAATTTGAATTATAATTGAGATTTATTGAAAAATTTAAACTTTTGATACTGAAAGCAGTAAAATCAGCCTTAAATTTTTCAGAAATTAAGTATATTCGCCTAAATCTTAAACTCATAAAATGCAGCGTTTTTTACTGATATTTTCTGTATTGTTTTCAACTTTTTTTTGTGCTCAGACAAGGTTAAATTTAATTCCTTATCCGCAGAAAGTTGAATTTCTGAAAGGAGAATTCATCATTCCTAAAAGTTTGAAGCTGGATGAGAATCTTCCCAAAAAAGAAACAGCATATTTTAAAAAACATACCGCAGGAATGACTACATTCAATTATGGTAAAAAAGATCAAGGCGTTCATCTCGTTAATTCCCTTTTCCCCCCACAACCATCCAGTGACCGGCAGAAAGAAAAATATTCAATTGATATTTCAGCGAAGGAAATCGTTATCAGATCCAATACCGATCAGGGATATTTCTTGGCACTGCAGACCCTCATTCAATTATTCAGTCAGTACAAAGATTCAGGGAGAATTCCGGCAATGAAAATCGAAGATGAACCGAAATTTGCATGGCGCGGAATGCACCTCGATGTATGCCGTCATTTTTTCACCGTTGAAGAAGTAAAACAGTACATCGATTATCTGGCGATGTACAAGTTGAATACATTTCACTGGCATTTAACAGACGACCAGGGCTGGAGAATTGAAATTAAAAAATATCCGAAATTAACACAAATCGGTTCGAAACGTAAAGAATCCATGATCGGAGCTTATGTTGATAATACGTTTGACGGAAAACCTTACGGGCCATACTTCTACACGCAGGAACAGATTAAAGATGTTGTAAAATACGCGGAGGAAAGACATATCACCATTGTTCCGGAAATCGAAATGCCGGGTCATGCACTGGCTGCTTTATCGGCATATCCTGAATTGGCCTGTACAAAAGGACCATTCGAACCGGCTACGAAATGGGGCGTTTTTGATGATGTTTTCTGTCCGAAGGATGAAACTTTTAAGTTTTTGGAAAATGTTTTAGATGAAGTAATAAAGCTTTTCCCTTCAAAATATATTCACATCGGAGGAGATGAATGCCCGAAAACACGATGGAAAGAATGTGCCCATTGTCAGGAATTAATCAAGAAAAATAATCTGAAGGATGAACATGGTTTACAAAGCTATTTCATTCACAGGATTGAAAAATATGTCAATTCAAAAGGAAGAAAAATTATCGGGTGGGACGAAATTCTGGAAGGAGGTTTAGCACCAAACGCGGCGGTTATGAGCTGGACGGGAATTAAAGGCGGAGTGGAAGCTGCCAAATCAGGCCATTTTGCTGTAATGACTCCCGGAGCTTACTGCTATTTTGACCATTACCAAGGTGATCCTGCGACGGAACCAAACGCTTTCGGAGGTTTCACACCTTTGGAAAAAGTGTATTCTTACAATCCGATTCCTGAAGAATTGAATGCACAGGAAGCAAAATATATTTTAGGCGTTCAGGCTAATCTGTGGACGGAATATATTCTTGATTTTAAACAGGTTCAATATATGATTTTTCCCCGTTTGCTAGCACTTTCTGAGGTTGCTTGGGAAACGTCAGATCCTGGAAATTATAAAGAATTTGAAAGCAGAGTCATCAACGAATTCAAAACACTGGATAAATTAGGAGTAAATTATGCAAAGAGTATTTATAATGTCTCAGGAAAAGTAATTCCTTTTAAAGATGGTGTTGCCTACGAACTTTCCACATCGCAAAATCCAAAAGGAATTCGTTATACACTTGATGGAAAAGCTCCTACGGTAAATTCTCAGCCTTATCAAAGCCCTATACCAGTTTTAAATTCATTAACAATAAAATCTGCTTATTTTGAAAACGGACAACTGAAAAGTGCCATGTCTTCACAAAATTTCACCATATCAAAAACCACTGGAAAAAAGATTACACTTGAAGAGCAGCCAAGCGAGAATTATTCATTCGGAGGAGCTTTTACTTTGGTTGATGGCATCATCGGAAATCAGAGACAATTAGGGAAAACATGGTTAGGATTTCAGGGAAAAGATGTCGTGGCGACCATTGATTTTGGACAGAAAACTTCTTTCTCAGAAGTTTATTTTAATACATTGGATAATAAAGGAAGCTGGATCCATTTTGCAAAATCTGCGCAGGTTCTTATTTCAGATAACGGAACGGATTTTAAAATGATAAAAGAAATCGGAAAAGAAGATATTCTTTCTGTCAACGGAAAAATCAAGGTAAATGTAGGAAATCAAAATTCAAGATATATAAAAGTAAAAATAGAAAATGCAGGAATTATTCCCGCAGGAAACCCGGGAGCCGATTCAAAAGCATGGTTATTCGTCGATGAAATCGGAGCAAACTAAATAACTTCAAACTTAGCCTCAAACTCAACCTTAACCTTTACCTCAACCTCAACCTTATATACATATGAACTCACGCAGAAAATTTATAAAAAATACAGCCATTGCATCATCCGCATTATTGTTGAATCCTTTGGATATGTTTGGTAAAAATATTCCTGAAAACGACAATAAAATAATCAATAAGCCTATCGTTCTTTCTACCTGGAATTTCGGTTTGAAAGCCAATGAAGAAGCCTGGACCATTCTGGGAAAAGGCGGAAGAGCTTTAGATGCGGTGGAAAAAGGAGTTCGTTTGGTAGAAGATGACCCGAATGAAAGAAGTGTAGGATATGGAGGCCGCCCGGATAGAGACGGAAGAGTAACGCTGGATGCCTGCATCATGGATGAAAATTACAATATTGGTTCAGTAGCCTGTTTGGAAAATATTAAAAATCCTATTTCGGTAGCCAGAGCGGTCATGGAAAAAACACCTCACGTAATGCTGGTCGGCGATGGAGCTTTACAATTCGCGGTTTCGCAGGGTTTTAAGAAAGAAAATCTGCTTACTCCTGAATCCGAAAAAGAATGGAGAGATTGGCTGAAAGATAGTAAATATCAGCCGATTGTTAATATTGAAAATCATGATACCATCGGAATGATCGCAATGGATGCTCAGGGAAATCTTTCCGGGGCGTGTACCACCAGCGGGATGGCATTCAAAATGCACGGAAGGGTAGGAGATTCGCCCATCATCGGAGCAGGATTGTTTGTCGATAATGAAGTCGGAGCAGCAACGGCTACAGGTCATGGGGAAGAAGTAATCAGGACGGTCGGAACTCATCTGGTGGTGGAATTAATGCGACAGGGAAGGAATCCACAACAGGCTTGTAAAGAAGCGGTGGAAAGAATTGTACAGATTACCAAAAGAAGAAACAAGAACCTGAAAGATATACAGGTGGGTTTTATCGCGATTAATAAAAAAGGAGAATATGGTTCGTATTGTATTCAGGACGGATTCAATTTTGCCGTTTATGATAATAAGGGCAACCGTCTGGAAAAACCAGGATTTGCTTTAAAATAATTTTATTAGAAATTAGAAATTAATTTTGCTAAACCTAAACCTAAACCTAAACCTAAACCTAAACCTAAACCTAAACCTAAACCTAAAATGTCCAACATAGAAATAGCCTGCTTTAATCCGGAATCGGCCATCATTGCATTTGAAAACGGAGCCGACCGGATAGAATTGTGCGACGGATTAAGCGAAGGCGGAACCACCCCAAATTTTGATACCGTAAAACAACTCAGGGAAAAAATCAACATTCCTATTTTTGTGATGATTCGTCCACGAGGAGGAGATTTTACGTATTCAGAGGTAGAATTTGAGAAAATGAAATCTGACTTGATTCAATTAAAATCTTTGAACGTTGACGGTTTTGTTTTCGGTATTTTACATGAAAATGATGAGGTAAATGTAGAGCAAAATAAGGAATTGGTTGAACTGGCAAAGCCTTATCCATGCACATTTCACCGTGCATTCGACAGAGCCAGAGATCTGGAAGTTTCATTGGGAAAAGTAATCGAATGTGGATTTAAAACCATTCTTACTTCCGGTCAGAAACCAAATGTTTCGGAAGGAAAAGAAAACCTGAAAAAATTGGTGGAGCTGTCAGATGGAAGAATCGAAATTCTCGTCGGCGGAGGACTCCGCTCTGCCAATATTCAGGAAATCCGGGACTTTACAAAAGCTTCGTATTTCCATTCTTCTGCCATTACAGATGGTGGAGCTTTTGCCGATGAGGATGAGGTAGTTGCTTTAAAAAGTAAGTAGAATATGCATTGCTAAATATAAATCTTACGAATAGCGTTCAACATTAGCATCCTGTAAAAATACGCGCAATCCTTTCAACAAATCTTCGCGTCGATAGCGTTAAAATAAATTAGTGGTAACGCAATATAGCAGCGAGCCTTTATTAAAAGACTCAAGAACCGCAATTCTCGATAAAATACTGACGATAGCATAAGCTTTAGGTCTCTATTTTCCGAGAGATGCTTTCGTCGCCCGACACAAGGGTCTCTCATCGGTCGAGATAAGAAGGTTATCTCGAGCGTGATAATGTGTTCTCATCGGTCGATGAGAACATCTCTCGGAAACAACAACGCTTAATAGAATATTTATTGTTATATATTTTAATTCGGCTGGGAAGGATTTGTCGGACAGAGTTTTTTTGCATTCGCCCGACTTCTTATGTGAATTTAACGCAATGAACGTAAGGGTTTATTTGAAATAATTGCGCTTATTTTTCGTTCGCAAAGGTACTTCGGCAGGCTCAGCATAAACTATAACGCTCAGCAAATGATAGCAAATCTAATGTTTTAAGGACTCACTATAAATTTTAACTTCCATTCTGGGTACTCCGATTGTCATCCCGTAGGGATTTAAGCACGAATCTTTCCATGCTGACTTTAACAGCTTTGCCGAGATTCCTACGGAATGACAAAGTGAGTGGTGAGGGTTGGAGAGTTTTAGAGTATGAGCGATGGAGAATTCAAAGCGTCACAAAAATTCCCCTCCTCCGGGGGCAAAAAATTCAAAATGAATTTTTGACGGGGTTGTTTAAAAAAGGGTTTGAAGGTCTAGTTCCCATATCATTTAAACTCTTACACTCTATAACCCTATCACTCAAGATTGCTTGAGTTTGTCGAAGTCAACTTTTCTCTTGAAAGTTCAGACATGAAATAAATAGTAATGAGAAGCAGAAGATAATCATTAATTTTATATTTTTAATTGATGTAGCGTGAGTTCGGCTTTTATGATAAATCTGTTTAAACAGGTTTGATGTATTTAAAGGAACTCCGGGATTGATAAACCCATTATAATGAACAAAATTTTACTTTTTTCTTTAGTCTTTATTCAGTTTTTAATGAATGCGCAGTCTTCTGAGCGAAGTTTATCATCTGGAAAGTGGCAATTCAAAAGCGCAAAAGAAACAAAATGGATGTCTGCGGCGGTGCCGGGAACGGTACATCTTGATCTGATGAAGAATAAGGTTATTCCCGATCCGTATAAAGATGAAAATGAAAAAAAAGTTCAGTGGATAGAAAATGAAGACTGGGATTATCAGACTTTATTTAATATATCGGAAAAAGAATTAAAGAATCAACATATGGAACTGGTTTTTGAAGGATTAGACACATTTTCTGAAATTTATTTGAATGGAAAACCTGTACAGTCAACAGACAATATGTTCCGGAAATGGACAGTTCCAGTGAGGCAGTATGTAAAAAAGGGCGAAAATACTCTATTAATAAAATTCAGATCTTCCGTGAATGTCGGAAAAGAACTGGCACAAAAAGTTCCTTTTACCGTACCTGAATCTCCGAGAAGCTTTGTGAGAAAAGCGCAATATCAGTTCGGTTGGGATTGGGGGCCTAGATTGGTGACAGCGGGAATCTGGAAAGATGTAAAACTTGTATGCTGGAATCAGGCGAAACTTAAAAATACCAAAGTAGAACAGGGAAAATTAACATCAAAAAGAGCAGATTTAAATATTTATACAGAAATTTTTGTTGATGAAAAAGGAAAGTACAATATTTCAGTCAATAATAAATCTCAGGAATTTACTTTAAAAGAAGGGTTAAACAGCGTTTCGATTCCTTATCAGATCAATAATCCAAAACTCTGGCAACCTAATGGATGGGGAGAACAAAATTTATATGATGTTAAAATTTCTTTACGGAAAGATTTAAAGATCATCGATGAAAAGTCAGAACGAATCGGATTGAGAACGGTTGAATTGATTCAGGAAAAAGATGCCCAAGGAAAGTCTTTCTATTTTAAAGTGAACGGAAAACCAATGTACGCCAAAGGAACGAACTGGATTCCCGGCGACAGTTTTTCCCCAAGAATGACCAAAGAAAGATACCGAAAACTCATCAAAGATTGTAAAGAGGCCAATATGAATATGATCCGGGTCTGGGGCGGTGGAATTTATGAAGATGATGAATTCTACAAAGCCTGTGATGAAAATGGGATTTTGGTGTGGCAGGATTTTATGTTTGCAGGAAGCTTTTATCCGGCAGATGAAAACTTTCAGAAAAATGTAGAGCTGGAAGTGAAAGATCAGGTGGAAAGACTTCAGAATCATCCGGCTCTGGCTTTATGGTGCGGAAATAATGAAATTGATGAAGCCATTGTGAACTGGGGATATCAGAAGCAGTTCAAATATTCAAAGGAAGATTCTTTACAGGTTTGGAAAGATTACAATCAGATTTTCCATAAAGTTATTCCGGATGCCATTAAAAAGTATGCTGCAGCTGATAAACAGATTTATTGGTCAAGTTCACCATCTATCGGCTGGGGACATAAAGAAAGCTTAACAGAAGGAGATTCCCACTACTGGGGTGTATGGTGGGGCGAACAGCCGTTTGAAATCTACAATGAAAAAGTTCCGCGTTTTGCTTCAGAATATGGTTTTCAGGGAATGCCAACTCTTCAGACCACAAAATCGATGTTTTCAGGAAAGCCAGATCTAAGCCTTCAAAACGAAACCATCAAAGCACACGAGAAACACGCAAGAGGCTGGGAAATCATCGACAATTATATGAAACGGGACTATAAGATTCCGGCAGATTTTGTGAAATACAATTACGTTTCCCAACTGCTTCAGGCACGCGGAATGCAGACCGCGATTGAAGCTCACCGTCGCGCAAAACCTTACAATATGGGAACGCTGTATTGGCAGCTGAATGATTGCTGGCCAGTCGTTTCGTGGTCGTCGATTGATTATCTCGGAAATTGGAAAGCGTTGCATTATCAGATAAAAAGAAGCTTTGAAAATCAGATAATTTTGCAGGAAGAGAAAGATGAAATTTTAAGCTTTTATGTCATTAATGATGAACTGAAAACGTTTGAGAATGTATCGTTGGATTTCGAAATCATAAAATTAAATGGCGAAAAAAAAGGTTTGGTGAAAACTGCAAATAACAGAATACTGCAATCTAACGGAATATTAAAATTAGCTTCTTTTTCGCTAAAAGAAGTTATTGGAGATTCAGATAAAAATGAAATCTTTTTGCATTTGATGGTAAAAAGTGCGAAAGATAAGATGATTGCGGAAAGCAATTATTTCTTCTCAAAGCCAAAAGATTTAAAGCTTACAAAGCCCAATATTCGGATTAAGAAACTCTCAGCTACTGAAATTGAAATTTCTACGGATGTGTTGGCAAAAGATATTTATTTGATGGGAGACGCACATTTTAGCGATAATTTTTTCGATTTACTCCCTAAAACATCAAGAAAAATAAAACTTTCAAAACCTCTGGAAAAAATTGAAGTCATGAGCCTTTGGGATACGATGAATCCTTAAATTTGCATCATAGTTTCGAATTATGATAAATTTTGTTCTGATTGCGGTTTGTATTGTAGCAGGAATGGTTTTAAAAGCGACAAAATCTATCCATCCAGATGCCCATAAAGGAATCAATACCTGGATTCTCTATCTTGCGCTTCCTGCGGTATCTTTCAAATATCTTCCCTACATACACTGGACCACCGAAATGCTTTTTCCGATTGTAGCGACTTTTTTGATATCGGTTTTCGGGTTTCTGTTCATAATGTTTTATAGTAAGTCTAAAGGTTATTCCAGACGGTCGAGAAGTACAATGGAATTGGTAAGCAGCTACAGTAATACTTCATTTATCGGTTTTCCGCTGGTTTCTGCATTTTACGGTGAAAGTTTATTGAGTGTTGCTGTGATCTGTGATCAGACTATGTTTTTCGCACTGTCAACACTGGGAATTATCGCAGCAGTAAAAGGCGGAAGTACATCAGGAAAAGTAAGTGCAAAATTTATCCTGAAAAGACTGATTACCTTTCCTCCGTTGATAGGCTGTATTTTGGCATTAGTATTGTCTCAATTCATTGATTTCAGCTGGGCAGAACCCGTTTTTGATAAATTGGCTGCTACGGTAAGTCCGTTGGCGTTGTTTTCAGTGGGATTGCAATTAAAATTCAACGGCTGGAAAAAGCTGATTCCCCAAATGTCAGTTTCAATGCTATACAAACTTATTCTGGCACCGGCCATCACGCTTGCTTTTGCACTTTTAATTGGCATAAAAGGAGATATCGCCAGGATCACTATTTTTGAAGCCGCCATGCCCACCGTTCTTACTTCCAGCATCATCGCCGAACAGTTCCTACTGAATACAAAATTGACGAACCTGACGATCGGTTTCAGTATCATAGTGGGGCTTTTTACTTCTGCAATATGGTATGAAATTATTGAATATTTTTTCTAAATGGATATTACTCATTACCAACTACTCATTATTTATATTTTAGAAAGCTATGCTGGAATGAATACAAGAAGTAAATTTTCATGTCTTTGCTGAGTGAAACGCCTTTGCGAACGAAAAATATTCAGTAAAAAATAACAAAATCTTTGCGTTTCTCTGCGTTAAAAAAGTTTGCCAATCACATCATTCATCACAATGACCTGATAAAAATTGCAGTTCACAAAAGAAACAATTAATTTTACATTTTAAATATTTCTCTTGAATTACGCCCAAATTGTTTTACCATTAAATTTAAAAGGATCTTTCACATACAAAGTTCCTGAAGACTTAATTTCACAGATTGAAGTGGGAATGCGGGTTTTGGTTCCGTTTGGTGGAAAGAAAATTTACACGGGAATTGTTTTTGAACTCCACGATATCGCTCCCGAAAATTTTGTAGTAAAGGAAGTTATCAGCATTTTGGATGATAAGCCGATTGTCCCGGAAGAGCAGATCCGATTCTGGAACTGGCTTTCAGACTATTATTTGTGCGGGCTTGGAGAGATTTACCGTTTTGCATTTCCGTCTTCCTTAAAACTGGAAAGTGAAACGTATTTAAAGTTAAAACCCAATATCACGATTGATTTTGAAAACCTGGATGTCAATGAAATGTACCTGATTCAGGCGTTGGAAGTGAGGCAGTTAATCAATTTAACGGATATCGAAGCTTTCATCCCGAAAAAAGATATTATCAAAACCATCAACTCGCTAATTGATCTTCAATACATCGAGATCGACGAAAAGATTGCGGAAAAATATAAGGCAAAAGAAGTAGCTTACGTTAAAATTAACGATGAGGTTTTAAAAAACCAGAACCTTACGGAAATTCTTTTACAATTAAAAAATGCCAAAAAGCAGAAAGACCTTTTTCTGTATATTCTTGAAAAGCAAACTGAAGATCCGGATATTCTTATTAAAAAATCAGAACTTTTTGAAGAGGGATATTTCGGAAACTCTCATTTAAAGGGGCTGGTAGAAAGAAATCTTGTTGAAGAATATTATATTCAGAAAGATCGGCTTGACAGCTATGAAGGAGAAATTGAAGAAATCGAAGAGCTTTCCGAAGCTCAGAAAGTGGCAAAAGGAGAAATCGATGTAGGCTTTGAAGAAGGAAAAAATGTACTTCTTCATGGAGTCACTTCTTCAGGTAAAACACATATTTATTTAGATAAAATAGAAGACTGTATTAATGAAGGAAAAAATGTATTGTTTCTCCTTCCTGAAATTTCTTTAACCAAACAGATTACCCAACGATTAGAAAAGAAATACGGACGAAAGCTTGGTTTTTATCATCAGAAATTAACTGACTTTGAAAGAGTTGAAGTGTGGAGAAGAATCAGACAAAATGATGTCAGCGTCCTTATCGGAACCAGGAATGCTTTATTTTTACCGTACCAAAATTTAGGACTGATTGTGGTTGATGAAGAACACGATTCTGCGTACAGGCCGCGTGAGGTTTCACCTTATTTTAATGCGAAAGATGCAGCACTTGTTCTGGGGAATTTTTATGGCGCTAATGTTATTTTAGGCTCTGCAACCCCTTCGGTTGAAAGTTACTACAATGCAAGGAAAGATAAATTGGCGTATGTTTTTCTTGAAGAACGTTTCGGGAATGTCAATCTTCCAGAATATGAACTGATTAACTTTAAAGAAGCTCAGGATTCTAAAAAAGTTTCAGGGAATTTTTCTTTGCAGGTGATTGATGAGATTAAGAAAGTTTTAGAAGAGAAAAATCAGGTTATTGTCCTTCACAACCGCCGTGGTTATGCTAATGTGGTAGAATGTGAAACCTGCGGTTATGTGAATTATTGCTCTAATTGTGATGTCGTGATGACGTATCATAAAGCTGCCAATGAAATGAAATGTCATTATTGTGGACAGAGAGCTTCCAAACCTAAAACCTGTCCGAAATGCTATTCTGAAAACCTAAATGAGCGGGGTGTAGGCGTAGAGCAGATTCATGAAGAGGTTTCAAAACTGTTTCCGGATCATGAAGTCGACCGAATGGATGTCGATTCGATGAGGAAGAAATTTGCTTACGAAAGACTGTATGAAAAAATAGAAGACCGCGAAACAGATATTGTTGTCGGAACTCAGATGATTTCCAAAGGCTTGGATTTTAATCATATCGAGCTGGTAGCTATTCCGAAGGCTGATTCTTTATTATATGTTCAGGATTTCAGAGCGGAAGAACGTGCCTATCAACTCATTACACAGGTGTCAGGAAGAGCAGGAAGGGTTTCAGGAAAAGGAAAGATTATTATTCAAACCTTTAATCCGGAGCATTCTGTATTCCAGTTGATTAAAATAAATAAACCGGCAAAAGTCTATAAGTATATTTTAACGGAACGTCAGAAATTTCATTATCCGCCGTTTACCAAGCTTATTATGATCGAACTTAAACATAGGAAAGAAGATAAAGCAAACAGAGCTTCGCAGTTTCTGGGTTCTATTTTGAGGAAATATCTTCCTGAAGACTGCGTTTTAGGTCCTGAGAAAGCACAAATTGCGAGGCTTAACAACCTTTATCAGTTTCAGATTATGCTTAAGCTTCCGCGTGGAAAAAAATATGACGAATATAAAAAGTTGGTTTTAACAAGTTTGAAAGAATTTGATGAAATTACTGCTTATCAAAGCATAAAAAAAGAAGTTTTTGTTGATTTTTAACATTTTTTAACAAATTTTATAGGGTTTTATAAGAGGTCTAAGTATCTAGTTCTGGTAATATTTTCTACATTTGATCGTTGATTATATGTTTGGCGTTTTATTTTCAATTTAACAAATTGATTATTAGGTGATCCAAACTATAGCAAAATGAAAAAATAGATGGTAAATTTCAGAAAGTATATTTCAGGTGTTGCGGTGCTGGCCTCAGGATTTTTTCTTGCCCAGTCTACCGTTTCTACAGTTCTATATTCTCAGGCTTACGACAATCAGACTAGCAGTTTAAACTTACCTTCTCCCATTACTTCAATGGTAGAGAAAACAGTTTTGTCGGCCAAAGAACTTGTAGACATTAATGTAAACACGATGATGACCGATCCGGTGCTGAAAAACGCAACCTGGGGATTCGTAGTGTACGACCCGAAAACGAAGAAAGTAATCTCTTCGTATAACGAAAACACTCCTTTAGTTCCTGCTTCTACAACAAAATTATTAACCACAGAAACAGCAATGAACATGCTGGGTGAAAATTACCGTTGGAATACGCAGCTGGAATATTCAGGAAGTATTGATGAAAACGGAGCGTTGAACGGAAATCTTTATATCGTGGGAAGCGGTGATCCTTCTTTGGGAACAAATAAAGGCGGAGCATGGACGTACAGAGAGATTATTTCAGATTTTAAAGAAGGTCTTTCTCGTGAGGGAATCAAAAAGGTAAATGGTGATATTATCATTCAGACAGCGCTTTTCAAAGGCAATATTTCAAAGCTTCCGGAAAATGTTGTTTGGCTGGAAAATAATAATTACTATCTTCCTGCCGGAACCACACACGAGATCAACCCGGCAAACGAAAAACTAATCGTTAAAAAATCTGCCAATTTCTCTATAGAAAAGAAATTCTTCTATGTTTCTCCTTACAATAATCAGATGGTATATGCCGATAAATACGAAGGAGATCCTATTTTAACCACAAAATTACCCGACGCTCCTGCATATCTTGCCAATACATTCAGAACAACATTGGTGAAAACCGGAATTCCGGTTAAAGGAAAGGTGATCACAAAAATGATTGATGCTAATCCGGAAGCCAGAAAGTTCATTTCAGCGTATAAATCTCCTACTTTAAGTGACATTATCTTCTATACCAATCAGCATAGTGACAATGGTTTGGCGGAAGCACTTTTAAAAACCGTAGGATTTCAGAGTTTGGGCGATCAAACCACTGAATCCGGGAGAAAAGTCGTAACAGAGCACCTTAAGAATGAAGGTTTTGATATGAGTGGTTTAAATTATATTGACGGAAGCGGGCTTTCCAGAAGCAATAACGTAACGCCGATTGCTCAGGCTAAATTTTTAACATCATTAATGGATGAAAAATATTATAAAACATATTTAAGTTCTCTACCTGTAGGAGGGCAGTCAGGAACGTTGAAAAGAATGTTTTTAGGAACCGGAAACGGGCAGATTTTTGCAAAAACAGGTACCTTAAATAAAGTAAAAACCTTGGCAGGATATATGAAAACCAATACGGGGCGAACACTTGTTTTTTCGTTATTAGTCAATAATTATGCAGGATCAGTCGCAATGGTTAAGAAAAAGATGGAGCAGATTTTAGAACCGGCTTTAGATTTGTAGAATTATTAAAATTTAGTTAAGATAATGACCTTTCGATCAATGATTGAAAGGTTTTTTTATATCTTTGATACAATTTTTATAAAGTATGAGAAAAATTTACTTTTTGCTTTTAAGTGTATTGGCATTTCAGCAATTTTATGCTCAGAGTGACAATGTTGAAAACAAAGGTCTGATCGCTAGGGAAATGAAGTCTTTTGCCAATAAAATGGCAGTAGGAAACGTCAATCCAAATACATTGAATTATGATCTGCAGTACCAAAGAATGGATGTCACGATAGATCCTGCAGTTTACAATATTTCCGGTTCTGTAACTTCTCATTTTAAGCCGAACCAGAATATGAGTAGTATTTATTTTGATCTGGATAATCAGATGACGGTTTCACAGGTTTTATATCACGGAAATAATCTTAATTTTCAACAGCTGAGCACCAAAGAAGTAAGAATTGATTTTGCATCATCAATTGCTGCGAATGTTTTAGATTCTCTTACCATCAATTATTCCGGTGCGCCGGCCATAGCAAACAATGCATTTTTTAACGGAACGCAAAGCGGAACAGCTGTTTTGTCGACTCTAAGCGAGCCTTACGGAGCTCAGGACTGGTTTCCGACCAAGCAAAGTTTAAATGATAAAATTGAAGAATTTGATATAAAGGTGACTACACCTTCCCAGTACAATGTTGCCGCGAATGGAAAACTGATGTCTGAAACCACTCTTGGAAACGGACAGAAACTTACTTTCTGGAGAACGCAATATCCTACAGCAGCCTATCTCATCGCACTTTCTATTACTAATTTCGTCAAACTGAACGATACAATGGGAAATCCGCCTTTTCCTTTTGTGAATTATGTTTTTCCGTCAACAGCTTCTAATACGACAAGTATGAGCAACATAGAATGGACAAAAACAGTAATGAATACCTTTGAAAATTACTTTGGACCATATCCTTTCCGAAACGAAAAATACGGACATATGGAATTTCAGGCCGGTGGCGGAATGGAGCATCAGACGATGTCTTCTTTAGGATCATGGGGCAGAGGTCTTATTGCTCATGAGCTTGCCCATCAATGGTTCGGTGATAAGGTAACCTGTGGTGCCTGGAACGATATCTGGCTGAATGAGGGGTTTGCTACTTTCGGGGAACATCTTGCCAATGAAAAACTTTTAATGACAAATAATGAGTTTAGAAATTACCTCTTAGGGCAAAAAGATTATATCACAAGTTCACCTGGTGGAAGTGTTTATGTGGCAGATGCTAACTTAGGAAGTGTCGGAATGATATTCAGTGGGAGATTATCTTATGCTAAAGGAGCATATGTATTGAGAATGCTAAAATGGATCTTAGGAGATACCGTATTTTATCAGGCACTTAAAGAATATCATGCAAGGCCGGCTCTGGCATACAATTATGTGAGAACACAGGATTTTAATGCTTCTTTATTAACGTCTACAGGACAGGATTTTACGGAATTTTTCAATGATTGGATCTACGGACAAGGCTATCCTACTTATGATATTCGATGGAAACAAACCGGAAATACATTGACTTTTAAAGCTTCTCAAACCCAAAGCAGCCCAACCGTAAGTTTTTTTGAAATGCCTCTTCCAATTAAAGTAAATGGTACCGGAGGACAGGTTGCTTATTTTGCCTTAAACAATACCTCAAACAACCAGTATTTTACGCAGAATGTAACTTTCCCGGTAGCGAGTGTGGAATTTAATTATGAATATCAGATTGTCGAAAAAAATTCTACAGTTACTCAGGATAACACGTTAGCAACAACAGAAATAATTAAGGAGGAATTTGCTTTGTATCCTAATCCTGCCAAAAATGAAATCAACATAAAAGGAATAGATAAGCCGACAGATTTCAAAATTTATTTTACAGATGGCAAGCTAGTAAGAAAAGGAATTTATCAGCCTGAGAAATCAATTAATATTTCAGAACTCGTTCCCGGAACCTATATTTTTAAAATTAATGATAAGAATGTGAAGTTTTTAAAAAAATAGAAATAATACGTTTCAAATAAGAAAGCCGTTTCATCATGTTGAAACGGCTTTTTTTATTAAATTAGCACATCTTAAAAATTATTAGAAATGATCTCTAAAAAGTATCTTGAAAACTTACAGAACGAACTTCAGAATATTGAAAATGACGGACTTTACAAAAGAGAAAGAATCATCACGTCTCAGCAAAGTGCAGAAATAGAAGCTAATGGTAAAAAGCTCTTGAACTTCTGTGCCAACAATTATCTGGGACTATCCAACAATCCGGAAGTAATGAAAGCCTCTCAGGACATGATAGAATCTCACGGCTATGGAATGTCGTCGGTTCGTTTTATTTGCGGAACTCAGGATATTCACAAGCAATTGGAGCAGAAAATTGCTGACTTTCTGGGTCTTGAAGATACCATCTTATATGCTGCGTGTTTTGATGCCAACGGAGGAGTCTTTGAACCATTATTTACCGAAGAAGATGCGATCATTTCTGATGAATTGAATCACGCCTCTATTATCGATGGAGTACGTCTTTGTAAAGCAGCAAGATACCGCTACAAAAATAATAATATGGAAGATCTGGAAGCACAGTTAATTGCCGCTTCTGAAAAAAATCACCGTTTTAAAATTATCGTTACAGACGGAGTTTTCTCAATGGACGGAATTGTTGCTGACCTTAAAGGTGTTTGTGATCTTGCCGATAAATATGATGCTTTGGTGATGGTTGACGATTCTCACGCAACAGGTTTTATCGGGAAAACAGGGCGTGGAACGCATGAAGCCAATGAGGTAATGGGCAGAGTAGATATCATTACTTCTACATTAGGTAAAGCTTTAGGGGGGGCTCTAGGAGGATTTACTTCCGGAAAAAAAGAGATCATCGACATGCTGAGACAACGTTCAAGACCTTATTTATTCTCAAATTCATTGGCTCCGGGAATCGTGGGTGCCGCTTTGAAAGTTTTGGATATGATCTCTGAAGACACTTCTCTTCGCGATAAAGTGATGGAAAATGCAGAATATTTCAGAACTGAAATGAGAGCCAAAGGTTTTGATATTCCTGATGGGGATGCTGCCATTGTTCCGGTGATGTTGTATGACGCCCCTTTAGCTCAAAAAATGGCTGAAAAACTGATGGATGAAGGGATTTACGTAATTGGATTCTTCTATCCGGTTGTTCCGAAAGGAAAGGCGAGAATAAGAGTTCAGCTTTCTGCAGCTCATACGAGAGAACATCTGGATAAAGCGATTTCTGCTTTTGAAAAAGTAGGAAAAGAATTAGCAGTAATTTCTTAAAAATAAACAACTCTACATTTGTAGAATTAAAAACGGAATTTCTTATATTTACGGAAATTCTGTTTTTTTATGCAAAAATTATCCTATTTACTGATCCTTTTAGTGTTTGTTTCCTGTAAAACAAAGATGAATCAGTATATCAGAAAAGAAAATAATGTCAACAAGAGACACGGAAAATGGGAAGAAGAATATTCTTCGGATAAAGGTAAACTTATGGCATCCGGAAAATATAAGATGGGAAGGAAAATAAAAATATGGAAAATTTATCTTGATGATAAACTATACGAAAAAAGTAGGTTTAGAAAAAATATAATCAAAACTAAAAGATACTACGCTGATGGTAAACTAATGGAAAAAGGTCAGTCTAAAATGGATGTTTCTGCAAATGAACAGCATTGGTATTACTTCGGTGACTGGAAATATTATGATGAAGAGGGAAAGCTTGGCTATATTAAAAAATATGTTAATGGTGAAAAAACAGATAGTATTTCATTTAAAAAAAAAAAAATTCGGATATCTCTGAAAAATAATGAATAGAACAGAATAAAAGCAAGATTTCTTCTGTTTTCTATCAAATATTTTTGTGATTAACGTTATATTTGCCATTATTTTTTTTCAATGCTTTACACCATAATAAAAGCGCTTCATATTATCTTCATGGTAAGTTATTTTGCCGGGATTTTTTATCTCGTCAGAATTTTTGTGTATTATAAAGATACGGACGAATTTTCGGAGGATAAGAAGAAGATTTTAAGAGAGCAGTACATATTCATGGCACGCAGATTATGGAATATCATTACGGTTCCGGCCGGTGTTATTATGACCATCTGCGGATTAACCCTGATTTTTCTCAATACAGGATTAATGAAAATGCCTTGGTTTCATTTAAAACTCACCTTTCTTGTCGCACTGGCAATTTACCATTTCTGGTGCTGGAAAAAGGTACTAAAGTTAAAAGAACTCAACGGGAATACCCTCGAAACGGCCAATATCAAATTAAGACAGGCGAACGAAATCGCAACTTTCATTTTATTTCTCGTCGTATTTACCGTGATTCTGAAATTTCAGGTTATTGAATATTGGTGGCAATTAATCTCAGGATTTTTCGTTCTGGTATTTTTAATTATGATGACGGTGAAACTAGTTAATAAAAAAAAGAAAAAATAAGAGCTTTAGGCTAGAGGCTTTAAGCGATAAGCTTTTTTGCCTGCTGCATACAGCAAATTTAAAACTATGATTGCAATTTTAAAAAAAGAACTTTGGAGCTACTTCGGAAACTGGAGCGCTTGGGTGATTATCGCAGCATTCAGTCTGATTACGACACTGTTTTTGTTTTTTTTCGAAAACGATTCTAATATTTTTGAGATCGGAATGGCTTCTCTTCAAAGTTATTTTGTTTTGGTTCCGTGGTTGTTAATGTTCATTATTCCGGCACTTTCGATGAAAACATTTGCGGAAGAGCAGCAAACAGGAACCTTAAACTGGCTGTTTTCCCAACCGTTGAAAGTTTCAGATTTGGTATTCGGAAAATTCTTTTCCGTTTGGATTGTCGGAATTCTATGTTTGATTCCATCACTGATTTATCTTTACACCGTATATGTTTTAGGCGTTCCTGAAGGAAACATTGACCTAGGAATGACGTTCGGAAGCTATATCGGGGCGATTATTTTAATTGCCGCATTTTCCGGAGTGGGAATTCTGGCGTCTTCACTTTCACAAAATCAGATTATGGCTTATCTGTTGGGCGTTTTCATGTGCTTCATCATGTATTTCGGGATTGAACAGCTGGCAAGCTACAAACTGTTGGGAGGTGCAGACTTCATCTTGCAGAATATCGGTTTTTATCAGCATTTTTTAGGTTTTACAAGAGGACTTATTGATTTTAAAGATGTTGCTTATTTTGCATTAATCATCGGAATTACATTAGTTTTGTCCAATCATTTTATAAACAAAAAAAAGTAGAATTATGAAGAAGATATCCATTAAGTCTCCGTTAGGAATTTTACTTTTCATCATATTACCTTTGGTTATCATTCTTGCCGTTTCAGGAATCAGATTAGATTTAACCAAAGAAAAAAGATACACCCTTTCTGAAAATACGGTTAAAGTATTGGAATCTGTCCATAAACCATTAACAGTCGATGTTTATCTGGAAGGTGATTTCCCTGCAAGCTTCAAACAGCTTCAGAGCGAAACAAAATTCATGCTCGAGGAATTCAGGAAAATAAATCCGAAGATCGATTTTAAATTTATTGATCCTATCAAAACCAAAATGTCTAAAGACACATTGATGGCGATGGGTATGCAGCCTTCCATGCTTCCGGATATTAAAGACGGGAAGGTTTCGCAGATTATGCTTTTCCCTTATGCGGTGGTGAAGTACGATAAAAGAGGAGTTTCCATTCCTTTGGTGGTGCAACAGACGGGGATTGATGCCGATCAGCAACTTACGAAATCCATTGAAAATTTAGAATACAATCTTGTTTCAAACATTAAAAATATTGCCGCAAGCAAAAGAAAGAAAATCGGAATCTTGGTCAATCAGGATGAATTGAATCCAAGAGAATTCCAAGGCTTCATGCAATTAGCAACTGAAAGCTATGATGCAGGACCTATTATTCCTAAAAACCAAACTGAACTTACTTTGGCTGATGTCCCGATGCTGAAGCAGATGAATGCTTTGGTGATTGCAAAACCAAGAAAAGCCTTCACTGACGGAGAAAAAGTAATTCTTGACCAATACATCATGAACGGCGGGAAAACCTTATGGATGATTGATGCTGTAAACGCAGAAATGGATACCCTGATGAGGTCTCAGAAAGTAATGCCTTTCCCTGTAGATATCAATATGACAGACTTTTTCTTCAATTACGGAATCAGAATCAATCCGGCTTTGGTGAAAGATGTGAAGAAATTTGCCTTGTTGAGGTTAGTTACCGGAGAAGTGAGCGGAAACCCTCAATACACCAGTCTTCCTTGGCCATATTTCCCTTTGGGAATTGCTGAAAATAACAATCCGATTACCAAAAATATCAATCCGGTGAAATTCGAATTTCCGACTTCCATCGATACGTTGGGTGGCAGAAAGAATATTAAAACCAATGTGCTTTTTGAATCGAGTGAAAGAACGTTGTTGAAGCAGGTTCCGAATTATGTGGATTTAAAGGAAATCTCAAGTGTTGACAGTCTTGGGCAAATGGAAAAACCGAGTACTCCGAAAATTTACGCTGTGGCTTTGGAAGGGAAATTTAATTCTGCCTATGCTTCAAGAATTGAAAGAAAATCGTATCCGAATTTCAAAAGCTCAAGCCCTGAAAATAAAATGATCGTTATCGCCGACGGAGATGTTGGAAGAAACAAAGTGTTGAAAGGAGAAGCTTTGCCTTTAGGGGTAGATCTGCTGACCAACGAACAATTTGGTAACGAACAGTTCCTGAGAAATGCCTTAGACTATCTTTTGGACGACAGCAATTTAATGGAGCTGAGAAACCGAAACATTGAAGAAAGACTTCTCGACCGTCAAAGAATTACCGAAGAGAAAAACAACTGGCAATGGTTTAATTTGCTGCTGCCATTAGCCATTATCGGACTTTTAGGAGGATTGTTCTTCTGGTTGAGGAAGAAGAAGTTTGGATAGAAATATAAAAAGAGAAGTCTAGACTTCTCTTTTTTATTAAGTATTATTTCTCCAATTCATTTCTTTAATAGAGTCTATAATTAAGTTTGCTAATTTAGTTCTAGCCTGCTCATTTGATCCAAATGAACTGGAATTTAATTCAATACCTTTTGCTTTTAAACTTTTTTTAAAATTAATAAATATATTTTTAAAGAATTCTTGGGTTAATTTATTATTTGCAACACCTAAAATATGAATTACTGGATATGCTTTTATTATAGCACCAAAACCTATTGCTTTAGATATTATATATTCATTTGGATTATTCCATTCTGTCTCGAAAGCATCCTTGACTCCGTTAAACAAATTTAAAATTATTTTAAAAATAACATTATCTTGATCATCAATAAAATATTGTCTTAAAACTAAATTTTTATCAGATTCTATTTTATTACCATTTTTTATTTTTCTAGTATCTTCATCTGGATTTTTACTGATTAATTCTAATAAATATTTTATAAAAGTTCCTTGTGATAAAGAAGCTGACTCTTGGTCTTCCTTTTTCTTTCCTAACATTTTCAATCTGTTATAGAACGGAGAATTTTTATCAATATTTAGAGCTCTCGCAGTTTCATGACACGTTTTATAAGGGCTACGTTTTTCTGATAGAGCAAACAAATCGTAAATTAAAGACATATTAACTCTAGTTTGTTTACTATTAATTATAGAAAAGACATATGCTTTTTGAGATGGATATAGATCGAACATTAGAACTACAGGCATTTGAAATTTTGACAAGAAATTAGAAGTTTTTAAACCTTCTAATCTATGTTGTCCATCAATCACATCACCTAATATTTCATTCTCCTCAAAATATATAAAATTTTCATCTATTCTAATATTGGCATTTTCATCTACTGCAATTATGATAGGAGTCGGAAAAGTAGCATCCGCTTCACCACAATATTTTGCAATTTCTTTAATTCTTGTACTTGAAGCTTCTCTTTGAATAGCGTTAGGATTTTCATTTCTTCTTTCAATTATTGCAATTTTAGCTAGTATTGATGCTTCTAAAGAGGTTAAATAAAAAGTTCCTATTGGCTGCTCTATTTTTAAATATTTAATTTTTTTCATAATTCTATACCATTAGGATCTTGATTTAAAGATTGTTCTGAATTTAATAAACTTTCAACATTTTCATTGTTTTGTTCACTAAAAAGAGGATCATTTATATTACTAAAATTTAAAGTACTTGATTCAAGTTTTAAGATGCAATATCCATATGAAGCAAATATTATAGCAAAAATATAGATAATTAATTGACTAAAGTCAGACTCAATATTTTTAGATAGTATTACAGTTTTGTTTTTGGATTGAATAGAAGTGTAAACAATTCCAGCAATGAACAAATAGAATATTGCAATTATTATTGTAAAAGTTTTAAGAGTTCTAAATTGTATTTTATCTGATTTAATAAAATTTATAAATATAGGACCAAGTAAAGAAGCAATTAATGCAATTGAAAATGTATAAAAACTTCCATTAGTTGACTCAATATATATAGAATTTTTTAGACTTGTATTATTTGTGTAATGTCTAACTATAAAATTTGCAAATATTCCGAGTTGACCAGTTATAATTGTAAAAATTAGCCATATTAAGAAATCACTTTTATCTTCTTTAATAACTTTAAATGGATCTTTTATTAAGATAATTAAATTTTTCATATTTGATTCTTCATAGTCTTTTAGTTTATATCAAAAATAAAAATTTAAAATGAAAAATTAATAATATTATTACAATTTTCTCTAATTAAACGCCCTCCTAAACTCCCCCGGCGACTGCTTCACCTTCTGCTTAAACAACTTACTGAAAGACTGCGGATGCTCAAAACCAAGCTCATAAGCAATTTCACTAACAGATAAACTTGTGGTACTCAAACGTTCTTTAGCGAGATCGATCAGCTTATTCTGGATGTGCTGCTGCGTGTTTTGTTGCGTGTGAATTCGGAGTAAGCTTCCCAGATAATTCGGTGAAATATTAAGTTGCTCGGCGATGGATTTCACAGAAGGAATCCCTTTTTCCAGCAGGTTTCCGTTGTTGAAATGTTGTGAAAGAACCTCTTCAAATTTCTCTAGCAATTCGTGACTGGACTTTTTGCGGGTGAAGAACTGTCGCTCATAAAATCGCTCGGCGTAGATCAGGAACAATTCTAGCTGGGCGACAATCAGTTCCTGTGTGAATTTATCGATATTATTCTGGTATTCTTTTTCAATGTTTTTAAAAAGATCAACAATAATTTTCTCCTCCTTATCCGAGAGAAAAAGCGCTTCATTGATCTGATAGCTGAAAAACTCGTACGACTTTATTTTCTTGATGAGTGATGTTCCCCAAAGGAAATCCGGATGAATCAGCAGAAGATATCCTGTCGGTTCCACTTCTACATCAGGTTTCATTTCAAGGCTCAGAAACTGAAGCGGCGAAACAAAGCAAAGTACCCCGGAATCAAAATCATATTCCTGCTGGCCATAATTGAATTTGGCATTGACATTCCGTTTCAGTCCGACCGAGTAGTAATTCTGAATCCATTTAAGTTCCATGTCATTGACAGGATATTTAACCTTGCTGTAATCAATAAGGCTAATCAACGGATGTTCCGGGTTGGGAAGATTACAGAACGCATGAAATTCTGAAAGTGAATTAAATCTGAATGTCTGTTTCATAACGCTAAATTATTTAATTATTCTGAAACTTTAATGCCTTAAGTTTACCAGAATTAACTAGTTATATCATTTATCATTATTTTATGGATCAGTTTCCATAAAAAAACTCTATTTTTAAAACCACTAAAAAACATTCTCTGATGATTAATAAAGCACTGGAAATATGTTACGATTTTCCGTTTTTTTTAGCTGAAGAGCTTGAAGAAATATTTCAGGCTCATGAAAAAGTTACCTTTCACAAGGGAGATTTTATCCTTAGCGAAGGAAAAATATCTAATGATTATTATATTCTCGAAAAAGGTCTTGCCCGGTCATTTGTCAATGACTTTAACGGAAATGATGTGACCATCAATTTTTTCACAGACAATGAAATCATCATTGAAGTTTCATCCCTTTTTCAGCGAATTCCCACGCAGGAAAATATGGTGTGCATTACCGACTGTGAATGCTGGAAGATGAATTTCGACACCTTTCAGGAACTGTTTCACAAAATCCCGAATCTCAGAGAATGGGGGAGAGCGTGGATGTCTCAGCAGCTTTTCATTGGGAAACAGCGTTCTGTAGAAATGTTTACCCTCTCTGCTACCAAGCGTTATCTTAATCTTCTGGAGCAGAAACCTTACGTCATACAATTTGCGCCGCTCAAGCAGATTGCTTCCTATCTCGGTATTACAGATACTTCCTTGAGCAGAATTCGTAAAGAGCTCGTTTCGCATCCCAGGAAAATTTAAAATCTTGTCTTATGGCAAGTTGACTTTCGTCATAACCCGGTAATTTTGGTTAAAACTTAATACTAAAAATTACAATATGAAAGTCAATCAAATTTTTGTCAATCTTCCCGTAAAAGATATTCAGAAAACAAAAGAATTCTGGACGAATCTGGGATTCTCTGTGAATGAACAAATTTCTGACGAAAGGGCGGTCTGCATCATCATGAGTGACAATATTTCTATCATGTTTCTCACCGAAGAATTTTTCGAAACCTTTTCTGAAAGGCCAGTCCCGAAAGGCGATACGACACAGGTTTTGGTAGCTATCGGTTTAGACAGCCGCGAAGAAGTCGATCAGTTGGTAAACACTGCAGTCGCCAACGGAGCAACACAGCACGAAGAACCTCAGGATCACGGCTGGATGTATCAGAATTCCTTCTGGGATATCAATGGCCATGGCTGGAATGTCATCTTTGCAGATCCTTCTCAATTGCCTTCATAGTATTTCAACTTTAAACGCTAAAGGTTATGGATACACCAAAATCAAATAAACTAGACATTATTATTCCTGCATTTCGTGGTCACAGCCAGAATTTTCTGATGGTTCTTGACGGAATTGCAGAGGAAGGTGCTTTACAGAGAATAGAAGGCAGAACCAATCACATCATCTGGATGGTTGGAAATTTTCTTGATATGCGATATGCCTTAGGCTACATTTTAGGACTTAAGGAAGAATTTGAATTCAAAGATTTTTTCTTCCAGGGGAAAGCATTGGATGAAAGTTTTAAATACCCCTCATTACAACAGCTGAAAGAAGCCTTCCACAAGATTTCACCGCTTGTTTATCAAAAGTTACTGGAAGTTTCGGACGAGGATTTGGATAAAGCTTTCCCAATGGGAATGAACATTGATTTCTTCCCGGAAACGGTTCTGAATTTTGTCGGAATGTGCATCGGTCGCGAAGATTACCTGTGCGGACAAATCGGATTAATGCGCAGAATACTCGGCTACGAAGGAATGAAATATAATTTCGATAAAGATCTGAAATATTAGTAAAATGGATCCAATTGAAAAAGGCCACAAATACATTAACGGAATCGAAATGTATTATGAAATTTACGGCTCCGGAAAACCTCTGGTGCTTATTCATGGCGGAGGAGGCTCAATTTTATTTGATTATAAAGAAGTAATTGAAAGGCTGGAAAATAAATTCCAGCTCATCGGGATTGACCTTCAGAATCACGGATTATCCGGACATCGCGATATTCCGGAGACTTTTGAACAGGACGCTCATGATATCGCTGCTTTGCTGGAAGAAATTAATATTAAAAAAGCGTTATTCTGGGGATTCAGTAATGGCGGAAATACAACCATGCAGATGGCGCATCTTTATCCCGAGCTTATAGATAAACTTGTCGTCGCTTCAGCGTTCTACAAAAAAAGCGGAATGATAGACGGATTCTTCGAGAGCATGAAAGGAGTTACTCTTGATTCGATGCCGGCACCTCTGAAAAATAATTTTTTAAGTTTAAACCCCAACGTTGCAGCCTTTGAAAATATGTTTGATAAAGACAGCAAAAGAATGCAGGTTTTTGAAGACTGGAGCGAAGAGATCTTAAAAAGCATACAGTCGCCTACTTTATTTATTTCGGGTGACAAGGATATTATTAAACCCGAACATACAGTAGAAATGTGGCGTCTGGTAAAAGATTCACAGTTAATGATCGTTCCTGCAACTCACGGATCTTATATGATGGCAGATCTTGGAGGGAAAATAGACGAAAAATTAATTGATTTCACCGTAAGTGAAGTTGAAAAGTTTTTAAATAGTGAATAAGGTAGCGAAGATGTCGTTCGTAAGTTACCTCGTCCTTCGCCCGAAAGGTGGTGTGTCCTCCGCCCGAGTGGCATGGTGTCCACCGCTCGAGTGTGGGTGTCCGGACCGTACGATAGTCGAGGTGTTGACCGTACGATGGTGGGTGCGTTGACTGGGAACATTCAATATATGAAAGAAAATCTTATATCATACAATAATACTTAAAAATAAAAATTATGGCTAAATTAAATTCTTATTTAAACTTTGACGGAAAAGCGGAAGAGGCTTTCAACTTTTACAAATCTGTTTTCGGGGGCGAATTTCTCGGCGGAATCTACAGAATGGGAAATGCACCCGGAACCGAACATTTATCGGAAGAAGAAAAAAACAGGGTGATGCATATTGCGCTTCCTATAGGCAACGATCTGCTTATGGCTTCAGATATCGTTCCAAGTTTTGGGCAGACCCTGAGCATCGGAAACAGCAATTATGTATCAATTTTCCCGGAATCCAGAGAAGAAGCAGACAGGCTTTTTAATGGACTTTCTGAAGGAGGAAATGTAGAAATGCCGATCGAAGATCAGTTCTGGGGCGATTATTTTGGCAGTTTTCAGGACAAATACGGTATTTATTGGATGGTGAATTATAATGAAGAATATATAAAATAGCTTATCTTTAGGTTAAATTAAAGGATAGCAGCCCGCTATCCTTTTACAACACTAAATTTATATTAACATGGAACCTATCAAGATTGAGATTACAATTTTAGCACCTGTTCAGAAAGTCTGGAATTACTATAATACGCCCGAACATATTACACAGTGGAATTTTGCCAGTGATACCTGGGAATGCCCCTCAGCAGAAGTTGATTTAAAGGAAGGTGGAACATTTAAAACACGAATGCAGACAAAAGATGGAAGCTTCGGGTTTGATTTTGTCGGAATTTATGATGAAATAATTCCTGAAAGAAGTCTTATTTATCATACGGAGGACAACAGAAAAGTAATTGTAATGTTTGACAAGATTGATGAAAACACGACAAAAGTTACGCAGATTTTCGATCCCGAAAAACAAAACCCTGTCGAAATGCAGCGCGATGGCTGGTATGCAATTCTGAATAATTTTCATAAATACGTAGAAAACAATTAATTATTTTTTAGCATCATGATTAATTTAGTGATAATGGCAAAATGTTTAAGTTCCATTTGCGCTGTGAGTCATGTACCTAAAGGAAACTTTCTTCAGGGTGTTATCGCGATGCCCGCCAGAAGAGCTTTGGAAAAAGAAAAAATAGATTCTCTGGAAAAACTTTCGCATTACTCTGAAAAAGAAATCCTGCAGTTGCATGGTTTCGGTAAAAATGCACTGCAGAAACTTAAATTGTATATGATGGAAAATGATATTTATTTTAAAAATAATGAAAGCTAACTTGTTATTAGCAGATATACGATATTCAATATCAAAATACCTATCATTTGCTGAATATAAACTGTAGGTTTACGAACGGAGTTCAACGCTTGCGCCCGGAAATCAACATGATGATTTAAAAAAAAATCCTGCGTCATTTGCATTAAAATAAAAAGCAAAAGTTTTTTACCTTCAAACATTTTAAAAGTTATTAAGTCTCTATCACTAGCTGAATGAAATGCCCTTGCGGCCGGAGATGATACTTTAAAGATTATCTTCGCGTCATTTGTGTTAAAAAAAGAAATATACAACATTAAACCAATATTAGAATTAATTATTTAAATTAAAACGATGAACAACAATATATTTCCGTGCCTTTGGTACGATGAAGATGCTAAAGAATCCGCAGAATTTTACTGTAAAATATTTGACGGCAAAGTTACAGCAGATACACCCGTAGTGATGAATATAGAACTCTTCGGTCAGAAACTGATGCTTCTTAATGGAGGTCCGCAGTTTAAAAAAAATGCATCGGTATCTTTTATGGTGATTTGTGAAACAGAAAACGAAGTGCAGAATTATTGGGATCAGCTGTCAGACGGCGGATTGGTTCTGATGCCATTAGATTCTTACTCCTGGAGTAAAAAATACGGATGGGTTCAGGACAAATATGGCGTAACCTGGCAGATCTTTCTGGGTGAAAAAGCAAGTGATCAGAAAATTATTCCGACTTTGATGTTTATTCATCAGAACAATGGGAAAGCCATCGAAGCCATGGAGCTGTACACAAAAACTTTTCCAAATTCAAGAATAGGAAATATTTTAAGATATGGGGATGGAAGTGAAGGACATCCTGCTCCGGAACCTCCTGAGAATATTCAGCATGCCCATTTTGAAATTGATGGATACAGCCTGTTTTGTATGGATAATTCTTACGACCACCAGTTTGATTTTAATGAAGCTATATCGATGGTTGTGATGACAGATAATCAGGAACAGACGGATCTTTATTGGAATGCTTTGACTGCTGATGGAGGAAGAGAAAGTATGTGTGGCTGGCTGAAAGATAAGTTTGGATTCAGTTGGCAGATTGTTCCAAAAAGACTAATTCAGCTAATGAGTGATTCCGATCAGGAAAAAGCACAAAAAGTCGTTCAGGCAATGATGAAAATGCAGAAAATTAGTATAGAAGATTTGGAGAAGGCTTATCATTCTTAATAATATCAACGGTTTTGAAATTTAATCTCTTTCCTTTATTATATACCATATTTTTCAGCTTCGGCTTGCTGTTTGATGATGATTAGAGAAAAGATTTGCATATGAAAACACAGAACAAGTCAGATTCTCAATCAAAAGTTCCACAGGAAGGATTATTTCCCGAAATAATTCGTGAAAACTATAAAGGCAGTGAAAAGCTTTCAGGTAAAAAGGCCTTGATTTCAGGAGGTGACAGCGGTATTGGTCAGGCTGTAGCCGTTCATTATGCCCGTGAAGGAGCTGATGTTGCTATTATTTACAAAGAAAGCGACGATGATGCCAAAGAAACTCAAAAACTAGTAGAAAAAGAAGGTAGGAAATGTATTCTTCTGAAAGGAGATATCTCAAAAAAAGATTTCAGGAAAAAATGCATTCAGCAGATAAAAAAAGAATGGAAATCTCTTGATATACTCGTCAATAATGCAGGAATACAGTTTCCGAAAGATGACATTGAAAACATTTCCGATGAACAGATTCAGGAAACTTTTAATACTAATATCATTTCAATGATCTCTTTTACCAGAGACTGCTTACAGTTGATGAGTAGTGGTTCACGAATTATCTGTACCACTTCCGTAACCGCTTATCGGGGTAGTGAACATTTAATAGATTATTCATCAACAAAAGGAGCAATTGCTACATTCATCCGTTCTTTGGCCACCAATTTGGCAGAGCAAAATATTTTGGTAAATGGCGTGGCACCGGGACCGATCTGGACTCCTTTGGTAAAAGAAACCTTTGATGACGTTTCAGATTTTGGAAAAGATACTCCTATGAAAAGAGCCGGTCAGCCTTCAGAAGTTGCTCCGGCATATGTATTTTTAGCATCAGAGGATTCAAGCTTTATCACCGGCGAGATTATCCATATCAATGGAGGTGACTTTGTTGGAGGATAATATTTACACAGATTAACAGCTAGTTTATATATAAATTATGGAAAAATTGAATTTTGATATTCAGATTAATGCGGAAGCAATAAAAGTATGGAGCGTACTCTGGGACGACTTTTCTTTCAGACAATGGACATCGGCTTTCACGGAAGGGTCTTTTTATCAGGGAAATTTAGAAGAAGGAAATATCGTTAAATTTCTTGATCCTAAAAATAACGGAATGTACAGTAAAATTGTAAACTTAATCCCTAATGAGGAAATAACTTTTTTACATTTAGGAGAAATTCATGAAGGGATTGAAACGCCCCGTGATTGGGGAGAAGCTACAGAGAAATACGTACTTACTGAAAATGAAAACATCACTCATTTACATGTAGAAATTAATACATCAGAAGAGTTTAAGCCATTTTTTGAAGAAAAATTTCCAAATGCTCTGTCGAATGTAAAACATCTCTCTGAAAATCAGCTTTAATAATCAAAATACAAGTAGTTATGGAAACTCTATCTTACGAAATTGTCATTAATACTTCTAAACAAAAAGTATGGAATGTATTGTGGAACGAAAACACATATTCTGAATGGACACAGTTTTTCAGTCCGGGATGTGTCATGAAATCTGATTGGAAGGTTGGAGGTAAAACTTACTTCCTGAATGCAGAAGGAGAGGGAATGGTTTCTACCATTGATAGTCTTGAAGAGCCGGATCAGATTATCTTCAAGCACTTAGGAATGATTGACAAAAACGGGAACGAAGACACAGAAAGTATGGAGGTAAAACAGTGGAGCGGATGTTTTGAAAAGTATATTTTAATAGATTTCGATGGAAAAACCAAACTGCATGTTGAGGTTCAGACAGAGAAAGAATGGGAAGATCATATCAACAAAGGTTTTACACGAGGACTGGAAATCATTAAAAATCTTGCTGAAAAAAGTTAGATTCTTACTGCTTAAATGTATATATTTAAACATGAAATTATTAACAATTCTCTTTGTAACCTTTGTTCTTGCGTTAATAGGAACAAAAATTTTTCAGGGCGACTGGAACTTCTTATTTTCCGGAAATTTAGGAATGGCTGTTTTTCTTGTATTTGTAGGCTTTTCCCACTTCAAATTTCAGAAAGGAATGGCTATGATGATTCCCGATTTTATTCCTGCTAAAATGTTCTGGGTATATGTTACAGGGGTTATAGAAATTGCTGCAGGAATTGGTTTGATGATTCCTTCTGTCCGTGAACTTACAGCTGTTTTGTTAATTATTTTTTATGTTCTGGTTTTTATTGCCAATATCAATTCATCCAAAAGGAATATCAATATTTTTAAAGCTGATTTTACTGGCCCGGGAATGGATTATCTTTATAAAGAAAGAATACCGATGCAGATTATCCTGATCGTATGGACGTGGTATTTCGGGATTTATCTGAATTAAGTTTCATTAAAAACATATAAAAACGGAAGGCTTGCTTGCTTTCCGTTTTTTGTTTGTACTATTCGTGAACAGGTCTATTTACATTTTAGCTTAAAAAATAAAAAGTGTATAAAGTATGATAAATAAAAGAAAAACCGGAAAATTTGATAAAATATTTTAAATTTATTAAAGTAAAACAAAAAATTCAATCGTCATAGCAATATGGAGATTGTCGAAAAAATAACAATGCCACAGAAGGATAAGGAAAATATCATCTCACAAACCGTTTCAAAGTACGGAGGAAAGCTGATGTCGTATATTCGTCCGAAAGTGAAAAATACAGAAGATGCGGAAGATATTTTGCAGGAGGTCTGGTATCAGTTCAGCAGTCTTACCAATCTTTCTGAAATAGTAAATGTTGGCGGATGGCTCTACAGGGTGACGGCCAATAAAATTACAGACAAATACAGAAAGAAGAAAACCGAAAATCTTGAAGATTTTGTCTATGAAGATGAAGACGGAGATTTTTCCATAAAAGATATTCTGCTAATGGACGAAAGTGCAGGTCCGGAAGTGAAGATATTTCAGGATGAAATCTGGAAAAAGCTATTTGAAGCTTTGGAAGAATTGCCGGAAAAACAAAAGCTGGTCTATGTTGAAAATGAACTCAACGATAAAACCCTTCAGGAAATTGCCGATGAACACGGTGAAAATATCAAAACCATTATCAGCCGTAAAAATTATGCAGTTAAGCATTTAAGAAACAGGCTCAGACAATTATACGAAGATTTAAATAGTTAGTAAAAAAGAAAGATATGAATTATAAACATAAAAAAGGATGGATTTTTTTCATGCTGTTCCCACCCTTAATTTTTTTAGGAATCACATGGATTGTGATGCTGCTATGGAACTGCCTTCTTCCTGAGATTTTGGGTGTAAAATCCATCTCATACTTGCAGGCCATGGGAATTTTAATTTTGTGTAAAATTCTTTTCGGAGGTTTCCATTTCGGAAAAGGAATGAGAGATTTCAAGGAAAGGAAAATGCGCGAAAAGATGAGACACCTTTCTCCAGAAGAAAGAGAAAAATTCAAAGAGGTTTGGAAAAGCAGATGTGAAAACAGCTTTTTCAACAGGAATAAAAGTACAAACGAGTAATTGAAATTTTAGAAGTAGTAAAGTAAAGTTTAGGTTAATTCGTCAATATAAAAAAGAAGTAGTAAAATTTAAAATTTAAAAAAATGAAAAATTCAGTATTAAAAGGCGCTCTTGGAGCATTAGCCGTTGCAGGCATTGCCATGATCGCTAAAAAAGCAATTGAAAGAAAAAGATTTGTAAAAGGTATTTTTGAAGAATACGGAATCAAAGAAAAATCACCTTTCGGGTTAGCAGATAAAATCAGAGAAATGAATGATGAACAATATCAGGAACTAAAAGGTAAATTCAAGAAAGAGTTTGCATCCAGATGCAGACACAGAAGATTTGAAAAGGAAAATATTGCGGAAGCATAAATAGAAAGTAACTAATTGAGATTGTTTGATCCGGTTCGGGAAGCGAAGCTTCCCGAACCGGATCTTTTTATTGTCATTACGATGAGCGTAGTGAAAAAGCAATCTAAAAAACTAAACTTTCCGTTTTGGCGAATTTTAAGGAGCTGTTTCCAGCTTTCCGCACTCGCTATTTTCAATAGTTTCGGTTCGGCGGCAAAGCCGCCGAACCGAAACTATTGAAAATGAGCTCAAACAAATGCTCCAATCTGGGCTAGGGTAGCAGCCCTTCTTTCAATATTAGAAATATCATTTAATGTATTCAGCCTTTGCTGAGTGATAGTTTATGCTGAGCTTGTCGAGGTACCTTTGCGAACAAAAAATATTCTCAACCATTTCAAAAAATCTTCGCACACTTTACGTTAAAAAAAATCCTTCGCTTTGCCTGCAATCACAAATTCCTTATTTTTGTACAGTTCAATGAAAGATTACTACTATTTTCTCGGAATTTCTCATGATGCTTCAGAAGAGGACATCAAAAAAGCATATCGCAAACTGTCTTTAAAATATCATCCCGACAAAAATCAGAATGATGACTTCTTCGCCGATCGTTTCCGGGAAATTCAGGAGGCTTATGAAACATTGAGTGATAAAAGTAGACGATATGCTTACGATCAGAATTTAGAAAGTCACCAGAAAAGCTTCAGATATACTGTTCCGCCTTCCATAAAAACTTTTTCGGCCAATAAAATTCATGCGAAAAAAGGAGAGGAGATCATCATTACATGGCAGACACAGAATGCGGATGTCGTAAAAGTATTGCCTTTCGGATTGGAAAAGCCTTACGGAGAAAGAATTTTCAAAATAACGGAATTCAAAGAAGGCAAATTCCAGATTCTGCTTCATGCAACAAATTCGCTTTTACATAAGACAGCCGTTCAGGGCATTACCATTACGGAAGTTTTTGAAAGTAATACGGAAAAATTCAAAGATAAAGCTGAAGAATTATTCAAATCACAACCGAGAACAGTCGCCAATCCATATGGACAACCAAAAGTTATGAGAATCATTGTGGCTGTTATATTGCTTGTGTTAGCAATTTATTTTTTGGTAAGCAGCTTTATTAATTAAGCCAATTTTTTCCTTCCCGGACACTTTTTGCATCTTTTTCCTTTTTTGAACTTCTTACAGCAGGATTTCTTATAACCGCAATATATTTCCTGAGTATTCATTGAAAAGGCTGGCGCTAAAGGCGGAACCTTAAAAGGGATAATCATATTCATGTTGCAAATATATTAATTTAGAATAAATACAGATAATAAAAATTTATAAATTTTATCAGCTGAATATGATGTCATTAGAATCAAAGAAAAACATCATTTAAAAATTTATGATGTAATAATTAAACTAATTTATAAATAAAGTCATTCAGATCGATTTTTAGGAAATTTTTAAAAATAGCACATTATAAAAATTTATCTTAAATTATAATTTTCCCTGATTTTATGTTTAAAATGATAATAAAAATCTATTAATTATGAATAACATAGAATATATTGTGTGATTTTAGTGTGATTTCAATTTACTTGTACAATTTTCTAAAAAAACGTAATTTTACGAATCTTTTTTACAAACAAAATCTAATAAATAAAAATGAATACAGAACAGTTTGTGAGCCGTCACATTTCCATGAATGAAGCCGATAAACAGGCAATGCTGGAAAAGATTGGCGTTTCAAGTATTGAAGAGCTTATCTCTCAAACCATCCCTTCTTCTATCCGCTTAGAAAAAGATCTTGAAATTTCAGAACCGCTTTCAGAATATGAAATGCTGAACCATTCGAAAGAACTGGCAGCAAAGAATACTGATTATACAAGCTACATCGGTTTTGGATATCACAATACCTTGTTGCCGTCGGCTATTCAGAGGAATATCTTTGAAAACCCGAGCTGGTACACCGCTTATACTCCTTATCAGGCAGAAATAGCACAGGGAAGATTAGAGGCTCTTCTTAATTTCCAGACTGTTGTGTGTGATCTTACAGGTTTTGATTTGGCAAACGCTTCGTTATTAGATGAATCTACAGCCGCTGCGGAAGCAATGCATATGTTCTTCAACAACAGAACAAAAGATCAGAAAAAAGCAGGAGCAAACAAATTCTTCATTTCTGATCTTGTTTTACCTCAGACCGTTTCTGTATTAAAAACAAAAGCTGAAGGTCTTGAGATCGAAATCGTAGAAGGAGATCACAAAACACATACTCTTGACGGTTCTTACTTTGGGGTTCTGTTGCAGTATCCGGGTAAAAATGGAATTGTTTTAGATTATACAGAAGATATTGTTGAATACAAGAAATTAGATCTTCAGGTGGTGGTTGCCTGCGATCCAATGGCTTTGGTTAAACTAAAATCTCCGGCATCCATGGGTGCCGACTGTGCAGTAGGTACAACGCAAAGATTCGGTATTCCATTAGGATATGGTGGTCCTCACGCAGCATTTTTCTCTTGTAAGGAAGATTATAAGAGAGATATTCCGGGAAGAATTATTGGAGTTTCCCAGGATGCGTACGGAAAACGTGCGTTAAGAATGGCTTTACAGACCAGAGAACAGCATATCAAAAGAGAAAGAGCAACTTCCAACATCTGTACGGCACAGGTTCTTCTGGCTGTAATGGCAGGAATGTATGCCGTTTATCACGGTCCAAAAGGATTAAACTATATCGCAGATCAAATCCATTTTAAAGCAAATGCTTTAAAAGGCGGACTTAAAGCATTAGGATATGACATTGTTGAAGAGCCGATCTTTGATACGGTAAAAATTACAATCAACGAAGAAGATAAGAAAAGACTGATGAGAATGATGCTGGATCATAAACTCAATCTGAATTATTTCACAGAAGGGGTGGTAAGTATCGCAATCAATGAAAGTACCACATTAGATAAATTGAATTATTTAATGGCTTCGTTTGCTCAGTTTAAAGACAAGCAGACTTTTAAATTAGAAATTAAAGAAGGATATAGTATTCCGGAAGAAAATTTAAGAAAAGACGAAATTCTTACGGAAGAAGTATTCAACAAATACCATACGGAAACAGAGTTGATGCGTTACATCAAGCGTCTTGAAAGAAAAGATTTATCATTGACACATTCGATGATTTCTTTAGGATCTTGTACGATGAAGCTGAACGCTGCTACTCAAATGCTTCCTCTTTCATGGGAAAACTTGGGAGCTATTCACCCGTTTGTACCGGTGAATCAGGCAGAAGGATATCAGGAAATGATCCGCGAACTTGAAAAAGATTTAGCAGAAATCACAGGTTTTGCAGGAACATCTCTTCAGCCAAACTCAGGAGCACAGGGAGAATATGCTGGATTAATGGTAATCAGACAATATCATATTTCAAGAGGCGAAGGTCACAGAAACGTTGTATTGATTCCTCAGTCGGCACACGGAACAAACCCTGCATCTGCAGCGATGGCAGGAATGAAAATCGTTGTGGTGAAAAACCTTGAAAACGGAGAAATTGATTTTGAAGATTTAAAAGCTAAAACAGAACAACATTCTGAAAATCTGGCTTGTGTAATGATTACCTATCCGTCAACATACGGATTCTTCGATGCCAACATTAAAGAAATCACTTCTTTAATTCACGAACATGGCGGACAGGTTTATATGGACGGTGCCAATATGAATGCTCAGGTAGGATATACAAGTCCGGGTAACATCGGTGCAGACGTTTGTCACCTGAATCTTCACAAAACTTTCGCGATTCCTCACGGAGGCGGAGGTCCTGGTGTTGGTCCGATCTGCGTGGCTAAACATTTGGTTCCATTCTTACCTTCCAACGCTAATATCAAAATTGGTTCTAAAGAATCTATTGAGGGTATTTCTGCAGCGCCTTACGGTTCCGGATTAATCCTTAATATTTCTTACGCTTATATCAAAATGCTTGGAACTTCAGGATTGAAAAAATCAACTGAACACGCGATTTTGAATGCCAATTATTTAAAAGAAATATTAGCAGAGCATTTCCCTATTTTATATTCAAACAAAAATGGAAAAGTTGCGCACGAATGTATAGTAGATTTCAGACAATTCAAATCTTTAGGAATTGAAGTAGCCGACGTGGCGAAAAGATTAATGGATTATGGATTCCACGCGCCGACGGTTTCTTTCCCGGTAGCCGGAACATTGATGATTGAGCCTACAGAATCTGAAAGCAAAGCAGAAATCGACCGTTTTGCAGAAGCGTTAATCGCTATCAAACATGAAATTGATGAGATCGCCAACGGTGAAGCTGATGCGACCAATAACGTATTGAAAAACGCACCTCATACAGAACAGATCGTTATCTCTGATTCTTGGGATAAACCTTACAGCAGAGAGAAAGCAGCTTATCCATTGGAATGGGTGAGAGATCACAAATTCTTTGCTTCTGTTTCAAGAGTTGATGAAGCGTATGGAGACAGAAACTTAGTTTGTACTTGTGAGCCGATTGAAGCTTATATGTAATTAAAGTTTTTAAATTATATAATATGAATCCCTTTCAGTAATGAGAGGGATTTTTTTTGTATTTGAGTAAAGTGCTGAAATATAATAAATTGTACTTGATTGCCTCTTCGGACTGGTTGAACGCTTCTTCGGAGTAGTTGATTGCTTCTTCGGAACAGTTGATTGTCTCTTCGGAACGGTTGATCGTTTCTTCGAAGTAGTTGATGGTCTTATCTAAACGCTTAAACGTAATAACGAACTGCCTGATAATCTCAACTGAATGCCTGAATACTGTTTATGATAAGTTGGATTAGTTATTAAAACAATTAACGGACCTGTCATGTTGTTTTATCGGTTACTTCAAAGACCATTATTTTTTTTCTCTGCTTCATATTCGCTAATCTGCTTTTTTGTGGCAAGGCCTTTCCAGCTCAGCTCAAGGATTTCATGTAGTAATTTTTTATCATAATGATAGGTCCACATGCAGAGGTAAGGGTAGGGTTTAAAATGGTCTGGCAGGTGAAAGATTTCCGGATATCGTTCCAGATAATGGTCTCGTATTTCAAAATCCAGGCGTACCGGGATGAACTCTCCGCTGTCATGAAGTCTGCACATTAGTTTTCCACGGACTTTTACGGAAGGTGTTCCTTCATGTGAAATGCTCTCTTCTGCTCCGGGAAAATTCAGGGCTATATTTTTTACCGCTTCAAAATCTTTAGGGTCAAAGTGTTGTATTTTGTTTTTCATATCCTTACCGTGATTCATGCTAAATTTAAAAAAAATAGTATGAATAATGATAGTTTTTTTTCCGGATAGAGAGTCTGAACTAATGCTGAATCTATGAACTAAGCTGATTGGACGGAATCTTGCAGCGCTTTAAAATCTTGAAAGTTTATCTATAAAATATTTTGATTATCAATATGGCTGTTTAAACTTTTATATAACCGCAAAAGTTGCAAAAGACGAGCTCAACTTTTATTTAAAGTTGATAATTACAAATGAAAAAGGTTACAATAGCTTGAAAAAATCTTCGATTTTTATTCTTTTGAAAACTTTAAATATACTAATCATTTCATTGTGATTATCTTTTGTAACTTTTGCGGTTAATTCTGAAATTAGTTTAAACAAGTTTAATATTAAAACTGACTTTCTAATTTTTTAATTAAATTGTTTTTAACAACCGTAAAAGCATGATCCTTTGCCTCCGCAAAAGAAATTTCATATTTCCGTTCAATACTCCTGAGATCTTCCGGGAATTTTAACAGAATATTTTCGTAAAACTGATCCAGAAACTCTTTAGATGGCATTTCATATTTAATTTTAAGTTGAAAGCGTCTGATCAGAGCGGTATCAATAATTTCAGGATGATTGGTAGCGCACAAAAGAAGTGCGTTTTCAGGATAATAATCGATGAGTTGTATCAGTGTATTGACGAGCCTTCTCATTTCGCCGACATCTTTATCATCGCTGCCTCTTGCTTTCCCGATCTGGTCGAGCTCATCCAGAAAAAGGACGGATCTTTCTCTTGCTGCTTTGTCGAAAATCATTTTAATGTTTTGGGAAGTCTCACCGATCCGCGACGAAACGATATTGCTGAGGTTAAGAATAATAATATTTTTTCCTAATGCATTGGCAATTGCTTTCGCGGTCATGGTTTTTCCGCAGCCAGAACTGCCTTCAAGAAGGACTTTGTTGTTTACCGGTAGTCCGTATTTCTGCAATTCTGTCGCGTAGTTGTTTTCTTTGATAAGCTGAGTCAGCTGTTCCTTATTATGGGCTTCCAGGAATACGTCGTTAAGGGATATTTCTTCTTTGTCCTGGATAATAAGGTTGTAGAGATTCATGTGCTGGGAAATTTATTGCAAAGATAAAAGTTTATTCAACAAAAAAGCCGAACAAAAAGATGTTCGACTCAATCGGCTATTATAAAAATTAAAAATTGTCCTTAGTGTAGATTGTTTTATGTTTTTTATGCCCTTTTACTCGCGCTGAGTAAAAGAGCAGTCAATCTGTTAAAGATTGAAAACATAAACAATATAATTCATTTGTGTATTCTTAGGCTGAAAATTAAGCTGCAGAATTTGAGATTAGTTTCTTTGTTCTCTTTTTACTGTTGCAAAATAAGAAGTAAAAACTACTAAACATGTTGCGATTCCGATGTAAGCGATCATTTTATTGTATTTTTAATTATTTGATTAATTATTGTTGATTTGACATTGCAATATTACGACAATAAAATGACATCCCAAAGAAATAAATATGATGTATATCAGTGTTGTATGTGCTTGGGGTTAACTTTTGGGCTAAAATATGTTTACATAAATTTAATACAAACTTCAAAATTTATTTATGAATTTTTCAATATTAGTTTAAAATTTTGATAATATTTCAATAGATAGTGTTATGTGTTCGAGACTTAATAATCAAAATGCATCGCATAGCATCAAAGAAGACATGATTTATATCACTTTATTTTGATTAAAATAGTCAAATATTAACAAAATTTAATGTTTAATCCTTTTATGGTGAAAAGTATTTAACTGTTTTTGATATTGAATGTATTGTAAATGTGTAAGTTGTATGTGGTAAAATCTAATGATTATTAAAGATCTGAATATTTATTAATAAACTGGTAATAAAAGATTATTGATATAATTCCTGATCGATTTCACAGTAAAAACTTCTTCTTTTACCTTTGCCTGTCTGTTTTTTGATGAGGTTTTCTCCGCATTTTGGGCAGATTTTTTTAGTATGTGCTTTCCAGTGTTTTTTGAGAGTAAAATCCCGTTTCCATTCCAGAAAATCGAAACTGTAGTTTCTGGCTTCTTTAATGAGTTCTTTAATCTTTTTAGGCGGCATTTTACCTAAAAGGCTTTCGGGCTGTACTCCGATTCTGAACAAAACTTCATTTTTAATGATGTTTCCCACTCCCGAAAAAATATCCTGATCCATCAAAGCATCGCAGACCATCATCTCCGGATTTGACTTTAATTTTTTCTCTGCTTTTAAAGGTTTCCAATTGTCACTCATGACATCGGCTTCCCAGTCGATCTTTTTCAGGAATTCGGTGTCTACCATTTTTACATTACAGGTGTAAAAATACATACTGCCGTTTGAAAATATTAATGATAACCTTAGTTGTCGGTCAGGTTTTGTTTGTTCATCAACACTATGTGAGCCAAACATCAGAAGATGAATTCTTACGGCGACATCATCAAATACAAGGTAAGTTTGTTTTCCGAAAGTTTTAATCTGTTTTAAAGTTCGGCCTGTCAGGATTTCTTTATCTATTTTGGCATTTCCGCCTGCTTCAATAACTTTTTCGCCTTCAAATTTCTGAATGCTTTCTTTCATTAATAATATGGAAGGACCTTCTGGCATAACCTTGTTTTATATTCGAGATAACAATAATTCTGCCACAAAAGGGTGAAAAAAGAAGAATATAAAGACGACGTTTCTGATAAAAAATGGCGAGAACTTAACCGAAAAAAATAAAATTTGAACTAATTTTGAACCATGATGAACTTAAACCAGATTTTCACGAATCAGCGTACAGGGAACAACCCGCATACAAAAGCTTCAAGAACGGATTTTCAGAGAGATTTTGACAGAATTATTTTTTCATCAGCTTTCAGAAGGCTTCAGAATAAAACTCAGGTTTTTCCGTTGCCGGGAAGTGTTTTTGTGCATAATCGTCTTACGCATTCGCTGGAGGTTTCATCAGTAGGGCGAAGCCTTGGAAGTGTAATGGGAGAGTTCATCCACGACCAGTATAAGAATGACCTTACGGAAGAGGCAAAAAGCTTTTACCTGCATAATTTAGGAAACGTAATTGCCGCTGCCTGCCTTTGCCACGATGTGGGAAATCCTGCTTTTGGACATTCCGGAGAAGATGCGATTGCCAGTTATTTTGAACGAAATGAAACGGATCTGAAACCAAAATTCAATGAAAAAGAATGGGCGGATCTGATGAATTTTGAGGGAAATGCCAATGCAATAAGGGTTTTAGCCCAACAACAGCAAGGGAAAGATGCCGGGGGAATTCAGCTTACATTTTCTACTTTGTCCAGCATTGCCAAATATCCTTGTGAAGCGATTGCCAGAAAAAAAGGGATTATTCACCGGAAAAAGTTCGGTTTTTTTCAGAATGAAAAAGATATTTTCCTGGAAATTGCCAGAGAAACGAATATGATTGCAGAAAGTGAAGAGCCGCATATTTTTAAAAGACATCCTTTTGTGTGGCTCGTGGAAGCTGCTGATGATATATGCTATAATATTATTGATATGGAAGATGCGCACCGTCTGGGAATCGTGTCTACCGCCGACTGTAAAAATCTTTTTTTTGAGCTGGTAAAATCTGAAACAGATGATGTCAAAAGAATAGAATCCAAGCTCAGTTCGATCTCAAACGAAAACGAACAGATCTCGTATCTTCGCGCTAAAGTAATCAATGCCCTGATCAATAAATCATTGGAAATGTATAAGCAGAACTTTGACAAAATTCTACAAGGTAATTTAGATAAAGCTCTTCTTGATCTTTATAAATCTGAAAATACAACACTACAGGATATTGAAAGCTTCTCCATTGAAAAAATATACAACCATAAAGCAGTCGTTGAAATTGAAAATGCCGGCTATAATGTAATGTATGAATTGTTGGATCACTTTATTCCCTCCATTCTGAAGCACGAGGATGAAAGAAAATCTTATGATAAAAAAGCCTTAAAACTCATTCCGCAGCAATTCGTTTATAAGGAAGGTACCGATTATCAGAAAGTTCTGGGTATTATCGATTTCGTTTCCGGAATGACGGATAATTATGCTACGGATCTTTACCGGAAAATAAAAGGGATTGATATCGGAATGACCATGTAACGTTTAAAATTTGAATTGCCAAATCTTCCGGTTGGTTTTCCTCTTAAAACTAAAAACCATATCTTTATGAAGAATACAAATTCATATTAAAAAATTAAAACTATGAGTCTTTTTTTAGTACCCATTATTTTTATCGGGTTAATTATTTTATTTGCTTCTTTTTTCGTCGTAAAACAGGAAACCGCAGCAATTATCGAACGTTTCGGAAAGTTTCAGGCTGTAAAACATTCAGGGCTTCATCTCAAGTTGCCTATCATTGATCAGATAGCTAAAAGACTGAATCTTAGAATTCAGCAATTGGATGTAATGATTGACACCAAAACACTGGATAATGTTTTCATTAAAATGAAAATATCTGTTCAGTATCAGGTCATCAGAACACAGGTCGGAGATGCTTATTACCGCCTTGAAAATCCTGAAAACCAAATCACTTCGTATGTTTTTGATGTAGTTCGTGCTGAAGTTCCTAAACTTAAACTTGATGATGTTTTCGTAAAAAAAGATGATATCGCAATTGCTGTAAAAGGAGAATTGCAGGAAGCTATGCAGAGCTACGGATACGACATTATCAAAGCGTTAGTGACGGATATTGATCCGGATGAGCAGGTAAAACACGCCATGAACAGAATCAATGCAGCTGAAAGAGAAAAAACTGCCGCTGAATACGAGTCTGAAGCTCAGAGAATCAGAATTGTTGCGGTGGCAAAAGCTGAAGCAGAGTCTAAAAAACTTCAGGGGCAGGGTATTGCAGATCAGAGGAGAGAAATCGCCAAAGGTCTCGAAGAATCCGTAAGAATGCTGAATAACGTTGAAATCAATTCTCATGAAGCTTCTGCATTAATTGTTGTAACACAGCATTATGATACGTTACATTCTGTAGGATCAAGCAATAGAAGTAATCTGGTATTATTGCCTAATTCACCGACTGCCGCAAGCAATATGCTGAATGATCTTGTCGTCGCCATGACGGCTGCCAATACGGTAGGAGAGGTTTCCAAAGGAAATTATCCTAAACCGCCGAAGGATCACAACCACAATACAAATAGCGACCTTTAAAAATAAAGCCTCAGAATTTCTGAGGTTATTTTTTTATCTAAAATATATTTAATCAGATTGTTAGTTTGTAAAAATTTCAGGAGTAAGTGTCTCTAATTCATTTTGGTATTTTTTATGTAGCATAACCCTGAAAAGTCAGTTTTGAGCAACAGTTTTAAGGTATCTTAACATCTGTATCTCTTGTTTTTTAGCTTTTAAATAGCTAATTTGACTTTCCTTTTTACACCGAAAATACAAAATAGTAATAGTATATGGACAATCAGATTGAAATTGAAAATTACAGAATCCGAAAACCGGAAGAATGGGCAGGCAATATCGACGATCAGGAACTGATAAACAAAATACAGGATTCTGATTTTGCCAGACAGCAAAACAACGAAGGAAAAGATTTCTGCTATTTTTTAGATAAAAAATACCATACAAGCAATACGGAAAACAGTGAGTATGTTTGTATGGCTTATACTTTAAATGAACCGGCAAATTTAGAAAGAGCTTCTGTTTCTGATATCGTCGTTGAAGAAAATGAAATCTATAATATTCACAGGATCTGTGTTTTTAGAGATGGCGTTTTAATTGATAAAATTCCGGATACAAAAATCAAAGTTTTCGACAATGAGAATCACAGTAGTGGCGGAATATTAAGCAGTAACAAAAAAATCAATATTACCATAAAGGATTTGCGTCTGTACGATATTCTGATCCTTGAAGATTCAAGAGTGAAACCCTTCACTGAACGTGATTTCTTAAGGAAAGAATTCTCCAAATATGTTTGGGTAAGTCCGGACAATTACTGGGCGTACGGAAGTTACAAATTTACCTTTATCAATGAAAGAAATCAGAAGATCGCCTGTAAAAAAATATTTTTCAGGGATGAAAATGGGAATCTTCTAAAACCGGAAGTTCACTATCTGCAAAAGGGTGAAAAATTCATTTTTGAAGAGAAAAACTATATCAATCCGGTAGATGCCAGCCGTGAGATATTTCCTTTTATAGATTTTGCAACGGATAGTAACTGGCTTGATCTTTCTAATTATATTACGTCTGTATATGATGAGATTTTTAGTCAGGCTTCATTGAAGGACTTTGCCCCCGATCTTGTCGAAAAACTGGATTCCATACCAGATCATGAGGAGAAGATTCAGTTTGCCATTGAGTATGTTCAGAATAATATCTATTATATTTTCAATGCCGACGAAATGAATGGACATAAACCGCAAGCTCCTGCCATTACCTACGAAAATAAGCAGGGCGACTGTAAGGCTAAATCGGTTCTTTTAAAAGTTATTCTGGATTATATAGGCGTAGAAGCTTCTATTGTGCTGGTGAATTTCCATACAGATTTTTACATTAAATATTATCTTCCGTCTTTGCTGACGTTTAATCATGCTATTGTAAAGATCAATCATAAAGGAGAAGATTATTTTATAGATGCTACCATTCGAGATGAGTTTGGTTTGCTAGAAAATCGAGGTTTCATTTACTTTATGCATTATCTTGAAGTAAAACCTAATCAGGAATTAAAGGAAAGAAAGCCGTACCGTTATCCTTATTTCTGTGTAGATGAAAAAGTAGACTTCAATGTAAAGAATACTACGGGAAAGTTAGTGTTAACGACGACCTATAAAGGAAATCGTGCCAATGCCATGAGAAGATATTTTAAAAACACCAACAAAAGAGAAGTGATTGACAACTGGAATAATTTCCTTTTTTACAGCCTGAATTATTCTAATGACAGAAATGGAACAGACGTAAGAAATATCTTTAAAGATGCGGCAATTGACATTATCAGTGATGATAAAAAATTGAATGAATTCAGGATTCAATACAATGCTACCATAGAAAATCCATATTTTGTTGATCCTAAAAATAATCGTTTTCTGATGTATTTTGATCGCAATGTTGTGAAAGCAAGTGCAAGAGATTTTATGCACAAAGATCTTCCTTTCTGGCATAATTTCGACAGTGAAAAGTATGAGATTAATTTATACACCGATCAGAAAATCGATACGGAAGAAAAATATACGGTTCAGGAAAGTACGATCACTAATCCCTATTTTGATTTCAAAAGCCGCAAGAAAATAAATAAAAATGGTGCGACAGTTTATATTGAATTTAATCCTCTTGTGAATCTTGAAATTCCGCAGGATGAATTTGAAAAATTCCGCACAGACCATCATCAGGTTGCTGACAGCAATTTCGGTTTGGGAATTGATATTATCGAACCGGGATTAATGAATATGCTGAAATTTAATTTTAAGAAAAGATTCAAGTAAATATGATTTTTTGAAATATTACGGCGGGTTTGCAAAGCAAACCCGCCGTAATTTATTAATGGTAAAAAGCTTTAAATCTCTTCCGTTTTTTTCTGAACCGGAATTCCCGTGAATTTCTGCTTGCCAATTAAAAGTTCAAAGAAAAGTCTGAAATCCGAAATCAGTGACCAAAGCGGATAGCGAAATGTAGCCGGTTTATTTTTTTCAATCACAGCATGGCTGAACCAGGCAAAGCCGTATCCAAATATCGGTACGTACCATAAAAATCGCTCTTTCCCGGAACTTATCACATAACCAATTACAAAAAACACCAATAAAGTTCCAATGAAATGAAAAATTCGGGTTCCCATTTTACTGTGTTCAGTGAGGTAGAAGCGGTAAAACTCGCTAAATGTTTTTATTCTATCAGACATGGCATTTATAGTTTACATTATAAAAAAAACTAAGCAATAAGTTCGCCAATTTGAAGTTCTATAAAATAGAAAAAGCCGGATTCAATATTGAGATCCGGCTTTATATTGTTTAAATTAAGCTTTTCTGAGCTTGCTGTTTCTGTATCCGTAGCAGAAGTAAATAATCAGTCCTATCGCAAACCACAGTCCAAACCAAAACCAGTTGTCATGACTCATTCCTGTCAAAAGGTATAAACAAGAGCTTAAGCCTGCTAATGGAATTAATGAAAAGTTTTTAATAAAAGTAAGAATACAAAGAACCAGATTAATCAGTATAAAGAAAAATATGGATGCTCTGAATTCCCCTTCTTTCGGATCTTTCCAGTCCATCAATGTGTGGAAAAAATCAGGTTGCCATAAATAAAATCCGATCAGTCCACCAATAAAAATAACCGGGAAAATGATTTTACCATTAATATAAGGAAGATGAAATCTGCCCTTTAATTTTTCTTTTGCAGGAAGCATTAAAACACCAGCACATACCAATACAAAAGCGAAAATAGTTCCTATACTTGTAAAATCAAGGATGAAACTTTTATCCGTGAATAAAATGGGAACACCTACTACAATTCCTGTAATAATCGTTGCAAATGAGGGTGTTTTGTATTTAGGATGTACTGTCTGAAATTTTTGAGGCATCAACCCATCACGGCTCATTGCGTACCATATTCTCGGTTGTCCCATCTGGAATACCAATAATACCGTTGTGATGGCAACAATGGCAACAAAAGAAACCACAAGTTCCATCCAGGCAACATTAGCATTAGATTTTTCAAAGATAAAAGAAAGCGGATCCCCGACACCGTCGAATTTCCTGTAATCTACCATTCCCGTTAACACTAAAGTTAAAGCGATATAAATAACAGTACACAACACCAGGGAAATAATCATTCCTTTAGGTAATGTTCTTTGCGGATCTTTAGTTTCCTCAGAAAGTACACTTAATGCATCGAAGCCGATATAAGCGAAGAATACTCCCGAAACTGCACTCATAACGCCCGCAAAGCCGTTCGGCATAAAAGAGGCAACCTGTGTTTCTGGATTTACCGGTGTCCAGTTATCTGTATTGATGTAAGCAAAGCCTACCAGTATAACCAAAGCAACTACAGCTAATTTTAGGATCACTAAAACATTATTGAAATTTTTACTTTCTTTAACGCCTACATAACAAAGCCACGTAATCAATCCATTAATGACCAACGCAGGTACATCGACAATAAATTTTAAGTTTCCTATTAACGGTGCATTCTTCCATGCGCCGATCAGCTCTTTGTTTTCGGAGCCGCTCATGAAAGCTTTTTTGGCTTCCGTATAGCTGCAGGTTAGGTAATCGGGAACATGCATTCCCATACGTCCCAGAAAACTGGTAAAATAATCGGACCAGGAAAAGGCTACATAAATATTACCAAAGGAATATTCCATAATCAGTGCCCAGCCGATAATCCATGCGATAAGCTCCCCAAAACTGGCATAAGCGTAGGTATAGGCAGAACCCGCAGTAGGAATTCTACTGGCAAATTCGGCATAGCAAAGCGCCGTAAATCCACAGGCAAAACCACAAATCAAATATAAGAGAATTACTCCCGGCCCTCCCCGGAAAACGGCCTCTCCCAAACTGCTGAAACTTCCTGCACCAATAATTGCCGCAATACCAAAAAATACGATATCCCAAACACCCAGGACCCTATGCAAACTCGTGGATGTATCTGATTCTGAATAAATTTTTCTTTTAAAAAGCTGACTCATTCAATTTTTTTATTTGATTTGAAAAAAGCAAATGTAATTATTTATCTGAAATAATTGGGGTTTTCTTAAGGTTTCTTACGGAAAAGTTAAGAAGTCTTAAAAAATTATCCACATATTAACAATGTGTTAAAACGCTTGTATATACAATATCTTTTCAATATTTTCGTTGATGGATTGTGGATAATTTTTCCGCAGAATTTTAAATATCCAAGACCTGATTTTCAGTCTTAAACGTTTTAAAATTTAAAATTAATGAAATCAAGAAAAATACTCTTAGCAGCTGCGGTGTTCTATTTCGGAATCTCCGATGCACAGCAGTCTCAATACTTCACCCAAAAAGAAGACTACAGATTTAATCTCGCTGAAAATCTTTATCAGACCAAAATATACAACGCTTCTCAATACGAATATGCCAGACAATATTTCTACAACCAGAATTTGTCGAGGTCGAGACAGGAAGCGGCGCAATTTTTTGATAACGTCATCGGTGTGATCCTCCAAAAAAATCATGCAGAGGAAGGTTTAACCGCTTTTATCAAAGAATATCCGAATTCGGCTTATTTTGCACAGGCAAATTTGCCATTGGCTGATTATTATTTAGCTAAAAAAGATTTTCAAAAAGCGCTTGAAACACTTAAAAAAGTGAATCAGTATCAGCTTTCCAAAGAAGAAAATACACAGTATGTTCTAAAATTAGGATATGCAAAATTTATGATGGGAGATTCCAAAGGGGCAACCGATGCGCTGGAAGAAGCTTATAAAACAGCTGATGAATCCCAAAAAGGAGATATTGCCTATATGCTCGGACATTTATATTATTCCGACAGGCAGAATGATAAAGCGTTCCAGTATTTTGATTCTGTAAAAGATCAGCCGAAATATTCAAAACTCGTTCGTCCGTATTACGTTCAGATGTATTATAATGATAAGGATTACGACAAAGCAATTTCAGAAGGAAACGCTTTGTTGAATGAAGATATTTCGGAAGGCTACAAAGCAGAAGTACATAAAATCATCGGTGAGAGTTATTTTATGCAGGGTGATTATACTTCAGCATATCCTCATTTGAAAGATTATTTGAGCGTTCAGCAGAATCCTTCGGAAAATGATTTGTACGAAATGGGATTTGTAGCGGCTCAGCTTAAAAAATATGATGAAGCGGTTTCGTATTACAATCAGTTGCTGAACAGCAATTCTGCGCTGGCTCAGAATGCTTATTACCAATTGGGAAATGCATACCTTGCTGTTGATAAAAAGCAGGAAGCGCTTTCGGCATTCCGTTCGTCGTACCAGATGAATTATGATCCGAAGGTGAAAAAGCTTGCTCATGAGCAGTATGCCAAATTAAGCTACGATATCGGAAACCCGTTTGAAAGTGCTTCAACGGTAATTCAGAATTACATTAACGAAAATCCGAATACCAACGCTTCAGAAATGAGATCACTTCTGGTGAAATCTTATCTGTATTCCGGTAATTATAAAGAAACGCTGAATGCTATTGACAGGCTTCAGAATTCATCTCCTGAAATCGACAAAATTGATCAGGAAGTTTCTTATTTATTAGGAACGGAAGAATTCAACAAAGGAAATTACGATGAAGCAGAACAGTATTTTCTGAGAAGTTTAGGATTTAATATTAATAAGGAATTCAATAACAGAGCGTTATATTGGCTAGGGCAGGTGTATTACCAGAAAGGGAATTATCCTTCTGCGATAGCACGTTATGAAAAGCTTTTAAATGAAAACTTCCCTGAGAAGCAGCAATTGCCTTACGATCTGGGATATGCGTATTTTAAATCTAAGAAATTCGATCAGGCAGAACAATATTTTACACAATACCTGAAAAATCCGAAGCCTGAATTTAAAAATGATGCCGAGCTTCGTCTTGCAGATATTAATTATGCCAACAATAATCTGAATGAAGCCATTGCCATCTACGAAAAAAATGAAGATGCTACGGATTATACGCTGTATCAGAAAGCAATGGCGTTAGGATTTAAAGGTGATACACAGGCAAAGATTTCCAATCTAAAAAGTCTTTTATCCAAATATCCGGATTCCGACTATTATGATGATGCTCAATACGAAATCGGAACAGCATACGCAGCTCAGGATGATTTTGCCAACTCGAATGATTTCTTTGCTAAAGTGATTAAAACATCATCTGACAAAGATCTTGTGGCGAATGCTTCTATTTACAGGGCTCAGAATTATATTGACCAAAACCAAAGCGATAAGGCTTTATCTGAATTAAGATCCCTTGGTGAGCAATACAGAAATACACCTTACGCTGATAAAATAGTGCAGGCTGCCAAACCTATTTTTACCAAAAATGGTGATGTTACAGGTTATGAGAATTTTGCCAGAAATATCGGGGTTAATATCGATGCTGCGGAAATTGATGAGATTAACCTTTCTACGGCAAAACAGTATTTCGCTAAGAAAGACTATAAAAATGCAATTTCTTACTACGAGAAATATTTAACTCAAAACCCTACGGGTGAAGGTCTTTACCAGGCGAAATATGAGCTGGGTGAAAGTTATTATCAGACGAAAAATACAACCAAAGCACTGTTGGTTTTACAGGAAGTGGGCAACGTACAGAATGATTATCAGGATGATGCACAGACACGTTTAGCTCAGATTTATATCGCTCAGGGTGATACGACAGAAGCCAGAAAATATTTAGAGAATATCAAAAACTCTTCAGACATTAATGTTAAAAATTACGCAAATGTAGAGTTGATGAAATTATATGCTGATGAAAAGAATTTTGCTCAGGCAGAAAAACTTGCAGATGCGGTAATTGCCAACAGTAAAAATTCTGCGGCAGTAATTGAAACCGCAAAAGTAATTAAGGCAAGAAGTCTAATGAATTCAGGAAAAGATAAAGATGCACAAACGGCTTATGCTGCCCTTGAAAAGTCTTCTAATACGGAAGTTGCTGCAGAATCGCTTTATGCAAAAGCTTTCTATCAGAATAAGGCAAAAGCATTTAAATCTTCCAACGAAACGATCTTCAAGCTCGCCAATAATTACTCCTCAGAAGAATATTGGGGTGCTAAAGCGCTTGTGTTAATGGCCAAGAATTATGTTGGATTAAAAGATAATTATCAGGCAAGCTATACCTGCGATCAGATTATCGAGAATTATAAAGATTTCCCTGAAATCGTAGCAGAAGCAAAAGAGGTTAAAAAACAAATTAAAAAGTAAAATATTATAGTTTACCAATTTATCAATGTACCAGTTTACCAATTCGGGCTGAATTACATTGCTGGATTGCTACATTATTAAATTGTTACATTAATACAGAAAAGTAATGAATAAAAGAATTCAATTATTATCTATCATATTTTTAGGGTTTTCGTCGGTGGCTTTCTCTCAGATCAAAGAAGAAAAACTGATTCTTAATAAAAAAAGAGAACCGGAAGTAAAGAAAATCGAGAAAAAGAAAACTTCGGTGGAAACTATTAAAAACTATCCGCCGGAAGAAAAGTCGCAGAATCCTGTACAATATAATATTACGGATGTTCCTGCTGTTTCAGATTTTAAAACGTCTACCATCCAAGGGCAGGATGTGACACCGAAATTTGAAGGTTCGGCACAGAACAATTACATCCAGTTCGGAATGGGAAATTACGGTAAAATTCTAGGTGATGCCAATATTTCCAAAACCCTTGAAAATAAAATTGAAGTGGGTGCCGACGCGCATTTTCTTTCAACACAAGGGCTTAAAAAAGAATATGACTGGGATTCCAAACAAAGTTCTACGACATTGGGAGCCTTTCTGAATTCTTATGGAGACAAAGGAAAGTTTAATTTGAATGCTGAATACGGATTAAACAGCTATAACTATTACGGGATTTATGCGATGCAGCCGGGAGATGTTGATCTGGATCAAAGAGTTAATCAGTTTAAGGTAAATGGGTATTATGATTTTTATTCTAATGAAATCCTGAATGATGTACGAGTGAAATCATCTTTTCTAAAAGATCATTTTGATGCACAGGAAAATCAGGTTTCCATACTTGCGAACTTGTCTAAACATGCGGTGGAAATAGGTAAATCAGGAATTAATCTGAATGCTGATCTGGGAGTTGGACTTGATGCTGTAAAAAGTGAATTTGCAATCCTAAATAAAAACTCATCTAATTTTGTTAATCTGAATCTTGCTCCGAAAGTGACTTTCAGAAAAGGAGAATCTTATTTGACATTAGGTTCTTCATTTGCGTTTCTGAACTCAAAAAATCAGAACGATATGATACCTGAGCAGATGAAAAATAATAAAACCTATTGGTTTCCGCAGGCTGAATTTCAATATGCGGCAGCTGATGAATTTAAATTTTACGGTGGAGTAGACGGTGGCCTGAAACTGAATACTTATGCTGATTTATTACAACAGAATCCATTCATTGTATCAGATCAATATCTGAGACCAACAGAGACCCAATATCATTTTTATGTAGGTTTGAGAGGTGATGTAGATGAGATGTTTAAATATGATGTTTCTGCCGGATATGGAAAAATGAGAGATATGATGTTCTTCAGAGCCAATGATTTGTTTGATTATACTTCGGTTAACCGTTCTGCTTATAACTATGCAAATACTTTTTCAGCAGTTTATGATAACGGAAATGTTGGAGACATCAAAGGAAGCTTGCAATATTTTCCATTAGCTAATCTGGTTCTGGATACGGAAGTAAAATTTACCAAATTTGATCTGGATAACTACTCGGATATCTATAATGTACCTCTTGTTACAGCATCAATCGGTGCAAAATATACGATGTTAGATCAAAAATTAATGCTTGGTTTTAAAGGGATTTTTGCCAGCGACAGAACGACGAATTCATTTGTGCTTGAGGGAGTTGGAAGTCCTATGATCTACCAATCAACCGAAGATACCAATGATAAAGTTGGGGGTTATGCTGATTTAAACTTATCAGCAGAGTATAAAATTCACAAAAATTTCAGTATTTTCGCACTCGGAAATAATCTTCTGAACTCAAAATATCAAACGTATAAAGGGTATAAAGTCCTTGGCGCGCAGATTTTAGGTGGTGTGAAGATTACATTCTAAAATATAATTGATAAATGATGATTGATGAGTGATTACATCGTTTATAATTCATCAATTATCATTTATATAATGACTCCGTAGTTCAACTGGATAGAATATTGGATTTCGGCTCCAACGGTTGGGGGTTCGAATCCCTCCGGGGTCACTATAAGGGAAAAGTCACTTTTATCGGTGATTTTTCCCTTTTTTTTATTGTTATTGGGTTTATAGTTGTTTTAATTTGAACAATCTATTAATTTCCTTTTTCATACATCTTTTTGTAAAGCATCATTTCCATGTACATCGCCAAGGTTTCCGTCAGCATCACTGCGTCTTCTGTGCCATCCGAATTGATCTGGCTGTTTCATCACCAGAGATGAGCTAGCTCGTTTGCCGAAAGCTGATTGATAACATCCTGATTCTGATCTGTGATAATATAAATATTTTGTTTATTAATTGTTAATTTAACCTGAGTTCGGTTTAAGCAAATTTTAAAAATAGTTGACCGTCATTTACCTTTTTCAAGTTGAGTGACGGTTTCTTTGGAAAGAAACAATATGCTGTTAGCCCTCCCAAAATATTTATTATAAAATTGTTCACACTTCGGTGTCTGGTGTGCTCAACCTGACAATGATTTTTCAATTCGTCATTTATGGTTTCAAT
>NZ_FNDW01000009.1 GCF_900099685.1 Chryseobacterium taeanense | reverse complement strand
TAAATGCAATTAGAAATAAAATCATACACAGAGTTTATGCTTTGATAAAAAATAATTCTGTGTATGAAAATAACTTGCAGATGTCATAGAAATCGTACTGACTGAGGTCGTACATTGGGATACAGCTGATTTTATTTTTAACAAAAGATTATATTTTCTTCAGTCGTTTTGTAACTTTCTTATCAATAGTTTTGTCTTACTATTAAAAAAGGACTAATGACAAAATTTTTATCGCCACTGTTTTTATTCTTTACAGCAATGGTTTTCGGACAGACTCAATTGAAGGTTTTCAATAAAGCCGACAAGCAACCGATCTATAATGCAGCCGTCTATTGTGATGATGCCCTGTTAGGGAAAACGGATCTCAATGGAGCGTTGTCCTTTAAAACGAAATGTAAAAAAGTAGAAATCCTGGCCAGCAATTTTGAAGATGTAACGGCAGATGTAAAGAAAAATATGGAAATTTCCATGCAGCCTTTATCAGAGAAAAGAGGAAATATTGACCGTGTGGTGATTAATGATAAAAGTGATCCGAGGGCACTGAAAATTCTTGATGAAGTCAATAAAAGAGCTAAAGAGAATTCTCCCAAATCCCTGGAATCTTACAATTTTAAGTCGTACGCAAAATATTCTATTGATCTGGATAAAGATTCCATTGATATTTACAAAAACTTTTTAGCCACAAGAAAAGACTCCCTTTCAAAGGTCGATCATAAAGATTTTAAGCAAAAAGAAAGCGATAAAAAGGATTCTCTGATTGCAGAAGATTTCATTGAAGCGTCGACGGAGGGACAAATGTTTCTTTGGGAAAAAGCCACGGAATACAAATATTCAAAAAAATACGGTGAGAAAACCAATATCATCGACAACCGAATGTCTGGATTTAAAAATCCGATCTATGAAGCGCTGGCTCTCAACGTTTCGAATCTCGACAGAACCCCGAGACAGCTGAGACCGGAAAACAGAAAGCTGTTTAATTATTACCTCACCGACACCATACAGCTTGACGGAAGAAAAACATACGTCATCAAGTTTAAAGAGATTACCGACAAAAAGAAGCAGAACCCGAGGAAATTCAACGGCAAAATCTATGTGGATGCCGACAGCTATGCTCTTAAAAAATTTGAAAGTATCAGCAAAAAGATCAATGAGGGAAATATTGTCTCGGTCTGGAAACCCATCAATAACAAATGGTTCCTGGATTATGAAGACCTGAAACTTAAAATGGGCAACACAAGCTTTGATACCTCGAAGAAAGACAGCCTAAAACCGGGAGACACCAAAAAATACAATCAGAAGAAATTCGGAAATTATCTGTACGTCAAAAACAGGTTCTTTGATTTTGAAATCGACCAACCGCAGAAAGCTTCCGATTTTAAAGGCTATTCCCTGGAAATGAAAAACTCCGACGGAAGCTTGCTACAGCAATACAGAACCGACAGTCTGACTACAAGGGAAAGCAATACCTATACGAAAATCGACAGTTTTGTTCAGAAACATGATTTCGAGAAAAAACTCAATACTTTGACGCAGCTTTTAAGAGGAAACATTCGCTATAAAATGATTGATTTTGACATTACCAAATTCATCAAGTATGACAACTACCAGGGCATCCGTCTGGGAGCCGGCTTAAAGCTCAATGAAAAGTTCAGTAAAACGTTTTCTCCTGACGGATATTTCGGATACGGATTTAAAGATCACCGCTGGAAATACGGGCTTGGACTGGATGTAAAGCTGTCTGACAAAAGAACTTCCATCTTCCGTGTTGAATACGTAGATGATGTTTTTGCGGCGGGAAGATTCAGCAACCATATGTGGGATATGATGATGAAAATATCGGATATTAATCTTGATCTTCATAATTCGACGTTCTACAGGAATCAGCGATACGGAGCTTCTTTCCTATATGATATTTCCAATTCATTAAGCATGAAAATTGCCCTAAACAAAGAGAAACAAAATGCTCTTTTTGACTACCAGTATAAAAACATGGGCAATGCCTTTGACAATACGAATGCGATTTTATCTTTAAAGTTTGCGCCTAATGACAAAAATATCATGACACCTTCCGGAAAATACACGTATGAAAAAGGATATCCGCAGGTATTTTTAAATTATGAAAAAGGATTTAAAACCTTAGGCGGAGATTTGGATTACAACAGACTTGACGCGTTAATTATCCATCAGTTCAGATCAAAATTGGGCTATACCAACATTAAGCTTTTCGGGGGAATTTCTTCGGGAACAGCTCCTATCTGGAAAAACTTTGAAATTGCGGGACAAAATGATGCCAATATCGACCACTGGTATTCCAATATAAGTACGCCTTCTAATTTCGGATTTGCTACCATGCCTTCGGGAACTTTCTTTGCGGATAAATTTGCAGGGTTTAAAATTTCACAAAGTCTTCCTTTCAGATTCAAAACTTTGGGTAAAAGATATTCAGATATCGAACTTGAATACCAGTCGGCTATCGGTGATTTTAAAAATGCAGCAGATCATCAGTTCCAGTTCCGTGCGTTGGATCATTATTACCAGGAAGCCGGTGTGATGTGGAACAGATTCTTAGGCACCGGATTCGGTGTAGGTTTTTCCTACAGGCTGGGCTATTATCAGACCTCAGAATTCAAAGAAAATATGGGGATCAAGATAAAGTTTAATCTTTTAAACTAAATTCCGTAATATTAAACTTGTTTAAAGTAATTTCAGAATTAACCACAAAAGTTAATTATAGCACAATGATTAGTATATTCAAAGTTCTCAAAATAATAAAAATCGGAGATTTTTAAGCTATTGTGATCTTTTCATTCATAGTCATCAACTTTAAATATAAATTAAACTCATCTTTTGCGACTTTTGTGGTTATATAAAAAGCTTAAACATCTTATTTAAAAAATGAAATACCAGATCCCGGAAATTCCGGGATTTTTTTGTGATTGATAATTCTTATGAAATAGGCAGTGAATATCAATGGATAAAAACTTTTACAGGAGAATAAATATTATTAATTTTGACCTGTTTTTATGAAAGGTGTTGTATTGATTATATGTTTCTGTATGGGTGTTTTTGGTTTTTCACAATCAAAAGTTACTTCTATTGAGGCTGTAGTCATCGAAGATAAAAGTGATCCCCGAGCGCTGGAAATTTTGAAAAAGGTCAATCAGCAGTTCAGGGAGAATTCTCCTAAAACACTGGATTCCTATTCTTATAAATCGTACGAAAAAATTTCTCTGGATATTGATGAAGACAGTATTTCCCAATACAAGCAGTTTTTTGAAAACTCTGAATTTTTCAGAAAAAAAAGAGAGAAAGATTCTTTGAACAACGTCTCAGCCAGAAAGATATTTTCAAAGAGTAAATTATTTTTATGGGAAAGGGCTCAGGAATTTTTGTACTCAAAAAAATACGGCGAAAAAATCAATATTCTTGACAACAGAATTTCCGGGCTGAAGCAGCCAATCTATGAACTAATAGCCCTTCAGCAAAGTAACCGCGATCAGCTCCCGGCTCAGCTCAAAAAAGAGAACAGAGGATTATACCGGTTCTTTTTAACCGATACTATTGACATAGACGGAAGGAAGAATTTTGTGATCCGTTTCAGGGAGGTTAATTACAAAAACCCTGATAAGAAGAGAAAATATCACGGTGCGATTTATATTGATACTGACACTTACGGTATTAAGAAAATCGAAAATTTCAGCAAAAATAAAAACGACGGCATCATTACCAGCACCTGGATCTATTTCAACAACAAATGGTTTCTCGCCCATGAAACTGTAAAGCTCAAAATGAGTAATATGGTGATGGAAGAAGATAAAAAAGAAGATCCTGACGAAAAACGTGAGAAAAATAAGAAACAGAGTTTTGGCACTTATGCCTTTCTGACTTCCCGTTACTTTGATTACCAGTCACCTGCTGAAAATGATAAAAAAGATTTTAAAGGGTACACTTTTTCTGTAAGAAATATTGGCGGAAAAACACTGGATCAATACAGAACAGATCCTCTGACAGAAAGAGAAAGAAACACCTACAAAACCATCGACAGTCTTGGAAAAATATACAATATTGACCGGAAAGCGAGAGTCTTGGGAGGCTTGCTGTTAAACGGACAGATAAAAGTAGGTGTTGTGGATTTTGCGGTGGATGAAATCGTTAATTACAATTTATACGAAGGCTTCCGGGTTGGTTTGAAAGCTAAACTTAATGAAAGCTTCAATCCGTATTTTTCTCCTGATTATACTTTTGCCTATGGTTTTAAAGATGACAAATGGAAATACAGAATCGGGCTCGATATTAAAACGACATTGGAAAAAGATTCCTATTTCAGGGCTGATTATTATGATGATGTAACCGCTTCCGGGGAATTTTACAGAAGACTCTGGAATTTCAAGATGAGAATGGCCAACTATGGAAATAATTTGAATAACGACCGCTATTACCGTTATAGAGGTGGTTCTGTTTCGTATTTAAATGATGTAACAAACGGATTAACATTGGTATTTGCGGCCAGAAAAAATCTTGAAGAAGCGATGTTCGATTATTCTTTCCGCGGAAGAGGCCCTTCTTTTGGAAATTTCAATACCTTATTTACGTTAAAATATTCTCCGAATTCTACCAATATCATGACTCCTCAGGGAAAATCCCTCATTGACCAGAAGTATCCCGAACTGTATTTTAATTATGAACAGAGCTATAAATTGTTGGGAGGAGACTTTAATTACACCAGATTTGATGCGCTTTTTATACATAATTTTAAGACGATGGCAGGTACAACCGGTTTTCGTCTCTATGGCGGAATGGTGTTCGGAGATGCCCCGATCTGGAAAAACTTTACCATGAACGGACTGGCTTCGCCAAGAAGAGATTTTAATTTTAACCTGACTTCATTTCTCGGATTTGCCACGCTGGAAGGCGGGAAATATTACAATGACCGATTTGTAGCATATTATTTTACGCATAAACTTCCTTTGTATTTCAAAAGTTTCGGACAAAATATCTCAAGTTTTGATTTCGTACTGAGAGGAACTATCGGAAATATGAAACATCCTGAATATCATCAATTCATGTTTCGCCCGCTCAATCATCTCTATCAGGAAGTCGGCCTTGAATGGAACAATTTCCTTTCAACTTATTTTAACCTGGGATTATTTTACAGGGTGGGTTATTATACCACCCGGAATTTTAAGCAGAACTTTGCCGTTCAGTTTAAATTAAAACTTTTGGAATTTTAAATATTTTAATCAAAAACAATACTACACCTACATGCAAAAAATCGAAATAAAAGCAGAGCAATTTTTCGAATTATTAAAATTAAAAGACACTTCGATGTGGGAAATTTTCGCCCAGATGATTGACGGAAATGAAAAGGAAATCATTTTCCTGGATAACGAAGACAAAATACTTTTCAACTATATTCTTCCTCAGAATCAGGAAAAGCTGGAAGAAGACCGTAAAGAATTTTCAAAGCAGTTTGCGGATAAACTTGCGAACCTGAATTGAGTTTGAGAGTGGGAGAGTTTGAGGGTCTTAGCGCATGCGAAAGAGCCCAACAGTTGTGGTATCTATACTACTTTTTGATAATAGATTAACGCTTCTACACTAAAACCTAAGACTCTAAAACGATCCACTTTTAAAAAGATCAACGGTTTTCCTGGCTTCTGCCACATCATGTACACGTAGGATTTTCGCACCCTGCTGCAATACTTTCAGGTGAAGCTTCTGGGTTTCTTCATTGATGTCAAGAGGAGATTTTCCTAAAGGTTTATAAATAAAAGATTTCCTTGAAATTCCGATCAATAAAGGAAATTTACCAAATCCAAGATATTTTACTTCATCGATCATCTTCATCTGATCTTCAACCGTTTTTCCAAAGCCAAAACCAGGATCAAGAATAATATCTTTAACGCCTTTACTTAATAACTCGTTGGTTTTTTCAGAAAAATATTGGTTAACTGAAAGAAGAATATCAGCGAATTTTATTTTATCATGCATCATTTCATACGAAGGATTTACGTGCATCAGAATATAAGGAAGTTTTGTTTCTGCCGCGATATCAAACATATTGGCATCATAATGCCCTCCGGAAATATCGTTAATGATATCAATACCTTCATTAAAGCCAAATCTTACCGTTTCAGCGTAGAAAGTATCAAGAGAAATCAGCGCTTCGGGAAACTCTTTTTTAATTGAAGAGATCATACCTCCTATCCTTTTGATTTCCTCTTCTGCACTCAGAAATTCAGCGTTCGGGCGTGTCGATTGTGGGCCGATATCTATAATTTCAGCACCTTCTTTCAACATTTTATATGTCTGCTCCAACGCCGATTTCTCGGTATTGAATTTTCCACCATCAGAAAATGAATCCGGCGTGAGGTTAAGAATTCCCATAATTTTCGGAAACGAAAGGTCTACCAATCTTCCATTGCAGTTGATTGAGTTAAAAGTTTGGAGGTTTAAAGTGTCCGAAAGTGAAGAAACCTGCGAGCCGGATAAATTATGATTAGACATGACGATATAAGCTGAAATTTATGGTACAAAAATAAAACAAAAATTCCTTCTTGTTTAAAAATTCTATAACGCTAAACCTACACTCTCAAACGTATATACTTTCCTACTTTTATACTCTAAACTCTCCAGTTCCAAAACCCTGCAACACACAAAAATTCGTATATTTGAAAGATTAAGAGAATTTATGTCAGAAACATCAGTACAGTTTGAGAAAATTATCAGTCAGTGCCGTGAACTTTTCAGTAAAAAATTACAGGATTACGGACCGGCGTGGAGAGTTTTGAGGCCAAGCTCTATTACAGATCAGATTTATATTAAAGTCAACAGAATCCGTACTTTGCAGATGACCGATAAGAAAATGGTGGATGAAAGCGAAGAGGGTGAATTTGTCGCTATTATCAATTATTCTATTATTGGACTTATCCAATTGGAAAAGGGCTTTTCAAATGATTTTAATGAAAACAAAGAAGAGATTCTCAATCTTTATGACAAGTATTCTACCGAAGCCAGACAATTGATGGAGCGCAAGAACCACGATTACGGCGAAGCGTGGAGAGATATGAGAATTTCGTCGATCACAGATCTTATTTATCAAAAAGTTTTAAGAACAAAACAAATAGAAGACAATCAGGGAGTAACGGTTGTTTCTGAAGGTCTGGATGCCAATTATTTTGATATGCTGAACTATTCTGTTTTCTGTCTCATCAAATTCTCTGAAAAGGAAAATAAGGTTGAATCCAAAAACTAATTATATGATTAAAGGTTTATTACGTTTCGTTATTGCGGTTATTTTTATCCTTTCGGGATTTGTAAAAGCGGTAGATTTGGTCGGTTTTTCCTTTAAAATGGAAGAATACTTCTCTCCTGCCGTATTCAATATGCCTTTCTTTGAAAAATTTGCACTGCTTTTTTCAGTGATTGTTGTAACGCTGGAACTGTTACTCGGATTTATGCTTTTGCTAAAACTCAAGCTTAAATTTACCATTTCGGCATTAATCGCACTTTGTGTTTTCTTTGGTTTTCTGACTTTCTATTCTGCGTATTTTAACGTAGTGACCGATTGCGGATGCTTTGGAGATGCGATTAAATTTACGCCTTGGCAAAGCTTCATTAAAGATATTGTGCTTCTGTTCGCTTTGATTATTCTCTTTATTCTTTACAGAAAAGATTTTAAGAAAAAAAACGAATACAGCTACAGTGAAAAAAAAGAATCAAATACAGTAAGATATATCCTCTTGGCCGTATTTTCCGTGATCATGATCGGAATCGGAACTTATGGAATTTTGTATGAGCCGGTGATTGATTTCCGTGATTATAAAATAGGAACCGACCTGAAGTCTGAGAAAGAAAAAATCAATAAAAATCCATCTGAATATAAAACATTCTATTCTCTTAAAAACGAGAAAACAGGAGAAATACTGAAAGTAAACCAGGATGATTATATTAAAGAAACAAAGTATTGGGCAGAAGGATCACCATGGAAAATCGAAGAAGGAAAAAATGAATCGGTTTTGGTAAAAGAAGGCTATAAATCAGAAATTGTAAAATTTAAGATCGAAGATCCTACAGGAATGGAAGTGACAGAAGAAGTCATCAACGCTCCGAAAGCCATTCTTGTATTTTCTTATCATCCGAAAGAAGTTTCCCCGGAATTGCTTAAACAAGTGGAAGCAAAAGTAAAAGCACAAAAAGCCAATGTTGTTTACGGTGTTTCCACAGATCCGAATACTTTTAAAACTATTAAAAATATGATGATGGATGGCACTGCTATTAAAACAATTGCAAGAAGCAATCCATTTGTTCTCGTTTTGCAGAACGGGAAAATCATAGATAAACAGCCGGCAAAAGAATACATTAAATAATTCTGTAGCTAAAATCTAAACACTAAACTTTAATTATATATTTACTCATGCAGAAATCAAATAAACCGATCGCAGGATACCATTTATTGATGATCTTATCGTCGGTAGACGGAGAATTTGCTCCGGAAGAAGGAATGCTGGTTCAGCAATATCTGGCAGACGAATTTCCTTTCAAAATGGATCTTGATAATGAACTTGAAACTATCGCTTTGCTGAAGCCCGAAGAATGGAAAGGACATTTTGAGTTTCATGCTAACTGTTTTTATGATGATTCTACGGAAGAAGAGCGTCAAAGTTTTATCCAATTTGCCAAAACTTTAATCAAAGCCGATAATAAGGTAACCGACGAAGAACATACCTTCTATACCCTTTTGAAAAAAATCTGGAATATTAATTAATTGAGATCTAAGAATTAGCTTTATCTAATCTCAACTCCTAAAAATAATAAGAAACTATGAGAAGAAAAATAGTTGCAGGAAACTGGAAAATGAACAAAAATATAATTGACGCACAACAGTTGATGGTTCAGTTATTAAGCTATAAAAACAACAATACAACCAACTGCGAAGTCTGGATCGCACCGCCGTCTTTATATTTAATGATGGCTAAAGATATTTTTGAAAAAGACGAAATCGGAGTTTTTGCTCAGGATATGAGCGAGCACGAAAGCGGAGCTTACACAGGTGAAATTTCGGCTGATATGCTGGAGTCTATCGATGCTACGGGATCTTTGATCGGACATTCTGAGAGAAGACAATACCATGGTGAAACAGATTCTCACTGCAACAAAAAAGTAAAACTGGCTTTAGATAAAGGATTAATTCCTGTTTACTGTAATGGTGAAACATTGGAGCAGAGAAAAGCAGGACAACATTTTGAAGTGGTAAAAAACCAGACGGAAGTTGCTCTTTTCACACTTTCTGCAGAAGAAATCAAAAAAGTAGTAATTGCGTACGAACCGGTTTGGGCAATCGGAACCGGTGAAACGGCAACTCCTGAGCAGGCACAGGAAATTCATGCTCATATCAGAAGTATTATTGCAGCAAAGTACGGACAGGAAGTTGCAGATGAAGTTTCTATCCTTTACGGAGGCTCTGTGAAGCCTGATAATGCCAAAGAAATTTTCTCACAACCTGATATCGATGGTGGACTGATCGGTGGAGCGGCCTTAAAACTGGAGGATTTCTCTAAGATTATTGAGGCTTTTAATTAAAAATAAGTGAAAAAGTTCGTTCTTTTATTTTTCGGAATCCTTTTATTTGATATTGTATATATGCTCGTGTATGATCAGTTTTTAATTGGTCTACAACAGGATTTTCTGCAATATCCTTTTATTTTTATAAAGTATTTTGTCAGTTCTCCGGCAGTTTTCTTTAACAGACTTTTGCCTTTTTATGCACCGATTCCAATGTATCTGTCGTTGCTAATATTTATAGGAAATGTTTTGATACAAACACTTTTGATCTATACTATTTTCTTTAGGAAGAAAAAGATAATAATGGACGAATAAAAATTATCGGCGGCATCTTTGATGCCGCCGATAATTTTACGATATGCTTTACCCAATTGAGTTTACAAAGTCTGTTCCTCATGTTTTCCTTCCTTAATCTCCTCTACCATTTTGGCATTGAAAGCCGGAAGATCTTTTGGAGTACGGCTCGTAACTAAGCCATTGTCTACTACCACTTCACTGTCTTCCCACTGTGCGCCGGCATTTTTAAGGTCTTTGCTGATGGAATTAACGGAAGTCATATTTCTACCGTCTACCACCTCAGCATTGATAAGAATTTGCGGTCCGTGACAAATAGCTGCCACTGGTTTATGCTGTTGAAAGAATTCTCTTACGAAAGATAACGCACTATCGTTAGTTCTCAATTGATCCGGATTAATAACTCCTCCCGGTAAAACCAATGCATCATAATCTGAAGCATTAGCTTCGTCTAGTGTTTTATCAACCTTATACTCCTGTCCCCAGTCTTTTTCAGCCCAAGCTTTGATGGATCCTGATTCAGGGCTGATGATGTGTGCTGTCCACCCCTGTTGTTCCAAATGTTCTTTTGGAGATTTCAATTCGCTTTCTTCAAAACCGTGCGTTGCTAAAATTGCAATTTTTTTTGACATAATTTTATGATTTAAGTGTTATGCCATTTTAAGTGTAAAAATGATGCCATGAGAAGGTCTAATTTTATAAAGTTTGTTAAAGTCTTTATTTCTGATCTAAAATATATCTGTATAAATAATGATGACAAAATTTTAAGGCTGACTTATATTTTAGCCCGGATTGCAGCAATTGTCTGAGCTCATTTTCTTTGTTTCGGCGCGGCAGCTTCGCTGCCGCGCCGAAACAAAGAAAATAGCGAGTGCGAAAAGCCGGAAAAGCTTCAAATAAAAATAAATACTGCTTGTCTAAGTAACCCAATTGCTCCTGATAAAAAATAAGAAAACCGCACCAAAACTGATGCGGTCTATTTTTTCTGTGAATAGAAAATTATTTCTTGTCTTTTGATCTCTGTAAAACTTCGTCTACCATTCCGAAACCTTTGGCTTCTTCTGAGGTCATCCAGTAGTCTCTGTCAGATGCTTTTTCCACCCAATCGTAGGTTTGTCCTGAGTGTTCGGAGATGATGTCATACAATTCTTTTTTAAGCTTTAACATCTCTCTCAAGTTGATTTCCATATCGGAAGCAACCCCTTGTGCCCCTCCTGACGGCTGATGAATCATCACTCTTGAGTGTTTCAACGCAGAACGTTTTCCTTTTTCACCGGCAACAAGCAAAACAGCCCCCATTGAAGCGGCAATACCTGTACAGATCGTAGCTACATCTGGTTTGATAATCTGCATCGTGTCGTAGATTCCTAATCCTGCGTACACACTTCCCCCCGGCGAGTTGATATAGATCTGAATGTCTTTTGAAGGATCTGCACTTTCTAAGAACAGAAGCTGTGCTGTTACAATATTGGCAACCTGATCGTCGATACCTGTTCCTAAGAAAATGATTCTGTCCATCATCAGACGGGAAAATACATCCATCTGTGCAACGTTTAATCTTCTTTCTTCCATGATGTACGGCGTAAGATTCGTAGGACCATACATTCCCATATACTGATCGGTAGCCAGACCGCTATTTCCTAAATGCTTTACAGAGAAATCTCTGAATTCTTTTTTAATGTCCATATTTCTGTTATGTATTATTAAATTTTACGAAGTTTAAATTACAACTTTTATTCCTAAAATATTATAGGACTTTTTGTCACAGACTTTATTTAAACAGAAAATAATTGAGCGTTATCTGTCAGAATAAATCCCGGTAATTGCCGAATAATTCAGAATTTTGGATAATTCGACTGATACAAGGGTAAGCATCTGGATCTTTTTGATGAGTTCAAAATATTTACCTTCATCAGAATCTGCATGATCTGCGAGTTCTTTTTTAGTTTTTAAAATTAAAAAATTAACGTATCTGAATTTATGGATCAGGATATCACCAGCCACCTGCTCAGGAATTTTATCCCCATAATTGGGTGAGAAAATATTCCGGGTCGCCCAGTCATTCAGCTCGCTATAGATATTCATGGAATTAACAGCCGCTTTACTGAGTTCCTCATCCATTAATCCGAAAAAGAAATTTCCTTTTCTAAGCTCCTCTTTTTCTATTCCTTCTTTAATATAATCGACAATCCTTTTGTTGAGTTCCACCTGAAATTCGTAGCCGTCTTCTTCAAAATGATGAAGAATTTCCTCGATCACAGTAATTTCATATTTCTGCTCGTCAGGAGTGGTTCGCTGCAAAACGACATCACCGTAATTCAGCATATGATTGATAAGTTCGTTCTCCAGCTTTGTGACGTTAAAAATAATAGGATCTACCTGATCTCGCGGCTCATCAACAATCTGAAGTTTTGCCGGCTGTTGCGTTTCGGTTCTTGCCTGTATTTTCTGCGTCTGGTTCTGGGTAATCTGCTTCTGAACATCAAGTTCATTGAAAAGACTTTGCTCAGATAGTCCAAACTTATTAGAAACTTCCTTCAGATACACTTCCCTTTTCAGGGCATTCTGAACAAACGATACCGATTTTACAATATCACGGATGGCTTCAGCTTTTTTAATAGGATCGTTTCCGACTTCTTTCAGGAGAATTTCTGCCTTAAAGTCTATAAAGTCCATAGCCTGGTTTTCAATAAACTTTTCTACATATTCCTGCGGGTGCTTTCTGGCAAATGAATCTGGATCATCTCCGTCAGGAAACAAAAGGACACGAATATTCATTCCTTCTGTAAGCAACATATCGATACTTCTGAAGCTGGCTTTTATTCCTGCATTATCACCATCGAAAAGAATGGTAACATTTTCCGTAAGCCTTTTGATGAGCTTGATCTGCTCTGTCGTAAGAGATGTTCCTGAACTCGCAACAACATTCTCGATTCCCGACATATGAAGGGAGATCACATCCATATATCCTTCCACTAAAAGGCAGACATTTTTTCTTGAAATTGCCTGCTTACTTTGATTCAGGCCGTAGAGAACATTGGATTTGTGATAAATTTCCGTTTCCGGAGAATTGAGATATTTTGCCGTTTTGACATTATTCTTCAGAATTCTTGCTCCAAATCCCAATACTCTTCCGGAAAAACTGTGAATCGGAAAAATTACCCTTTCACGAAAACGGTCAACTCCTGAAGGTGTATTCTCAGGAAAGATAGAAAGTCCTGATTTTTCGAGGATTTCCTTTGCGTAGCCTTTTTCCAAAGCATATTCTGTGAATGCATTTTTCTTTTCAGGAGAATATCCGAGCTGAAATTTTTTGATGATATCATCCCTAAGCTCACGCTCTTTAAAGTAGGAAAGTCCGATAGATCTTCCTTCATCTGAATCCCAAAGTATTTCCTGGAAATAATTGTTGGCCACTTCATGGATCTTGTAAAGAATATCTCTTTCGGTGTTTGCCTGTTTGGCTTCTTCTGAAAACTCGCGTTGATCTTCCTCAATCTCGATTCCGTATTTTTTTGCCGCATGACGCAACGCCTCAGGATACGTGAAGTTTTCAATTTCCATGAGAAAGGAAATTGCAGTTCCTCCCTTTCCTGTTGAGAAATCTTTCCAGATCTGCTTGCTTGCAGAAACTACGAAACTTGGTGTTTTCTCGTCATGAAACGGACTGAGACCTTTATAATTAGACCCTGCTCTTTTCAGCTGTACATATTCGCCTACAATCTCTTCTACCCTGATCGTGGAAAATATCTTGTCTATGGTCTGTTTGGAAATCATGATGTAAAAATAGGTATTTTTAAGAACAATTCTGACATAAGTATCTGGATGTACTATCAAGAATATTGCTAAAATTTTAATTATTAAATCACTTACATTATCTATTTTTGCATTAAAATAAAGCTATGCAGTTTACAATAAAAAGTATCGACGACTGGCAGGAGATTGTTGACAAAATCGTTCCCGAACTCAAATATAATATCCTCCTTCTAAAAGGCAATCTCGGCGCTGGAAAAACTACTTTTACCCAGTTTCTTATGAAAAAGCTGGGAAGCGGTGACGAAGTAAGTTCTCCCACATATTCTATTGTAAACGAATACAACACCCCACAGGGAAAGGTCTTTCATTTTGATCTGTACCGTTTAAAAAACATCGACGAAGTCTACGATATCGGTATTGAAGAATACCTCGACAATGCTTTTTTATGCATTATTGAATGGCCTGAAGTGTACGAAGATGATCTGTACGGGCTTAAATTCCATGAAATGAGCATTATAAATACCGGTGAAGAGAGAGAAATCTCATTCGACTAAATATTATGTATCTTTGTTTCTGAAATTGAATGTAAATAACGATCTGTAAGAATTTAATTATTTAAAGGATGAGTACTACAAATATTTTTACTCCTTTTACCGAAGAGGAACTGATGCCTAAAGAAGAAAAACTTGAGGTCATCAAAAAAGGAAAACAGTTCAGTATAGGAATTCCGAAAGAAACTTCCCTGAACGAAAGAAGAGCCTGTATCACACCGGATGCTGTACAGGTTTTGATAGAAAGTGGTCATGAAATTATTATAGAATCAGGTGCCGGCCTGGGTTCTTTTTTTACAGATCTGCAGTACTCCGAATCCGGAGCAAAGATTACCAATGATCCGAAAGAAGCTTTTTCTCAGGATCTGATTCTAAAGGTCAATCCGCCCACGGATGAAGAAATCGACTATATGCGTCCTAATACGTATTTGGTGTCTGCGCTTCAGATCAATCTCAGAGATAAAGATTATTTCCTCAAGCTGGCAGAAAAAAAAGTAAATGCCATCGCTTTCGAATTTATTGTTGATGAATATAAACAATTGGCACTGGTACGACTTATCGGCGAAATTGCAGGAACGGTTTCCATTCTTTATGCTTCGGAACTTTTAGCTTTATCAAACGGACTGATGCTTGGAGGAATCACAGGCGTAAGACCTGCAGAAGTTGTCATTCTCGGAGCCGGAATCGTAGGAGAATTTGCCACCAAAGCGGCGATCGGTCTTGGTGCAAGTGTAAGGGTTTTTGATAATTCATTATCCAAGCTGAGAAGACTTCATACACTGGTTGACAGCCGTGTACCTACTTCCATTATTGATCCTAAAGAACTTAAAAAAGCGTTACGAAGAGCCGATGTCGTTATCGGAGCATTACCAAGACTCAATATGACACCGATTGTGACCGAAGATATGGTCATGAAAATGAAAAAAGGCAGTGTCATTATCGATATTACCATCGACAACGGAAAGGTGATCGAAACTTCTGAGCTGACAACAATGGAAGATCCTTATATCATTAAACATGGAGTGATCCATTGCGGGCTTCCCAACCTTACGTCAAGAATGCCGAGAACAACCACAAAAGCTATTTCCAATTTTTTTCTTTCCTATATTCTGAATTACGATGAAGAAGGAGGCTTTGAAAATATGCTTGTCCGCAAAAATGAAATGAAACAGAGTCTTTATATGTACAAAGGGCGACACACAAAGAAAATCATCTGCGACCGTTTCGGACTTACTTACCATGATATCAATCTTTTAATCTTCTAATGAAAAAACTTAAATTCTATATGATAGGCCTTATTCCGGGTCTTATTATCGTATTTTTTATCTTAAACAAAAAAGGAGCAAGCTGTAGCGGATATCTTCCCAACAGCCGCGTAATAGCAGAAACTTTATCAAAAGATTTCACCTATTCCGATCAGTTCAAATCAGAAATGGCAGCATTGAATGTCAATGAAAAATTTCTGAAAGACAGTATTATCACCAAAGGAAAAATTGATTTCGATAAAAGTCACGCTCAAAAAAAGCCTTGTCCGGATTATCTTTTGACCTATCCTGAAGAAAATCCTGCTTTTCAAATTACATTCGAGAAATGTGAGGAAAAAGCTACCATGCTATCATTAAAGAAACTGAAATAATTTAAGTGAATAGTGAATTTTGCTTCGCAAGTGAATGACAAACTTAAAGACAATAACTTCGTTGTCAATTTGCTTTGCAGTCAATAATTTCATGTAAATTTAAAAATTGACAATTGACGTACGAAGCAAAATTCACCATTCACTATTTAATTTCATTAAAAAAAATTCTCTATCTTCGCTCTGTGATTACAAACATAGAAACATATTATTACGAAATTTTTAGCTCAGATATGGGATAAGGATTTCGTTGTATAAATACACTAACCTCGTCCTTGGGCGGGGTTTTTTATTTTAAAATTTAACAAATGAAAATAAGTATTGTAGGAGTAGGTTTGATCGGCGGATCGATTGCTTTAAAACTAAAACAGAAAGGAATTGCCGATTTTATTTACGGAATAGATAACAGCACAGAACACCTGAACGAGGCTTTAGAATTAAAAATTATCGATGCTAAGGTGGATCTCGAATATGGGATTAAAAATTCCGACTTAATTATTATTGCGATTCCGGTAGATGCTGCCAGAAAAATTTTGCCGCAAATTCTGGATCTCATCTCGGAAAATCAGACCGTCATGGATACAGGATCGACCAAAGCAGGAATCGTACATTCCGTAAAAGATCATCCTAAAAGATCACGTTTTGTCGCGTTTCACCCGATGTGGGGAACCGAAAACAGTGGTCCAAAATCTGCTATTTCAGACAGTTTTTCGGGAAAAGCCGGCGTTATTTGCAACAAAGAAGAATCTGCGGAAGATGCCCTGAAATCAGTTGAGAAAATTGCTGAAAGTCTGGATATGCATTTAATTTATATGAATGCAGAAGATCACGACGTTCATACCGCGTATATTTCGCATATTTCACATATTACTTCCTATGCACTCGCCAATACTGTTCTAGAGAAAGAGCGTGAAGAGGAAACTATATTCCAGCTGGCAAGTTCGGGGTTTTCGAGTACCGTACGTCTGGCGAAATCGCATCCGGAAATGTGGGTTCCTATTTTTAAGCAAAACAAAGAAAATGTGCTTGATGTTTTAAATGAACATATTTCGCAGTTAAGAAAATTCAAATCGGCTTTAGAAAAAGAAAATTATGATTATCTGGAAGAACTGATCTCCAATGCCAATAAGATCAGAGGAATTCTGGATAAATAAACGTAAACAACCAAAGTACAAGAAAACCCGGCAGTAGTAGAGCAAAACTCGAGGTCAGTAAGGTTTTACCCAAGGAAAGTGGACTTATACTCAAGGTCAGTGAAGCAATACCCGAGGTCAGTAGACTTATACCCGACAGTAGTAAGGTTTTACTCAAGGTAAGTAGACTTATACTCGACATTAGTAAGCTTTTACCCGAGGTCAGTAGACTTATACCCGAGGTCAGTAAGGATTTACCCAAGGTAAGTAGACTTATACTCAAGGTCAGTGAAGCAATACCCGAGTGCAGTAAGCTTTTACTCAAGAGAAGTAAAGTAATACAGCCAGCAGTAGAACAAAACTTAAAAGACACCGCCTAAAAAGTGTCTGTATTTGACAAACCCTTAGAATTTATTACTCTAAGGGTTTTTATGTAAATCAATGAATATTAATATTAACATTCCGGAACGTTCACCGCAATAGCGAGACCTCCTTCGGAAGTTTCTTTAAATCGGCCATTCATGGAAAGAGCGGTTTCCCACATCGTCTGGATTACCTGATCGAGACTTACTTTGGCTTTGGCAGGATCACTTTCAAGGGCAATATTTGCAGCGGTTATTGCTTTGATAGCACCCATCGTATTTCTTTCAATACAAGGGATCTGCACCAAGCCTCTGATAGGATCACAGGTCATTCCCAAATGATGTTCCATTGCAATCTCAGCCGCCATTAACACTTGGCCTACATTACCCCCGAGGATTTCCGTAAGTCCGGCCGCTGCCATTGCTGAAGAAACGCCAACCTCTGCCTGACAGCCTCCCATCGCTGCAGAAATGGTTGCATTTTTCTTGAATAAAGTTCCTATCTCCCCGGCAACCAGTAAAAAGCGTATGATATCATCATCGCTGGTAAATGGCGTAAATGCCTGAGCATACATCAGCACTGCCGGAATCACACCGCTCGCTCCATTAGTAGGCGCTGTAATAATTCGCCCGAAGCTTGCATTTTCCTCATTTACAGCCAATGCAAAACATGAAATCCATTTGTTGATATTGGTAAAATTTACTTCTGCATCGACTATCTGCTGAAACCATTCATTTTTATTTTTATAGACCTTATCGCCTAATAATTTTCTGTTGATTCCTGCTGCACGACGCGACACATTTAATCCACCCGGAAGAACACCTTCTTTATTAACGCCTTTATAGATGCATTCTTTGATCTGCTGCCAGATGTACAACGCTTCCTGCTTCGTTTCCTCCTGAGACCTCCAACTTTCTTCATTCATTAAAATCAGATCAGAAATTTTCTCAAGGCCAAGCTTTTCGCAATATTTTACAATGTCAGAAGATTTATGACAAGGGTATAAAGTACGGATACAATGTTTTTCGATAGATTTTTTTTCCTGACTCATGATGAAACCTCCTCCCACGGAATAAAAGTCCTGAACAAGTTCAGTTCCATCCTCAAAAATTGCCTTGAAAATCATTCCATTCGGATGATAATCAAGAGACTTTTGCATATTTAAAACGAGGTGATATCCGTAGATAAAAGGAATTTCTTTTTCACCACCGAGATTAAGTATCTGGCTCTTTTTTATTTTATCTATTTTTTCATCAATTTTTGTTGTATCGATGGTTTTAAAATCTTCACCATTCAGTCCCAGCATTCCGGCAATGTCCGTTCCGTGCCCAATACCCGTTTTGGCGAGTGAACCGAAAAATTCCAGAAAGACTTCTTTCACCTCAGCAACTGATCTCTCTCTATTTATAATTCTAATAAATGCAGAGGCCGCATTCCATGGTCCCATTGTATGAGAACTGGATGGGCCAATTCCTACTTTTATAATTTCAAAAACCGATATTGATTCCATATAGAAATTCTTCCTTTTTTCCTTAACACAAAGATACACGATAAATCCAAATGCAAAAGCCGGAGGTGAAAAATCAGCTCCGGCTTTTCAAATTAAAACTATATGAACACTTGTAGATATTTTATGTCAATCGTCAATGGTGAATTTACTTCGCTTGTCAATTTAATTATGCCTTGATAAAATTCACTTTTGACAATTGACCTTTCACTCAATATGTCAATGCTGAATGGTCAGTCCGGTTCTCTTGTCAATTAAATATGATTTAACAAAAATTCACTATTGACCATTGACCATTGACAATTCACCATTCCCTTCTCAGCACAGTCTTTCTTCATGTTGGGAAATGTCTAGCCCAAGCTCTTCAGATTCTTCGGAAACTCTTAATGTGATGATTCTGTTGGTTATTTTATATAAAATCAATGATCCGAAAAACGTAAATACTGATACCAGAAGCAATGCAGCCATATGATGGGCAAATACTTCCAGACCACCGTGGAGCAGGCTTGCATTTTCACCGTGGGCAAAAATTGCCGTAAGGATCATTCCCATAATTCCGCCAACGCCATGACAGGCGAAGACATCCAGCGTATCGTCGATTTTCTTTAATGCTTTCCAGTTGACCATCAGGTTTGATACAATGGCAGAAATAAATCCGATAAAAAGGCTTTCCGAAATAGAAACGAATCCGCAACCGGGAGTGATTGCCACTAGGCCTACCACCGCACCTATACACGCTCCAAGAGCAGAAACTTTTCTTTTATTGATGCGATCGAAAAATATCCAGGTCATCATGGCTGAAGCAGATGCGATGGTTGTTGTCCCGAAAGCTGTAGCAGCCGTAGCATTCGCACTAAGCGCCGAACCTGCATTAAAACCAAACCATCCGAACCAAAGCATTCCTGTTCCCAGCATCACATACGGAATGTTAGATGGGTCATGATGTGGCTTTTTCCTATTTCCCACGACCATTGCACCGGCCAATGCGGCAAACCCTGCACTCATATGAACCACTGTTCCGCCTGCAAAATCTTTAACGCCAAAATATTTGTTGAGAAGTCCGTCCGGATGCCAAACCATATGGCAAAGGGGGGTATAAATAAAGATGCTGAAAAGCACCATAAATAAAAGATAAGATATAAACCGTACACGTTCGGCAAAAGATCCCGTAATTAAAGCCGGAGTAATAACTGCAAATTTCATCTGAAATAAAGCAAAAAGAATAAAAGGAATAGTGGATGCCATATATTTATGCGGCAACACTCCTACTCTATTGAAAAACGGATAACTCAGCGGATTTCCGATAATTCCGTAATGCTCATCATTGATGGTGAAACCAATTGAGTCACCAAAAGACAGGGAAAAGCCAACCACAACCCATAAAATTGAAATTACGCCTAATGCAATAAAGCTCTGAAGCATGGTAGAAATTACATTTTTCTTTCCCACCATTCCTCCATAAAAGAAAGATAAACCGGGAGTCATCAGCAATACCAATCCTGCTGCTGCAAGAATCCATGCGACATCTGCACCAACAATTTTATCCTCGCTGAGAAATTCACCGGTATTGGGAAAGTCTGCAATAGGACTCCAGAATAATCCGCCAACGGCAACTAATGTAATGATACTAAAAGAAACGATCCATTTTAAACCGACTGTCATAAATTTATGTATTTACCCCCTCAAAATTAAGTATTAATTTTTAAAACACAATTAAAACTCAAACAAACCCCTTTAAATTTAACACAAAATAAATATTTATATATCAATTTATTCAAACAACCCCTTCAAAATACCGGACACTTCTTTTGATTTTGTTGCGGGAAATAAATGAGTACCTCCTTTTATGATAAAATCAGGGCGGGAATTTTTGATCGGGAAAACAATATCTTTATCCCCAAGAATCTGGATAACATCAGGATTTTCATCGAACTTCCATTCTGATATTTTTTCGATAGACCATTTAAGGTAATAAGGATCTCTTACCTGAAAATATTGTAGGACTTTGGGGTTTTTAGGATCAAAAAACTTTCTGAACATGGAATAAATATTGGTAGTTTTTTCATTGAAAAACCGCACAGGAAGAAACTTAGGAATTCTGGTGATCTGGCCTGTTTTTATTAACCTGGATTTTTCTCTGTCGGATTTTATACTTCCCATAATCACTACTTTCTGTGCAGGTTTAAGTTTGTGTATTTCCTGAACCATTATTCCTCCAAAAGAATAACCCAGCAGATAAAACGGCTCTGAATCATCTATTTTTTCGGCCATTCTCTGTACGTAATGCATGAATTCTTCATTCTGCTCGGGAATCAACCAATCCAAAAAAATAACTTCATGATGCTCCGGAAATTTAATCTTTTCAAGCACTTTAAAATCTGCACCAAGTCCGCTTACTACATATATTTTCATACTACTAAAATAAAAAAAAGCAGATAAAAAAATGAGCAACTTCCGAAGAAATCGCTCATTGGTTTATTGAAAGACTAATGTCTTATTTTCTTTTTTTAACAGAAGTTCTGTTTTCATTGTCTAATTTTTCAGTAGACAGCTTAAACTGGATATCCATTTCGTTTTTAATGAAATAATCTTTTAGCGACGACTGGTAGAATACTTTAAAATCTCTTCTGTTTAAAGAGAATTTAGCCGATTCTATTACAACCGTGAACTGAGTGATATAAACATTTGCAGGGAACGTAATTGTTTTTCTTACACCTTTAATCGTTACATCTCCATAAACCGTAGAGTTATAATCGCTGTTTGCCAAAGGAATAATCTTCGTTAAATGAAATTTTGCCAGCGGAAATTTTCTAACCTCAAAGAAATTTGTACTTTTCAGATCGTTGGTAAGCTTTACCATATCTTCATCCTGGCTTGATACATCACCTGCCATGATCGACTTCATATCAATCACGAATTCTCCGTCTACCAGAACTGTTTTATCAAAAGTAAATTTTCCGCTTTTCAGTTTTACTGTTCCGGAGTGTGTTGTAGGAACCGTTTTCACTACTTTATATCCCCACCATCTGATTTCAGACGATGTTACTTTTACCACTTTATCTCCTTTCCTCTGACCGAAAACGAATGATATGCTAACACACATCATAGCAAACAATAGTAATCTTTTCATTCTTTTTTATTTACAATTCAACAAAAATAAAAAAAAGTGTAGAACTTCTACACTTTTAACAATCTTTTTTTGATTAAATTATTTTGCCGTTACTTTTACAAGCAAATCCATGTCATCTTTCACAAGAACATCCTGCATGGTAGATTTGTAAGCAACATCAAATTTTTGTCTGTCGATAGCGAATTTGTTCGACATCAAGTTTACTGTTCCGTTGGCATAAGTAATTTTTGCCGGGAAAGAAATTGCGTTGGTTTTTCCTTTTACTGTAAGATTACCAGTTACCAAAGAATTGTACACCTTATCATTGTTTTTCTTCACCCCGGTGATCTTGAAAGTTGCCGTAGGATACTTTTCAACTTCGAAGAAATCTCCGTTTTTAAGATGCCCGTTAAGCTTTTGCTGATATTCGCCGGAAAGATCTGTCGCATTGATAGAAGTCATGTCTAAAACAAAAGACCCACCAACCAACTGGTTTCCTTTCATTACCATATTACCCGACTTTACTTTTACTGTTCCATTGTGAGAACTTGCTTCAGATTTTGCGATCTTATACCCCCACCACTGAACATCAGAGCTTACTACTTTTTTTGCTTGTCCGAATGCTAAACCACTAGCTAAAACGGCTACTAAGAATATTTTTTTCATTAGAATAAAAAATTATTTGCTTGTTTGTTATTTACTGGCGCAAAAGTAGTCAACCAAAACGATAGATTTCGTTGATGTATATCAATTAATGCAATTTTAAAATAAAAAACTCCGGAGATCCGGAGTTTCAGTTAGTCTTGATAATAAGCAGTGTAAAGGGCTGCGCCATTTAAAGCTGTATTTTCATTTTTATTCAGATAAATCGGAATGTTTCTGAGCATTTCCTCCATCTTATCGCTGATCTTAAATTTCTCATAGAATTTATCTTTATCAATATATTCTCTGATTGCCTGAGGAATATCTCCTGAAATAAGCAAGCCTCCTGTTGCCTTTAATTTTAAGGTAAGGTTATTAGCTTCTCTGGCGAGGAATTCAATGAAAGTGTCTAATGCGATTTTGCAGATCAAGACATCGTCTTCCACAGCTGCTTTGAATAATTCCTGAACAAAATTTCCTTCTGCAAGCCTTTCTGCAAGCCATTCCGGTTCCGGATGTCTTTTTACGTCTCTTAAGAAACGGTAAATGTTGAAAAGTCCTCCTTTAGATAAAACATTTTCCCAGCTTACAATTCCATAGATATTGTTTAAGAACTGATAAAATTCTACTTCTACATTAGTTCTTGGAGAAAATTCTGAATGACCTCCTTCTGTTGCAAAAGGTCTTAAATATTTTCCGTCAAAAAAATATCCTGCTTCCCCAAGACCATTTCCCGGTGCCAGAATAGCTACATTTCCTTTTTCAAGATGTCCGCTGGTGTAGATTGCATCAAGATCACTATCTTCCAAAATACCCATTCCATAGGCTGATGCTTCCTGATCATTCAGCATATCGACTCTTTCAAAATCAAAATCTCTTTTGAAATCTTCAACATCAAGATTCCATCCAAGTCTTGCAGGATTACTTTTTCCATTAAGAACAGGTCCCGGAACAGCCATCCCGAGTCTTTTTACATTATCCAACTGATTATCCTGAATAAACTTTCTTAAAATATCTGTAAAAGAAGCATAGTCTTTGGTTGGATAATTATGTTGTATTTTAACTTCTACGCCTTCGTTTTCGGAAACAAAATAGCCCAAAGTTGTAATATCTTCACGAAGGTTGGCGCCAATGATAGAAACATTATCATTACCCGCGTTTTTTACTCCTGGTAAATAAAGTGGAAATTTCGGATTCAAAATCATAACCTCAAATTTTATCAAATATAATAATAGTTTTCGTAAATTTTCGTTAGAAATAAAAAACCTTTTCAAAAATTCGAAAAGGTTTGGTTAATAATTGCTTATATTTAAATTTAACTACTTTCCTAAAGGAATATTGTAAGAGAATCCTACACCAAGGTTACCCACATTGTAGTCCTGATTTGGCAAATCTCCTTTGCTTCCTACAAATACTTTCTGATACTGAACGAAGAAATTCCAATCCTGGTTGTGATATCCGATCTCCGGCTTGATATAAAAACCGCCATCAGGTCTGTCAAGAGAAGCATTAGATGCTACTTTATTATCACCCACTAAGAAACCATATCCTAAGTCAGTTCCGAAATAAAAACCTGTTTGCTTCGGATAAATTCTAATCAATGCACCTACCGGCACAACACCTACATCGTTATTGCTGTATCCGTTGTTATCTTTTCCAAAATAATGCGTATATCCTGTTGCAATACCTAATCCGAACCCCGGAGTGATCAAATTCTGATAAGCTACATCCACACCTACTGCCATAGAAGTATTATCAGAAGGAACTGCTAAACCAACATTTGCTCCTACCTTAATCATATTATTCATTTGAGCGCTCTGTGCACTTAATGCTCCAGCAGTAAAAATTCCGGCAAATAAAATTGCTTGTTTTAACATTTTCATAACTCTGATTTTTTAATTTTACTGAAGTGGAAGATGTAAAAACCGTGCCAATCAATGTCTTAAATTTCACCTTAGCTGCTTATAAAATTATAAATAAATGATTTTCAATTTATTAAAATCATCTCAAATTAAATAAGCGTTTAATTAAAAATAATAAGTTTAGATTAATATTAACAATTCTTAACCGTTGTTAGTTTTAACTTTATTATTATGTAAATATCCAAACTACAAAATATGAATATGCCCACTTCATTACTCATTAATAATAAACATCTTCTCTGGCGAGCTGGTTTTGGTGCCGGAATTAACCAGTTTGAAAATCTGAAGAATAAAGACACGAAAACATTATTGAATGATCTGCTTAAAGAAGGAGACTTCACTTATATTGATTACCAGACTCCGGATACGGAGACTCTGGATTATATGAATGACAAATCTCCGGCCGAGAAGAAAAAGGAAATACAAAAGATCAACCGACAGCAAAATGAAGAGCTTAACCTGAATTTTCTCTATAAAATGGTCACCGGCAATGAACAATTAAGAGAAAAAATGGCTTTTTTCTGGCATGGGCATTTTGCTTCAAGAGTACAAAATCCGAAATTCAACAGACAAATTCTGAATGTGATTCGTAAAAACTCTTTAGGAAATTTCAGGGATTTACTGTTTGAAGTAAGCAAAGCGCCTGCTATGCTGAATTTTCTCAACAATCAACAGAATAAGAAAGACCATCCCAATGAAAATTTTGCACGTGAAGTAATGGAATTATTCACAATGGGAAGAGGAAATTATACCGAAAAAGATATCCGAGAAGGAGCCAGAGCTTTTACAGGATGGGGTTATGATAAAGAAGGAAATTTTCTCGAAAGAAAAAAATTCCATGATGAAGAAAGTAAAACTTTTCTCGGTAAAACAGGAAACTTTACAGGAAATGATGTTTTAGAGATAATTCTTGAGCAAAAAGCAACCTCAAGATTTATCACCACAAAAATTTATAAATTTTTTGTGAATGAAAATGTAAACGAAGCTATTATCGATAAGTTATCTGATGATTTTTATCAATCCGGCTACGATATCAAAAAACTGATGAAAGATATTTTCTCAAGCACATGGTTTTATGATAAAAAAAATATCGGGAATAGGATAAAATCACCGATCGAACTGATGGCCGGAATGATGCGGACATTGCCCATGAATATTCAAAATCCCGAAAATCTTATTGTGTATCAAAAGCTTTTAGGTCAAATGCTTCTCTATCCTCCGAATGTTGCCGGCTGGCCTAATGGAAAATCCTGGATCGACAGCTCTACATTGATGCTGAGACTTCAGATTCCACAGATATGGTCCGGGCTACGCCCGCTTGATTATCGCCCAAAAGCCGACGATGACCTTGATATGGGACTGAAAAACAACACGAATACGCTGACTAAAAGTTTCAAAAATCCCAATATTACAATCGACTGGGCAAAAGTAGAAACAGTTTTTAACGGAAAAAATATAGAAGAATATCTGATACAAAGCGCAACATCTTTGGATATGAATTCCGTGAAAAGCTTTTCGGACAAAAGTGTAAAAATGAATGTCATTAATTTAATGTCTACTCCTGAATATCAGTTGATGTAGTTTTTAAAAACGATCACCTGCAATCTTTAACCCAATACCTAATCGTATGTTAATCAAAAGAAGAGAATTCCTCAAAATAAGTTCACTGGCAACCGCTTCACTCCTAATGCCGAACTTTCTCAAAGCCATGACGCTTGATGAAGCACTGAATCCGGATCAGAAGATTTTAATTGTTCTGCAATTTACAGGTGGAAATGATGGGCTGAATACGATAATTCCCACCAGAAATGACATTTATTTTAAGGAAAGAAACAGCATTGCAATCAAAGATTCTTTACAACTGAACGATGAAGCGGGAATTAATCCTGCTCTATCCTATTTTAAAGAACTTTATGACAATGGTGAACTTTCGGTGATGAATAATGTAGGATATCCTAATCCGGATAAATCCCATTTCAGAAGTATGGACATCTGGCACTCTGCAAGCAAAAGTGATGAGTATCTGGAAACAGGCTGGCTCGGAAGATTTCTGGATGAAGAATGTTACCGCTGCGAACATCCCACTCAGGCACTGGAAGTGGATGATATGCTAAGTTTAGCTTTAAAAGGTGAAAAAAATAAAGCTTTTGCCTTTAAAGATCCAAAAAGGCTTTACCAGACAAGTCAGGAAAAGTATTTCAAATCTTTATATGACCATCATCATGATGATGAAACGGTTTCATATTTATACCAGACGTTAGGTTCTACCATCAACAATGCCGATTATATTTTTGAAAAAAGCAACGCAAAAAAAAGTACAGAGTCATACCCGAATTCTCAGCTGGGAAAAGACTTTAAAACAGTTGCTTCTCTCATCAAATCTGACATTAACACCCGAGTGTATTACCTTTCTATAGGAAGTTTTGACACGCATGTCAATCAAAATGAAAGGCAGCGAAAGCTTTTTAGTGACATCAATGAAGCGGTGAAATCATTTGTCGCAGATATGAAAAGCAATGGACTTTTTGATGATATTTTACTTATGACGTTTTCAGAATTCGGCCGCCGAGTTGCCCAAAATGCCAGCAACGGAACCGATCATGGTACGGCCAATCAAATGTTTTTCATTGGTGGTGGATTAAAGAAAAAAGGAATTTTAAATCCGCTTCCCGATCTTACAAAACTAAATGAAGGAGATCTTATTTATACGGAAGATTTCAGAAAAGTCTATGCGACAATTCTAAAAAACTGGCTGAAAGCCGACTCTTCAAAAGTACTGGGCTGGAAAAACGGCATTTATGATTTTATATAAACAGAAAAGAGGCGATTTATTTACGCCTCTTTTCACAATATACGAACTACTTTTAGTTTTATAAGGGAAGCTGTTTTTTATCTTCCGCAGGTTTTTCGTCAAACTTTTCAGCGATTTTCTTAATAATAAATTCAATCACCAAAGGTGCTACCACTGCTACCACAGCTTTTAATATTCTCGATTTCATACTATTATTTTTGTATTTTGGGTAATACAATTTCCAAGCCATAAAGATTATTGTGATCTCTGATTTTCCTCAGCATCGAGATTCTGATAATTTTTAAAACTTGTCCGGAATTTCTCCCGCATCCTTTCCCGAAGTCTTTTTGGTTGATGCACAATCAGACAGTCACCGAAACCTAACAAAAGCCTTTCCAGTTCATAATTGATCTGCACACAAATTCTGAACACCGTACTTTCAGCTGTTTCAGAAACTACTTCCTGACTTTTATGCAAAGGTTTTGTACGCACATAAGGAGCGTTAGAAGCGTCTACGGAAAAGACCACATACCTTGATTTTGTGTTAGAAACAGTAACACCAACAATATCTTTAAAATATTCATCTCCTTCCAAATTCTGATCAATATATTCTGTATTTTCTTCCTGCTCTATATGTTCCATCCGATCCAAAGCCAGATTATACATTTTTCCTTTATACAGACAGATAAGAAACCAACGGTTGTTATATTCCTTTAACAGCTGCGGATGAACGGTAAAAATATTTGCTTCTCGTGCCGTGAAGCTTTTGTACAAAATACGGAGTACTTTTTTGTTGATGATACTTTCATAAAGAATATCAATATGCTCAAGACCTTTCAGCTGCTCATTCTTATCGAGATGGATAATCGACTTTTGATGGGTAGAATGTATGGAATCTTCCAGCTTCTGAATCACACCGTTCATTTCTTTAAACATTGAAAAATCCTTAAACTGTTTCAAAATCTGAATGGCATTGTTCATCGCTTTCAGATCACTTTCGTTCACGGAAATATTATGAATACTGTAGTCCGGATCGCTGTAACGGTAATATTTCCGGTCGTACACTTCAATCGGAGCCTCGTATCCGAACTTTTCGCTCCGCATATTCTGCAGATCAAGTTGTACAGTTCGTTTGCTTACGAAAGACTCTTTGCCTTCAAATTCAAATAAAGCTTCGGAACATTCGTCGATTAAATCTTCCAGTGTATATTTCCGATATTTGTTTTTAAGGCATTTATCAAGGGTTTTATAGCGAATAAGGGCATTTTTATTGGATGACATATTTTATATTTTTATTTGGGCGTGTCCCTCTGCCTTCGCTCAATCTTTTCATCGGGCCGGGCTGCTGCGGGCTTCACTTTCGTTTCGGTTTCGGCTCGGGGCTTCGCCCCGAGCCGAAACTCCTCCTTTCAGTCAGACCCTCCGCATCCCTCACGCGAAAGAAGGAAATAGTTACATTTACTTTCGACATTAAAAACGAGATTCTTCACTACACTTCGTTTCTTTCAGAATGACAATTTCAGATATTATTAACAGTCTCAAGATTGCTTTGTCGTGATGTTCCTCCAATGACTTAAACATTATTTTCTCACCAAAGCCTTTCCTTCAAAAGAAATTCCTTCCCAACCAAATTCCATAAAGTTTCGGATATTCTGATGATCGGTGCCTTTAGGATTTTTCAAAACGTCTTCTCTGTAAAATTCTCCAAAAAGTTTGAGCGTTTCCTGCTTTGAGAGATCGTTTAATTTAGCAAAACTGAAAACTTTACACGAACCGTTATTCTGATTGGCTTCATTCACCGTATTTCCATTGGTGAATTTTGTGGGTATAAAATCATAATGTTGATCTATGAATGCAATAACATCTTTAAACATAATTTCTTCCGATGATTTTTCCAATTGTTCAAATAACATATTTTTAATTTATTTCAAAAATAATTAAAATAATTTCATCTGCGCAAAAAGACTGCACACTTTCATTATTACTTTGCATCAACAAAAAGAAAAAACATGGAATTTAACGGAAACAATTTAATTGAATTAGGATACAGACCTGCAAAATGGTTCAAGGAAGCCATCGAATTCATTAACGAAAATAATTTAGACGAAAATCAAATCAAAATATATCTTGAACAATTTAAGCAGCCGGAACTTATTCCACTTCATGAAATAGCAAAAGATTTTGTCATCAACATCAGAGCAGAGCATGAAAGCGAGAATGATAATGTGGAAAAAGTAATCAATACAATGGAAGTATTGATGAAAACACCGACTTTGATAAACGGCGCAATTATGCCTGATGCCTGTCCGACAGGCCCTGCAGGACATATTCCCGTGGGAGGGGTTGTTGTGGCAAAAAATGCCATTCATCCCGGATTCCATAGCGCAGATATCTGCTGTTCAGTAATGCTGACGGATTTTGGGAAAGCCGATCCTAAAGAAGTTTTGGACGCAGCCCATTCCGCAACGCATTTCGGATACGGAGGAAGACCAAGAGGCGAACAGATGCCAATGTCTCAGGAGTTGATGGATGCTTTCAGAGAAAATGATTTTCTGAACGATGAAAAACTTATCAGCATTGCCCGTTCGCATATGGGAACCCAAGGTGATGGAAATCATTTTTTGTTTGTCGGAATTTCAAAGAATACAGGAAATACGATGCTTGTAACACATCATGGATCAAGGGCTCCCGGAGCTGCCCTTTACGATAAAGGAATGAAGGTCGCCAATAAATTCAGAATGGAAATCTCACCGGAAACATTGAAAGAAAACGCATGGATTCCGTATGAAACTGAGGAAGGAAAATCTTACTGGGAAGCTTTACAACTAATCAGAAAATGGACGAAAGAAAATCATATCTCCATTCACGATGCTGTTTTAAATAAACTGGAAATTGAAAAGGAAGACCGATACTGGAACGAGCATAATTTTGTTTTCAAGGACGGAGATTTATTCTACCACGCAAAAGGAGCAACACCTTTGGATGATAAATTCATGCCGGATATTACGGGACCAAGATTGATACCACTGAATATGGCAGAACCGGTTCTGATTGTAAAAGGAACTACCAATGAAAGAAATCTTGGCTTTGCACCTCATGGGGCGGGAAGAAACTTCAGCAGAACACAGCATAAAAAATCTTTGGCGCATAAAACCATCGAAGAAGTCTTTGCCGAAGAAACAAAAGGATTAGACGTTCGTTTCTTCACGAATGAAATTGATATTTCCGAGCTTCCAACGGCCTATAAAAGTGCCAGAAATGTTCGTGCTCAGATTGAAGAATACGGTTTGTGTGAAGTATTGGATGAAGTAATACCTTACGGTTGTATCATGGCAGGCGATGTTCAGAAAAATGCGCCTTGGAAAAAAAAGAAGAAATTTAGAAAGGCTTAATATTAAAATAGGATCAAAACTGGAAATGAGGTTTTGAATACAATGCAACCGTCATAATATCAATTAGAAGCGATTACAGAATTATAATAGTAAGAATAAAATTCATCCAATCCGGCTATTTCTATTTATAAATTTAAAGATATATCCAAAACTAAAAAAAGCTGCCTCAAATGAGGCAGCTTTCATATTTTAAAAATGCAATTAAAATTAAAACTTAATTACAGATTTCATTTTTTCGTTTTCTTCCATTACCAACTCGTCGTCAACAAGGATTTTTCCTGAGTGCTCATCAATAATGATTTTCTTTCTTTGAGCAATCTCCATCTGCTTCTGTGGCGGAATGGTGAAGAAAGATCCTTTCGGAGCACCTCTCTCTAATCCTACTACTGCAAGTCCATTAGGAGAATTGGTTCTGATTCTGTTATAAGAAGCCAATAATCTTTCATCAATTTTCGCAGCAAACTCTTTAGACTGCTCAATTAAATAGTCTTCTTCTTTTTGTGTTTCAGAAACAAGGCCTTCTAATTCTTCTTTTTTAAATTTCAGGTGATTTCTAAGATCATCGATCTTTGCATTCAACTCGTCCAGCGTTTCGTTCTTATGAGCGATTTTAGCACCGAATTCTTTAATTCTTTTTTCAGCAAGTTGAATTTCAAGTTCCTGATATTCAATTTCTTTACTTAATGCTTCAAACTCTTTATTGTTTCTTACATTATCCTGCTGAGATTTGTATTTTTCAATTAAAGTTTTTGCATGGTTGATTACTTCATGCTTTGTTTTGATCTGATCGTCCTGATCTTTTATGTCTGCATGAAATTTTTCAGCTCTTTTTTCAAGACCTTCGATTTCAATTTCAAGATCCTCTACTTCGATTGGCAATTCTCCTCTTGTATTTCGGATTTCGTCCAATCTAGAATCAATGATCTGCAAATCGTATAAAGCTCTTAACTTCTCTTCAACTGAAATATCGTTGGTTTTTGCCATATTTTAAATGAAATAATTTACCGGGTTTGTTTTCTCAATAGATTTTGAGATTGCAAATGTACTAAATTTTTGTGACAAAATTTCAAATAATTGTTGAGTTACAAATTGTTCTGACTCGAAATGTCCTATATCACAGATCATCATTTTAGATTCTGCCAGAAAAAAATCGTGATACTTCACATCTCCGGTTAGATAAGCATCACATTTTTTGGAAATTGCAGATTTTATCCCGCTTGCTCCAGATCCGCCTAAAACCCCTACTCTTTTAATTTTTTTATTAGTAAAATCCGAATGCCTGATGACTTCAAGACTGAATTTATCTTTAACTAATTTTAAAAAATCCTTTTCATCCATAGCTTCCTCAAAATCGCCATACATCCCAAGCCCCGTGTAATGATTGGCATTATCCAGACTATAAATCTGGTGCGCAACTTCCTCATAAGGATGTGTAGACTTCATCGCTGAAATAATCTGCCCTTGATTGTATCCTTCAAAAATTACAGAAATCATATCTTCATCTGCATTTTCCCGTACATTTTGCTGCCCCGAAAAAGGATTCGAACCTTCCACCGGTCTGAAAGTTCCGTTTCCGTTTATGGTAAAACTGCACTCATCATAAAAGCCTATACTTCCGGCTCCTGCCTCAAAAAGTGATTCTTTTAACTTTTCTGAATATTCTTTCGGAACAAAAACCGTCAGCTGTTTCAAATCATTCTTCTTTGGCTGAAGAATTTTAAGGTCTTTCAGACCGAGCTGATTACAAATTCCTGCATTTACTCCAAAGTAATCATTATCAAAAGCGGTGTGGATAGCATAGATGGCAACTTTATTTTCAATAGCTTTGATGACCGCTTTTTCTACGTAATTTTTACCTGTTAAGGATTTTAACCCTGAAAAAATAATAGGATGAAAACATACGATGAGATTACAATTTTTCAGGATTGCTTCATCAACTACATTTTCGAGTGCATCATGACATATCAATATTCCACTTACATCGCGGTCGTATGAACCGCACAACAGTCCGACATTATCAAAATCCTCCGCTTTTTGTAACGGAATTCGCTTTTCTATCTTTGAAATAACATCTCTAATTTTCATTTTATTCTGTATGTTTGTCACGAAAATAAGGATAATTTGTTATATTTAAAAAAACATTAAAATGGATAGAGAACATAATCTTGTTCCGGAAGATACCTGGTGGAAAAGATATCTCTACAGAATCATTTATCGCTCAGATACAAAACTTGGAAAGCTTTTCGATATTATTTTGCTTTTATTAATCCTGATAAGCACGGCTATTATCATGATGGAAAGTATTCCGAAACTTGACAAAAGATTCCACTACACTTTTATTATTCTGGAGTGGGTTATCTCTATTTTATTTTCCGTAGAATATGCTTTCCGAATTGCTGTTGTGAAAAATAAACGCCATTATATTTTCAGCTTTTTCGGTATCATTGATTTTTTGGCGCTGATTCCTTTTTATCTGAGTTTTTTCTTTCCGGTTACCAAATATTTTCTCATTTTCAGAATGCTGAGAATGCTGAGGGTTTTCAGGGTTTTTAATCTCCTGGATTTTATGAATGACGGTTTTGTCATAGTAAGGGCATTGAAAAACAGCTCAAGAAAAATTTATATTTTCCTTTTATTTCTCATTATTTTTTCCGTGATCGTTGGTTCTCTGATGTTTATGGTGGAAGGAGGTAGGCCCGGTTTTGAAACTATTCCGCAATCGATCTACTGGGCAGTGGTTACGGTAACGACTGTTGGATACGGTGATGTTTCTCCAATAACACCTATGGGGAAATTCTTTGCGGTGGTTCTTATGCTGGCGGGTTATTCAATTATCGCTGTTCCAACCGGAATTGTAACTGCGGAAATGAGGAATAAAAGACAGAATCTGGAAAAAGTATGCGATCGTTGCGGGAATGAGGATATTGATGATGATGCGAGATATTGTAAGCAATGTGGCAAGAAATTAGCTTAACGTAAATTATTCAATTTCTATTAACCAAATAATATATCTCATGGAACCAAAAAAGAAAAATAAACCTAATTCTTTAGTAGTGATTCTATTTTCTTTAGTTGTCTTAATAGTCATTATTTATTTTGTTCTTGTTACTTTTTTTCCTGCTGTTTTTGAAAGTCTTAATACCGGAAATTTACAGCCAGTCCCTGACAAATAATATGATTTAAAATCTACTTAATGAAAAAAGGCGGTCTTTTTTAAGACCGCCTTTCATTGTTATAATTTTGCTATTATTTCTTAATAGTTTTTATGGTCTGTTTAGAACCATCTTTCATTACAAGTGTCAACAGATATATCCCTTGTCTCAATTCTCCTAAATGGATAGAAGATCCAGGATTATCAATCACTCTTATCAATCTTCCTGAAACATCAGAAACAGAGACCGATTTAACATTAGCTGGGTCCGAAATATTTACAACATCAGAGAAAGGATTAGGATAAACTTTGATATTTTTCTTCTCAGACTTCACATCAGAAGTTCCTAATGTACCTTTATTTATATCTATGGTAAATGTTCCTTCCGGTTCATCATAAAAACCACTGTAATATCCAACGTTTACGTAATAAGTATTTCCGGAAACTGTTGATATAGAAAGTGTTTCAGCACCTCCTGCCCCTGCATCATCTACAGTATCTTCGCATGACAGAGCAGAACATGTTCCGCTGTACACTCCGATCCGTGGATCAAAATCGCTTCCTGCAGGCATTGTTACGGTAATATTAAATGTGTCACCATCACCAACGAAAGTAAACCAAGTACCATCATTCATAGAGGCACTGCTGCACACATCTATCATTCCGGCATTATTAGTAGCTCCGGCTCCGTCGTTCTGAACATAAGTATATGGAAAAGATGTTGCTGCAATAGCTCCGCTGCAATCATCATTAGCAGGTGGTGGCGGGAATGTACCGACACAAACATCAAAACTTTGATTACTGCCAGTACCATAATAACTATAAACTCTTACCAGATAAGTTTCTCCTGGCGTAAGACCACTCACAGTACCCGATGCCGGATCTGAGCAATAAATACTAGACAGCGCACCACATCCTCCACTAAATACTTGGAAATAAGTATCGGTATCATCTGTAGTACTTCCTACTGACTGTATATTTAAAAGTGATATTTTGTGAGTTGTAGCAGTTGCAACAAATTTAAACCAAACATCATCATCAGGATCTCCATAGCAAGGATCTGGTATTGTTCCAGAATCAGTAGCTCCAACAGTATAACCAGCGGTTACAGTACCACAATTCATATCCGGATTTACCGTTAATGTAATTGCTGTGGCGCACTCGTCATTAACAGGCGGCGGAGGTGCGGTTGTAAACATTACTTCAGAGCATCCTGCCGATTCACCAGCTGAGTTTACTGCAATAACTTTGAGATAAAGAACAGTATTAGGAGCAAATGGTGCTGCAGGTGTAAAGCTGTTTGTGGTAACAGAAACCTGATTAGCCACATCTGTTCCACCTGAAGTTGTACCAATGGAAACCTTGTAGCTTGTGGCACCAGCTGAATTATTCCATGTTATATCTGGAGATAAAGGAACAAAAGAAGAATTATTTAGAGGATAGGTAACAAGAGGACATGCAGCTGTAGCACTCATCGTTAAACCTTCAAAAGTGGTAACAGATTTATAATCTCTACGTACTCCGTCCGGAGGAGAAGCAGGATCCGGATCTGTACTGTCATCTCTGTAAGTGATCGTTGAGTTTACTGCTCCAGAATAAACATACATTGCTTCAGCATAATCATTATCATCATAACCTGCCGAATTTTCTTCAGCCGCGACTACCAGGTTATCTACATTATTATAAGGATAAGGTGTCGCAAAGGTAACTTCAATTACTCCATTCGTATTAGTTACTGTCCCAGAAAACACCTGTGTAAGTTGTGAAAGCGGAATCCAATCTGAATCTGAAGTAAAGTCGGTTTTGGTAGTTTGCCCCAGATACACAACCCATTGAGACGAATTTGCAATCGACATTGAAGGATCAATATAAAATTTAAGCCCCGTAATATTTCCCGCTGCATTTGCATTAATTTCCTGTTTGGTAAAAATCTGCTGTGTGTACGAATAACCGAAATAGGTACTTATCGGAGCAACTCCGACATCAGTGCTTCCCGAACCCAATGTGATTTGGGCATTAAGCATCACGCCTAAAAAGAATAGGCATGAGAGTAGAAATTTTGTCATAAACTAGTTTTTATAAGTTATAAACTAAATTAATAATAATATTTTTAAATTAATTATAATAATACCATTTTTTTTAATAAAAACTTCTATATCATAAAAAATTATTCATATATAATTAAATAACCTTACAATGTTGAAATTATTTTTACAACAAACAAAATAGAGACTGCCCTTTCAAACAGTCTCTAACTTATTTTATGATAAAAGCTTAAAATTACTTCTTAATAGCTTTAATTGTTTGTTTAGAACCATCTTTCATTTCTAAAGTCACTAAATACATACCTTGTTTCAGTTCTCCCAAATGAAGTTCAGATCCCGGATTAGGAATTGTTTTCATCAATCTTCCTGAAAAGTCTGTAACCAAAACATTTTTCACATTAGTAGCATCAGAAATATTTAGTACCTCACTAAATGGATTAGGATAAACATTAAGTGATTTTTTTGTCTTTACTTCATTTGTAGCTAAAGCAAGTGATGAATCATATGCTGAAATCTGGAATTGTCCATTTGTACTTACACCTCCCGCAGTTCCTGTATATCTCCATACACTAAAGTATAAGGTTGATCCCGGAGTTTGTCCTGTCAATGAAACTATTGAATAAACTCCCCCGGCAGGGTTATCATCATTACAAGCAATTGATGTTAATGATCCACATGTTCCACTGTGTGCAGAAAGAACTGTATCTAATAATCCCGATCCTGTAACTCCTTTTGTTTCTACTGTAACATTTCCACTTGCAGGAACTATTACTGAAAACCAAACATTGTCTCCTCTATTGCTTTGGCATGATGTTGTACCATCCGTTGTAGCACCGGCATTTGAAGTTGTTAAAGCATTATCTGCAAATACACCTCCTACAGTTAAAGAGATTGCTCCAGAGCAAATGTCGTTTGCTGGAGGAGGGAAAGGTATTGTATATGTCACAGGCCCAACCCATGTACTTTGACTTGAAACAGAACAATTTGATCTTACCCATACATAGAAAGTAGATCCTGAAGTTCCGGGAACATTCTGCATTGTCCCTGTAATTCCAGTATATTGTGGAATAGTAGACCCTGTAGGCGCAGTATTATTTGAGCTATAATACACATCATAGCCCATAGCCGGAGGAATAGTTGGAGCCATCCAGTTAATATCTGCCCCTGTAGAAGTCAGATTACTAAAAGCTAAAGAATTCGGAGAAAGGCACGAAGGAGCTTCTTTTATTTCCACATTATCTAATAAAATATCATCGTAGAAATAACCATTACCCGCTACATCTTTATCAACCGAAAATCTTAATTGTACAGTTGCTCCTATATAATTTGATGCCAAAACAATTCCTTCACTTCTCCACAATTGAGAATTTGTAGTACCCGTGAATATTGTCACCCATCCATTGCCATCATTTATATCAAGAGTTAACTTATTGTTATCATAACTAGAAGGAGATACCGTTGTCGACGTTGAAGTGGAGTGATTTTTAAACCATTCGAATGACACATAAGGTACAGCTAAGCCTGTTAAATTAATAGATGGAGAGAGTAATTCTACATTATGTATTCCTGTATAGGGAGAACTTGCATCTACCCAGGCATAAGTACCCGAAGCCCTGCCATTATTTGCCAAGCTAGCACCATAATCTGCATTTCCTGTAAATTTCCATTTTACATTAGGATCTGTTGATGTCGATGTAGGGTTTTGAGTACTCCAACAATTGGGTAGTATTCCTGATGAAAACGTTTCTGAATAAGGAGCTGACAAAACAGAACAAATCGTCGTAAAATCTCTGACCGTACAAGTTGTTGCAGCTGTATTTGCTGTGTATCCACTAACTGTATAATAATATTTAGTAGAAGTATTTAATGGAGATGCAAAAGTATATGATGTTCCAGTAACATCAGCATTATTTACAATATCATTACCTCCTGAGGTTGTTCCAACATTCACTTTATATCCTATAGCTCCATTAATCGCAGTCCAGGTTATTGTAGGTATAGTACTTACGCCGGTAGCACCTGCCGCCGGAGCAGTTATCGTCGGACATAATGAAGGCGTTGTAAAACTTGCCGAACTAGACCATACTCCTTTATCAACACCATTACAATTCGCTCTTACCCAATAATTATAAGTTGTATTTGGAGTCAATCCTGATAAATTAGCAGTAACCACACCTGCTGTAGTTGATCCTGAAGGTGTCACACTATTTAAAGGTGTTGTAGCCGATGTACTGTAATAATATTCATATCCATTTCCCGGAGGAGTTGTAGAAGCCGTCCAGCTTATAGTTGCGGCATCAGGAGTTATTGCAGATGAAGCGAGACCGGTAACTGTGCTTGCACAATTTGCTAATGTTGTAAAAGAACCAGCCGTAGCGTAACCATTACCCGTACCTGCTAAATTTGGTATATGGGAGTACATTGCCTGTAATCCTCCATTCAGAGCTTGCACCTGAACCTGATACGTAGTATTTTGGTTTAATCCTGACAATGAAGCCGTTGTTGTTGAAACAGGATTACCTGTAAAATCAGTCCAGTCACAGCTTCCCAAAGCTCTATACTGAACATTATATGCAGTCGCACCCGTCGGAGCCGTCCAGCTAACAGTTGCTCCGTTTGTTGTAACTGCTGTTGTAGCCGCAAAAGTTCTGACTGGTAATTGGGTTCCTGGCATCCATGAGAATTGTAATCCATTCGGAATTTTAACGCTTGCGTTTGTAGTTCCTGAAAAAAGCATTGTACTTGCATTTGAATTTCCAGTTACCGCTTTAGACCAATCGCAACTTGTGCCTGTAGGTACATTACCAATCATTAGCGGGCTTACGTTACTTGCAAATGTTGTACTATTTCCTCGTATCCCTACCTGGGGTGTAGTTCCACTAGTACTTGCCGTTCCTGGATCTGTGCAGTTTCCATAAATAATCTTTATTTCACCAGTACTGTACACTAATCGGATTTGAAAATTCAACCTTTCCGTTGATCTGTTAAAATAATTCGCATGATCCTGCCACTGAACAACAAATTCAGTTCCTAAATCTTCATATCTTACTTCATGATTTCCTGAAGGCTGTACAGTATCTGTTGATGAAAAGCCTCCATCCTGTCCAAAAGCAGAAATAGCTCCGGTTGTTGATCCCAATGTTGAAAGAGGGGTATAATTTGTTCCTCCAGGTGCAGCTCCAAAAGTTATAAATCCATTTGCACTGACATAAACACTATTCATTGCAACACCACCAAAAGTAAATGGGGAAGACAAAGGAATTGCAGCCGAAACATCGTTATCATACGTTGTATTAGTCCCTGAGGGAAACAATTTCGTTCCTCCAGTAATAGGAGTATACGTGACGCCCGTACTCTTGACAAAAGAATAACTAGCGACATTTGTCTGTGCAAATGTACCTATTCCTAAGGCCATCATGCACGCCAGTAAAATTTTTTTCATTCGTTAGTAAATTTAAAATTAGGGGATAAAAGTATCAATAAATTACATTATATGAAAATTTTAATCCATTTCATTATTTAAAAAACAATTAAAAACCAAAATAAATACTAAAAATTAAATATTTGTTTAGTTTTTAAATAAAACTCTCAATTTAATGAGTTATTTTAAATATTCATTCTCAGGTAATTATAGTAACTAAAATTCATTCATGAGTTTCTTAAAATAACTACTTAACATAAAAAAATATTTATGTTCAAATAAAAAATAGCGGCTAAATTTAGCCGCTATCCAATTGTAGTTATTAATTAAGATTTATTTTTTAATTGCTTTAAGCGTTTGCTTAGAGCCATCTTTCATTTCTAATGAAATTAAATACAACCCTTGTTTCAATTCACTTAAATAAATTTGAGCACCAGGATTAGCAATAGTTTTCACCAATCTTCCTGAAAGATCTGTAACTAAAACATTCTTAACATTCGAAGCATCCGATATATTCAATACATCACTGAATGGGTTCGGATATACTTTAATACTGTCTTTTGATCTAACATCATTAGTAGACAAGTTTGTATTAAGTTCATAACTAACATCATCAATTAAAACACTATTAGCAGGAACTCCGGTATGTCTTAAAACCAGTTTATTAACTCCGGCCGGAATTCCGGTAATGTCTAATGAATAATCATCTACAGTTGTTGTACTGCTAGTGGTATATGATCCTATAGAGACAAAAGTAGATGTATCAGAAGGATTCGACAAGTATCCGATTTCAACAACACCTCCTGCCGTAAAATTAGCTCTTCCTTTAAACTTAAGAACATAATTACCAGACTGCAGGTTAGAAATTTCTGGTGTTGAAGCCATACCTACTCCGGTACTTGTACCATCATTGTAAATATATAAAGCATTAGGCGAACTAATTGCGGTAGAAGCATAAGTTCTTGCGTAAGAAGCATTTGTTCCGATACTTGCCCAACAAGTAGGAAGAGTACCTACTGCTGTAGTATCAAAATTCTGAGTCAACGTCTGTACCGCCACACAAGCAGTCGTAAAGCTCGCCATATTCGACCATTCACTGGTAGTAGCATTAGAACATTGAGATCTTACCCAAACATAATATGTAGTAGCCGGTGCAAGATTACTTATAGCCTGTGAAGTTCCTGTAATATTTAAGTAATTAGGATTCGTAGCAGCTATAGGAGCAGCGTTTGATGTACTATAATAAAGGTCATAGCCATTTGCAGGATCCGTTGCAGGAGCCGTCCAAGAAACTAAAGCCTCAGATGAAGTTACATTACTTACCGTTACAGCCGTTGGCTCTACACAAGTAGGACTAAGCATTACACTAAAGTCATCAAATCCCATATAATAAGGAGCTGTTGTCGTTGCCGTGGATTTGATTCCAAAGCTGTAAGAACCAGTAGTATTAGGAACAAAAGTCACTTTAACTTTTGTATAATTGGTACTGTTTGAACCTCCTGTTGAGGTCTGCGAAGAGGTAATGAAATTCGTCAAAGTAGTAGCCGCTGTAGAAGATTGCGAGTCATTCACAAGAACATCACCTTCCCATCCTGAAGTACCATCACCTACCCAATAGAAACTAAAGTCGTAAGACTGCCCTGCAGTAAGAGTCATTAGAGGAGTCCAAAGATATGCAGCCGTAGTAGGGTAATAAATCGTCATGTAATTTGGTGCAGACCTAGGATCATTATACGTTTGAGAACCTGCATTTTGAGTGGTAAACATATAAGATGCACTAAGCCCACCACTTGTTGACCAACAACTTGGAAGTATTCCGTTACCAATGGTAGTCATGGCATCAAAATTTTCAGTCCATGGGAAACTCGTTACCGGAACACATAATGTTGTAAAACTTGACATATTCGACCAAGGACTAACATCACTGGTAGAACAGTGAGATCTCACCCAAACATAATATGTAGTAGCTGGTGCAAGATTACTTATAGCCTGGGAAGTTCCTGAAATATTTAAATAATTAGGGTTCGTAGCAGAATTAGGAGCAGCGTTCGATGTACTATAATAAAGATCATAGCCATTAGCAGGAGCTGTTGCAGGAGCCGTCCAAGAAACTGAAGCCTCAGATGAAGTTACATTACTCACCGATACAGCCGTTGGCTCCGTACAAGTAGGAGTAAGCATTACACTAAAATCATCAAATCCCATATAATAAGGAGCAGATGTCGTTACAGAAGATTTTATTCCAAAACTGTAAGTACCAGTAGTAGTAGGAACAAAAGTCACTTTAACTTTTGTATAATTGGTACTGTTTGAACCTCCTGTTGAAGTCTGCGAAGAGGTAATGAAATTCGTCAAAACAGTAGCTCCGGTAGAAGATTGCGAATTATTCACAACTACATCACCTTCCCATCCTGAAGTACCATCACCTACCCAATAGAAAGTGAAGTCATAAGACTGTCCTGCAGTAAGAGTCATTAGAGGAGCCCAAAGATATGCAGCCGTGGTAGGATAATAAATTGTCATATAATTCGGCGTAGATCTAGGATCATTGTAACCTTGAGAACCTGCATTTTGAGTTGTAAACATATAAGACGCACTAAGCCCACCACTTGTTGCCCAACAACTTGGAAGTATTCCGTTACCAATGGTAGTCATTCCATCAAAGTTTTCAGTCCAAGGGAAAGAAGAAATCGGAGCCGCAGGCCCTGATACACTTACAGGAGTTGAATTTGTTGTAGCACCCGAACACGTAACAGCACAATAAAAGCTATTCGCAGCACTTACAGTCGCTGTATACGATGAACCTGTAGCACCTGAAATAGCACCGGAGTTATCGTACCACTGATAAGTAACACCACTTCCTAAAGTAGGATTCTGCAAACTTAAAGTTGTTGAATACGGGGCTGAACAAGGTGTACTTGTTGCCGTAGCCAATGTATTTCCTGGTGCAGGTGTACCCGTACAAGCTGGTGCAGTAAAAGTAACCTGAGTTTGGTATCTGCGAGAATATGTAGTGTAAGAAGTTGTAGTAGCAGGTATACTGGCAGAATTACTCGTTCCTATAGCCTGCACAGCACTTGTACTGTCGTATTTCCACTGAAAAGCGCCCCCTGTGAAAGGAGTAGACAACGATCCCGAAGGAACCCAATCAATATATACTTCTATAGCTCCTCCTGTATAGGTAAAAGCATTCCCCGTATTATTCGCAAATGTAACCCAACCTGCCGCAGAAGGAAAATTGTTGGAAGCATCAATAGTGGCAGAATAAAATAAAGTAGCCCCTGTCGTCATTGTAGTCCAGCTGGTACCTGAAGCCAATGCAGTAGCCGAACTGTTTTTCAAATAAACATTTAAAGTCCAGGCATTCGATCCCGAAACATTATTAGCTGTTGTTTTGTAATATCCTATACTATTAATCGGATAGGAATTAAAAATACCCGCCGCACTTAAATCCGAAGCTGTAAGTAACTGTACAGACTTAGAATAATGATACGAACTTGTGCCGCTGGATCTGTATATAGGATCCCCATTAGTCCCCGCAGAAGCTGTGCTGGCTCCCGCGCCAATGGTGACGGTCGTTTGTGCCGTAACTCCTATACTAAGGAGAACCATGCACCAAAGTAAAAACTTTCTCATATTATGCAAATTAAAATTAGGGAGTAAAAATATCAATTAATTACATAATATCAAATAAATTATTAATTTTCATTATAAAAAATCAAAAATAAATGAATATTAATCAATAAAAATAGATAAATATTAAATTATATATAAAATTTCTCTTTTTGATGATATATTTTAAAAAACTGTTTTTCAACAAATTACGCTACATTAATTTAATATTAACAACTTTAAAAAATTAATATATTTTATGAAAAATTTAACATGAACTTACATAATTTATATTCATTTAAAATAATATATGAAAAAACCATCTCTAATTTGAGATGGCTTTGATTATAAGACAAAGTATTCTATTAATTTAAATAAAATTCATATTTATTCAGTAATTGAATTTCTTTAATGAGTTCGCCGCTGAGGTTCACAGAATGCTTCATAGACTGTACTTCAAGATGCTCAACTCCGGAATCCTCATCTGTGTTTTTGATATAAAATTTCAACTTCTGATTTCCCTGATTTCTTTCAAGAACCGTTCTGAAAAACATAAGATCTTCGGGCCTGAAATCCATCACATCCATAACGAGAGAAATGCTTTTTGCAAATCTTTCAAATGCTTCCTGAAGTTCTATCACATCATTCACATTTACGAAAACCCGACCGTCTTTTACCTGGGCAAATTTGATCTTGAAAATCACAAAACGCTGCACTTCAAGCTTTTCTTTTAAGCGCATATAGTCACGGTCACCAAGTCTGAAAGAATAAGATCCCGAATAATCTTCAAGTGTCACAAAAGCCACCTTCTCACCACTTCTGAAACCATCCTGAACACGATATTCCGTAATAAGACCGGCAACGGTATATTCTTTTCCGCCACCGCCATTTTCTCTTTCCTTCTGCAACGTTTTCCAGTCCTTTTTCTTCTCCTCAAACAATTCTTCCTGCTTATTGGCAAAAGCCTGTTCTTTATATGCATCTACCTCATCAAGGTTAAGAAAATGAAAAACGCCTTTCGGTTCTGCTTTTTTAGTAACTTCTTCAATGATTTCTTCTTCACCCGTCAATAATTCATCAGACACAATTTCTACAAGATCCGCAACATCTTCAGGAGCATCCTGCTCAAGAATAGGAACTTCATCAATTACTATTTTTACTTCTTCTTCTTTTTCCAAAACAGCTTTTTTAGACAATTGCCCCTGCATAAACTGATACTGATACTTAAATTCATCCAGCGGATGTGCAGAAAGATAGAATCCGATGGTTTCTTTTTCTTTATTCAGCTTGTGCATATTCGGCCATTCCGGACATGGCGGAAGTTTCGGCTGCTCGATCTGAACTTCTTCTGCGAAATCTGCGAACAGGGAATTTTCCATTTCATTTTTACTTTCCTGAAAACTCTGCCCATATCTTATCAATCTTTCCAGATTGGTTCTTCCTGCCATATCAATATCAAAATATTGTCCTCTGTGAAAGGAACCAATCTCGTCAAAAGCGCCAGCCAATACCAAACTTTCCGCCACTCTTTTATTCATTTGAGAAGGAAGAATCCTTTCAAAGAAATCATAAATATTTTTAAATCTTCCGTTTGCTCTTTCTCTGGTAATCGCTTCACTCGGCCCTTCACCAATTCCTTTGATAGCTCCCAAACCAAAACGGATTTGCCCTTTTTCGTTTACCGAGAATTTATATTGTGATTCATTAACATCCGGCCCTAAAACATCCACTCCCATACTTTTACAGTCTTCCATGAACATGGTAATAGAATCGGTATTGTTGATGTTATTACTCATCACACTCGCCATATATTCTGCAGGATAATTGGCTTTTAAAAAGGCCGTCTGATAGGCAATAAATGCATAACAGGTAGAGTGAGATTTATTAAAGGCATATTCTGCAAAGGCTTTCCAGTCGTTCCAGATTTTTTCTAATCTTTCTTCATCAAGGTTATTTTTTCTTCCGCCTTCGATGAACTTCGGATACATTTTATTAAGAACATCAATCTGCTTTTTACCCATCGCTTTTCTCAGCGTATCGGCTTCACCTTTTGTAAAGTTGGCCAGTTTCTGAGACAAAAGCATTACCTGCTCTTGATAAACGGTAATCCCATAGGTTTCCTTTAAATACTCCTCGGTTTCAGGTAAATCGTAAACGATCTCTTCGATTCCATGTTTTCTGTTGATGAAATTCGGAATATATTTAATAGGACCCGGACGATATAACGCGTTCATCGCAATAAGGTCAGCAAAAACAGTCGGTTTAAGTTCCCGCATGTACTTTTGCATTCCCGGACTTTCATACTGGAAAATCCCAATCGTTCGGCCTTCTTTAAATAACTGATAAGTCTTAGTATCATCCAAAGGAATTTCGTCAGGATCAATATCTACCCCATGTCTTTGTTTAACGAGCTTAAGTGCATCTTTAATGATCGTCAATGTTCTCAGACCTAGGAAGTCCATCTTCAGTAGACCGGCACTTTCCGCCACAGAGTTATCAAACTGGGAAACCAGAATATCTGCATCCTTCGCTGCAATCGTTACCGGAACAAGATTACTCACATCTTCAGGTGTAATGATTACACCACAGGCATGAATCCCGGTATTCCGGATACATCCTTCCATTTTTCTCGCACTTGCCAACACATCATGGCGGGGATCCGAAGGACTATCGAGAACAAATCGCATTTCGTCAACGAGCTGCTGTTCTTCCGGCTTTAATTTATCATATTTTGCCAACGCTTTAGCAATATTCATCCCGGGCGTAGAAGGAATCAGTTTGGCAATATTGTTCGTATCAGGAATCGGAACATCCAACACTCTTCCTGCATCTTTAATCGCAGATTTCCCACCCAGAACAGAATAAGTAATAATCTGTGCGACCTGGCTTTGTCCGTATTTATCAATTACCCATTTGATAATCCGGTCACGACCTTCATCATCAAAGTCAATATCGATATCGGGCATGGAAACCCTTTCCGGATTAAGGAAACGCTCAAAAAGGAGATCGTATTTAATTGGGTCTACATTGGTAATTCCGATACAATAGGCAACTGCTGAACCTGCTGCAGATCCACGACCTGGACCCACCCAAACTCCCATTTTACGGGCTTCATTACAAAAATCCTGTACAATGAGGAAATATCCCGGATATCCGGTGTTGGCAATTACCTCAAGTTCAAAATCAAGACGCTCTTTTATGTCGTCGGTGATTCCATTCTCTCCATACCTTTTTTTCGCACCTTCATAAGTAAGATAGGTAAGGTAGGCCATTTCACCGCGTTTTCCTCCATCAATTTCATCTTCTGCATGAACAAACTCCTGAGGAATATCAAATTTTGGAAGAAGAACATCTCTTTTCAGCGTATAAGGTTTGAATTTCGCCGTAAATTCTTCGTAAGCATCAAAAGCATCAGGATATGCTAAAAAAGCTTCTTTAATTTCATCTGAATTTTTAATATAATACTCTCCGGTAGCAAGACCTCTTCTTTTGCCAAACCCTTTTCCTACAGGCGTTGAAAGTTTTTCACCATCTTTGATACAGCTTACTATATCCTGAATATTAGAATCGTCTTTATTGGTATAAAACGTTTCGTTCTGCGCTAAAATTTTAACATTATATTTATCGGCAAAATGAAGCAGAACATCATTCAAATGCTCTTCTTCAGGCAGTTTATGGTTTTGGATCTGAACATAAAAATCATCTTCAAAAGTATCTTTCCACCATTTGAAAAGCTCCTCTCCTTTTTGTTCACCGGTATTTAAAATAGCATCCGGAATATCTCCGTGAATACCTGAAGTTAACGCAATTACACCTTCTTTATATTGAGCAATCAATTCGCGGCTTACCCTGGGAACACCAAAATAGAAACCTTTCAGAAAACCAATACTTGAAAGTTTCGCTAAATTTTTATATCCGTTAAAATCTTTCGCCAGCAAAACAACCTGAGTTCTTCTGTCGGGATCATCTTTCGTAAACTGTTTTTGTTCATAACGGTCTGAAATATAAAATTCGCAACCCACAACCGGAATCAATGGTTCTGAAACCGGTTCAGTTTCACTAAATACTTCACCCTTTTCCTCTGCTTCCTGTTTCTTGGCTAAATATTCCTTATGCTTTTTTGCACGATCGCCATTAGCGCCCTCTACAGCAGAAACAAACTTAAATGCTCCCATCATATTCCCCAGATCCACCATACCGACGGCCGGGAAGTTATCATCAGTCGCTTTCTTAATCAGATCGTTAATACTTGAAGTCGCAGATAATGTTGAAAAAACACTGTGGTTATCAAAATTGAAATATTTTCCGAGATCAATTTCATCAATACTTCCGAAATCCTGCTGCTTTTTCTTGTTATGGAAATCCGCAACCTGCCTTCTGATAATAATATTGAATGGCTTTATCGGATCAGGATACAGCGTTTTGAAATACGTAAGCTGATCTTCAGAAATTTTTAAAACCTCAGCAGGAATCACTCCGATTCTCATCATTTCAAAGAAAACCTGAGCAGTAGCATTTACGTCGGCCGCAGCATTGTGAGCTTCATCAAATTTATGCCCGTAAAGTTTTTCGTAAAGTTCCTCCAGTTTCGGAGGTTTGAATCTTCCTCCACGTCCTCCGCCAAGTTGGCAAAAATCTGTCCCCAGAACCATCGTATCAGCTCTGGGTTTTTCCTGAAGATTGTCTTTTATATTTTTACGGTAAAATTCGGCTCCAACGATATTATAGTCGAACTCTACATTATGTCCGGAAACGACTCTTACTTTTTCTAAAACTTTAGCAAATTCATTTAAAATCTCTGTAAGATCACGGCCTTCTTCATTCGCAATTTTGGTCGTGATCCCGTGAATTCTTGCAGCGTTGAAAGGAATATCATATCCTTCCGGCTTTATAATATAATCCTGATTTTCAATTAATGTCCCATCATCATCATGCAACTGCCACGCAATCTGCACCATTCTTGGCCAGTTGTCTGAATCTGAAAGCGGAGCGTTGAAATTTTTCGGTAAACCTGTGGTTTCTGTGTCAAAAACTAAATACATGTAATTTTTCTAGCTTTTATTTAAAAGAGAATGTAAAGTTACTTCATTTTTTTGATGTAAATAGCTTAATAAATTGTTTTTAATTTGACCGATATTTCTTTTCAGTGTTTTTAAAATTTTTGTGAAGACTGATAAATTAATAAATAAAATTTAAGATTAATTAAAATTTCATTAATATTAGTTAACGTATTGCTAAATAACTATCAAGAATTATGAACTTTATATACATTTGCTATGCAAATTTATAATCACTAACCGGCATGAAGAAAAATCTAGTCTTTATAGGCACTTTGCTGTGCATATTGAGCTACGCGCAAAAGAGCAATGAAATTTTAAGAAGGGAGTTTGAACAGCAGAAAATTCAGAATGAAAAAAAGTTTGATGCTTATGCTGAAAGAGTTTACGGAAAAAACCCTGATTCATCAACGAAGAAAAAAATAGATTCATTAAAATCACGACTTGGAGGTTTCCATTTTAACGTCCCTTATTTTTTAGAAGAGCATGATACCAGACAATTATCGAATTCCAATTCTGACCAATTGAATACCGCCGGCAATATAACTGGGCTTTCAGGTGCTTTTAACGGAGAAAATATTAAATATACAATATATGATGGTGGCAGAATATATGAAGCTCATACTGCTTTCAATAATGCAACCGGAAGAATCACCAATAAAGAAGCAAGCACACAAGACTATTCCGACCATTCTACAGGTGTAGGAAGTTTTATTGGAGGGAAAAGCGTTAATTTGTCCAACGGTGGTGTTTCTGTAGGAAATGCGAAAGGAGTTGCCATCAATTCTACGATAGACAGTTATATGTTTGCTACAACCACTTTGCCCGGTGACGCTTCCACAAGTTCTGTTTTCGATAAAATTCTTACTGCTGCACCTAATATTTCCAACCATTCTTATGGCATTAATGCAGGGTGGGACGAAAAATATGACAGCAGCGGAAACCTATCATCTTATGTTTACAATGGCTCTAAAAGCGGAAATACATTTTACGACTTTCAGGGAACTTACGATACCAACGATTACAATTATGATGCTTTGGTGTATAATAATCCGTCTTTTATTATTGTGAAATCCGCCGGAAATTCCTTTGGTATGGGACCCAATGGAGCATCAACAACAATTCCTAAATATTACAGAACGTCAAGTGGACAAAGTGCGTTCGGTACCAGTGATACACCTCCGGCAAATAACTGTGCACAAGGCTACGACTGTATTGGTCCGGGATCACTGGCAAAAAATATTATTGTTGTAGGAGCTACAGACATAATCACAACTAATAATTATCGATATACAGCCGCAAGTGATGTTGTACATTCCGATTACAGCAGCGCAGGGCCAAGAGACGACGGAGGAATAAAACCGGATATATCAGCAGTCGGTACGGACGTTCTCTATGCCGCAACATCAACCACAGGAAGCAGCCTTTGGGCAGGCGGAAGCGGAACTTCTTTTTCAGCGCCGGTGGTCACAGGAATTATCGGGCTATGGACTCAGATTTACAAGCAGCTTTTCAATAATGCAACACTTAATGCTGCTTCTGCGAAGGTGCTTACTGTTCATTCTGCTGCTGAAGCAGGAAATATTGGTCCAGATCCATGGTTCGGATGGGGATTTATCGATGCTAAAAAAGGAGCAGAATTACTGGTAGGAAAAGCTAATAACACCGTAATTTTTAACGATGAAACTTTAAACAGCGGAGTTAAAAACAGTAAAACGATTACCGCAAGCGGAAGTGAACCATTAAAAGCAACCATCAGCTGGATAGATCCTGAATATGAGCCAAATTACCAATTGGTATCCGATGTTTATAATAACAGAACATCCAAGCTGATTAATGACCTTGATCTTAGAATTATAGACCTTACGACCAATACTGTATATTATCCGTGGAAACTTAATGCCAACAGTCCAATGACACCGGCAACGAAAGCAGATAACACGGTGGATAATGTGGAGCAGGTGGTTATTGATGCTCCTGTTGCCGGCAGAAGCTACAGAATCGAAATAACAAATAAAGGAACATTGGTTGATGAATCGGGATCCATTGCTCCGCAAAACTATTCTATCATGGTAACAGGACAAACCACTTCTTCATTAGCAACGAGCGATGTTGTAAAAGACAGCGGAATCATCGTATCGCCTACGCTTACCAAAGATTTTGTTAAAGTGTTAAAAGCACCGAAAAAATCAATCTTCAATGTCTATGATCTTTCAGGAAAGAAACTTCAGAGCGGAACGATTAATAGCAATGAAGAAAGCATCGATTTGACTTCATACACTAAAGGAATATATATCATTGAAGTAAAAACTGACCGCGATATAGTATCTAAAAAAGTAATTAAAGAGTAATAAATTTACTGTTTGAACATTGATAAATCCATAAAACACTAACGGTTGTTAGTGTTTTATTTTTTTGTTTATCTTTGCTTTCTATGGAAAATACACTTCACGAAAAAGTTTCTCAGGATATTCTGCTTAAAGCTTACAACCATATGATGCTTGCCAAAGCAATGGCTGACATTTATGAGGAAAACAGAAATGTTACCAAATATGTTCATAGTACATCAAGAGGTCATGAAGCCATTCAGCTGGCCACTGCTTATCAGCTTAAAAAAGAAGACTGGGTTTCTCCTTATTACAGAGACGAAAGCATTCTTTTAGGAATAGGTTTTGAACCTTATCAGCTGATGCTTCAGCTATTGGCAAAAGCAGAAGATCCTTTTTCAGGAGGAAGATCTTATTACTCCCATCCATCAAGCAGAGATGAAGATAAACCTAAAATAATTCACCAGAGTTCCGCCACAGGAATGCAGACAATTCCTACTGCAGGCGTTGCACAGGGAATAAAATATATTCAGGATTTCAATTTACAACAATTTGAAAATAATCCGGTTGTGGTATGCAGCCTCGGAGATAATTCAGTAACGGAAGGTGAAGTGAGTGAAGCGCTTCAGTTTTCTGCATTGCATCAGTTGCCAATTATTTTCCTTGTTCAGGATAATGAATGGGGAATTTCCGTAACGAAGGATGAAGCAAGAACCTGTGACGCTTACGATTTCGTAGCAGGATTTACAGGCTTAAGCAGAATGAGAGTCGACGGAACAGATTTCATCGAAAGCCTTGAAGTTATGAAAAAAGCCTTTGATTTTGTACGTAATGAAAGAAAGCCTTTAGTCGTTTGTGCAAAAACCGTTTTGATCGGTCACCATACTTCCGGAGTACGTAGAGAGTTCTACAGAGATGAAGAAGATTTATCAAAACACAGAGCAAAAGATCCGGGAGAGATTCTTAGAAACCAATTGCTGGAATCCGGAGTTGATGAAGAACTATTAAAACAGATTACCAAAAAAGCCCGTCTTGAAGCTGAAGAAGCTTTTGAAAGAGCTCAGAAGGCTGAAGATCCGAAACCCGAATCTGTGATGGAACACATTTTCGCACCGACTCCTATTACTGAAGAAGTGGGAACACGCGAACCTCAGGGTGGAGAAAAGATTGTAATGGTGGATGCGGCCATTCATGCCATTCAGGAACTGATGTGGAAACATCCGGAAGCCTTGCTTTACGGACAGGATGTAGGAGAAAGAATCGGTGGTGTTTTCCGTGAAACGGTAACATTAGGAAAGAAATTCGGAAGTAAGAGAGTTTTTAATACGGCCATCCAGGAAGCTTATATTATCGGTTCTACAACAGGCATGAGCGCAGTCGGATTAAAACCGATCGTCGAAGTGCAGTTTGCTGATTACATTTATCCGGGAATCAATCAGTTGATTACAGAAATTTCAAAATCAAGTTATTTAAGTCAGGGAAAATTCCCCGTAAGTAATATTATTCGTGTTCCGATCGGCGCTTATGGCGGTGGCGGACCTTACCACAGCGGTAGCGTAGAAAGTATTCTGGCAAATATTAAAGGAATTAAAATTGCTTATCCAAGTAACGCAGCAGATTTCAAAGGACTTTTAAAAGCAGCTTATTATGACCCAAACCCGGTAATCATGCTGGAACATAAAGGTCTTTACTGGAGCAAAGTTCCGGGAACTGAAGATGCAAAAACAATCGAGCCGGCGGAAGATTATATTTTACCTTTCGGAAAAGGAAAAGTAATTATCGAAGCCGATAAAGCAGAAACAGAAAAAGGGAGAACATTATTAGTGGTAACCTACGGAATGGGGGTTTACTGGGCAAAAGAAGCCGCGAAGAAATTTAACGGAAGAGTTGAAGTGATCGATTTAAGAACATTAATTCCGCTTGACGAAGAACTTGTTTTTGAAAGAGTAAAAGCGCACGGAAAATGTATCGTTCTTACCGAAGAACAATTAACCAATTCTTTTGCAGAAGCCTTTGCACACAGAATTTCAAAAAATTGTTTTAAATATCTTGATGCTCCGGTAGAAACGATGGGATCTTTGGATACACCGGCAGTTCCGATCAATTTGGTATTGGAAAAAGAAATGCTTCCTAACGCCGAAAAGTTAAGTGCAAAAATTGAAGAAATGCTGAACTATTAATTCAGAAAAAATAAAATTGAACCTCTAAAATTTTTTTAGAGGTTTTTTTGTACACTTTTTGTTAACTTCAATAAACTCTTATAAAGCATTACAGAATATGATTACTACAAAATACATCAATTACAGACAGGTTCTCAATTTATCGGGATTTCATCTTATCCTGATTTCTGTTTGGTGTACATTAATTGCCGTTCTTTTTCATTTTTTCAATTGGAACTGGATGGTTATTCCCTGGGTTCCCGTAGCACTGATTGGTACAGCCGAAGCTTTTTTAGTCGGGTTTAAAAATAACCAGGCCTACGACCGATTATGGGAAGCCCGAAAAATATGGGGCGGAATTGTTAATTCAAGCAGAATGCTCGGATCAATGGTCTATGCTTTCAATACGGAAAACGAACTCATAGGAAAATTTGATTCCGAAGACCGTAAAAAGAAAATCATTTGCAGACACATCGCCTGGTTATACGCTTTCCGCGATCAACTTTTGGTTCCTACAGAATGGGAACATATTAAAGTGGAAGAAGATCTTTCAAAAAATACCGATCTCAAACGTAATCGATTGATTAAAGCCGGATTTCCAGACTATACAAGAACCCCTTTATTTCTGAATAAATACTTATCCGAAGAAGAAGCAGAATCAAGATCTCATTACAAAAACTTTGCGACCTATCTCATCGCTCAGCAATCGAAAGACATAAATGAGCTGAAGAATATGGGTGCCATTTCAGAATTCAACCAGATGCAGCTTCAGGAATGCCTGAACGAATTTTATACCCTTCAGGGACAAGCCGAAAGAATCAAAAAATTCCCTTTACCAAGACAGTTTGCAAGTACTGCATTTGTGTTTAATGTCATTTTCATTATGCTGCTTCCATTAGGATTGGTAAGCGAGTTTGCACAGTTGGGAGACTGGGGAATTTGGGCTTCCATTCCTTTCTGTATCACAATTGGCTGGATTTATATCATCATGGAACTGGTAGGAGATTATTCAGAAAACCCTTTTGAAGGATTAATGTTCGATATCCCGATGCTTTCCATCTGCCGAACCATTGAGATTGATCTCCTTCAGATGACCGGAGAAACAGAATTACCGGATCCGATTGCCTCTAAAAACGGTGTTTTGGTTTAAAAAAACTACGACGGATATTGTTAAAATTTACAGAACAATTACCGTCGTATTTTTCACTTCGGAAATCATAAAAGAGCTGTGAGTGCTGGCAATATGCTGTAAAGTAGTAAGCTTGGAGAGCATAAAATTCCGGTAGTCTTCCATATCTTTAACAGCTATTTTTAAAATATAATCGTAATCTCCGCTCACGTGAAAACATTCGGTTACTTCTTCCAGATTCATGATTTCTTTCTCAAACTGTAGTACATATTGCTTTTTATGCTGAGTCAGTTTCACATGGCATAATACCGTAAAATCCCGGTCAACTTTCTGACGGTCAAGAAGAGCAACATACCTGGAAATAACACCATTGTTTTCCAATTTTCTCACACGTTCATAAACAGCAGTTACAGACAATCCCAGCTTGTAAGAAAGCTCTTTCGTCGTTTGTTTAGCATCTTCCTGCAAAAAAAGAAGCAGTTTTTTATCCGTTTCATCCAAAGCCATAGATAATTTTTTGTTAAAAGTTTATATTAATCAAATATAATAAACTTTATTTCTACCAAATTAAATAATCATAGATTTATATTCTAATAATCTGGTTTTACCTTGTAAAAAATCTTAAATAAACTCATTTTAGCAAAAACTAAAAAGGATATGAAAGATTTTAACGCCGCAAACGAAATTCAGGATTTACAGTATTTTGGTGAATTCGGGGGAGTGAACCCGTCCATTTCAGACAGTTCCACCTACACCTTCCTTTCTGCCAAAACAATGTTTGATACATTTGAAGGAAACGCAGACGGATGCTACTTATATTCAAGACATTCATCTCCGATGAATCTTTATCTTTCGGAAGCGCTTGCCAAAATGGAAAACACGGAGGCCGCCAATGTAACCGCTTCAGGAATGGGAGCCATTACCTCTGTATTGCTTCAGCTTTGTAAAAGTGGCGACCATATCATTTCCAGCAGAACAATTTACGGCGGAACATACGCTTTCATGAAAAATTTTCTGCCACCGTTTCATATTCAAACCACTTTCGTAGACATCAATAATTTTGAGTCCATCGAAAATTCCATACAACCCAACACAAAGATCATATATTGCGAAAGCGTGAGCAACCCACTGCTGGAAGTTGCTGACCTGAGAAAACTATCAGAAATCTGTAAAAAGCACAACTTAAAACTGATTGTTGATAATACATTCTCACCACTTTCCATCTCACCTGCTGTATTGGGAGCGGACATCGTCATCCACTCCCTTACAAAATTTATCAACGGAAGCAGTGATACCGTTGGCGGAGTCTACTGCGGAACCCAGGAATTCATCAATGATACGAAGAATGTGAATACCGGAGCCTGTATGCTTTTGGGGCCTACTATGGACAGCCTTCGTTCTGCAAGTATTCTGAAAAACCTGAGAACGCTTCACATCAGAATAAAGCAGCACAGCCACAACGCGATGTATCTTGCAGAAAGATTTGAAAAAGACGGACTTAAAATCTCTTATCCCGGACTAAAATCCCACAAAAACCATGAACTCATGAAAAGCATGATGCACGAAGAATATGGTTTTGGAGGATTATTAACACTTGATGCCGGAACAACTGAAAAAGCCAATGAACTGATGGAATTAATGCAGAAAGAAAACTTAGGCTATCTTGCGGTAAGCCTGGGATTCTATAAAACCTTATTCTCCTGTTCGGGAAGCTCTACCTCTTCTGAAATCCCTGAAGAAGAGCGTTCTGAAATGGGAATCTCAGACGGACTGATACGATTTTCCATTGGTCTCGATCACGATATCGAAAGAACTTATGAAAAGATGAGAGAATGCATGCTCAAAACAGGCGTTCTCAACCATGAAACCATATCTATATCTTAATTATTGTTTAAAGCTGTTGTTCAATCCGACAGCTTTTATTTTTTGATGATAATATTAAGTTACTCAAATAAACGAAGCTCATGCAATATGATTATCTTTTGTAACTTTAATTCTGAAATTAGTTTAAACCGTTCTAATGTTAAAAAACATTACCCTTTATGAAAATGTTTCGGAAATGCCTCTTCTGGCTTCATTCTGAAAACATTTAGCAATACCCAGGATTTTAAAAAGCCGTAACCATAAGAAAACATCTGAATATAAGTAGAAATTACCGCCATTCCGGCAATGCTGATATTTTTGGTCACGAACATTGCATGAAAAAGCACCATAAAAGTGTACAATCCGTAAAAAGCAAGAATAACCCCTTTTCCCATAGTGAAATATTCAAGGAAACCAATGATATAGCCTAATAAAAATAAAGTTGGAAACGCAAAGGATATCTTTACATAATTCGGATGCCGTTGGTTAAGAATAGGCCGCGCACAACCAAACTGGTACACCTGTTTTGAAAATTTACCGAAGTCTACCCTCCTTTTATGATAAACGGCAATATCATCAAAAAACGCAGTCGTGTAGCCATTTTCCCAAAGCGTCATCGAAAGATCCGGATCCTCTCCTATTCTCATTTCCGAAAAACCACCGACCTTTTCAAAAACTTCTTTCTTCACACCCATATTAAAGCTTCTCGGCTGAAATTTTGAAACAGCTTTCTTACTCCCACGAATTCCTCCGGTAGTAAAAACTGAAGTCATAGAATAAGAGATCGCCTTCTGCATCAGGTTAAAACCTTTATGGGCCTTATCTGCACCTCCAAATGCATCACAAGGAATCGAAATGATATCTTTTTTGATATTCTCAACATAGTTCTCTTCCACAATAACATCGCTGTCTACAAAAACAAGCCATTCGTTTTCTGCTCTTCTCGCACCAAAATTTCTCGACAAACCGGGCCCTGAATTATCTTTTCTGAAATATCTGATATTCAGAAAGCTTTCAAAATTCCCAATCGTCGGACGTAGATCAACAAGAGAACCATCATCTACAATGATAATTTCAAAATCTTTATCTGTCTGTATGACAAGAGAATTGAGGAGCTCAAAAAGCTCATCTTTACGGTTGAAAATAGCAACAATGATGGAAATAGTAGGCTTCAAATCTGAAATTTTTTCAAAAATACTTATTCACGGAGGAATGCGCAAAGCATTTATAATAATTTATAAAATGAATAGCTGATATAATTGAAGAGAATCCGGCAAACGTGAATTCAAAACATGAAATTTTAAACAAAATAATTTGACATTTTAAACAAAATTAAAAATGTTTACTGAGCCTAACTTTGCTTCAATAATTTAAAACAAATTTAAAATGAAAATTAATAATCTACAGCAACCTATCGATTCAGGTTTTAATGCACAATCTACGGCACATGACGTTATCAGAGGAATCAATCTTTCAGGAAAAACAGCAATCGTTACCGGAGGATACGCAGGGATAGGTCTGGAAACCGTGAAAACCCTTACCGATGCAGGAGCAGAAGTCATTGTTCCGGCAAGAGACCTTGAAAAAGCAGCAAAAAACCTTGAAGGAATTAAAAATATTCAGATTGAAAAACTTGATTTGATGACTCCCAACTCCATTAATGATTTCGCTGAGAAATTTATAGCTTCAGGAAGAAAATTAGATTTGCTAATCAATAACGCAGGGATTATGTGGGTTCCTTTACGAAGAGACAGCCGCGGAATAGAATCACAACTGGCAACCAATTATCTGGGGCAGTTTCATCTTACTGCAAAATTATGGGAGAGCCTGAAAAAAGCAGATGGTGCAAGAGTGATTAATGTTTCTTCTTACGGACATCAGATGGCACCTTTTGACTTTAACGATCCTAATTTCATAAACAGGGAATACCAGACCTTATTGGGATATGGTCAATCAAAAACGGCAAGCAATCTTTTTGCTGCAATATTAGATGAAAAAGCAAAAGACTTCAACGTAAGAGCCTATGCTGTACATCCGGGATCGGTGTATGGAACAGATCTTGGAAGAGAAGAGCCTATCGACCTCTATATTCAGATGGGAACTCACGATGCGAACGGAAAAATAAAACCTGAAGTACAGGCAAAATTAAAAACCATTCCACAGGGTGCAGCGACAACGGTTTGGTGCGCGACAAGTCCTGATCTCAAAGATATCGGTGGCGTTTATTGTGAAAATTGCGATATTGCTGAAATCGATCACGGACAGATCGAACACAGGTATGATGACCCTTCCACCATCAGAGGCGTTCAACCCTACTCCATTGATTTGGATCTGGCAGAAAAGCTCTGGAGTCTCAGCGAAGAAATGACGGGCATAAGATTCGAAGTCAGATAATTCTTTTTAATTAAATTTACTCTTGAAAAAGTTTACCCATGGATTTCCAGATTAAATACCTCACCCCCGACATCAAACTCTCAACCTACGACGATAAGCTTTTCAAAACAGAAACAGTGTTTGAATTTCATATGCTGGTTTGGTTTATCTCCGGAGAGACAAAGATTATTCAGGCAGACAAATCATATCTTTTCAAGGCCGGTGATATTTTCCTGATTCCGAGAAATCATCTCGCTACGATCATTAATTACCCTAAAGACAACCTTCCTCATAAAGCAGTAGTCATGCATCTGACGAAAGAGCTATTGAAAAACTTTTATTCAGGTATTGAAATTCCGGAGAAAAATATTCGGGATAAAGCTAAAATATATAGTTTCGAGAAACATCCTTTGCTGGAAAGCTGCCTGGCCTCTTTAATTCCTTATTTCGATCTTACGGAAGCTTTTCCTGAAAACATCGCTGCTTTAAAGATTACAGAGGCCATCAGCATTCTTAGAGCCATAGATCCGGATATCGATAATGTTCTTGCAAATTTTGAAGAACCGGGAAAAATCGATCTGGTGAATTTTATGGAAAAAAACTTCATGTTCAATATGCCACTGGAAAGATTCGGATATTTAACGGGTAGAAGTTTGTCAACCTTTAACAGGGATTTCAGGAAGATTTTTCAGATAACCCCTCAGCGGTGGCTCACACAGAAACGGCTCGAGCTTGCATTCTATCATTTATCAGAAAAGAACAAAAAGCCATCAGATGTTTTTATGGAAGTAGGTTTCGAAGATCTTTCCCACTTTTCCTATGCTTTTAAAAAACAATATGGTTTTGCGCCTTCTCTTGTGAAATAGCATTTACCAATAACTCAAAAGAGGAATCCGTAAATTCCTCTTTTCTATATTGTAATATTATAAATTTAAAATGGGAAACCATTAGAATATCCCCGATCTGAAATAGATCAACAGAACCAACGATATACAAAACGATACCACCGAAAGACTGAAAAACAGCCATTGAAAAACACTTTTGAAATGGTACGTCTCAAGAACATTCATCATGAAAAAAATCACCAGAGAAACTGCAAAGCCCAAGATTGAAGCAACCACAACCGACTGAATATACGTATCTGAAACAGGAGGATTTTTAAAGACCAGAAAGAAAAAAACAGCTGAAAAAAGGAACAATACTGTGCTTATTTTTTCTCTGACGTATTTTGTTTTTTTTTCTTATTTCTTGTAAATCTGGTAGCTCCTGAAGAACCGTAACTAAGCAGATTCAGAGCATTGTTACAGATATCTAATAAATTAAAAATGTCGAAATTCATAGGTAGAATTTCGACATTTTTAATTTATTCGGTCATTCGGAAACTTACTTCCGATACTTTTATTTAACCAGCTGAATATCTACTGCAGAAAAACCTTTTGGAGATTTCTCTTTCTCGTAAGATACTTTGTTTCCTTTTTTTACAGGCTCTGCGCAGTTGTTGCTGTGGAAGAAAATATTTTCTTTCGATTTGTCTTCCGTAATAAAACCATATCCCTTTTCACTGAAAAAAGTAATGATCCCTGTTTTTCTGATTTCCTCCGCTTCAATAGGAGCCGCTCCCAACTGAATATCATCAATGTTGATCTCCTCTTTTTCCGCATGATCCGGTGGAGTTGAAGTCAGCTGACCGTTGGCATCTACATACATCAACATGTCGTCCAGACTTTTACCTTTGTTGTTGCTCGTTTTACGCTCTTCACGCTTAAGAGCTTTTTCCTTTTGTTTTTGAATTTTCTTTTTGAAATTTTCTTTTTTAGAAAAAGAATCCGCCATATATTATTATAAAATTTAATTGTTATTGAAATAAAAACTTTCCGCTATCCGAAAAGAAATAAAAAGTTTTGAATAAGATCTCCGATTACGCCTTAAAAGGGCTTAAAAACGAAATAGTATTAAAATCTGTCAGCTGTAAAAGCAAAAAACTGATTGGGAAATAGAAATTCTAACTTGTTACAGAGAAAGGCAATTACCTTTTATTAGGGACAAAGATACGAAAAAAAGCCTACACTTCCTAGTAATGAATTGGATCTCAATTTGTTTTTGTCGTAAATAAAAAGTATTGATTCTATGATAAACCAACTTAAATCAGTTTTTTCCACAATCACCAATATATATTTGGGAGGATTGTCTTTTAAAAGTTTTTTAGAATTTTAAATAAATATAATTTTACCTACTTACATAATTTAGATTTAATTTCATTAACAAATAAATTCAAACTACAATTTTTATCTAAATAATTACCTTTTCTTATTTTCTTTTCTTTACAAAAATTATCACTTAACCATTTATAATTATCATAATCCACAACACTTGGTATTCCTTCTTTTTTTAATTCAAATTGAAGTTTTTCTTTTGGTTTAGCTGACGAACAAGTGCTTTTATCATAATATATTGTGAGTACCCAAGCATCCATTTCTTCTATTGTAACAGCATGTAAAATTTTATCTACTATAGCTTCATCATCAATCCATTCGTCAATTTTAGATACAACCCTCCCTCTCATATCTATACAATAGTCATGGTTTTGTTTAGGTGGTCTAACAACAGGATATTCATCAGCCTCCGCAGTATCTAAATGTATTACAATAAATTCATTTCCTTCAAATAATAGAAACTCTTCTATCAATTCTTTTTCCTCACATTCTTTTTTAACTAGAGACCAAGTACTAAATTCAAGATCTCCCTTTAAAAAACTTTTGCTGGTTTCATCCAATAAGTCTTGAGGTCTTAGCGCAACGACATCAGATGAATCTATATCAGCAACGCCCTCTAAAATATTTTCAATCACAGCTCTATCACTATGCCCTTCACATATTACTCCTATTTTCATAATTAGAAATTTTTGGGAACAGCACCTAACAAACCTTTAATCCACATATCAGATAAACGATATTTTTTATCACTTAAATCTTGCTTAAATTTAATTCTACGAGTTTTAGTTTTTCCATTATTATCTCTATAAACTTCAAAAAGCCTTTGGTCATCATCTAATAAATTTAAGCCATCAAGAATTGCAGGATTATGAGTTGTAATTAAAACCTGCTTTCCTCGTTCTTCAGCTAACTTTGCTAGTAACTTTATTAGAACCCTACACAATTTAGGGTTTAATGCTGTTTCAATATTATCAATTGCAAATATTTTTGGAGTTTTGTTACTAATAAACAAAGCTAAATAGAAAAGTACATGTAATATTCCTTCATTAGAATTTTCCGCGGAAAAAGTATTATTTTGTTTTTGCATAAATTTATCTACAAACAATAATGTTGAAGCACTTCTTCCAAGTTTTAATCCATCAAGCTTAGCTCTATCTTCTTTATCATTAGAAATACTAAATAACCAATCAAATAAATCAACACAATATTTTGTTAGCATTTCCCTTTCATAAGAATTAAAATTTGCTATTAATAAATCTAATCCTTCTCCATTAATTCCCAATGGAGTTCTACGACTATCAGCTGGAATTACACCTCTTAAAGATTTTGTATTTAGGTCATAAATTACATATTCCGACAATATGCTTGGTAAGGTTTCTTGAGTTCTAATGATTCTAAGTTTCTCTATATGTTCTAAAAAATTATTCTCAGTTAACTGTATTGAACCATCTTTATATTCTTCCAAAAGCTCAATAAAAAACCCCAACATCTTATTTCTATCATTTCTTTTATCTATCCAATTGGTAAATATATCATTTGAGTTCTCAGGTATTAACTCCATATTATGTGAGTAAGTTTCACCATCTTCTGTATATTCTAACCTAAAGTTAATTGATTCGTCTTGTGACATTGACTTAAAAGAACTCATAGTTAAGTTAGGTCTTGCGATTCTTACTCCTCGACCATAAAGACCTTCAAAATCAACTTCTTTATTAACTGACGCGCCTGCCATTGCAAAAGCTTCCAAAACATTACTTTTACCGCTCCCATTGGTACCAATGAAAACATTAAATCTACCTAATTCAATTTTATCTTCGTCTATAGACTTAAAATTTTTAATCTCAAACTTCGTCAATTTAAAATTTGGCATTGAATTTTCAGGGAACTGTTTTAATTTAAACTCCTCTACAGCTGATTCCCATTTTTCAGTATTATACTTTTTTATAGTTTCAACAGCAAGATCTGAAAGTGCATAGTTAGTAAGAGAACTTGTAGGACTTAATTTCCCATCTGGATTAAGAACAGCTAAATTGTAATTGACAAAAGGATTTAAGGCAATTTTTCTAAAGGATTCTCTACTGTTAGGCTTATAATCTGCATCATAATAATCATTTACAAATGTCATTATATCTTTAGAAAGAGTTAATCTTTTTGCTGTAGCGTTTTTCCACTTATCATTTGGTTTAATTCCTGCTAAAGCCAATAAAGTTAAAGCAGATAATTTATTTTGTTGAGATTCGGGAAGCCCTAAATTTTCTAGTATAGTTTGAGCTTCAATTATTTTTTTATTTTCCATTACTTATATATTGGAATTTCAAAATTTTCATTAACAATTATATCAATATTGTATTCTCTACCATTTTGGATACATTTTAGTATCTTTAAACCGATCCTTTCTATTATTTCAAAAGCAGGTAGAGGTAAATTTTTCAGTTCAGTAGCACTTACATTAATATTCCCATTAAATGTTCTAAAATATAAATCTAAAATTTTACTATTTAATATCGCAGCTATACCATAAGTCTGAGTTATTGACAATGTATTCGTCTTACTATAAACATAGTTTAAATGATTTTCTATTCCAATCTTTCCAAAATTATTAAAAAAATCTTTAGTAATGGGTGCCGCAATAATTCTTTTCAAATCATCTTTTGAGCTAAATCGACGGATTAAAATTAAATTTCCTTTACTAACGAGACATTTCTGAGTAAATTCATTATCAACCACATACTGCCCTTTTGGTTTTCCTTTAATTTTATAATTTGGCCAAAGAATTTGCATTGGATAAATATTGTGCAGCCAAATTAAAGGAACTGTATCACTACCTTCTGCAAATCTAATCAATTCCTTATTCCTAAAATCAACTATTGGCCCAGTAGAAACTTCCAATTCATATTTTTTTAGAGAGCCATTCCAACTTTTAAACAATTTAATAATTTCATCATCCTTATCCGTTAATGGGATATGTATAATTTTTTGTTCTGACTTAAAATCAATTAAATTAGAAATTAAATAACTTTTCGAAAAAGATTTAGAAATATCAGATAAATCCATTGAAGACGACAAGAGAACATTATAATCATCCAATTTTTCATTTCTAGATGCCGATAAAATAATATTTTCTTGCAGTACATTATCTTTTTTGAAGGCTTTATCTCTAGAATCGAATACATGTATAGCATTGAGATTCACGTATTCAAGAAATTTTTCTCTAAATAATCTAAAATAGCTTCCTGAACAGAAACTACGGGGAATAATAAATATTAATTGCCCATTAGATTTCAATAATCTAGCGGAAATAGCCATAAAAATAGTATAAATATTTGATTGCCCATAAATTACTGATTTTGCAATTTTTTTTCTCGTATCATCCTTTGATAATTTAAAATAGGGAGGATTCGAAATAACAATATCAAATTCAGGTGAAAAAACTTTTTCGCCTTCTAGTACTGAAGAATTATGGAGTATAAAATCATTTTTGCACAAATAATACGAAAAAGAAATATTTCTTTCAGAAAGCCAATTTCTTAAATACTCGTAATTAGCCTCTGTTAATGTTAATATATCAGGGTCATTTTCAAATGCTATTAATTCTATGTTTTTAATATTTTCCTTAAAAGCTAGTTTTTGAATTAAGACTGTAGATAGAATGCCAATCCCACATCCTGGATCTAGTATTTTAATTTTTTTCTTATGAATTTTATTAAAATCTGCGATAAAATTCGCCAAATTTATAGAAGTAAAATATTGACCATTTTCTTTTTTATGAGTTGTTGTAACTAAATCAGAATAATAATTTCCTAATCTATCTGCATATACACTTGGGTCTTCATCATTAGTTGGCAAAGGAAATTGTAACGACATTTTATTTAATTCAATTGAATTTTCAAAGATAAAGAATGCTTAATAAGTAAGAAGAATAAAATTTAATTTAATTTGCCTCTATTATGAGCGATCCATTTTGCAGCCACAAAAAAATCAATACAACAAACTCGGTACAATTTAACATAAAATAATGATTATCAATTATTCACTATAAAAAGACACATCAATTCAAAATAAATTTTATATTTGTTCAGTAAATTTAAAAACACAAATACTATGTCTTCAATGTTCCCATCGGAAAGCAATTCCGAATCCGGCAAAAACAACAAAAAAACAGTAAGTGAAGTAGGACACGCCAGAAATGTCGCCAACCTGCACAAACTCATCCAGCAGGTTTCCGTGTATCCATTGTACAATCCGCCGGTTCCCGAACTGAGCGTCGACAGTCTTCAGACCCTTTACAACACAGCCACTGCAAAATTGAGCGAGGTCGAAGAAAAACGCAATGCCAACAAAAATGCCATCACTTTGCGCCAGACCGCCTTTGAAAACCTGAAAACAACCCGCACCCGCATTGTCAACCGTCTGGAGATCCTCGGATTACCACAAGGCACCGTAGACCAGGCGAAATCCCTGAAACGATCCATACAGGGAGCTAAAAAGAAATCTACCACTGCACCCGAAGCAGGTGTAGAAGCACCCAAAACCATTTCTACCTCCCGCCAGTCTTTCACCCAGCAGGCCGAAAATTTCGGAATCCTGTTGCAGATGCTGACCACCATTTCAGCCTATGATCCCCAGGAAGATGAATTGAAATTAGCTAGCCTCAACACCTACAAAGATTCACTGGTAAGCGCCACCCAGGCCGTAGATCAGACCGAAGCCGAACTCAACCTCAAAATGATGGAAAGAAATAAAATACTATATACGGAAGGAAGCGGCCTCTACTCCATTGCCCAGAACGTCAAAAAATATGTGAAGAGCCTCTATGGAGCCACTTCTCCGGAATATCTTACGGTTTCAGCCATCATATTTACCCGCACTAAATAAAATAGTATAATGATTGAAGAATGTAGGATCGATAGCATCTTATATTCCTCCGAGATAAAGTTACATTCCTGCAATGTAACTTTACTTTTTTATGATATGGTTTTACTTTCTTGTAATATGGTTTCACTTTCTTGCGATCCGGTTTCACTTTTTTGCCATCTGGTTTTACTTTTTTGCTTCATTGTTTCACTTTTTTACCTTATTGTTTTACATTGGCACGATATAAAGTTACATTTTTGCAATATCGTAAAAGACTTTGCCGTGCTTGGCATAAATTCTATTAATCCTGTACCACCAGAATTAGCTTGATTGGGTGCGTCGGACTTAAAAGTTCCACCACTTTCCCATCTAAATACCGCCATAAGATTATTTGCCATTTTAATTTTATTTTCTTCTCCCCACAGATCAGCACAAATCTCCACAACCTTTTTCCTAAATTCACAACTCACTTTATTCCCCCAAACCAAATCATACTGCTGGCACAAACACTTACCATCCTGTTTCCTCATTGGTTGACTCTTCACCCCAACAGTAGACCTCCCATGATTTCTATTCACCGTAATCTTCTTATCCTTCTGCGCTTTTCCCTTTACCTCCGCCCAATCAAGCAGATAACCATTGGCCTGATGGATCAAAATATTCTTTTCATCTCTCTTGGAAAGAGGCTTTTGTTCTGCTGGTGAGCCTTGTGCTTTTGGATGGAATTTCTTCTTTTCAAGAACTTTGTATAACGGATTATGGACATTCACATTCTCAGAATCATGAGTCTTGCCTTTGTAATATTCTACCGTTACATAAAACTCAAATTCTTTGGCATCAGCTTCACCTTTCATGGCTTTTTGCATCAAGCCTTTCGTAAGAGTAAATTCTAAGACGGCCAGCCCGTTATGACCCACTTTTGCTGTTGTTGTTTCTATAGCTTGGTTACCAGCGCTGTGTCCGGCACCTTTTGCATCATCCTCCCAAAGCGTAAAAACCAGTTCTTTCCCGTGCATCCCCGTTGTATGCGCTTTTGCCCGAAGCCGGTCATAGAAACTGAAAGTATCACCCTTTTTATCATCCACATAATGCAGCTCCACTTTTCCTATTTTGGGAATAGTTGAAGGTTTAGGATTAATTATCAGGCCCCCACCTTCCAGCTTATGAAGATATGCCTCAAGACGGTAGGTATTTTGGATTGAAATTTCGCCAAATGTAAAAGTTCCGTCTCCGATTTTTTTAATATTTGTTGAAGTAAACTTACCGTTGCTTCTCTTTTTGAAAAGCTCCCAGGTTACCTTTTCAGGGTTTCTATCTGCATATAGAGTGTCCTTATACCAGCCTGCAACGTGATAGGTATTTTTCTCTCCGACAACAGGAGTTGGGTTTCCCAAGACCATTGAAACGCCATGCTTACCCTTGTTTGCAAGCTGTCTTTTGATTCTGCTTTATTTATTTTTTACAGGGAACCAGTACAGCAGCTAAATTATTTTTATCGAAAGGATTTTCTGTTTCAATATTTTTCTTTAATTTTTTATGATAAAAACCAAACCATATTAAAATCAATTTAGATTCACTCACAATTTCAATCGTTCCAACTGGCTTCGTATTATCCATATCATCCCAAATCTGCATATTATCAGGTAAAGGAATAATTGGTGGGAAATCTGTGAAGTAAAATTCGTATTTGTCTGTATTAATTTTCTTTAATTGCGCATTCATTGAAAATCTACCATAAATACTGAACTGCACATTATTTATATTTGTTTCTATAATAATATCTTTTCTATATTCTTCTTGGTTACAATCTGATGACCATCTTGAAATTTTTGGAAAAACTATGCTGTCAGATAATTTTTCATCTTTATTATCCTGTATTTTTCCATTACCTTTTAATAAATCCAAGCAAAATTTTAAATAATCTTCTGGAATGTCTTTTGATTTTATACTTTTCAAAAGTTCCCATTTATTATTTCCTAAGTACAGATATATTTTTCTCTCTGCATTTTCTGTAATATCAAATTCTCCTGAGGTTACATCAAAATTTTGAATATATTTTTTATCTAAATAATTAGCAATAATATAGTAATTGTCTTTTCTTGTGTTTAAGATATCCCGAATTCTATTAGACTTTTTTGCCTCATTTTCAGGAAAATCATTATTAAAATAACCTGAACTATCTTTTATATTCCAGAAATCTCGTTCTTTCTTTGTCTTACCAATATAATCAACCGTAAAACAGCCCATATTTATATCAAAAAACGAGTACGATGGGTTTAAATTACCAGTTAAATTGTCAGGAATTGAATAACCCTTTTTTTGATATTTTAAATCTAAAAAATTAATAGGTTCAGACAAAGTATCTTTTTTTATATTTCGTCTTCTATCATTTAGGCTATTATCTTTTTTTTCTTGACCATTACAACTTATAAGTATAAGTAAAGGTAGAAGATATATAATTAATTTATTCATCATTTTATTGGATTTCCTTTGGTTGTTTCATCAAATTTTGTTTTCATAAATTCTTCTGGATCTACTCTGTTTTTACCCCTATAAAAGACCCCGTCCCTAGATGCTTCAATGTGGACATGGTAATATTGCGGTAAAATATTCTTTGCATTACCAGTATTACCAGATAGTCCTACAACAGTGCCATGTTTTGTCTTATCCCCCTTAGATACTTTGATTGAAGAAAGATGGCAATATCTTATCCAAATAAACTTTCCAGCCTTATCCTTAGATTTCACTGTAACTATAACCCCTAGATCTCCTTTAGTATCATACGCATCAGTTACTTCACCACATAACATAGATTTTAATGGAGTATTTAATGATGCTAAAATATCAGTTCCTGTATGGTAATACCCTTCGGGATGAGATTTATTATATCTCATTTTCCTGTGAAACCTATTTTTATTAACATCATTACTTTGATTATTAATTTTTGGGGTTTCAACAACATCTACATATTCTAAGCATTGGGAATAATCTTTCATGCATTTATTGTTAGCGTCTTGGTTTTGATTGTCTATATTGTTCTGGCAACAACCGTATCCAAACTCTTTTAAAAAACCCTTTTTTAAATATAAATTCCATGTTTGTGTTTCATTGAGTTCTTCTCTTAAATAATTCTCATAAATTGCTTTTACAATCGCAAAAGTATATCCTAGCTGCTGTTGACCATAAGGAGAATCAGGTAAGCTCGCCCAGCATAAACTAGATATTAAAGCCGCTCTTTTAATATCATTGTCAATAATCATTTGTATGATATCACCCTGCTGACCTTTAAACCTTTTTCTCCATTCTTTAATTTTTTCTTCTTTTTCGGTATCACGAATATGTTTTTTCTTATCTTTCCAAATTGTTGGGTTATAAAAGCTATCCGAACGATCTTTTACATAATTATGCTTCATTATTACTAAGCAGAATTTGTCTTGAGATTCTTGATCGAAACTTGTGATATTATATTTTTTTGCATAATCTATTTTTTCAGAATAATGCCATTTTTTATTTTCATCCTTATAATATCCTGTAAGATTTTTCCATGTATCTGTCATTATTTGATAAGCTCCTGCTGCTGACGAAGAATATTTTCCAGCTGTAATTACTTTTTCAGGGTGCTTACTCATATCTGAAAATTGTTTTCCACTATATTGAGTTGTATATCCTATGTCTTTATCAGTACCTTCTTTATATCTTAACATTCTCATAAACGCCCTCACTCTAGCCTCACACTCACAAACCTCATTTTTATCATCCTGTTTCACCGCCGGTGGAGCCTTCACCCCAACCATACTCCTCCCAGACTTCTCCATAGCATCAACCCCCACCTGCTTTTTATATTTCCCTTTTATAACAACTTCTTCAATCAGTATTTCTTTACCGTAAATCTTATTGGGGCCTATAGTGCTGCTTACAGTTTGTGTAAAAATATAATCAGGATTTTTTACCTCAGCATTTTTGCTTACAGATTTGTGCTGGGCGGTTTCTGCCACTACATAATATTCATGGATCTTGTCTTGGCTTCCATCCATCACGGCATTGGCAATTTTGGAAAATTCAACAGGCAGTTTAAACTCATGCCATAAGAATCCATCCTTATTCAGATTTCGTGTAATGCTGGCTACCTTATTTTTCTCATTCTTGGCACTATGCCCGGAGCCGTTAACATCATCTTCATACAAGCTAAGCTTTATTTTTTCTCCCGGCATATTTTGGGTGTAAACCTTTACCTTAATGCTTTGCCCGTATTTGAGAACAGTATTTTCTTTGATAGGAGTATCATCGCGCATAAACAATTCTACATTTTAAATTCTCTAATATCAATTAATTCAATACTGCTTGTTCCAACAATATTTAATTTATTTTTGTTGATTTACATTTTTTCTTATCATTATTAATTTTTCTATATCTTGTCTTTTCTGAAACCTTTTCATTAATAATTTCCTCACACTCTAATTTTTCAGTATATTCTTTTTTGTCAATTGTGGTACGAATAATTTTTTCGAGAATAATAGGATAAGTTTTTGATAGATAAATGTCTTCATACTGATTTGCATTATCTCCAATCTCAATGTTTATAACAATATTTTTTTTATCATATAAAACTTGTGCATAACTACTTTCACTTATTAACTGATTTTTAATCGGTTGAAAAAAATTGACAATCTCCTTTTTTGGACGACTTAGTATTTCTAAATCATAATCTTTATTAATATTAATAGCTATTGTATCTAGCTTTTTCATACTATTTATTTCACAAAGACTCTCCTCGAGAGAAACTTTAAAACTTTCTTTTTTACAATTTGTAAATAGAAATATTATTGTTAAAAAAATTATATTTTTCATGCTTATAATTTATTATATTCATTTTTCATTTTTGTGTGATAATGATTTTTTGCATAATCTTCACCATTGTACAACTCTGCAACTTTATTCCAGTTTTTATCTTTCATAGCTTTTATTATTGATGCTCCAGTAACATCTTTTAAAAAAACTTTAAAATATGCAAAGTGTTGTACCTCACATCTATTCATTGCTTCCTCTAATTCATTGGGAGAACTATATAAATAACTATAATATTTTCCCATAACCTGAAATTTTCCCCAAGAACAACTTTTTATTGCAGCACCATTATTTATTTTTTTGGCTTTACTAAGTTTCTCAAACTGTTCTGTTTCAGAACCATATTTAGCATTTGGATCTTTATAAGTTCCAACATTATGAACAAGATCTGGAGAAGCTTTCTTCAATTTTTCTAATTCGTCTTCAGATTTTATCTTTGTTAAGAAGCGATACATATAATGTCTCTCATAAAGTATTTTAGCCCTTTGTTCTCCTTTATAATTAATAAATGACTTTCTTCCACCAGACTCTATAATTGCAACTGTTTTAAATACTTTAGCTTCTACTCCAATATCTTTTGCTAGGTTTTGATAATGTTCATCCGTAACTGAACTACCTTTTCCACTGCATGGCATTTTAGCTATGCCTTGTAAAAAGCAATAGCAATTCTTTGAATTTTTATTAATTTCCTGTTTTTGAGACGACTGAGCTGCTACCTCAACCATACTTCTCCCATGATTTCTATTCACCGTAACCTCCTTATCCTTCTGCGCTTTTCCCTTTACCTCCGCCCAATCATGCAGATAACCATTGGCCTGATGGATCAAAATATTCTTTTCCTCTCTCTTGGAAAGAGGCTTTTGTTCTGCTGGTGAGCCTTGTGCTTTTGGATGGGATTTCTTCTTTTCCGGAGCTTTGTATAACGGATTATGGACATTTACATTCTCAGAATCATGAATCTTTCCTTTGTAATATTCCACCGTCACATAAAACTCAAGTTCCTTCACATCCGCTTCACCTTTCATGGCTTTTTGCATTAAACCTTTTGTTAGAGCAAATTCTGCGACGGCCAGTCCGTTATGACCCACTTTTGCTGTTGTTGTTTCTATAGCCTGGTTGCCGGCGCTGTGTCCGGCACCTTTTGCATCATCCTCCCAGAGCGTAAAAACCAGTTCTTTCCCGGGCATCCCCGTTGTATGCGCTTTTGCACGAAGCCGGTCATAGAAACTGAAAGTATCACCCTTTTTATCATCCACATAATGCAGCTCCACTTTTCCTATTTTGGGAATAGTTGAAGGTTTAGGATTGATGATCAGGCCCCCACCTTCCGGCTTATGAAGATATGCCTCAAGACGGTAGGTATTTTGGATTGAAATTTCGCCAAATGTAAAAGTTCCATCTCCGATTTTTTTAATATTTGCTGAAGTAAACTTACCGTTGCTTCTCTTTTTGAAAAGCTCCCAGGTTACCTTTTCAGGATTTCTATCTGCATATGGAGTGTCCTCATACCAGCCTGCAACGTGATAGGTATTTTTCTCTCCGACAACAGGAGTTGGGTTTCCCGAAACCATTGAAACGCCATGCTTACCCTTGTTTGCAAGCTGTCTTTTCACCTCTGCTTCGCGTGTTTTTTTCTCTTCTGCTAATTCCTTTTGATATTCCTTCTCATATTTCTCATTTTCATCAGCAAGAAAGCTAAATTTTCTTTTCGCCATATTTTTGTGTTTCTAAAATTAATAAGCATCCAATTCTTCTTCATCCATCTCATCCACAAAACTCCTCAAATCCACCAACGGATTGATATAGCTGTGGAAATTCCTGTCCGCATTCCTGAAGTTCTGTTTGGTCAGCTCTTCCCGCTGGCCGTGATCCATTACTTTTATTTTTCCGCCGATGGTGCATTGGAGCTCTGAGATTTCGGTAATAAGAGCGTTGTCCATAACTTTTACATTCTGGTAGACCTTCTGCCATTTACCTGCAGGAGAAAAAGTGCATGACTGGCCGTTTTGAAGCGAACAATTCCCAAAAGGTGCTGCAGGAGGATTGAATTGCACATCATTTTGGGTCACGGCAAGATAATTGTCGGATGAACCATCGTCATTGATATAATGCTTTTTGTGACTAGTAACCTTAAATTGTGGAAACTTAGCCCCCTTGTCGCAGATGGCTTTACCTTTCTGGATTACAAAAAGTTTTCCGTCGTGCTCACTTGCCGCTTTCTCTTTAGGTTCATTTTTATTTTCCCTTTCATGCTGATCTTCATTAGATTCTTTTTTGTTATTTCCGGAAATTTCCTTTGCATTTAATTTATCAGCATTTTTCGCTCTCTTACTTTCCATTTCACCGTTAATTTTCTCTACTTCATGGGCATCCGGGATGGTAAGGATCATTCCTTCACGGATGTCATTTCCTATACCTTTCTCTATAGAACCATTAAAATTGTGAAATGTTTTCAGCGTATAGGCATCAGGTAATCCTATATCTCGGGCGATAGACGATAAGGTCTCGCCCTTTTTTACTTTATATTCTTTCATTTGTGTGTATTTGTGTCGAATTAATGTTTCAAACGTATCTGTATTTCTTGAACTTTCTTTGTGTGATAATCTAATGATTCTACTTTTATTTCGGCATTTTGCAGTATTTTTTGACTTTTATCCAGATGGTATTTAGCCGTGATGGTAAATTCAGGCAATTCACTTTCATCATTCTGCTCCTCTTTACTTTTTATGTTCCCGAAGATTTCGTGCAGACTGCGTTTATCAATAGATTGAGATTCCTGCTTTATGGCAATCAGTTTATCATTGATGTCAATTTCATACACATTTTCGTGCAGTATTTCATCAAATAAGAAATGAGCTATATTTTCAGATTTCCCTTCAGCATACATTTTAAAATAAACCGAAAAATAAAACTGAAGAAAAATTTCCTTCCTAAGATAAGAGGTCAGAGTATCCCTATCTTCTATAACAGTATTTATTTCATCAATATATCTTAGAGACAGAGCATCTTCATAAAGATTGTAAAGGTTCTCTTTTAAGGTTTTCCATTTATTATAAATCTCTTTGTAGTTATGAACATACGACAACAAAGCATTTTTGTTAATCCCTACCTCTACATAAGAAAACACAGATGCACATTTCGAGGCCAGATTATATACTTTCAATTCGGGCTTTTCACCACTTAATAAAAGATTTTCTTTTTTGAATTTAAAAATATAATTGGAGTCCTGTTTATCCAGATATTGTAATAAAACTTCAAATTGTACATGATCTGTTCTATTTTCAAAAACATCTCTTATTTCAACGATATAAGTGTGATCAATAGATTGAAAATCAGGCAATAAATTTCCGTTTTCAATCTGATTGTGATTTTTTATATTATTTTCTTCACTATTTAAATTTCTTTTTTCTAAAATAGTACGGATATCATTTTCATCAGGGATAAAAATTTCCTGTCCGGCAAAAAGAGTTGTTCCCAGATGATTGCTGTTTTTAGGGGCATGCTGATGGTGAAAATATTTCAATAGCTCTATATCAGGAATCTCATATAGTTCAGCAATCTGTTTCAAAGTTTCTCCCTTTTTTACAATATGGCATTTAAGGTAAAAACTCATACCGTAAAAAATGTTTTGAAAGTAAGCCTTGAAATTAAAGAAGAAAAAATAGAATTCTCCTGAAAAGGGAAATTTTGTGAAAGTATATTTTCCATGTATTTGTATTTCTGTTTGCTCAAAAATATAAAAATTAATTTAAATTTTTTGCCGCAAACATAAAATCCGGTAAATTCAAGGATATAAATGTTTTTTTTGAATGTAAATAAAAACATAACTAAACCCGTTGTGCATTTTGAGAAATTTTGACAATAGCTTTGTCACGTCGAGTGTTTTTTTCGCAACAAAGTGTAGAAAAATGTATTGAGGATGGAATCTATCTTCAAAATTATAAACTTCTCGATATGATTTTTTTCAAAAATCTACTCGAAGTGACGAAAATGAAGCAAAATACACAACGGGTTAACTAAATATTTGCTTACGCATACATTTAAGCAGAGATAAAAAGACGTTTGATTAGGTTTGAATTAGAAAAAATCTTTTAATTCCCAAACGGGGCAGTAATTAATACGCCAACTCAGAATTGCAATCCGAAACATCTTGGTCTTTACAGAATGCATGATCGATAACATCTTATATTCCTCCGACATAAAGTTACATTCCTGCAATGTAACTTTACTTTTTTATGATCTGGTTTTACTTTCTTGTAATATGGTTTCACTTTCTTGCGATCCGGTTTCACTTTTTTGCCTTATTGTTTTACATTGGCACGGTATAGAGTTACATTTTAGCAATACGGTAGAACATTCTTGCATGATAAACTAATATTCTTGTCCGAAAATGTAAAGAAAGTAATAGACATTCAAATGCTAAAGCAGTTTTTCCAGGAAAATTCTTCATTCCATTGCATTTCATTCAGCATGACACACCAGATAGCGCAGACTTACAATCCTTACTTCTATACAAGGCCAAACAAAAAACCACCGGAAATCCGGTGGTTTCAAATATCATAGATAAATACTAATCTTATGCTTCAGTTGAAGGATTGTTGTCCTCAGCAGGCTTTTCACCCTGTGGTTTTTGCCCTTCAGGTCGGTTTGGTCTTCCCTCACCTTCCTGTCTTGGTTTCCCTTCCGGCTTCGGAGGTCTTGGCAACAACACTTTTCTTGAAAGCTTCATTTTCTTACGGTCATCATATCCCATAAATTTCACTTCCACTTCATCTCCTTCTTTATAAGGTACTTTATCAAGACGCTTCCACTCGATTTCTGAGATGTGAAGAAGTCCTTCCGTACCTTTTGCAATCGCTACGAAAGCTCCGAAATCCATGATCTTCACCACCTTTCCGTTGTACACCTGTCCTACAACCGGTACAAAAGTGATTTCGTTGATTTTTGCCACTGCCGCATTGATCTTCTCTCTGTCGGTACCCGCAATTTCGATACGTCCGATTTCACCGATTTCTTCAATCGCGATAACGGTATCCGTATCTTTCTGCATCTGCTGAATGATTTTTCCACCAGGCCCGATTACCGCACCGATGAAGTCTTTCGGAATCTCCATTACGACCATTTTCGGAGCGTGTGGTTTTACATCCGCTCTTGGCTCAGCAATCGTTTCCGTAATTTTATTTAAAATGTGTAATCTTCCGTCTTTAGCCTGCATCAAAGCTTTTTCCATGATGTCCATAGAAAGCCCCTGGATTTTGATATCCATCTGACAGGCAGTGATACCGTCAGCAGTTCCCGTTACTTTAAAGTCCATATCCCCAAGGTGATCTTCATCTCCTAAGATATCAGAAAGTACGGTGAATTTACCTGATTTTGTATCTGTAATCAATCCCATTGCAATCCCGGAAACAGGTTTTGTGATCTGTACCCCAGCATCCATTAACGCTAAAGTACCCGCACAAACTGTTGCCATTGAAGACGAACCATTTGATTCTAAGATATCAGAAACAATTCTGATTGTATAAGGATTCTCTTCAGGAATTACAGCCTGTAAAGCTCTTTGAGCTAAGTTTCCGTGTCCTACTTCTCTTCTTGAAGTTCCTCTCAAAGGTCTTGCTTCACCTGTAGAGAACGGAGGGAAGTTGTAATGTAAAAAGAATTTTTCGTCGTGCTGAGAAATAACGCTGTCCACCATGTTGGCATCTTTTACAGAGCCTAATGTTACCGCTGTTAAAGATTGCGTTTCCCCTCTTGTAAAGATGGCAGAACCGTGTGCTCCCGGAAGATAGTCGATCTCAGACCAGATAGGGCGGATCGTTTGAGGATCACGGCCATCCAGACGGATGTTATCTTCTAAAATCATCTGACGCATAGCCTCTTTCTCTACATCATGATAATATATTTTTGCGAAAGGAGATACTCTTTCCAGTTCTTCAGGATTATCTACATACTGAGCAAGGAATTCTTCCAGAACCGCTTTGAATTTTTCTCCTCTTTCTTCTTTTGCAGAAGGAGTTCTTGCAACTTCGTAAACTTTATCGTAAGTTTCTTTCCACACTTTTTCACGGATATCTTCATCGTGAACTTCGTGAGAATATTCTCTTTTCGGGAAAGCCTTACCTACTTTTTCAGCTAATCTTTCCTGAGCTTCAATTTGTTTTTTGATTTCAGCATGGGCGAAGATGATGGCTTCCAACATTTCCTGTTCAGAAATTTCCTTCATTTCCCCTTCTACCATTACGATGGAATCTTTTGTAGCTCCCACCATGATATCCAGTTCAGAATCTTTTAGCTGCTCATAACTTGGATTAATAGCCAATTCACCGTTGAATCTTACCACTCTTACTTCAGACATCGGCCCGTTGAAAGGGATATCCGTAATAGCGATTGCCGCAGAAGCTGCCAAACCTGCTAAATCATCAGGGATGGTTTTTCCGTCGTAAGAAATTAATGAAATCATCACCTGCACTTCCGCATGGAAGTCTTCAGGGAAAAGTGGACGTAGCACTCTGTCTACCAATCGCATTGTTAAAATTTCCTGATCAGAAGGTCTTGCTTCTCTACGGAAAAAATTCCCCGGAATTCTGCCTCCTGCATAGAATTTTTCTCTGTAATCAACCGTTAATGGTAAAAAATCCACTCCCGGATTTGCTTCTTTATTGGCTACAACGGTTGCTAAAAGCATCGTTCCGCCCATTTTCACTACCACAGATCCATCAGCCTGTTTTGCCAATTTACCTGTTTCAATTGTAATTTCTCTGCCGTCTGCAAGAGTAATCGTTTCTGTAAACGCTTGAGGTACGCTCATAAAATTTTTCGTCTCTTGTACTCCGTATGAGTACGAATTAATATTTAAACTTTTTAAATTTTCGATGCAAATTTAATGTAATTATTTGGATATATCACTTCTTCAGCCTAAAATCCGTATCAAAACACAGGTTTGTCTATATTTTTTATATTCAAACAGTCTGTTTTTCCAGACTATAGGCAAAGAAAAAAGCAACCTCTTTCGAAGTTGCTTCTTTTTAAATCTTTGTAGATTATTTTCTTAAACCTAGTTCAGCAATAATTGCTCTATATCTTTCGATATCCTTATTTTTAAGGTAATCTAGTAAACTTTTTCTCTTACCTACCAATTTCACCAAAGATCTTTCTGTGTTGAAATCGTGACGGTTAGCCTTTAAATGCTGAGATAAGTGATTGATTCTGAAAGTGAAAAGTGCAATCTGTCCTTCAGCACTTCCTGTGTCTTGTGCAGATTTTCCGTGTTTTGCGAAAATTTCCTGCTTTTTTTCTGTTGTTAAGTACATTCCAATATTGTTTAATGATTATTATGTAACGGCTGCAAAATTACAACAATTTTTTAATTCTGCAACAATTATTGATTTCATAAATTGAATTTGATAGATAAAAATGTTAAAAATTTCTTAAAAACATTATGCTATCCCGTTAAAAGGCAATAATTTTGCATATGAGTTCATGATGAGAAAATCTACTACTTTCATAATTTTCGCCCTATTCATTTTATCCGGCTTTTCTTTGTTTAAAGCGCAAAGAAATAATGGCCATAAGATAAAAAAAGTCTTATACTTCAATCCTGAAGTAGATCCTGATATTGAAGAAATCAAAGAGCCGACTAATACCGCTTTTTTCAGTGCTGTTTCTGACAATTTAAGCGAAAGAAAAAGTAAAATGCTAAAAACCGAGGTACAAATTTCTTTTGACAGTATTGATAAAAAAACGATTTCAGATTATTGCCTCAATAATGATGCGGATTTTGCGATTGTACCTAAAGTTAAATATTTTAAGGTTGGAATCGGAAAATATGTTTTCTCCAATCAGGTTATCGTAAGTATGAAGCTTTTCGATGCTGAAGGTAATCTCATTACCCAAACCGATTACGACACCTACCGAAAGAATATGCGACTGTTGGGATCTACTGTAAATTCTATAAAAATAGGGACAAACGGTGCCATCAAAGGAATCCTCAAACAATTAAGGAAGATAAAACCTTCTGATGAAAATGGTTTTTAGTTTCTAATCACTATAGCCTTAACTACTTATAGCATTACTGCACAATCTCTTAATTAAAATACTATGCACATCATTAAAGTTCATAAAATTATATTCATCACATGGTGAATAATTAAAATATATTTTTTATTTTAGTCGAAACAATTCATTTCAAACTATCTCAATTCAAATTCTTCATACACTCGCAGTTTTTGTGGGTGTTTTTTGTTTTATTAATACATAAATGATATATAACAATCACTGTAATACACATTTAATTGGTATTTTTTATCATTTAAGAGTGAATAATTAGATTTATTTTATTACATTTATTATCTAATTAAAACTTACTATTTATGAAAAATTTAAAGAAACTGACCCGAAACGATCAGAAAACAATCAACGGCGGCGTACTGCAAAAATGTAAATATCATTTTGAATGTCCTGGTGGATCCTGTTGCCAGAATGTCTGTGTTTATTATAACTGCCCGGAAGTTTAAGGAATAAAACAATAATAATCACCAATAATCTATTATTATGAAAAATTTAAAAAAATTAACCCGCAAACAACAGGAAAAAATTAATGGTGCCGCACTTACTAAATGTACCAGCCATTCACAATGCGTAATCGGCTGGTGTTGCAACAGAATGTGCGTTGAATATGCGTGTATAGAGGAGTAAACCATTAAACTAAATTTGATTTTAAGCATCTGTAAGCAGATGCTTTTTTTATTCTTCCAGTTTAATTAATTCTTAAATTTCTGGCAGTCTTGGCTTGTTTTAAAAATTTGAGCTATTTTTGCGTATCCAAAAAAATGACGTTTTGAATTCTAGAGATGAACTTATCTTCAATCCTGCCGATATTGCCGAAACTCTAAGCGAATTGCACGCTGATGAGAGGCTTTTGGCATTTCTGAAAGTTCCGAAAGAATACAAAGCGGAGGTTTTTTCACATCTCGATCCTGATTTTCAGGAAGAAACGATCCGAAGTATCGGAAGTGATGAGGTTTCTGAAATCCTCAATGCCATGACCCCCGATGACCGGACAGCACTGTTTGAAGATTTTCCAGATGAACTCATTAAATATTCTATTAATCATCTGAATCCGCAGGAAAGAAGAATCGCATTAAAATTATTGGGATATGATTCCGATTCAATTGCGCGTCTGATGACACCTTATTATATTCAGATCCGTAAAGAATGGACGATAAAAAGATGTCTTCAACAAATTAAAAAAGTCGGAAGTAAGGTAGAAACGATGAATTACCTGTATGTTGTTGATGAAAGAAACCGACTGATTGATGACATTGCGTTGGGAAGCCTTCTACTTGCAGAAGAAGAAACTTTAATTTCAGAGATTACAGATAATCATTTCGTAGCTATTACAACAACCACTTCAAAAGAGGATGCCGTGCAATATTTTGAGAAATATGACAGGGCTGCCCTTCCGATTATTACAGAAGCCGGCGTGTTAGTAGGAATCGTAACTATTGATGACATTCTCGACCAGATTGAGCAGCAAAACACTGAAGATATCCAGAAATTCGGGGGTCTTGAAGCCCTAGACCTTCCCTATACGCAGACTTCACTGATGGAAATGGTAAAGAAGAGAGGAATGTGGTTGATTATCTTATTTTTCTCAGAAATGCTTACCGCTTCGGCGATGGGATATTTTGAAGATGAAATTCAGAAAGCCGTTGTACTCGCTTTGTTTGTTCCTTTGATTATATCGAGTGGCGGAAATTCGGGTTCCCAGGCAGCAACACTGATTATCAGAGCAATGGCACTTCAGGAAATCGGATTGAAAGACTGGTGGTATGTGATGAGAAAGGAAATATTCACGGGATTATTTCTAGGTGGGATTTTAGGGATTATCGGATTTTTGAGAATCATGATCTGGCATAAAGCCGGCTTTTTCGACTACGGAATACACTGGTCTTTTGTAGGCTTAAGTGTAGGTTTTTCTCTTGTTTTGATCGTTCTTTGGGGAACACTCTCCGGTTCTATGGTTCCATTTATTCTTAAAAAATTAAAACTTGACCCGGCTACTTCTTCTGCTCCTTTTGTAGCAACACTGGTTGATGTTACAGGACTTATTATCTATTTTTCCGTTGCCGGACTTTTCTTAACGGGTAAACTTTTGTAATTTTAGGCGACATCTAAAATATTATAATGAAAGTAGTTTCTTTGGTTCCCTCTATAACTGAGGCTTTATTTGATTTGGGTTTAACGGAAAATGAAGTAATCGGAAGGACAAAATTTTGCATCCATCCCAAAGAAAAAGTGAAAAACGTTGACATTGTCGGAGGGACAAAAAATATTAATATCGATAAAATAAGAGCATTAAATCCGGATCTTATTCTAGCCAACAAAGAAGAAAATATAAAAGAACAGGTCGAAACCTTAATGAATGATTTTAAAGTCTTTGTAAGTAACGTTGAGAATATTGAAGACAATTATTATTTGCTCAAAAATTTAGGCAAAATCTTTAATAAAGAAGATAAAGCCCAACTTTTCAATCTTAAAATTTATGATATTCTCAATCAGGCTAAAATTAATCAAAAAGTAAAAGTTGCCTATCTCATATGGAAAAATCCTTATATGACGGTAGGATCTGATACATTTATCCATAAAATACTGGAAGAAATTGGCTTTGAAAATGCATTTAAAGATCAGAAACGTTATCCTGTCATTGAAACTGAAGATTTAGCAGAAGCTGAGATTATCATGCTTTCTTCCGAACCTTTTCCTTTTAAAGAAAAACATATTAGTGAGCTGAAAGCGTTTTATCCTGATAAAAAAATTATGATTGTAGACGGCGAAGCTTTTTCGTGGTACGGAACGCATATAGCGAAATGCGAAAATTATTTTAAGGAACTGATTGCTGAAGTGGAAGCAATTAAAATGTAATATGAAATTATGCAACTGCTTTTTTATCTCCCGCAGATTTCACAAATCATACAGATATATGCGCGGAGATTGTGGAACTTCTGTGAGACGATATAGTAGCTTTTCAACCCATTTTTGAAATCACTCAATGCTTTTTAATTAACACATAACCAAAGATTTACACGAATTGCTTTAAGCAGATAATTTACTTTATTATTTTATCTCCCGCAGATTTTGCTTATTATGCAGATAATAATATTATATAGAAAATAGTCAGGTAAAAAAGAACGAAAACTAAATAACTCCGGCCCGTCGGGCCGGAGTCATTATAAATAAGAAACTTTTTAATTACAAAATCTTTGCAACTTCGTTGCAAAGCCACTCCAATAATTCCCTGTCTTCATCAGTAAAAGGATCCACAGTATGAGAATCAATATCGATCTGGCCAATATTTTTTCCGTCTTTGAAAATAGGAACAACAATTTCGGCTTTCGTATCAATGGAACAGCTTAGATAGTTGCTTTCTTCATTTACATCGGGAACGACAAATGTTTCATTAGAAACCGCAACCTGTCCGCAGATTCCTTTTCCGTATGGAATAATCGTATGATCTGTAGGAGCCCCGACGTAAGGCCCTAGTTTCAATTCGTCTTTATCCCCATTTTTGAAATAAAACCCGGTCCAGTTGAAATAAGATATTTCCTGATCCAAAAGATGGCAAACTTTCTCAAGTTTCTCTTCCGTATTATGTTTAGGGCTTTCTAAAATCGATGAAAGCCTTTTTTTTAATTCTGACATTTAATATTATTTTTAAGAAAATTGTTTTAGTGAAAGTTCTTCTTTGTAACCGAACATTCCACGTTCTTTAATCATTTCCGCCACACCTTCCGGAACCTGTGTTTCCCAGCCTTTTATATTGCATGCGATTTTCTTCAGAATATCTCTTGAATAAATTTCCAAAAACTCCGGATTATAATTCGTAATATCTACAATACGTTCGTTGTGCTTGAAATATTTATACAGCTCTTTCAGATTTTCTTCTACTTTTAATGTGGAAGAATCCAGCAATTCATGTGTTTCAGGATCTTTATAAGGATATAAATATACCTGCATTCCATTTCGGAAAAACTTACCGAATGCTTCCAGGATTCCTCCAGAAAGATTTTTGTAATATTTTTCATCGAAAACCATGAGGAGATTATTTACCCCCATAGCAACGCCGATGTTTCCGCTTGTGTATGAGGCAAAATAATCAATAAGCCTGTAATACTCCGAATAATTTGAAATAATTACCGTATATCCCAGCTTAGCCAGCACATCAACTCTGTCAAGGAAATCCCGTTCATCAATATCGCCGTCTGCACGAAGATTCGAAATAGTAATCTCAATCAGAACTTCAATTTCATCAGGTGTACAGATTGCATCTTTCTGGAACATCTCAAGACCGTTCTTCAGCATATCAATATTCACTTTAGTCACCGGGCGAAAACTTCCTCTTACGGCAAAAATATTTTTCTTGTATAAAATATCTGCAGGAAGCATATTGTTTCCTTCGGAATTAAAGATCACCGCATCTGTCATTCCATTTTTAACCAATTGCAAAGACATCAGCCTGTTATCAACATAAGAAAACGCAGGTCCGCTGAAATCAATCATATCAATTTCAAGATTGTCTTTAGCAACATCATCGTATAGAGATTCAATTAAATTTCGAGGATTATCGTAATAATGAAATGCCCCGAAAATAAGGTTTACCCCAAGATTTCCTAAAGTTTCCTGTTGTAACGTGGCATCATTTTCTTTAAATTTTACGTGAATAACAATTTCATTGTAATCTTCATTTTCCTTTACCTGAAAACGGATTCCTACCCAGCCGTGACCTTTAACTGTTTTATCGAAATTAATTGTCGTAACGGTATTTGCGTAAGAAAAAAACTTTCTGTTCGGGTTGTTTTCTCTGGAAATCCGCTCTTCAATCAAAGCTACTTCATAACGAAGCATTTTTCGCAGCCTGTTTTGGGTGACGTATCTGTTTTTTACCTCTTTTCCATAGATCGCATCACTAAAATCTTTGTCGTAAGCAGACATTGCCTTAGCGATTGTACCGGAAGCCCCCCCTGCTCTAAAAAAGTGTCGAACAGTCTCCTGCCCTGCTCCAATTTCTGCGAAAGTACCATAAATAGTAGGATCTAGATTAATTGTTAATGCTTTTTGTTTAGGAGTTAGTTTCTGATACATTAGGACATTAAATTTTTCGTAAATTTACCAAAATTAAAACAACCTCAAAAGAAATGAAGTTGAAATTTTTAGGAACGGGAACTTCCCAGGGTGTACCCGTGATTGGCTGCACCTGCGAGGTATGCAAATCAGAAAATCCCAAAGACAAGCGTCTAAGATCTTCTGCTATGATAACCACCGATGAAGGCAAAAAAATATTGATTGATTGTGGTCCCGACTTCAGGCAACAAATGCTTGTAAACAAAGAAAATACAGTTGATATTACACTCCTTACCCATGAACACAACGATCATGTAATTGGTCTTGACGATATGCGGCCTCTCATTTTCAAAAGTGGAAATGATGTACCTATTTACTGCCAATCAAGAGTAGGAAATGAGGTAAAAAAACGATTTCCTTACGCTTTTGCAGATGAAAAATACCCCGGAGCTCCTACCTTTGAGCTTCATGAAATTGAAAATGAACCATTTACTGTATTTGATACTGAAATTACACCAATTGAGGTCGTTCATTTTAAGATTACCATTTTTGGTTATAAATTTAAAAAGCTTGCCTATATTACCGATGCCGGTTTTATTTCTGACGCTGAAAAAGAAAAACTCAAGAATTTGGACGTATTAATTTTAAACTGTATCAGGAAATCTGATCCACATCCTGCTCATTTCATCTTGCCTGATGTGATAAGATTATTTGAGGAACTAAAACCTAAAAAATTATTTTTAACACACATCAGCCATCATTTGGGACTGCATGATATTGAAGACAAACAACTTCCATCCGGGATGCACCTTGCTTACGATGGATTAGAAATAATTTTTTAATTTTTTTCTTAATATTTTTTCGGAATTCGTAAAAAGTTTCTATATTTGCACACCGATTCAAACAAGGTAACACTGGCCCAGGTGGCGGAATTGGTAGACGCGCTGGTCTCAAACACCAGTTCTTAGGAGTACCGGTTCGATCCCGGTCCTGGGTACAAAACCGGAAAGAGGTGATAATTCACTTTCTTTCCGGTTTTTTTTCGCTCCTAACTCATTGTTTATCTGATATATATAAGAGAGTATAACATTAGGTCGGGTGGTTCGATAATGATTTTTTGAAAATTGCAATTTTTCAGGAAATATCGAACCAATGATCTTACGTTTTACGTCAATATCCCCATCAGTATAGACTTTCGCAAGGTCTACTAGGTTCGATAATGCTTCGTCTAGTAGTTTTGGAAAATCTGTTTTCTTATTATCTTTTCCTTTAGTTAACTTAGCTTCGAGCTTTTCAATTTGTACCTTACAATCTATTTTAATTTCAAGATAATCTTCATCATCAATTACCTCCTGCATCAGTTTATTTCTTGCCTGTTTCAATCTGCTGTTTAAACGATCTATTTCTAATAGAATTGCTTTCCTTTCTCTTTGGGGATTATTAATAAATTTTTCAAAATTTTGCTTCAGCACCTTTTTCAAATAATTTTTTATAGATGCACGCATTTCCAATGACTGTAATATCTCTAAAAATTTAGAATTTAAAATCTCAGATCTGTAACGGTATGAACACGGTGACTGGCAATGGTAGTAATAATATTTATTTCCGGAACGTCCCGTAGATGCACTGCCGGTAACCAAATGACCACATTCCGGGCAAACTAGAAAACCTCGCAAAGGTAAATTATCGTCGGACAATACTTTTACATTGGGTCTGGCTGGATTCACGTTTCCATCCATTATACATTGAACTTTTTCGAATAGTTCTTCACTAATCAGAGGTTCATGAATACTTTTAACAAAATGAGCCTCCTCTTCATTGAATTGCTCCACGTAAATTTTTCCACAATATGCCGTATTGCGTAAACTTGCGAGAAAGGCACTTATTTTAACTGATTTTCCTTCCTTCCTGTTCATCATATCCATAATTTGGCTCGCTGAATATACTCCTCTGGCCATCTCGTTAAATGCCCATTGCATATTAGAAGCTTCCGGTTCCTTCGGCGTCACATACTTTTCCCCTTTCTCCGTAATTCTATTAATATAACCGTAAGGTGCCCTTCCCATTAATCTGCCTTCTTTTTTTGCACGACGCATTCCATAATATGTGTTCAAAGCGCGCCTGTCGTTTTCGACTTCAGGAGCAGCAAGATAGATCGCCAACATCATTTTATTTTCGGGAATTGAAAGATCTAATGGTTGCTCAATAGCCTGTGGTTCCACGCTAATTTTCCTAAGTATATTAATCATTTGATAAGCATCTCCAGCGTTCCTGCTGAAGCGATCCCATTTTGTAAAGAGCAGTAGATTGGTTTTTGAGCTTTTTCTCTTTAGCGTATCCAGTAGTTTGATCCACTCTGGCCTGTTAAAGGTCTTTGCGGAATAATCTTCATAGATTATTTGACCTACTTTAATATTATTGTTTTCACAGTAACGTTTTAATCGCTCTTCCTGATCTCTTTGCGAATAGCCCTTATCTGCCTGCTCGTCAGTTGACACACGAATATATAAATCAGCTTTTTTCATATATAAATCTTAAAATGTTATTCATCTAAAAAACGCTTTATCGTAATTGTTGCTAGCATTTTTAGAAATTCTACAATCAGTTCCGCATCCGCAATAGTTAGTTCAACTCTCTCCTCTTCTTTAAATATTTTGATAATTTCATCTACCGTAATGTTACTAATTTCAACTTTCTTCTCCATGCCAATACTTTTTTAATAAAAGTATTGGACAAGTGTTCTAAAAGTAAATCCAGACACTTTTCTGTTGCATTTGGCTTTAAATATAAATGTGTGAAGCTTAAAAAAAAGTGAAATCAAACGAAATACTTAACATTTACTATCATAGTAGAAAAATTTCTGTTTACAAAAGATGTGATTACGTTTAAAATTTATTTTTAAGTGCAACAAGAGAAAATTAATGCAAAGAAATTCATCATTCTTAGCTTAAACTAATTTACAAATAAAATCAAAAATGTTGAAATTAAACATTCAATTCATATAAAAAAGCAGGTTATTGACCGTTATTAGACTTAACATTTTCCATAATAAAACCGGCAAGAAGGCAGCTAAGGTATTGTTGTCAGCCGTCATCTTATCCCACCAAAACACTACGGCATAAACGGCTTCCTCCCTAAAGGTACCCTCCAATTATTCCGTTTCCTTTTGGCTTTTACTTATTGTCAACACTTCATATCTGCTTTCTTTTTTCCAGTTTTTCTTTTGAAAAATATTCAGCGAAGCCTGAAAGGCTTTCAAGAGCAAGAACGGAGAAGAGATTGAAAACAAATCAAAATGTACAATCTTAAAATAAGCAATTATGAACATTATCGGAAGACTGACAAGAGATGCGGAAGTCCGTACCCTGTCAAACAAAAAACAAGTTGTCAATTTCTCTATTGCTACCAATGACAACTATCGCAATAAGCAAGGCGAACGAATCGAACAGACGACCTATTTTGAATGTGCTTATTGGATTTCTCCAAAAGTAGCGGAAATCCTCACCAAAGGAACATTAGTTGAGTTAAGCGGTAGAGCTTATACAAGCGCATGGATAGGAAAAGACGGAGAAGCCCATGCAGGGCTTAATTTCCACACCTCACAGATCAAAGTTCATAGTAGTAGTAGTAGTAGTAGTACTGAAAACAAGTCTACTGAATCGAAAAATACACCTCGGAAGGAAATTTCGAATTCTGCTCCTCAAAAAGGTGAGGAAGATGATGATATCCCATTCTAAAACGATAAACAAGATTTTTAACAATTAAATATTATCATCATGGCACATAATTTAAATTTCAACAACAGAACAGGGAAATATTCATTTTTCAGTGTTAAGGAAAAACCATGGCACAATTTAGGACAGATCATAGAGGAACATCCAACAAGCAAAGAAGCTATCAAATTTGCAGGACTTGACTATCAAGTCGAAAAATCTCCCTTATTTACTAAAGTTTCTGGAATTATAGAAAACAATAGCGGAATCGAAATAATATATTCAGAATTGAAAGTTCCCAACTATTTTGCCAATATCCGTACCGACAATAACACCGTTTTAGGCGTAGTCGGAAAAGATTACCAGATCGTACAAAACCGCGAAGCCTTTTCATTTTTGGATTCTATTGTAGGCGGTGGAGATTGAATCCTATATGAGACTCTGATTAGATAAAGCATACTAAAATTTTAATTTCATAACAAATCCCGACCAATGTCGGGATTTGTGTTATTCAATACCTTTATTCTCTATTTCATTTCAGGAAACAAACAATAACCTACAACTATGCAGTGTATTCACCTTCTTCCTCTTTATGCCAGAATCGCACCCTGCTTGCATGCACTTTGATCAGACAGATGCCTGGAGTATCGACGCCTTCCGGAAACCATTGGTCAAGGCCTTCAACCCATTTTTCTTTAAGTGTGTCCTTATCCTTTATAATTTCACCGGTACCGGTACATTCGATAAATAACATATCATCAGTTTGGTATATAAGATTGACATGCTTATTTTCCTTAATCTGCTCGACTTTATGACTATCTTCATAGGAAAAGAACCAGGAGTCGCCGTCATATTCAACTTTACCGTTGTTGCTCATAGGCCTTGAATAAGAGACCTGTTGTTCGTCCTGCGTGACCATCATACAGAAATCGAGATTCTTCATTCTTTCTGCAATGGTTTTCAATGATGCTTTTTTCATAATATTGTTCTTGGTTTAATGGTGATCATATCCTGAGCTCATAAATAGCAAGGGTATTGATCTGCTTTATTTGCACAGACCAAAATCCGTACCGATACATGATCTCTTGTCCGTTACCATTCTTTATTATTGTCGCATCTTTTCTGTAAGAAGGTTTGGCAATTGCATTTCCTAAAATTACCATGATCTTTTAAAAAGCGTTTTAAATAGTATCATTAAATTAGTTATTTTTAAATATAAAACATCTGTCAAAATGATAAGACCAACCGATCCAAAACCATCAGATTTTTTTCAATTCGTAGAACATCATTGCCGATTGGATGAAAAAGCCGGCATTGCATTACATTCTAAAATTAGAGAACAAGCATATAAAAAAGGGGATATTCTTGTAGAGGAAGGGAAGATCTGCAATAAAATATACTTTTTAAATATCGGACTTGTAAAAACCCTATTGACTACTGACAGCCGGGAATTTACGATGCGCTTCTTTTCGGAAGGCAATGTGTTTTCAGTGTTGGATAGTTTTATTCAACAAAAACCTTCCGTTTGCGATATTGTAGCACTGGAAGATTCTACGGTAAGCTATATTCTCCATAATGATCTTCAAACATTATGTCAGGAGTATCATCAGATCGAAACATTTTACCGCAAGCTCCTTTCTATGGCAGTTATTGAAATGATGAGCCGGGTGGGCCATTCGCTGGAGGAAACGGGAGTTGTTGCATATAACAGATTTTTAAAAGATCAGGGGCATCTCCTACAGCGGATCAGTCTGGCCGACCTTGCCTCCTATCTGGGAATTACCCAAGTTTCCTTGAGCAGGATTCGGAGGATAAAATAGCGATTTTATCATTTGATAAATGCAGGCTATAAGCGGATTTGTAATTTGGCCAAAAATTCATACCGCTATGATCCATCCATTATTCTTTAATCAAAAACTCAGCGTTGCTTTAGTAGTCGTCATTACCATTGTTACCCCGATAGCAGGATATTTTTCCATCGGACTTCCACCGGTCATTATCGTTGGCGGCTCAGCAATTATCGCATTTTTCTGCTGGCATAGGACCTATCTAAGGAATCCTGTCAGTCCATCATTGATATTACCACTCTTTGTTCTTACGGTAGCCGCATTGCAGATCCATATTATTGAAGAGTACCAGATGGGTTTCGCTCCCGCAATGAGCCGCCTATTCGGAATTCCATGGAGTGAAAAAAGTTTCCTAATGGTATTTGCACTGGTAGGACCTACCATTTATACGCTGACCTCCTTGGGTTTATATTACAGAATTCCGATTGCCGGATTTGTAGCCTGGTTTATTTTCATCGGTCCTGGTGTCGCTGAATTTACGCACTTTATTTTTCCATTAATTGCGCCTGATCTTTTTCCACATAACCCCCATCCCATCACGGGTTCAATTAAAGGATCTGTCATCGAAAACATGCCTAATTTCTACTATAAGACGACGGGGAAATACTACTTTCCCGGGATGTGGACAGCCATTCTGCCGATGATCCCGGGATGTTTTGCTATTATTAGATTACGTGTATTCTGGAAGAAGACCCTTTAATCCGATTAAGGAATCGTTATAATATAAGAATACTTTCATGATTTTCTATTCTAGGTTGGTATATTTCAATATACTAAGGTACTGATATACTTTAACGGTACCGTTAGTATCTTCACCTTAAATTATGAATTTTACTGTTGATCAAAAAATGAACTAGCTTCATCAGGGGCACTTAATCTTCCATATGATCGAGTTTGGCTCAAAAATTATTTCTTGGAACACTGAAGAATATTATCATTTCCTTAACAATTTAAGTCAATGGAAAGATTTGTGGGATGATCATATCTCATAGCTCGTCAGCAAAAAATCATTCAATACTTTCCGAAAACGGATTCACACTGATCTCTATCATGAGATTTTCAAAATAGAAATAGAAACTAAAAATATTTCTGATAGATTCGGTTCTGCTTCAAATCGTAAGTTTTCTTTCTCCCTGAGCTTTCTGTACATATTCCAAACAGCTTCCTCATCCTCCTGATAAAATCCGATATGGAAATTCTTGGGATAGTCAGGTATCTTCCTTTTTGTTCAATACCTGTCCCCAGATCACAAGGGCAAATTGATCGTTGTTTTCCAAGACTGCCATTTTGCTGTTGCGGTTTGCGATTATGCTGAAGCCGAAATAATTTTTAAATAAATGCAAAGCCTTGTCTACATCTTTTACCACCATACGCTCCAAATTGACAGGGCAATGAAAAAAGCACATATATTGTAAAAATTTCTATCGTTTTTTTTGGATTCTGATCTAATTATTATAAGTAGCACATATTTTAATGTACCGATTTAAATTTAATAGATTTTGGCTATATTATGTTTTAAGGTAACAAATAGATAATATTCTCAAAATTCTCTTTCTAATTGAGAATGGTCATAATTTTCACTAAAATAGTGAAATAGTTCCCTATTGGTACATAGAAGTATATAGCCACCTTGGAGAGTGTTTTCACTACCAGTTCATTTGCGCGCAAGCTCATACTTGTTAAAATTGTTACCTTACATGTAAAGTTCCTGTGGCGATGAGAAATGATGAAAAGAAAAAAGATTTTAAGCCTATTTCCAAAACATGGATTATAGAGAGAGCTTTCGCTTGGTTTGATAATGGCAGAGGGTTATGCAGGGACTATAAACTTCTATGGAAAATTATGAAACTATGGTCAAATTATCCGCAATAAAAATTTTATTCAATAAAATTTAAACAGGCTCTTATTAATGAAGATTTCTATATCCTTTTTTATAGATGTCTTAATTGTGTAGGTTTCCCGCTTTCAGTAGTATTCAAAAGTAGTAATTTTTCATCCAATAAAAAACATTTTCATGGAAAATATTTAGTTTGGTTTACTACGAAAAAGTTCAATATATTTGTGGAAATACATTTATAATTAATGAAAAGAAGCCAATCCTTGTTGTTTCTGCTGTTATTTCCAATTACGATGTTGGCTCAGCAAAATGCTACTGCTGATGAGCTGTTTCAGAAAGCGTATACTACGGCTTTTGAGAAGAAAGACTATGCGGCATCTATTTCTCTCGCAAAAGAGGCATTAGAAAAAGCTCCCGATTATACAGATATTTCTATTTTTTTAGGCAGATTATACACATGGAATAAAGATATTTCTGCTGCCAGAACTGTATTTGAAAATTTGCAGAGTAGAGGAGTAAAAGATGAAGACTATTTTATCGCATATGCCTCGCTTGAGTATTGGAATGATCAAAATACAAATGCCATTAAGATGATCGATGAGGGATTGATCAATCATCCTTCGTCTGAAGCATTATGGCTTTTGAAAGCAAAGGTTTATTTTGGAATGAATGAGTATTCCGAGGCTGAAAAAGCGATCACTAATCTTTTAGTAATCAATCCAAAAAATACGGAGGCAAGAGCTCTTGCTGTTAGAATAAATGAGTTTTCTTCTAAAAATGAAGTAGGTATAACTTACAATTATTCACATTTTGATAAGCAATTTGGCGATGATTGGCATATTGTAGGGGTCAGTTATAAAAGAATGACTTCGCTGGGATCAATAATCCTGAGAGGAAATTATGCCAACAAGTTTGCGCAAAACGGTACACAGATAGAACTGGAAGCTTATCCGAGATTGTCTAAAACATTTTATTTGTATGTAGGTGCTGGTTATTCTGAGGATGTTGGTATTTTCCCGAAATACCGTACGGGAGTTTCTTTGAATGCCAATTTACCACACAGCTTTGAAGCAGAGATTGGTTACCGACAACTTTATTTCACGAATAATATATGGTTGTATACCGCTTCAGTAGGTAAATATTACAAGAATTTTTGGTTTAATCTGCGTACCTATATTACTCCAGATAACAAAAATATTTCACATTCTTACACAGGAACTGTACGTTACTATACTAAAAGCAGCCATGATTATTTTGCCTTTCAGATAGGAAAAGGAATTAGTCCTGAAGAAAACCGTAGCAATCTTTTGGAGAACGAAACCTTTAAACTAAAAACTTTCAAAGTAGGAGCAGAATATAATTTTGCTGTCTACAGAAATTTCTTTTCAGTGGGAACAATGTATTATAATCAGGAATATCTACCGAATGTAAAAGGCAATCAGTTTGATGTTACATTAGGGTACACAAGAAAATTTTAGTTATTTAAATAATCAAAAACAATTGGTGAAATTCTTTGAAACACAGGTTGTTTTTGATATATAAAAGGTTTATTGAAATTTATTTAATAAACCTTTTTTTTTATGTTTAAAAATTCAACAGAATCTTTCAAAGTCTTAATATAATTTCATCTGGAAATATGATTTCGGAGAATTTATTTTAGAAAAACCCTACTTTACTTTTTTCATAAAATTAACAACTACCGAATCTGGCATTAATTTTTTAGAAGCATAGAAGCGGGAGTTCATTGTTTTAAATTGATTGAATCTTGCATTGAGCTTTTGTAGTTGTGCATCATCATTGTAGACACCTTCTTCTAAATTTTTGGTAATAAAAAGCTGTCCGTCATGAAGATAATAATTTTTAAAAACAAAATCGATCAGAAGGTTTTTACTTTGCATCATAGGAATCCCGGAAGTTAAAGTTTCCGAACCCACAGAAAGTCCTCTTCCCAACCATGCAACCGTAGAAGGTGTATGTAAGCTGTAATTATTTCTGTAATAAGATAGCAACGAAGGCGCAAGATCAAAATGGCTAACGATTTTATTAAATTTTGTTGGCGTTTTGATTAATGGCGAATAAACCATCATCGGCACATGAAATCTATCAATTTTAGATTGCAGAATAACCTCCGGCATACTGTGGTCACCGGTGATTACAAAAATTGTATTGCCAAAATCCGGACGTTTGCTGTAATTTTCGAAGAATTTCTTTAGAGCATCATCAGCATTCAGAACAGAAATTAATTCTTTCTTATGTATTGTTGCCCACTTTTTTTGCTCAGGATTCAAAATATCAGATTGCAGCCTTTTGCTGTACATTTTTTCGTAATAATCATTATTATTTATCAAGAAAGGATTGTGAGTTGATAAGGTCAAAATCATGTTAAAATAAGGTCGATCGCTTGGAGTTTGTACTTCTAGCATCTTACTAAATACAGCCTGATCTTCGTATCCCCAACTATCTCCATTTTTAGAAGGAAGCTTACGGTATGGTTTGCTGAATAATTCTTCATCTACAATATGATCTACCTTGCTGTACGTCAAAAACTCACGATAACGGTCAAACTGTATATGGCCACCATAATAGAAACCGGTTTCAAAACCATTTGCTTTAAGGACATTATATAAATTAAAATTGTGCGGAGTTTTTTCGAGTTCTAAAAATCCATTCTTACCAAAAGGAAGAGAACCTGTCAATGAAGGCAATGCTCCAAATGTTCTACCTGCCGAACTTAAGCTGTTTTCCCAATAGAGACTTTTATTTGATAATGAATTCAGGAAAGGAGTAAAGTTACCGACATATCCTTTCGGAGAAGAATACGCATGCCCAAAGCCTTCCATAACAATAAAAACCAAGTTAGGTGCTTTTTCAGATTTGTTAAGATATTGACCTAAAAAGTCGGGCGTAGTTTCTTTTCTCCAAAAAGGAAAATTCTCATTCAGCATTTCAGAATTCCTTTGAAACTTGTCACTTCCACCCCAAAGTTTAACGATTTCAGGATGATCGCTGATGAAATTATCTTCATTTGAATTAAAAAAATAGACCCACTTGCTTTTTGCGGCGTCTTTATTAAATTCGTTGGTATTGTTCAAAACAATTGTGTCTAAAACAAAAGAAGGGACAAAGAAAGCCAGTAACCCGATGATCAATAATGTCAGACCCATGTAAATTGATTTTAATGCTCGTTTCCCCATCACCCACAAGGGGACAAGTACCACTACAATCAAAATGCCCATTAAGGCAAAATTTTTGTAATTAAGCATTCCGCTTGCCCGTAAAATCTGTTTTATTTCTGCTTTTGTGTAATAGAAAACGTCTGCTCCGAGGAGATTATGGGTTTCAGAAAAATAAAGAAACAAAATGTATTGCGTAACAGCTACCGTAAGAAAAACTCCAATAGTGAGTGTTTTTGCCCAGCTTTTTTTAATGAACGATAAAATTAAATAAATAATACCCATTAAGGCTATCAGCTTTAAGGCAAATAGAATATTTTCAAACAAAAGGTTGCCAATTATTTGTGATGTGTCTATTGAGGGAAATGAATACCAATACCAAAGCGATTCTGCGGCAATTCCTACTAAAAAAAGAATCATGAATACGACCGCAAGAATTCCCCATTGCTTAAGTCCAGTTTTTAGGATAACTAAAATTCTTTCTTTTAAAGGTAAATTTTTTGTGCTTTGATTAAAGCCCTGTCTCGTCATTTCTCCCCAACCGTGAGAGTTTCTAAAATAATCGATAAATCCGTTAACCCCAGCTTTTACAACAATAGGATGAAAATAAAACGGTTCGGAAAAAGAAGTTGCAATAAGCGAAAAAAAGTCTTTTCTCTTGGTATACACCTGATAACTCACAAGATCAACCAATACTGCGTAGATAGAATACAAAAATCCCATTGAAATTACCAACGCAAACAGAACTGTGAAAAAGGGCCAACTGATAATGCCCAGTAATAGAAAAATAATAAAAATAATATATCCCGAAAATTCTACCAATGGACCCAGAAGCTCGAAAAAGAACCAATATGGAAGACTGATCATTCCCAGTTTTCCGTATTTTGGGTTAAACATCATCTTTCTGTGCTTCCAAAGTGTTTCTATGGTGCCGCGCATCCATCTGTTTCTCTGTTTTTTGAGGATGTCTTTTGTTTCCGGAGCTTCTGTCCAGCATAAAGGGTCAGGAATGGTAAGTACTTCATAGGGTTCATTTCTTTCTTCCATATACTTTCGCATACGTACGACCAACTCCATGTCTTCTCCTACAGTATTCTTATCATACCCACCACAGGCCAGTACAATTTTTCTGTCAAAAACTCCAAATGCTCCTGAGATTAAAATCAACCCCGATGCTCGTGACCAAGCCATTCTTCCGAGCACGAAAGCTCTTATATATTCTAATGCCTGAGTTCTTCCCAGCAGTGTTCTTGGCATATTGACACTGATTACTTTACCATTTTCAATAACGCAGTTGTTCGCCAGACGAATCACTCCGCCACATGCGATAAACTTTTTATCTTTTTGTTCCAAAAATGGCTTGGCTAGTTTAAGAATAGCATCCTGTTCCAAAATACAATCTACATCTATGCAGACAAGATATTGGCCGGAAGAAATATTAACACCAACATTGAGTGCATCTGCTTTACCACCATTTTCTTTATCTACAACAATGAGCTTTTTAAATGCAGGATTTTTACTTTTATAGACACCTCTCACTTTGTTGGTCTCTATTTTACCTTGTATGAAATAAGCAATAGATTCAAGATCATAAGCTTCAATCAGTTTTTGTATAGAATCATCTTTACTGCCATCATTTACAATAATAATTTCCAGATTGTGATAGTAAAGAGATAGAAGAGAACGCACATTTTCTACAATGGTCATTCCTTCGTTGTAAGCCGGAGCGATAATACTAAAAGTAGGAGCGTTGGGATTCGCTGCTATGATGCTATAATCTGTAAAAGTATTTTCTTTTTTATATCTTAATACAGCTCCCAATGCATAGATTCCTATCCATCCGTAAATAATTGCCACAGCTAAACCATAAATGAGAAACACCCATATAACGACTTCGTAAATGATATGCGAGAATTCTATCATATTTTTTCCTGCAATGCGTGTTTAATTATTTTTATTAATTCTTTTGAGGAAGATTCATCCTGAGAAAGCAGTTCTAAAAATTCCTGTTGTCCCAACGAAAAAAGTACTTCAGCAGCATAAACTTTTACAGCAGATTCAGTGCTGTTGAGCAGCTGATTTTTAAGAAAATTTAGAGAGCTTTTATCTCCTGAACTTTTAATTGCTTTAAGAATTTCGAACTGAACTTCGATAGGTTGATCGGGATAGGCTTCAATAAGATACGTAATCGTTGAGGCATTCTCTAGAGATAGTAAAGTTTGTACTGCCTGTACTCTTACTTCTGTGGAAGAATGCACCGTAAGTTCGGCAACCATAGAGTAAACCGAAAGAATCTGGAATTTCCTGATTAATTTAAGCGTAAAAATAGTCACAGAATCGTTTGAACTTTGTAGCCAGCCATTTATTAAACCATCAGAATTTTCTGAAATGTGAGTGATAGAACTCAGCAGACGCAACTGCTGCCACTCTGAAATTACAGACTGTATAGTATCTAGATAATGTAGTCCTTCAAAACCGTTAAAATTTACCAAAGCATATTGAGCTTCCTGATAAACCTGTGGCGAAGCATGGGTAAGAAATTTGGAGATTTCCGGCAGGCTTTCTTCCACGTTCATAGCGGTAAGTTCCTGTATTCCGCCTGCAATAAGATGGCTTTTCTTTTGGCTTAATTTTTTTAAGGCATCATCCTGAAGTTTATATTCTTCAAAAAGATGTTTTATCTTGCCTTTGGCAGCTCCGGAAAATTTCTTTTCAGAATCGACCAGTTTTTGCAAAAAAAGATTCCTAAAGAGTGGATCTTTGTTTGCTTCTATAAAATCATGATCGGTCAACGCTTCATCTTCCTCATAAACGATCACTTTTGTGATTTTTTTATTGATTATTTCAGACCATCCCGAAATGCGGACTGAAAATCGGTACTGATAAATACTGTAAATGATGACTATAATAATCATTACAAGTACCAGTGACAGCATTCCCAGAAAAACCAGAAAAATAAAATGTACAGAATCTAGCATCTTTACTCTTTATCTTGTAGAAAATCTTTTTATTCTTAACATCAATTCATTAGGACTGAAAGGCTTTACAATAAAATCGGCTGCACCTAAATCGAAAGCATTTAATACAACCTCTTCCTGACCCATACTTGAAAGAATGATTACAGGTATTCTTTTTTCCATCGATTGTATAGCAGATAAAATTTCAATTCCTGATGCGAAAGGCATCATAATATCTGTAATCGCAAGATCTACATGTTTGTTTTTCAAGGTTTCAATAGCTTCTTTGCCATTACGGCTTAAAATTACCTCGTGTCCTTCCTTTAGTAATTTATGTTCTATCGTTTTTAAAATAAGTTCGTCGTCTTCAGCAATTAGAATTACCATAATCTTATTATTTATACTAAATCTTTTATCAATTGTAATCCTACTGTTATTTCATGTGCTATTTCTTGCTCCATAGCAGAATAATCCATGTTTTCTTCAATGCGTTTCTCCCAACTGGAAGTTTCTTCTGTAAGCATGATTAAGCCAGCAGTTCCGGCAGTTCCTCTCAGCTTGTGAAGAATTTTCTTTAGCTCTTCGGTATTTTTTTCTTTTACAGCTGATTTTATATTTTCTCTAGCTTGATGAAGCTCCTGAATCAGTAAGTTTAAAAATATTACTTTAAAATCATCATCGTCACCCATCTGTTCGCTCAGAAGATTCATATCCAAAGAACCTTCAGGATGTGGTAGGATTTCAGACAATTCCTGAACACCAGTGCCAATATATTTTGTCAGCATTTCTAAAAGATCGTTTTGTCTAAGAGGTTTTGGCAGGAAATCATCCATTCCCGAACTCAGACATTTTTCTTTTTCACCTACAACATTTCCTGCGGTAATGCCAATAATCGGAACGGCAGAATATTCCGGCAACAGACGAATCTTTTTTGTAGCTTCAATCCCGTCCATTACCGGCATTTGCACATCCATTAAAACAATATCAAAAAACTGTTCACGGCATTGTTCTAAAGCCTGTAACCCATCCGTTGCTTCTGTTACTTTTGCATCCTGAATCAGCAATTTCATCATTCTGTTATTCAAAACCATGTTAACAGGATTATCATCAACAAGCAAAACGTTGGGAGAAGTCATTAGTGGAAAGTCTTCTTTCTGCACCGGTTTAGCGGCAGCCAATTCTTTTTCTGAACTTTTAACTGCACGTCGTAACGTCTTGTATAATTCCTCAGATTTAATCGGTTTTAGCAGAAAATAGGAGCTTTCTTCTTTCCTGAATGAATTAATAACATCATGTTCTTCAGAAGATGTATGAAGAATAACGAAAGGCGATGCCTCATTTTGTTCACTAAATAGCTGCTTTATTTTTTCAATTGTTTCTAGACCTGATATAATCGGCATGTGGTAATCTACCAGAATAATATCAAAACGCTCGCCGGCTAAAAGCATCTGAAGAGCTTCCATTCCGTTGGCTGCCAGTCTAGAATCTATATTCTTGTAAGCAAGCATGTGCTGAAGAATAACCCTGTTTGCTTCGTTATCGTCAACAATTAGAACCTTGTTAATTTTCAGTATTTCATCTTCGCTTTGGTCAGAAATTTCAAAAGGAATCTCAATATCAAAATAGAAAACAGAACCTTTCTCAGGTTCACTTACCAAAGTAAGATTACTTCCCATATATTTCAAAATGTTATTTGAAATGGTAAGCCCGAGCCCTGTTCCACCATATCGCTTGCTGATAGAACTGTTTTCCTGAGTGAAAGCATTAAAGATATGCTGCTGTTTTTCTATAGGAATACCAATTCCTGTATCTCTTACTGAGAATCTCAATTTTATATTTTTATCGTCTTTATTTAGTTTTTTAACTTTAAGCTCAATCTCACCTTGTTCTGTAAATTTTACAGCGTTCCCAAGAAGGTTGATCAAAATCTGCTTCAATCGTGTTTCATCAAGCCAGATTGTTTTAGGTAACCCAGGTTCAATATTTAAAAGAAGTTCGATGTTTTTTTTCTGAGACTGATAAAGAACTGCATTGATTACCTGGCTCACCATGTCATAAACATTGGCTTTTTCTATCAAAAGCTCCATTTTTCCTGATTCAATTTTAGAGAAATCAAGGATGTCATTAATAATAGCTAGAAGGTTTTCACCCGACTCATTAATGTAATTGAGATACTGTGTTTGTATCCCATTTAACGGAGTTTGAAGCAGAAGATCAGAAAACCCAATGACACCGTTCAGCGGAGTTCGTATCTCATGACTCATATTGGCTAAAAATTCAGACTTGGTTTTGTTGGCAATATCTGCCATCTGTTTTGCATTTTTAAGCTCTTCATTAATTTTTTCCGACTCCGTAATATTTTGTGCAGAAACAATAACTCCCCCCACCACATTATCTGATATATACCAGGGGCTTACCACAATATTATAATGTTGTATTCCTTCTTTATGAGGAACTTCTAAAGCCATGTTCCTATTTATGTAAGTTTTACCTCCGAGTGCATCTCTATATATTTTCTTTCTTTCATCGGGTACATTAGGCGAAACGATAAACATATTTTTTCCGATAAGTTCTGTATCATGCATCTGAAACTCATTTTTCCAACTGCTGCTTACTGAAAGATAGTTGAGGTCATTATCCAACATTGCTACTGCAGTAGGAACGTATGTTATAAATGACTGTAGCATGGCTTCCTTCGTAGCCAGTTCGACATATATATTTTTGAAGGTATCAATATCCTGAATAATCCCAAATACTCTTGTACAAACCTCATCCTCAAATTCAGGTATTCCCTTCACCCTTACCCATATCATCACTCCATCATTACGCATGAGCTGTAATTCTTCATCATATGGTATCCCTTTTTGTACAGCTGTTTCAAATAATGATTTTACTTTTTTTCTGCTTTCTGTACTGTAAAACCCTAATGCATTTTCAAAATCAGGTTGAAATGTTTTGTCTACTTTATGAATTTCTTTAGTAGATTGTGACCAAAAAACAGTATTGGCCTTAAGATTGACCTCCCAACCTCCTACTTGAGCTACAGCACTCGTCTGCTCTAGCATCTTTTTAGTGTACAGCAAATCTTTTTCAAGAGACATCCTTTCCGTTACATTCAAAGCGGTACTTACCACATATGGCATTCCTTCTTTATCAGTTTCTACAAGATTATGATACATCCAAACCATTTCTTCTCCTTCCTTAGATTTTAGGATCATGGTTCCGAGATCTTCCTGATTAGTGTTTATTCTTTCGAGATATTCTGCAAGTAAAGGCCAGTTTTTTTCAGGAATGAGATCTTTTAAATTCAATTTTCTTACTTCTTCTGCCGAATATTGAAGTATTTTTCTTCCTTTTTCATTAACTGAAAGTATATTTCCCTGCATATCATGCATACTCATTAATCCGATTGCGTTTTCAAAAAAACTTCTGAAGCGGCGCTCTGAACTTTCAAGTTTTTGCCTTTCTTTGATCTGTTGGGTAATATTGATACCGAAACAGAAAATCTCAGAGTTGTTTTGGTTCTGCTTTAAAAACCACTCTACTATAATCGCTGTGCCATCACTGATTTTCGTGGAAGTAGAAAATGTAGCTTCCTCATGAATATTACGAAGATTTTTTATGAGTAGTTGCAATTCACTATTATCTTCGCCCAATATCCTTAAAAAATTCTGATCATTGGTATTTATTTTAAACTTAAAAATTTTCTTGAAAGCAGGGTTAGCATCCTTAAGCATAAAATTATTATCCAGGACACAAATTAAATTATTGGAAATATTGAAAGTCTTCTGAAAATATTCAGCTTGAATATTGTTCCTTTTTGCGGTCAGTATATTTGTAACTGCACTTCCTATTTTTTGAAGAGCGGTTACCTGTTTTTCTGTTAATGTTTTAGGCTTAAAGTCAATCACGCACAGAGTTCCTAATGCAAATCCTTCGTCATCTAAAAGAGGGATTCCTGCATAAAAGCGAATTCCACCTTCTAATATCAGAGGATTGTCAGATGATCTTTCATCTAATAATGTATCATTGATGATGACAACCTCGCCACTTGCAATGGAATATTGGCATAAAGTGCTTTTTCTGTCTACAGAATCAAATGCAAGGCCTATACAACTTTGGATAACCTGCGTATCGCTTTCCATAATACCAATAAGAGAGGCCGGGCAATCGGCAATAAGGCACGCTGTTTCTGCGAAAATATCTAGCTGCGGATCTTTCTCCAACTGTAAAAGATCAAAAAACTTGAGTTTATTAATTCGTCCATATTCATTATCCGGAACAGGGTATTTATCCATATAGCAGCATCTTCTTTTAGAAATGATATTAGTTTTTTTCGGGCTTAAAAATTTAATTATTTTAACTAATAATCGATTATGTAAATAAAATCCTAAATTACAAATTATTTTACACTTAACTGTAAATCTTTATTTCCAGTAGTATAAAAAGTCTTGAGTTGCTATCTTTGTTAGGCCAGAATTCTTATACTATTCTATCTTTTAGATTATAATCTTCGGGAATTTAATCAGCTTTTATAAATCGTTCAGCTCATCCAATTCTTCCTTTTAAATCTTCATTATCAACAAGACGGTTAACCTATTCCTTTTGGTTCAAACGAAACAAAGCCATCATTAAAGGTATTGGAACATATTTAAGTTGTTTTCATTAGAGAGAATTAATTATTTTGAAATTTGTAAAATTTGCCGTAAATCTTTTAGCAAATCTTTCGACATTTCTTCAGTTATGGATAAAAGACAAGCGCAGCCATCTAAAGACCTACTATTACAATGCAGATTGTTTTTCATCTTTAAAACTAAATTTCGATACAGTTTACAATATTATCAACTAAAAGAAATTATTTCATGAAAATTAGTTTTGTAATTCTTGTTTAATTTTGCTCAATCGAACCGAATCATCGATAAAAGTGTTTGAAGATACGCTCGTCTTGGTCGAAAGACAGGATTATTATTTTAATATTTCAGAAATTCTTTCCAAATCTTCCACCAAATGTTTCGATATTTCTTCGGTGCTGGGTACACAAGCCAGATGGCACCAATTGAAGACAATTGGTGCTATTTTTTATGGTATTTATATTCAATAACGAAAGTTCCAGAAATTTGCTAAAACGTGAAGCAAGTTAAAAAAATCTACTCCTACCAAATCATCTTTGATGCAGGTTTAACCCAAATCATTCTTTTATTGATATAATCTTTGGCTACTATTAATTAACTTTTCTCATGCGAGATTAATTTTAAGTCAGTTAAATAACTTTATCATTTGAAAATTTAATTTAAAGTTTTGCTAAAAGATGTCCGAAGTAATCTTTCTTTGTCATAAGATAAGGAGCATTAACAGGATTTGATTCTATTTCCAAAGGAATTCTTTTGTTTAGCAAAATTCCACTATTATGAAAAGCTTTTAGTTTTTCAGGATTATTGGTCAATAAATTAACTTTAGTGACTTCAAGAATTTTCAGCATCTCAATGGCTACATTAAAATTTCTTCCGTCTGCCGGCAAGCCTAATCTCAAATTAGCCTCTACCGTATCGAAACCTTGTTCCTGAAGAGCGTAAGCCTTTAGCTTATTAATAATTCCTATATTTCTGCCTTCCTGCCTCAGATAAATAATAATTCCACCATTTTCCGACATAAATTTCATTGCGGCATCCAGTTGTTGTCCGCATTCACATTTCTTGGAATGAAAAACTTCTCCAGTAATACACTCCGAATGAAAGCGTACATTCACAACTTCATTAAAATTTGTTTTTTCAGAAACCCATACCAAATGCGGACTCCAATCATTTTTATTTTCAGAAAATGCATAGACGGTGAACATTCCAAAATCGGTTGGTATATTAGATTGAGCTTGTATTTTGAACATTAGTTATATTTTAAATCATTATTATAGTGCAAATTTATACTTTATTTATTTAATTAATAAAATTAATTACTAAATTCGTTAATAAATAAAATCAATAATGGAACAAGAAAATATAACCACAGAAGATAAAATATTTGAATTGTATGGCGATTACATTTTAAATCACGGCGAGAGACCAAAAAATATTTATCGTTTCGCAAAGGAAAATGATTTCGAAGAAAAAGACTTCTACACTTGCTTTTCAAGCTTTGAACAGGTCGAAAAATCAATATTGGCCAATCTTTTCGATAAGTCTGTAGAACTGGCCTCGGAAGTTAACAGTTCTGATAAAATCAATTCGAAAGAAAAGCTTTTAAATGTATATTTTATATTTTTTGAAAATATGACAATGAACCGTTCTTTGGTTCTCATGATTCTTGGGAATGGCAAATTACATTCAGCAAAAATTTTAAATCAGCTAAAGGAAACGCATCGACAATTCATTAAAACTCTTGATTTTAATGATTGGGAAATGATTCAAAAGGCGAAAGATGATGTGAAAAATTTTCACGAAAAAGCACGTGAAGAAGCACTTTGGATACATTTGGTTTCTGCGATTGATTTCTGGAAAAAAGATACTTCGACAGCTTTCGAAAAAACAGATATTTTCATTGAAAAAACCATTGATACCGGATTTGAGTTGATGGATAATGAACCATTGAGAAAAATAATCGATCTGGGGAAGTTTTTATTTAAAGAAAAAATTAAAAAGAACTAGATGAAAACACTCAATAAAATACCAACAGGAAAGTTGGAAAGAACAAGCAGTTTGCTGAAAGCAGGCGCAAAAGTGGGCATTAATTACATCAAATATTACGGAAATAAAATTACAAAAGATAAAGATGAGGACGAAGCAAAAAAAACTTTAAACGAAGACAACGCAACCGATATTTACGACTCTTTGAAAGAACTGAAAGGTTCTGCGTTGAAAGTCGCGCAGATGTTGAGTATGGAGAAAAACATTTTGCCACAGGCTTATGTAGAGAAATTTTCTTTGTCGCAATTTTCGGTTCCGCCGCTTTCCGGAGCTTTGGTAAAGAAGACTTTCAGAAAATATTTTGGAAAAAATCCCGAAGATCTCTTTGATGAATTCACAAATGAATCGGTCAACGCAGCGAGTATTGGCCAGGTTCATAAAGCGAAGAAAGACGGTCAGAATTTCGCGGTTAAAATTCAATACCCAGGTGTGAGGGAAAGCATTTCAAGCGATTTGAAAATGGTAAAACCAATTGCAATAAAGATGTTCAACATCAAAAAAGAAGGTTCAGAATCCTACTTTCAGGAAGTGGAAAACAAGTTGTTTGAGGAAACAGACTATAACCTGGAACTCAAAAGAAGTCAGGAAATTTCTGAAAAATGCGCGCATCTTCCGAATCTTCAGTTCCCCAAATATTATCCTGAATTCTCTTGTGAAAGAATCATCACAATGGATTGGATGAACGGAAAACATTTTTCAGAATTCTCAAAATTGGACAATTCTCGGGAAGATTTGAATAAAATCGGACAAACACTTTGGGATTTCTATATGTATCAAATGCATATTTTGAGGCAGGTTCATGCCGATCCGCATCCTGGAAATTTTCTGGTTTCGGAAGATAAGAATTTACTAGTAATTGACTTTGGCTGCATTAAAGAAATTCCCAATGACTTTTATAAACCTTATTTTGAATTAGCAAAACGAGAGAATCTAAATAATCCTGAATTCTATAAAGAAAAATTATACGAGCTTGAAATATTAAGCGATAATGATTCTGCAATAGAACAGGAGTTTTTCACCAAATTATTCTACGAATTGCTGGAATTGTTTACAAGACCCTTCAACGAAGAGATTTTTGATTTTTCGGATAAATCCTTCTTTCAGGAAATTGCAGACCTTGGTCAGAAATACGCAAAAATCAACGATCTGAAAGGGATGAATACCAACAGAGGCTCAAAGCATTTTATTTATATGAATCGAACTTTTTTCGGGCTTTATAATATGATGCACGATCTGAAAGCGAACAATATCAATATTGATCAATACAAAAATTTCATCCAATAAATGCCTGCTAACTTACCTTCAAAGATTTGTGAAGTTTGCGGGCTTCCCTTCAACTGGCGGAAATAGTGGAAGAAAAATTGGGACGATGTAAAATATTGCAGTGAAAAATGCCGGAAAAACAAAAAACCAACATCTTCTGTTGCAGAAACGAAGAATTTAAAAGAATGACAAAAGAATTTAATTTAATACATACAGACCGTATCATCGAGATGGCGTGGGAAGACAGAACGCCCTTTGAAGCTATAAAATTTCAGTTTGGAATTTCCGAATCTGATGTAATTGAAGTGATGAGAAGAGAATTGAAACCGTCAAGTTTTCGGTTATGGAGAAAGAGAGTGAATTCAGGAGTGAGCCAGAAACATGCGATAAAAAGAAATCCTGAAATTAATAGGTTTAAATGTACGAGGCAACGGGCAATCAGCCATAATAAAATTTCTAAACGCTAAATTGTAATAAAATGAAAAACATAGTCATCATCGGTTGTGGACAAGGAATTGGATTTGCTGCTGCAAAAATATTGTCGGAGAATTGCAACGTCATTGGCATTTCTAAAACTCAAAATCCTGAAGTTGAAAATTTAAATATTAAGTTTCATCCAATGGATATTCTTTCTGGAAATCTGGATGAAATTAATTTTCCGGATATAGTTGATGGGTTGGTTTATGCACCGGGAAGCATTAATTTGAAACCTTTCAACCGACTTTCTGTGGATGATTTTAAAAATGATTTTGAAATCAATGTTTTGGGTGCTGTAAAAATTATTCAGAAACTGTTGCCGAATCTTAAAAAGTCGGAAAGTGCATCGGTTGTGCTTTTCAGTTCGGTGGCGGCCAAACTTGGAATGCCTTTTCACGCTTCGATTGCTGCAAGTAAAAATGCAGTGGAAGGTCTTGCGAAAAGTCTGGCTGCAGAATTTTCAGCACAGAAAATCAGGGTGAATGCGATTGCACCTTCTTTAACGGATACGAATTTAGCATCACAACTTTTAGCAACGCCTGAGAAGAGAGAAGCTTCTGCGAAAAGGCATCCTTTGCACAGAGTAGGAACAGCTGAAGAAATCGCGGAAATGACAGCTTTTCTTATCTCGGATAAATCATCGTGGATTACAGGACAAATATTTGGAATTGACGGCGGAATGGGAAGTGTTAAATTGTAAAAATATTTAGATTAAATTTGCGCTATGAATACTGACTTTTTCATTGATTTACTTCATCAGGTCAAAGAATTTGAAAATTCTGAAATTTATAAACCTCACTCGACGGTCGAGGATTTCCGCATTTGGCTGAATGATAAAAAATACAAAGAAGAGAGTCCGACAAAGCTTTTTAAAAATGAACAGCATCAGGTTTCATTCACAGAGAACGAAATCTGTAAACAGGTTTTGCTTTTGGGACGATATTCTAAACAGCTCATCCGAAAAGGATTGAATGACTTCCCTGAACTTGCCAATGAAGAATTTACCTACCTCTATCGGCTGAAAGATGAACCAAATCTGACTAAAATTCAATTAATTGAAAGAAACGGACACGAAAAACAGACCGGAACACAGATCATCAAACGCCTTCTGGAATATGGATTAATCGAAGAAAAGAATGACAGTGAGGATAAAAGAAGCAAACGCCTCAACATTACAGAAAAGGGGGAAGATTACTTTCACCGTTCCGTTGAAAAAGTGAATACGACATCAAGAATTCTTGCAGGAAAACTTGAAAAAAAAGAAAAAACCGAACTTCTAGAGTTACTCAGAAAACTAAATGATTTTCATTCGCACATCTATTCGGAATATAAGAACTTAAATATTGATAAAATTCTGGAATTATCTGATTCTTAATAAAAACCAATTGTTACTTAATTTGGCTCAAAAAAACTGAATTAGTCAATACTTAATCTGACAGTTATAATCAAATTGAATAACTTTAAAACAGATTAAGTATAATGACAACACATCAAAAGATTATCAAAAAACAAGTTAAGTGTACTCGAATTAGCACAACATTTAGGAAACGTATCCAAAGCCTGCAAAATGATGAGGTATCCCGGATGGATCTGTATAATTAACGGGATCGTTCCAGGTATAAGCATAAGGCGACATCGTGATTTCTACCAATGGATCTACCGACAGCCAGAAACTTCTCTGCGGATCCTATACCGGCCTACATAATAGTACAGCCCGGTTTGAGAATCAAATTCTTACCGTTGATTTGTACGAGTTAATATAATTTTTATTGGTAAGCTCCAGTAAAAACACACCACATTATTGCCACATTATCTCTATAGTATACCAGTTTACAGATATTAAAAAGCTATTTTTTTCATCCGTTATAAAATATTCCATTCCGTAACATTCTTCAATCAATTTAGAGAAATATTTCCCATCTTTTAATACAAATATTTGATTTTTATTATAATAATCTTGTTCAAAAAAAATATAGACAGTTCCTGAAAGATATTTTTCAGAAAATACAAATTCATATTCATCCGTAGGCAATTTTTTTGAAATCTCACTACCTATAGATAAATGATCCGTAATTTTAAACGGTTTAAATTTATCAAATGTGTTTTTGATAAATCTCTCTGCTATTTCCCCTCCAATAACTGAATGCATCAAAAATAATTTCTTTGCTACAGTTTTTAACTCCTCTATTTTATGTAAAAAAACATGATTTTCCATTTACATCTTTAACTTCATTGATTTTAAAATAAATAATCGCTTGCATTTTTTTATTTGACACATCAAAAAATATAGTTATCTAAATTTTAAGGAATAAGTGTCGTAAAAAGATAAAGGAAAAAAATAGAAATCAAAACTAATCCCTGCATAATATTGGTTCGTCCCGTTGCCAGCGAAATTGTAATTATAAATAAAGACAATCCTAACAAAAGCATTGACTTTAAATCTATACCAAGTGTCATTCTGAAATCACCAATTACCGAAGCCACAGCTACAGCAGGAATACTGAGACCGATACTTGCCAATGCAGACCCAAAGGCCAGATTAAGACTCGTCTGTAATCGATTATTATATGCAGCACGGATTGCCGCAATTCCTTCAGGCAATAAAACAATTCCGGCTATGATTATTCCAACGATAGATTTGGGAGCTCCGACTTTGAATACAAGATCCTCAACATCTTTTGAGAGATATTTCGCTAAAAGAACGACAATTCCCAAACATAAAATCAAAAATATAATGCTGTAAAGCATCATCTTTCGAGTGGGTTTTTCTGGAAGGATTTCAGTCTCTTCATTCGCATCATCACTATTTTTCGGAATGGGCGCAATGAAAAAAGCACGGTGTCTGATGGTCTGAACCATTGTAAAACCTATATATAATAACAAACAGATAACAGAAATAAAGATTAACTGCAATGAAGTATATTCTCCTTCACTGTGACTTGTCGTGTAATTTGGAAGAATAAGTATAAATACTACAATCACAACAAGTGTAATCATTGCGGTACTTACACCCTGCAGCGTAAAAACTTGTTGTTTATAACGGATTGATCCAACAACAATACAAATACCGATAATCCCTGTAAGAATAACCATCACAGCGGCAAATACAGTATCTCTCGCAAGACTAATTGTTTCCAAGCCTTTTGCACTCAGCATTATCGAAATAATAAGAGAAACTTCTATCACGGTTATTGCAAAAGCCAAAAGTAAAGTTCCATAAGGCTCGCCTACCCGATAAGCAATGATTTCCGAATGATAAACCGCTGCTAAAACGGCTCCTATAAGGAAGAATGTAAGGATTAAAGAATATAAATGTCCCGTTAGCGAATAATGCAGCAAATAGACTATCCAAGCCAATATGGGAACAATTATCGTCCAGCCTAAAAGATAGATCTTTTTTTTCATATATTTTAATTATCTGATGATTGAAAATCTTGGTTGGTAAAATCAGATAACATCATAGTCGTTCAAAGTTGTTACAAAATGATAATCAATAAAACTTTTAGAAGTCTTGCATAATTCTAACAATTCTTCATCGGTGTGGTATTCAAAATTAAAATCGTCAGGAACATCAATTTTATATTCTGTTATTATTTCTGTATCCAGAAGATCAATTGCCATCAGATCATTAAGTGAACTAAGCAGACTTTTTTCTTTCAGAAGAGGCATTTTCTGCGTGACAGAGTTTTTAAATTTATATAATATGATTGTTTTCATTTTTTTATTTTTTCTTTCTCGAACGTAACAAGCTGCATCCTAATAGACGAAAGATATTGCTTTAGATCCTGAACCGTAATATCCTCCTGATTTATAGACATAAAAAGAGGCGTTTCATTCAACAGGAAATATAATTCTGGATGTGAAGACTGAATTTTACCCGTTACTTTAAAGATCTTTCTTGTAAGATTCTGCAAATTATCTGGTGGTCTCATATTTTTTATTTAAATGGAGCATAACATTGTAGGATATTTTCAAATAAAAAAGGACAGGGGCTTTAAAAGCACCTGCCCCTTTTTCTATTAAAAACCCATCAAAACATATGTACTATTTCTCTGGATTTAATATGCTCATTATGAAAGTTGAGTATTATTAAGAATCTTAATAACCTCTTCACGGCTTTTGCTTAGTTTATTTTCTAATCTTCCCAGCAATTCATTTTCTTTTCCTTTTTCAAGCACTAAATCTGAATCTTTAAGTTGTGAAAATTTTTCTTTCAATTGTTTTGATTGTTCTTTCCAATCTCCTGTAATTTTAAAAGCCTCATGAGCTTTATTGTGATTTGTATTCATAATTCGAATTTGTATGTAACAGAATTATTACAATCCAAAGGTGATCTATTTTAATCTTATCCTGTTATACATTTCGAAAGTAGATTTACAGATATCACACTTTATTATAAATCCTCTAAATTTTTCAGACGTTTTTGCTTCAGCTGTTTATAAAAAGAAGGCGAAAGTCCTGTTATTTTTTTAAACTGGTTGGAAAGATGTGCAACACTGCTGTAATTGAGTTTATAAGAGATTTCGGTAAGATTGAGTTCATCATACAAAAGCAGCTCTTTTACCCTTTCCACTTTATTGATAATGATAAAATGCTGTAAGGTCATTCCTTTCACTTCGGAAAATGTGTTGGCAAGGTAAGTGTAATCGTAGCCAAGCTTTTCACTGATGTAATCTGAGAAATTTTCTTTAGGAAGAGATTCGGAATAATGGATCATTTCTGTGACTGTATTTTTTATTTTTTCGATCAGAATGCTTTTTTTGTCATCCAGTAATTCAAGTCCGGTTTTGAGGAGGTTTTCTTTTAACAACTGTCGCTGTTCATCCGTAATATCATCCAATATTTCTACAAGTCCCAGATCTACTATGGCATTTCTGATATTCAGTTTTTCAAGCTCCTGATGAACCACCATTTTGCAGCGCAGGCTTACCATATATTTTATATATAACTTCATAATCCTTACCGTATTTCGAGTTTGTCAATCTATATGTTGACAGCCACTCTTTCAAAGTTAGTCCTTTAAATTTTAATATCTATGATTTATGTAACAAATTGAAAGACTATTACAAACCTTTCTTTTTTTAATAGATGACCTTTACATATAATTAAAAATATTTTAAAATGTCAAAAGAAAAGGATACAAAGAAAAAAACAGATAAAACACCTGCGTCAAAATCACTAAAAGAGAAACGGGAAGACAAACAAAACAAAAGGAAAGACAAAGAAAATGAAAGTCGCAACGCAACAACCTAAATGGTAGAAATAAAAAAAGAAGGAGTTATACTCAGAAAAACCAACATAAGTTTTGAAAACGAAGGAGTTCTGAATCCGGCAATCATTAAGGAAAATGGCAAAATACATTTATTTTATCGCGCTGTTGCCAAAGGTAATTTTTCAACTGTCGGGCATTGTATATTATCAGATCCACTTACGGTAGAAAAACGGTCAGATTCGCCAATCATTATTCCTGAATATGAATATGAAAAACACGGTATAGAAGATCCTCGAATTGTAAAAATAGATGATCTATTTTATCTTACTTACACCAGTTATGACGGCATCAATGCTTTAGGATCATTAACGACTTCAAAAGATCTTAAATCCTGGAAAAATGACGGAATTATTGTTCCGAAAATTTCTTATGAGGAGTTTAAGTTTTTATCGGAATCAGCGGGTTTAATACCGGATAAATATAGAAGATACAACCAATTTCAAATTAGTCATCCTGACAGTGACCCTATTTTTTTATGGGATAAAAATCTGATTTTCTTCCCCAGAAAAATAAACGATAAATTTTATTTCCTTCACAGAATAAGACCTGACATTCAGATTGTCAGCATAAAAAATATAGAAGATCTGAATTCTAATTTCTGGCAGGATTACTTTTCACATTTTAAAGACCATATTCTTTTATCACCTAAATACGATCACGAATCAAGTTATATCGGAGGCGGATGTCCGCCAATAGAAACAGAATATGGCTGGCTGGTGATTTATCACGGTGCTTATGATACCGTTAATGGTTATGTTTACAACGGCTGTGCAGCTTTATTGAACATTGAAAATCCTGAAAAAGAAATTTCCCGACTTCCCTATCCGCTTTTCAAACCCGAAGAAGAATGGGAACTGAAGGGTGAAGTTAACAATGTGTGTTTCCCGACAGGAACCATTGTAGAAAATGACAGACTGTATATCTATTATGGAGCTGCAGACGAAAGAATAGCTGTTGCATCACTCAATATTTCAAAACTATTGAAAGAGTTAATGATGTACGCGGTATAAAGATGATTAGGCAGAATATGGTTAAAGAAGAAATTAAAAATGAATAAAAGTATTAATTCAGACGTGGAGGATAAAGCAATTAGACAATCTTATAATGATAAAAAGCATAAAACCTATAATAACACCAACATTGTCTTTATAAGCACTTTCCCTCCGAAAGTATGTGGGATTGCTACCTACACACAAGATTTGATACAATCCCTTCAGTCGAAATTCGGAGATTCATTCAACGCAATCATTTGCCCGATAGAAACAGAAGAGGAAAACTATGAGTATAATGAATATATTGAGTATAAATTAAATCTCTCAGATGCCTTTTCTTATTTGGAATTGGCTGCAAAGATCAATAAAAACGATACAGTTGATTTGGTGATGCTTCAGCACGAATTCGGCTTTTTTAATGAAACCCGAAATGGGTTGTTTCTTTTTCTCAAGAACTTAAAAAAAGATGTTGTTATCTCTTTTCACACTGTTTTGCCGAAACCTGATAAAGAGCTAAAGCAAAAGGTGAAAGAAATTGCCGATTTTGCAAAATCTATTGTTGTAATGACGAGTATTTCTGCGGACATTCTCTCGAATGATTATGAAATTCCTTCCGATAAAATTACGGTAATCCCTCACGGAACACATCTCCTGCCTTTCACAGACAAAATTGCGCTGAAAGAAAAGTATAAACTTAAAAATAAAAAAGTTCTTTCCACTTTCGGATTACTAGGTTCCGGAAAAAATATTGAAACGACACTGAAAGCCTTACCGGAAATCGTTGCTAAAAATCCTTATGTAATTTTTTTAATTCTTGGCAAAACACATCCTGCAATAGTAAGGCACGAAGGCGAAAAATATCGTGATTTTTTGGAAGATCTCACTTGTAAACTTCATCTGGAAAACAACATCCGCTTTATCAATGATTATCTGCCACTCCCGGAATTACTAGAATATCTTCAGCTTACCGATGTTTATCTTTTCACGTCAAAAGACAGAAACCAGGCAGTGAGCGGAACATTTTCCTATGCAATCAGCTGCGGATGCGCTATTGTTTCCACTCCAATTCCACACGCTTTGGAAGTTTTAAAGGAAGATATCGGAATTATTATTGATTTTGAAGCTCCGGAGCAATTGTCTTCTGCAGTAAACACATTATTAGAAAATGAAAGCAAACGGGAGGAGCTACGTCAGAAATCATTGGAAAAAATGGCTCCGACAGCGTGGGAAAATTCATCTATTTTACACGCTTTGTTATTTCAGAAATTTAGAAATAATAAAACAGAACTTAATTATACTCTACCGGAAATCAATCTTGGGCATATTCAAAATATGACAACCGATTTCGGGATGATTCAGTTTTCAAAGATCAGTAAACCAGATATCAATTCAGGATATACGCTCGATGATAATGCACGGGCGATGATTGCTATTTGCAAGCATTTTCAGATCAGTAAAGACAAAGCAGATCTGCAATTAATTTCAATTTATTTAAACTTTATTAAATTTTGCCAGCATAATGACGGGAGTTTCTTGAATTACGTTGACGAGCACAAACAGTTTACACAGCAGAATTACGAAACTAATCTGGATGATTCCAACGGAAGAGCAATCTGGGCTTTAGGTTATTTAATTTCATTGAAACAAATTTTGCCGCAGGAATTTTCCGAGACTGCAGAAAAGATCATTCAAAAAAATCTTATCTGGGCAGAAAAAATCCATTCTACAAGAGCAATGGCTTTTATTATTAAAGGATTGCATTATCAAAACTCAGAAAAAAACCTTCCTTTATTAAAAGAATTAGCGAATCGTCTAGTAAAAATGTATCAACATGAAGCAAAAGACGATTGGCATTGGTTTGAGGGTTATCTGACCTACGGAAACAGTGTATTGCCGGAAGCTTTACTGTGTGCGTGGATTTCAACCAAAGATGAGCTTTACAAACAAATCGCAGAAGAATCTTTCCAATTTCTGTTATCTAAAATTATAATTGATGGCAATATAAAAGTGATTTCCAATAAAGGCTGGATGCAAAAAGAAAACACTGAAAACAGCACTCCAATTGGTGGAGAACAACCTATTGATATTGCTTATACTATTTTGGCATTATCATTATTTTACAAAATTTTTAATGATGAAAAATATTTACAGATGATGAATAACTCATTCAATTGGTTTTTGGGAAAAAATCATTTGAATCAGATCGTTTATAACCCTGCAACGGGAGGTTGTTATGATGGGCTTGAGGAAAAAAATGTAAATCTCAATCAGGGGGCAGAATCTACCGTCAGTTATCTGATGGCAAGGCTCAGTCTGGAATTTTCAATAGAATAAATAACTCCCTTTTGATACTTAAAATGAAACATACAATTAATAAAAGAAGAATTAAATTTCGCCTGCTCAATAAAAAAAACAGCTTGAATAAAATCTCTCATACTGAATTTGCCTCATTGCTTTATATCAGAAATACCAATATCGCCTTAAATAAAGACCTGGAAGAAATTCTTCGTATACTAAAAGAGCTGCAAAAAATAAATAAAAAATCCCGATTGGTTTTTAAGACCAACTGTACATTGACTCAACATATTCTTTGGGAAACCATTATCAATGAGATAAATCAAAATCTTATGTATATAAAACTCCAAATTGAATACCTAAAAGAAAATACTATACAAGCAAACCACTTTAATTTTTCTTTGTTTTGGCAACAGAATAAAATTTTCGTGAAAACCATTGAAGACAATTACGAAAAACTGGAGCTGTTAGGACATGAAATTCTCCCCAATGAAGAATTACTATATTGGAGAGCAAACATTTGTAATATGTATGATGAGTTTTTTCATATTCTGATTTCACTTTTAAATATTGGCAAAATAGAGCTAAACTTTATCAAAACCCATTCTCCTCATAATCTATCAGAGATCATACAGAACATTATTATAAACATTCCAAAAATCAAAAATAATGATAAACTTAAAAGGTATGAACGAATATATATTGAGGCTTTAAAAAACTATAAAGAGGAATCTAGCGAAAGACTTAGCTTTTGGAATGTAGTATTAAAAGCTTTGAGCATGAATAAAGATAAATCTCCCTCAGAACAAATAATGCTAGGAAGATGGATTGATGGTAAGGATAGAAGAATGATTAATAGCATTTAAAAACAATTTTAACCTCATAAAATTAATAGCATGAAACTGTTCAGCCAAAATTGCCTTGATATACGGTTTTAAATTATTTCTATACCGGTTTCCTATCCTTCTCCAATTTCCAAACACGGTGATTGGCGACCGCATTAATGAAAGATTCATCAGAATTATTATTCTTCAAATCCCTAATCATTAAAATAAATCTATGAATACTATACGCTTATATAAATTTAAAGATTCAATCACCAGGAAAATACCTTTTTTGAATAAGGAATCTAATTTGGATATTTTAGATGATCCGAGGCAAATTACAACGTTAGATATTCAAATTGTTACGGAATATGTAATTAATATCCCCAGTGCCTTTACTTATGAAGATCTGTCGTACAAAGAATTGATACACCTATGCAGTTCTGCAAAACAAACTATAGAACATTATTTTATTAAAAACAACAATGGCTATGATCTGATATAATATTTCTGAATTACAAAATTATATCTACAACCTGAAATAAGAAGCTTATATTATTTCTAATAGTCCATCCGCCAGCATTTTCTACTGAATTTCAGAAATTCAATCAATCCTCCGAAACCTGTAAAGAGATTTCTTATTTTTAAAAAAAAAATCCTACATATAGATTAGGATACTCGTTCCTTCCATAAACCCCTATCTTTAAATTTATCACCTCTGTAAACCTCTTCCGCAATAATTTTAGATTAAAAATCTATCTTTTCAGAATTTTGAATTGATTGTGATTTCAAACTTTCAAAATTCTTCTGACTTTCAGTATCGTTAAACTTCCTTGTATGTCTTTTGGTACTTTGCAATTGATTTAGGTTTAATTATTTAGATATTTTTTGTCTAACTGAAAATAATTATTAATGATTATTTGTCTAATTATTTTAAATATCCTTTTAAGCAAGAATAAATAGAGAAAAATCTAATCGAATAATTATGGTTAAATAAAATCTGTTTATTGATATTTTATTTTGATTATCTTAAGTTTCTGTAAAAAAACCATTGTCTGAAATCCCATGTCCCACTCAAACCACTTCGTTGCATTATTAGGTCTTTGCGGATGCTTATGATGATTATTGTGATAGGCTTCGCCCCAGAAAATAAAATCAAATGGTAGAATATTCTTTGAAGTATTTGTTAACTTATAGTTTTCATAACCAAATTTATGCGCCCACCAATTTACTGCCATTCCCTGTAGAGAACCCATTATTACAGTCGCTGGTAAAAAAAGCCATTGCCACCAAGCGGTTGCCAATAAAGCATAAATAATTACATATGCAGCAATCCAACAAAATCTTGTAATATAATTGTGTGCTATTTTATCAAACCTCTCCCATTCCGGAAGATTCTTTTTGTATTTTTCAGCGGCATCTGTTTTTCCTATATAAAGGTTAAAATAGTTATTTCGTGTCGTCCACATCATCACAAAAGGATTAGGATCGTTGTGAGGTGAATGCGGATCTTCGGTTTTATCTGTATGTGCATGATGCAAACGGTGCATTAGACCATACGTGTAAGCGCTGATGTAAGAGGAACCCTGAGTAAAAAAACAGCCGAGGTAAAACATCTTTTCCCAAAATTTTGACATTGTGAAAAGATTGTGTGCAGCATAACGATGGTGAAAAACCGACTGAAAAAAAAGAGATCCATACCAATGGATGAGTATAAAAATTAATATTGCCATAAGTTTTAAATTAAAGTGAATAATTATCGTAGAAGTATTACGGAAGACAAAGAAAAAATTATGCTTTATTGATGAGCCATTATTCACACGAAAATTAATTTTCATTCTGCAATATCTTTTATAAGGTACGACAATTTTGTGAATTTGTTTTGATTTTCTTTCAAAGATTTATAAAATAAATAGGAAAATAAAAATGTTGTGCCCTCTTTACTCATCAATATCAATTTACATTCTATCACTTTCAAAACATTATTTATTTATAAATAAAATGGTTTATGTAATGTTTCATGAGACAGATACCCGCTTTAATTATAGAAATTCATTATCAATATTTGTCATATTTTTTAAAATCTCAATCAAGATGTGAAAGACGATCGAAGTAAGACCAAATCAATCATATCAACTTCGATTATTTCATATGCTTAAGACTTTACAACTATAAGAAATCAAATGCTAAATTCGCAATAGCCAATTTTTGTTTAATTTGGCTCAAACGTACAAGGTCATCGATAAAAGTGTTTGAAGATACGCTCGTCTTGGTCGCAAGACAGGATTATTATTTTAATATTTCAGAAATTCTTTCCAAATCTTCCACCAAATGTTTCGACATTTCTTCGGTCCTGGGTACAAAAAAATCCTCTGCTAACAATAGTTTCAGAGGATTTTTATTTTAAAGGGTGACTATTTTTCCAAGTCTTTTTTTTATTTAATTATTATATTCAAATGCAACATTTGAACAGTTGCATGACCTAGTTTTACTGGTAACAATGAGCTATACAGGAAAGTAAATTGAACCATACAGGAAAGTCAGTTGGTTGATAAATAGAGACCTTTGTCTTATACATTAAATCAATCATATGTCAGAAATTACAAAAATTCAATTGGGTCAAAATGGACCTATGGTATCCAAGCTGGGGCTTGGATGTATGCGGATGTCTTCCATCTGGGGCGGGCCAACACCGGACGAAGCGGAAAGCATTGCCACCATTCATCAGGCTTTGGATAATGGTATCGACTTCCTGAATACTGGTGATTTTTACGGTGCAGGCCACAATGAAATCCTCATCGGAAAAGCTTTAAAAGGAAGAAGGGAACAGGCTTTTATCAGTGTCAAATTCGGGGCGATCTTCCATAACGGTCAATGGATCGGGATGGATCTTCGTCCGATAGCAATTAAAAACTTTGTCAACTATTCGCTGACCCGCTTGGGAGTTGAGGTTATTGACCTTTATCAACCCAGCAGGATAGACGACAGCGTACCCATCGAAGACATCATCGGAACGATCGCCGACCTGGTGGAGGAAGGCAAGGTACGTCATATCGGAGTATCTGAAATCACTGCTGATCAGCTTCGGAAAGCTAACAGCATTTATCCTATCAGCGCACTGGAGATAGGTTACTCTCTGGCTGATCGTCAGATTGAAAACGACCTCTTGCCGGCGGCTAAAGAATTAGGAATTAGCATCGTAGCATTTGCCAATACGGCAGAAGGCCTTTTAACCGGCGACCTACAGACACCTTTGCCGGTTGACGATTATCGGAATCACTTCTCGCGGTTTCAGGGTGACAACCTTATCTATAATCTTGAAAAAGTGGCCGTATTAAAAGAAATGGCACACGTTAAAAATGTTAGCCCTACACAGCTTGCGATTGCCTGGGTGAAAGAACAGGGCAACCATATCATGCCATTGGTGAGCATGAGCCGCAGATCAAGACTGCCTGAAAATATCGCCGCGATGGAAATTATGTTTACCCCGGACGAGATGAACATTTTAAACACTACATTTGCAATTGGTGCCATCAAAGGCGGCACTTACCTACAAAGATAAATGGAAAGTCCAGCAGAAATTCTTCCCGGTGTTATATTTTACTCCTATCTTTCTTCAGAACGAAAGGAAAAGGCCTGTGTTTGGAATCACCATACCCTGATATTGCAGGTCTCCGGTCAGATGGTTCTGGAAACTTCTGATCAGAATATCAGCATCTCTGCCGGAGAAGTATTGCTGATCCATAAAAATCAGCTGGGAACATTAACTAAAATGCCTGGATCAAATGGTCATTATGAAACGATCGTCATCTCCCTGCAAGAGGATCTGATGCGACAGATTGTGCTGGAGGATAAAATGGAAGTTCACGGTAAATATACAGGATCTCCGAATCTATGCCTTCCCAATAATGCGTTTCTCACAGGATATTTCCAGTCTATCATTCCTTATGCCAGAAGCTCTGGTTCTGAAATGACCGATGAATTGGGGCTGTTAAAGGTGAAGGAAGGTATCAAGTTAATGCTGATTGCCGTTCCCGAGCTTCATAATTTTCTGTTCGACTTTTCAGAACCTTACAAGATCGATCTGGAAAGATTTATGTTGAGCAATTATCATTTCAATGTGCCGGTTGAAAAGCTGGCACAGCTGACCGGGAGAAGCCTTTCAGGTTTTAAAAGGGATTTTCAGAAGATATTCGGAATGCCTCCACGTAAGTGGCTGCAGGATAAAAGACTGAATGAGGCCCGACATCTCCTTGAAAATAAAAATAAAAAACCGTCCTCCATCTATCTCGACCTGGGTTTTGAAAGCCTGTCACATTTCTCTTATGCATTCAAGAAGAAATTCGGGAGAGCGCTGACCGATGGTTTGGTAAAAACTGATTAAAATTACGTAGTGCATCGAAAAGATGAAGAGTTAAATAATTAACTTTAAGAAAAAATTCAGAACAAAATGAAATTTTAGCGTTTTCTAATAACCCGGTTTGATATCAAATGTCCTTTCGTATTAAGAATATGCTTTATTATCAATGTCTTTTAAGCACATAGCTGTAGGTGAAAGCGATCTTCTGATCCTGAAGGTCCCATTTTGCAGTTTCTGTGTTGATCAGTTCTCCATGCTTTTTGCTGATATCCCTCAAAGAATTGCCAACCGACTTCCGAAGGTATTCACTATCGTTGGCTTTATGCCGGCTTATGAGATCGATAGCCACTTCAGGATGCATTTTAAAATAAGGTCGCCCCGTCCATATCCGCAGACCTTCGGTAACTGCACGGCAAACATTGGGATGTTCATCACTGAGCCATTCCTTAATTTCGGGGAGCGAATTTTCATAGCCATTCTCTTTGCAGTAATGGTCAAATGCCTTTGCAATGATTTCCTGTACCTGCCAGCTTTCATCTGAGCGGGCAATTCCTTTTAATAAACAAAGTACGGAACAATCTTTGGATGCAATAAATCCGAGGATGAAGATTGCACAACATCGCACTTGGTAGAACTCACTCCGAAGCATATCAACAGCTATAGCTTTTGAATCCGATAACGTTTCTTTATCGACTATTCTTTGAGCTTCCAGTTCAAAAGGTTTGAAGCCGTGTTCCACTGCCATTAATTTATCTATAAGCGCATTCATTATTTCATTATTTAATCTGTATCAATCTTTCATTCACATTAGTATTTGAATTAACTTTGCCTGATTCCTATTAATTTTACTTTATTAAGCCAAATTTTACGTTGATTTTCATCAGAGGTTTTAATAATTCCTATGTAAGTAACTTTTACCGGTTTTATTCCGCAAAACTGCAGAACCGATTTCCTGAGCTGATTCACACTTGGTCTTCCAAACATCAATCTGTAATATAGCCCAGGTTGATCTAATGTCGTAATAATATGTGCTGTTTTACCCTTCAGAAGCTTATCCCACCAGACAGAATTTTTCCTGTATCTGAAAGCATATCCGGGTAAAAACAACCTGTCAATAAAACCTTTTGTGATTGCCGGTAACCCACCCCACCAGACAGGATGAATCCAGACCAGATGATCTGCCCAGACAATTTTTTCCCAAGCCTGTATAAGATCAGGTTCCAGTTGCATTATTTTCTGATATCCAAACTGAAGATTAGGATTAAAGTCCAGTTCTGCAATAATAATTTCCTTTACCTCAGCACCTGATTCAACAGCTCCTTTCCTGTAGGATTCAGCAATTCCAAAATTAAAGGATTCCTTATTTGGGTGACCATTGATAATCAATATTTTTTTCATTATGCTCATTTAATACTGTCAACAATTTAAAGATATATTTTGTAATACAGATTGTTTTAAAGAAATTAAAAACTTATTGAAATCAATTCCTGCAATCGGCGCTAAAGTTAAAAAAGATTGCGATATACATCTTTGATTCAAAAATTATAAAATCGAAACCCACTGCAATCCAAGTCGCAGTGGGTTTTTATATGAGTTTCGATCGTGGGTATAAATAATAAATGGATTAAAACTAAAGTAAAAAAACTTTTGTTCTGTGTCTCTTTTTCTCAGATTTAATTTTTTTAAAGATGAGTTACCATATTTATTTATCAGATAATCGTTTTTCTACTACTGAGCATATTATCAGGATCTTTGCTATAGTCTTTTTTTATTTCTTTGAGCCTGTCATAATTTTCCTGAAAATAAACACGTGTCGGAATGCTGTCGTCTTTAAAACTGATGAAAGCACCATATGTGGCAGGAATCTCATAATTTCGGCAAACCTCTAACCAATCCATAGCACGGTTCACGTAAGGCTGAACTTTAGGATTTTCAATGCCGTCATTGTCCCACCACGCTTGATATTGGATCGTATAAAAGCATTTTTTATATGCGAAAGAACTTCCTTCCGGAAATTGGTTTGCGGCAAAATCATAATCCCGGTAATACGCTCCCGAAATAGCTCCTAAAGTAAAATAAGTATTCATCCCCTGCTTTTCACCTTCTGTAACCAAAAGGTTCGACTCCAGACTTTCTATCAGCTTAATTCTCCTTTGCGATGCAAGTTCTTCATCATCTATAACCGTGGCAAATCTTGAAGTGATTTTATGTGGTGCAGGTTTGTCTATTTCAGGTGGAATAGCCTGGTAGTGATGAGGTAAGAAATCAGTGTTATATAAAGCTTCTAAAACCGGATGTTTATTCTGCTTTGTATCCCATTTTACAATTCTGTCCCAAGCTGAGAATGGGCTCCATTGCCGTTTGTGAACATCCGATACGGCAGTGAGCTTACCTGAGTTATTGCTAACATTATTGGATAATACTGCCTCGATACTATCTTCAAAATTAACATTGTACTGCCTAAACTGGTTCTTTGGAAACCACTTTTCTTCAATAATGCGCTGCAGGTTGTCTTCAAAATCCTTCTGGCTCTGAAACTGGTCTTTGCTTCCCATGTAATATCCATAAAAATAGCAATTATGTAAAGATTTTTCTACGGGAGTTGTATCCTGTAGATCTTTGAATTTAGCAACCACTTTAAGATTAGTGCCCAGTAAGTCAATATTTTCATTATATCCTATAAGCTCTTCCCAACGTTTAAGGATATCAACAGCAGGCGGAATATCCTGACCAAATTTTTGGTCCCATGCAACGGTAAATTTAGTCGTATAATCAGGCATGGTGAATGTTTTATAAATAAGTTCCGTAATAATACCATAACTCATACCGCCGCCACCGCGTAATGCCCACAAAATTTTGCGGTCTTCTTCATTAAGATCCAGCACCGGCTGTCCTTTATATTCAGGGATAAGCTTATTATCTACGATAGTCCGGTATGAGCCATCACCCAATACAATGGTTACGCCGGCAAGACTTTCGCATCCCATACCTTTTTGTCGGGTCCATGGTCCCCATCCGCCACCAAATGTAAATCCTGCTATACGTACAGAATAACATGTACCGTGTGGCAACCCTACATTCTGTGCATTCATTTGTTTTATCAGGTCGATAAACATGATTCCGGGCTGGATGGTTGCATAGTTGAGATCCGCATTAATATCGACTTTTGTCATTTTGGAAAGGTCTAGTACAAGAGCATCAGTTGCCGAACATTCCCCTTCATGATCATGACCGCCAGAACGAATTCTCAATACCCCTGTATAATTGTTCTCTCTAATACATTTAATGATTTCAGAAACTTGTTGTGTATTGGTACAGAATACAATTGCCGTCGGCCGGAACTGAAAATAAGTATTGAATATTTGTCTTTTGTCGTTGTACTCTTTATTTGTTAAAGGCGAATCAAACAATATTTCAGGCATATTGTCCTTTGGAAGATATTCCTTTAAGATCTCGATGATATTGAGCGTAGTTTCCATGAAATGGTGGTTTATTGATTATTAGTTTTATAGTTAGCTTAAGTAGTAAGCTTATTTAAAAATGAATGAATCAAATGTAAGTGAATTTATAAACAGTTTATTAAGTATTTTTACTGATTTTACGGAAACCATCAGTTCTTAAATACTGAAATATTAACTTTAAGATTGTAAATTTACCTTCCGTTTTCAAGCCATTCTTTGAAAGCAGTAACTTTCAGGCGGCTAACAATCGTTTGATTTTCAGGCTTAATTTTAAGCTCTAATATAACTTTTCTGTTGAAATAAGGCTGAATCGTTATGATAGCATTTCTGTTAACAAGCATCTGGCGATTGATCCTGAAAAAAATATGAGGATCGCAAGCATTCGTGATATAATCCATATTCTTGAAAACAGGATATCTCTTCCTGTCCAATGTATATAAATAAACAATATCCTGCTCTATGGCAAACATTGCAATATTTTCTGTAAAAACCACAATTGTTCTGTCTTTCTGCTGGGCAAGAAAACTTTCCTGATATACATGATTTTTTGATTTTTCTCCGGGAAATTCAAAGTTCAGCTGTCTTTTGAAACGCTCTGCCAGTTGCCTGAATTTATGGAGTGCATTCAGGACTTCCTCATCTTCAAAAGGTTTCAGAATATATTCTATTCCGTTGTTTCTGATAGCTTTAAGCGCATATTCATCGTAAGCAGTACAAAATATAACCGGGATACTGACATCAATATGGCGGAATATTTCAAAACTATGTCCGTCTGACAAATGGATATCAAGAAATATTAAATCTATATTCTGGCCGTACTTTGCAAGATAAGACACGGTCTCCGCAATGGAATCCAACGTTCTGAGAACGATAAAATCTTTATCTTTTTCGATGATTTCCTGCAACATCCGGGCTGTGTGATGCTCATCTTCCACCAACAAAACATTCATAATTAAATTAATTTTAGCTTTACTTCAAATATATCATCATCCGAAGTACTGACAATTCCATCGGATATCTTTAATAAGGCATAGCGCTGTGCAATATTTTCAAGACCAAATCCGGAAACTTTTCCGACGGTAAGTTTCGGTAATCTGTTATTTCTTATTAAAATGTAATGATTTTCTGTATAAATATTTATTTCCAGAGGTTTTGACGAAGAAATTCTGTTGTGTTTAAAACAATTCTCTGCAATAATCTGAAGGCTCAGTGTAGGAATTTGCTTCTGCAAAAGGTTTTCATCGATATTAATGGAGACTTTTATAGCGCCTTCGTTCCTGGTCTGCATGAGAAAAAAATAAGATTTCAGTACATCGATTTCATCTTTAAGAGATGTGGTGGATGTTTTGTTCAAAGAAAGCGTCAGCCTGTAAAAATTGGAAAGACTCATGACAAACTGTTCCGAGGAAGGATGCTGATTCCTTATCATGGTACGCAGCGTATTGAAAGAATTGAACAAAAAATGAGGGTCTACTTTCGTTCTGAGTTCCTGCAGCTGAACTTTGTAATTTTCAATCAGGATCTGCTCTTTCTCCAGCTGAAGTTTTGAAATGCTTTCGTTAGCTTTCAGTGCGAATTGAATAATGAAAAACAATACTGCCGCAAAAAATAATTTAACAATAAATACCCATTTGATCGCATTAGGAATTTTAAATATCAACAGGGCAAAAAGGACATAAACAATAAAGACAAAAGATGCAACAACTGCCGTAATAACGAGATTCTTATATTTTGTTTTGATATTGGAGACCGCTTGTAAAATGTACCAGAGAACATACAAAACAATAGAAGCATACAGCCATTTCTCTGCAAATCCGTCCGGCTGAATACCAGAAGTTTCCGAAATGGAAAAGAAATTAAGCCCCGGCAAAATGATGGCCAGTGCTATAGGCAGTATGATATGTATCCTTTTTTTCATGTAAAAGGTTCTTTAATTTAAATAAAATAAGAATCAGACAATGGCTTTCTAATAATTTTAATTTTTCTATTCAAATCTAATAAACATTTCGTAAAGATTTAGGCCTTAATACAGCATATATTTACAGCCCAAAACTATATCCGATATTAAATCTCAATCCTCTGGATCTTATCTCCTGAATGGGTTCTGATTTTTGACGAAGATCGAAAGTAAAAACACTCCAGTTTGTAGCGGTATTATCTTCATAAAGCTTCAGGCTATTGATAAAATCATATCCTATTCCCAGCGAAATTTTATGAATCCCTGATAATTTATATTCCAGGCTGCTCATCCCATACCAATTGTTTATCCTTATAAAACGACTGTTCTCATCACTTGCCGAAAGTCTGTAGCTGCCTGCGCTTGCAAATATTTCATTAGTCCAGGAGAGTTTATCATTAATGCTATAAATAAGCTTTGGCCGGATCGGAAGAAGACCTGTAAGCTGCAATTTGGGTGTAATTTGATAATCAAAGGATATGAACGGATTCAATTGATGCCCATAAAACTGCCTGTTATAGGAAATTCACCAGCCTGTCTTTAGATTATCATTATGCTGTATCGTGTATCTTGCACCGAAAGAATAACGGAAATCTTCTTCACTAATATCCTTAAAATCGGAATATGCACCAACCTGCGCAAAGAAATACAATTTATATTTTTGCTTTATTTTTACTTGCCAGAAAACGAAAAAATCTGTTCCATAAAGATCTTTTGAGAATGCAGGATCGAGACCGGAAATACTTCTTGATTTAAATTGGAGTCTTCCGCCAACTGCTTCTTCGTTATCACGGTAAATTGGAAAGTTCAGAAAAGCATCCACATCTTTTATTTTTCCTTTTACAGAATCATTTTTGATTTTATCTGATCCATAACTAACCCCAAAAAGATCGGGCTTCCCTTCCTGAGCCTGGATTTTGATGATGAAGAATATAGATAATAACAGTAATAATCCTCTATTCATTATTCTAATTTTTTTACTTTTTTGTATTAGCATTGGTGCAACTATTAAAGGATAATTTTACCATCAGCCATCTCAATAATACGGTCGCAATTGGCAGCAAACTCATCATCGTGAGTAACCGCAATGATGGTTTGCCCCCTTTCTTTTGCGAGTTCCCGAAAAATTTCGAAAACAATTTCTGTGTTTTTAGAATCCAGATTTCCGGTCGGCTCATCGCCCATAATAATTGCCGGATCATTAATCAATGCCCTGGCAATAGCTACGCGCTGTTGCTGACCTCCTGATATTTTAGAAGCTTTTTTATGTTCGTGCCCTTTTATATCGAGTAAGCTGAGAAGTTCCATTGCTTTATGTTCAATTTGTTCTTTTGGATGTTTTTTAAGTTTCAATGCGGGAAGCATGACATTATCCAGCACTGAAAATTCGGGCAGAAGGTAGTGGAACTGAAACACAAAACCGATATGTTCGTTACGGAAGGCAGAGAGTTGATTCTGCTTCAGACCCGTCACTAAAGTCTCATTGATTGAAATACGGCCTTCATAATCTGTATCCATAGTAGAAAGAAGATACAATAAGGTTGATTTTCCGGATCCCGATTTTCCTACAACAGCAACAAATTCACCTTTTTCCACTTCAAAAGAGACTTCTTTAAGCACCTGGAATTTTTCGGGTTCATAAAAATATTTATTGATATTATGTATTGATAATGCTTTCATAATTATAAAAAATTAATGTGTTCATTTTGGGTTTTTCATCCATAAAAAAAGGGTGATAATTAAAATCTCAATAATCGTAAGAACAATAAAGAGAATCAGTAATATAATTACCATAATCAGATTTTTAATACGGCTTTCAGCAATGTCTTGACTGCTGTATTTGCTGTTTTCAGATGGCCTGATTGTGATGTTCTTGAAATTTTCCGGACTCATAAAAATTATTGTTGATTCAGGTTTTTATTTCAGATCAATTATAAAAGAGGTAGCAATAGTAGCAAAACACCTCCTGCCCGTATGTATCGCAATAGTGATAATATGTCCAATATTCACGATATGCTTCCGCATAAAAAATCAGGATCAATACAATTACAAATAGTTTGATGTAGATTAAAACAGCGTCTTCATTATTTTCCCGATTGTTTGTTTTCATCATCCTCTCAAAATGGCTACAGGATCTATTTTCGAAGCATTTCTGGCGGGCAGATATCCTGCAATTGCCGTTATCAGCAATCCGAATACAAAGGCTAAAACATAATCGGTCGGACTGTAATCGATTGGCAAAGTGGTAAAAGAGCCTATCTTAAAAGGAATCTGGTCGACAATCATAGAAACAATATACCCAAAAGCAAGCCCCGTAAATCCACCGATAAGACCAATAATGACAGACTGTGTAAGAAAAATTTCAACAATATCGCTACTGTTAAAACCCATTGCTTTCAGGATGGCAATTTCTTTGATTTTTTCATTGACCGTCATATTCATGATATTATAAATTCCGAATCCTGCAACGATAAGAATCGTAAAAGAAACTGCTACTGCGAGAATATTCCGGAGAACATTTGCAGAATCCAGCTGGGCATTTCCTTCCTGCCACGCTTCAACTTTATAATCGGTCATCGAAGCTATTTTTTTTGAGACTTCTTTAGATTTATTAAAATCATCTATATTGATAAGAATATCGGTTGCATAGCTTCTGTTCTTTGAGAAAAGCTGTCTCGCTGTACGAATAGAAATAATAGCTCTGGTCTTATCTACACTGGCAGAACCGGTTTCGATGATTCCTATGATCTTAAAAATTCTTGAGATCCCGTCTGAGGTGAGTACCGTGATATTGTCGTCCATTCCTACTCCAAGATTTTGTGCCAGTTTCACCCCGAGAATAATTCCGTCTGCACGCTTTTCAAGGTCAAAAAAATTACCCTGCAGCATATAATCTGCTGTATGAAAAAGATGATCTTCATTTTCCACATCTACTCCGGAGAGAGAGGCATTGATTTTTGTCACGCCATTTCGAATGAAAATATTCTGATTAAGCTGTTCCGTTATTGCTGATATATTTTTCAGGCCTGAGACAGATGCTTTAATGGGTTCCGTATTTTTAATGCCTTCCGTATATCGTATATTTCTTGCATTGTTTACGATCACTAAGGTGTTATCATCTTTTTTAGATGGCTGCAAAATATTATTGACATCGGTCGGCAAATCATTATAGATCCTGATATGTGACATCGAAGTAAAGGTAATCTGCGTTTGGGCACTATTAACACCGGACATAAAACTGTTCATAAAAATATACATCGATATTCCAAATGTTACACTCAGAACGGCAACCAAAAGTTGTCTGACTTTGGATGATAGATGTACCCAGGATATTTTCCTATTCGTATTCATGACGTTTAGTCTTTAGGTTTTATGAGAATATCTTTTTCGGAAATCCCGCTGCGGATCTCTGTCCATTCATTATCTTTTGAACCAACAATTACCTGTCTTTGCTCATGATTTTCCAGTGTTACAAATTTTCCCTTAGAAATATAGGAAGTCGGTACCACCAGTACATTTTTTCTCTTCGATGTTTCTACATTGGCCTGAAGCTGTGTACCGGAAAAAACAGTTGCCGGAGTTTTGTCAAATTTTGCTTCGACGATGTATGACTGTTCTGTATCATCAAAAGCGGGTAAGATCTTAGCAACCGTTGCCATAAAATTTCCGTCAGGATAAGTATTGAGGTGAATCGCGGCTTTTTGTCCGGCCTGTATTTTAGCAATATCATCTTCCGAAACATAAAGTTTAATTTTAAATTTTCCACGCCCTATTTTTGCAATACCTTCTCCCTGTTTCACAAGCTCACCTTCCTTTTTGAATACATTTAGCACTTCGCCATTTCCTTCGGAACGGATGGTGTAATCTTTTAAAATATCTTGTTGCTGATTAACGCCTATTGCGCTTCTTCTCCTGGAAAGATCAAGTGCATTTTTTGAATCCTGATAATTTTTCTGAAGTGAAATTAAATTGTTCTGAGAAGACTGATACTGGAGTTGCGCCTTTTCAAAATCCAACTGGGAAACAGAGTTTTTCGCTCTTAGTTCCTGATACCGCTGAAAGTTTTTCCTGTCCTGCGCTACCTGATGCTGTGCCTGATCGATCTGCGACTGTAGCTGCATCAACTGCGGGGAGTTTGTGGAAGCATTTTCCTTTGACTGTGAGTAGACGGCTTCTGCATCTTTCAGCTGTTCTGTCTGTACATTGCTTTCGATGGTTGCGATAAGACTATTTTCGGCCAGCATATCGCCCTCTTTGATCGGAATATTCAAAATATTTCCGCTGATCTTGGCAGAGATTATATATTCATCTTCCATTTCTATATATCCGCTTGCAAAAACGGCATCCTCGATATTCTTTCTTACTGCTGATGTCTTTTCTGTTTTGGTACAGGAAACGAGCATTAATGCACATAAAAAAAGGCCCGTTCGTTTTGTTTTATTTATCATAATGTGTGCTATGGTTTATGAAAATCTATTGTCCGTAAGAAGATTTTATATTTTGCTAAAGAAAAATCTGAAAGGCTCTGGAGATAATTATACTGCGCGGAAAGAAGATCAGAATACCGGTCAAGACGTTCATCCAGACTGATGATTCCGCTTTCATATTTATTTTGGGTATGTATATCATTTTTCTCCTGCAATTCTAATATCCGGGTGCTTTTTTCAAGATCTGTGACAGACTGATCGTACTGAATTCTGAGTATCTCGTCTTCTTTATCTTTTACAATTTTTGTGTTTTCGAGCTGCATCTGCTGAATCTTCAGTTCAGCCTGAGATTCTTTTATTTTCTGGCTGATGGAAAAACCATTGAAAACAGGTACATTAATTTTAACTCCAAAAAATTGTTGAGGAAGCTTGTTAACATTTGAAAAGTCCATGAAATGATCCGTCGCCCAGTTGTAATTGTACTGATAAACGAATCCCAAAGATGGATATCGCATTGCTTCACTTTGTTTTATAAGTGACTTTGAAATATCGACCTGTTTTTCCTGAAAAAGGACTTCCGGATGAACAGCCTGAAAATCAGCATCAATAATATGACTCTCATCAATTCTGAGGTCTGATATCTGAATTTTTTCACGGAGATCAAGAATGCTTTGCAATTGGCGGTAAAGTTGAGCCAGGTTACTTTCTGTAGTTTTAAATTTCTTTTCATTCTGCAAATGTTGTATTGAAACACGGTTGAGATCAGATTCGCTGATGATGCCTTTCTGGTATTTTTCTGAGGCATTTTTCAGCATTTCTTTGGTCGTATTTATATTCTTTTCATCTATTTCTAATGATCTCTGAGCCAGCAATATGGAATAATACACAGAAGCCAGCTGATTGTAGGTATTGAAACGATTGACTTCCGTATTCAGTTTTCCTGCTTCTGACTGAAATTCGGATGTTTTAATCGCAAAGATCTTTTGAAAATCAAGAACATTCCACTGTGCCTGTAACGAAGCTGTATAAAGATAAGGTTTACCAAATGTCATTTCTTCAAAACTTCCTTCCGGTGCCTGTGGATTAAAAAGCCTTGACGGAACCAAAGTAGGCTGCAAAGTGATGTTGTCATTAAATCCCGCCGATGCATTGACGGATGGATACAGAAACGACCTTGACTGTTTTTCCCGAATGACATTCACGGCCTGCTGCTCTTCAGAAATACGTATGGAAATGCTATGTTTATCTGCATAGTCCAGTACTTCCTGAAAAGAACCAAATACGACCTGGCTTTTTACGGAAAGGCAAAACAGCATGGAAGACAGTATTAAAAATGATTTTCTCATGGATCTATAATCTCGTCCAGACCTGAGTTTTCGACATCATCCCGTAAGACGCTTTAATATTCAGCAAACCGTCTTTCGTAATCTGTGCTGAGCAGGATGCTGTTTTTCCTTTTTTTATGATGTAAACAGTACCATCTATATAGCTGTCTTTTCCTGAAGATTTCAGCCCGCTTATCTGCTTTTTACCAATTAAACCTGCATCTTCGGCTTTCCTGATAATAGCGTCATAAGAAGTTCCGTTCTTCACAAATTCTATCACTCTCGTTTTTCCTTCGTTAGTCCATTTTCCAATAAGTTTATCTTCAGAGGTCTGCGCCTTCATATTCATTGACAGAAGTATGAATATCAATGGGAAAATTACTCTTGCTGTTTTAAAAAAGTTTTTCATATTCAAATTGTTTATATTTTTAAAGAATTATAGATAAGATTCGGCCTATCTGTTTTCTGCTGCAAATATCAATAAGCAGATAAGGCAATACTCATAGAAACATATGCAAGTGGGCTATTGACAAAATGAAATGAACAAAACAGCGCTTTAAATGAACATCAACTTTATTTTTAAGCTTTTCAATAACAAATAATCCCCCGATAGTCTCGAGGGATTACATTACACATTGCCAAATAAGAGATGACTTTTACTTACTCAAAATTATCAAAATAGGTAAAGTCTTTGGTAATTTTACCGTTTTCGATAGTGAAAATCGTGCAGATTGGAAGTTCAAAAGTAGTATTATCAGGTGCTGTACCTGTTGATACAAATTCAACTATGATGTTGCTGTCTCCTGAAGTATATATTTTGATTATTTTATCTTTCACATCAGGAAACATCTGGTTTAAAGCGGTATACTTATCAATAATCTGCTGTTTTGATTGTTTTACAATACCTTTTCCCAGACTTGGATCTTTAAATTCGGCAGTCTCGGTGTACATTTCTGCCGTTTTTTTCCAGTCATGATTATTGAAATGCTTAAAATACTGTTGACCCAATTTCTCATTTTCAGTCGGTACTGTGCTTTTTCGATCGTTGCAGTTAATCAATATAAAGGCTGCAAAGGCTAATGTCAACAGATACTTCATTATTTTGTTTTTAATGGTTATAAAATTTTTAAATACTGAGATAATTAATCATTGGTGAGTTCCGAAGTCTGAGTATGAGTCTTAAATTTTCTTTTATAAAAAACCATAAAAGCTATCCAGATCACTAATAACACGGCAATCAAAATCAATTCCTTTTCATGCAGTCCATTTCTGAAAAAATTATTCAGCGAATGAAATGCCGCTACTGCCAGTAATGAATAAGTACTACTATATACTTTACCAATTCCCCAGGTTCCCAGAATCAGGACACCGAGAAAAATCATATTGGAGGGAGTGAATTCAAAATTCAAATGCCATACAAACCATAAAACAGCAATAATCGTTATGCTTTGAAATTTAGGTAAGTTTTTCAGCTGTTCCTGCAAAAACCCGCGCCAGCCGATTTCCTCCAATAATCCATACACTAAAACGGTGAAAAGAAGCATAATAGGAAATCTGCCTTCCTGAATAAAAGTTACCGTTCCGATCAATATCACAGGAAAAATCCAGAAAATCGTCAGCGGCAAAAACAGGTTTCGGTAATTTCCTTTCAGAGAAAGTTTTAACGGAATTTTAAAAAGTGTAATAGAAACAAAAGCGCCTATTGTCGGACCAATACCGCGAAGCAGTATCTTCAAAAATTCATTGTCTGCGAAATGAAAAAGATTAGTTTTAACAGCCAAAAAACGAAATAAAACTGCAATGGCGTAAAACACGATGATGCTCCCGATTTGTTTTTCTCTCATGGATTTTGTTTTTGAAATAAGAATATCCAAAGCTAATAATAACAAAGCGAAATAAAATTGACGATGGGTAAGTTTTAATTTCCGGTGACTCTTTTTCTGAGCCTGCTCAGGCTTTCTGCGGTTAATCCCAGATAAGAAGCTATTATTTTGAGAGGTGTACGCTGAAAAATTTCAGGACGCTGGCTGATGAGGTTGAGATAACGTTCTTTAGGGCTAAGCGTCAGCAGATTGATCTGCTCCTGCTGTTTTCGTAAAAATAAAATCTCAGAAATTGCCTTCCCGATTCGTAATCCTGTCTCATTTCTCGCGTACAGCTCATTGAGATCAGGATAGCTTATCGACCAGAGTGTACATTCTTCCAGCGCCTGGGTTTTAATTCCGGAAGGTTGCTGTCTGAGAAAAGAAAAATAATCACTCATAAAACTCTTTTCATACAAAAGGTTGATGCATATATCTTTTTTACCATTCCAAACGAATAGTCCTAAGGAGCCTTCGGCGACAATATTCAGATATTTTTCTACACCGTCATAATCCTTTATGATTTCATTTTTCTGAAACGTTCTTACTGTTAATTTTTCTGAAAATCGTTCCCAAATATTACTGTCTGCATGATAATACACTGAAAAGACTTCCTGAATCTGTTGAGGTGTCGGCATGAATGAAATTTTCATTAAAAATAAAATTTTAAATGTTATGAGTATTAAAAATTTAATTGATTAGCCATAACAATTTTCCTGAAAATTATTGGAACAGTTTTTGGCAGAAGTCAAAATATATTCTTTTTTACGCAAGATTGCACAATGCTCTTCAATTTTAAGATCATGATTAAAAGCTATATACAAGCCAACATCCGATAAAATTTTCATACTGAAGCGAACATGAATGCTGATTTTTTTATTTATCTGATTACACTAATCGCGATTGCCGGAGTAATCATAAGACCATATAAAATACAGGAATCGGTATGGGCTGTTGGCGGCGCAATGATTTTATTACTTTTCGGACTGATATCGCTTCATAATGCCTGGACAGGTATAAGCAAAGGCCTGGATGTATATCTTTTTTTAATAGGAATGATGGCGCTGGCAGAATCTGCACGTAAGGAAGGTTTGTTTGACTGGCTCGCGTCCTATGCCATAAAACTTGCAGCCGGATCCGCTGTAAGACTTTTCATTTTAATTTATTTAATAGGAACTTTCGTTACAGTTTTGATGTCTAATGATGCTACAGCAGTAGTTCTCACCCCGGCAGTTGCAGCAGCGGTAGTGAAAGCAAAGGTTAAAAATCCCCTGCCATACTTGCTTATCTGCGCTTTTATTGCCAATGCGGCATCCTTTGTTTTACCGATCTCCAATCCCGCCAATCTTGTCATCTATGGATCTGATTTACCTTCTTTAACAGTTTGGATCAGCACCTATTTCCTCCCGTCAATCGTTGCGGTAGGAATAACATTTTCAGCTCTTTTTATTACTCAGAAAAAATTTTTGAAAGAAAATTTAATAACTGATAATGAATCACACACCTTAGATATCGGGGGTAAAATGGCGCTGGCAGGAATTATATTTACTACTCTGATATTATTGCTGGCCTCTTTTCAGCATTGGGATCTTGGGCTACCCACCGCTATTACAGGACTGAGTACAGCTATTATTATTTCTATAGCCGGCAGAAAAAATCCTGCTGAATTTTTGCGTGATATTTCATGGTCTGTAATTCCTTTGGTTGCAGGTCTTTTTATTCTGGTGGAGGCAGTACAGCAAACAGGCATCATAAACATCTTATCTCAGAAACTTTCAGAGGGTGCTCATCTGGCAACTGAAAATACAATATGGTCAGCGGGCTTTATAACTGCATTTGGAAGCAATCTTATCAATAATTTACCGGCCGGACTCATTGCAGGAACTACACTTTCAGATCTCCACTTACCCGAAATGATCAGAAACAGCATACTCATCGGTATTGATCTCGGGCCAAATCTTTCAATCACAGGATCTCTGGCGACCATTCTCTGGCTCAGGGAACTCAGAAAAAACGGATATGAAATCAGCGCTTGGGATTTCCTTACATTAGGAATTGTAGTTATGATCCCCGCACTTATTGGAGCCCTGTTTGTGTTAACGATTAATATTTAATCCGGAAATGACACTGTAAATTCTTATAAAATTTTATTTACACTTGTTTTTACCGTCTTATTTGACATTGATAATCAACTAGGTATAAATACGCAGTTTATAATTTAAGTATTTTCACCTACAGGTGTATTATTTTATTTTCGTTACTTTGGATAGTTCATTAATGAAAGATTATAAGTATAAAACAATCGCAAATTTTAAAACCGATTAAGATTGGATATATCAATAAGATTTCTTCATGAACATATTCCGGAATAAATTAATATTTAATTTTTTTTAACCTCAAAACTAATAATTATGTCACAAAATCCAGAAATCAATCAAAGTGGAAGTGCAAGTATTAATTCAGGACAGTATTGTACCTGGAAAACAGCAAATGGTACTTCTTCAACTCTTAACATCACTAATGCAAGCCTTGCTAATAATCTGACAGTAGCTATTACAGGTGCTCCTGCAAGTGGCCTTACTGTACAGGTGAACGGCGCTATGGTTTCTAGCGTTGACGGTATTTGGACGTTGCCTCCTAACAATCCATCAATGGCAATTATTGCCACAGGTAATTTTCTAGGAACAACAGTTACCATCACCAATATTACCAATGTTCAGAATGACGCTCAGGCCGCTATTCAGTGCCAGACAAGTCAATCGTAGCGGAAAACTTCGCTTTCAGATTCTCTTATTATTTATTCTTGGTCATACCCTGGCAATGGCTCAGGGTATGGTCAAGTCTAAAGCAGACACTGTTAGCCTTACCCGTTTTGAATTTGCCCAAAAACAAACCAACAACGGAAGTGATTGTATCTGCTCTATTACCAATAACAGCCAGGCCAATACAGCTACAATCGTACTAACCGGCGCACCCGATACCAGTACGATTACACTGGACAGCACGACAACATTCAATGGTACACACTATTTAAAGCCCGGTCAACAGGCAATTGCTGTAGGCAACTTTGCCGGAACAGTAATTACAGTATTAAATCTGTCACTCCTGAATGTAGTAATTGTCGTTATGCTATTCTGTCCCGGTTAAGAATTCACATTTATCCATTCAGATAAAAAATAATTATTCTTATGGAACAATCCGAAACAGAAATCGTATTCAGCAATGAAAACTCAGGAAACCCTGAGCTGTATATATACAACCAAACAGGGCAACACTGGACTGCTTTATTGCTTCCGGAAGGGTCTTCTTATACCGATCCGGATATCAGTCTTCAGACTGCGGTACAGCAACAGGTCTACTTTCTGTTTGCCGACACAGCGCCTGCAGATCCAAAGACTTTTATTGATAATTACCGGCCTTATCTTCTTACATTTCGTCAGAATGTAACAGCTAATCTCACAACTGCATGGCTGAGCAATCCGAATGAGATACCTTCTTCTAAAAATACAACTGTCCTCAACTTTGCACAATATGGTACCAACAAACCTTTTGTTGTAGGACAGACATTTAACGCTACCATTGGAAATGGTTTTGCTACACTTACCATACGGAACAATACCACAATGACATTGCAACCAGACGTAACTCCAAATGCGTTGCGGCTTATCTGGACTCCCGGCAATTCCAATATGAGTTTCGCCAATAAAGTATTTGGTACCAGTTCGATTTTCAACAGTGACATTACGATTCCTTTCAGTGGCCCGGGTACAGGGTGTTTTCGTTTTTCACTGGGGCTGAACATGAGTTCGGATTTTAAAGCCTATGGTTTACAAAATAACTATTACTATGGCGACAGCGTACCACCTTCGTACTTCGCCTATCCTATGCTGAAAGCAGGCAGCACCAATGATTATCTAATTACCCAAACCGAAATCGACCTGCTAGATATAGCAAACAACAACGGACTGAATACCTATTTTGCCATCACTGGCAAGATCTACAATACCGTTACCAGCCAGACAAGAGTTGCTTCCTTACCAAGTAATTATGCCATTAATACCGGCTATCCACTTACCTTGTGGCCCGCTGTAAATATGATAGATTCGGGAGCACCGGTTAATAATTTATTTCCAACAGACTACAGCGCACGCTTTGTCATATCACCACAAGATGCCGCTGGCACTATGCCATATTATCTTTCCCCGGAAGGCGATTTTTATCTTGATCCAGGAGCATCACAAGCCGCCTTTGCCGATGAAAACGGACAATACAATCTACTTCCCGGACTCTCAGGTACCGAGGTAATTACATTTACACCTTATAAAAACAATGCAGGTGTCATTACAGGAGACACCATACGCTTTACATCAAAGCAGGCTGCCTTTGCGGCCAATTTTCCAGGACAGGAAGTTTCGCTGGCAAATCCAGGCACCGATAATCCCATACTTGAAAGCACTTATCTTACAGCATGGGCCAATATTGCAACCTCTACACCGGGCAATGTGCAGTATGCTTCACAACCTCAGGGCGCATCTTTATTTGCTAAAGATCATGGAATAGCATCATCTGCCAATAATATCACAGGATTTCTCGGTTTTTATGAACCTTCAGTAGATATGCCACAAAATAATGGTTTTGCCGTACCGTTGGCACCTTATCTTGGGGTAATTCTTATACCTCCGCCCAGCGCAGAAAATATTGATACATTTGAATCTAAAGTACTCAGTGCAGAAAGAAAAGCATTGATATCAGCCGCCTTCACAGCTCCTCGCTCCAGTAAAAGCTCTTCAAAAAGAGCCATGGCCGAAACAGGATCAACAACATATACTGCTTCTGCTACACCACAGGGAATGGTGGCCAATGTAAACAATGATGGAAGCTGGGGATTATTAAACCTGGCTCAGAATACCGTAACTAACGGTTCACCCGAATATCTTAATCCTGAAGGACAAATTCCGGCAACACCACCACAATATCAGCTCAGTTTTATTAATCTGATGCCACAAATGCAGAGTGCCTTTCTCACCAATCAGCAATTTCTGGTGATGACCAATAATCAATATTTAGGCGATTTATTCTCAACGATGAATACACCAGGCGGTGGCTCAAGCAATCAACCTGTGTTCAACAATAAAATGTCTATCGAAGACTGGCCATTTGATCTGAACGTAGGAACGAGTAATACCTATGCCGACTATAATAATGTTTTAATTTTTAAATTCTGTCAGGGTACCATCATTGACAGGGTTAAAAATCCAAAAGAATGGACACAGGCTAATGCATTTAATATTGATAAAGACAATACTGATCCAAACTCTGCTTATAACCAGCTTGTTGCCGTATCGTCGTGGCTTCAGAATTATTTACAAGCGGCTGAAGACGCGTACAATGACGCACTCGCAGATCCTACATCCGGACAGCTGGAATATTATCAGAAATTTCACGACATTATCAATGATCCCAATTGGAATGGTATTCTGGCTCTGAAAGCAACCATCGATTTGCAGGAGTTTCCACAACAATTAAAAGGATTAATCAGTGGTATTAATCTTAAGAACTTCTATGCGCATCACTTTGGGATAGAGGTAAACCGTGTAGATGCCAGTGATGTGATAACGATGGATCCGGTCAGCTCTCTATTCGGATTGATAAATTATGTTGACCCTGCGTACGCCCAGCAAATCTCGCAAGGATTGAATCCTAATAAGCCGATACAGCCCGCAGCAGGGGCTACGTATGATTTTAAAGTACTTTTCCTTCAGGTATTGTTTGAAAATACGGCTATAAAGGATTTTGCCAGCAAGATTCAGCTGACTATGAATAACCTTTTCTCCGATAAAGTGATCGGAACAAACAATCCGTACGGTTCAAATAGTTTAAATACTGTAGTACTGAATGGAACTTATCAGGATCATAACGGCACTCCTGTATATGTTTTCGACAATAAAGACGATAATCTTTTCTTTTTTGACAGTAATCTTCTGACTAATGTGGAGATTACTAAGATACAGTTTAACACACTTACTACCGATCCTGCAGCACTCGATATACAATCAAGATTTACTATGTGGGGTTATCTTAACTTTGGTACTATGATAGCTCTGGCTATGAACGAAGGAGATACAGACTATGCATTGGATGCGTTCTCTTTTGGTATCAAATTAAATAGTGATACGCTGCAACAAGGACTCAATTACAGTAATTTGTATGTAAATATGGCATTTAATCTCAATACGCCATCAGTTACAACTTTTGCTTTTGATGCTTCGCAGATTGCATTTAATTCATCACAAAGTAATGCGAGACAGAACAGCCTTTATCCAAATTTTGCTTTACAGATTAATAAGCTGTTGAGCGGTAATGACGAGTCGGCTCCATCAGGACAGGGTTTTTTAAAGCTTTCTTTACCCGGAATCAATGCCACAGGACTTGCAGGTGATTGGTATGGATTGCAAATGACACTTAATATGGGTTCACCAGGTGAATTGGCAAGCAGCGCAGGCTTTAATGCCAGTCTCCTGATAGCATGGAGCCCAGGTTCTAAAAGTGCCGCTCCCGCCTACAACGCGTTTGTGGGTATTAAGCTGCCCGGCACTTCCAGCAACGCCAAACTTCTGAGCATACAAGGTGTATTGAAACTATCTATTGATAAGCTGAGTTTACAATACGTAACAGAACAAAACTCATACCTCCTTACACTATCTAATATTGCCTTGAAACTCCTCGGTATACTGAAGTTACCGCCAGGAGGTAATACTGATTTCTTGTTATTTGGCAATCCTAATCCTGGTGCTACAGCTAAAAGTCTTGGCTGGTACGCTGCCTATAATAAATCAGAATAAACTGTTATAAAAAAAAAAGGCATACATAAAAATAACAACCATGGCAAGAATACTTTACTGGAACATACGGCAATTCTCGATTAACAAGATCGACGCACCCCGAGCTAAAAGAAGAAGGGATGGTACTTTTATTATTCCTCCTCAACCAGGCTACAGAAAACGGGTAATCAGAACAACACTTACTCAGAACAAACCCGATATTTTTGTCGTAGTAGAAACATCTACCGGAGCCGGAGCTTCTGGTACTTTAATTTCTGCCGGCGGGGCTGATGGAAGCATATTCTTACTGCAGGAAATGAGAACCTGGTTTCCGGGTGATGACTGGCGGCTTATTCCTCCCTTAAGATTAGGACAGGGAAGTGTTCAGGAAGGCATTTCTGTATTTTATAATCATGCAAGAGTGCAATTTACAGGTCCGTGGGGTTGGCAGGGAGGAGCTAACCCTTCTGATTCTATAGCCAATATCGGAGCGGGTAACCTGGTTAATTATGGGCTTCCCTGGGTAAACCTTCTGCCTGCAGGCAATGCACCCGGTGGGCTTAACACGATTAACCCGGGCGTACCATATAGGCAACTGGCAGGGCAATGGCAGTTTCACGGCCCTATAGCTGGTGGCGTGGCTCCCGTATTGGGTTTTCCTAATGCACTTAACAGAACACCTTTCTTAACTACATTCTGGGAACCGGGAGTAGGAGGTGCAGCAGGCAAGATGATTAAATTATTGACTTTCCATGCTTCGCCCAAAAAACAACAGGCAGCTGATGGAACCAACCAATTATCCAATATTCTTGAAATGACTACAGATCTTGCTGCCAATCAGGTAGGAGTCATTGTGGGAGATTTTAATGTTGATTTATTTAATACTCATTTTGAGCCGATTGCCTACAATCGTTTACTCACCGCCGGCGGTTATACGCGTCAAATTAATCCTACGGCTAACATATGGCCAGACAAAGGCTATGTGTGTACCATGCTGAGGTCACATAACAGTGCAAGACCCTGGGCAACAAACGGATATCCGGGTTATGAATATGTAATACAAGATACTTTCTCAAGTGTAGATAATATTTTAACACGTTATGGTGGAGGCTCGGCTGTTGGGCCGGCAACCAATATCACCATAGCCAACAGAGTAACCGGCACACCTTACAATCGGGATGTGCCTGTAATAGCAGGTGCTCCACAAGGAAGTTTAATTTATAATTCTGCCATGGCATTAGCAGGCGGATTGCCTACCGCCCTTCCTCTTCCTACAGCCGGCCCGACAGGGCACGGAGGAGTTGTCACCGGGAATATAGGAGCGCTAACTTCTTTTGTTGGCTGGAATAATTACCGCAGAATCATCAGTACCAGTGACCACATGGGATTAATTGTGGACGTTTAACAGAATCATTTTATTATTATGAGCTTATCCAATTTAGTTACAACGTTTAAGAGCCAGGCTGCTGCCAATAATGGAGAAATCACCATTAACGCAACATCTTTTACTGATTCAGGTCTAATCCCGCCAGCAGGGCTGGATGATTTGCTATCCAAAAGTTATCAACTTCCGGATGGCTCATTTTTGTTAATTGATACTTCCGGTACTTCTATTCCTGAGCCTGTAGGAAACACCTTAACGATTTCCAATGCCACGGCAGCAATACTTAATGTAGAAAAAGCAAATACTTCAGTTACGCTGATCGTTACGGCGAATGAAGCGAATGAAGTACAATTTACCATACAAATTAATTTATCCAACTGGAAATTTGCAACCAGTTGGCAATATATGACAGGCGGCGTATTTGATAATTTTCCTTATACCTCGCCTTCATTCATTTTCAGTACCCAGGATGTAGCCATTTTCAACTGGCAGCAAAAGAATATTTCATTAACAGAAGGCCAAAACTTCGCAGCCTTTATTACCCTCACCCAATGGCTTCAGCCTGTTGTGAATTTTTTCACGTCCTGGTCATCTTCTACCAAGCTGGCACTTGTGGGAAGTATAGATCCTTCTCAGGTCAATAATGAAGACATTATTTATCCCGATATAGATTTATTTGTGCCTGTTGATGCAACCCTTATATCATTAGGTTTTCTTAAAGTCAGTAATCCGGGTGTCGGATTTCAGATTAAAACAGAAGAAGAAACAGTCACTACAGATCCGGAAGACGAAGGAGAGGCACTACGTTTAGAGTACGAACCTATCGATGGGCTTACACCAACTGAAGGTGAAACACAAAAAGTACAAACCCCTATTTTGTACTTCAAATTATTATTGGAAGCCGGAGATTCGATCGTATTGAATTTTAGTGCAGCCGTTGAATCAGAATCGTCTTCTTTTACGCTGAATGTAGATTCTGAGCCAGACAAGCCGCTTACACCACTTAATTTGTTTGGTTTAATGGCCGGACAGAACTGGTTTCAAAACATCCCTCCTACCCTGCAACAGTACCTTAACAGTATAGCCTTTAAAGGGTTTAATACCTGTCTGGATTTCAGCAACGGACTTAATATTACCAGTGTTTCTGCTTTTGTAGGTTCAAATGGTGCATGGACGCTTTTTGATGATTTCGTTATTGAGCAGTTTGATGTTAATTGGGTCATTATTGATCCGGGTAGTACCAACTCCCAAAGTTTATATTTCAGCGCACACGTAAACTTTTTCCCAACCATATTCGTAGGTGGTTTTGATGTGGAGATCACTTCAGACCTTACGCTTTCTGCTGCCTTTGCAGGATCTGTGACATTTAATAATTTACTATCAGCTATTACCGCAGGAGCCATTACTATCCCGGAAAATCTATTATTGGTGGAATTTACCGCTTTTGGGATCAATATGGATATCAACAGCAAGTATTATGAATTTTATGCTAATGCGAATATTGACCTTAACTTCATTACCAATGTTTCGGTAACGGATGGAACATTACGCCTCACTTCTTCTTCACCCGCAAGCGGCACCGGACCAAGCATATTTACCGCTCAGGTATCAGGATTGTTTGCTATTGGTCAGTTACAGCTTAATACTGATGTGAATTACAATTCATCTGACGGATGGGACTTAAGTCTTGCTATGCCTGAAGGCAGTAATTTAAATTTGGGAGAACTCATTAAGCAATTGTTCCAGGCTATCAATTTACCTACAAGCTTTTTGCCCGACAGTTTGAGTATTACTCAATTTTCATTGGATGCTACTATTCCGAGCGGAACAGGAGAAAGCAGTTATGAAGTAAAAGGTGGATTGCAGTGGATCTTCACCTTCCCTATTATCAACCAGCCGATCAATATCATTGCCAATCTCTGGCTGAAATATGAAGCTGCAAGCAATGATTCCACCACCGGCAAATACTCTGGTGGAGTTCTAGGTAGTATAACATTAGAATATTTTAACGCTACTGTTGATATCAGTTATAATTTCGAAGACAACAATCAGCAGCTTGCTATCACCTGGGAAGGCTTTACCGCGATGTATGATGTAAGCGGACAAAGCCGCACGATTGTTTTTTCCATTAAAAACTGGACGTTGGGTGGATTGATTACTTCTTTTATGAAGATGTTGTTTAATCCAACATTTGAACTCGATGCACCATGGGATATACTCAACAAAATAAGCCTGGACGGATTCTCAGTAACTTATAATCTCGACACAAAAGATATTAAGGTTACCTACAAATTACCTAAAACATTAGACCTTATATTCATCAATATTAATGGAATTAACCTTACTAAAAATCAGAAAGGGGTATTCATTACATTCGATGGAAATTCCGTTGTGCCTTCTATCAACGAAAGTAATTTATTTAAACCAGAAAGTGGCGGGCAGGACATTCAGAAAATGCCTGAGGTTCCGGGACAAGGTACCCAGTATTTCGATTTGCGACTGCTGGCAATGGGTCAGCACGTAGAATTGGTAAATCCCGCCCAGTACAACTCTATTAAAGATGTCACAAAGGCAATGCAGGAAGCCTTTACGGAACCATCACCTGGAACAGTTCCTATAGGACCGGGTTCAGGCAACACCCTGCTTCAATTCAACGAAGACAGCAACTGGCTCATCGCCACCAATTTCGGTGTACTCAATGCCGGAACTAAAGACAAACCTGTATGGACGCTGGATATGCAGGTGGTATTTAATGACCCTAATTTATATGGCCTCCGCATTGCTATGGCAGGCGGGAAAGCCAAAGTATTCGAAGGACTCGATTTTGAGATCATGTATAAAAAAATCTCAGAATCCATCGGTGTTTATCAAATGGATCTTACCCTTCCTAATGCATTACGCTATCTGCAGTTTGGTGCAGTCAATATCACTTTACCTTCCATTGGTGTCGAAATTTATACCAATGGTGATTTTACGGTAGACATTGGTTTTCCATACAATATGGATTTTTCACGCTCTTTCACCCTGCAGGCTATTGTTCCTCCGGGAATCCCTGCAATGGGTTCGGGTGGGATCTATTTCGGAAAACTCAGCAGTGCCACTACCAATAAAGTCCCTAAAACCAATTACGGAAACTTTAATCCGGTAATCGTTTTCGGTATCGGCTTACAGGTAGGTGTAGGATATAGTGTGAATTATGGTTTGCTCAGCGCCGGTTTCAGCGTTACTATGTTTGGGGTCATTGAAGGTGTTATAGCCGCTTATTATCCTTACAGCGGCACTTTACAGGAAAGCAATAAAGAACAGGTAGAAACCTCTTATTATTATTACCTGCAAGGAACCATCGGAATCATCGGTAAATTATATGGTTCTATAGACTTCGGTATTATATCGGCAAGCGTAAATATTACCGTAATGGTGTACGCACAGGCAACCTTTGAAGCGTATAACAAAATACCATTGGCTATTGTAGCTTCGGTAGATGTAAGAGTTTCTGCTAAATTAAATTTAGGAATCTTTTCGATTACCATTCATTTTAGCTTCACTGCCAAAATTCGCTTTGACCTTACCATTGGTACAGACCAGACGGCTCAAGCACCTTGGAATAACAATCTTTCGGCGCCAAATGCTGCATCAAGAATATCCTCACCTGCCGCAGAATTTCGTATTGCTCCTGCCCGACAGGCAACGCCATTGGATGGTGCCAAACCTGTTTATTTTGTAGCAATAGATTCATTTGAAACCACAGAGCAAACTGCATCTGATGCGATGGTTATTCGTCGATCTCCAAATATGCCGATCAACTACAGTTCTGTATTAACAGAAGATTCCTCTGACGTTCAGCCTACGCTGAATCTGTATTTTGTACCACATTTAACGGTGGCTGGACCTGAAAATGGCAATCTGAAAGATCAGACTGCACAATATGTAGCAACTTTATTTATTGATGCTCCTGACCCGTCGGGCGATAGCAATGGAGCAACCACTTCTTTTGAATACTTATGTTCTGACTTTTTCAGTTGGCTGGTACTGAACTACATTGACCACACGCCTTCGCAGTCTTCCCGTGCAGAAGTAGAAACTGAAGGTATTTCAAAAGCGGATCTCGATGCATTAATTGCATTCCTGTCCAGCGAAGAAAATCCTTTCCCTATTCCTACCAACGACTTGCTTAGTTTTCTGCAAAACAGTTTTCAGGCACTAAACGTACAGGTTTTACAAGAAGATCTTACTGCAGCAGCTATCTTCCCGATGTTTTTTGATCTTGAATTAAAAGTGCCGGATATAGGATTGGATATTCAGTTTAACAATTATAATATGGCTACTCAGGAATATCTGTCGGCTGTAAAAGAATGGTTTAATGAACTTGCCGTAAAAATGCAGGAAGAAACTGCTTCTACAGCCAGATTTGCAACCTTGGCCGATCCGCAGGAATGGAGCATGTCGACCTTTGTATTTGAAGACTATTTTGTTCTGATTGGTAAGCAATTGGCAGGCTATGCATCCGACGCTATGGATAATTTCACCTATCGTCTCAGCAATGGCAATAGCCTAGCAGCTATGGTAAACTGGGCCAATAGCATTAGCGTAGATGGAACCAGCAACAAAGTAAATGTACAGGATATTGCTACGGCTAATCAAACCCATCCGCTTAACGGCAATAGTCCGGTAGCTATTACAGGAGTGATGTACAACATTCTGGACGGTGATACCTTTACTTCAGTAGCGAGTATATATGCCATCACTGCTACAATGCTTATTACAGAGAACGCAGACGTTCCTGGCTTGTTGGCACCGCAAACGGTTACTTACAATGGTAATACATACAATGTACAATCTACAGATACCATTAATGAAGTTGCTACAGGCTTAAAGACCACGCTTAGTGATCTCGCGGCTGATAGTAATTTCCAAAATACGGCAATCCTCACAACAGGTAACTGGCTAATTATTGGAGCGGCAATTTATACGGCTAAAAACGAAGATACCTTTAACAGCATCAGCACCATCATTTATAACAATCTCGATGTAAGTGCCTTATTGATGCAGAACCAAATAACTCCCGGCCTTTTCATTGCAGGCAATAGTTTTGAATATAACAGTATTAAGTATGTAATCGTACCTGGTGATACGCTTACCAGCATGGCAACGGCTATTTCAGCATTAGCAGGCACTACGGTTACGCCGCAGGATCTTGCAGGCAATGCACAGGTACAGGCACAACAAGTACAACCGCTCGGTCAGGTATTGATACAGCCTTTCATACACACAACCGCTGAGTTTACTGATGCGGCAAATGCCGATACGCTGGATACACTGGCGCAGCAATACAATACCACAGCAGCATTATTGGCTACCAACTATGCCAACCAGCAGCAAAATAATTTCTTCTATAATGGTGAAGGATTTACCAATGCCAATATCCCGGGTCTGCAATATTTAACTGTAGGCAGCATCTTGGAATACTTTGCCGATAATAATTCTTACGGACAGCTATCCGGTATGGCATCACGTTATCAGTTACATGGTATGCGTCTACCGACTGATCTTCCGGGACTTACTCTTTCCGAGGGTTCACCTTGCACAGGAAACAATTGTGCGCTATATGCGCTCACCGGTCAGGAGTTTGCTCTGCCGGCTACGATACCTGCCGACTTCTCTATACAGCTCATTAATAATTCGTTAAGCTGGCTTCAGTTTAATGGAAAATCAATGCAGGAAGAAGGTGGTAATATATTAGATATACAATTAACACCTGAAGATATCAATCAGATCAATACTCTGCTTAGTTATGCACAGACAAACGGTATAAAACCAGACGTATTGGAGCTTGCACCTATGCAGCCTTTCAATCTGCAACCTGTACAATACACATTCCAGACGACCACAAAATGGCAGACATCCGGAGCATTGAATTTACCTTACGGATCACCAGGTGGTCAAAGTAATGTATCTCCGCTTATCTGGCACTTCCCTTCAGGTCTGCTCAACCAGTTGGCATTGCCTAAAGAAGAAGGTTCTGCATTCAGCATACAGATAGGTCAATACGATGCTGCCAAAGGTGTCATGGACTATTGGCCATCCTCTTATTACGGTTGGAGTACCATGGTAGATATTGAACTTAAACTTCTTGATACAGATTCTACAGCTCCCGTCAATGCTTATAGTTATGAATTGTTAGGTGCAGGTGAAGCTGGTGCTAATATACTTCAAAGATTGTTATTAGCATTAGATCCAAAATCTGCCAACAACAATCTGGATAAAATAGTCGATATACAGTGGTTGTATGAAGGCTCAGACGGTTTATTGTCCGTAGGTATGGAACACATGAAGACGTTCATTGTACAGGCTAATCTTTCTACAGAAACTAATCCTGATACTCCTGCCATGAGAATGATGGCCTTGGAAGTGACAGAAGAAGCTCCCAATACAGGAATACTGAACAGTATTTATGACTTCATACGTATGTTATGGGAGTGTAGCATTACCCGTTCAGGAGGATATTACCTCATGTATAATGAAACAGAAGGTAACACAGGTTTCCCTTCCAGTATATTTGGAAAAGGAGATAATGCGAATGTACGATTGCTCGTTACCTACAGCAGTCAGTACAATAACAAGCCTACAGATTACATGAACTGTGCGGTAACCGGTGACAAGATCGATGCTAATTCCTGTGTAGTTTATGCGCAAAGCGAAATGCAGGAGGGACTGTCTTATTATGTAAACACACCAGAAGATACAATCGATACAATAACTGCCCGCTTCAATATATTGCCTGCCGAATTGGTAGATCTGAATAAGAAAGTAATACTTAACACCAAAGCAGGTGCAACTGATCCTGTAGCATATCCTGTTCCGACAATCACTTTTGATGGATTGATATGCGAAATAGGAACTGATGGTCCAGGCAATACCCTGACATCAATAGCAGCCTATTATAATGTTGATACAGCGGCAATACAGCAGCTCAACCCGAACATTACCGACTGGAACAATCTCCCGCTCTGGCAGCTGATAGTCTTACCTCAGGTACAATACACAATCAGTACGGAAGGTAAGGCAGGTCTTACATTTGAAACGATTGCAGCTTATTATTTTATAGATATGGCTGCCATGGCATGGGCTGCAAAAGATGTAGCTAATATTTTCGTAAGTCCGACAACCCTTACCATCAACGATCAGATACTGCATAAAGTAGCTTCAGTACAACAAGGCACCGCAGGTTTTGACCTGAACAGAACCAATCCGAACCCTGATCCTGACAATCAGCCAAAGGTAACAGACCCAGATTATGCTGAGGTGTACCTCAACAATATGTACAATCTGCTAAGTTATCAGGTTGTAGAAAACAAATGGTTTAGTGAAAGTGTTGTCGGCTTGCCTGCAGGTCCTGCCAAACCACAAACACAGGACGATGTATTGGGCAAAACAGAGAACAGTGATGCTCAGGATGATCTGATCTGGTATTACAACCAGGTTGTGCCGATTGCCAAATTTGCCAAGACCAATTCATTTATGACCTATCCGGCCGGCTATCCACAGGAAGAGGATAATCCGTATCGTGGTATCGGTCATCAGGTACAGGTACATTTCGACTGGGTAGATTATTATGGTAACGTAACGGTAACTCCATTCAGCGATCCGCAATTAGATCCTTCTACACCGGTGAACAATCCGCCGATACAAACCGGCTATGTGGATGAGCTAAAAGGATTGGGTAAATGGCCAAGCGTGGAATTAAGTTATTTATTTGATCTTGATGCCAATACTCAACCGGAACTTAAATTAGAATTTAACTTTAATATTCAGCGTTATAATGAACTGCCTGATGTACCGGCAGACCAGCAGCAGGACTGGAAACAGAATGCCGCCAACGACCTGATAACATATACAAACATATATTATCAATTAACACAATTAAATCCGATAGATGGTAAGAACACCTTAACTATTACACTCAGCACGTCTCTTACTCCAGGTAAAACCACTGATCTTTCCGGCGAGCAGTTCGACCAGTTGTTGCAGTTTGTAAAGGATATTTATACCTATTTATCCGCAAGAAGTCAGGGCAATGAGGCTACAGCACCTGTTATGGATCCGATCACGAGTCCTGTTAACATAGCAGATATTGATACCCATTCTATCCTTCAACTGACTGTAAATCTTGATTTTTACCGTGACCTGCAATATGTTAATACCGATTTTAAAGACAGCGATCTGGTAACCCGGGCTCTTACTCAGGTGAAACCAAAGACAATGTCTACGCCAGCACAAAACGGTACAGATCCGCAATACAGTCTGAATGAGTTTGCAACGTTATTTGAAGCGGCTTTCTTAAGTGTTGGTAATTATGAACTGAAAATTGCCATTGGTACCAATGCAGCCACAGCAGGTGGTGTGAATAACCAGGCAGTATTTGTAGTACGTATGGGATTAAAATCCGGACAGGGTATTTACTGGCGGGTTAATCAGGCTGGTACTTACCAATTAACTACAGAATCCATTACACAGCTTACGGCAGAGGGTGTTCCTGCAGATATTACCACAGCTATCAGTACTTTGGTCGGTACTCTATATCAAAGCAGGGATGAGTTCGACACTGCGTTGCAACAACAGCTGACTGAAGAAGAATTTAACCAATACCGTATCAACATCTACACTTACAGTTTGCTGAATGCCGTATTCTATGCACCTAAACCATTGGCCACAAGCCTTGTTTCTAAAAGCGGAGTGCCTATATGCAAATATGTAACAGGTCAGGGTCTGGATTGCAGCAAAGGAGAAGTACAGACATTTACCAGCATAGATATGGATACCTGGGGAGCGCAATCTCTCAATGCGATTGATGTATTTCTGAGTGCAGACTATGCAATACCAGCCTTCCTCGTAGATCAATTAAATTCGGATGAAGAGAAGGAATGGCTAGCAACTCAGGGAATTGATGCTACCACTTATTTACAGGCTATTACCAACGCTAAGACTACTTTGGCGGGTGCCATCGCTTCAGAAGTTGAACCTATCCTTAAAGCTCCTTATGTTTCACCATCAACAGGAGATAATACAAGCCTTGGCAATGCAAAAGAGAAATTTGAACAACAATTGCTCAACCAATTAGGTAATGCTTATACCGTAAATGCTTTAGTACAATTTGAAGTAACAGCAGAATCTGACTTTACAGCGGACAGCAACTACAAGACACCACCAAGGTTATATGGAACACCGGTGATTAGTAACAAAGCAGATGGCGATGCAAAAGAATACAGCATCTCTACTTCCAAAATACAACTAAATGAAAAAGATGCAGCAGATACTGATTCCTTCCTTACTTTTAGTTTCACCACTAAAAATGCGAAAGAATTTACCAGTGTAGATCTGGATATGACTTATGTAGTAACCCATGTGGAATGTGACATCAGTGATGTTGCCGGTATCAACGGGTATCAGGGATCCAACTGGCTGACGTTCATTATACCGGCCGACGTAAGCAGCAATAATGAAAATCTTGTTGCCGCATCGCTACAACAAAGCTTAGGCACAGTGGATATCCCGGTAGTACTCCGTAACTATCCTACACCGCCAACATTGACCACGCAGACAGGCAAAGCTGTTGCTGTATCAGGAGATACCACCCAAGCACGGTTGGCAAAAGCATCTGAATGGAATTTCATGTATTCCTATACGGAAGATCAGGCGGCGCAGGACAAGATATTCTCTGATATTGAGTTTAATATGGTACCCAATCTTTCCGCAAGAATGCTCGGAGCTCCTAGCCGTGATCTTTTCAGTGACCTTGCTCAGTTTGTGACCGTATGGCCACAGGTACTCGATGATTTTAATCGCTACCTGAAGATGATTACCGCACAGTCAGACAACAGTGATCCTAATCTTAACAATGCTTATTATGCCTTGCAGACTATGGTAACCTTAACGAATAATCTTGCTATTGCCTGGAGCCAATACAGCGGAATGCTATTTAATAATCCTAATGACAATGGTACTGCAAGCGCTTATGATTTCATTATCCGCCAGACAGACGATATCGATTTCGATAACCGTCTGCTTGTAACTATTGTTCCGGCCGCGGATATATCTTCCGATGATCTTTCGCTCTACAGAGGTAATAAAGATGTTCTGGAAGCAGAATTGCCAAAAACTCCTTATGTGACGATTGATAACTATACAAAAGTGAACGCCACTGATAAAAATGGAGTTCTTATCCCTAATTCATATTGGTATCAGGCGGCAGATAAAACCTACCTGTCATGGGAAGAATCATTTAATATTCCATCCCGCAACGTCAACGTAGATGCACTGAATGTTTTACAATTCCAGTATGCGTGGGCGGGTCTGTCTGTTATCCGTAATGAAGACCTCGTTCCTTACAACCCGACCGTAAATGACTTTATTTACCGTACACCACTGGTAAGATTTTCTAATAAGCTAATCCCTTTGCTTAGCAATGATGATATTTTTGATATTGCGAAGATCAATACTGAAACGGGAGTAAATCTTCCTCTCGCACAGCAATTGGCCAATTTCCTAAGTACTTTCTTCACTTATGATGAGCTGGCAGAACAATTGATGAAGCTAAGCGTATCATGGAATTATCCTTTGCCCAGCACATCTGGAACCGACGATTTTCTACCTGCTATAGAATTGCCTGTCTTACTTGCTGCACCATTTGTTTTTGAAATACCAACAGATTATGAGATACCTGCCGGAGGATGTCAGCCTTCATTCAGTGAAGCCGATCCGTTTGTATGTCGTCTATCTAATGCTCTTAAAACATGGTATAGCCAGCACAAACCCGTTAGCAACGGTGCATGGTTCCAGATTGATATCGCGGTATTCTCATCACTCAGCGAAAGCAAGCTGCCACTGATAGCGCTTAAGAATGTCGTATTATATTACAAAAATATCACTGATCTGAATGCGTGAAAATTCTTACAACAGGAAAATAATTATTACCTATAATAGCAGTTGTTCGTATCTTGGATATTAATTTTTCTTGTATTTAAAAGTTTATAGAAAATACGATCTGATTTTCACAAATTACTTTTATAATAATAATTTTTAAAAAACTCAAGCAAAATCAACTTGAGTTTTTTCTCTTCAAAAAAAGCAACAAAGTTGCAATAAAGAAATTTAATACCTAGTTTTGCAATAAAGTTAGTTTAATGAAAACAAAAATTTTAGATTATATCGGTATTTCCGCGGCAGTTGCCTGCCTGATTCATTGTATACTGTTTCCTCTGTTGATGATTATTCCCATAGGAATTTCGCATAATCCTTATATTGATCTGGTATTCCTGCTCATAGGAGCCACAGTTGTTTACAGGGTCACAAAAAGGATCTCATCATTTTGGTTAAAAGCTCTTTTCTGGGCCTCTATCTCTCTTATCAGTATTTCCGTAGGATTAGATTTTATATTTCATATTCATTCAGAATTAATATTTGCCGGTGCTGCGGGATTAATCACCGCTCATTTTATCAATTTCAAAAAACATAACCACTAGCTGATAATTAAAAAATATCATTGATCTGATAACTTAACTATCAGACTAAATATTTGTTTGAGAAATGTATTACCAGATTACAGATATATCAAATTTTAATGAATAAAAATTTTTAATGAATAATATTTTTATTCCAAATAAAATACGTTAAAAATATATTAATAGTATCACAAAAAATAGAATATTAATTTCATATGATAAGGCTTAATAAATACGTATCTTTGTATATGTCAGAATGATACCCATTTATAAGCGTAAAAACATTTTAATAAATAAATAGGAATTATCTTTAAAAATTAAATTAATCAATATGAAAATTATTCTCGCCGAAGACACTTCTTATATGAAAGAAGAAATAATCTTTACATTAAAGAAATTTAAAAACGAGGGAAATCTAATCGGGGATGAAAAAAGAAATATTGTTAAATTTTTCAACCTTACTGATTCAACCTTAAATTTTAAACTTTTCAGGCAGCGCAATATCTTAAACAGACAGGGCTACAAGCTTTACCGTAAATCTAAAGCCCGATTGTCCTTTGAGCATGCACAATTCCTCATCAGCAAGAATTTTCATACTCCAAAGCCTGTTGCTTATATTGAAAGATATGATTTTTCAGGACTTGCAGCAAATTATTACATCAGCGAGCAACTTAATAACTCAACTATTTTTACAGAAATCCTTGATGATCTTTCGTTCACTGACAGAGAAAAAATCATCAGGCAATACGCTTCCCTAATGTATGAACTTCATAACAACGGAATCGAGTTTGTTGACAATTCTCCAGGAAATTTTCTGGTAAAAAGAATAAAAAAGGAATATCTGATCTATCTTGTGGATCTTGATAAAATGAACTTTTATGACAAAATAGAACCCAAAAAACGTCTGAAAAACCTTGCAAAATTGACAAAAGATACAGAAATACTAAGTCTTATCGCTTCCGAATATGCTGCTTTATCGGGAATTCCGGAAGATTATTGTCTAAAAAAGATGAGTAAAGCTTCTACAATAAACATTTAAATATGAAAAGTATTAAAATTTATGATAGAATTTCAACACATTAATTTTCTTCATAGTATATAAAAAAAGACTGTCATATAGATGACAGTCTCAGAAAAATTAGAAGTTATTTTATTTATTTTGCTTTAAAATATACTCTTCTATTGGCTCTGTTTTTCCATTCAGGACATTTAGATGCAGGATCACATTCCGGATATTTAAGGTCAGTTTTTCCATTTCCCTGAGCATCAAGCTTTGAAGACTGCACACCGTTCTGAATAAGATAATTTTTTACGTTGCTTGCTCTTTTTTCAGATAATCTTTTGTTGTAAGCTTCTGTTCCTCTTGTATCAGTAGCTCCTACAACAGTGTAAGAACCATCAGAAGAGTTAATATAGCTCACTGCATTATTCAGGATTGGTGTGTTTGATGGCAAAATTCTGTCTGAATTAAGATCAAATTCAATTCCTTCCAGCTTTGTTTCAGTTTCAGAAACGACTCCCTGTCCCTGAGTCTGGTCAGGACATCCGTTGTTTTCAACACTTCCAGGAACTGTTACACATTTGTCATAAAGATCGATAACACCATCCAAATCTACATCCAATGCAACACCAGATCCGTCAACTCTTGCTCCGGCAGGAGTATCAAGCTGTCTGTCCCAATCGTCACATACTCCGTCGTTATCGGCATCTCCATTTTTACAAACAACAATATCTGTAGTTTTAGATTCCAGCACATCCATTCTGTAGTACATTTCCTGCAAAGGATCGTGCCACATTAAGTGAGATTCGTGTTTCCCTAGGTTAACCGTAAGACCCAAAGTGGTATTTATGAAGTTATCTGAAGCCTTGTTATTTCTATCCATACCAGCTCCATCAAATGTATCATCGGTTGTTACAACATACATTACTCTTCCTTCTAGGTCAAGACGGTTGTTGATTTTATATTTCAAACCTGCACCAGCCTGACCAAATAATGAACCGAATTTGAATGGTTTAACCTCTTTCATTAATCTTTGTCCGAATTCATCCTTCTGATACGCTCTGTAAGCTAGAGTTCCTATACCTGCATAACCATGTAAAGCCCATCTGTACGGAGATTTGTTATCAACTCTTCTTAAAAGATTTGAGAAATTAATATCCCCTAAAATTGATATAGCATCATACTGAGTTCTTGCCCCTATTTGCCCGTTTGCTCTCGCATTGGCCGGTGCTGCATCTTTCGTATTGAAGTACCCTTGTCTTGTTTCTCCACGGTCATATTGTAATTTCAAACCAAATGCATGAGTAATTGCTTTATCAACGCTGAAATACGCTGAATATCCAAACAAATCTTTACCTTTTCCGCTACTTGTTTTAATAGATACCAGATCTGCAGACTGCATTAAAGGCACACCCCCACCAAAGGAGATCGACCAGTCATTGAATCTCTTTGAAGAATTAGTAAATGGCTGTACGTTTACAGATCCCGAAGAATAAGTATTAGGATATTGCGTATTGTTCATTACCTGAAGCGAATCCTGTGCAAAAACGCATGTGGGTAATGCGATTGCTAATGATAAGATTGATAGTCTTGATTTCATATATTATTTTTTAATGTTTCGTTAAGAAAAAAGGCAGTTCAGTTTATGTAAGCACAAAACAAAATAGCCTCAATTTTTGAGTTTCAGCTCGTGCTCATCATTATCCAATTATTATACCACAAGCCCTTTATATCACATTTCAGAAGCCTGACATGCACTTGAAACATAAGAGAAAAAGAAAAAACATGGTATGTCATAAACCTGCATATCAATAATTTACAACATTTAATATGCTAAGCATATTATTTTTGAAAAAAATAAATCAATTTCATTTTTAAAGCGAAAATTAATCTATTAAATTTCATTTTTTAAGTCAAATTTCAATCAAAAATCACTCTTTATCTTATTGTCATTTAATTTTTTTTGCAGTAGATAAGGATTAACATTTATTTAATAGTAATTCAACAAATAAATATTAATATTTGTTAATTATTGAATATCAAAGCATTAGTTATGAATTATATAAATTATCGAACGAATCTCTATTTGCGATCATTACAGATTAACAATTAAAAAACTGATATACAATTAATTAAAATAATTCAATAAATAATGAAAAAAATACAATACCAAAACTTAATGACAGATATTAATTTTTTTCTTTACATTTGCTGAGAGGAAATATAAAAATGTTTTAGTTTTTTATTCTTTTGACAATTGTACCAAATTATAAAACAGAAAAGTTGCCTTATGAGAAAAATAATTCTACTATTTACATGTTTGTTCGGTATTTCAGCCTTCTCACAAATTAAGGTTCTGAAAAATGAGAGTGTGGTGGAAATTGGTAAAGATAATTCCGTAGGTTTATATAAAAAAGATGATAAATTTACGATCAACTATCAGGATCTGAACACTGCTAACCTGAACACATTCAGATCTTTCTCTTTTCAGAATCTCAATAAAGACGTATCCGGATTATATGAACTTATTATAAATGGATTTATTGACAGCCCTTCAAGCAATATCATCCTGGAACTTCCTAATGACATTATTGAGCTGCATTTTGAAAAAAACTATGGGCAACCAACCGTTCAGTTTATACAATATATAAATAAGAACAGGAAATACGTCGGTAAATCACAGTTTCTGAATAAAAAACAAATCGACAAAATCTTTGGCAGGCAAAACGGGAAATCGGCAATGTATGAAAAGCCTTCTTCGACAAATGCAGGTTCAGCAGGAGCTTCAGGGTCTAAGGACAAAAAAACAAAGAAATAATCAATTATAATAAGATTAATCAGGCTCGTTCATCAGAATGAGCTTTTTTATTTTTATTTTTGCAAAAAGATCATTATCAATTATGTCTCTTCAGATAAACAATTTAACAAAAAAATTCGGTGAGCAAACTGCACTGAACAACATTAATATTTCCATCGACAGAAACGAAATCATCGGGCTTCTTGGGCCGAACGGAGCCGGAAAATCTACCCTGATGAAATCTATTGTAGGAGCTTTAAAAATTGATGAAGGAGAAATAATTTTCAATGGAAAAAATATTACCGAATACGAAATAGAAAGCAAAAAAAACATAGGTTTTCTGCTCGAAAACAACCCGCTTTATCTCGAAATGTTCGTGAAAGAATATCTTCAGTTTGTAGCTGATATTCACAAGATTTCTTCATCAAGAGTAGACGAAGTAATCGAACTGGTAGGCATCACCCCGGAAAAAGCAAAGAAAATCAGGCAGCTTTCCAAAGGGTACAAACAGAGAGTAGGCCTTGCACAGGCTATCCTCCACCAGCCAGATCTACTGATCCTTGATGAACCTACCAATGGTCTGGATCCCAATCAAATCATAGAAATAAGGAATGTCATAAAAGAAATAGGTCAGCAAAAAACAGTATTACTCTCCACTCACATCATGCAGGAAGTCGAAGCTCTTTGCTCAAGGGTAATTCTTATTCATAAAGGAAATATTCTTCAGGACGGTCCTATCGAAGAATTTAAAGGTAAATTCGGAAGTCTGGAAGAAGCTTTTGCCAGCTACACTCAAACGAATCCAGTTGCTGAAACTGACCATTAGGAATTTACATATTAAAAATCAGAATAGTCTTAAAAATATATTTGAACTCTCCAATTCAGTGAGAGTTTTTTTATGCCGGCGATTGTTTTGTAAGATAAAAGCTGCTTTCATTGAAACTTTCTTTTGCAGCCTCATATCCGATTTGAAAGATTTTTTCTAACCGGTCTTTTCTTCTTTCAAAAGTTCCGTACGTTGAAAGTTCCTGTGAAGAGATAAACCAATCGCAATGGTCAAATTTTATTTTTTCAATTCTGTACGAAAGCAAATCGTAAGAACGAGAAACAATGGCTTTAATTGATTTGAGATCATCAATTTTAATATCATGAGGCGGAGAAACAAAAACGCCTATCAGCTTATCACATTTATCTCTGATAATGTCGGCAGGGAAATTATTAAGTACTCCCCCGTCACAATACATTTCATCATTAATAATGTATGGTGTCGTTATTCCGGGAATTGAGCATGAGGCAATAATCGCATCAACCACTTTAAAATCCTGGTCAAATATTTTTTCGATTCCGTTTACCAGTTCTGTAGCGACAATTCTGACCTCTTTATCGAGATCTTTAAGCTTCATATCTCCAAAAACAGGTGCAAGGTAATTTCTGAAAATCACCGATGAAACCAGTCCGGGTTGATTAAATGCAAAATGCTTCCAGTTGAAAAAATATACCGATTTGAAGAATTCCAGAATTTCTTCCGGAGTTTTTCCAACGGCGTACATTGAGCCGACAATAGAGCCTGCGCTGCAGCATGAAAGAATATCAATTTCAATATCTTTTTCTTTCAGAAATTTTAAAACGCCTGCGTGTGCGATGCCTTTTGTTCCGCCACCTGACAAAACGAGTCCGATTTTTTCAGAATTCATTGAATAAATTTAAGAAAATACAACAAGATACAAGGTCTGCTTATTCTAAATTTTTGTTAATTAAAAAAAGATCTGCTATTTATAATTCTCATAGTAAAAAATAAGTCATTGCCAGTCTGTATCATAGAAAAAGCCCGGAAATTCCGGGCTTTTATATTATATGTGCTTGAATTAAATATGAATCACTTCTCCGTAAGCAGCAGCAGCAGCTTCCATGATTGCTTCAGAAACTGTCGGGTGAGGGTGAATAGATTTAATGATCTCGTGACCTGTAGTTTCCAGTTTTCTGGCAACAACAGCTTCAGCAACCATATCTGTAACACCTTCTCCGATCATGTGGCAACCTAACCACTCACCGTATTTAGCATCGAAAATAACTTTGATGAAACCATCTGTATTTCCGTTTGCCGTAGCTTTTCCGCTTGCAGAAAGAGGGAATTTACCCACTTTAATTTCGTATCCTTTTTCTTTAGCCTGCTTTTCGGTAAGACCCACAGAAGCAACTTCAGGGTGACAGTATGTACATCCCGGAATATTGCCATAGTCGATTTTTTCAACATGCATTCCTTTGATTTTTTCAACACAAGTAATTCCTTCAGCAGAAGCAACGTGTGCCAAAGCCTGAGTAGGAATAATATCCCCGATTGCGTAATAACCCGGAACTGAAGTTTCGTACCATTCATTAACCAAAACTCTTCCTTTATCTGTCTGGATTCCCACCTCTTCAAGGCCGATATTTTCGATGTTGGCAGCAATACCAACCGCAGACAACAAGATATCAGCTTCCAGCGTAATGTTTCCTTTTGCAGTTTTAACCGTAGCTTTTACACCTTCTCCACTTGTATCAACACTTTCTACAGAAGCATTAGTCATAATTTCAATTCCTGATTTTTTCAGAGATTTTTCCAAGTGTTTAGAGATTTCTTCATCTTCTACAGGAACGATGTTTGGCATGAATTCCACAACCGTTACTTTTGTTCCCATGGTGTTATAGAAATCGGCAAATTCTACCCCGATCGCTCCGGAACCTACAACGATCATCGATTTAGGCTGCTCAGGAAGAGATAATGCCTGTCTGTATCCGATTACTTTTTTACCATCCTGAGGCAGGTTTGGTAATTCTCTGGAACGCGCTCCGGTAGCGATAATGATATGATTTCCCGTATATTCAGTTACTTTACCTTCTTTATCGGTAACAGAAACTTTTTTACCTTTTTGTACTTTTGCAGTCCCTAAAATAACGTCGATTTTATTCTTTTTCATTAAGAATTCAATCCCTTTGCTCATTTTGTTGGCTACGCCACGGCTTCTCTGAATTACATTCGGAAATTCAAAGCTTCCTTCTACTTTATTTAAACCATAATCTTCAGCATGATTGATATAATGGAAAACCTGAGCCGATTTTAATAAAGCTTTCGTCGGAATACATCCCCAGTTAAGGCAAATTCCTCCCAAACTTTCTTTTTCGATAATTGCAGTTTTAAAACCCAACTGTGCTGCTCTGATTGCAGTAACATATCCACCAGGACCACTTCCGATGACAATAATATCGTAATTCATTAGCTTAAAATTTTTATGCGAATTTAAGGAAAAATATTGGATGTTGAGTGTTTCTTACGCTACAACTGACATGGTATCATCCATTACAAAAAGAAAAAGAGAGCGCCGGAACACTCTCTTTATTTTATTGTTTCTAAATTGATGACTAAAGAAATATACTTCCTCAGTCATTAAGTTTTACTTTACCGCTCTAAGCAGTCTTTTTTCATTTCTGTATCTTTCATTAAGCGCTTTCAGCTGGGCATTTTTCATTTTTTTGGTTGCCAGCGGATGGTTAAGGATCATTCGCTTTTCCTTATTATATCTTTTTTCCAGTTCCCGCGCTTTATTGTTATATAGTTCTGTTTTTGAAGGATGCGGAGAAACAGGTGGTCGAGGAGGATGTTTCTGTGCAAATACATTCGACGACAAACCTAAAAATAAAAGTGCTGGTATAAAAAACTTTTTCATGAGATTTACTTTTTTGAATGATTTTATTAATTACTTTCAATAAATCCATTCCGTTTCGAAGCAGATATTACACATATCATACCATATTTTTCAAAAAAAGTTTATTCAATTTCAACATTCTGTTTCAAAGTCAGATTCTTTGAAGAATTCCCTACAAAAATTCTGTACGTTCCTTTCTCTACGATATAGTTCATTTTCTCGTCTAAAAACTGCAGATCTTTCACAGGAACTTCAATTGAAATTTGTTTTGATTCTCCCGGTTTTAAATATACTTTATAAAATCCTTTTAGTTCAATAATAGGTCTTGAAACCGAGGCGAGCAAATCTTTCACATAAAGCTGCACTACCTCACTTCCAGCTTTTGAACCTGTATTTTTTACAGTTACTTTAGCAATAATCGTATCGTTTGCCTTAAATTTTAATGTATTCAGTTTTAGATCAGAAATATCAAAAGTCGTATAGCTCAATCCGAAGCCAAACGGATATAAAGGTTCACCGCTCAAATCATAATAATCGTTTCCTCTTCCGGTCGGATGATGATTGTACGTTAAAGGCAATTGTCCTTCCTCAATGGGAAAGGTAATCGGCAATTTCCCCGAAGGGTTTTCTTCTCCGAAAAGAACTTTTGCCACGGCATTCCCACCCTCTTCGCCCGGGTACCATACATCCAGAATAGCTCCTACTTTATCTTTCCAATCGGTTGTTTTTACAGCAGAACCGCCTACCAATATTACACTTACCGGTTTATTTAATTTTGAAACTTCATGAATAAATGGTTCCTGATTTCCGGGAAGGCTTAGCGAAGAACGATCCTGAAATTCTCCTTCGTGAATTCCTGCGGTTACAATGATATAATCTGCATTTTGAGCAAGCTTTAAAGCATCATCAAAATCTTTTTGATAGTCTTGCAAACCATAATTCCAGATCAGTTCGATGTTGGCTTCTCCCCTATTTTCATGGAATTCAACAACAATATCATATTTTTGACCTTTCACAAAATCAAATGCAACTGTTTTTGTTGAATAGCCTAACTTTTCCCAATTATCAATCAATAGCTTTCCATTTAAAAACAATCTGAAACCATCATTTCCACGAAGTCCCAATTGATATTTTCCTGAATTCGGAGCTTCCAATTTTCCTGTCCAACGAACGCCGTAATTGTCGGGTTGTAATTTCTCAGGATTTGGAGAATACAAAGTCCATTTGAAATTTAATTGTTCATCCTGTCTTTCAAAAGCCGGATTTCCTTTTAAATCAGGATTAGAAAAATATGTTCCTTTTAATCCTTTTTGGTTTTCAAAAGATAAAAACTCACTAGGAACAGTTGAAAATTTTTTCAGATTCCAGTCGATTCCTTTTGAATAATTGACTTCAATATTTTTGTTTTTAACAAAGCTTTTAATTCCATCCAAAATACTCACTTTCTTATTTCCCGGACCGGAATAACCGCCTAATCTTGCATCAACAGCATCGGTTCCAACCACCAAAATTCTTTTATAATTTTCAGAAACCGGAAGCGTCTGATTATTATTTTGAAGCAACACAAACGATTCAACGGCAGCTCTTTCTGCTAAAGGTTTATGATTGATTTTCTTTAATTCTTCAATCTCTTTATCGGAAACATAAGGATTTTCAAACAAACCCAATTCAAATTTTGCTCTTAAAACTCTCGAAACTGCATCATCAATTCTTTCCTGTGAAATTCTACCATCCAGAAACGGTGGAATAAACAATTTATAATGTTGATATTCTGTTTGAAAAATTACATCAAGACCTGCATTCATGGCCTGCGCAGAAGCATCATCATAATCTTTTGCCGTAAAATGCAGCACATTGGCACCTCCAACTGCACTAGCATCGCTGATGACGAAGCCTGTGAAATTCCATTCTTTCTTTAATTTTTCGGTTAGTAACCAATGATTTGCTGTTGAAGGTCTTCCATCCAATAAATTATAAGAAGTCATCACAGAACGACTTTTACCTTCTTTAAAAGCTTTTTCAAATGGAATTAAATGCGTTTCTTCCAAATATCTTTTACTCCAATGAATCGGGTACGAATCGCGGCCTCCTTCTCCCACATTCGCTAAAAAATGTTTTGGTGTAGTGATGATTCCCTGGCTTTCAAAGGAACTGACAAAATTCACACCCATCACAGAAGTCAGGAACGGATCTTCACCATAGGTTTCCTCGGTTCTTCCCCATCGCACATCGCTTGCAAGATTCACCACAGGTGTTAAAATCTGTCGGATTCCTCTCAATTTCGATTCTTTAGCAATTGCTGTTGAAACTTCTTTCATCAGTTCAGGATTAAATGTGGCCGACAAACCGATCGCCTGCGGAAAAGCTATTGCGCCTTCCCTCATTAATCCGTGCAAAGCTTCATCAAAAGGAATAATAGGAATTCCCAATCGTGATTCTTCAACAAAATATTTCTGGATGGCATTGATTTTTTTAGCCAATCTTTCTGCATCTTCATTGGCGTTATAGGTCAGCATTTGCCCTGCTGCTCCACCTCCCTGATTCCCTGCACTCACCTGTAATCCAAAAATCCCGTGAGAATATTGACCTTTCGGAACGTTATCCAAATCTCCGGGAATCATGAAGCATTGCCAGAATTTTTCTTCAGGTGTCATTCTTTTTAATAGATCCTGAACTCTGGCTTCAACAGGCTGCTTCGGGTCTTTGTATAATGGTTTTTGAGCGGTAATAAATGTTGTGCTCAATAACGAAATCATTATAATTTTAAATCGAAGTTTAAAATGCATTTTAAGAATAATTTAATTTAAGATTTGTTCTTTTACCTTGAAGCAAAAGGTACTGTGTTAATATGCAAATTATTTTTTAAATTTGTTTAAACTATTTTAGGGGAAAGCTATTATTTATCCCGTTCAGACAGGCGAAACC
>NZ_FNDW01000012.1 GCF_900099685.1 Chryseobacterium taeanense | reverse complement strand
CCCATTCCGAACACAGAAGTTAAGCCCACCAGCGCCGATGGTACTGCTAACGCGGGAGAGTAGGTCGCCGCCAGTTTTTTTAAAAACCTCATACAGTAATGTGTGAGGTTTTTTTGTTTGTTATATACCCTAAGGGAAAGTAATATTTTTACTACATACTAAAAGCCGTACTGTTGCCTACAACCCGCCTATTTATACTTCAGCCTATCACCCTAGCCTCGATAGTAGCGGTTACCCCACAGCGGGGAATGAAAGAAAGGCCTTCGCCCTGGAAAAGCCCTGGCGCGAGGAGTATGAGCGGATAGCGAGAGGAAGCTCCTGAATAATTAAACTTTAATATATAAAGCCAGTGTGAAAATATGTGTAATATGAGCTTATAATTTGCGCCCTTTAATTAAAAGTTTATGAAGGTAGATACTTAGACTTGTTCTTTTATAGAAATAAAAAAACCTCCGGTAGATCCAGAGGTTGTAAGTTTTCCTTAATTAGAATATCCGATCAATTCTTCTTTTTTTGAATTGTAAATTCTGTATTCTAAATATTTGAAAGAGTCTCGTGGGACAATGGTTACCCATTTTTTGTACTTTACGAACCATTTCATCTGAATGCTGTTTAATCCTTTTGTGAGATACGCTTCAACGAATGGATGTACATGAAGGTAAAGTTTTCCTTTTTCCTTCTGCATGATTGTTCTCAGGGTTTCACCCATTCTTTCTACGATAACGATCGGAGCAACGATTTCTCCGTCTTTATTCGGGTTTTCTTCTTTAGTATCGATCTGTTTTTCCGGACGGTTTCTTTGTCTGGTAATTTGTATGAGTCCGAATTTGCTTGGTGGAAGTATCTTGTGGCGGGCTTTATCACGCTTCATTTCTTCCTTCAGGTGCTCATATAGATCTCTTCTGTGTTCCGGGTTGGTCATGTCGATAAAATCAATTACAATGATTCCACCCATATCACGGAGACGCAGTTGCCTTGCGATCTCTGTTGCTGCCATTTTGTTTACATTCAGGGCATGTTCTTTATTTACGGAAGCTCCTGTTGTAATGTTGTTTCCGGAGTTTACATCGACTACGTGTAGTGCTTCTGTATGTTCTATGACAAGATAAGCGCCTTTTGAGCTGGGAATATTGACGTGTTTTCCAAAGCTTTGTTTGAGCTGTTTTTCAACATTATAGTATTCCAGAAGTGGAATGTGAGAATTATAAAAATGAACAATATTTTTTCTTTCCGGAGCAATTACTTCCAGATAGTTTTTCATTTCATCAACCATTTGTTCGTCATCACAGGTGATACTTACAAAATCCTGGTTGAAATTGTCTCTCAAAATAGCTGAAGCTTTATCATCTTCACTTAATACTCTGGACGGAACTTTGTTTTTCTGAATATTTTTAAAAGTGGTTTCCCATTTCTGAATGAGCTGATTCATGTCGTTGTGGAGATCCGCAACTTTTTTTCCTTCTGCTACTGTTCTGATAATCACTCCAAAACCTTCAGGTTTAATACTTTCAATAAGTGTTCTCAGTCTTTCTTTTTCTTCAGAACTTTTAACTTTTTTTGAAATAGATACTTTATTGTCGAAAGGGATAAGTACTAAAAAGCGACCTGTAAGCGAAATCTGGGTAGATATTCTCGGCCCTTTTGTCGAAATAGGCTCTTTGGTAATCTGTAGTAAAATAACGTCATCTTTAGCAATGACTTTGTCTACGGTTCCGTTTTTATCTATTTCGCGCTGTATCTCAAAATTTTTTAAGCTTGAAGAGCTTTGCGCTTTGGAAATAGTATCCTTCAGAAATTTCCTGTAGGTAAGATATTGAGGTCCAAGATCCTGATAATGCAGAAAGGCATCTTTTTCATAGCCTATATTTACGAAGGCAGCATTCAGATTGGGTGCCAGTTTTTTTACTTTTCCGATAAAAAGATCACCAACTATAAAGTCACTTTTGTCCTCTTGCTCATGAAGTTCACATAGTCTTCCGTCTTCCAGGAGTGCAATCTTCGTAAGATCATCCTCATGCGAAACTATTAGTTCTTTCTTCATTTTGTTGTAAGATAAAAATTGTTAAGAAGGTAGAAAAAAGCTATATATTTCATCATATAAATTTATCCTTAAATTAAGAATTAGTATTGAATGAATAACATTTTTTTTGATAAAATATAAAATCCTTTCATTGACATCTTAATAGTTACAAAACAAAATATAGTCGGTGAATGTTTAAAAAATTAAAATCACCAACTATATTATATATTATAAATCTCAGGAATGAGATTATTTTTTCTTATGTCTGTTTGCTCTTCTTCTTTTCTTTCTTTTGTGAGTTGCAACCTTGTGTCTTTTTCTTTTCTTTCCGCTTGGCATAATTATAATTTTTTAGTAACTAGTTAATATTCAGTTAATTTTCTTTTGTTTTAACTTTTGTTTTTACTTTCTCCACAAAAGATTTTGATGGTTTGAAAGCAGGAATGTTATGAGCAGGGATTACAATTGCAGTGTTTTTAGAGATATTTCTTCCCGTCTTAGCTGCCCTTGTTTTAATGATAAAAGATCCAAAACCTCTCAGATAAACATTATCTCCATTATACATGGAAGTTCTGATTTCCTGCATAAAAGCTTCTACAACTTTCTGTGTTTCATTCTTTTCGGTTCCCAACTTATTTGAGATGGTGTTTACCAATTCAGCCTTTGTCATTTCCTTTTTTAATTTTAAATTTTAGGTGTGCAAATTTAGTTAAAAAAATTGAATATTAGCAAATTAGTGGTAAAATATTTTTCGTTAAGAGATTGAAAATTTAATGTTTAGTCTGTTTTATGAAATTATTAAATTACTCTTACATACTCGAATTGTAGTATCCGTTCTCCACGCAAAAGCGTATCAGGTGAAGTTTTGTTTTCAAACCGAGCTTTTCCGTAAGGCGATTAATGTAGGTATCAATGGTTCTTGTACTGAGGTTCAGCTTTTCACCAATTTCTTTATTGCTGAAGCCTTCATAGCAGAATTTCATGAGCTGGATTTCAGTTGGCGAAAGTTCTTCCTGGCTTTTCTTCTGCCGATCCATATATTCCATAACCGCCAATGGCTGCTGTTCCCAATTTTTGGTATAAGCTTCGTAATCGAAAGTATCTGATGTGATTTTTCCTTTAATAATGTCTTTAATTACATTACTTTTTTTCTGACAGTAATAAATGTTGGGAATTCTAGAAAGTATTTCGGCCATATCTTCCTGATAAGTTCCGGAATAGGTGATGATAGGTGTTTCGGTATTGCTTTTCCGGATATATTTTATAGCTTCAAGTCCGCTGAGTACAGGCATGAATAACTCTACAATAAAAACGTCTTCCTGCCTTCTGTAATTCCTGCTGATAAGCTCATGACCGTTGTTACAGTCATTAAGAAGCATATAGAACGGATTTTCCATAAGCATTTTGATTAATATTTTTTTAAAATAAAAATCACTGTCTGCAATAGAGAACCGCACAGTATTGGTCAATAATTTGCTCACTTTAATATCGATTTGGTGTGTGATGATTAAAAAATCAGATCACTAAATTATGAAAATAAGATTAAAGTGAAAATTAATCTTAATTTAATTGGAAAAAATAATATTATGTAACAGGATTATTTAAATTTTGTGAATAAATTATTTTTTTATAATTTCACAGACCAAACAAATCACAAACTATGTCTTCGAACCGGGAGAAAAAACTAAACAAAGCTGACGTAAGGATAGGCATTTGGAAATTTGTTCTATCATTTATCGTTTTATCAGGTGTTTCTTTCATCTGTGTATTTTTCTTTTTTAAAAGCTACGATATTCAACGACAAGGGATCAGAAAGGAGGCAGACAATTACCGCGATCTGCTCACAAGAAGTGATCTTCTCAGAATTCACGTAGACAGTATTCTTTACCGTATGGATCAGCTCGACATCAACAGAGTCGAAAATGACATATTCCTGAAAAATTCTATTATGGATGATATCCGAAACGCCAGAGACGTTATGGGTAAAGATACTGCCGATAATTTTAAGCATTATTCTATTCTCATGAAACAAATAGAGCCTATGCTTGCCCTTAAAAAACAAATCATTGATGTTTCTTATAAAGAGCAGGTGGCAATCAGAGATTTGAGTGAATGTAAGGGTAAAATAGGGGTTATAAACAATGAACTTAAAGTAGATCCTACCAGAAAGTTTTCAGGATTAAGACGAAGAAGATAAAAACAAATCGTATGCAGGGACAAATTACATTATCAAAAAAAGAAAGGCATTATCAGTTTTTATATTTGATCGTAATGCTTTTAGCGGCAATTATTTTTCTGGGAATCATATTTTTAAAAGGTTTTGAATCCCCTTTTTCAGATGAAGACATTGTTTCTGTACAAAGTCTTGAGGAAAAAGCCAAATTCGATCAAAAGCAGAAACTTTCATTTAAAACACTCGACAGTACTTTTTCCATGATTAATAAACTCACGGATGAAACCCCACAGGCTTTTGCGGAAAACAATATTATGTATGGAATTAATGATGTAATCAACTATTTTCAGAACGGAGAAAATATCAGTGATATCAGAAAAGAAGCTTATCCTCAGATTGCAAAATTTTATAAAATGTATTTCAACGACAAAAAAATAATTTCCAGCAAAACGGAGAATATTAAGAGCTTTGAAAAACAGTTTCAAGAATGTTCCATCGGATTTAAAGAAAAGAAAAGCCAGCTCTTTCAGCGGGAGACGGCTTTGAAATCAAGGACTCCGTAAGCTTATAATTCCACATCAGGGAATCAATTATAAAACACCACAACACACACATCACACAATAATTAACTATGAATTACTTTCAGAAAAACAAAAAAAACATTATTATCGGTGTTATAGCAACATTGCTGATAGCGGCACTCGTCGCACTGTGGCTGCAGAAGAAAGTGATACACTCTTCCGATGATATAGTCGGGGTCGTTTATCCGTCAACATTAAAAGTGGGAGACACGCTTTCCTTTGAAGACAAAACTCAGTTTGCCAAAACAAAAAGATGGAATTTCGGGGACGGAACCACCAGCGATAAAAGCAGTGGTATTCATTTTTACAATAAACCGGGATATTATCAGATAACACTCATCATCGACAACAAGTATTCGAAATCTTTCCCGGTTATGGTTTCCTCGAGAGCGCTTCCAAAGCCTCAAGACAGCGTAAAAACAGTCACGATGATTGATGCTCCTTCACAGGCGATGCAGTTTGAGAATGTGCAGTTCCGCGCTATTTCCGAAGGAAAACAGTTTACCTGGAAATTCGGTGAAACGGGAAATATTGATTCCAAAGATAAAATGGCGATCTATTCTTACAAAAAACCAGGAGATTATATCGTGACACTCTACACAGATGAGAGTGAACAGCCAATTCTCCATCAGATTAAAATTCTTCCGGCTTACGACGCTTTGGAAGAGGAAGTAAGCGTAGAAGATACCTATGCTAAAATTGATAATGATTTTAAATATCATCTTCAGCAGATTGCCTACGGTAATAGCTTCAATATGCATTATAATTATCTGTTGAGAACCTATCTCTGCAATAATGAAAATACGGTCGTAAAAGTGAATGACAGTAAAGTCAACAATTTTTATATGTATTGCGCAGGGCTTCAGTTTGATAAGAATAATGTTATTCAGACCGTTAAAGTAAATTTTGATGATGCGCAAAACTGCGTTACCAAAGTAGACATCAACCAAAGCAAATAATATTCGTCCCATTTCGGGATTCACACCATCATAAAATATTAAAAGGATGAAAAATAAACTTCCTCTAGCAGCATATTATATCGGAATTTCGGTATTACTGACCGCGTGTCAGGTAAAATTACCGTCTAAAAAAACGCCCGAACCTGCACATTACGGACAGGTTGATAATTCACCTGTAGTTAATGGCTTTCCTAAAAAAGCAGTTCCATGGATTGCAATTTCTGATCGCTCCAGAAATACGCCTTATTTGGATAAAAGTGATGAAAAATCATATAAAGAAGTTAAATTTCTCGAACCACTAATGGTTTTAAAGCACAGAGACGGCATGGTAAAAGTAGCGGAATATATTCCTGATGCTTTAATGAAAAAAGTTTCGTCTAAACAAGTGAAAATCTATGGTTGGATTCCCGAATCTGATCTTCTTCTTTGGAGCAACGCTCTGAAAAATGAAAAGACAGGTTTTCCAGTGAGAGTTGCCGTTGTACCAAGTAACAGCGAAGTCATCAGAAATTCTGAAAGATATTATAAAAACGACTCCATCATGGTGTTCAATTCGCCGAGTCTTATTGAGCAGGCTAATGTGAAAATCCCAAACGGACAGATGGTTTATGTCTATAAGCAGGCGGAAAATAACAAAAGATTTCTTGTTGGGAAAAAACCTTCCATCGATATAGACAGTATAGGCACTAGCCTCTATGGTTGGGTAAGCTCAAACGTGATTTCTACGTGGGGCGAACGTTCTGCCGTTAAAATGAAAAATACCACAGGAATTACAGAAACTATGCTGGGAATTCACGAAGGTAACCCGGGAGGAAATGATTCTGAAAGCAAAACAGCAATCCTCCTGACAGATGTGAATAAAAGAAGACCACTTGAAAATATTTTCCCGGTAACTTTGCCTCTGAATGAAACACCGACTCCGGATTCCAAGACTAAATATTTCACCAATGTTTTAGATTACAGCAAAAATTACGTTTTCAATGTGCTGGGAGAGCCGATTTATTTTGATCGATACAGAGAGATCACAGAAAAAAACAAGAAAATAAACATTGTGTTTACATTGGATATCAGTGCTCCCAATGCGCCATACGCTCCGATTGTAAAATCGCTTTTACAGGATTTGCAATTAAGATTTGAAAAGCCTTCTTATTTTAATCAGGTGAAATATGGTGTGGTTTTATATAAAAATAATCCATGCGGTGATAATGTAGCAGTTTCTCCTCTGAATACAGACTACAGTAAAATTACCACGTTTATCGATCAGAAAACCAATGAAATGAATTGCGCCAGCAACAGCGGGTATCAGCCGGTAAGTGAAGGCTTGATGGCTGCAGGAAATCTTCTGTCCAACTTCCCGGATGAAACCAATATCGTTGTTACCGTAGGAACTTCGGCTGCACAGAGCGGAAATATGTATGGCGTAATCAATTCACTCACACAAGCTCAGGCAAGAGTTATTATGTTCCAGACAAGTGCCAGATCATCTGATACTTACAATGATTTTGTATTGATGGCTGAAAATGTTGTTACCAATACCGCTAAAAATATAGCTGAACTCAAGAAACAGAAAATCATCAATCAGAATGATGTTTTAACGAAAAATAATTTTAATCTGGTAGAAGGTGACGAAGGTTTCTTCTCACTCGATTATCCTAAGCAGAGTATGTCTCAGGGGTTTGTTATTTTCCCTAAAAAAGGAGACATCGCAGCGCCGGGTTATCTTAAAAAATCAGTGGACAGCCTTATTGCACAGGTCACACTGGATAATACGAACCTGGATAAATCTTTGAATGACTACTTCCACTCATCAGTGGGAGCGGGCAGAACAGATGTTGACCTGAAGTATAAATATCTTTTTCCGGGGCTTACCAACCCTGTTCCTGCCGGAATTGCTGCACAGCTGATTAATTACGGAAATCCGTTTTTGGTGAAAGGGTATATTCCGAAAGAACTGAAAGACTATAAACCGGGAATTGAAAAAGGAATTCTGATTTCTGAAAAAGAATATGACAATTTAAAATTATTTTACACAGAAGTTTACCAGAAAACAGGAGCTGAAAGAGCCGATTTCAACCAGGCAAGAGCAGTCAGGGAATTTGTGAAACTCTTAAAAAAATACAATCCGACTTTAAAATTCTTGGATAAAGGTGACCTTTACAAACAGCCCATGTCGTATGCGGTAGGAGTAAGCACAGGTTTTGATAATTCAGAAGAAGAAATCATGTCGAAATATATGCTGAAAGGCTGGAAGAAATCTAAAATTATAACGAATGAAACAGCCAGAACGTATTTCCGTCATTATAAAGATTTAGCTGATAGAATGCTTTCTCACAGGAATGATCCTGCGGTAAAAATTCAGCAAAATGGACAGACTTTCTATTGGCTGAATGAATACTTTATGCCTACAATGCTACCCACCGAACAACCGGAATATACTAAGCATTAAGAACTTAATTATAAAAAAGCGGAATTAATTTTCGCTTTTTTTATTTTTTCTAATGTAAATTTTTTATCTTTGACATTACCCAAACCAAAATATTATGTCACAGCAATCATCTCCACATGACGGCAAGCATTTCGTCGTACAGAAAGGCAAAGCCCAATGCAATCAGGGAGATCAGTTTCCCCAGCATAAAGTTACTTCCCATAAGAAACATTTTTGGAATGATTCAGACGGAAACGCAGATTTTCTTGGCGTAACCGAAGATGATCTTCAGTTCAATCCTCCAGGTCCCAGTTTTGGAAAATGTAAATTAAAACCTTCTTCAGGAGGAAATTTGCCCTGTTCTTATGCGCCTGCAGGAAAATGGCAGAAAACATATGATAAAGTAAAAATCATGGGTAAGAAAATTGTTACTGAAGTATCTGAGCTACAGTGTGTGGTAGGAGGGAAAATTACCATCAAAGATCACGGTCAGAGAGGAGAGATGAGTAAAAAAAGTGTAAAAAATGCTGATAACAAAACGGTGCAGCATATTAATCCGCTTGTAAAAATGCAGGACTATAAAGAAACTGTCCTGGAAAGTGAAATTGATGCTTACTAATTAATCTTAAAAAACACTTTCTATGTCTAAAAAAGGAGTTTCAAAGATTTCAGGGAATCCAACCCCGACGATTGGCGAGAAAACCACCTATATGGTCACAGGCTGGTATCCTTCCACACACGCCGCTGAGAGAAATCCTGCTTCAGTTACCTGGGAACTTTTTAAAAAGAGATCCAACGGAAGTTTTACAACGACCAATATCACAAAAAAAGGAGACGGGAGCTTTACATTCGGTGAAGTTGCTGCAAAAAATACATATCGATTGGAAGCTTATCTTCATGAGCCGGAAGGAAGTGGCCCAACAACTATCGATATTAATCCACAGCCGGCAGGAATTCCGCAGATTAGCAAAGTTGAACTTCGGTACACAGATGATTCTCCCGGAACTGTTTTCAGCTATACCGAAAAGCTGGTTGCTAAAGCTCAGTGCGTAAATCTTACGGGAAAGAAGCTTTTATTTACGCTTTGGGAAGATGATGCTTCGGGAAACGGGCATAATTCAGATAATCTTTTTGTAGACAGTAGGGAAGCTATTGTTGACAGGACGGGCACCGCAAATGCCGAATTCGTATTAACCAAAGCTTTAATGCAGAAAGCTTCTCAGGGAGAAACGGATCCTAAAAAACTTGAATTTTATGTTACCGTAGAATACTACAGCGATAGAAAGCACGCCACCGTTAATGTGAATGTTAATAATCCTGAATACAGCGAACCTGTTCAGGGAACACAAAATTCAAATCATACTCAGCAAAATTCAGGAACACCGGTATCACAAACAAATCAGCAGCCTGCTTCAAAAAAAGAAGAAAACGCAGTGGGAGATAACACCATACAACCTGATGCGGTGAATGAAACCAAAGGAACCATTGAGCCTGAGCAAAGACCTACTGTACAAACTCCTGAAGGAAAAACAACAAGTGTTGTGCAGGAACCCCAAACAGAAAGCCTTCTCGATGCTTATTTTGCAAAAGAAGAATTCACACAGGAAACCGATGAAACTGATGGTAATTATACCTATACTTTTGCAGGGAACAATAATAATATAAATAAAGATACTGTTGCACAGATTATTAAAGGCAAAGTAGATCCGGCAATTAAGAATGATAAAAAATATGCCAAGCTTGAAACGATTAAAAACGCACTCACAAAAACATCTTATGCAAAGGGTGAAACTATTTCTTTTGTTTTGAATAAACTTGGTGCCGTATTAGTAAGGGTAAACAGCGCACCACTGGAAGAAGAACTATATCTGGTAGCTACTACCATGCTTCTTGATGGCAAAGAAGTAAGTATAAATATCAAAGAAAAAGAACCTTTATTAGTTGAAGAAAATGCCAGTCTTCCTGTTTTGGAGGCAAAAGAGAACGGGAGCGAAATGACTACCCTTAAAGCAGTGGCCCAAAAAGGAATAGCTAAAGTTAAAATAAAACTACGTCCACAATCAGATGAGACACTAAAAGAATGGAGAGAAAAGCTCAGTGGTAAAAAAGACGGAACTTACGTCTATAAATTCGGTGGAACCAATAATACAGCTACTGCAGAACAGAAGAAGAGAATTGCGGGAATTATGGCAGACAAAATAAAAGACGAATTAGCCGGACAGGAAAAATTTGCCAAAGTAGACGCAATCGTAAAAGTATTAACCAAAGAGGTCTACCATAAAGATGAAGAAGTGACTTTTGACGTATTCAAAAAAGTAACTGAATTTCTCTGGCTAAAAGCAGAATGCACCGGAAATATTAAAAAACATGAAGGAGAATTCCTCAAAAAAGAAGGTGCTTATTTTGAAGTTGCTAAAAAATGCCCAAGATGTGAAGCGCCGATTACCGTTGAAGAATTTAATAAAATGTACCCGGATGTTGCCCAGCTTTTCAATAAAGGAACAAACAGTTTCGGCTCACCGACGATTGAAACTTTCCTTACCTCATTAAACAAAACTTTAAAAGAATTTAAAATAAATACCTGCGTTAAAAAAGCATTTTTCCTTACTCAGATCACGAAAGAAACGGGTTACTTTTCACGAGCTGACGAAAACCTTTATTATACAACAGAAGGAGCTTTGCATAGCTTCTGGTCAAGAGAAAGTCATCCGAGATTGTATTCTAATCCCAGTGAGTTTTTTAAAAATCCGGAAAAGCTGGGAAATTATGTCTACAGAAATGTTGCTGAAAACGGAGATGAAGCCAGTGGAGACGGCTATAAATACCGAGGAAGAGGTCTTATCCAGATAACAAGAAAGAAAGGATACAGAAGGTTCGGGGAATATGCTGGCAAAGATCTTGTGGCTGACCCTGATTTGCTGCTGAGCGATCTGGATCTTACCACCCGATCTGCAGGATGGTACTGGAAACATGGCGTTTTATTGAGTAACGGTAACGAAAAAGATCTGAATACAGTTGCTGATAAAGGTGATTTTAAAGAAGTAACAAGGCTCGTGCATGGCTCTACCAATGATGTTGCTGCAAGAGAAACAATTTTAGCAAAAATAAAAGAAGTTCTGAGAACCGATGAATGCCAGGCGACCGCTTTAGGTGATGCCGATGTGGAATATCATATCCAAAGTACAGGAGAAATTCAGTATAAATACAAAAATGAAAAGAGAGAAACGGCTGCCTATTTTTACCATGACAGTGCAGGCAATATTCATGATTTAGGTAAATATAAATTGGTAAAAACAAAAGAAAACTATGGCGGGGTTTACAAAGATAAACTCGGAAAAGACACCGAAAATATTTATTTAATTGATATCCGAACCGTAAAACATCAATACAGAAAAGATTCTGTAGGTTTTACATTAACTATCAATACTTCCCGTTATTACATGAATGATGTCACCATGGCGGCACTCTTTGGCGCGTTATTAGAATGCAATTATGATGATTTTGTATTTAATGGTTTCAGTAATGAAAAAGGAGAATCTGTTGGAGGAAGTAAGTCTCATAAAAATGGGATGAATGGTGATTTAAGATACCTTCGTACGGATAAAGAAGGGGGAAAAACCGATCTCTTCAGCAGCAGTGAAGCTACCGGATGGAAAGGGCTTGATGAGACAAGACAAAATACATTTAATGATGCCTTGTATAAATTTGGCTGGAAAAGCATGCTCTCACAGAATTATGGTGAAAGAGATGAAAAGATACTGAATCACTGTACCAATGATAAAAATAGAAATCATAATGACCATTTGCATATTCAGGGATTTTCCCCAACTTTAAAAGAAATTTAAAATGAAGTTTATTCTTTGTCTGCTATTTTTATTTCAGATTAAAACCTGTAAATCAGAGCCAACCACTCCGTCAAAAAATCAATTTTCTTCGGTTAGCAGAATCGTGGAAAAACCACAGGAGTCTTATATTATTAACTCCGTAGACCAAAATGCTGTTGGTAAAAAAATTGATGACAGTGAAAAAATTAAAAAATTAAAAAATATATTAAAACAGTCCTTTGAAAGAGAAATAGAAAGACCTTATATGTGGGATATTTTTGTAGGTTCTAATGATTCACTATTGCAGTTTTATCCTTACAGAAATTTCAAGATTAATAATACTCCATTTACATCTTATTATGCTAAAATAAACTACGAAGACGGCAATTATCAATGCATAATATTGGTTAATGAAAATTCAGATCAGCTTTACAACAGTATGATTGTTTTTGAAGATTTGAAATCCGAAGAAAATTATCAGAGATATTCTGAAGTGAAAGGAGACAAGATTGATGTGTTTATGAAAGGTCCGAAATCGAAAAGTCTTGTATATCAAGTGAAGGATGGTGCCTTTTTAGATTATTTTGATGCTCAGAAAGTTGATGAAAAATGGGGCAAGCAAAAAGATAATTTTGAATACCAACTGAAAGGCAGTACAAACAATCATCTGAAAAACGGATATTGGATTGAGAAAAAATATTCGATAGACTATAATAAAAATATCATCGAAGACGGAAATTACGTCAATGGCCAGAAAGATGGTGAATGGAATTATTCTCCCGAAGGGCCGGTCGATAAAATTGAAGTGTACAAATCGGGTAAAGTTGTAAAAGTTTATTATCCTTAAAAATTTAACAATTAAATTATAATAAGAGGCTGTGTTTTTCATGGCCTCAATTTTTTTGAAATTAATTTTACAGAATATATTTTAGATCAAAAAAATATGTATTTTTAGTTTAAAATTTGGTTTTGCTTGCGGTAAAGCAATTTCTATTGAAAAGAAAAACTTTATGATTAAGAATAATATTATCATTTTTTGTCTTTTGGTCGCAATTATGATGGTTGCCTGTAAAAAAGATCAACACAATAATCATAAAAATATAAAAGATTCTGCGGCGTATTCTCAAACAATGGGTGACGATGTGAAACCTGTTCAGAAAACACATCCCGTGCAAAAAGATTCTGCAGCCAATGAAGATAATAATGATAAGACAACGCTGCCGATCTCTAAAAAAACAGTAGACGGAACTTTTACAGCTAATAATTGCGATGGAGGAAGGTTTTCAATTGAATTTAAAAATAATGACGGAAAAGCCACTTTTAAAATTTTAGATAAAAAGAAAATTATCGCTGCCGGAAATGTTTCTTCTGAAACCGATGAAAAAACAGGTGAGATTACTACGGTTGTCATGGGCGAAATTGCCGGTCTGTACGATGGCGACAAGATTACCATCCAGAATTACGGGAATTCTATGAATGAATTCGATCACTTTACACAGTGCGGAGATAAGTATCTGGAGTTTACCAAAGTAAAGTAATTTTAGCCTGATTTGCTAATTATGATAAATCGTTAGGTTAAATCGATGTTATTTAGACAGGATATGTTTTAAAATTATTTCTGAATGTATTCTTGAATTTTCTATAAACCAGAGATGAGTATCTTTCCCACCACACACGACACCAGCCAGATAAAGCCCCGGAATATTAGTTTCCATCGTTTCGCTGTTGTACAAAGGATTCAGGCATTCTCCCTGCAGTTCGATTCCGGAATTTCTTAAGAAGTCGAAATCGGGAAGATAACCCGTCATTGCCAGCACAAAATCATTTTCAATTTCTTGAATTTCACCATATTCATTTTTAAAAATAACCTTTTTTTCTTTAATTTCAATTAATTGCGAATTAAAATGAGCGGTAATGCTGCCTTCCGAAATTCTATTTTCTATATCAGGCTTTACCCAATATTTCACGCTTTTTGAAATTTCCGAATGACGGATAATCATCGTTACTTCCGCACCTTTTCGGTACGTTTCCAAAGCCGCGTCCACTGCTGAGTTGCTTGATCCTACAACAACTATTTTCTGTTTTGCGTAAGGATAAGGTTCGGTGTAATAATGTTTTACTTTAGCAAGGTTTTCACCCGGAATATTCATCAGATTTGGAATATCATAGAAACCTGTTGATATAATAACATTTTTAGCAGAATATTGTCCTTTTGTAGTTTCAATTTCAAATAAATTATTTTCCCGGGAAACTTTTTCTACTTTCTCATACAGATTAATATTGAGATCTCGCTGTCTTGCAATGCCCTGATAATATTCCAGTGCTTCCTGTCGTCCTGGTTTTGGTGCCGTAGAAATAAAGGGAATTCCATCTATTTCCAGTTTTTCTGCGGTAGAAAAGAATCTCATGTACAGAGGATAATTGTATAATGAATTTACAATCGTTCCTTTTTCAATGATGAGATAGCTGAGTTTATTTTTCTGTGCTTCCAGCGCACAGTTCAGTCCGATAGGTCCGCCACCGATGATGATGATGTCAAAAGTCTCCATAGCACAAAATTACAAAAAACCAATAAGGAAAGGGCTTTATTGTCGACAATTCATGAATCGAAAAGTTCTAAACCTTAATGAAATTTAATCTAAAATTTCAGCCAGCTTTCGGGTGAGGTTTTTTCTGGAAAACTGTTCAATACTCTGGGTGTTTTTCAGAAGATTTCCATTTTTCCAAAGATCAAATTTCTCCAATATAAATTCTTTTACCATTTGAGAATCGTCATAGCTGAAATGTTTTCCAGCCTGCGTTTCATTTAAAATCCTGGAAACATCCGCATCATCAGGACCAAACGAAATAATTTGTTTTCCTGTTGCCAGATATTCAAAAATTTTTCCCGGAATAATTCCTTTTGACGAATCGTTTGGAAAGTTAGTAATCAGTAATAGATCTGAATTCTCCATCTCTTTGACAGCCTTATCGTGAGATAGGTATCCGAGATTATTAATATGTTTTTTTAAAGCAGAGTTTTCTATGGTCTGTAAAATTTTATCATCAATTCTTCCCGCGAATTTCAGGATGAAACTTTTAGCAAAACTGCTGTTTTCCTGTACAAGATCGTCAAGAACCTTCCAGAGGTTTTCAGGATTTCTCAGCTGTTCGAGAACGCCGATATAGCTTAACGTAAAATTTTGCTGGTCGGTATTTTTGAGAGTCTGTGTGACTGAATCAGATTCATCAAATCCGTTGGTGATACAAAACGAGTTTGCTCCTTTTTTTCTGAAGTTTTCAGCGTCGGTATAGCTTGTCGCAAGGGTAATATCCGCATTTTTAAAAACTTCACTTTCTAATTGACGATGCTTATTATCGGAACTCTTTGTTAATTTTAAATGTTTGTAATAAGAAATCTCCGTCCAAGGATCGCGGAAATCGGCAATCCATTTCAGTCCGGGATTTTTTTTCTTCAGGTTTAAACCAATCAGGTGCAGGGAATGCGGCGGTCCGGAGGTAACCACTACATCAATTTTATTTTCTTTTAAATAATTTTCTAAAAATGTAACGGAAGGTTTTACCCAGAAAACTCTTGCATCCGGAATGAAAAAATTACCTCTTACCCAAATGGAAAGTCTGGATTTCCAGCTTTGATTTTTCCCTACATCAAACTGTCCGGCCTTGAACTTTTTATTGCTTTTGTTGAGTTTTTCTGCCAACTGGTAAGGTTCCCAGATTCTTGTTTTTACAATCTCAATATCTTTCGGAACATCTTTCACTAAGCTTTCATCCAATAGCGGATAACTCGGATTTTCTGGTGTATAAATCACCGGCTTCCATCCAAATTCAGGCAAATATTTAGCAAATTTCAGCCATCTCTGAACGCCCGGACCTCCCGCCGGTGGCCAGTAATAAGTGATGATGAGTATTTTTTTTTGAGAGTTCATTTATAACTATTTTTAACCGCAAAAGATGCAAAAGTTGCCTGTTGTTTTAGTTGTTCAAAAGAGAGCAAATCTCAAAGAATACCATTTTGCAAACTTTTGAATAAACTTTTCAATGTTATCTTCTTTTGTTTCTTTTGCGGTTAAATGAAATATTATTGTTTAGTCGTATTGATCAAAGTACTTATTTATAAATGTCTCCTGACCAAAATGATAAATATTTTTAACATTAAAATTTACAAGAATTCCCTTTGGAACTTTTAATAAATTGATGTAATTTATAATCTGAGCTTTATGGATTTCCAAGATAGATGATACGGATTTTATTTCCAGAACAATTAAATCTTCTATTAAAAAATCGCATTTAAAATCACAATTTAAATTTTCATCTTTGTAAATCACAGGAATTTGAAATTCAGATTTGTATTCAATATTTCTTAATTTAAATTCCTTTTCCAAAGCTCTGTGATACACAATTTCTGCCAGTCCTGCACCCAAGATCTTATGAACCTCAATACAGGCTCCGTTAATTCTATATGTAAGATCGGTTATATACTTTTGGGTAATCATCAATATACAGCTTTTTCAGACTTTTGAAACTCTAAAATACTAAACAGTCTCAACTTGCCTTTTACCTCTTTTGCGGTAAATAAAATAAATTCCGGCGCCGCTCAAAAGAATAAATAATCCGAAGCAGATTAATGAAATCCATTTTCCTTTTTCAATAACTTCAGGTTCGAAAACCATTCTGATATCGTGATTTCCGGCAGGAACATGCACGGCACGAAGAAGATAATCTGCCTTGATGTAAGGAACTTCTTTTTCATCAATGAATAACTTCCATCCGTGAGGATAATAAATTTCTGAAAATACCGCTAATTGCGGGGTTTTTGACTGAGATTTGAATTCCAGTTCGTTCGGCTGATATTTCGTTAAATTGATATAAGCTGTTGAGTCCGCCTGAACCGTTTTCCCGTCAAAATATTTTTTATCTGAAGAGGAAATAACGGCAGTTTTTTTACTGTCAATGACCCCGATAGATTTAATTTCCTGGTTTGGCGATTCCACAAATTTAAGATCACTAACGAACCATGCATTTCCGTTGGCTTTAGGATTTGGAATTGCCTGTGGTTGTTCAGGACCACCAACAACAAGGTATTTTGTATTTAAAAGATTTAGAATATTCGGAACTTTTACAGAATCCATGATCTGGAAATACTCATTAATCACGTCATCATATCTTCTCAGTTTTACAGCGTGATAGCCTCCGATGGAAGATTTAAAATAAGAAGTATTAGTCTCACTGAATGTCCCTAAAATATTATTGAAAATCCTGTAATGTGTTTTGTCTTTTTCAGCAATGGTTTCCAGCGTTTTGTTGACATTTACGTTCGCTAAGATCGGTTCAAGATTCGGATTTCCCTGAACTTTTTCCACCATAAGATCTGAACTTTCTGTCTGGAAAGGATTCTCTGCGAAAATTTTATCTACATAGTTGTCGTCGTTTAAATAGCGCTTGTTTACCGTCCACAAATCAAATAAACTTACGACTCCAATGATTACCAAAGCAATATTTTGATTTAATTTCTGCTTTAAAACCATGAATAAAACACCTACTGCAATCGCAACATAAATAAATGCTTTGATAGCATCAATCCTGAATAATTTAAATCTTTCCTCAACTAAATAATCCAAAAGAAACGGAGGAAGATAAGTTTTTTCGTTTTCGGTATGAAACCCTAATAAAGATTTTCCGAAAAACAGTAGAATTAATACAAAACCTAGCGTTCCGCCACCAACATAGAGAAGGATTTTCTGTTTGTATTCTGTTGTTAATTCTTTATCGTTAAAAAATCGATATAGTCCGATTATTGCGATTAATGGGAATAATAATTCCACCACAACCAAAATAGAAGAAGGTGCTCTGAATTTATTATAAAACGGAACAAAATCAATAAAGAAATCGGAGAGCGCCATAAAGTTGCTTCCCCAAGCTAAAAAGATAGTCAGAACCGTTGCTCCGAGGATCCAGTAGCGGTATTTTTTCCAGGCAAAGAAAAATCCTAAAAGTGCCAGAAAACATACGATTGCTCCCTGATAAGCAGGTCCTGAAGTTCCCGGCTGGTCGCCCCAGTAGGTAAGACTTCCGAAACCTTTTGAAATTCTGTCCATTTCAGCCTGTGAACCTACGTTTTCCTGAACGAGTTCCTGAACTCTATTCATCATCTCTTTTCCTTCAGGTTCCTGGCTTCCGCCTCCCATCAGTCTTGGTATGAAAAGATTTAAGGTTTCCAGTTTTCCGTAGCTCCAAAGAAGCATACTTTCCTTGTCCATTCCTGATTTTCCCTCAGTATGGCTATCATTGGTTAAAATCTGCTTTCCACGAACAGTTTCTTTGATGTATTCGGAGTTGGCCATGATTCTTTGGGAATTCATTCCGACACCAATCAGGCATGAAGCGGCAATAATTCCTGATGAAATTAAAAAATGTTTCATCGGTATTTTCTTCTGAATCGCACGAATCAATTCAGATAAGAATAAAAATCCTAGAGCAAGGAAAAGATAATACGTCATCTGCGGGTGATTGGCCGCAATCTGAAGTCCCATAAATAGGGTTGTGACGATAAATCCCCAAATATATTGTTTACGTATGTAGACCAGTAAAATCCCGGCCAGAAGCGGCGCGAAATATTCTATTGTATTGATTTTACCGTTATGACCTGCAGCAATGGCAATGTAAAAATACGTGGAAAGACCGAAAAAGGTAGCTCCCAATAGGGCATATTTCCAGTTTCTGACGGCAACCATTCCTAAGAGGAAAAAGCCGGCGAAGAGCAGGAAAATATAGTTGACCGGCCTTGGGAAAAAGTTCAACTTAGAGTCTATTTGTTTAATAATATCTCCCTTGAACTGGCTTCCCATCTGGTAGGTAGGCATTCCTCCAAACATAGAATCGCTCCAATACGTTTCTTTTCCGGTATCGGCTCTGTAGTCGAGAAGTTCTTTCGCACCTCCTCGATACTGCACGATATCATGCTGAAAAAGTTGTTTTCCTGTAAAAACAGGAGTGGAGTATAAAAATGCTAAAACGATAAATACAACTAATGAAATTGCAATATAAATCAGGTTTTTATTTTTCGCCATTTTGATGGTTATTATCTTTTATTTTCAGAATTACCTTTATCATTACTGTCTTTTACCTCTTCATAATCTACGGTTTCAGCATCCCAGTTGATATGTTGATTGTTTTTATTTGAGTTTTGTATATCCTGCTTATTATTTTGATTATTGTTATTAAATCTATAACTATAAAATCTTTTAAAGAAAATCCTTTTAAGGATATTCCATACAAAGAAAATAATAATGGCAGTAAGTACCAGCTCAAAAATATATTTCATAATAATTAAATGTTTATGGTTGAGAGTTAGAGTTTGTTGAAACTTTATCCCTCAACCTTAAATTCTGAACTTTTTATTTTGCAGTTGGATTTACCATCACAGAAGAATTTGAAACGCTTTTCATCGACTGAGATTCTTTCCCGTTTGAAATGGTTTCAATCTGTGTTGTTTTCACAGAAATATTCTGATTGTTGATCCAACCTGTGTTTTGGTCAAATTTTATGGTTCCGTTTTGTGACAGTTCACTGCTTAGGCTGTGTGTAATTTCACCCTGATTCTGTTTTTCAACTTTTTTAGGGATGCCTCCTGTAACGCCAATTTCTGCAATTCCGTTTCCTACACTTTTAAGAACGTAATTGGAGGTTACTTTTATTTTACCCTGCGCATCTGCGTTTTCACTGTTCGTCCATTTTTCTCCTACTTTCACCCCTTTTCTTGGAATAATCGTGAGGTTTTTATTGAACTGATCTTTCAGGACCTTTTCATTAAATGATTCTTTCAGACTCGCAATGATGCTTTCTTTCTGATTTTTATCTTTAACAATGTTTCCTACAGAAGTTGCTACTTTATTATAAACAGGATCAAAACCTGTTATGGAGATCACATTCCCACGTGTGTCCATTTTCATGCTTAATTTATTTCCGGTAAGCGCTCTGTTGATATTCCAGATCATTTTAAGATCATCTTCTTTCGGTAGAGGAAGTTTGGTATCTACAACCACCGTTTTACCTTGTGAGGTCTGCGAATTTCTTTTGGAAATCAGATTTAAAGTCATATCATAAACATTTCCTTTAATATCATTTACAGTGAAAGACATCTCGTCTGTAGACTCACTGGTTGCATTCAGTGTTTTCCCGGTAGGGTCAGTCATGGTTTTGGTATCTCTCTGATACGTTGTTAAAGGATAGGTTTTTCCTTTTTCCAGTTTGAAAGTCTGCTTATAAATCCCTGCTGAATCTTTAATGGCAGGATTTTCTTCTACTTTTGCTACAGAGTCTGCAGGAACTTCTACCGTGATTGTTTTTCCTGTTTTAGGATCTACTTTTGTGATTTTTGCCGTTTCTTTTTTATTACATGAAACGAGGGCTATGGTTGATATTAGCGCTAAGGCGACTATATTTTTCATTTAATTTCTTTTAAATTTAACTACTTAAATAATACTACAAGCTTGAGTTTGCTGTCATTTTCTGTCTTACTGCCTCATATAAAATAGCGCCACACGCTACAGAAACGTTCAGAGATTGTGTTTTACCCTCGATAGGAAGTTTTATTTTTTCATCAGCGTGATGTAAGACTTCTTTTGAAATTCCGGTTTCTTCATTTCCCATGACAATAGCGCAAGGCTCATTAAAATTAACATTATAAATTAATTTTTCTGCCTTTTCGCTGGCTGCAAATACCGTGATTCCGCTTTGCTGAAGAAAATCTACCACGTGTGCTAAATTGGGAGCTTTACAAATTTTAACATTATATAGTGCTCCCGCAGAGGTTTTTATGGCATCTGAATTGATCGGCGCAGCGCCTTTTTCAGGGATGATGACAGCGTCTACACCTACACATTCAGCAGTTCTGCAGATTGCTCCAAAATTTCTCACGTCTGTTAATCGATCCAGAATAAGTAAAAAAGGTATTTTTCCTTCTTCAAAAAGTTGAGGAATAATATCTTCCACTTTATGAAAAGGAACATCAGAAATAAAGGCAACAACACCCTGATGATTTTTTCTTGTAAAACGGTTCAGTTTTTCAACCGGAACGTAGTTGGGACGGATTTTATTTTTAGCCAGAATGGCTTTAAGTTCAGCATAAATAGGCCCTTGCAGTGCATTTTGCACGAAGACCTTATCAATTGTTTTTCCCGCTTCAATCGCTTCAATCACGGGACGCAGCCCGAAAATAAAATCGTCTTTTTTATCTGTCATTTTAATAATTTAATAGTGAATTGTCAAATGTTAATTTTACTTTGTCAGTCAATTTGTTGTATTAAAATTCATCTTTCAGTATTGACTTGCGAAGCAAAATTCACTTTTTTACTACCTTCCTTTTTCTCCTAAAATTGCTCTTTTCTGTGCCAGTACATAGCCGTAATGAAGGCTTTCATGCATATTGTTGAAAATGATAGCATCTTGAATACTTTTCAGATCCATCCCAAAACTGGTAGTATAAGGCGTATAATCCGAAAAGAAATCGCTGTCATAATCTCTCATTAAAATTTTTGAAGTTTCTGTTAGCAAAAATTCAAGATCTTCTACTTCAGATTTCTGAACATTCAGATTAGGCAAAGTTCCTTTTTTGTAGGTTTCGATCCAATATTTATCAATTCTAAAAGGATTTCCACTCAGGTAATAATGCAAAAGCTGCTGGGTGGCAACGGTATGCGCAATATTCCAGTATATATTATTGTTGAAGCCATCCGGAATCAGTAAAAGATCTTCGTGGGAAGTGTTCTGTAAAATATCCAAAAGGTTCCTGCGTACCTGTCTGTGAGCCTGAAAATGATAATTCATTTTGCAAAAATTTTAATCACCAAAAATAGTTTAATAAACTGGAAATGACAATTTTTGAAAGGATGATTAAGTCAAATTTTATATTTTTTTATGAAAACATGGTTATTTTAGATAATATTTGAAATTTATTCCATTTTGAATCTTGTATTAACGCCGGAATATTTAACAAACTTTAACTCAAAAATGGCACTGATTGTGTTGATTTATGCAAGTATTTATTAGAAATTTACCAATTATTTTAAATTAGACTATGTCAGATACATATCAAGCAGAAGATATTCGCCAGTTAACGGAACAGGTAAAGGAAGCGAACTTCTATTTTTCCCGTCTTCGCGAAGAAATCAATAAAGTCATCATCGGTCAGGAATATATGATAGACCGCCTTTTGGTAGGCCTTTTAGGAAATGGTCACGTCCTTTTGGAAGGGGTTCCTGGTCTTGCAAAAACATTGGCTATCAAAACTCTTGCAGAAGCTGTTCATGGCGAATTTTCCAGAATTCAGTTTACACCGGATCTTTTGCCGGCGGATGTTGTGGGAACGATGATTTACAATGTTAAAGACAATGATTTTTCCATTAAAAGAGGTCCTGTTTTTGCAAATTTTGTTTTGGCAGATGAAATTAACCGTGCGCCAGCAAAAGTGCAGTCGGCTCTTTTAGAAGTGATGCAGGAAAAGCAGGTGACCATCGGAGATGAAACCATGAAGTTGCCTAAACCTTTTTTGGTGCTGGCAACACAAAACCCCATCGATCAGGAAGGAACTTACTTGTTGCCGGAAGCGCAGAGCGACCGTTTCATGCTAAAATGTACAATTGATTATCCTAAGTTTGAGGATGAAAGAATGGTCATGAGAATGGTGTCTACCTCCCACCAACCTACAGTAAAACCTGTGATTTCTCTTGAGCATATCGTTGCTGCCAAAGAGCTTATCAATCAGATTTATCTTGACGAAAAAATAGAAAAATATATTCTTGATATGGTTTTTGCGACCCGTTTCCCTGAAGATTATGGTCTTTCTGATCTCAAAAATTATATCAGTTTCGGTGCTTCTCCAAGGGCTTCTATTAATCTTGCTATTGCTTCAAGGGCTTATGCATTTCTGAAAGGAAGAGCATTTGTTATTCCTGAAGATGTAAAATCGCTGGCAAAAGATGTATTGAGACACAGAATAGGATTAACTTTCGAGGCAGAAGCAGAGGAAATTTCATCGGAAGAAATCGTTAATAGAATTTTAGCAAAAATTCAGGCTCCATAATGAATGATATTGTTATAAGGAAAGCTGTTGAGGAAGATTGCTCGCCAATGCTGGATCTGATCAGAGAACTGGCAGATTATGAAAAGGCTTTGCACGAGGTTACATTAACTTTAGAGCAATTCACTGAAGATGGATTCGGAAAATCTCCGGTTTGGGGAGCATTCGTAGCAGAATGTAATGGAGAAATTCTTGGAATCTCGTTGTATTACGACAGATATTCAACATGGAAGGGAAGAAGATTGTATCTTGAAGATCTTGTGGTGACCGAAAAATGGAGAGGAAAACAAATCGGGAAAAGATTATTTGAAGCAACAATGGAGTTTGGAAAGTCGAGTCAATACAGCGGAATGGTTTTTCAGGTGCTCAACTGGAATGAACCCGCCATTAATTTCTATAAAAAATACAGCCCGAAATTTGATAATGAATGGTTTAATGTTTCGATAGAGTTTAAATAAGATCGAAGCGGAAAAAAGATGATAGAAATTTTTAACAACTCAAAAAACGTTCAAACACTAATATCCTCAAAATCAAGAAATGCAGATTAAAGATATTGTAAAAAAGGTAAAGCAGATAGAAATCCGTACACGAAAGAAGACGGAAGCTACGCTGATGGGGCAATATCACAGTGCTTTTAAAGGGCAGGGAATGACTTTCTCAGAAGTTCGTCCGTACCAATTTGGCGACGAAATTCGCAGGATAGACTGGAATAAAACAGCACGTTTCAGAGAGCCATTTGTAAAAGTAATGGAGGAGGAAAGAGAACTCACCATGATGTTGCTGGTAGATATTTCTGCATCTATGGATTATGGCACCAAAAACCAGTTGAAAAGAGAATATGTAGCAGAAATTGCAGCGAGTTTAGGATTTTCTGCAGCGGGAAATAATGATAAAGTAGGACTTATTTTATTTGCGGATAAGGTGTACAAAGTAATTCCTCCACAGAAAGGCAGAAAGCATATTCTTTCGATTATCAGTACTATATTGACTGCTGATTATGTTCCTGCGGTCGCTAAAATTGATAAAGCACTGGAATATATGATGGGTGTTTTTAAAAGAAAATCGCTGGTGTTTATGTTTTCGGATTTTGAAGATGAATATGACTCTAAAATGCTGAAGGCTGCTTCTAAAAAACATCAGTTGCTGGGAATGAGAATTTTCGATCAGAAGGATAATGAAATTCCTGACGTAGGATATACTTTATTATATGATGCTGAAACGGGAAAACAGATTTGGGCCAATACATCAAATGCAAGATGGCGATACAATTTTGCAGAAGCTCAGAAACAAAAGCTGAGAGCTCTGGAAGAAGATTTTGCCAATAGCTCAGCCAGTTTTCTGAATATGGATACAGGTTCCGATTATTCCCGGTTATTATATAATTATTTTCAGAAAAAATAACAATAATGGGCCTTCGCCTATTTAGGATTAAACATAAAATAGGGCTTTAGTCAGCCAAAAAGTATTATTTAAAATTGAAAAAATTATTATTTATATTTTGTTTTCTGATCTGTGCGAATGCTTTTTCACAGATTCTTTCTTCAAGTCTTGAGAAGAAAACCATCGCTCTTGGTGAGGTGAATCATATCGTTATAACAATCAGTAATCTGAACAATGAAAAAGTATCTGCCGCTCCTGAAAATGAATTGTTGCCTTTTCATTTTGAGGAAGTAAAAGACAGTATTTCTCAGACGAAGGATATTTACTACAGAAGAATTGAATTTGCCGTTTTTGATGAAGGTAAATTTACCATTCCCGAACTTGAATTCAAGGTAGGACAAAAGATACTGAAAACGATTCCTTATGAAATTGATGTCATCAATACGGCTCAGAAGACCGATCCGATCAATGATATTATGAATAATAAAGAAGTAAAGCTTAATGTTACTGATTACTGGGAACTTTACAAGTTTTATATTCTTGCTGCGATTGCCGTTATAGCGTTGATTATTGCTGTAGTAATGTTTATAAAATATGGCAGGAAGCAAAAAGATTCACCTGTTGTAGCGACCAATCAGACTTTAAAAGAATTAGATTCTCTTAAAAAGAAAAAATACGTAGAAACTGGAAATTATCGTTCTTTTTATGTGGAACTGATCGATATTTCAAGGAAATTTATCTCAAAACAATATCGTTTGCCAGCAGATGTTTTACTGACTGACGATCTGATTGATCTGATGAAGAAAAACAATACCATTTCTCAGGAAAATGAAAGAGTAGTGGAAGATGTATTTTTAAGAGGTGATTTGGTGAAATTTGCTAAAACTTTCCCGGATAAAGCTACAATGGAAAAAGATCTTAAAGAGATTACAGCATTTGTAAAGCGTTCATCAAAAGATTTGGAATTCGAAAATTTAAGGAAAGATGTTTGATTTTGATTTTGAATTTTACAGTCCGTGGTTTTTACTGCTTTTTCTACTGTTTATTCCTTTATTGATAAAAGATGCCGCCACCCAGAAGAAAAAAGGAATTAAAGTTCCTACCATTAAAAATATGGGTGAAAGCGGAGGAATTAAGGTGGTGATGTTCTTGCTGAAAATTTCAAAATACATCATTCTTTCTGCGTTGATTATTGCGATGGCAAGACCGCGGACGTTTACCATTTCTCAGGATCGTGATGATACAAAAGGAATTGATATTATGCTTTCGGTAGATGTTTCCTTGAGTATGCTTGCAAAAGATCTTACTCCGGATCGTTTAATAGCTTTAAAAGATATTGCCATTAAATTCGTCCAGAAAAGGCCTAACGACAGGATCGGACTGGTTACCTATTCGGGAGAAGCGTTTACGAAAGTGCCGGTAACTTCAGATCATCAAGTGGTTATTGACGAATTGCAGAATCTTAATCCTCTGGAACTTCAGCCGGGAACTGCAATAGGAGAAGGACTATCCGTAGCGGTTAATCACCTCAAAAACAGTAAGGCGAAAAGTAAAATTGTTATTTTAATGACCGATGGGGTCAATACGATTGAAAATGCGATGCCTCCGGCTCTGGCCGCGGAACTTGCGAAGAATAATAACATTAAAGTATATGCTATCGGAATCGGTACCAATGGATATGCTTTGATGCCGACACAAACCGACATATTCGGGGATCTTGTTTTTACGGAAACAGAAGTGAAAATAGATGAACCTGTTTTGAAAGAAGTGGCACAGATGACGGGGGGGAGATATTTCAGGGCCACGTCAAACAGCAGTCTGGAGGAAGTTTATGACGAAATCAATCAGCTTGAAAAGTCGGATGTGAAAGTGTCAAAACTTTTCAATTATCAGGAATATTTTAAAATTTTTCTTTGGATTGCATTAGGAATGCTCTTTCTGGATGCTTTATTGCGATGGGTATTTTATAAAATTTTAAGCTAATGGATTGGTATTTAGGGAATTATTGGTATTTGTTATTGCTGTTGCTTTTGCCGCTGTTAGCCGTCTTTTTGATTCGTTTTTTAAAATGGAAAAATAAAAAAAGAAAAGTATTCGCAGATAGTCAGTTTCATGAACATCTTTTTGAAAAGTCATCAGGTTTTGTGAAATTATTTCCCGCTTTATATTTGTTGGGAACGCTATTTCTTATTTTTTCTATCATTGATCTTTTAAGTGGTTCTGAGGAAATTAAAACCAATCAAAAACTTAATAATGTTATTTTCATGTTGGATGTTTCTAATTCGATGAATGCTGAAGATATTGAACCAAGTCGTCTAACGGAAGCCAAAAATCTTATCATCCAGACCATGCAGAAAATGAAAAGCGATAAAGTCGGAATTGTAATTTTTGCTGGAGAATCTACTTCGATTATGCCTTTAACCACAGATTATACATCTGCAGAAACCTATATCGGCGGTATTGAAACCAATTCTATGCAGATTCAGGGAACTGATTTTCTGAAAGCAATGAAAACTGCGGTACAGAAATTTAAAAATGTAAATAAGGATGCCAGGAAGGTAGTGCTTTTAAGCGATGGGGAAGATAACGAAGGAAATGAGGATGCTGCAATAAGATTAGCCAAAAAAGAAGGAATTATGATTACTTCCGTAGGAATTGGTTCAGATGAGGGCGCTCCGGTTCCCGAGTATGTTTTTGGGCAGCTTATGGGATATAAAGCAGATATGTCCGGTCAGACAGTAATTTCTAAAAGACAGACGGAAGCACTCAGAAAAATGTCAGAATCCACCGGAGGGTCTTATATCGATGGAAATAATATCAATGAAGCTCCTGATAGAATAATCGATGCATTAAAAAAGAAAACAGGATCTTCCGAAACAATGGTGAAATCTCAGAATGCTAATCATTATTACCAATATTTCCTGGCAGTTTCCATATTTTTCTTCTTTTTAATATACATCTTCAATCCTAAAAGAGATTTTAATGTATAGCTTTTGTATATATTTTATTAAAAAACTTTAAAAAACTTCATTAAATATTCTTATTCGAATTAATTTATATCACTTAGTTTTGTAATATTGCAAAAAAATCTTAATTTCGGCAAAAAATATAAACACAATGATTCATTATTCTTTCTCATTTTTCCCAAAAGGACAATCTATTTACAAATTTGGGGTTTCTTTAGAGTTTTTTATCTCAAGAAAATTAATATCTTTTTAGCGTTAAATTTTTAATGATGGGACTCAAAAAAATATTACTATTTATATTTTTAATGGATAGTCTAAATCTTTACTGCCAAACCATTCTGGATATAAACTATTTTTTTGGTAAAATAAATCAAACTACCGCATACAAAATAGCAGAAAATAACTATAGAATACAAAAAATTCAGAATGATTTTTTTCATAAATCTCTTTACCCAAGTGTTACTCTAAATACATCAATACCATATCAAAGGTCAATCTCCGAAGTGACACAACCAGACGGAACTTTAAAATTTATTGAACGTAACTATATTAATTCCAATGCAACCTTAAATACTAGTCAAGTTTTACCATTTACCGGAGGAACTATAAATCTATCAAATTCAATTAACTACTCAAGAGATTTTAACAATAATTATACAAATTTCTCTAGTAATTGGGTAAGTCTTTCATTCCGGCAGCCAATTAACGGTTATAATAGTTATAAGTGGGATAGAAAGCTAAATAACTTAATTAAAAAGAAAGATTCAATTGATTTTTTAAAGAATACAATAAAAATAAGATATGATATTGCAAAATCATATATTGAAGCACAAAATGCACAATTAAAATGCTTATTGTTAAATGAGAATATAAAGAAAGTCAAAACTCTATTAAACGAAATTTCTGAGAAATATTTGCATGGTCGTGCAATTAAAACAGATATAGCACAAGTAGAGATTAGTATAAAAAAACTAAACGGCTACTTAAAAGCTAATTCTGTAGATTATAAAAATACTTTAAATGAATTAGAAAGAGTAAGTGGTATAGAAATTAAAGATTCTATAAATCTTGTAGGAGTAGATGAAATTGAATATTTGATAGATAAAGATGATCTCGTCAGAAATTTAGATCGTAATAGTTTTGAATTAGAATGGATGATAAATGACTTAAAAGCAGAATCTAACTTGGATAAGACAAAAAAGGAAGGAGGAATTTCTTTAAATCTTCAGGGCGGTTTGGGAGTAAATTCTTCATCAACTGAAATCTCGCGTCTATTTAATGCACCACTACAGACTCAATTTTTGACTATAGGAATTAATATTCCAATACTAGATTGGGGCGTTTCAAAAGATAAGATTAGAATAGCGTTACTTGAAAAAGAGAACGTAAGACTAAAAAAAGAAGAAGATCGAGATGAACATCTGAAGTCAATTGATGAATTAATCAGTTATTTTTGGAATTTGAAATCTCAAATGCAAGTTTTTAAAGATCAAATTAAATTATCTGAAAAATTAATAATTGACTATAGAGAATTGTTATTGCTCGGAAAGCTTACAATTTCTGAATTTAATAACCAACTTTATGAAAATATTAATTTATCAATTGAATATGAAAAATTAAAAAGTAGTTTGTATTTATTAAAGTATAGAATAGATGAACTTAATTTAAAATATTAAAAATTATGACAAGAACACATTTATGTGATTTGGATTTAGAAGTGCTAAATCCTATCGAAACAAAAAAAATTGTTGGAGGTAACTGGTATGATTATTCATATCATGATATCCCTGAAGTCGTTATTCCATGGGATGATGGCGGTGGAGGCGATCCATGGGGAGGCTGGTATGACCCTTATCTTGGTGGAAATGATTATCCAGATTATGGTGGAGGGAATGGTGGAAGTTCGGGAGGTCCAGGACAAGGAAGCTTACCTTCTGCTCCAACACACATCTGTCAACAACTTGCGGGATCTGCAACATGTGCTACAATGGCTCTTAATTATGTGGCAAATTATTTTGGAGGTACGGGTTTATCTTCAAGTGACTTCGCAGAGTTCGCAGGTCAAAATTTTTACGCCATGTTAGGAGGAGCTGGAGGACTAAGTCCATCTCAAATGCAAGCTGCTGTAAATACATTTTTTCAAAACACCATTATAGATGGAAGTAATGGAAATAATATTGCAAATGAATTAAATGCTGGACATCCTATTTTAGGAGCAATTGATCAAGGTGGTGGTGTCGGACATGAAGTTGTTATTGTTAATTTTGATGCACCCGCCGGAACAATTACATATATGGACCCGACTGAAGGTGGACCAAAAACATCGAACCTTAGTGATGTAAGTTTCACTGGATCATTGTTTGCCATTTCGGGATTAAATAATAATAGTATTGTTGATAAATACAAAAATGATACTAATGATGTAACTGCATGCTCTATTTGCGGACATTAACTTACTTTATTAAGGCTGATTTTTCTCAGCCTTTAATATTTAAAATTTGCATACTATGATTACAAAAACATTAACAACAATATTTATTATTTCTTCATTTTTTTTCAAGGCGCAAGAGGTAATTAGTCAAAAGAGCGATACCCTTCCAACGAAGACCAGAGGACTAAATATAAAAAACAGTGTAGAATCCCACTCGCTTTCCATGTTTAAGTTCCCCACGAGCAATATTGCATATTTTGTAAATAATAAACACTACAATTATCTATTCTTTCAGAGTTTAGATACTAATAAAATTGAAAATGTAAATATTGCTAATAAAGATATGACTATAGATGGTAAAAGTTTTACCGGAGCAATGTATTTAACAACAAAGAATAATTACCAGCCCCAACCGCTAGATTTAAAAGAAATTAAAAAAAAATATGCTAAAGATCAAAGTTTACCTAGCTTATATCTTTTTAATGGTTTATTGATTCAGGATTTGGAAAGAAATTATTCTCTTGATAACAATAATATCTTGGAAATAAGTTCTCATATTTATGAAAATAAAGAAGAAAATCTAAAAGTTAATATTATAGAAATCTTTACAAAATCTGAAGAAAACATAAGAAAAAGTAAAGAAGTAATTTTAAGATAAAAGCAATTCATAAAGATATAAATGATTCTAGCGACACGTCTGTATCTAACATCTGTGGCCGGTAATAATCAATAATTAAACTGTCTATAAGAAATTAACTCATTAAGTTTTATTAGCCTAATCTTTTAGACAGTTTTCTTCTTAGTAAATAAACCTACACAAGCTAAATTTTTAATAAAAAAAAGCTCTGAATTAAAAACAAAGTAATATATGCATTAGTAATGATTATTATGAAACCACAAATCTTCTTGTTTATTCTTATATACTGTACATGCTTTTCTCAAACTGCTCTGCAAAAGGACAGAGCATATAAGCATTTTGAAAGCAGATGCAGGAGTATAACACTGAAAGGAATTCCAAAACCTCAATGGGTTGATAAAGAGACTTACCTGAGATCAGCAACATTTTATCCTGTCTATATTATTGATTACAATTTCAAAACAAAGACACAGGAATGGCATATTGATAGTAACAAATTTTTGGTCATTTACAATGATAATTTAACATATTTCATTGATTCTGGAATTTCAGATTTTAATAAATCTTTTAGCAAGTTTAATGTCGAGAACAAATTTGCAACACATTTACTAGAATTGAATAATATATCCAATATCATCAAAGTCGGTTATTTAACAGAAGAATATTATCCTACAAGTGGTGCCTTTCCTAATCTATTGATTTCAGAGGATACGCAATTTACTGATAAAGCACACAAACATTTGAGTATTGAAGATGTCATTCAGACTCATTATCCTTCAGTAGAAATATATCAGAAGAAAAAAGAAAATGATATAATTAGAAAAAAATTACAACCGCAAGAAATAATTAAAGGAATCAGGGCATATTTTCATTTATTCGAATATTATTGCCCAAAAGATACAGCTTTAGTTTTCAATAAGTTTATCGAACATTTTGATATTGGAACCGGTGGACTGTCTAAAAAGCAAAAAGAAATCATAAGAGAAAAATTATACTCAAGTTTCAATACACAAACAGAGAAGCAAGAATCCACTCTTAAAAATAACAGTGGAGATTTTAGTATTTATAATATGGACTTTTCAGAATTTATGAATAATCTATTGAAACATCAACAACGATTAAATTATCAACAATATATTGACATTCATTTTCCAAAATATGCCCATGAGCAGTATGGGAGATATTCTTACGGAGAATTTATACTAATTGATTCAAAAATAGTAAAAGGACTTTATGCGGATAAAAAAATAGAATTATTGCCTTATTTTAAGGAGTTTATAAAACAACAACTTATTGATTGTGGTTGTAACATAGAGAATAAAGGATTTCAAATAAAAATTTAAATGTATCAAAAGATATATGATTTTTTAGAACAGTACTTTCCCTCAATAGAGGGATGTATTTTATTTGGTAGTTATATTGAAAAGAAAGATAAAGCTAATGACGTTGACTTATTATTAATAAGTGAAAGATTTTCCTTTTCATCTACAGAAAGTTTTACCTATAAAAATTTAGCTTTTAATACTATTAAGATTAATTTTTCTGAAATATTAAATATTATAGCAAAACAGTTTAAGCAAGGGAATTTTCTATCTCACGTTTTCAAAACTGGAACTATTCTTATAGATGTAAATCAGGAATTGTCACATATAAAAAAATATGTATTAGATAATATTCCAAACGCTTCAGCAGATGTAATAAATTTTGATTTAAGTGAAGTCAGATTTAAAATCAATGATTACATGGAGCCTTTAAGACAGGGAACAGGATTAACATCTGAAAATTTTCTACAAGCTGCAAGAATGGTCTCGTTATTTATTGATTATTTTCTTTTAAACAATGGTATATACTTAAAAACTGAAAAAAGTAAAAACAAGTATTTTTTTCAAAATTACCCTACCGAGGCAATTGAATTATCGCAAATTATTGATGCTCTTAAAAAGAGTGAAAAAATAAAGTTTATAAATGGTGTTGATACCCTAATATCAAAATACTCTATTCTTATTAATGAAAAATACTCAAATAATTTCATTTTAGATGATTATACTCAAGAACATTTGATTTGTTATGTAGAGAAAATATTTAAGTTTAGTGAAATTTCCGAACTTATTAAAATAATTAAAGAACATAACCAAAATGTAAAATTCTTTATATATCAAATTGATGAAGAAAATCAAGAAAAAGAGGGCTGCTATATTGTTATTAATAATATAGATCAAAATATAAATAATGATAAAAAACAATGGATCCTATTTTTCCAAAAAGTATTCTCGAATATAGACTTTATATTTCCTTATAATAATATTTTTTGCTACCCAAAAATAAAATTCATGGGATATGATAATGAATTGATTGTTAATGAATTTATGTATTTATTGATTAATATAATTTTTACTAATACACTCATATCAAAAGAAGAAATCATATTTGGGATAGTAATTGATTTTTTTGCCTTTTCTACCTTAAATATTTCTGACGCTTATAATTACTATTTAATCAAGATGGACTCTAAAGCTAAAACTTCAAACTTCCTAAATGTTAATAGACAAAAAATTGAAGATAAATTTATAAAAGCAAATAAGCCAATTGAAATTTCATTGATGCAAAGGTTCTCATTATCCAAAGAAAAGCTGATTAATTTTGAGTCACTAAACAATATTCCTCAAATAATACATTTACAAGTTTTAGACAGAATTTTGAGTGTCTTTTTGAGTAAAGACTACGAAAAGCTCTATTATATGTATGCTATAAACCTCAAATTAAATGAAAAAATTTCCTAATTATAGACAGTTAGACAGTAAAGATTGTGGTTTGGCTTGTCTTCAAATTGTTTCAAAATTTTACGGAAAATTCTTTTCGATTCAAGATATTCGCGATTTATCATCAGTGTCAAAAGAAGGACTTTCTTTATATGAATTAGGATTAACTGCTGAAAGACTAGGTTTAAAGTCATTACCCGTAAAAGTAGAATTTGAAAAATTAATAGATAATATTCCTCTACCATGCGTAGCACATTGGCGAAATAACCACTATGTTGTCATTTATAAAATTACAACAAAAAGTGTTTTTATTTCTGATCCACGATTAGGCAGAATTAGATATTCACATAGGGAATTTTTAGAAGGTTGGCTTAATTATGAAAAAGATGATGCTAAAAAAGGTATTCTTTTGCTATTAGAGCCTACGGATAAATTCAACGAAATTAAGCCGTCATCAAATCCGACCAATGTTTATGCGTTTAATTACTTCTTAAGCCATCTTGAACCCTATAAGACGCAGGTTTTCCAATTGTTGGCGACGATGTTTATTTTAACGTTGGTTCAATCGGCAATCCCATTTATTACACAATCAATAGTAGATACAGGTATAGCGTCTAAAGATTATAGTTTCATTTCTATGTTGTTAATTGCCAATATTGTTTTAATCGTAAGCATAAGTATTGGAAGCTGGATAAGACAATCAATTAACATTCATATATCATCAAGAATCAAAGTTTCCATTTTATCCAATTTTATAATAAAACTTTTAAAACTTCCTGTTAGCTACTTTGAAAATAAATCCTCTGGAGATATTTTTCAACGAGCTTTAGATTATGACAGGATGGAAAGCTTTATTATGAACTCTGCTTTCAATATAATACTTGCAATATTAAATATTTTAGTATTCGGAACAATTCTTTTTATTTATAAACCTACTTTACTCTTTGTTTTTCTGTTTAGCGGAATAATATACGTGGGGTGGGATTTATTCTTTTGGAATATCCGTAAGAAATTAGACATGAATTATTTTTCACTGAAAGCAAAAAATAATAATCATTGGATGGAATTACTTACCCATATACAAGAAATAAAAAATAATAATTACGAACAGGGAAAAAGATGGTCTTGGGAAAAAGTTCAGGTAAAATTATATTATTTAGGAATAAGATTCCTAAAAATCAACCAAATAGATACACTTGGAGCAAATCTTATTAATACAATTTCCGATGTTATTTTAACATTTATTTCTGTCTATTATGTTATAGAGGGGGAAATTACTTTAGGTACTCTTATAGCTATTCAATATATTCTAGGACAATTACGAAGTCCACTTTCAGAGATTACGGCATTTATTTCTTCATATCAAATGGCATATATTAGCTTTATTAGAATAAATGATTCGAGTAACACTCCTGATGAACAAATGGATGAAAATGTTACTTCAAGAGATTTACCAAAAAATAAAACACTTATTTTAAAAGATGTTTTTTTCAAGTACAATAATAGCTCAAATTACATTTTAAATAATATTTCTTTGACTATTCCAGAGGGGAAAATTACGGCAATTGTTGGTGCCAGCGGGAGTGGAAAAACAACCTTACTTAAAATTTTAACCAGGCTTTATAGTCCTGTTTCAGGTCATTTTTATATTGGGAATATTAATATGAATGCACTAGATATTAGTGAATGGAGAAAAAATATTGGAGTTGTCAATCAGGGTGCAGAAGCATTCAAAGAATCTATCAAGGATAACATAGTTCTAAGTGGTGAATATGATCAAAATAAATTATATAATGCTTTACGACAAGTTAACCTTCTAAATGATATAAATGCATTACCCTCAGGCATAAATTCTATGATGGGAGAAAATGGTCGAGGTCTGAGTGAAGGACAAAAACAAAGATTAATGATAGCAAGGGCACTCTATAAGGATCCGCAATTTTTATTTTTAGATGAAGCAACAAATTCATTAGATTCAATAAATGAAAATATAATTGTTAACAATCTTAATACTTCTTTTGAAGGAAAAACAGTAGTACTTATCGCTCATAGACTTGCAACAATAAGAAAAGCTGATAATATAGTTGTTATGAACGAAGGACAAATTGTAGAAATAGGAGGTGAAGAACAATTGCTAAATAAAAAAGGGTATTATTACGAATTATTTAAAAACCAAATGACATTAGAAAGCTATGAATAAGAAAACGACATATTCTGAAGAATTTGACGATGCAATCTCAATATTTCCAAAGTTTAATTCTATCCTATTTTATTCTTTATTAGCTATAATAATAATAACAATTATTTTGTTACAACTAATAAAATCTCCCGAAATTGTATTGGGAGAAGCTCGTGTAACAGCCGAAAAACCACCAATAGAAATTGTTTCTCAAAATTACGGTAAAATAATATTTAAGAAATTTGTTCCACATAAATTTCTTAAAAAGGGAGAGTATATGGCTATAATGGAAAACCCCTCTAATGAAGATGATATTCTGGAATTGAAAAAAGTACTTTTAAAGTACACAAATAACTTATATATTTTAAGAGCTTCCGATTTATCTTTTGCTTATAATTCCGATTTAGGAGAATTGGAAGAACCTTTTTTTAATTTGTTGAATACTTTATATAGTATGGAGAGAGAAAAAGGATATAATGATAATGATGCCAGAAAAGAAGCCTTGAATAAACAAAACCACAAGTATTTTGAAATGATTTCTAAAAGAAATGAAATCAAAAATGTTAAAAGAAATGAGATAGCTTTATTAAGAAATAGATTTAAAGATGACTCTATATTAATGGCGAAAGGCTTAATTACAAAAATAGAATACGAAAATTCTCAGAGAAATTATTTGAAAGAAAATGAGAATCTTAAAAATTATGAGGCTAAAGATGTTGAAAATAATCTTAGTATATCTGACAATAAAGCCAATATACACGTAATTAATACCCAGAAAAACTTAAATATTTCCGATTTAGAAATTGAACTAATAAGTACCTATAATCAATTACTTCAAGATATTAATTTTTGGGAAGCAAAATATGTTATCAAAACGCCAATTAATGGTACAGTAGATATGATGCAGTTCATCTCTTCTAATCAATTTGTTAAACAAGGGGAACCGATATTTAGCGTTCTCCCTGATAATAATAAGTATGTCGCCCAATTATTAGTAGCACCTACAGGAGCAGGAAAGATAAAAATTGGTCAGAATGTTTCAATTAAGCTGGCTTCCTTTCCCTTCCAAGAATATGGAAAATTGGAGGGTAAAGTTCAGGCAATTTCTTTAATTCCCACACAAAATTATTACCTAATATTTGTAGAATTGCCAAATGGATTAAAGAGTGATACGGGTAATATTCTTACTTTTTCTAAAAATATGGTGGGACAAGCAGAAATAATTACAAATAAAAGAAGTTTATTATCCAAATTATTTTCTAAAATCACCAATTTATTTGAAAAAGAAGATAATTATTTTGAAAAAGAAAAAACTAACAATGAAAAAGAAAAATAGATCTTGTTATTTTAGAAAATGGCACATTTATTATTAAGACTAATCTTTCCAAAAGGTAGAGTTTGTTTTAAACAAATCTTGATTGCTTATAAATATTTAATTTCAAAGCCTACACCCAAATTTCACAAAACTATTTATCTTTTTACCAAAACTTCTTACATTTAACCAAAACCTTTTGATGATTTTTAAACAAATAAAGTAAATAGACAAAGAAGCATAGTGGGTAATCAAAGGCTTCAAACAGATAATAAAAAGCTAAAGTAATAAGTCAAAAGTATAATGTAGAGTTCCAAATAAGATAATTCAATTTTCAAACAAACAAAGAGAAAAAACAAATAATAATAACTTAAAAATTGATTATATGGCAAATGCAACATTAAATTATGAAGATTATCCCGCAATAGGTGATGTCCTGATAGCTAGTTTTACGAGAGATCAGCCTGAGTTTGTAGTGTATTATAAAACTATGGATGCTGCCTATATCGCAGAATTCGCAAATGCAATAAATGCAGTACGAGAAACTGCATCGGTATTAGCAAAAACTGAAGAAAGAAAAGGAGTAACCAGACAGCTTTATAATTTGGCAGATGAAATTAATAGAAAATTGTTGTTTTTGATAGACTATTCAGAAGATTCAGGTTTAGAAACAGCAACACTATCTGCTATCCGTACTAAGCTTACCAAAAGGAATATTGAAGGTGCAATAAAGGATCTAAGAAATATTTTACCTTATCTTCAATCTAAACAATCCCAATTAGAAGAAGGAGATATGCCTGATGGATTTTTAGACTATTTTCCGCCATTGCTTCCCCAAATGGAAGCATGGAATGCTGAGCAAATCAGTATTCTAAGTACCAGAAAAGCATTGGTAGAAGCTAATGCAGCTTTATTTGAAAATGCGTACAGTTATATCTCCAAAATTAGCAACAGGGGTAAAAAAATATTCAAAAAAACAATCCGAAAAGATGATTATACAATTTCAAAATTATTGACTAAGATAAGAACTGAAGCTAAAGCCCGAAAAAATATAAAAAGCGAAGACCAATAAATAAGTAATATCAGTGTTGTAAAACCAAAGAGTCTCGGATATGAGACTCTTTGGTATATAAATTTTATTAAATTTTGCAACGTTAATAGAAGTCTTTTGAGGGACATATTCACTTACAAATCCTTTTATCTAATGACTTTAACCCAATTTTAACAAATAAGGCACTGTTTATTAACATATAAAGGGATAATTTTGCATTGGATGAATAATAAAATTATTTTTTTCTCGTTTATTATTGCTTTCTTCTGTTCAGGAATTGTTTCCGGGCAGGAAAGCTACCGTACACTTGTATATGAAGGCAATGAGAAATTTAACGGGAAAGATTATGATGGAGCTTCCGTAAAGTATATGGAAGCTATTAAGGCAAACGACAAAGATTTTGCAGCCCATTATAATTTGGGAAACGCGCTTTACAAAAGCAAAAAATACGAAGAAGCAAAAGCTGAATTTGAAAAAGCTCAGCGATTTTCTCAGACCATCTCCGATAAGGCGGCAGCGCTTCATAATTTGGGAAATGCTTACATGCAGACGAAACAACCGGAAAAGGCAGCAGAATTTTATAAACAATCGCTGAAGCAGAACCCCTACAGTGAAGCCACAAGAAAAAATTATGAAATAGCCAAACTGAAGGAGAAAGAAAATCAGCAGAAAAAACAGCAGCAGAATAACTCCGGTAAAGGAGAAGGCGGTAAAGACCAGCAGAAAAATGATGATCAGAAAGGGCCTAAAGATCAAAACCAGGATCGGGGGCAAGGTCAGAAAAATCAAGGTATGGGACAGGGAAATGAACCCGATCAGAAGCCTAATAATGAAGGCAGAATCCCTAAAGAACTCGAAAATCAGATACTCAATAAAGTAAGCGATAAGGAGAAAGAAACCGCCAGAAGAATTTTAAACAAAAATTCTTATTCGATGCCTGAAAGCAACGAGAAAGATTGGTGATGCAGAGCAGACTTACCTACATATTGTTCCTAATTATATCCGTAATATCTTACGGACAGGTAAACCTTTCTGCTTATCCGGATAAAACTACTTACACCTCTAAAGAAGTCATTAACCTTACCATTGTCCTTGAAATTGAAGGAAACGATTACAACAATCAGCAGACAAAACTGAGGCTTCCCGATTTTTCAAAGTTCAACCTTATCGGAACAGGTTCTGTAAACAATGGCCTTATAGATCCTGAAACAAATACGGTAATGTATCAGTCTGTTACAAGGCTGGCTTTAGAAGCTAAACAAAAGGGAAAAGTAAAAATAGGTTCGTTTCTGATAACAATTGATAATAAAATTTATAAAACCGAACCTTTCGAGATTTTCATTAAGGATGTAGATAAGAAAACTGCGGTGGCAGCCACTTCCTCAAAAGATGTTTATCTGAACATGGAAATCGAGGATCGTGAAGTCTATCAGGATCAGCCAACGATAGCGGTTCTCAAGGTTTATTCTAAAAATATGGATAACCTGAGAAAGGTAAAAAATATCCGTCTTCCGCACAACAACAATCTGGATGTTTATCCGGTGAGCTTTGCAAGATCAGAAATTGATCCTTCGGATTATGGAAATATGGCTTCTCAGGTTCTGGCCATATTTATGATATTTCCTAATGAAGCGGGCTATGTTGAAATTCCGGGTGTGTCTGCATCAGTGAATTCTTATGCGGGGAAAAATAAAATTATCTCGAATAAAGTTAAAATCAATGTTAAAAAACTTCCCGAAGGCCCTCCCGAGCATTTTAAAAATGCTGTTGGTGATTTCAAAGTAAGTATTTCTAACGTATCCAAGGAAAAAGCTGAAGTTAAAAAACCGATCAACGTTCTTGTAAAAGTGAGCGGAGAAGGAAATCTTAAAAGCATGGAATTGCCAAAGATTGTTGAATCACCTGATTATGATGTGTTTGCGCCGAAGATCACTTCTAAAGTAGTTGCGAAAACATCAGGCATGAAAGGTGAAATTTTGGCCAATTATCTCGTAATTCCTAAAAAGGCAGGAGAAATTTCTATTAAAACCGAAAATTTTTCTTTTTTTGATCCTTTGAAAAAAGAATATGTAGATGTTGGTCAGAAATCACTGAATGTTAATGCGTTTTCTCACGAGCAGATTATGGAATCACGAACTGCTGTGGAAAAAGTAAATGAATATACCAATACTTTTCTGGAAACTGTCAATACACCGGTTTTGAAGACAACATCTTTCAAGGTGAAAGAAAAGAGCAGATTTCATTGGAATGTACTTTTTGTGAATATTGCTATTTTAATTATACTTTTTATAGCTTATCTTATATTTAAAGGCTGGCAGAAAAAGCGTAGATCAAATAAAGAAGACCAACCTGTAACACCTGTCGGCTCCGTAGCTGAAACCGAAAAGGAAATCCGGGAAACACTGAAAACTGACGTAAATGATTATTTCAGTTATTTGGAAAACCTTAAAGATAAAGAAGATTATCAAAAGTTTTTTCAAACCTATGATGAGCTGGATGACGAGGTTAGAGGCCAATATTTTAAAAGCTCTGCTGAAGATTTTGCAAATTTCCTTGAAAATCATAAAGGTTTAGCAATAGCGGAAGAATACAGGAGTCTTGTTCAAAAAGTACAGATTGAAAAATATGCGCCTGTGAAATCTCAGGAAGCAATATCTTTGCTTTTAACTTCTATTGTCAATTTATATTCACAGATTAGCAAATAATCAATTTATTTTCATATTTTTGCGAAATTAATAATTGTAAAGGCATGGAAATTTTTAATGATTTTTCTTTAAAAGAAATCGTAACCTGTTTTATGGTTCTTTTTGCTGTAATAGATATTATAGGATCAATTCCTATTATTGTGAGCCTGCAGCAAAAATTCGGAAAGATCGAAGCCGAAAGAGCAACGATCACAGCAGGACTGATTATGCTTGTTTTCCTGTTTGTAGGAAATAAAATCCTGAAATTTATCGGAGTAGATGTCAATTCATTTGCGATTGCAGGTGCGTTTGTAATCTTTATTATCGCTTTGGAAATGATTTTGGGAATTGAAATAAATAAAACATCGGAGGCTAAAGCCGCATCTATTGTTCCCATTGCATTTCCTCTGGTGGCAGGTGCAGGAACGCTGACTACAACTCTATCCCTAAAAGCTGAATTTCACGATATTAATATCATTTTGGGGATTATTCTCAATACAATTTTCGTATATTTGGTGCTGAAATCTGCAAACTGGCTGGAGAAGAGAATAGGAGATGCTACATTGGCAATCCTGCAGAAAGTTTTCGGGATCATCCTGTTGGCAATTTCAATTAAATTATTTACCGCAAATTTTGCCCAATTGGTAAAAGCTTATATTAATTTTTAAGAATCATGCAGAAGTTTTATAAAGTATTTTTGGTAGTGTTTATTGTATTTATTGCAATCAATATTTATGCACTGGACTGGCAATCTGATATGTTGTCAGAAGATAATTCGAAGTTTGTATTTTCAGCAGCTTCGGCTGTTATTGGTATCATTTTACTTTTTGTAATGAATACCTGGAGTAAGATCGGCGTTAAAAAATAATAGTAAAATCAATATCTATACAAACCTCTTTCTATCCGGGAAGAGGTTTTTTATTTCTAAAAAATTCATGAAATTTTATTTATCGATTATCACCAGATTTTTCAAAATAGCTTCGGATTTTAATTCCGTTTCGGTCCATTCTTTTTCAGGGTTACTTTGGGATGTAATTCCGCCACCTACAAAAAGATGAACTGAATCCCTGTAAAGCTTGCAGCAACGCAGATTTACAAAATAAAAAATATTATCTTCATTTTCAATTTTAATATATCCTGCGTAAAGCTCTCTCGGAAATTTTTCCAATTCGCGGATTTTCTCTTTACAAAAATCCTTTGGAATGCCGCAGACTGCCGGTGTAGGATGAAGCTGCTGAATGATTTTATACAGATTCTCTGGTTTTATTTTAGCTTTAAAATCGGTTCTGAGGTGTTTAATATTTCCCGAAATGTGATCGTACGTTGCAGACTCTTCTGATTGGTCAGAATAATTTTTAAGAATGTTTCGGATGTATTCTGTAACAGGCTTTTGCTCTTCGATTTCTTTTTCAGACCAGCTTTCAGATACGGGAAGCGTGCCTGCAAGGCTCATGGTTTCAAAATCGTGTGTATCCTTATTAAATTTACCTAAAACCTCGGAAAACGCTCCCATCCATGCATTATTTTCATTAATAAAAATATATCTGAATGCATTTGGATATGATTTGCAAAGATTTTCAAAACTTTTTTTAAGATCAATTTCAAGGAAGTCTGTAAATATTTTCCTTCTTGAATACACCAGTTTTGGAAGCTGATTTTCATTGATTGTATGAATAACCTGTTCTAAATTTGTCAAATATTCATTTCGGGTTTCAGGGATGAAATGATTGTTATCTTCTGGTAAAGAAGTAGTGAGTATTGAATCATCTAAATTTTCATGATTTATTTTCATGATTTTTCCATTACATTCTATTTTTTCTGATCCGTCGAAAGGGTAAAAAACAATATGTGTTTCATCAGGATTCTGATCTGTAGAATAGAGATTTTCGTCGAATGGAAGTTTAAAATAAATCATTTATAATACCTTTTTAAATCAGCTTCCGGAAATGCTATACGAAATTCCAAAGTTGATTTTTCTTTCTACAAAGGTATTGTTAGTCTGAAAAATGTCAAAATCAAACGAGCTGTTTTTTAAGGAAACATTCTTCATTTTGTATTGTTGATATTCTAAGGATAAAAGGAATTTTCTGAAAAATTTATACTGAAGCCCAAATGAAAATCCAAGACAGGTCTGGCTGCTTTTAAAATCCTCCATTTTGGTCAGAACACTATTTTCAGGAACCAGAAATTGCATTTTGTAAGTGTTTTGATTAACAAGAATTCCCGCAAATGGGCGCAGATTTTTCCAATCATACATTAATTTGAGCTGGAATGTGTAGTCGAAATGTTTATTGTTAAATTTTTGGAAAAGCAGCGGTTGATGATCTTCAGTAAAATAGAATCCGTTAAGAACGCTGTCTTCTTTATTTGCGTCGATGTCTAAGGATGAATTCCAGTGATAAATATTTGCGGAAAACAATAAACTTGTTTGAGGAAATATATTTTTGGAAATCCAGATTCCCAGATTTTCCCCGAATTGCTCACGATTTGTTGAAACTGCTTTAGTCCAATCACTATATTTTAAACCAATTCCAGCTTCAATACCGTATTCCAAAGTATTGATTTTTTGTTTCCTGATTCTGTTTTTTGCCCGCTGTTTTTCACGTTCTTCGTTGTAAATATTCCGGACGAAAAATTTTTCTTCTACTTCCGGTGTACGAAATATTAATGGGTTAGGCTTTAATTTTATAGGCTTTATCAGATAAACAGTATCATAAACAACAACATTTTCATAGACATATACTGTATCTACTTTTTTCCGCCTTTGCGCATTTGAAAAGCTTATAAATAATATAAAAAAAAGAAAAAATATCTTTCTTAAAATCATGGTCTTACAAGTTTATCTTTCTACAAATATCGTGTCTCTTTTGATGATTTTCTTCACTACAATGACTTTTTGAGGGGTTTCATTGAGAGAATCTTTCATCATTATTTTTTTACGATTCTTTTTTGTATCAATACTTTTTTCTTCATCGTAATGCTGTTGATTTACAGGGAGTTTTTTATTTTCATTTGATGCAACTTTTCTTTCGGCATCCTGATTAGGTAAATGGGTGTTTACTTCCTGAGATGCTTTTTCTTCTGAATTAGTAACAGTTGCTCCGGTTATTTTTTCCTGATTGTTGATCTGTCCGGAAGATGTCGTCGAAAATGTTTTTACGGATAAGCTATTTTGATAATTAAATAAAAATAATGAAGTTATGATGATAACAAGAAAAGTAATCCCGATCACTATTTTGTTTTTTAAAGTATTGTTTGATGCTGAAATCAGTATGTTGCCGGGTTTTATACCGGAAGGAACCTGTAATTTTTTAGAAGGAGATATTTTAAATTCGGCAAATTTGCTTTGAAATGTCTGTGCCCAAAGCAATCCTCCAAGTCCGAAAATAACAAGTAGCTGTGCAATTTTATTTTTCGGTGTATTTTGACTGACAAAATTATTTAATAAATAATTCTGAACCGATTTTTTTGCTCTCAGGAGATGAGATTTTGAGGTATTGACTGTAATTCCCAATAAGCCGGAAATTTCCGCATGAGAATGATTTTCAATAAAATATAAATTAAATACCGATTTATGATGGGGCGGAAGATTGTCGATGGACGACAGCAGTTCTTCATTAGTGAAATCGTAAATGAAGACATTTTTGTCCTCTAAAAGATGATGTTCCATTTCTGTATAGGTATCTGGAATTTCTGATGGTTCTGTAGTAACGAATGCGTCTTTGCTGTGTTTTCGAATATGCTGCAAAGCGTTGTTGACGACAATTTTTTTGAGCCATGCAAACAATGCTTTCTCATCATTGAGCTGATGGTTTTTCTGAATTGCCGTAATGAAACTGTCCTGCACAATATCTTCTGCAGTATAAATATCCGTTATATATCTGCGACAAATCCCCAAAAGTTTTGGGGATATGGCTGAATAAATTTTGTTCCAGTCCGGTTTTATTTTAGACATAGTTTTTAGTTTTCTACAACATAAATGGAATTGAATGTTGATGTATAGTTTACAGTTCCGTTTTGTGTGCCATTTATACTTTGTGCTTCAACTCCGTTGACATATACTTTACCAAGATACGTATTATTTGGAGTGCTGTATTTTATCATAAATACATTATTGTTTAAAACAAATAAATCCTGAATAGAAGTTAAAGATGAAAAACCTGTATTGATAATGTTATTATTTTTGAAATACTCATTTCCCTGATTATAGTAAGTTGTGTAAAGATCATTGGTTTGAGGATCGGAAGTAATTTTTCCATAGAAAGGTAAGCTTATAGAGTAATTTCCGATCAGTGTTTCTGTATTTGCTGTAATATTTTTAGAATAATATTTATTATTCTTCTGAAAGAGAAGGTGTAACCCACTATTGTTTTTAGTAAAATTGAATACATAATTGGGATTTCCCAAGGAATTGAAAGTCGTATTTTTAAAATAACCTCTATCAACATTCTGATTGTTGTCAACAACAAGAGCCGACACATAAACGTCTGAGCCATTGATGAAAACACCTTCAGCGGAATCGATGTATTGACTTTGATGAAGTATTGTCTTTACGCCATTTTTCCAGTAACAAAGCTCATATCTCTGACTGGGGCTGGCTGGAATTAGATTTTCAACATACCCTGCAAAATAAATGTCTCCGTTATTAACGGCAAACGCAGTAATATCATTCTGTGCCGTGGAAGGAATTCCCAGATACTGTTTAATTTCGTTTTTAATATTATTTTTCCAGAAATAATGTATCGATTTAAATGAAGTGGGTGTTATTCCGATACTTCCTGTTACATAAATATTACTGTTCTCCACCTTGATTTCCAAAGGTGATAAATTGTCTCCTCCGGTAAGGTCGATTTTTACATTGTTTTTCCAATAGCAGGCTTTGCTGTTTTCTCTTCCTGCAATATAAACATCGTAAGATTGCGCAATTGTATCTACTGTTTCATCATTAACTTCGGTTGTAGTACTGCATGAATTCAGCATTGATAAAACAGATACAAAAAAGGGTAAAAGTAGTTTTTTCATAGAAAATTGTTTTTAAGTTTCTATTACTAAGATGCACTATTCTGAAAAGGTTGCAGTAAAAAATAAAAAAAGCTCAAATTTTTTTTGAGCTTCTGTATTTATCGTTTGATAATCGTATTGGTCATGGTAGTATGGCTGATTAGCTGTTCTTTTTCATCCCTGATCTCAATTTCTGAAACATGCATTGTTTTGCCTTTTCTGATAAATCTTGCCACTGCAGTTACGAGTCCGTCTTTTTTGCTTCTTAAATGATTGGTGTTAATATTGGTTCCGACACCAAAATATTTTTCACCATCAATAAATATATTCGACAGGCTTGAACCCATAGTCTCTGCAAGAACACAGCTTGCTCCGCCATGCATGATACCGAAAGGCTGATGAATTCTTGGTAAAACGGGCATTGTCGCCGTCAGCGTCTCATTTTCAACGTCAATATCAATAAATTTTATCTCTAACGTTTTTGCAAAGGTCTCTTCACCCCAATTGTTGATGAATTCTAATATTTCTTCCTTCGTTTTATCTTTAATATACATATTTTATAAGTGATAATTGATAAGTAATTTTGTTAACCTTAACCTTAACCTTTTACCTCAGAATCATTCCCCATAATATTAGGATTCCAGTTCTCAGGAACTTTCGGTACGATATCATTTTTGATGTAATATTCCTGAATCTCAGTCATGATTTCAGCAAAGGTTGCCGTTTCAATTCTCTCATAAGGAATCGTATAACCAAGGTAAATTATTTTTCTTTTAAAATCTCCTGCTGCCAGAACTATTGGGACTTTTGCCGCTAAAGCCATATGATAAAAGCCTTTTCTCCATTTCGGAACCCAGCTTCTTGTGCCTTCAGGTGTGATAACGAGACTGAAATCATCTTTTGCAAATTGTTTGGCTACAAAATTTACCAGGTCATTTTTTTGGCTTCTGTCGATTCCGATACCGCCAAGACCTTTTACCAGTCCGCCGTACCAGGATTTGGTATGAGCATCTTTAATAATGACTTTTAAAGGCTTTTCCAAAGACCAGTAGGCAAGATTTCCTAAAATATATTCCATATTATGGGTGTGTGGTGCCACAACCAGAATACATCGGTTCAGGCTGTTTACATCGCCTTGTAAAACGACTTTCCAGCCCATTAATTTTAATAATATTTTGCCTAAAAGCTTTCTCATGTTATCTAAATTAAAAACAAAAAAGTATAACCAAAGTGGTTATACTTTTACAAATATATTGAAATATTATCGCTCTTAAAATAAACCGCTGATTAAATCTACGATTTTCATTACAATTTCTAATGCTAGCTGTATCATGATAATTTAATATTTTTTGGGTGTTCTTGGTTATATATTATTATACAAATGTATAGTTTTTTATTGACATGGCGAACTAAATTTTCAATTTTTTTACCGATCAGTGAGAGAAGAAGGATGTGAATTTCAAACGGTTGTGTCATCCATTCACACCTTCTGCCACTCTCTGCAGTTTAGTTATTTAGTTTGTATGGAAATTTCGTTTTTACCTTCGTCTACCTTGAAGTTGATATTGGCTCCTTTCATCTTTTTGATGCTGTGTTTCATAGAATCAATTACTTGATCTGCCTGGTTGCTGGGCACTTTTTTACCATTTACAATAATGCTGTCTTCGTCGTCAGAATTATATTCTATTGTAGAACCATTTACCGTGATTTTATTTTTTCCGATTATGATGTTCCCGTCTTCGTCTCTTTCCTGATCGTTGTCATCAACGCCGTCTGCATTGAGATCCCCATTGAAGTTGATTCCGTCTTTTTTGGCAGGAATAACTACCGTTTTCAAAGGAAGCACCAGTTCATAATCGATGTTGTAATCTCTGAATCTGTGCTCGTAAGGATATTTAATGTAATTCGGAAGAATAATCTTATTGTTAATTACTTCTACCGGAACGCTTACATTCAGCGGGAGATTATATCCCTTAGCTTCTTTTTTAATGATAAGATAAGGCGTTTTTATATCTGCTTTTCTTGTTACGTCAACGTGAATCCAGTCTTTTTCATACACTGAGATTTTGTCTGAATAAATATCATCATCATATCCTTTGAAGTTCTGAGGAATAGTAACCTGTTTGTAATCAACATAAATACTGTCTGAATTGGTGTCGATAGAAACTTCTTCAGTATCTTCTTTATGCCCTTTCAGGAACATTTCTTTTTTAGCCATACTGAATCCGAAATAAGCACCTAAAGAGATTAATGCAAGGAATAACGCTCCGATTACCCAACCTGTGTTTCTTAATTTTGTCTTAGGTGAAATTAATTTAATACTTAGTAATCCGAATAACATAGCAGGCAGTAAGCTTCCTAAAGTGATTAGTGCCATGATAACGTATTTCATATTGTCGTTATCGAAATAGAAATTCATTTCACTTACAGGAGGGAAGTCGCTGTCTGCTCCCATGAAACCGAATACTACGAATACACCGATCAGGCAGGATAAAGACATAAATGCGAAGATTCCTCCTAAAATATATCGTACAACATTCCACAATCCGCTTCCTGCGTTGTTGATGTAAGGCTTGTTTTCGATATAGATTTCTCCGACCCTCTGAGTAGATTCGTTGGCAAACTGTACCAATTTGTTAGACTCATTCTTAAGATTGTCGAAGTTCATAGGCTTTCCCTTCATTTTCAGGAAATCTGCAGCTGTTTCAGCTTTTGGCAATACTGCCCAAAGAATTATATAAAGTAATAAAACCAAAGTTGATGAGATGGCTGCCGTGAAAATACCTAAGATGAAGATTCCCAGCCAGATGGCTCTCATTGCCGTGATGTCTATACCTACGTAATGAGCAAGACCAGCACAAACTCCTGCGATTTTCTGTCTTTCAGGATCGCGGAACAATTGCTTTTTATCAGAATATCCTGTTCCTGTACTTCCTGCTTTTTTTGTATTTTTTTCAGAGTAATAAGCTTCTTCCTGTTCTTCTATTTTTTCAGGGCTTCCGATCTGTGCAATTACTCGTTCTACATCAGAATCGTTGATTACTTCACGTTTTGCCATAGAATCTTTAAAGATTTCTACCATTCTGATTTCTATATCGTGCATTACCTCGTCTGCTTCAGAAGCATCCAGAGAGCTTCTCAGTGCATTCAGATAATCGCTTAGCTTTATATATGCATGTTCTTCTATGGTGAAAGAAAAACCTGCGAGTCCTATTGAGAGTGTTTTGTTCATAGCTTTGTTTTTTTAAGATTTTTGAGTGATTTGGTTGACTGAATTTGTTAATTCGTTCCAGGTATTCTGAAGTTCGTCTAAAAACAGTTTACCTTTTTCAGTGATCTGGTAGTACTTTCTGGGAGGTCCTCCTGTAGATTCTTCCCATCGGTACGAAAGAAACTCGCCGTTTTTTAATCTTGTTAAAAGAGGGTAGAGTGTTCCTTCCACTACATCCAGTTTTCCTTTTTTCAGTTCATCGATTAAATCGGAAACATACATTTCACGATGATTGATGAGACTTAAAATACAGAATTCCAGAATCCCTTTTCGCATTTGCGCTTTGGTATTTTCAGTATTCATCTTTAATAAGTTTTGTTAATTAGTTATATTAATTTCGAAATCCGGAACCTAGCTAGATGAACCTATTTCGATTTTACATTACAAAGATATGTAATTAAAATGGTATTATGCAATACAAAGTAGTGAAAATATTTCGTTAATTTGTTTAAGTAATTGATAATCAGTTTAATTATTTTTAATACTCATGATTTTTATTTTTAGTCCTGACTTAAATAAAGACATATTTCTTGAAAATTCATTCGATTTTATTTTTGGTAAACAAGATATAATGAGAAGTATTAACCTAAAACCTTTACTTTTGTATTAAATTTAAAAGCTAAAAATAACACATATGATATATTCAAAATTTTTATCATTATTTCTGCTTTCGGGAATTTATATTTCGGCTCAGCATCAATTTCAGATCAATGACGGCTCAGACAAATATGAAGTAAAAATAAATGTTGAAACTTGTGATAAAGAAGAGTGTCAGGGAAAGGCAACAATAGATTTGTATGACAAGAAAACATCAAAATTGTTTCAAACGCTTAAATCGGATGATCTGAATTTTTATTTGAATGAAAACCAAAAGCCGACAGTCAATATCATCCAGTTATATAATGAACAAAGTCCGTTGATATTTGATGATTTTAATTTCGACGGAACGGAAGATCTCGCCATCAGAAATGGAAATGAAAGTGGCTACGGAGGTCCTTCTTACGATGTTTACGTATTTAATATTACTAAAAAACAGTTTGTTTTAAGTGAGGAATTAACGGGCTTGGCTCATGATAATTTAGGGATGTTTAATACGGATTCTGAGCGAAAAAGATTGATTACCTATTCAAAATCAGGATGTTGCTGGCATCTCACCACGGAATATTCTGTGCTTCCGCAAAGAGGTTTATTTAAAGTATATGAACTCGAAGAAGATGCAACCGGCGGTGAAAAAGTAAAGGTTACAAAGAGAGAATTTATTAATGATAAATGGATTACGAATGTAAAAACGTATCCAATCAACGAATATTATAAAGAAAATTAGTAATGAAGATTCAAAAAGAAATCGATTTTATTCTGGCCGTAGATGCCCTGAAAAATGTACAGAGAAGAAACTTTAATGCTGATGATTCCAGAAGGGAGAATACTGCGGAACATTCTTGGCAGATTATCATTCTTGCCCAGATCCTTTTTCCGTATGCTAAAAACAGAGCAGATATTGATTTGCTGAGAGTGATCAGAATTCTTTCGATTCATGATCTGGTAGAAATCGAAGCGGGAGACACCTTTTTATTTGATGAAGCCGCAATGGTTGGAAAATTTGAAAGAGAAAAAGTTTCTGCTCAAAAGATATTTGGGATTTTAGATGAACCTTTAAGATCTGAATTTTTTAATCTCTGGCTGGAATTTGAGGAAGAACAAACGCCAGATGCTATTTTTGCCTGCGCTATTGATCGTATCATGCCTTTTATTTTAAATTCTCATACTTCAGGAAAAAGCTGGACGGAAGCCGGAGTTACAGAAAAACAAATCAGAAATATGCTGGAAAATGCTATTGTAAGAGCTTCGGATGAAATGGGAGAGGCTTTTCAACTTCTACTTGTTAAAAATCTGGAGACTGAAAAGGTGTTGAAGTAAATTTTAATCAGATTGATTTAAGCTTTATTTTTTGGTAGAATTCTCTATACTAAAATAAAATGACCGCACATTTCACAGATTGCTTTTGATCTTTAAAGAAAAAATAGGAAATCTATAAAATCAACTGTGGAAATCCTTGCAATTAGTGGAAGATATAAAAATATTAGTTTCGGCGGCCAAAGGCCGCCGAAACCTCTTTATAGTATCTGAATTGGTTTCTTAAATTCATCAATCGCTACAAAAGTGAAATCTCCCACGATCGCTCTTTCCCTTTCATACGAATACATTTGTTCAGTATAGATTTCTACGTTTACTTTCATACTTGTATTTCCAACATGAACGACCTTTCCAATCAGTTCCACAATCGTTCCGGCAGGGATGGATCTTTTAAAATCTATCTTATCGCTGCTTACGGTTACAACGCGTTTTCTTGCAAATCTTGTGGCGGCAATAAAAGCAACCTCATCCATCAGTTGCATGGCGGTACCTCCGAAAAGTGTATCGTAATGGTTGGTAGTATTGGGGAAAACGGCTTTAAAGATTCTGGTTTCCGATGCTGCAATTCTTTCTTCTGTAGTCATATTTCATTATTAAATTAAAGCGAAATGAAATGTTTTAGAACAACAGAAAATAACAGAGACGTAAATCTCTGAAAATCTATCAGATCAACAAACTTCAAATCGCGAAAGTTTTTTGTATTGAAGAAAAAGGCAGGTCTCCTGACTCGTAACATCTTTATTTCCTTCCCATGACATGGCACAGTGGATTTTTAATAAAGACTTCAGTTACTTACAGTTGCGCGACAGTTCGAGATTTTCACACGATTCCCTTTTAATCTGCGGTTAAGCAAAACCAATTTCCTGGAAAGCTTGAGCATAAGGCAATGCGCCAAAGCAAAATCTTTCCGGCAGCAAAAGTAATGATTATTGGTGAATTATTCTGGGTTTTTATAGATGATCTGGCTTTGAACTTTTCCCTGTTTGATCGTCCAGATCGTGGTATATCTGTTTTCACCGGAACCGTTAATCATATAAAGAAAAATATGATCGTTATCGATTGCCGTTACACCGACATTATTGAAATCCATCGTCGGCTGAAACATATTTTTGATAGCATCCCTTACAAAGACAGAACCTCTTCCGGGCTGCTGAACTCTTACCGATTTTATTTCTGTCATTCCTTCAGGGATTTCTTTGCCGACACCCCAGGCTTTTACTTTATCAACTTTAATGATATTTCCGTCAGCATCTTTTTCTTGTTTCTTAAGTTTTGCGTAAGAAGGGTACACGTCAATGATGACTTTCGTTCTTTGATTTCCCGGAATTTTAGGGTTGGTATTGTCAGTGAAAATCAGGGATCTTCCGTTTTTCGACTTTGAAGGCGTAAACTGCGGCAATTTATCTACGAAAACTACTCGATCTTTATTCACCATTCCTTCTTTGGTGATGCTGTCGTATCTTACGAAAGGTTTATCAGTGTCATCTTTTTCAGGATATTTAATCCAGATCCATTCCGTTTCGCCGGGAGCAGGCTTTACGTAAATAAAAACATCGCCCGCTTTCATACGGATTTTATCAATAATTTTTCGGTAGTCATCTTTATGCACACGCACCATGGCGTATCCATCCTCAGCTTTTACAACACCGAAAGGAACTTTATTCTGTCCTTTGGCAAAAGCCATAAAAAGAAAACTGAATACTGATAAATAAAACGTTTTTTTTACGGAAATCATCATGAAATTTTTTTGACAGTTCAAATATATTAATTAAATATTTTTCGGAAGATAATAATGTTGTTGCAATTCTCTTAAATCTTTAATTTGCTTTAAATGTGCATTGGAAAGAAAATAAATTTCATCTGAAATATCCGAAACTTCCATATATTGATGATCCGAAATAATAAAGCCTTTTTGTTTAGACTGCTCTTTGATGATTTTTTGCATTTCGGTTATGAGTTTGGGAGAAAGCCCGTTAAAAGGCTCATCCAGCAAAATAAACTTTGAATAGGAATGAATAATTAACAAAGCTTCAACAATTTTTCTTTCCCCACCAGAAAGATTTCTGCAAGTTTCAATCAGAAAAGGCTTGATAAGGTCTGACTCAAAAAGCTTTTCGGAATTTTTCTTATCACAAAAAAGTGGGATCAGATTTTTAATCTTCACATCCTTAGGAAGAAAAAAACATTGAGGCAAATAAGCGATTCTTCTTTTTCTGTCGAATTGGTTTTGCAGAATTTTATCGTCAACCCTAATGAATTCTGTATCGCCCTTTAATGTTCCGGAAATAATCTTCAGCAAAGTTGATTTTCCTGTTCCGTTTCTGCCCAATAACCCAATAATTTGTCCTGTTTTACAGCCGATATAGACGTCCCTTAAAATTTTTTTATCAGCAAAAGACTTTGTCACACTGTCAATATGTAGTATACTCATAAAAACTTTGTAAGAATGTTTACGAAAATGCTTAATGAAATAGTTGTGACCCAAAGAAATACCCTTGAAAAACCAAAATTGGAGTAAAAATAATATTCATCTTTTAATCTTAATTCATAAATTAAAAAATGAAATGAGGGCAAAAATATTAAAAAGCACAATCCAAAACCATTGGCCGTAAATCCAAATAATGAATCCATTAATAAAGAAAATGAAACAGCAGGTATCAGAAGTTTCAAATAAAAAATCCAAAGAATTTTAAAGTTTTTGGTCATGCTTCAAATGTAAGAAAGAAAAATAAAGAGTGACAGAAGACACCCTTTGCTATGGTTTAAAATTGAATTAATCATTCCTGAGTTTTGATTTCACATGATTATGCTTAATGATTTTTCTGAGCTCCAAAATCTGATCTCTTGTAAAGAACTTTTTAGGAACCATATTCATAACCTGTGCATTTTGGTAGATCAGGAACCATTCCTTATTCTCCTTTACTTTATAAACGGAGTTCCATGTAAAATCTCCTTTGAAAGTTTCTCCCTGAACATGTGCTTTTCTTCTGTAAAAGTATAAATAATACTTTCCTGGATATTCTTATTCGAGTTAAAAGTAGACCTTACACTGAAAAAAGACCGGATCAATAGAAACAAAAGCAAAATAGCAAACCACATCGAAGCTGATTTTAAAATATCCCTTTCCGTACTGTCGTCCACTGATTCCTTTATTATAAAAAATACCAAAAGAATTAATGGAAAGGCGATAAGTCTTAATAAAGAACTTTTTAGGTGAAATATTAAAAAATCCCTAAGTGTAATTTGCGTTTTTATAGTCATAGTTAAAAATTAAATCCTTTCCAGCTCATCCGCATCAATCGTCGTCTTGAATGTTCCGTAGTTCACGATCACCTTATTTCTGGAAATCTTTTCAATCGTTCCTACACTTGTGCTTCCTGTGATACGGACACGTTGCCCGACTTTCATCCATAATGCGCGGTCGGTTTTGCGTTTTTCTTCCAGTTTTTCGTTAGTTTCAGCGATTTTTTCGATGGTTTCCTCTTTCTTCAGTTGCTGTGTTATTTTTCGTTTAACAACCTGAAGACGTTTGCTTTCGTCTTTATCTGCACCGATTTTTCTGAATTTCTCCTGTTCCAGAATCTTTACAAAATCTTTTACCACATCTTTCCTTGACTTTCCTTTTATATAACTGTCGATAAATGTTTCAATCTTATTGCCGAACTGTAATTTACGATGTTCTTCTTCATACAGTTTCTGAAAATTATACAGTTTTTGCTGAAGCTGATCGTTGAGTTTTTGCAGATTATCGCGTTTATCTTCCACAGATTCTTTTCTCTCGGCAAGATCAGTTTTCAGTTTTTCAACCTCATACTTTTCCTGTTGAAGTTTTACGATTGTTTTATCAAGATTTACAATATCATGTTCTACTTTTTTCTTGGCAGAATGAATGATAAATCTCGGAATCTTATTTTTCTCCGCGACCTCAAAGGTAAATGAACTTCCTGCCTGTCCGACTTCCAGCTTGTACATCGGCTCAAGCGTTTCTTCATTAAAAAGCATCGCCGCATTTTGTGCATTCGGAAGCTGCTCTACCACCAGTTTGATATTGGTATAGTGGGTGGTAATAATCGCAAAGCTTTTTTTATCATAGAAAAACTCAAGGAAGCTTTCTGCTAAAGCGCCGCCCAGTTCCGGATCTGAACCTGTACCGAACTCATCAATCAACAAAAGTGTGTTGGCATCAGCTTCACGGATAATTCCGCCCATTTTCTTCAGTCGTGATGAATAGGTCGAAAGATGATTTTCAATTGATTGATTGTCACCAATATCGGTCATGATTTTATCAAAGAAAAACATTTCGGATTTAGGATGAGCCGGTACCAGAATTCCGCTCTGGATCATCAGTTGAAGCAACCCTACCGTTTTTAGAGTGATAGATTTTCCTCCGGCATTGGGCCCTGAAATACAGATAATTCTATTGTGATCCGTTAAGCTGAGCGTTTGAGGGAAAATGGTTTTACTCTCCGCTTTATTTCTCAAAAACAATAAAGGATGAAAGGCTTCTCTTAATTTTAGCGTTTTGTGGCGGTTGATCTTCGGTAAAATTCCGTTGATGAGTTCCGCAAATTTTGCTTTGGCTCTTGTTAAATCAAGATCGAAAATATACTTCTGGTATCTCCACAGCTGAGGTTGGAATTCCGCAAGTTCTGCAGTAAGCTTTCGCAGGATTTTATCAATCTCCTTTTTTTCTTCCTCTTCATTTTCTTTAAGCTTAAAATAATGCTTCACCACAGAATCCGGCTGAATATAAGTAATGGAACCTGTTTTGGATAATCCCAGCACTCTTCCCGGAACTCTTTTTTTAAATCCTGATTTTACCGCTAGAACTCTTTGGTCGTCAATAATTGTTTCACGAATATCATCTAAAAATTCACTCTGACCGTAATTAAACAAAGCCCGGTTAAAGTTTTCCTGAATGGCTTTTTTAGCGATCTGGATTTCCGCTCTCAACTCTTTTAAAACCGGTGAAGCTTCGCTTTTTACTTCTCCGAAACGGTTAAAAACTTTATCTACCTTATCAATAATTTCCTTTTTAAATTCAAGTACCGAAACATCCTGAATCAGCGTAGGAAAGGTTTCCGGCATCGTCGGAAAAAACTTCTGAAGCTTTCCAATCTGTTCTGTGAGGGTTTTTATTTTGATGAAAGCGCTGTTTTCAAGACGGTAATTTTCGATCAGCATCAGTTTCAGTTCGCTTTCGATATCTTCGTATTCATCAAACGGAATTGCATTCGAACTTTCAAAACTCGATAAATATTCTGAAGTTTTTTTTAAGGAAAGTTCGGCTTCGTCAATTTCCATCGGACGCAGCTGAAGAATTTTTTCTCTCGTTTTAGGAGAGTATGCAAAAGGGGAGATTTCCGCGAGCAATTGCGGAAACTCTAATTCATTTAAATCTTCTTTATTTATAAACACATGCAAATTTAGTGAGAAAATGTGAATTTAATTTGAAAATGAGTCAGCTTGATTTTATTTAACCTATAAAGTCATAAAATTTTAACACATTAGTTATTTGAAGTTAAATTTTTGCCGCAAACAACAATATATTAGTTTTGAAAATCTTTGACTTTCTTCTATGTGATCTTTATTATCTTCAATATAAACTTGTTTAAACTAATTTCAGAATTAACCGCAAAAGTTGCAAAAGATATTCACAATGAAATGATTGTATATTTAAAGTTTTCTAATGTGTTTCTAAAAACTTTTTAGCTCAAGACTTAGTTTTAGTAAATTTGAAATATGAAACTGGAAACCGAGAGACTACAATTAAAAGAAATCAACGAAAGTCACGTTGAAGATATTTTAAGGATCAGAAGCAATGAAGTGATTAATCGTTTTGTGAAAAGAAATTCTCCGAAAAATAATTATGATGCGCTTCAGTTTATCCTGACAATTAAAGAAAAAACCAGGAATAACGAAACATTCTATTGGGGCATTTCTTTAAAAGATCACCTAAATCTCATTGGTACGATATGTCTCTGGAATTTTTCCGAGGATCGAAAAACAGCTGAAGTCGGTTATGAACTGTTGCCGGATTATCACGGTAAAGGGCTGATGTCTGAAGCTTTAAAAGCTGTAGTCGAATTTGGATTTAATGAATTGAATCTTCATGAAATCTTTGCTTTTACCAGCAGGTTTAATGAAAATTCTAAAAAACTTCTTACACGCCACGATTTTATATTGAAAGATGATATTGTAGATGACGGTTTCCCCGATAATCTGGCTTTCATCCTGAAAAAGTAATATAATTCTATAACAAAAGCCTGCAGTAGAATTCTACCACAGGCTCAATCAATCTCTAAGCATTTTCTTGATGTTGCTCTAAAATGAAATTTTGTATCATTGCGGGTTTGCTGAAAGTGCAAACACCAGATTGAGGTCATCTTTTACAACGATCATCCCGCCCATCTTTTTTGGAGGTAATATATCGAAATCACTGAATTTTACACTTCTCTTACCTGTAAGTTTCCCGTTCTGCAGACATAAAGTAACATTGTATATCTTACTTTTGTCAATCATTTTCACTTCGATCTGTGCATTATAAACCGTTTTGCTTTTATCTAAAGAAAGAAACTTTACGTGAAGATAAGGATGGTCTTCTGCTGAAAGGGTTTTCTGAAAATCAGAAGTCATTATTCTGTTGCGGCAGTCGAAATCGTCAACTTTTAAGGCGATATTTGGAAGGTTTTTTTCGCTAATCATAAAGCTTCCTCCCGGTGCTCTGAATGTATTATTCGTGCATTTAAAAGTATTGATATTGGTGCTTCCGTTGATTTGAACGTAATTTTCCTGAGCATTCATGAATATTCCAAGTAAAAACGGAATGGCAGTTAAAAAAGCTTTCATAATTCAGGTTGTTTTTAAAAAGTTTTAGATAAAACTTTTACGTTGGTTTTTCATTTAGAAAGAAATGGCTGCTTCCAGAACAAATCCGTTGAATTTGCCGTCATAAAGGATGCTTGAAGTAGGGTAGCCATCATATTTCTGATTCACATATTCTGCTTTTGCGAGAATGTTTTTGGTCATAAACCATCCTCCGCCGATGTTGAAACGGGTGATGTCTACTTTGTTCCCTGTTGCAAGTTCGCCTTTTACCTTGTTGTACCTTCCTCCAACATAAAGATTATCATCATTTCCGAAGCGGTAAATAAGTTCTCCGACATATTGGTTCCAGGTTCTTCTGTCGACTTCTGCTAAATTTCTTCCTGAAGCGCTTTCAAAAGTTCCGAAGAATTCAAGACCTTTGTATCTTACAAATGGGTTAATCATGAAAGAGGTAACTTTATTTTTGAAGTCCGGCACTACCTGTCCTGATCTGAAATTTGCAGAAGAAGTTGCTGCTGCATTTTCCATTACATAATAGTATCGTGATCCGGCTCTGTCACCATCATAAAAGTCAAGTCTCTGTGTGTTGGCTGTGTTATAGACAGATCCTGTAATACGTACTCTGAGATCGCTATTCAGTTGTTTATCATAACCTATCTTACCATATAAAGAAGGGCTTGTTCCGCCGTTGGCATTCTGATTAAGTCTTCCGTTGGTAATACCTCCCATTCCGATAAAGCCATCTCTGCGGTAGTAGTATTCTGCGAAAATCATTGTGGCATAAGCGTCCATCAGGTAATTTCCCACGAATGGGTTTTGTGTGGTATAGGCATTGTCGCTTCTTCTGAAATGCACATCACCATAGTTGATTTCGTCATGACCAAACTTAATGGTTGAATGTTTCATAAAATCACTCAAGAAATCTTTTTGGATAAAATCAAGCTTGTCAATTTGAATGTATCCGCCTTTTACATACGTTTCATTGTGGTGACGGGAAGATAAAAATGTTCTTAAGTGTAAATTGATACCGTCATATAATGCCACATCAATATCGAGGTTGGCTGTAGGTAAATTAAAGTTATTTCCGATGTCGTAAAGCTGGGTCGCCGCTACGGATTGATCTGCGCCGCTTTCATGCTTAAGCCCTTGAAATTGTAAGGCAAACGCTCCGCCGATTCTTACTTTGAGTTTTTCAAATGTTGTTACGGAATCTTTAGGATTTTCAAAAATATTAATTCCTCTTTGATCTCTTGGTTTGAGGTTATCTAGTGGAAACTGTTGAGCCTGTGCAGTACCGGCTAATAAAACGGTTCCTAGTAATGCTGTTTTTATGTAGTTGGTTTTCATAATGCTTGGATTTTAATATTGATTTCATTGTTTTATTGTGCGACAATATTCACTTTTATAGTCACATCGTCACCAGTTTTGATGCCCATAAATCCGGGTCTGCTCATTCCAAAATCTGAAAGTTTTACTGTTTCGGTTCCGTAGATGGTATAAGTGTTTTCATTTTTGGCAACATTTACAGGAAATGAAACGTTTTTGGAAACTCCTGCAATCGTCAATTTGCCGGTCACATTGCTTTTACCCATATTGATGGATGAAGCCGTAAAAGAAATGGTAGGATACTGTGCTGCTTTTAACGCTTCGTATGCCTTATTATCCATGGTGGTTCCTTTTTTACTTTTCAGGTTTTTTACCGGCATCGTAAATGTGGCGTTGGAAATGCTGTTTCCGTTCACCGTTCCTGTAAAAGTGGCGGCTGAAGAATTCATTTCCCAGTCATGTAAAGGAGAAGTTCCGTTAACGAGAATAGTAGTAGTTTTCTGATTGATTTTTTGTGCTTCCGCATTTTGATAGAAAAATAATGTTCCGCATAGGATTGTAGCATTCAAGAAAATTCTTAAAGTTTTCATATCGATAAATATTTAATAGTTATTTTATTTTATCTTTCTTTTTTTTATGATATAAAGGTAGATATTATGTTAATTTTATAATAATTTTTGAATATGATATAAATCTATAAAAACTATTGATTTGTATAAATTTTAATTATTTTTAATTATTATTGAGAAATTTTTGGTTTAAGAGGTCAGAGTTTGAGTTTAAATTTATTTTAGATTGAAATATTAACTAAAAAAATAAATCATAAAAATTTTAACCGGAAAAATGCTGATGAAAGTCACTGTGATTTTCTTGTTTATACCACTGTTAATGGTTACTTTATTGATTAAGCATGAAGGCGTATTTCGGGATATATTTTCTATATTTGAAAAAATATTGACTGAATTTTATATGAAAGTTTTTCAATAAAAGAAAGTCATTGATGTTATAAGAAGCTGGCAGTTATTTTGATCTGCGTATGCTCAGATAAAATAAGATAAACTATTATAATATGACCTGGACAGAAATATTAGCCCCCATAAAAAATACCGAATACTTTACTACGCTTTGGGAAAAGGTTAAACAGGAATACGCAACAACAAAGGTTTTTCCTCCAAAAAATCAGATTTTCAGAGCGTTGGAAATAACTCCGTTTGATGAAGTTGAAGTGGTGATTATTGGTCAGGATCCTTATCATAATGATTATCAGGCGAACGGTTTGTGTTTTTCAGTTTCCGAACAGGTTGTTGCACCACCTTCACTGAAGAATATTTTTATAGAGCTGAAAGACGATCTGGGTGTAGAAAGAAAATCGAAAGAACTGGACGACTGGGGAAAACAGGGCGTTTTATTGTTGAATGCTACGCTGACAGTACGTGCACATTCGCCAAACTCTCATAAAGATTTAGGCTGGGAAAAATTCACGGATTTTATTATTAAAGAAATATCCGATAAAAAAGAGAATGTTGTATTTGTATTATGGGGTGCTTTTGCACAAAAAAAAGCCGAACTTATTAATCCGGCTAAACATTTTATTTTAAAATCTGCGCATCCTTCACCTTTTTCTGTTTACAGAGGTTTTTTCGGAAGCAAACCTTTTTCAAAAATTAATGAATATCTTATTTCCAAACGCAAGAAACCTATTGCATGGTAAAATCACTGTATTTTTTGGATAGTAATTCCTATTTTGTATTTCCCCTCAAGAGCTTTTGTGCCAAGCGTTACCCCGGGATACGGATTAACCTCTATTAAAGTAATTTTATAGCCGTTAAAATCTGCCGACCGGTGATAATTTCTTCCTTTGTTGTCTTCATTGGCAAGAGATAATGTCACCGGTCTTGTAGTGGTTCCCATTACTTCTATTTCTGCAACCGCGACTCCTGCCCAAATGCAGTTTACATCTTTAGGACATCGGCTGTCTTCAGAAATACGCTTGAAGGTTACGTTCATCTGGTATTCATCCAGGAATTTATTTTCTCCTTCATTAAAGTAAATGACAGATCCTTCCTGACTGCTTTTTGTAACATTAGCTGAGTTTTCCACTTTATCTTTTGTTGAAGTTTTTGCTTCCTTTTGTGTGTTACATTGGATTAATGATAATAATCCTAAACTTAATATAATGGTTTTGTATGGCATATCTTTATTTTTTAAATAATAGCAAGCATATTCAATACTACCACCAAAAACATTGCCACACCAACCACAAGGCTGAATCCTGTTCCGTAGATAAAGCCTATAAAAGCTCCTTTTGTAGATTTCAGCGCTTTATTCAGATCTTTGCTATCGTGTAAAAGTTCTCCTATAAAAACACCAGCGAACATTCCTACCAGAAAGCCTAAAGGAATGGGCAGGAAAATCCCTACGATAGTTCCGACAATAGAGCCAATGCTTCCCCAGCGTGTTCCTCCGTATTTCTGATTAGTCTTAGCGGGAATCACGTAGTTTAATACGACCGAAGCAATCGTAAGAATCACAAATACCCAGATGTACAATATTGGTAAGTCTGCATCCGTCCCGAATTTATAAATTAAAAGTCCGCAGATGCTAAGCAGCAGTCCGGGCAAAATAGGCAGAAAAGTTCCTAGTATTCCTAAAAATAAAAGAATAAGGCAGAGGATATTAAATAAGGTTGAGTCCATTTTTTTTATTTAATGAAAAGATATAAAAAAAAGTGGCTCTATAAAAGCCACTTCCATGTTTAAGATGAAGTTTTTATTAAAGGTTTAAGATGACATATTGTAGAATTACGGCGGCATTTCCTATGTTTCCGGTAGCATGATTGTGGAATGTGGTATAATAAATATAACCGCTGTTTGAAGCTCCCGAGCAAGATCCTACTGTGGCGCCTAGGGCAACCAGATAAGGAACAAATGCCTGTGGAACCGAAAGACTTATCTGGATATTTCCGGGAAGTGTGATACACACTGTTACAAATGTTGTATTCGGAGCGTTTCCGATAGGAGTAACCGGAATACCTGTTGCTGTGAAATGATTGGTTCTTATCATTAAAGCGTCATTTGAAGAAGTTTCTTTTACTAAAACTTCCCAGTAAGCCGGATCGTAATTAATTATTTTTTGCCAAGAACCTAAATCGTAATCAATATTAAGGGTGTTGAATCCTAAAGCTGTGGTAAGTCCTGCATTGTTTACTGTAGCGCCCAACATTCCTGAATTTCCGATATTTTTAGAGCATAATTTTGAATCAGGTACAAATCCTCCTGGAAGAGAACAGTTATTGGTGTTGGTGGTTCCGCCTACCAAATAGGCAACATCCCAGTCTGAAGCATAGATACTTCCTCCGTTGGCAACAAAAATTGCCAGATTGGCATCTATGGCAGAATAAAGTGTGGGGTTTGCAGAGTAGTTATTTCTTGATCCGCAGTTAAGGAAAATGATATCATACTGCGAAATAGTTGTAAGATTGGCAAGGTCGTTATTGGTGATTTCCGTAGCTGTATATCCTAAAATCTGAATAATGTCTTCTATTTTGTCATACGTTCCTTTTACGTAAGCAATTTTTGCAACTTGGTTAAGTTTGGTCTGGCTTGCGTCGAGATTTAAAGTTTCGTTATCTTTTACGTTCGCTGAAATTTCTGTACGGAAATTACTTCCGTTACCCGTCTGAATATAAATCGTGTGATTTCCAGCCGGTGCATCAAGCGTAAACTTACCTTCTGCGTCTGATGTTGTATAATAGATTTTATACTTGTCATCAAAAGTAAAAACCGAAGCTCCCCCGATAGGTTTGGTTCCGTTTTGTGACATTACTTTTCCGGTAATTTTTCCTGTTTTTACAGTGGTGGTGTTTTCGGAAACTACTGCAGGGTCATCTCCTCCTGAACAATTCGTTAAAAGTGTAAAGATGCAAAGCAGAATAAAAAGATAGTGTTTTTTCATATGTTATTGATTTTTATTTGTTTAGTTTATGTCAAATTTAAGTAATAATTATATAAAAAATCATAAAAATGAATATTTTTTTTAAAATAATTTATTAATATTGATTTTTGATAGTGAATTTTCTATTTATTTATCGATGTTTGAAATGATTTAATATTTTTAAAATTACATTAGAATTTTTCATTAAATATTTATCATAATTTTGTCTTTGGGATGAAAATTGATGCATGAAGTTGTGTGAAATCATTCTTATTTTTTGTCTAAATTTGTTATAATGAACGACCAGCTAGAAGAAACAAAAGACCTTATACAGGGATTGAGTGAGCCTCTTTACCGTTATATAAACCAGATTGCTCCCTCCGGGCTGGAGTTTGTATTTCATATCATCGTAAAAATTCTTTTGCTTTGCGTTATTTTTCTGGTTTTTGATTTTATCTTTAAAATAATTATTAACAGTGTTTTCAGAATTTTTCATAACAAAGAAAAATATCCTATCATCAATTCGATTTACGCATCAAGAGTTACCAATTCTATTGCGCATATTCTTGCCCTTTTAGTGATTGGAAGTATTCATGAATCTATTTTTGCCGGTGCACTGAAAAGAACAACGAGTTTTATCATCAGGTCAGTAAATTTGGGTTTGGTAATGATTTTCGCCGGAATGCTTTACAGAGGGTTGACTGCTTTCAGGAATTATCTGATTATTAAACAGGATTATTATAAGATCATGGCGTTGAACGCGATATCGGAAACGATGAAAATTTTGGGAATTTTTATCTTTTCTGTTGTCGGGATTTGTGTCATTTTTGGGATAAAAGGAACAACGATTGTAGGAAGTTTAGGTGCCATAACAGCTGTTTTGGTATTGGTTTTCAGGGATACCATTTTAGGATTCGTCACCGGGCTTCACGTAGCAACCTCAAAAAACCTTAAGGTGGGAGACTGGGTGAGCATTCCGAAATATAATTTAGAAGGAAATATAGCAGAGATCAATCTTCTGACAACGAAAATTAATAATTTTGACAGGACATTTTCCACGATTCCTACCTATGATTTGCTGAGTACGGAAATCAGGAACCTTCAGGTGATTTCTGAAACCAATGCAAGGCGAATTAAAAAATCAATTTATTTTAATATCAATTCATTTAAATTTCTTACTGAAGAAGATATTGAACGCCTGAAAAACATTAACCTTCTTTCAGATTATCTTGACAAGAAATCGGCTGAGATAAAAAAAGAAAAAGAAAATATGGCTCATAAAGAAGAAATTATCAATGGTCGGCAGCTTACAAATATTGGTGTTTTCAGATATTATGCTCAGAAGTATGTAGAAGGAAATCCGAATTTAGATAAAGAAGGGCCGATTCTTGTCCGCCAGCTTGATATTACGCCACAAGGGCTTCCGCTGGAAATCTATTCATTTACCAACGATACAGAATGGCAGCGTTTCGAAAAGGTTCAGTCTGATATTTTTGATCATCTGCTGGTAGCTTCAAAAGAGTTTGATCTGGAAATTATGCAGATAAAAATTTGATTCTACGATTTCTTACCTGATATAGCGGATTTGAGACGGTAAAAAAACAGTTTTCATTTCTAAGGTTTGTATTTTATCAATAGCTTTGCATATTTATAATTATCTTATAAATCTGACGGTATTATTGTTTTAATTTATATTAATGCTTTGTCTGTCAGGATTATATTTTAAAAACTTATCTCTAAAAATGACAAAACTTAGTGTAAACATTAATAAAATTGCAACCATAAGAAATGCGAGAGGAGGCGAAACGCCGAGTGTGACAGAGGCTGCCGTGAAAATTCAGGAATTTGGAGGCCAGGGAATCACCATTCATCCCAGACCTGACGAAAGGCATATTACCAGAAAAGATGTTTATGATCTTAAACCCCTTGTAACCACAGAATTCAATATTGAAGGAAATCCGCACAGACCATTTATTGATATGGTTTTGGAGGTAAAACCCGAGCAGGTAACTCTTGTTCCGGATGCTGATGATGCCATCACTTCCAATGCGGGGTGGGATACCAAAAGGAATCTGGATTTTCTTACGGAAATCATTGCTGAATTCAAGAATGCAGGAATCCGTACTTCAATTTTTCTTGATCCAATACCGGAATTGGTGGAATACGCGGCCAAAACCGGAGCCGACAGAATAGAACTCTACACAGAAGCTTACGCTAAAAACTATACGATAAATAAAGAATCGGCTATAAAGCCTTATTATGACACTGCAGTCGTTGCAGCTGATTTTGGTTTGGGACTAAATGCAGGTCACGATTTAAGTTTAGATAACTTAAAATATTTTGCAGACAACATTCCAAATCTGTTGGAAGTTTCTATTGGCCACGCTCTGATTTCTGAAGCTTTGTATATGGGATTAGAAAATACCGTACAGGCTTATCTGAAGAGGTTAGCAAAATGGTAATGACGGCTTTAAGCCAAATCAAAAGCTGAAAGTTTAGATAAGATAATGTAAACTTCCATGTTCAATTCAAAAATCAAAAACGTATGGAAATTTTAAATTCAAAAATATTTGGCGAAAATCTTTCGTCTACACCACTTTTAGTATTCCACGGATTATTCGGAATGCTTGATAACTGGGGAACCTTCGGTAAAGATATGGGAGAATTTCTTCCGGTGCATCTTATAGATCTGCGTAATCACGGTAGAAGTTTTCACTCAGAAGATATGTCTCACGATGACCTTGCAGATGATATTCTTCGCTATATGGATCACTACGGAATTTCAAAAGCTCATATTCTGGGGCATTCACTTGGAGGTAAAGCCGTAATGCAGTTTGCGATAAAGTATACGGAGAAAGTTGAAAGTCTTATTGTCGTTGATATTTCTCCTAAAGCATATCCGCCACATCATCAAGGAATTATCAAAGCGTTGGAATCGGTTGATTTTAATACTGTTGCCTCAAGAAATGACGTGGAAGAGGTGCTTAGTCAATATATTCCTGAAAGATCAACCATTCAGTTTCTTACCAAAAATCTATATTGGGATGACGCTAAAAAGCTGAACTGGAGATTTAATCTGAAAACATTGTCTGAAAAATACAATGAATTTGTCTCCAATGCCATTAAATTCGGAGTTTTTGAAGGTGATACTTTATTTATTGCCGGTGAGAAGTCTAATTATATTCTTCCTCAGGATCATTTTGCGATCAGACAGCAATTTCCAAAGGCAAATTTTGTAACTGTAAAAAATGCGGGACATTGGGTGCAGGCTGAGAATCCCATTGATTTTGCTAACGTTGTTAAGCAATTTTTGAATATTAATTAATATAATTATCTTATTGATTATAATTTGTTAAAATTTTCTTAAAAATATATTTTATCTTCTTTGGGTGAAATTTTTTTAATACTTTAGAGCATTCTAAATCATTAAATATTAATACTATGGAAGGTAAAAAATCGAAAAAGCCATTCTTTGCTTCTTTCTTAGAGAAGCAAATTCAGGATCCTGAAACAATTAAAGGAGGTTCCGGAACTGCCACTTCTGTATTGGCAGATAACTCAACAGGTGCTCTTAAAGACAGTGTGACTTCTGTTCAATTAGATACTATTACAAAACCGGGAAGTGATGTTGTTTCCATGAAATATCCTTCAGACAGTGATGAAGATGGAACACTACTTTAAATAATACACGATAAAAATCAACTCAAATTATACATTATGAAAAACAAAAATTCAAAAAAACAACCTTTCTTTGCTTCATTTCTTGAAAAACAACTTCAGGATCCTGAAAAAATTAAAGGTGGTAATGATGTTACAATTCCTACACGTGATGATGTGATTACATTAAAAACAAAGGATACTGTAACAAAACCTACCTATGACCTGGTTCAGACCATGAAGTATCCTTCAGACGGCGACGAAGACGCAACAGCAATCTAAATCAACTATTAACTCAAATTATATATTATGAAAAAAAACGACAAAAAAAAGCCGTTTTTTGCTTCATTTTTAGAGAAGCAAATTAAAAACCCCGAAGAAATTCATGGAGGAGACTCTACAACACCGCGCAATGACTTGCTTACATTGCCAAACAATGACACGGTAACTTCACCAACTTTTGACAATGCTACATTACCATCAAGAGACAATGTTGTTACACTGAAATATCCTTCAGATAACGATGAGCCGGTAATAATTGATCCTGGTTTTCCTCCAGGACTTGACCCTACTCATCCGTAATTAAAATCCAATTATAAATTAAACGATTATGAAAAACAAAAATTCAAAAAAACAACCTTTCTTCGCTTCATTTCTTGAAAAACAACTTCAGGATCCTGAAAAAATCAAAGGAGGAACTGATGTTACCATTGCGACGCAGGATGGTCCTATCACATCATCAAAAACGGCTGATGCTGTAACAAAACCGACGTTTGACCTTGTTCATACGATGAAGTATCCTTCAGACGGTGACGATGATGCTCCAACTGTATAATGAATTGTTGATATAGAACACATTAACAAATTATATTTAAAGGAAACTTAGACTGTAAGTTTCCTTTTTTAATAAAAAAATTGGCAAATGATTCTTTGCATTACACATTCCCGGGATTTTTATAATATTGATATCTTTTTCGAATATCTTGAATCGAAGAATATTCCTTATTTCAGACTCAATTCCGATAAGATAAACAACAATCAGAAAATCAGTATCAGTGAAAATGGTTTCGAGCTCACAGACGAATTCGGAAACACATTGAAGGCTGAAGACATTAAAGCCGTTTGGCACAGAAAATCTTGGCAAATCGATATTCCTGAGGAATTGGATGAAACATACAGAAGAATATTTTTTAAAGAATATTCCACATTGCGAAATAACTTCTTTACAGCGCTGGAAAATGTTCCGTGGATCAATCCTTTCGAGCATGAAAACAAAATAGATGGCAATAAAATGCTTCAGCTTAACATCGCTCAAAAACACGGATTAACAATTCCCAAAACTATTTTTTCTAATGATCCCGATAAAATTACCGCATTTTTTCATACCTACTGCAACGGAAAAATGGTGGCTAAGCTTCACGGCGTACTCTCAAAATCAATGGGCGGAGAAGATTTGCTTTCGACAAATATGATAGACGAAGATTCTCTGGAAAATATTTCCGATATCGAATACTGTCCGATGATTTTTCAGCCTTATATTGAAAAAGAATATGAGTTGAGAATTGTTTATCTCGATGGAGAATTTTTCACAGGAAAAATCAATAACAGTGAAAACACAGATTGGAGGATTGCTCAGGGAAATTATTTCTGGTCAGAATATCATCTTCCCGAAAATATTAAAGACAGCCTGACTGCAATGATGAAAGAAATGAAGCTCTTCATCGGAGCCATAGATATAATTAAAGGAAAAGACGGAAATTATTACTTTCTTGAAGTCAATCCGCAGGGAGAATGGGGAATGCTTCAGAAAGATCTGAACTTTCCTATTGCACAGAGAATTGCCGATAACCTTATAAAAAGAATGAAAACCCATGAATAAAATTTTAATAATTACCCATACCGGAGATAATTTTTCAATCGAAAAAGTAACTGAATACATCGATCAAAACGGATGCGAAGTGATTCGCTTTAATGTTGATGAATATCCTTTAAAAAATAAATTATCCACCACTTTTCAGGATGGGAAATGGACAACAACTCTAGAAACGCCTGATAAAAAACATCGTCTGGATGATATTGCAGCCGTTTGGTACAGAAGAGCTTACAATATAGGTAGTGGCTTGAGAGAGGAAATGGATGAGAAATTCTACGGCGCGGCGATGGGAGAAATCCGAAATACACTTTTTGGTTTTCTGGAATCGATTGATGTTTATTCTCTGGGAAAACCGAGTGTTTACAGAAGATTGGATAGCAAAGAAGAACAGCTGAAAATTGCAGATAAAATAGGACTTAAAATTCCTGAAACCTGTGTTACCAACAATCCCGAAGAAGCAAAACAATTTATTGTAAAACATCAGAACGTGGTGGCAAAAATGCAGACCGGTTTTGCTATTTATGAAGATGGTGTAGAAAATGTGGTATTCACCAATGTTGTGAATGAAGATAAACTGGAAGAGCTCGACACGCTTTTATATTGCCCGATGCAGTTTCAGAAAAAAATTGAAAAGAAAAAAGAACTTCGCGTAACGGTTGTAGGAAGAGATATTTTTGCTTTTGAAATTGATTCCCAGCAGTCTGATGCCGCCAAAATAGACTGGAGAAAAGACGGCGTAAACCTTATTGACAAATGGGTGCCTACAGAATTACCTTCCGATGTCGAAGCAAAGCTGCTGGAACTTTTGGATGTTTACCATGTAGATTACGGAGCGATCGATATCATCGTTTCTCCTGAAGATGAATATTATTTCATCGAAATTAATGCTGCCGGAGAGTTTTTCTGGCTCGATAATCTTACCGAAGGAAACATGATCTCAAAAAGTATTGCAGATGTGCTATGTGATAAAGCGCCGAGAAGAAGCAATGAAGTGTTGGTACAAAATGCTTAAAAGAATCATTAAATTAACGAAACTGATTAAGAACGGGCTTTGTCCCGTTTTTTTTACAGCTTTCCGGTGAAAAAACTTTCACGTTTAAGGAAATTTACTTGATTTAAATGAAATACTCCTTACTTAAAGATTCTTTTTTATCAAAAAAACACCTTTCATTTGGTGAATGAAATGTCCTTGCGCCCGAAAAAAAACATCATAATTAAAAGAAAACTTATGTCTTTGCGTTAATAAAATCACACAAGAATATGGTTCATATAACTAAAAATAATTTGTCATGAATTAAAATTGAAATATGCTTTAAAAATCGCAAATTTGCAGATACGGATAATTTCAGCGTAAATGAGTCAAACAAGTAAAGATAACTAATGGTTTTTGTAACAGGTGCTACCGGAATTCTAGGTCGGGTAATTGTTTTGGAACTCCTTAAAAAAGGAAAAAACGTTCGTGCCGCAAAGAGACCGGCGAGTAATTTAGACGATGTAAAACATTCCTATACATTTTATACGGAAAATGCAGATGTGTTTTTTAATCAGATTGAATGGATGAATGTTGATTTCGATGATATTTATTCAATTCAGGAAGCCTTGAAAGATGTTGATGAAGTGTATCACTGCGCTGCAAAAGTAGGTTTCAATCCTGCTGATGAAAAAGAAATATATCATACCAATGTAAAGGGTACTGAAAATCTATTGTATGCCTGTGAAGGATCTGAAGTTAAAAAGTTTTTGCACGTAAGTTCCATTGCCGTTCTTGATCTCCACAATGAAAACGGTGAACTTGATGAAAAGTCTGATTTCAATCCTAAAGAAGAACATTCCGCCTACGCTATTTCAAAACATCTTGCAGAAATGGAAGTCTGGAGAGCTTCTGCAGAGGGTATGAATACAGTAATCGTAAATCCCGGAATGATTATCGGAAGCGGAAACTGGGGAAACAGTAGCGGAGATTTTTTTCCGACCATGGAAAAAAACAGCTTCACATTCTCCGGCGGAACAAGCTATGCAGACGTAAGAGATGTTGCGAAAATATCAATTGAGCTCATGGAAAATAATATTTTTGGAGAACGTTTTATCATTGTCTCTGAAAATAAAAGATATGCTGAAATGGCTCAAAAAATCAGAAAAGAATTAGGTTTAAAAGAAGCAAAAGTTCTATCCCGGTCGCAGCTGAATACAGGTGTTTGGGCCAATAGGCTTTTCGGCTGGTTCATTCCTCCGCTGAGAATGGTAACAAAATCAAACGTTGAAGCCATTTCCAAAATGGAAAGCGTATCCAATAAAAAAATAAAAGAAAGGCTTAATTATACATTTATCCCATTGGAAGAAACAGTAAACTTCCATCTTAAAAATTATATTAACGACAAAAAAAAGAAGAAATGAATCTTGCGGAGGCAATTATTCAAAAAAATATAGATAAACATCCTTTAAAATCTGCGATTGGATTTAAAAAGAAAAATGAAGGATGGAAAGAGCTGAGCTGGAAGAAATTCGGAGAAATCATTTTTAAGACAGCAAATGCATTAAAAGAAGCGGGGATAAAGGAAAATGATAAAGTCTCCATCTACTCCGAAAATTCATCGGAATGGATGATCTTTGATCTGGCAGCCATTTCGCTGGGAGCAGTTACGGTTCCTATTTACTCAACCAACAATGCAGAACAGGCAGAATACATTATACAAGATTCTGGAGCCAAAATAATTCTTGTCGGAGATCAGGCGCAATACGATGCTTGCGCTGAGATTTTACAAAGAAATGACAGCAGTCTGGAAACCATTATCGTTTCTAAGAAAGCAGTATGGATTAAAAAAGAGCTTAACAGTTTTTATCTTGAAGATTTTATCGCCAAGGCTTCTTCGGAATCAGAATTCTGTAAAAAAGAATATGACGATGTTGCTACGCTTATTTATACTTCAGGAACTACCGGAACTCCGAAAGGCGTAATGCTTACCCAGGGAAATTTCATCAAAGCTTTCGATGCTCATTTTGAATTTTTTAAGTTTAAAAATTTTGAGGAAGAACTTTCTCTGGCATTTTTACCTTTGAGCCATGTTTTTGAACGCAGCTGGAGTCTGCTTTGTCTGTATGGAGGTGCAAGAGTTTATTTTCTTGAAGATCCTAAAAGTATTGCCAAAACGCTAGAAGAGGTAAAACCTACTATGATGTGTGCGGTTCCGAGGTTTTTCCAGAAAATTTATGCAGGTGTTTTGGAAAAAGCGCAGGAAGGCTCATCTTTAAAGAAAAAAATCTTCGATTGGGCAGTGGAAACAGGCTGGGCAGCTGTCGAATTGAGAAGAAATGAAAAACCATTACCTTTCGGTTTAAAAATAAAAGAAACCATTGCTGAAATTCTGGTTTTCAGTAAAATTAAAAATAGAATGGGCGGAAGATTGTGGTTTCTGCCTTGTGGCGGAGCCTCTTTATCTCCGGAAGTTACCCGTTTTTTTGAATCTGTGGGAATTCACGTCACCGTTGGATACGGATTAACGGAAACTACCGCAACACTTACTCTTTTTCCATTTACTCATTTTGAACATGGTACAAGCGGAAAACCTCTTCCGGGAGTAGAAATCAGAATAGGGGCTGAGGATGAAATTCAGGCAAAAGGAAACGGAATTATGAAAGGATATTATAATAATCCGGAAGAAACCCAAAAAGTTTTCACAGAAGACGGTTGGTTTAAGACGGGTGATGCGGGTAAGATCGATGAAAATGGGAATCTTATAATAACAGACCGTCTGAAAGATCTCATGAAAACATCGAACGGAAAATATATTGCACCGCAACAGATCGAAAATCTTTTGACCAATAATAATTTTATTCAGCAGATTGTAATGATTGCGGAAGGTCGGCAGTTTGCTTCGGCGCTTATCGTTCCGAATTTTGAGTTTTTACAGGATTATCTTAAAAACAATAATATTCCGTTTACCAGTTGGGAAGAAGTTGTAAAAAACGAAAAAGTAAATGATTTTTATAAACAAAAGATTAAAGATTTGCAGGCGCATTTATCTGAATTTGAAAAAGTTAAAAAATTTACCTTAATGCCTGCTGAATTTGAAATAAGCACGGGAGAAATTACGCCTACACTCAAAGTGAAAAGAAATGTGGTTCTTAAAAAGTATGCAGATCTTATTGATGAGATGTATTAAGTGAGGTTGAGATTTTGAAATAATTTGGTTGAGGTAACAAGAAAGTAAGTATTATGACAGCACAGGAATTTTTAGGAAAAAAAAAATATACAATACATAATCAGACGGTTTCGGAAAGCTGTCCGTCGAATATTGCCCTGATAAAATATTGGGGGAAATATGAGAATCAGATTCCGGCAAATCCGAGTATCAGTTTTACGTTAAATCATTGTAAAACAAATACTGTAATGGAATTTTTAGCCAATGAACCATTTTCAGTTCAGACTTTTTTAGCTGGAAACGAAGAAGTGAAATTTGCTGAAAAGATTGAGAAATACTTCAGGAATATCGAACAGTATCTTCCCTGGATTTTACAGGGTAAATATATAATTAAGACAGAAAACACCTTTCCGCACAGTTCAGGAATCGCAAGTTCGGCTTCAGGCTTTGGCGCGATTGCTAAATGTCTGATGAATTTGGATGAATCTTTTTCAGGAAAAACTTCTGAGGAAGAATCTCTGAGAAAAGCCTCTTTTTTGGCAAGATTGGGAAGCGGGAGTGCATGCAGAAGTTTATACAACGGATTGGTAGTTTGGGGTGAGTCGCAGGTAAAGGGAAGTTCAGATCTTTTTGCCGTTCAATATCCGAATGATGAAATTCATGACATCTTTAAAGATTTCAATGACTGGGTTTTGCTGATTCATGAAGGTCAGAAATCTGTTTCTTCCACAGTTGGTCATGGTCTTATGAATACCAACCCTTATGCGGATCGTAGATTTCAGGAGGCTAGAGAAAATTTTGAACCGATGAAAGAGATTCTGGCAGTCGGAGATATGAAAAGTTTTATCAAACTTGTAGAACATGAAGCATTAACGCTTCATGCGATGATGATGATGAGCGATCCTGCTTTTATCTTAATGAAAACAGGAACGTTGGAAGTTATCAATAAAGTCTGGAATTTCAGAGAAGAAACAGGATTCCCATTGTTTTTTACATTGGATGCCGGTGCAAACGTTCACCTTTTATTTCCAAATGCCGGCTCTGAAGAGAAAATCAAATCTTTTATAGAATCGGAATTATTGCAACATACACAAAATAATGGTGTTGTGAAGGATGTGATGAGATTTTAAGTGAAAAAGAAATATTTTTATTTAGTTGTAATATTAGTCTTTTTTGTAATTGCTTGCTTATGTTTAAAACACGAAAAAGGAATTTCTACAGGAACGTGAGGCAAGAATAGAATAATTAGTTGGAAATAACATAATACGGGCTTTTTTTGAACTCGTTTTTGTTTTGGCAAAACGGTTAATCTTCAGTCACCACCGTATCCCGTTCTCCATCTTCTTTCTTTCCCTCTTCTATCATTTCCCGTGCTTGCTCCTTTTCTTCCTGATTAGCATAATCAATTCTTTCTTCCTGCTTTTTCTCCTGTTCATAGTCAATGAAAAACTCACAATATACCGGAAGATGATCCGATCCAAAGCTTGGTAGTGTTTTCAGTTGGTCTATAAAAATTTCTTCGCTGTGAAACATCAGATCGATAGGAAATCTTAATAAACGATAGTTGGCATGAAAAGTAGAAACAAAAGAATGTCCCATTCTCGGGTCGATAAGATGGCTTGTTTTTCTGAATAGGATGGAAGATTTAGACCATGCCACATTATTAAAATCTCCTACAACAATCACCGGTTTTTTAATTTCTATTATTCTTCTGGCTGTACTTAAAAGATCGCCGTCTCTTTCTTTCGAGGTTTCTTCTTCGGTCGGACTTGGCGGCGGCGGATGGACTCCGAAAAATACAAACGAGTATCCGTCTTCCGTCTTTAAATGGGCTTCAATACTGGGAATATCATCTGCTACAAAAAAATGTGTTTGTGAGTTTTCTATTTTAATTTTTGAATAAAAATGCATTCCATATGTGTTTTCCAGCGTCACTTTATGATGATACGGATAGTCTTTTTCCAAAGGTTGTAAAGCTTTTTCCCAATCTTTATTACTTTCCATGGTGAGAAACATTTCAGGCTTATGTTTTTCGATAAGCTGAATAAAACGGTGATATTCTTTATTAAACTGATATACATTGGCAGAAATAAAATGCACCTTTTCAGAAGACTGATATTTTGGGGTAAACTTTTTTACAGGATAAACAGGCGTATATTTTACCAGAATTACACTGTGATGGATAAGTATAAGCAGCAGCAATCCCTGATAATACCAAAAATATTTAGATTCACCAGAAACAGCAAATCCCAGAAGAAGCGTGAAAAGTGTGAAAAAGGTAATCTGGATTTTACCAAACTCCGGCACACGGAATATCCAGTGAGAATGTTGAATTTTTGGCAGTATGGTTAGAATCAACAACAATACAGTCAGAATCAGATAGGCTGTCCACATATATTAAAATAATTCTATAAATTTAATTTATTTTTTATTATTCCTCAAATCAAATTATCTTTAAAGCGTATTATTAACAACAATTAAACCGTTTCAGACATACGAGTTTATTATAAATAAATTTTTGTTCTGCAAAGAAATCAGATAATTTAAAATGAAAATTCATCATATTGCCATTATTTGTTCAGATTATAAAGTTTCTAAATACTTCTACACCGAAGTGCTAGGTTTACAGATTTTACGGGAAGTGTACCGGGAAGAAAGACAATCCTTTAAGCTGGATCTTGCTATCGGGAATCATTATGTTATCGAGCTGTTTTCGTTTCCTGATCCTCCGAAACGACCTTCCCGACCTGAAGCTTGTGGTTTAAGACATTTAGCTTTTTCGGTTGAAAATGTTGACGAAAAACGTGAAGAATTAATTCAAAAAGGGCTAATTTGTGAAGAAATCAGGATAGATGAATTCACGGGAAAAGAGTTTTTCTTCACTCAGGATCCCGATCAGTTACCATTGGAATTTTACGAAATATAAATAATTAAAAAGAAATTTAATTTAATAATGAAAAAAATTATCATACTGTTTGCAATAGCACTGACAGTACAAGTAAATGCTCAAAAAGTTAATGAACCAAAAAACCATCCGGAAGAGTGGTCAAAGGCTTACGAACCCTTCCGAATTGCCGGAAATCTTTACTATGTAGGTACTTATGATCTTGCGTCCTATCTTATTGTGACGAATAAAGGAAATATTCTTATCAACACGGGACTTGCCAACTCGCTTCCAATTATTAAAAACAATATAAAAAAGTTAGGGTTTAAATACCAGGATACCAAAATATTATTGCTTACACAGGCACATTATGACCATTTAGGAGCGATGGCCGATATCAAAAAAGAAACGGGCGCAAAATTATATGTCGATTATGCTGATGTCGATGCCCTGAAAAGCGGAGGGAAATCAGATTACGAGATGGGAAAGTATGGTGTTACTTTTAAACCGGTCAACCCTGATTTTATTTTAAAGGATAAAGATTTAGTTACACTCGGAAATACAAAATTGATGATGCTTCATCATCCGGGTCATACAAAAGGCTCTTGCAGCTATGTGTTTGAAACTAAGGATAGCAACAGAAGCTACAAAGTTTTAATTGCCAATATGCCGAGCATTATTATTGATAAGAAATTTTCTGAAGTTAAAGCTTATCCGACGATTGCAAAAGATTATGAATATACTTTAAATGCTATGAAAAAACTGAATTTTGATATCTGGGCAGCTTCTCATGCAAGCCAGTTCAGTCTTCACGAAAAGCATAATCCAAAAGATGCGTATAACCCAGAAGTTTTTATGAATAAAAAGGAATATTTTGACGACCTTGATTCTCTGGAAAAACAATATCTTGAAAAAAAATCAGAAGATATTAATGAGCATAGCCGGTAAAAAAGCTTACTGCCATAATTGCTAAAACAATCGAAGAAATGACTACATATACGTAGTCTTTTTCTTTTGAATACCCAATCAGAGCAAAAATAATTCTCATTAAAGGAGTAAAGATCAGTAATAAAATTCCCAATTGAATGATAGCCATTCCTTCACCTTTACAAAGTGAATCCCAAAACTGTCCCCAAATTTTCTCTGAAGAGCTTCCCATATTAAGAGAAGTGTATTTTTTCGGCATTTTAAAACCTTCTGTAAAAAGCTTTATAAAACCAATTAATGATGTTATTACGGAAAGAATGACTCCCAGCCTCAGTAAATTTCCTACAGATCTGTTCAGATCGATATCTGTGAAGTTCTTTTTCATTATCTGAAGCTTTTATTGATACCGTTATACATCATATAAACCGATAAGATAGTGATTACAATAGCAAAAAATACCTTTAGTTTTTTTGTTTTGGAAACCATCAGTGTTTTTGATCCGATGAAGCTTCCCACTACAACTCCGATCAGAACAGGAGCTACAATTACAGGAACGATTTCACCTCTCTGGAAATAGATCAATGCACTCGCAACAGCCGTTACACCAATCATAAAATTACTGGTCGTCGTTGAAACTTTAAAAGGCAGTTTCATCATATTGTCCATGGCAAGCACTTTCAAAGCGCCGGATCCGATTCCCAAAAGTCCGGACATCGCACCTGCAAACATCATCATGAAAAATCCCGGAATTGTATTTCTAGCAGAATAACTTTTTAAAACACCTTTATCAGGAAAGGTTCCGAACAACTTTAATTTTTCCTCAAGACTTCCTTTAATCAGAGGTTCCTGATGGTCGGGTTTTCCTTTTAGGTTTAAAATAACCGTCAGAAGAAGAATGCTGGCGAAAATAATTCCGATGGTATTCGGATTAAGCATTCCTGAAACCAAAGCTCCCACAATGGCTCCTGCTGTTGTGGCAATCTCCAGAAACATTCCGATCCGCATATTGGTAAAACCTTCTTTTACAAAAGCAACCGCAGCACCGGAGGAAGTTCCGATCACCGAAATTAAAGATGCGCCGATAGCGTAATGCATAGGAACGCCGAAACCCAGCGTCAATAAAGGAATAATAATAACTCCGCCTCCTAAACCGGTCAGGGAACCCAGAAGTCCTGCCGAAATTGCTCCAAGGAAGAGAATAATGATTTCTGACATGCTACAAATATAAAACTATTGCACTAGTCTGCCAAACGTTTAAAAAAGATAAATTTGATGTATTTTTGCATAAACAAAATTTTAAATGAAATTATTTTATGTCATTCTGGGAGCCACACCGCCCGGAAGAAATATAGAGCAGCACGATGTGTTTTTCGGTATTGCAGAAAACCTGAAAGATCTTGTAGAAGATATGAAAACATTCTGGAAAGAAGCAAAAGGGAAAATCCATATCGATTGTTATCAGGAGGTGAAGTATGTAGACGGATATGAGGTGAAAATTGTAGAAAGGGGAGAGGGAACTTCCGAAGAGCAGTTGTACTTCATCAATCTCGGAGGATATAAAAGAGGGTTTTTTGAAGAATTTCATGAGCAGCATCTCGTAGTAGCCAATTCTATGGGCGAAGCCGTAAAAAAAGCAAAATCTACTGAATTTTATAAAACAATGGGATTCAAAGGAGCTACCAGTCATATTGATGAAAAGCTTGGAGTGGATATCGATGATATTTTTCCTGTAAAAGAAATTTTACCTTCAGATATGAAAAGGAAATATGCCATTTCACTCGTAAAATCTGATGCAGAGAATCAGGAAAATTTTGTAAGCCTTGGCTATTTGAAAATAGATAAGATACAATAATTGCTGGACTGAATTTCTTTGCAAAGCATAAATTTTAATATTAAATCTAAATAGAAAAATAAAAGTAAAAATGAAAATAGGAATTTTAGGAGGCGGACAGCTCGGAAGAATGCTGATTCAGGAAGCATTGAAATATGACGATGAATTTTATACGCTGGATCCGGCTTCTGATGCGCCATGCCACAATATTTCGTATTTTACACAGGGAAGTTTCAATGATTATGAGACGGTTCTGAATTTCGGTAAAGATAAAGATGTCGTAACCATCGAGATCGAACATGTAAATGCAGATGCTTTGGCGGAACTTGAAAGCCAAGGTGTAAAAGTGGTTCCGAATTCCAATATTATTAAAACCATTCAACAGAAAATTCTTCAGAAACAATTTTATAAAGCTCATGACATTCCAAGTCCGGAATTTGAAATAATGGACGGAAGTTCTGATGAGATTAAAATGCCTTTACCTTTTGTTCAGAAAATGAATACGGGAGGATACGACGGAAAAGGCGTTCAGGTAATCCGTACAGCAGAAGACATGAAAAATCTCTGGATTGCAGATTCTGTAATTGAAAAGCTTGTGGATATTGACAAAGAACTTTCTGTCATCGTTGCAAGGAATGAAAATGGAGAAACCAAAACTTTTCCTGTTACGGAAATGGTGGCGGATCCTAAATTAAATTTATTGGATTTCAATATCTGTCCTGTTGCATTGTCTGAGGATATTGAAGAACAGATCGATTCTATCACCGAAAAATTCTTGAATGCTATAAATTCTCCGGGGCTTTTTGCGATTGAATTGTTTTTAGATAAAGAAGGAAAAGTCTGGGTAAATGAAACGGCTCCAAGATTACACAATTCGGGGCATCAGAGTCAGGAAGGAAATGCCAACTCTCAGTTTGAGCAGATGTACCGTGTAGTTAAAAATTTACCTCTAGCGGATACTGATGCCATTATCTATAGCGGAATGCTGAATCTTGTAGGCGCAGAAGGTTATTCCGGAAAAGTCGTTTATGAAGGTATGGAAGATGTGTTGAGATTACCGGAAACCTACATTCACCTATACGGAAAAACAGAAACAAAGCCAGGAAGAAAAATGGGACACATCAATGTTCTTGCGGAGTCCAGAGAAGAACTAATGGAAAAGTTGGTGATGGTGAAAGGAATGGTGAGAGTGATCGCGGAGTAATTATCCCTAACAGACTTTCAAACTCTGTTAGGGATGCCGAGCATCTAATTAAAAATCTTTTTAATTATATTTCCAATTTCCATAAAATCATCGTGATTCCCGACGGATCTTTTTTCGGAACTGTTTTCATTATATTCCGAATAAGGGAAAATCAGCAGATAGTTTTTATCAGCCAGGCTTTTATTCAGAAGCTCGGGAATCATTCTCATTCTCGGAATATACGATTGCATTCCACGTTTTGCCATAAACAGAATTAATGCTTCATCGTCTTTTAGCTTTGAAGCCGTTTCTTCGCCGTCTTTCCATGTTTTCATGATGATAAATTCAGCTTCAATATTGGCTTTTTTTATTATTCTTTGAAGAACATCCAGAATGTTTTCAGCAGCATAAAAAATAATGGTTGCCCCGGAATTTCTTGCCATATTCCAAACTCTGAGAAGGGCATGGAAAAAACCAGCCTCCTTGTGGGCATTTTCGGGGATCATGACTGCATATGTTCTGATGGTAGACAGCGGTTGTGCTGCGTGATAAACAAGCACATTAACATCGTCATTCTGAAGGTAGCCATTATAAAGATTATAAACAAAAGCGGGAGAGAAGCCTTTGTCATCTTCCAGTGCTATGATGAGGTCGGTAATATTTTGTTCTTTAATTACGTTATTGATTCCATTCACCACATCATTGTCATATCTTTTTAGTGCCTGCATCTTTACATCGGCAGCAGCAGCGGTGTCGGTAGCCTGATGAAGAAGTTTCTCGGCGTTTTTTACTGAAGATTCGTTTTTATCCTCGTTAATAACATTTAATGCAAATAAATCTTCTGTGTTGGATTGTGCTTTAATCATGATTCCCAGATTCACCATCCTTTCAACAGTTTCTTCATAATTTAAAGCCAAAAGAATATTTTCTTCTTCATGGTTTTTGCCGGAAACCGTGTCTTCATTATCCTGTTCTGCAATCTTCTGTGCACTTGAAAGCGAAACAAAAGAAGAGATTGTACATGAAATAAGAATCAGGAGAATACTTCCGTTCAGCACATGTTCATTTAATAATCTAACAGGTTCTCCGGTTTCGGTTTCAGAGATAATGATATTGTATCCTACCATCACCGTTGCCAGCGTGGCAGCAGCAGACGCAGAGCTGAGTCCGAAAATAAGTTTGCCCTCATCTTTGGTAAACCTGAACGTTTTTCTTGCTACAACCGATGAAATATATTTTCCGCCGATTGATGCTGTAAGCATGATGGAAGCTACTTTTAAGGTCTCAAAACTGTTGAAAAAAACTTTAAAATCAATCAACATTCCTACGCTGATAAGAAAGAAAGGAATAAAAATGGCGTTTCCTACAAATTCAACCCGATTCATGAGGGAAGAAGTGTGAGGGATAAGACGGTTAAGAGCCAATCCTGCAAAGAATGCACCGATAATGGCTTCCACTCCGGCCAGTTCAGCTAAAACGGCAGCAAAATATATCATAACCAGAACGAAGATATATTGTGAAATTTTATCGTTTACTTTCTTAAAAAACCATCTTCCTATCAACGGAAAAATCATTAATACGATAAGTCCGAAAACCAGAAAAGAAACAGATAATTTTACCCAGAAAGAAAGTCCTACGTCACCTTGAACCATTCCTACAACTACCGCTAAAACCAATAATGTGGCTACGTCCGTTATCATTGTGCCTCCTACCGTAATATTTACAGCTCTGTTTTTGGCTATTCCCAACTTGCTGATGAGCGGATATGTGATAAGTGTTTGTGAAGAAAAAAGACTGGCAAAAAGTACGGCCGTAAGAACAGAAAAATTAAGCAAATAATATGACCCTAAATATCCTAAAATGAAAGGAAACATAAAAGCATAAGCACCATATCCCAGGCTTTTCCACTTGTTTCTTTTAAAATCGCCCATGTCAATTTCCAGGCCGGCGAGAAACATAATGTAAAGAAGCCCGGTAGTTCCCGTCACCACAATGCTGCTGTCTCTGGCCAGAACATTAAAGCCATTCGGACCTATAACAGCTCCCGCAATAATAAGTCCCAGCAAATGTGGAACCTTTATTTTATTTAATAAAAGTGGAGCCGCAAGGACGATAATCAATACCAGCAAAAATTTCAGCACAGGATCTTCAATAGGAAGACTCAGGTTGTGTAAACTCAGTAAGCTCATAAGTGTTTTATTTTGTGGATCGTAAAAGTTCTACGGAGAATTTTGCCATGCACTGGTCTACGGTGACGGTTCTTGTTCCTCGGATTTTATTTGGTGAAATATCATTTAGCAAAACATTCATTTCAACCTGCTTTTTCGACGTTGAATCTGTTTTATAATTAAGTTTTATCTCATTATTTTCAAGTTTCCCTGAGTAAACTCTTACAAGATTATTGTTGTTGATGATTTTTGCAGCCAATTGTATCGAGTCGCTGTCAAACTCCCAGTTGTCGGTACGTTGGTCGCCTACGACATAGTCACTACAGTTGGATTCTGTACAGATTACTCTTCCTGTCCATTCACCTTTTATTTCATCCGGCCATGCAACAACTTTTACAGAATCTTTTTTAGAAAAAATACTGTCTCTCATTTTTAAGAGAACCTGATATTCAGATTCTTTTTGGGCAAATAGCTTTTCTTTTTCGAGCAACTGGTTTTCTCTCATTAATAAATCTCTTTCTTTTTTCTTGTCATTACAGGAGACTAAAAAAAATAAAATAGTTATGATGATAAATAGTAGGTTTTTAAGCATATTGTAATTTTGGATTAAACAATATAATGAAAAATAAATAAAGTAAGAAATCTACTTGGTTTGAATAGACCGTTAATTCTTAATTTTATATCTTTTAAACATCTCACGATTGTAATTGATGATAAAAACACCAAGAATAATCAGGATAGCAGCAATAATAAATTTTGCAGAAATTTCTTCATTTAGAATAAGCCAGCTAAGGAATATGGAAATAATGGTATTAATATAAGCCAAAATGGAAACCTGTACCGGAGAAACTTTCGTTAAAGCATAATGGTAAGCGAAAAAAGCTGCTACAGAGCCAAACATAGACAGATACAACATTGCTGAAACACTTTTCACAGACCAGTTTTCAAAATTATAATGGTCGGTAAACATGAATGCGAAAATAAGCTGAATGATTCCGGCAAAAGCAAACTGATAAAAAAGATTCAGTGAAATATTACTGCTTTGGATATTCATTTTTTTTGTGAAAATTGTTCCGGAAGCCCAGCCCAAAATTCCACAGAATAAAAGAAAAATTCCGGATCTGTATTCCGGGTTAGATAAGTCGCTTATTCCGTCCCAGAAAATAAATGTAATTCCCCCGAAACACATCAAAACTCCTATGAGAGCCCTGATGGTAAATTTCTGTAAGCCCAGAGCAACACTTCCGAGAAACACCATAATGGGTGAGCTGGCACTAATTAGTGAAGTCAGGCTGCTCGTCAGTGTTTCCTCTGCTACTGTTGTTAGTCCGTTCGCGATAATCAACATTAACGAAGAAAAAATAAGCTGATATCCCAAGTTTTTCCAGCCTATCCACCTAAACTGACCTCTGTACAAAAGGATCATAAGCATGATGAAAGATGCCAGAAACTGACGAATTCCTGCTACAAACCATGCCGGAATTGTTTCTACTGCAATGCGAATTGATAAAAAAGTTGTACCCCAGACAATGGCAACTGTCAGGATGGCGAGTGTAAGCTTATAATCTTTCAAAATGATGGTGTATGTTTAGCAAAAATACATATTAAAAATGGCGATCTTCCTGTTTGCCATTAATGAAACAACTTTTACGCCTTTTTGCGTGAAGATTATTAATTTTTTATCTTTGAACATCTAATAATATAGAAGAATGGTAGGAATTATTATGGGAAGTCAGAGCGACTTACCGATTATGGAACAGGCTGCGAACTTTTTGAAATCTTTGGACATTCCTTACGAGCTGACAGTGGTTTCCGCACACAGAACTCCGGAAAGAATGTTTGATTATGCAAAAACAGCTAAAGAAAGAGGACTAAAAGTGATTGTTGCAGGAGCCGGAGGAGCAGCGCATCTCCCAGGAATGGTGGCGAGCTGTACGACATTGCCTGTTATTGGAGTTCCTATTTTGTCAAGCAATTCTATCGACGGATGGGATTCTGTTTTGTCAATTCTTCAGATGCCTGGAGGAATTCCGGTGGCAACGGTTGCTCTGAATGGCGCTTTGAATGCCGGAATTTTAGCCGCAAAAATCATTGGAAGTTCAGATGAATTGGTGGCGGAAAATCTACAGAAATATCAGGATTCTTTAAAAGATAAAGTATTGGGAACAGTAGATGATATTAAAGCTCAGCATCCTAATCATTTTGATAAATAATCTGTTCGTTGTATGATAAGAGCTATGGCTCATGAATTTTGTGAGCCATTGTTGTTTATACTTTTCAAATAAGATATTTGATAAAAATATTAAATAAAAAATCCCGTTACTCAAAGTAATGGGATTGATATTTATATTTGAAATATAATTAGTATCTGTAATATTCAGGTTTGAAAGGCCCTTCAACGTTTACTCCGATATAATCGGCCTGCTCTTGAGAAAGAGTTTCCAATTCAACGCTTAATTTCTTAAGGTGAAGGGCTGCTACTTTTTCATCCAAATGCTTAGGCAATGTATATACTTCGTTTTTGTATGCTGCAGAATTGTTCCAAAGTTCAATTTGAGCTAAAGTCTGGTTAGAAAAAGAGTTTGACATTACAAAGCTCGGGTGACCTGTAGCACAACCTAAGTTTACCAATCTACCTTCAGCAAGAATGATAACTTCTTTGTCTTCAATAGTATAGATGTCGACCTGTGGTTTTACTTCTGATTTTGTGTGACCGTAGTTTTTGTTTAACCAAGCCATATCAATTTCGTTATCGAAGTGTCCGATATTACAAACGATTGCTTTATCTTTCATTTTAAGGAAATGTTCACCTCTTACGATGTTGAAGTTTCCTGTTGTTGTGATGATGATATCTGCATTGTCAACCACAGTATCCAGTCTTTTTACTTCATATCCGTCCATGGCAGCCTGAAGTGCACAGATCGGGTCAATTTCTGTTACTGTAACGATAGATCCTGCTCCTCTGAAAGATGCAGCAGTACCTTTTCCAACGTCTCCGTATCCGCAAACAACCACTCTTTTTCCTGCAAGCATTACATCAGTAGCTCTTCTTACAGCATCAACAGCAGATTCTTTACAACCGTATTTGTTATCAAATTTAGATTTAGTTACTGAATCATTAACATTGATAGCAGGTATTACCAACGTTCCGTTTTTCATTCTTTCGTACAGTCTGTGAACTCCGGTTGTTGTTTCTTCAGAAAGTCCTTTGATATCTTTTGTTAATTCAGGATATTTATCAAAAACCATGTTTGTTAAATCTCCACCGTCATCAAGAATCATATTCAATGGTTTTCTGTCTTCACCAAAGAATAAAGTCTGCTCGATACACCAGTCGAATTCTTCTTCATTAAGCCCTTTCCATGCGTAAACAGGAATTCCGGCAGCCGCAATAGCAGCAGCGGCGTGATCCTGAGTAGAGAAAATATTACAAGAAGACCATGTAACTTCAGCACCTAAAGCTACCAGCGTCTCGATAAGCACAGCTGTCTGGATGGTCATGTGAAGACATCCTGCGATTCTTGCTCCTTTTAAGGGCTGAGACGGTCCGTATTCTTCACGGATTGACATCAAACCAGGCATTTCAGCTTCTGCAAGAGTAATTTCTTTTCTTCCCCATTCTGCAAGGGCGATATCCTTAACTTTATAAGGAATGTATTGTGTTGTAGTACTCATATGTAAATGAATAAGTTAAAAATTCAACGATAATAAGATTGCAAAATTACAACTAATAATTAAGATATAAAAACTGAAGCTCCAGAACTGTTATATGAAATTATACAGGCAAGAAAATTATTTTTATTTATTCTAAATAGTTATATTTGTTGTGAAATAAATCAATATGAATCATACAACTACCGAGGAAGCTAAGAAAGCTGCCAGACCATTAACACCGAAAGTAAAAGAATTAATTGAAAGAACTAAAAGCGTAATATTAGCAACGATAGATGCCGAAGGAATTCCAAATTCCAGCTATGCGCCGTTTGTACACGTTGACAAGACTTTCTATATCCTGGTTTCTTTCATGGCAAAACATACAAAGAATCTGGCGGATGGCAGAAAAACGTCCGTCATGCTTATCGAAGATGAATCTGCCACAAAACAAATTTATGCCCGTGAAAGATTGACTTTTGAAGTTTCAACGTCACAAATAGAAAGAGATTCTGAAATGTGGAATGACGTAGTTACAAAACTGAAAGAAGCCAACGGAAAGGTGGTAGACATGATCTCGGAAATGAAAGATTTTATTCTGATCGGCCTGCATCCTATAAAAGGTTCTTATGTAAATGGTTTTGGAAGCGCCTATTTTGTTAATGAAAATTTAGAAATTATTGAGCATAGAAATGACCAGAATCATGAGTCGAAATAGGTATATCAAAGGCTGATTCTAAACTATTTTTTGTCTTTGTTACCGATTAAAAAATGAAATTCACTTAAATTTAAATTTGAGTGAATTTTTGTATTGATAAATTTCATATTCTATGATCTGCTCCAGTCAAATTTTTTTTTCACTAATTTTGTCCAATAAATTAATCAATGCCACTTTACAGAGATTTTTCTGATGACAACGCCACGATTCTCGTATGGAAATATGATGAAACGGAAGATCTGGATATCAATACACTTCTGGAGCCTGAAAATGCAGAAAAAGTAAAAGATTATCATCCTAAAAAGCTGCTGGAAGTTTTAATGGTTCGTAAGCTGCTCAAAGGTTTGAAGCCTCATTCAAAAATTTTATACAAAGAAAGAGAACCTTTTTTATCTCCTAAAGATGCGGAAATTTCGATTACTCATTCTTTCCCTTTTGCCGCTATCGCTATTTCTAAAAATAAAATTGGGATTGATATTGAAAAGTTTAACCCTAAAATTTTAAGGGTTATTGATAAATTCACATATGAAAATGAAAGGGGATTTATTCCTTTTGACAATGAAGTGACATTCTACACCATTATCTGGAGTGTGAAAGAAAGTATGTATAAAATTCATCATTCTAAACACTGGTCGTTAAAAAAACATTACGAAGTAAGGCCTTTTGAACTGAAATACCTCCATAATATCAAATGCAGGGTACATGATGAGACGATGTCTGATGAATTAAAAGCGCGTGTCGAATTTTTTGATGATTATTGCTTTACGATTGTTGAGGAATAGGCTGTGTCGTTTCTTCGTTTTTCCTTTCGCTCTGATAGTTTTCAATTACTTTTCTTTGCTCTTTTGCCACATCATAGATCAATTCCAGAATATCGTGAATATTTTTAAGTTCCGTAAGGTGCGAGATTTTATTAGGATCTCTGAGGTCATAGGATTCATGTTCGGTTAATTCTGTTTTTCTCTTTAAAATAAGGCTGTCTAATGAAGAATCTTCCGGTTCGATACGGCTTTCCATATTGAGGGTTTCCGTTATTTTGTCACCATTTAAGAGATGAAAGACTTTCTGCATTTCTGCTTCTATTTTACGGCTCCAGCCTTCAGCGTCTATTTCAGGATATTTTTCATTATCCTTTACATATTGGGAAAGAGATGCTGTATAGGCTGTGATAAGATGAGACGTAGCGACAAACTGATGCACGACCTCGAGTTTTTTCTGCTGGTTTTTAGGTTCAGAAATCATTCGCTGAAAATTGTCGGAAAGATTGGCTAATGCAATGATGGCATTTTTGCGTTTTACTTTATATTCTTGAATATCAAATTTTTCTTCCAGAAATTTTGAAATAACCGTTTGAAAATAAATAAGGTTACATTCAGCCGATTTTTTCATTAAATCCAGATTCTGTGTATGTTCCCAAACCGGAAGAACCACATATGCTACCAGCGACGTAATGACCGCGCCTATAATAGTATCAACAATCCGGTCTCTGAAAATAATATTTACATGTCCGGGACTTAGAAAATTAAAACTCAGGAATATATAAATAGTCATGAATAATACTGCCCAGAAATACTTTCCCTTCAGAAAGCTGAAACACATAATCATGCTCAACAAAAGAATGGTAAAAAGAATCTGATTAATATGAATATAATGGAGAATTGCGTAGGCAATCACTGCGCCGGCTATGGTTCCGTACAATCTCAAAAGATTCCTTTTTTTGGTGATAGAGTAGGCGGGTTTCAGGATTGCTACAATGGTAATTAAGATCCAGTATGTATGTCCTATTCCTAAAAACTGGAATAATGAAAAAAGATATCCTACCAGCAAAGCAATCGTAATTCTTAATGCATGACGAAAATGGGATGATGAAAATGAAATGTTGTTTTTTAAAACTTTAAAATTAAGCTTCTCTTCATTGGGTAAAAATTTTCTGAGGTCTAATCCGGTGGAGAGACTTTTGGCCAGTTTTACATTCTGGGAGAAAATTTTATAGATATCATTTATTTCTTTCGTGATCTCATTAATGCGCATCAGTATCTGTCTGAGAACCATAAAATTCTCAAAATTATCTGGTGAAATGCGTTTGTTTCTCAACTCAAAATAATCATGGTTGAGGTGATCCAGTTTTTCATTAATATTAGAAATGGGTTTTGCTTTCGTTCCGATCTGAAGAGATATTCCGATGTTGGTCATTTCTTCGGATAGAAGATTGAGGTAATCGTGGATTTTTACTAAAATGGCTGTGTCTTCAAAACTCTGCTGTAATTTCTGGTAATCACTTTCTGAGGTCATTAGTTTTTCATGCAGATCCATGGAATTCAGGAACATCAGCATGAGTAAACGGCTTGTCGTTGTCGATTCGTTTACAATGGTTCTTGTTTTAAAAACGGTTTCACGGGTTTCCTCCTGAAGATTTTTGATCTCAATCTGTTTGGCAATCACCTGCGTTGTGAGCTTATCGAAATCCGGATTTTTCTGATAATAATTGGCCTTGATTTTTAAAAATTCTGCCAGTTGAAGATAGTTTTCACCAATCATCTGGCTAGCCAGCTTATATGGCTGGATAGTCGTTACAATCAGGAATATGAGTAAAAACCATGTGCATCCTGATGCAAAAATCAAAAGGCTTTTAAGGATATCAGCGCCGGTTAAATGCCCATCGATGAAGATGGCAAGTACAACCAATGACAGGGAGCCGACTGCTGCAAGTCTCTGTCCGTAAACTCCTATCAGGGAAAAGAACATTCCGAAAATAATAATTTCGGCAAAGACCAGGATTTTGATATTCATGAAGAGGCTGGCAATCATTGCTACCAATACAAAGGATATAATGGCGAAAGTAAGGGCATTTCTTCTTCGGATAAAAGGTCCCGGCTGATCGGTGAGTGCTACAAAGCTTGTTCCGAGCGGAAACAGAAAATATTCTTTCAGAATGCCAAAATTAGCAAGAACCAAGCATGGCAGAACAGTGGCCAGTGTAATTCTGATGGCAGAGTATACATATTGACTGGTAATGAATTTTTTGAGTTCCGCAGAATAGTTCATACTACAAAAATAAGAGTTAAATATGAATTGTGAGTTTTAGTTTATGAGCCAAATGTGAATTTTTTTGTTCATTAATTTTATAGTACAGCTAAAATATTTTATGTGTATAATGATTTTTCTTCTGTGCTGAGAAATTCAGCAACAAATTTCAAACCATGTGAATGAAGTTAATTCAATGCTTAAAAATTTATGAGTATAAGAAAGGCTAATTTTCCAAAAATAACTGAGATTTCCGGAGTTTGATATCATTGAATCCTAGCCCTGATCGCAGCATTTGTTTGAGCTCATTTTAGGATTTCGGCGGCGGCAAAGCCGCCGCCGAAATCCTAAAATAGCGAGTGCGGAGAGCAGGAAACAGCTCCTGAAAAATGAAATATTTTTATGGCAAAAGAAAAAGTCTCATAAAATATGAGACTTTTTTGAGTAGTATGTAATATTTCTTAGTAATCTACATTTGATGTTTCTTCACCAATGTTCCAGGTAAGACCGAAACGAAGCGTGTTATCTAACGCAGTATTGATTTTAGACATATTAATCAGATAGGAAATGTCAAGACCGAAAGAACGGTACTTTAATCCGATACCTGCAGTGGCAAACTGTCTTGCTCCCTGTTCCTCACTTTCATGGAAATAACCTGTTCTTACAGAAAATGCATTGTCGTAAGAATATTCTAAAGCACCACTGTACATAATAGAATTAGGATTTTTAAATGATTTTCCGATACCTGCGATTGGTCCAACGTTTGGAACTTCGTAGATTGGCTGTCTTGTGTTCGGATCTGTTCCTATATATTCTGATCCCGGAACTAAGATTTTAGAACCTTCAACGCTTATACCCACTCTGTTCATGTCGTCAAGATACATGTCATAACCAACACCTAATCTTGCCATGGTCGGAAGATAAGACCTAGATTCCTCATTTCCGGTATAGTCTAATTTAGGACCAAGGTTCTGTACGGCAAAACCTGCATTCAGTTTTCCATCCATTCCTCCGAAACCTGAGAATCTTGGAGAAGTATAGTATCCGGAAACGTCTACTGCAAAAGAGTTTGCCGGCTTCAATGTAGTATCTGTATTGAAACCTCCGGCTAAATCTGAACGAATAAATCTACCGGTAACGGCCATAGAGTAAGAATCTGAAAGCTTAAGGGCGTAAGCAACGTCGATGGAGAATTCGTTCGGCTTTGAAGTGCCTAATGAAGTAACCTCGTTTCCTACTAACTGAGTAAGATCAACTTCTCCCATATTAAAGTAATAAATACTTGCAGAGATGGTAGATCTTTCTTCCTGCCCTAAAAATTTATGGAACGCTCCATATAATAAGAATACATCATTGGTAAGTTTTCCCATGTATGGAGTGTAATTCAATCCTACAGAAGAGCTTGTTCTGCTGAAAGGATATTTCGCGGCATTCCAGAATTGAGAAAAAGCATCCGGGGAAGTTACGACACCCTGATCCCCCATACCTCCAGCTCTGGCATCTGGCGCGATTCTTAAGAAAGGAGCTCCGGTTAATACAGGTCTTACAAGGCTTAAATCTTGAGAATAGCCTAAAAAGCCAGCACTTAACCCAATTCCTAAAAGCAGTTTAGTAGTTAAATTCATATGTTGTCTTTTATATATTATCAGTTTTTTATTGATATTATTATTGTTATTGTTTTAAAATTATTTCAAAAGTACCATTTTTTCTACAGCTATAGCACTTCCTTTGCATTTTTCTTGATTCTGACTTTTTGCAAATATCTTAAAAATATACGTACCTTTTGCAACTGTGGCACCAAAATCGTCTCTTCCGTCCCATTCTATTGCCTGACGTGGCGTTCTAAAGCCCTGTAGGAAGGGTTCTGCAACCACCGGCTGAGATAAAGTTCTTACCAATTTTCCGGTTATGGTATAAATCTGAACATTCACATCCAAAATATCATCACAATTATGCTCAAACTGAATATACGTTTTGTTGGTAAACGGATTCGGCCAGTTTAGCGGTCTGTTGATAACCAGGTGCTGATCGGCTTCATCCTTAACTTCAAAATTTAACGTTGCAGTTGTAGAATTATTGTTGATATCCCAAACTTTAAATGTCAATTGATGTTGTCCCACCGACAGGTTTCTGAAAGGATAAGTTACATTTCCCTTTTGATAGTCTGCCAGACTTGGGTTTAGACAGCCGTTTCCTTCTCCTGATGCATAAAAATCATTGAGTACAACAGTATTGATAATTTGTCCGTCCAAATATACTGTAATATCATGACCGATACCAGACCCTGTGGAATTAATTCCTGTATCGTCGGTAATGCACGCCAGCAACATAGGATTCTGATCTGTAATACCTCCTTCTGCAAAGTTAGTATTGTTCATATACAGTTTGACTTTTGGCGGTTCATTGTCATTGATACCATTCGGGTTGATATCACCTACCTGTACTGCCTGATTATTGAATACGTCACTTGCTTTGTTGTCTGCATATCCTAATATTCTTCCCTGTCCTACAGTATAGTTAATGTCTTTAGGAACATAGAATTCTACCGTGAATACACCATTTACAGCAGTTCCGGATGCTTTTACAATGGCACTTCCTTCTTCAGTGTATTGCAGAACGGGAGTTAGTCCGCCATCATTATTCAATGTTGTTTTATTTAATTTTTTATCAAAAATATTGATGACAACCCTTCCGTTGAAAGTGGTATTGACTGTTCCGTTTGGATTATTAATGTGTCCTTTTACTTTTACAAAATCCAATCCTCTTATCAGTCCGGGTACGGGAGTTTCTATATCATCAATAACAAGTAGTCGTTTTGGTCTGCTCAGTTTCATCGCAGGATCTCCCAGGAAATTAACCTTTAAATGGTCTGTAGCCGAACCTTTCTGTTTTTTAGCATTTAAATGCGCATATCCGAGACTTTCAAAATCATCATTGGTAAGCTTAAAAATACTCTGCGTAAATATATTGGTGAAATCAACACCGTATCCTACGTCAATAGCTCTGCTTGAAGTAATCATTGTTGCAGGACCGCCCTGTTTTAATTTAATGAACTGTTCCCCTGCAGATGCCGTTTCCGGTTCGTCCCAAAGGGTGAACTCGCAGGTAATGGTAGATACAAAAGGAAATCTGCTGTACACATTAGAGAAATTATTCGCATTCTGAACTTCAGATAAGGTTAAAACTCTTTCCTGAGCCCATCCGTTGATTCCTCCGTGTCCGAAATAAAAAATATACAAGCTGTTTCCGATGTCATTTGAAATTGCTTGATTTACCTGAGGATATCTTTGTCCGCCGGCAGTACTTTGAGCCTGGAAAGCGTCCAGATATAGTTTCCTTACGTTATATTCTTTAAGATCTGTTGTCGTAGGCTGCTCAAAAACCGTAACCAGAGAATTATTCATAACCGTGTGGAAAGGAGTTCCGCCATCATTATCATCATCCACTACGAAATCAAGTTTCATTTTCCATTCTCCAAAAGGGGTAGACTGCCCGGATAGATTATTGTAATAGGCTAAAGTCTTATCTATCATGTTAGCTGCTTCCGTTACATTGGCTGCAGGAAGCCTTCCTACAGGAAGATCAGGTAAATTATTTGAAATAAATTCGCTTGTCTGCGGTTTAGTCATCACAATATAATCATCTGTCACGAAAGATCTTACAACATCTGAAGATTCTTCACTTTGATAGCTCGTCACAACATTGGAATTATTGGAAATCCTGTTTTTAAAATCATATGAAGTATCTCCTAATATGAACACATATTTTAATGTCCCTAAAGGAGTATTGAGCTTCGTTACAAAATCCCTGATTGCTGTAAGATCTCTGCTTCCGCTTCCGAATTCGTTATAGATCTTGTCAGTATCTACGATCTGTACGTTATAATTATTTTTTGTCTGATGATAGTTGGCCAGCCTCTGTGCTTGCCCCATCATTTCAGGAACAGTAATAATCAGATAATCTACATTTTGTAATGCGGAGAGATTCTGATTGTTAATATGCCCTACAAACTGCGGAGAATAGGCGGCATCAGCTCTGAAAGCAACAAACTCATTATTGAAATTCTGGTCTGCCGTTGTATAAGCAAAGCTGAAAATTGTATTTCCTGCTGCTTTATTTACCCTTCTGTTGGCATTTGTAATATCGGTGATATCCCAGATCTGTTCGGCAGAAGAAGCGTTGGATAGACTGAATCCATAAGTAGTATTCGTGCCGCTTTCCAATGAAAAATCTCTAAAATTCATCTGAGTTCCGTTGAAATTAAGGTTGTCTTTATATTGTACCTCAAGATAGTCTACATAAAAATTTCCGTTGGGATTAACCGTGATATTAGGTTTAATATTGAATGTAATCTCATTTCCGCTTAATCCTGAAATCGTGCCGGTATATCTTACAGGATAAAACTCATTCGTCCCGCCGGAATTGGCAGCAGGAATAACAGCTGTAGAAGGATTTTGTGTATTAATATCAAAACTGATGCTGTTCTGTTGCGATTTGTATGCAACGACCTGTGCTCTGTATCGGATTACGTCACCTGCCTGTATAGGTGAAGCAGTATTGAAAGTTACTGTTTTGTCGGTTGTAAACGGAGTTTCTTCTACCCAGCCTCTTCCCACTTTCATCAGGTTTTTCTGATCGTTATTAATTACCTGGTAATTATCAAATCTTGTGATTGGAGGAGTAGAAGGCAGGTTTACATCTACCGCCTGAACTCTCTTCCCGGGACCTTTATCAAAATTTATATAGTAATACGAATAATCTTCGTAAATGTTTTTGACATTTTCGCTTCTGTCATTTCTTGTATCGATTCTCTTAAAACCGTTTCCGTTCGATGAGTTGTAAAGATTGTATCCATCAGGCCCCTGAGCGTAAAATAAAGCATAATCACCGTCATTCCACACGCCGTCATCTTCACCTACCACCTGAATAGCATTTTCCTGAAGTGCGCTATATCTGGCATCCTGGTTATGCTCAGGAAGCATAATTCCACCGTTTCCATAGATTCTGAAATTTTTAGGATTTACAGAAGAAGGATTAATGCCATTGTCCTGTAAAAACTGTTTTGTAATCTTGAAAATCCCGGATTTATCAACTTTAATTTTATAAAAATTTCCCGTAGATAAAGGATTGGTGTTGGTTCCTACCTTGAAGGTCCCTGCTAAATTGTTGGGAGTACTTGTTTCTGAAATTTCAAATGAAGATAATCTTTGTACCTGTCCCTTTATCTTTTTAAATAAAGCCACGTTGATGCTTGCGTAGCGGCCATCTTCCAGATTGTAGTATGTGATATCTTTAATTTCATAATCGGGGAGCAGATCTTTACTGATCTCAAATAAATCTTTCGGCGAAATATTTTCCCAGACAGGATTAGAAACTTTTAACTGCTTTTCGCCAACCTGTTGTTTAGTAGTTATAAAAATGTTATTTTGGCTGAATGAAAATCCTTGATTTTTAAAATTAGGGAGATTGAGTTTTGTATCACCATAATCCCGGATTTTAGAGCCATCCCATTTAATGGAGATTCTTTGAGCCCAGAGCATTGATACAAAGCTTAATAAAAATAAAAGCGAGATTTTTTGTTTCATGTTTATTTTTGAAATTTCTGAATTACAAAATAAATGAAAATTTTATAATTAAATTGTGATACAATAAAATTAATTTGTTAACGTTTTTCAAAAAAATCAACTCTTTACTTGATTTATTGAATAATTTATTTTTTCTTTGTACTTTGAAAATATTTATATCGACTATGAAAAAACTAAAGTTGTTTTCATTAATAGCATTAAGTTCTACACTTGCATTAACCAGTTGCGGAGGATCTAATAATGGCGGCGGTACTAAAAAGTTTGTCAGCAAAACAGGTTGGAAACCAAACGAAAAACAAGGTTGGTTTTTTGCAGGAAAGCAACAAAAGCAGAAAGGTTGGCCGGGAATGGTATATGTAGAAGGTGGAACTTTTACAATGGGATTAGTGAAAGATGATGTTATGCACGACTGGAATAACTCGCCTCGCAGGATGCAGGTAAGTTCATTCTTTATCGGGGAAACAGAAATTACTAACTACGAATACCGCGAATACCTTACATGGTTGAAGTATGTATTCCCACCAAGCGATCCTAGCTTCAAGGAAATCTACAATGGCGCTTTGCCGGATACCTTATTGTGGGACAACAAATTATCTAGAAATGATTACAACGAGACGTATTTCCGTTCTCCGGAGTTCGATTACTACCCGGTAGTGGGTGTTTCTTGGACTCAGGCAAACAGGTATTGCGAATGGTTGTCAGACAGAGCAAACGAAAAAGCTTTGATGCAAGCCGGAATTATTGCTAAAGATTTGTATATCAACGAGTCTAATAATCAAGGCGGAACTGCATTCAACATGGATAAATTCAAATCGAATGATCCTGAAATGCAGGGATATATTAACGAAAAAAGAATGCAGCAAAAAACAGGGTTGAAAACTACCAACCAAAGATTATTAGCTGCAAACAGAGCTCCGAACGCTGCTATGGTTACCAAATTCAGACTTCCTACTGAAGTAGAATGGGAATATGCAGCTTTAGGAATGGCAAAAAACAGAGAATACAACCAATATAAAGGTAAAGAACCTCAAATTGAAAAATTAAGAGGTAGCAAAGGAAAAGATAGAGGAATGTTCCTTGCCAACTTCAAAATGGGTTCTGGTGATTATTCAGGTATTGCAGGCTGGAAAAACGACGGAGCAGCACAAACTTCTGACGTAAGACAATTCCCTTCAAATGATCTTGGTATCTATGGGATGTACGGAAACGTATCAGAATGGACTGCTGATGTCTACAGACCTATTATTGATGAAGATTATAGCGACTTCAACTACTATAGAGGAAATATGCCTCAGGTTATTGTAAGAAACGGCGACGGAACTTACAAAATGGTAGATGAAAACAGCATTAAGTACGATACACTTGCAGATGGAAGATTAGTTTACAAAACACTTCCGGGTAAATTTGAAAGAGAAACGATTGCTGATTACAGAAACTTCAGAGATGGTGACAGAATGTCGTCTTTAGATTACAGAAGTGCATCTGATTCAACATCTTCTTATGACATGTATAATTCTCCTAAAACAAGATTTATTGTAGATGCTGAAGGAAAAGTAGTTCTACAAAAAGATAAGAAAGAAAGAACTTCTGATATTTCCAATGATATCAGAGTTGTAAAAGGAGGTTCTTGGCAGGATACAGCTTACTGGCTGGATCCGGGACAAAGAAGATATAAAAATCAGAACAAAGCCTACGGATGGATTGGATTCCGTGTAGCTCAAGATGCCAGAGCGAGTGATAAAGGTAGAACAAGAAGATAATAATATTTATCAAAATAATTTCAAAAAAACCTTCCTGAATTCTGGAAGGTTTTTTATTTTTGATGCCATGAATACAGAACAGTTTTATCCTTTGTTTTTACAGTCCGGAAATGTTATTATCGACAGTAGAAAAATTGAAAAAGATGATATTTTCTTTGCTTTTTCAGGCGAAAATTTCAATGCGGCTACATTGGCTGAAGAGGCGATTAATAAAGGGGCTTTAGCTGTTATTGTAGAGGATAAAGATTATGAAGATACGGCGAAGAATATTTTTTATGTTCCTTCTACGTTAGATTTTTTGCAGCAGCTTGCCATTTTTCACAGAGAAAAGCTTCAGATTCCTATTATTGGATTAACTGGCAGTAACGGAAAAACTACCACTAAAGAAATTATACATGCTGTTCTGTCTGAAAATTTTGATGTTCAGTACACGAGAGGGAATTTAAACAATCATATAGGTGTTCCTTTAACGATTCTTTCTATAAAGCCGCATCATGAAATGGCTGTAATCGAAATGGGAGCTAATCATCAGAAAGAAATTGAATTTCTATGCTCAATTGCACGGCCGAATTTCGGATACATTACCAATTTTGGAAAAGCGCATCTTGAAGGATTTGGAGGTTTTGAGGGCGTAATTAAAGGAAAATCTGAACTTTATGATTATCTTAAAAATAACAACCAGACAATTCTTATTAACGAAAATGATGCTGTACAGGTTGAAAAAACAGAAGAATATTCAAATAAAATAACTTTTGGTAAGTCGGAATCAGATTATCAGTTTGAATTGTTTTCAGAAGACAATTTTGTGGGACTATCTTATAAAGATCAAAAAGCTCTTTCAAAGCTTACCGGAGAATATAATTTTACCAATTTGTGTGCTGCCGCAAGTCTGGGGCTTCATTTCGGTATTGACTTCGGTAAAATCAGTCACGCTATTGAAAACTATACGCCAACAAATATGCGTTCTCAGATAGCTGAAAAGGGAGATAAAACACTGGTTTTAGATACATACAATGCTAATCCGAGTTCGATGGTAGCATCTTTACACAACTTTATTACTTTTGAGGGATCAAAAACCATTATTATTGGTGATATGCTGGAATTAGGTGATGAAAGTGAAAACGAACACAGAGGTATTCTGAACCTGGCTTTAAACTTAGGTTTTGATTATATCATCACTGTTGGCAAAAATTTTAAAGCTGTAAATGATACAGCATTAAGCTTTGAAAACACGCAAGAGCTGTCAGAATATCTAAAACAAAATAAAATAACCTCAAAAAATATACTTTTAAAAGGATCAAGAGGTATTGCTTTGGAAAAAGCGATAGATTTTATTTAAGTTTTGTATTCCAAAATTCTCGGATAATCAGTTTGATATTTTTGAATGTGCTTGGGAAAACTTCTTCTTCTATCTGAGCGGTATTTTTCCAGGCAACTTCAGTGATCCCTTCCTCAATTTGAGGTTTTGAAGTGTCTTCACCGTTAAAATTCATTTCAAACCAATGCGTACATTTGAGAATTTTGTCACCGTTTCTTTCGACATAAATGTGATATGTCGTGTTGATGAATCTTACCAGTTCCACGTTGGCAAGACCTGTTTCCTCTTCAATTTCCCTTACAGCAGATTCTTCACGGGATTCTCCTTTTTCCATTTTTCCTTTCGGGAGATCCCATTTTCCCAGTCTTTTGATGAAGAGAATATCTCCCTGAGGATTATTCACAATGCCGCCGGCAGCCTCAATGATTCTGAAAAGACCCTGGAATTGTGACCAGATTTCATCAATATTTTCACCGAAAATATTTAATTCCTTTACTGATGTATTTTCAAGAAGATCAAGAGCGATCTCCAAGCTTGTGACGTTTTCGTATCCAAGCGTTTTTTCTAAGTTTTCAGATTGCTTAGACAACAATAATTTTTTTTCGTTCACAAAAACTTTATACATATATTTGTAAGAATTAAGAATTTAATACAAAAATAAAAAATGAATTTAGAAGGACGAAAGATTATTGTCAATAAATCATCTAAAGACCTGGTAGAAATACTGAAATCACCGGAAAATTACAAAGATTTTATGCCGGACGGTCTTCAGAAGTTTGAAACGAGAGAAGACGGATTTAAATTCGGGTTGCAGGGAATGCCTGAGATTGCTTTAAAAATAGATGAAGTGAATGATCAGAAAGCGGTTTTGAAATCGGCTAGTTCCAGTCTGGATTTTTCACTGACTGCAGCGTTGCAGCCTCTTAACGAAAATCAGACAGAGGTTCAGATGTTGTTTGAAGGTAAATTTAATCCTTTTATTAAAATGATGGTAGAAAAACCTCTTCAGAATTTTATTAATACGCTTACCGATAAGATCGAAGCTTATAAATAAATCAAACCTCCGTAAAATGGAGGTTTTTTTATGCTATAATTCCGGAACTGTGATCTTGGCAGCTTCCTGTAGCAGATGAAAGTACATTGATCTCATTATTTATCCTAAGAATTCCCATAAAAGCGAAAACTAAAGCCTCTTTATAGTCAATGATTTCCTTGCTGGGAATGATAATTTCCGTATTTGTTTTTACCCTGATTTTTTCAATTAAATACTGATTGTACGTGCCACCGCCTGTAAAAAGTACATTGTTTAATTGATTTTGATTAAAAACTTCCGATATCTGATGAGAAATATGCTCTGTAAAAGTCGCCAGCAGATCGATTGCTTTATAATCTTTAAGTAGCGGGAAAATATTTTCATTACACCATTCGATACCTAATGATTTGGGATATACTTTTTTATAATAGCCTAATGAATTTAACCTTAAAAGAAGAGCTTCATCAATTCTGCCTTTTCGGGCCAGGTCTCCGTTTTCGTCAAAATTTTTATTGAATTCCTTAGCGATATGGTTCAGGATAATATTTACCGGTGCAATATCAAAAGCAATTCTGTGGTTTTTTGTTTTTAATGAAATATTAGAGAATCCACCCAAATTCAGGCAGGCACCGTATTCTGAAAATAGAAGTTCGTCACCAATGGGGACGAGTGGAGCACCATTACCGCCCATCAGTACATCCTGACTTCTGAAATCATAAATAACAGGTAAATCTGTCTCTAATTTGATCGCTCTTCCATCGCCAATCTGGAAGGTAAACTTTTTTTGAGGCTGATGAAAAACAGTATGACCGTGGGATGCAATTAAATCTACATTTTCAAGTCGATGCTTTTCAATAAAGTTTTTAACTTCTTTTCCTAAATAAAATCCGTATTCTGAGTTGAGTTGCAACAATTCTTCCGATGAAAGATGTATTGAACTTCTTAATTTTTCTTCCCAATCTGTAGGGTAGGGAAGTGTTTCAGCTTTTATAATTTCAAATTTCCATGAATTCTGCTTTTCAAATTTAGCAAAACAAATATCCAGCCCGTCCAAACTTGTTCCGGACATTAATCCTATTGCATGAAAAATCATAAAATTATCGTTTGTTTTCAGACAGTTGGTCGGTAGTGAAATCCCCGGAATTCTGATAAAAAACATATTCGGAGAAGTCATCTTTTGCAGTCATACCGTGTGCTCCGATCAGTGTAGAACCATCTTTCATGGTGACATATACCGTGTCACGGGTGTAAATTCTCTTTTTTCTCTGATCCCAAAATACGGTCTGCATGGCAAATCTTTCATTCTCATTGGTGGTAATTCTTACATCACCTCTGGCTTCATAGAATTGTTTGTAATCATAAAATTTGGCGTATTTTGCTTTGATCTTTCCAGGAACTTTTGGTTTCTTTTTATCAAAAAAAAGAATGTCAATACCTTTTCTGGCCACGGTGTAGGGACTGTCGATGAGTTCGTACTTTTCAATAATCGGAGCCTTTGCTCGCATCGTTACAAAACCGGAATCTCTTTGGATAATATTGGCGTTGTTGATGATTTGGGAGGGGAAATTCTTATTGTTTTTGTCTTTATTTTTCGTAAGGTCTTCCTCACAGGATATTATCATAAAAAATATAGCACAACTGAAAAGATATGCTATATTGTTTTTGTATGATATGTTTCTGAAAAGCTTCATTTTTAGTTGTACAAAGTCTTTCTAAACCATTTATCAGCAAAATTGAAACCTAGTTTAAGGTTTACATAATTCTGATTGATGAGATTATTTTTAAGAGTTCCTCTTTTTCCGACTTCAAGACCAATCTCCAAACCACTCATTCTGGTTATACTACTGTTTTTGAATGGAAGAAGAACACCTGCTGTAACCCCGAATTTATTAATATTCTGACCGGCAATCTGTAAGCTTCCTTTTTCATAAAATGCTCCATAGCGGTACACAATTCTTGAGAAATAGCTTCTGAAGTTATTGTAATTTGGTAAATACCATCCTCCTGCAGAAAATCTGTAGGAATCCTGCAGATCCAGAGATTGTCCGAAATAGGCAATGCTTTCCCCTTTTTTGTAATCTCCCTGCAAAGATAAGAACCACTTATTGTCTTCACCATAACCTACACCGACTGATGCTTTCACGGGTAAGAGGTTTTTAGAGTTTGTACTTTTTTGTTCAATGATGCTTTCATTTGCTTTTACAGTTCTTCCAACATCTGAGTAATAATAAGTACTGTTGAGATATTCGGTTACCATATTACTGGTATTACCGAATGTTGTGGTGGCACCAATTGTCAGTTTTCTATCGGTGCTTGTATTCAGATTCTGATAGCTTGCTCCTAAAGTAAAATTGAAGTTTCTGATACTATTTTTGGTTTCATAACCGTTAATAAGTTCTGCATTTGAAGCAGCAAGCTCATTCAGATCATAGAGATTTCCAAAATAATAGTTGGCTCTTGCTCCTACAGCGAATTTATCATTAATTTTATAGCCTAATGCAATCTGCGCAGTATTTAACGTTCCGCTTCCTTTGAATCTGTTTCCTATGGTTACTCCGGTTTCCTCGTTGTAATCCGTATGAACAATCTCATAGCTTTTGGAACTGTAAGGCTGATAAGAAAGACCCATTTTCAGTTTTGGTGACAATGGAAAAGCCAAAGAAATATTAGATAAATACGTAGAATGCTTTGTAGACTTCGTGTTATTATAATCTGTTTTAAAGTAATTGTTTTCGTTTGTAGCCTCCAGCTTGATACTTGTAAGCTCGAAATTCGCGTTATTTGCAGGGTTTGCAAAATTAAAATTACTTGTAAAATCGCTTATAAAAGCTGTTGATATACCTCCCATAGAGGTCGTTTCGATCGTATTATCATATTTTACATCCCCGATTCCATACGTTGCATAAGGTGAATTACTAAGATTCTGCGCGTTTAGGAAATACCCGACTGATATGAATGATAGTACAAAGATTTTTTTCATTCTTTATTTTTAAAACAATGCGCAAATATCTTAAATATTAATGAATTGTAAAAATTATATGAGGTTAAAGTTTGTTAAGGGGGATGAATAGATGTAATTGTGACAAATTGGAGGTCTTGTTGTAGTATTATTTTATACTTCCGTCATTTTGCAACCAATATTTCTTTTTCAGCACTCTTTTTTCCTTTTTGTTATGTCTGGTATATATTTGTATTTCATAATCAGGAGTAATGATGAAATCTTTAATATTATTTCCGTTCACTTTCATACCATCATTTTTCAATCCGCGCTATAAATTATATTTCTTTTAACATTTTTGCCTTGCTGTTCAATGCTTATCGTGGTTACTCCTCCATCAAATAAAAACTCAATCACGGCCTTTTTATAAGAGATATTATAACTTATAGAAATTATTCCACCTTGATTTATGTTTTTGACCATACTTTTTTTCGGTAATTGAGGTAAAAGATAGTTTATCTTTTCTAATTCTTCTTTATTTTTTGTCTTTTGATACACAAGTTCAATAGAAGTATTTTTAAACATACAATTTTGTTCGGTTCCTTCTCCAGTAGAGATATCGCTACAAATGGGATCAGTTAAATTTTCATCGTAGATTTTATATTTACCATTAGAATGATAATAGCAATCTATTAGTTTATTCCATAAAGAAATATTAAATTTTAAATTTATAGGATTATCTATATCATTTGTTACATCAAGTAATTTTTTGCCTGAAGCATCAAAAACAATCCATCCGATAGTATTTTCTTGAGAATCTGATTTATCAAATAGTTTAATTGTAAGTTTGGAATCATCTTTTTTTTCAATATATAAATTAAAATTATCAATGAATTGGTTTTGAATAGAAGATGTAGATATTATTTTTTTCAATAAGTTAAAGCAATCATTATCTTCCTTTTTTAAATCATTATTTTTTAAAACTCCGATCGCAGTTAAAGTATCAATTTGTGTTTTTACTAATTTTGTATTTTCATGTTTTTTACAAGATGTAAACAACATTGTAGTAATTAATACTATTAAAAATAATCCGTTATTTTTCATCTTTAAAATCATCAACTATTTTTGACTTAATTCCCTTTAGACTTTCTCTGTATTTTTCTTGTGCACTGGTTTCATTTGCATTATACCATCTTGCATAATTTCCGTTATATCTTTGTATGTATTCTGCTTTATACTCCATCCCTGCCAAAACAGATGGTAATTTTACAAACATTTTTGGCTTGCTTTTTTCCTGTGCATTTCCTCCTTGCCTGCTTAACCCTTTTCCTTCCATGTGACTCCAAGTTCCAATTGGAGTATATTCTGAATGTTTATTAAATGTTGTTGGATCCCATCCATAATAAGGTGGTGGGCCATGGACTTCCATACCTCCAGTTCCACAATTTCTATATTGTTCTGAGGTGAAATGAGTAGTTTCCAATCTATACATTTTTTCTACAATAACTGCGATATCTCTACCATATTTATTATAAATGTAAAGTAAAGCTTTTCTGGCATGATGTTCTGTAAATCCTTCTTCTCTGCTGTCATTTGATATTGGTTTAATTCCAAAAGAATTATTATAACCTTCTTGCAAAATTGCTAAAGAATCTATTAGATCCGGTCGTCTATTGTATGGTTTATTTCCATTTGAGAGTGGATTTTTTTTAATATCAAAGCCAAGAGAACCCATGAAATGTTCAAAATGTATCATAAATATCGTTTCTCCTTCTATTTTCATCAATGGAATATATTCTTTAGTTCTTGGAATATATTTAAGCAGTTTTCCTGTTTTTCCTAATTCCATTTTTTGAGTTACTTTATCATTCTCTTTTACCTTAATACTTTTGGGATCCAATTCCCCATATCTAATTATAAAATCTCTTCCATCTTTTAATGTGTGTCTTACAGTAATTTGATGAGTTTTGCAATAAAAAGATTTCACTTCTAAAACAACTCCATCTGCAATAGCAACGATTGTCTCATAAGGCTTTGTATATAAATCTCGTGCTGCATGTTTTCTTTTTCCTTTATCTCTGTTTGAGTTAAAGGTTGTCATATTTGAGCCTTGTTTAGCCGTCCAATTTCTGGATTTCCCCCCATTTATTACCTGTGTCATTTTCTGGTTTAACTAGCAAGGGAAATATTATTAATTTCTCTTCCTCTTTCCTCTCTTCCTTTTTCAATTCACCCACACTCACAGGACTTCTCCCTTCAGGCTTTAATATTGTCGGCGATTTTTCTTTTGTAGAAGTTCCCTTGCTTTCTCCCCAATCCCAAAGCTCTTTCATCTTATCGATAGCAGTATCTATAATTCCCTTTTCTTCCTTTTGGCTTGCCGGTTTCTGTTCTGCGGGCGAGCCTTTGGCTTTGGATATTACAGGTGGCTGATAAGGTTTAGGTTTGTAATATTGCGCATACGGATTTTCAACTTCTACATTCTGTGTTGCGTGTTTATTATGCTTGTAATATTCGACGGTTACATAAAACTCAAGCTTTTCGGTATTAACTTCACCCTTCATCGCCTTTTGCATCAATGCTTTAGTTAGCATAAATTCTGCAACCGCAACACCATTTTTATCTATTTTCGCTTTTTGAATTTCTATGGAAGTATTTCCTGCATTATGTCCTGCTCCTTTGGCATCGTCTTCCCAAAGCGTAAACACGACCTCTTTGTTAAACATATTTATGCAATAAGCTTTGGCTCTCAGTCTTTCCATAAAGCTGAAAGAATTTCCTTTAGTATCATCAATATAATAAAGCTCTACCTTACTTATTTGCGAAATTTTGTTTGGTTTTGGAGTGATGATGATCCCGTGGCCTTCCGGCGCATAAAGATAACCTTCTAGTCTGTAGGTATGTCCTAAAGACGCTTCTCCAAAAGTGAAGCTGCTGTCTCCTTTTTTCCTGACGTTGCTAGTAGTGAATTTTCCGTCACTTCTTTTCCTGAAAAGCTCCCAGGTTACGGATTTCAAATTTCTCTCTGAAGATGGGGTGTCGGGATACCAGTCCGAGACGTGATAAGTGTTCTTTTCTCCAACAACGGGAGATGTATTTCCGGATATTGCTGAAACTCCTTTTTTAGGCATTTTTACATCATTTGGTTTTTCCAAATTTATTAAATTATAGAATATAAAATTGTTTTCTAAGAAATAATTGTGAAAAATATTGTATCTGAAAACAAGAAAAGGTACATAATTCACAATTTATTTGTAAAGTAAAATTCATGGTTCACAAATCATGCGTTCCAAAAATTCTTTATCTTTGAGCCATGAATTGGGAGAACATAGCCGGACAGGAAAATCTGAAGAAACTTCTGAAAGAAAGTATCATCGAAAACAGGGTGAGCCACGCACAGCTTTTCGTAGGAAAAGAAGGGTATGGAACGTTGCCAATGGTTTTGGCTTATGCAAAAGAAATTTTAAGCAGAGAAAACGAACATGCCGCTTCAAAGGTAGAACACCTGAATCATCTTGATCTTCATTTCAGTTTTCCGGTTTTTACCGACAACAGAAATTCTTTAAGCAAAAATAAGTTTGAAGAATTCAGGGAAATGATTATCAACTTTCCTTATTCAAGCTATGATGACTGGACGGCTTTTCTGGAATCTGAAAACAAACAGCTCTTTATTTCGGCAGATGAAATCGATGATCAAAATCAGAAATTTTCGTTAAAAAGTTTTGAAGGAGGAACTAAGATCCTGATCGTATGGCGTGCAGATAAAATGAATGTGGCCGCAGCCAACAAATTTCTAAAGTTTCTTGAGGAGCCTCCTGCGAAAACAATCATTATCCTTACTGCAGAAAGTACAAATGATATTTTGCCGACCATTCTTTCGAGAACCCAGATTGTTGAAGTTCCGAGAATTAATGATGAAGATCTGGAAGTTTATCTTAAAAACAATTTCGACGTTCCTGATGATAAAATAGGAGAGGTGATTCACCAGTCGCAGGGAGACCTTAACGATGCTGTAAAACTTCTTCAGTCCGGTAGTAAAAATGACGAGTTTGAAAAACTTTTTGTTCAGTGGGTTCGGGATGCCTTTATGGTAAAGAAAAAACCGGAATTTCTCAAAAGTATTATTTTCTGGGCAAGAGAAATTGCAGGATGGAACCGTGAGAAGCAGAAGAATTTTTTAAATTACTGTTCTGAAATTTTCAGATTGGCTCTTCTGCAGAATTATCAGTCGGAAAATCTGGTTTACAAAAAAATTGATGTGAATGGTTTCAATTGGCTTGGATTCTCAAAATTCATCAGCGGAGCTAATATCGAAAGTATTCTGGAAGAAATCAATACGGCCGATTTGCATTTAACCCGAAATGGAAATCCTAAAATCGTTTGGACCGATCTGGGAATAAAATTATCCAGGTATATTCATAAGAATACATAAAAAACTCCGGTTAATAATGCCGGAGTTTCTATAGCTTTCCTAATTTTTAAATTTAGGCTTTCTTTGTCTTTTTTGCTTTACTGTCTTTTGTTTTCACATTATTTTGAGCAGTCGACTTATTTTTCTCGCATCCTTTGTGGTGTTTTTCGGCACAGGCCTTTTTTTCACTTGTAGAGCAGTTTTTTTTGTCTTTTCCGGAACAGTAGCCTTCTTTTTCCTGTGCAAAATTCAAGGTAAACACACTTAATAAAGCTAAAACTGAAATAAATTTTTTCATGTTGATTTTATTTTTTACGCTTCAAATATAACAAATTCAAAGAATTAAAATTAACCAATATTAAAAATAAATTAATTTTAAATTAAAAATCAATCAATCGTTTGATTTGTGAAAAATCTGTTGTAAATTTGTCCCCGCAAAAAACGAGAATAAAATGATTTCAAAAGAAGAAAATATACTCTTTGCTGCGGAGAAGCTTTTTGCTGAAAAAGGTTTCGAAGGAACATCGACACGCGAAATCGCCAAAGCAGCCAATGTAAACATTTCGATGATCTCTTATTATTTCGGGTCAAAAGAAAAACTGTATGAAAAGCTGGTAGAATACAGAATGAATGAAGGACAGTTTTTCTCAAAAGATATTCTGGAAAGAACAGATATTAATGACTGGCAAAAAATAGAGAAAATAGTAGATCAGTTTGCCGGCAGAGTAAGGCACCATAAATGTTTCTACAGAATCATGCAAAGAGAGCAGCTTCACACACAGAATCCTCACATTGTAGATTTTCTGAAACAAACAAAAATAGGTTTTATCTCCATGTATTCAAAAATATTGGAAAGCGGTTTGAAAAAAGGGATTTTTACCAAAAATCCACCCATTTATCTTCTGCATTCTACGGTGAGCGGAACTTTATTTTACGCATCCAACGCCAAAGAGATGTACAAAGAATTCCTCAACAATACCGATGATGAAGAAGTTTTTGACCATATCTATTACACAGAGCTTAATACACATATAAAATACTTATTAAAAGACCTTTTAGGTTATGAAGAAAATAAATAACTCAGTCATTGCACTGGCACTATTCGTAGGAATTACAAATGCAAATGCTCAGGAGAAAAGAACCCTTACTCTTGACGAAGCGGTGCAATTGGGTATCCTCAATAGCAAAAATCTGAAGATTGATGCTGCCAAAATCGAGGAAGCTACAGCTGATCTTCTGGAAGCAAAAAACAAACAGCTGCCCGAGCTTAAAGTTTCCGGAAGTTATATGTATCTTCCTATCAAGCCGAATATCAATATCAAGCTTCCGGGAGTTTCAGGAGATGGAGGTCCTGTAGTTCATCAGGTTGCCTACGGATCTGCAAACCTCAGCGTTCCCATCTACAGCGGAGGAAGAATAAAATATGGAATCGAATCGGCAAAATATTTGGTGGAAGCATCAAAACTAAGCACTGAAAACGATAAAGTAGCCATTGCGTACAACGTTGCACAGGCTTACAATAATTTGTTTAAAGCCAATCAGTCCATTAAGGTATTAGAAGAAAACCTTACTGCTTCCCAAAAAAGAGATGAAACATTCCTTAAAATGGAAAACAACGGTATCATCGCAAGAAACGACAGATTAAAAGCGAATCTTCAGACCTCAAATATCGAACTGCAATTATTGGAAGCCAAAAACAACTACAATATTGCCAACATCAATATGGATTTGCTGCTAGGCCTTCCCGAAACCACAGAAATCGATGTCGATCAGAACTATATTGAAGAAGGTAATGATGTAAAATCCGTTGATTATTACATCAATACCGCAAAAGAAAACCGTAAAGATCTTCAGGCTTTAGACAAGCAGAGACTTGCTGCAGCGCTGGGAACAAAAGCGGCAAAAGCAGAAAACCTTCCTTCAATAGCCTTTACCGGTGGATATGTAGCAGCGGATATTCCAAAGTTTTTAACTCTTTATAATGCAGTAAATGTCGGAGTCGGAATTTCCTATAATTTATCAAACCTCTGGAAAGAAAACTCTTCTCTGAAACAGTCGAAAGCAAGAGAAATGCAGTTGGAAGCAACCAATGAATTATTAAATGACAATATCAAGCTGGATGTAAACAGAGAATATCAGAACACCGATTACTCCAGAAAAAGAATTGCTGTTTTCGAAAAATCTGCAGAGCAGGCCAACGAAAATTACAGAATTACAAAAAATAAATACGATAACGGCCTTGCCACAATGACAGAACTTCTTGATGCTGATGCAGCACAGATCTCAGCCAATGTAGGAGTCATCAATGCAAAAGCAGATGCGGCACTGGCTTACAGAAAACTATTACAAACTACAGGAACTTTAACAACTAAATAAATTAAGAACGATACCGAAATGGAAAATAATACTACACCAGTAACCGAAACTAAAAAGAAAAAAAGTTTAGTTTTCCCTATTATTTTAGCGGTTGTTTTGATCGGCGGAGGAATCTACGGATACAGAACCTATTCTTACGGACAGGTACATGAAGAAACAGACGATGCACAGATCGCTTCCAATATGTCTCCGGTTATTTCAAAAATTTCAGGATATGTAACTGAAGTAAAAGTAAAAGACAACCAGTTCGTAAAAAAAGGTGATACGCTGGTAATTCTTGACAACAGAGATCAGAAAATGGCTCTTGAGCAAGCAGAAGCAGCTTTGGCAACAGCAAAAAGCAATATTTCCAATGCACAGGCAACCACAACGGCAACCTCCAAAAACATAGGCTCATCCGAAGCAGCAGTAACAACTGCGAATGCACAGATCGAAGCCGCAAAAGTAAACGTATGGAAGACAACACAGGATCTTAAAAGATACGCCAATCTGGTAAAAGATCATTCCATTACTGAACAGCAATACGAGCAGGCTTTAGCAGCAAAACAAACTGCCGATAAGCAATTACAGGTTTTAATCGACCAAAGAAATCAGATTGCTCAGCAGACCAATATCGCATCTTCTCAAACGGCTGCCAGCTCGCAGCAGATCAGCGTGGCAGGTTCTGTCGCTAAACAGAGAGAAGTAGATGTGGAAAATGCAAGATTAAACCTTTCTTATACCGTAATCACAGCTCCTGAAGACGGATATGTAGGAAAAGTTCCCATTCAGGCAGGACAATATTTACAAGCCGGATCTCAACTATTTGCTTTGGTGAAAAACGACCAGAAATGGGTAGTGGCTAACTTTAAGGAAACACAGGTTGACAAAATGGTAGAAGGACAAAAAGTAAAAATCGAAATCGATGCTTTCCCGGACAGAGAATTTGAGGGCGTAGTGAGCTCTTTTTCCCCTGCGACCGGTGCTACATTCTCTATTCTGCCTCCGGACAATGCGAGTGGTAACTTCGTAAAAGTCGTACAGAGACTTCCTGTAAAAATCGATTTTGTAAATCTGGATAAAGATATAGCAAAAAGACTGAGAACAGGAATGAACGTGAAAGCAGAAGTTTCATTGAAATAAAATATAAGAGAATTGTCAGTGATGCAGAAGCAGTCGGTCATGAAGTAGAATAATGAAGAGGAGATTGACCATGAAGATGATGACGGTTGCGGAAGAAATCCGATGAAGTGTGGAAATGAAGAGATACCGGATGATATGAAGAAGAGCCGTTCTGCGGATGAAGATCAATAACAGAATGTCGGAATGAAGTAGTAAAACTGGCGACAATGAAGATTGACCATTGACAATTCACTTTTTTAAATTAAGATTTTAGAGATTCAGAAATTATTTAAATAAGGTTAAAACATTTCAACATGTTCTATAGCCGATACTATTTAAAATTAATCATCAAAGAATAAAGTTAGTTCGTAAAAATGCTTGTTCAGATTTCTAAATTTCTGGATCTCATAATCTCTTAATTTTTAATACCTATTAAAACAAAAATGCAAGATTCATTAGTAGAATATGGAGCCCGAAGAGTAATCATCACGATTACAGCGATTCTTTGTGCTTTGCTTGAAATTGTGGATTCCACGATTGTAAATGTTGCCCTCAACGAGATGAAGGGGAACTTGGGAGCTACACTTTCAGAGGTGGGATGGGTCATTACGGCATATGCCATCGGGAACGTAATCATTGTTCCGATGACAAGCTGGCTTTCCCAGCAGTTTGGGCGTAGAAATTACTTTGCGGCATCCATCATTATATTTACCGTATTCTCATTTCTCTGCGGAAATGCCACCAATATCTGGGAACTGGTATTCTTCAGACTGATGCAGGGAATCGGCGGAGGTGCATTGCTGGTAACTTCACAGACCATCATTACCGAATCTTATCCTATCGAAAAAAGAAGTATGGCACAGGCCATTTATGGTTTGGGAGTAATTATCGGGCCTACCTTAGGGCCGCCATTAGGAGGATATATCGTAGATAATTTCAGCTGGCCGTATATTTTTTACATTAATATTCCTATCGGGATTGCGGCAACGTTGATGACCCTTCAGTTTGTACGAAGTCCCAAATATGCCGAAAAAAGAAAAGCTTCTGATGTCGACTGGATTGGGATTGCCCTGCTGGCCATAACCGTAGGTTCTTTACAGTTTATCCTGGAAAGAGGGCATGAAGAAGACTGGTTTGCCAGCGGAATGATCGTTACCTTCACCGTTTCGGCCGTACTGGGATTCATCCTCTTCCTTTGGAGAGAACTTACCTTTAAATATCCTATTGTAGAACTGCGGGTACTCAAAAACGGTAACCTGAGGATCGGAACCATCATGTCATTTGTACTCGGATTCGGATTATATGGCTCTACCTTTATTGTTCCGCTTTATACACAGAGTATTTTGGGATGGACGGCCCTGCAGTCGGGAGCACTTATGATTCCGGCAGCACTCACCACAGCGTTTATGATGCCGATCATCGGCAGACTATTATCAGCTGGTGCCAAACAACAGATCCTTGTTTCACTTGGGCTATTTCTCTTCTTTATCTACAGCTTTTGGGGTTATAAAATCCTGACACCGGATACCAGTAAAGATGCCTTTTTCTGGATGCTGATTGTAAGAGGTGCAGGGCTGGGGCTCTTATTCATCCCAATTACCTCATTATCCTTAAGTACTTTGAAAGGTCAGGAAATTGGTCAGGGAGCAGCCTTCACCGGAATGATGAGACAGCTCGGAGGTTCATTCGGGATTGCAGCGATAACAACTTTTATTGCCAATGCCGGACAGAAATACAGACTGAATCTGATCTCGCATCTTGATGAAACAGATTTTGCCGTCCAGCAGCGACTTCAGGCTTTAAAAGGAAGCTTCATGGCAAAAGGAATGACTCCCGATGCCGCTATGAATGCTGCCTACAAAATGCTCGACCTTTCGGTCACGAAACAGGCAACAGTGCTTTCTTATATGGATGTATTCCTCTATCTCGGGGTAATCTTCCTGGTGTGTATTCCGTTTATTCTCTTCATTAAAGAAAGAAAAAGTAAACAGAAAATAGATCTTAGTGAAGCCATGCATTAACATAAATCACCTCCGTTTGACGGAGGTTTTTTTATCTGTATTAGTATCTATCCTGAAAATTGTGATACGAAAACAATACAGCTGGGTTTTAAAGGAGTGATACACATAATTTAACTAAATGGAATGGTTCGTCAGTAGTTTGCCGGTCTTCCGGATAGGTAATTATACGTCTTAGGAAGATATTTATAGATCTTAAACGTAAAACGATATATATAAAATATATCTTTATTTACATAAAATGTATCTGTATATATTTAAAGCATAGGAAAATATTACTAACACGTATAAGAATATATTTAAGACGTAAAGCTATATATCTTAAACATATCAAGACCATTATTTTACCTGTCTGGATGATTGAATAACGTCTCCTGACATACATTTGTCATTATCAGGTTGTACATTTACAGAATAAATGTGAAATTAGCAGGCCACACCGGAGTCTGCAACATTGTTCCAGAAAATTTTAACCACAACTGAAAATATTTTATCAATGAGTTACTGTTCAGCCATAGAAAGAATGACCCCCGAAGATCGTAAGGTACTTCATAAAAATTATCACGATAACCATTATGGTTTCCCGATTCATGATGATAATGAACTGTTCGGAAGATTGATTATGGAAATCAATCAGGCCGGGCTCAGTTGGGAAACGATCCTGAAAAAAGAAGAAGGTTTCCGAAAAGCCTATGATAATTTTAATATTAAAAAAGTAGCCGCCTACACGGAAGCCGATCGCGAAAGACTGCTGAATGATCCCGGAATTATCAGGAATAAATTAAAGGTAAATGCCGCCATCGAAAATGCAAAAACCATCGTTGCGCTTCAGGAAGAATTTGGTTCATTTGAAAAATGGCTGGAACATCATCATCCGAAAACTTTACCGGAATGGATGAAATTATTCAAAAAAACCTTCAAATTTACAGGTGGAGAAATCGTCAATGAATTTCTGATGAGCATCGGTTATCTGAAAGGCTCTCATTCTGAAAACTGCCCTGTGCATGAGATTGTATTAAAACAGAATCCAAAGTGGCTGGAAGCTTAAGAGTTGAATGTCTACATTAACGTCACTTCGAGTAGACTTTGAAAAAGTCGTATCGAGAAGTTTATGAGTGACGTGCATTCATCAGCTCTCGATACATTTTTCTCCGCTTCGCTGCGAAAAACACTCGAGCTGACGTTACAATAATTCAACCTGGCTTTTTATTCTTTCTGAAAGCATGGAAATAATTCTTTTGTTATAAGCTTTAGCGTCGGAAAGATATATTTTCATTTCATCAGAGGTCAGCATTCCGACGGTCATTCCTATGAATATATTTCTTAATGCATGATCCTTCTGTAAGTTTTGATCGATAAAATTGATTTTCTTTTCTGCATTTAAAGAACTGAAATCTGATATTTTGGATACCGCATAATCCCTGAACAGCATTATATAAATCTCGTTTTGTAATTTTAAAACAGGTCGCAGCACCTGATTTTGAAAAGTTTCAGTTTCGCTGCTGTTTTCATAGATGGGAAGGGAGAGATTCTCCCTAAGATCTTTTTTGTCTGGCATGATTTAGAATTATAATTTGTTTATTACAAGATCAATTCTCCTTTCAGCTTCTTGTTTTGAAATTCCTTGGTAAAAATCTTTTACAAAAGGATGATCGTGGCTTTTATGAGGATAAATAAATGGTCTTCCTATCTTATTATTTACAATGACATCCGTTGGGATAGATTCTTCAAATGAATAATCGGGTAAATCATTCGACAACCAGCCAAAATAGCCTGCTTCAAATTCTTCATTATGGTAATTTTCAACATATTCATTATAGCTTTTCTCGCTTAAGGAAACCCATACTCCATACTCAAGATCCTGGCAACTTTCATTCACCTCCTGAACAAGTACTGCTCTTAAAAAATAACAGGTTTCATCAGAATACCTGATGATACATAAATCCGGAGATAATTCTGAATTTTCAAGCTCTTCATCAGATAAATTGTAATAAAATAAAGGTGCTGAATATCCTATAGCAGGCCAGTCTTCCTTTTCTTCTCCACAGCATTGACAAATGTATTTCATGTTTTTATTTATTTTGATGTTTTAACTTGTCTAAATATACCTCTTTCAGAAAATTGTGAATCATTAATTTCATATTTTGGAGTTAAAAAAACGGCTCTTATTTGCTCAATATTTTTATTTTTTGGATTTAAACTTGCGTCGTTGATTATTATTTTAACGATTTGATTTTTGTCATTTTCCTGTAGATAGACTTCCCCTTTCCTCATTCGTAATTTATCAAGATGAATTCCATTAACGCTTTCTACATCTTCAAGATTTTCGAAAAAGATACTGTCTTTGGTTTCTTTGAATGATTCAAAAACATATCTTTCCAAGGAATGCTCTCTTTCAGAATAACCACGGTATTGAAATATTCTGGTAGTAATATTGATTTCGTTACTAACTGTATTTTTGGTTTTTATCACCTTGAAAATTGGGGATATTTTATAATAATTTTCACCACAGCTGTTATAACATTCATGAGTTATGCCATTAATATTAGATTTATTTGGAATTTCTGACAATATATAAAATGGTAATTCTTTTGATAAATCAATTTTAAAATTATCAGTAGAATCTAAAATGATGAAGCCATTTGCATTGGAATCACGTCCTCCCCAGGCATCATATTTATATAAGACTTTTGAGGTTCCTTCAATTTTTTGAAAGTATAACTCATCAACCGTCCACTCTGTCAAACCTTTTATACATGAATAGGCTGAAAGAATTAAAATTGAGATAATAAAGAATCGAATTTTCATTTCATGGATTTTAATTATAGTTTACCCCACCGTCTTTGTATCCTCCTCTTTCAGAATCTTTTTCTCCTTCATCGAGAGCATCATCCGTTCGCATTTGTATTTGTCCCAGTCGAAATTACTGAGAAAATCTAAGGCGGCCTGAAAACCACGATTAAAAAGTTCTTCTTTTTCTTTACTTTTCATAAAAAAATTCAGCCAGCTGCTGCTCCCGCAATTAACCGTCTGAATACTGAAAAGATGGTAAAAAGTGTGCTTGGTAAGAAAGGTTTTATCGTTAAATCCTTTGAGCGTACTGATAATGTTTCCTGAGTAGGTGAGGGGAGATTTTAGAATCTGTGCGGCAGTTTTTCCCTTTTCGGAAAGCAGATCAGAATCACTGGTAAGCTGCACCCCGAATAAAGGCATCCGAGGATAAAAAATATCCGTAGCATGGAAGAGATCAATCGGGAAGTTTGAAATACTTCCGCCATCAATGAAAACCGCGGCAGGATTAATGTCTTCTGGTTGAGTATTCAGCCAGAATTTCCAGGCATATTTTACGGAATCATCATTTTTATTGATGACTTTTTGCATCGGCTCAAAAAAGAAAGGTACCGACATTGAAGCACGGACAAATTCTGCCGGACTGGCATGTTTCAGCTCTTCTTCCGACCAGTACAAATTGGCCATTGTAGGAAGTTCAACTTTTATTTTGGCGTTGATATCCGTCGTAATAATGATGTACTCTGATTTCAACAGGTAAAAAGGATCTTTTTTGTAGTATTCGTTGTTTATGGTGCTGTCATAGAAAATTTTATAACGGATTTCATCGATATGCTCACTGTTGTTTACCCTTATTTCTTCAATATTTTCCAGCGCCATATTGTAGTACTGCATTTCATTTCCGTAGCGGTAGCTGAGGTTAAGGTCTTTTCCGGTTTTTACAAATTTTTCATTGAGATCCGCAACTGTTTTGATTCCTAAATTGTCCAGAGCATTTTTCATGGCGGTTAGAAAAGTATTTCCCGGATTCAACCCCGAGTTTCTTTTTTTAAGATCCGAATAAAGCTTTGATAAAAATAAAACTCCTACAATCACCAGAAGCATAGGAATAGAAAAAAGAATCTTCGTTTGCCATATTTTTTCTGTAGGATATACAAACGCTAAAATCCCAAAAAAAGCGAGAATACCAATGGCAATATATGAATTGATCTTAATGAAATTTTTATTATTCAGTATGGAATGAATGGTGATTTTCACGTAAGGTTTTCCATCCATGAAATCGGCGAAATTCCAGTTGAAAAGAATGTCTTTAATGATTTCGCTTTTTGCATCTTCTTTGGTTTTGCAGGCAGCAATCAGCATGGTATTGATGGCTCCGGCACTGGTTCCTGCTACTTTCAGAAAACGGATTCCGAAGATTTCGAGACCGTAAAGATAACCTACCAATGCGGTTCCCCAGACCCCGCCACCTTCCTGTACAAACTCTACATATTGGTTTCCTTCCGCATCCAGAAGATCTGAAAATTCTTTTGCCGAAATACGATCGTGCAAAGCAGACAGCATTTCTTTGGATTCTTTGGAAAGGATATCTTCTTCCAGAATTTTCCTGAGGGTTTCCGGTTTCATGGGTGATTTGGTTATGTTTATTTAACGAATATATTCAATTCTTGTTTGATTAAAACATATGAACCGAAACTTTTTCAGTCTTTGCAGCTATTTTCAAATAATCTTTTATCCTACTTTGAAATCACCACTGTTTTCTTCTGGCATAAATAAAAGTACAGATCACGACCAAAGCCATTAATCCGAGCGTAAAGAAATATCCGTTTTTGTGATGGAGTTCGGGCATATTGTCGAAATTCATTCCGTAAACACCAGCAATAAAAGTGATTGGTAAAAAATACACAGAGTAAATTGCCAGTACTTTCATTACCTGGTTGGCCTTCTGATCCGATAATGCCAGAAACATGGAAATAAGGTTGGTAATCTGAATGTTTAGATGGTCAAAATCTGCCACTGCATCTTTATGTTTGTCTTTTAAATCAAAAGTTTCGGAATCCTGTAAATCCAGGAGCTTGAATTTGTCTATAGCATCCGTGGAAATCGTAAGAACCCTGGAATTCAGTCCCGATTTTCTTTTCAGCCTGTATAATCTCTTGATCTCATTGGTATGATTGGTGTTTTTAAGGAAGATTTCGTTTTCGATATTATCCATTGTTTCAAACAGGCTTACCGATTCATCATCAAAGCTTTTCATAATCAGCAGAGCGAGCTTCAGGGCTATATGATCGGGAGTGATTTCAGTTTTAAGCTGAGAGACCTGCTTCTTTGTTTCGATAAGACTTTTGGTCTTCATACGATGAACGGTAACAATTGTTTTACCTACCAGAAAAATTCCGATTTTGGTGCTGATATCGCTGATGGTATTGAGGTTTTTCCGTTCCTGTTCTGTGCTTTCTCGCAAGAGGAAAAATTTTACATCTCCGTCCTGCTCGTATTTTGGAAGATGGTTAGGATCCAGAGTGTCTTCGAGGAGAAGATTGTTGATTTCATATCTTTCATGTAAAAATTTGAGGTCGTCCGCGGACGGAGCTTCCACATCTACCCATTCGCACTGGGAGTCTCTGTAAATCGTCTCAATTGGCATATAGTAAAAATAGTATATTTTGAAAAACTATGTATCAAATAAGTTTTATATTTGTCAAAATTAGAAAACTATATGATTAAAAGTATAATAAAAGGCATCGGATTCCATGTTCCGGATAACATTGTTACAAATGATGATCTGGCAAAGCTGATGACGACTAATGACGAGTGGATTACGGAAAGAACGGGAATAAAGGAAAGAAGACACAGGATCAACCGGAACGATTCTCAGGAAACCACGGCTTATCTTGGTTTCAAAGCTTCGGAAAAGGCCATTGCCAACGCAGAACTTACCTCAAAAGATATTGACTATATTGTTTTTGCAACGCTTTCACCGGATTATTATTTTCCGGGCTGTGGGGTTTTGCTTCAGGAAATGTTGGGATGTGACACCATCGGTGCATTGGATGTGAGAAATCAATGCTCGGGATTTGTGTATGCGATGAGTGTTGCCAACGCTTTCATCAAAGCAGGAAACTACAAAAATATCCTTGTTGTGGGCGCTGAAATTCATTCATTCGGACTTGATTTTTCGGATGAAGGAAGAGGGGTTTCCGTAATTTTCGGTGACGGTGCGGGAGCTATTGTTCTTTCTGCAACGGAAGATGAAAATGCAGGTGATATTTTAGCGGTAAATATGCATTCTGAAGGCAAATTTGCTGATGAATTGTGCACGCAGTTCCCAGGGTCTAAATACGGATGGAGCGACAGAATGAGAAAAGAACCTGAGAATGTGACTAACAAAGAAGTATATCCGATTATGAACGGAAATTTCGTTTTCAAGCATGCGGTAACAAGATTCCCTGAAACCATGCAGGAAGCTTTGGATAAAGCCGGGAAAACTATTGATGATCTGGATATGTTTATTCCGCATCAGGCCAACCTGAGAATTGCCCAGTTTGTACAGCAAAAATTCGGGCTCCCAGATGAGAAAATCCATAATAATATCCAGAAATACGGAAACACTACAGCAGCTTCTATTCCTATTGCTTTAAGCGAAGCGATTGAGGAAGGAAAGATCAAAAGAGGTGATCTCGTACTGCTTTCTGCTTTCGGAAGCGGCTTTACGTGGGGAAGTGTGCTGTTTGAATATTAGTGATATTAAAATAAATACATACATAAAAAAAATCCGCAGACTTGATATTGGCTGCGGATTTTTTATGGTATCTATTCCAGTACAAATTCTTCGGCAATAATATGAGGTTGATATAAAAATAAATTATTTTTACCGGCAACTATTTCATTTCCAAAAATTAAAATTTGATTTTCATAATTAAATGCATTGTTTGTTTCGTCAATTTTTTTAATCAGAATCGAATGTTTTTTGCAAATATTTTTTATTGTTTCAAAGAGAAATTCAGGAAAAAATAAAATTTCATCATTTTTATTTTCAATAAAGTCCGCAAATGGATTTGGATAATTTTCTCTTTCAAACAACGTTTTGAAATTTGTAATTACTTCGTTTACGGATATCCAATTGCCTGTTATTTTTTCCATCTCATAGCATAATTCCCCAATGAAAGTAAACTTATTTTCAGGTTTTCCTTCCAGATTACAGCAGATAGAATTATTACAAACAGAACTAAGAAGCGGATGTTCATCTATTAATGATATTTCCCGGTAATTTAAAAAGTTGTAAGTTTCAAAACAGCCTATTTTGATAGGATTTTTAGCTGTAATTTTCCAATGTTTAATAATTTCATTTAATTCTGTCTGAATGTATATCTCTGCAAAAGAATTTATCGCATCATAATTTATTTTTTGCATTTCCAGGTTACCAAACAATTTGTAATTGTCGGAGTTTGTATATTCAATTATTTCTTTCATTATATAGTTATTTTAAATGAAAAAGGTTACCTCACAATAAGAGATAACCTTTTTATAACGTATCATATCATCATTACTGAATTTATAAACTCTTCAGTAATTTTTCAGTATCAGAATAATCTTCTCCTGTTTTTTTAGCGAGCTCAATTGCTTTTTCAGCCCAAAGTTTAGCATTTTTCTTATCTCCTAATTTATTGTAAAGGTTTGCCAGTGTATCTGTATTGGCAGAGTTTTCATCTTTCTTTACAGATTCCTGTGCCCAGACCAATGCTTTTTCTAATGCAGGTTTATTGGTTACATTTTCAAAGAAATTCCATGCGATAGAATTGAGTTCTTCTGAACTTAAAGCTGAGGTATCTTTATAAATATCCATAGTCAGCTTTTCGTACGTTGCAATATCTTTATCCCTTAAAGCTCTGTTTGCTTTTGCTCTTTTTAATATTTTTTCTGCTTCATCTTTTGTTAAAAATTTCTGAGTTTCTGCCATGAAATAGTTGTCGTCCCATTTCTTTGAATCTGCATTGTAAGATTTTTTAACGATGGTATTCAGTTTAATGTTTTTATCAAATGCTTCATATCTTTCGGCAGGTAGAATTTTAGTGATTTCAGCTTTTTTGGCCAGGAAAGTTTTATAAAGCGGGCTATCCGTACTTTGCGTTGCAGTAAGCAGCATCTGGATATCATCTCTGTCGAGTTCAGTCTTTCCGCTGAAATAACGCTCCATCACTTTTGCTGAAAATTCAGCATCACTATACATGGTAAGGCCTGCAAGGTTTTTCAAAAATTCAGGATCTTTTTCGCCATCTTCAAACTTCTTTTTCAAAGCACTCAGTCTTTTGCTTGGATCTCCGGCATCTTTAGCGAATTGGATAAAATCTTTCTCTTCAACATAACCCAATGTTCTGTGTACCAGTTCACCATTTCCGTCTACGAAAAGATAAGTAGGAAAGGCTTTTACGTTGTATTTTTTTGCAATATCAATGCCTTCTCCTTTTTCCATGTCGATTTTAGCATTGATGAAATTGGCATTGTAATAATCTCCTACAGCTTTTTGTGGAAATACATTTTTTGCCATCAGTTTACAAGGTCCGCACCATGTGGTATAAGCGTCGATGAATACAAGTTTGTTTTCTTTTTTTGCTTTCGCCAGAATAGTATTGAAGTTGGTTTCTTCAAATTTAATCCCTTGTGCCAATGCAAAGGCTCCGATGAAAAGAGCAGAGAATATTGATAATTTTTTCATGATATTTATTATTGATTGCAAATGTAATAATTATGTTAACAAATCAGTCTGTATGAGACAAAAATTGTTACAGCATTGTTTTGATTAATTTTTTGGTTTCAAGTTAAAGCAATAATTTGCTTAATTGATTAACTGAAATTTATTTCCAGCGGATCTTAATTATTTAAAAATAGAGAATTTGAGTATAAAAAAATAACAAAATAAAATAAGTAATAATTGTGTGACTTATTTTTTTTACATAGTTTTGGCGCTCAAAAAAAAATTATGTATAAAACTTCAATCAAAATTTTAGGGTTAGCAGTTTTGCTTAACTTTAGTAGCTGTACTAATGATGAAAATGTTATTACAACGGAAAATGTTTCTTCTAACAAAACTAGTGCAAGTGATCTAAAAATACTTTTAAAAAATTATAATAATAATTTTAAAAGTACAAATATTTATCAGGATCCAGCAAGTAAAAAGAAGTGGTGGCAAGTTGTAGGACAAGTGGCCGCTATTGCTACAGGTGATGCCGGTGGTGCGGCATCAATGGTTTGGATTGCTCAAGGTGCTGCGGGGGTTGTCGGAGCTGCCACAGCAGGTACGGGATGGGCTGTCATTTCTGTGGGCGCAGGTGTTATAGGTGCAGTCGGAGGATCGTATGCGGCTTACTGTAGTACTGGTGGTCATTGCAGAGGAACTTTTAATAATACTAGTCCAGAGGGTGCATCTGTGATTTATGATTTTCCAAGAGAGTTTGACCATTTAGAAAATGTGGGTGTTCTACACAATGCTGGATTACAAACAATTTACATGGACGGAAATACTGTAAATGAATTAGAATGGGCGAACAATAATATACCTGGTTTAAAGTCAAGCGATTTTGAAAAAATATATAATTCACCTGATTTTAAAAAGGGAGCCGAGCTAATAAAAACAATTTCTGCTGAATATAAGAATTCTGATTATGATGTACAAGCACTTGTAAAAGCTTACAGGGATAATGGTTTAATTAATGGAAATTGCTATGACATATTGTCATTATATTTCGAAGCAACAAAACAATCTGAGAATTTTGAAGATTACAATAATATTACCAAATATTATGTTGAGCAGGTAGCAAACTCAAAATTAAGTGATATTGAAAAAGAGTCTTTACTTTCTGCGTTCTCAGTGTCTATACAGAGCTTTTATTATTGGCTAAATATGGAAAGTGAATAAAATGGAGAAAAGCAAATTGTTAATATATAAAATTGCTATTGCGTTATTTCTTATCTCACAATATGAAGTTATTTTGAGACAAAATAATTTTTTGGCGATGGTGTCATATATATTAATTTTGATATTATTATGTATTGATTTCGCTTCTTACATTTATAAAATGCTTTTTAAGCAAAAAGAATCTAATAAAAGATAAGATATTATTTTAAATATGAGAGAGGCTGTCCTAAAAGTTTGGAGAGCCTCTCTTGTTACTTAATGATTGTTGCTGAATCCGTTTTCATTTTTAAGCTGTCAGCAGTAGCAGATTCAGAGTGGGAGGCTGCGGTATCACCCATACTATTTCTCATATGATCCTTATTTCTTTCCTCTTTAAATTCCTCTCTTTTTTCTTTGTTTTGTGCACAACTCGCCAGAAAAACTGAAGCCACGACAGCGCCTGTTAATAATTTTTTCATAAGAATATTAATGTTTAGTATAATCAAATATAGTTATTAAAGATTAAAGATAAAAAATAAAAGATAAAAGATAAGAGATAAAAGATAAAAGATAAGAGATAAAAGATAAAAGATAAAAGATAAAAGATAAAAGATAAAAGATAGCTTAATAATAAACATCTGTACATTTTCCTGAAATTGAACGGTTTTAGTCAGATCTTAAATTAAAAATCCCCAGAATTTAATCCGAGGAAGTTTTCATGTAAGTTAAACTACTATTACTTAACGGTCGTTACTGAATCAGTTTTCATTTTCATGCTGTCAGGAGCAGTTGTTGTGGTAGTCATTGTATCTGTGGTCGAAGGCATTACAGATTGTGTTGTATCTACGGCGGTAGAATCTTTGTTGCTACCAGAAATCGACGACTCTTTTGTTCCGCAGCTTATTGCTAATACTCCAAAGACTGCGATTAACATCAATTTTTTCATAATATTTTGTTTAGTGTGAATTAAGCAGCAAACAATAATCATTCCGAAATTAGATAGATTTTTACTAAATAATTGATAAAATAATTGAAATATTGTTAAAGTTTCGATGGGTGAAACAAAAACTCCGGAATCAAATCCCGGAGCTGTATATTTAGCAATTAAATTAATTACTATTCATTCCTGATTAATCATTAAATTACCCTAGATATGGATATTTATAATCTTTAGGAGATACAAACGTTTCTTTGATACTTCTCACTGAAGTCCATCTTAAAAGGTTCATTTTAGATCCTGCTTTATCATTTGTTCCGGATGCTCTGCCTCCTCCGAACGGCTGCTGGCCAACAACTGCACCTGTAGGTTTATCATTAATATAGAAATTTCCGGAAGCATTTTCCAACGCTTTGAAAGCTTCATTGATGGCGTAACGATCTTGTGCAAAAACAGAACCCGTCAATGAATAAGGAGATGAAGAATCTACCAATTGTAAAGTTTCAGCCCATTTTTCGTCTTCATACACGTAAACAGATAAGATTGGCCCGAAGATTTCCTCAACCATACTTTCGTATTGTGGATTTGTCGTTTCAATCACTGTAGGATGTACAAACCATCCTTTAGAATCATCGGTTTTTCCTCCAATCACTACATTCGCTTCGTTTGAAGAATTGGCTCTGTCGATATAGCCTTTACATTTTTCAAAAGAATTTTTATCGATTACCGCATTTACAAAATTGGAGGGATCTTCCGGAGAACCGATTTTAATAGAATTGATCTGGTTTTCCATTACTTTTTTCACATCAGCCCAAAGAGACTGAGGAATATACGCTCTTGAAGCCGCAGAACATTTTTGTCCCTGATATTCGAAAGCTCCTCTTACCAAAGCGGTTGCCACAGCTTCTACGTTGGCTGAAGGGTGAGCAATTACGAAATCTTTTCCTCCTGTTTCTCCAACGATTCTCGGGTATGTTCTGTAATTATGAATATTGTCTCCGATCATTTTCCACATTCCCTGGAAAACTTTAGTAGATCCTGTAAAGTGAAGTCCTGCAAAATCTCTGTGCGCTAAAACTTTCTCCGCTGTTTCTTTTCCGTCTGTGAAAATCATGTTGATTACTCCGTCAGGAAGACCTGCTTCAGTTAAAACATCCATGATTACTTTTGCAGAATAGATTTGTTTGTCAGATGGTTTCCAAACCACTACGTTTCCAAGCATGGCCATACAAGTTGGTAAATTTCCTGAAATAGCCGTAAAATTAAATGGAGTAACCGCAAAGCAGAACCCTTCAAGCGGTCTGTATTCTACACGGTTCCAGATTCCTGAATCGGATACGGGTTGCTCAGAATACATTTCCGTCATGAATTCTACGTTGAATCTTAAGAAATCGATAAACTCACACGCAGCATCAATTTCAGCCTGGTGAACATTTTTAGATTGTCCGATCATCGTTGCGGCATTGATAACATCTCTATAAGGACCTGCTAAAAGATCAGCAGCTTTTAAAAAGATAGCCGCACGATGTTCCCAACCCAGCTCGTTCCATTCTTTTTTTGCGGCTAGTGCAGCATTAATCGCATCATCTACATGTTGCATGGTTCCTCTATGATAAAAACCAAAGTCATGGGCATGATCCTGAGGCGACTGAAGCTGAACTTTATCGTCTGTTTTTACTTCTTTACCGTTGATAACCATTGGGATTTCTAGCTTCTCAGCCCACATTTTTTTGTATTGAGCGATAAGGCTTTTTACTTCCGGAGTTCCCGGTGCATAAGAATTTACCGGTTCGTTTACCGCAAATGGTACTTGCGAAATTGCTTTAGACATATTAGTTGTATATTTTTTTATTTGCTAATGATACAAATTTACAACAATTATTTGGGTCGGTTATAATATGTGAATGGTCAATTTGGCTTTGCCAGTGAATGGTGAATTTTTTTAAAATACTATTAAAATTGACAAGCGCAGCGAATTGACAATTCACAATTAATCATTCTGCCAATAGTCGATTTTGCTTTGCAATTGAATGGTCAATTAGAGACTATTAGAAATTGACAATCGTAGCAGATTAACAATTCACCATTTACCTTACCAATCACATCTTTTCATTTTCCAGTATTTTTAAGACCAGTTTTTCTTCATGGGTAAGGCCGGCGTTTCCGTCATTTTCTTCTATTTGTTCTAATTCATCAAGATATTTTTTGATGGAATTATTTTCATATAGATTAATGACTAATGGATGAACATAATATTTCCTGCATACCGTGCTTGTATTTCCCAGATGGGAAGCAACTATTTCCAGAGCTTCCTTTACTTTTTTCTTATATTCAGTATGAGTTTCTGCGTAGCCAATTTCTTTGAAGGCAATCAAAGCACTTACGGTTCCGGACCAGGTTCTGAAATCTTTTGCCGTAAAATCTTCACCGCTTATCTCTTTAATATAATCATTTACCATTCCCGAATCTATTGTATGACGGTTTCCTTCATCATCAATGTACTGGAAAAGCTCTTTCCCGGGAATGTCTTTACATTTTTGTATCAGTTTTGAGAGTCTTTTGCTCCTAAGGTCAATATCGTGCATTACCCCTTTTTTACCTTTAAAATGAAAAGAAATCTTTTGTCCATTCACTTTTACATGCTTACCTTTTAATGTGGTTAATCCAAAAGAACCATACAGTTTTTCATAGGCATTGTTTCCGATCCTGATGTTGGTTTTTTGCATTAAACTGACAATAAGCGCAAGAATTTTTCTTTTTTCAAAATTTTTTAAGGCTAAATCTTTTTCCACATGAAGTCGGATATCCGGTAAAGCATATCCGAACTGCAGCATTCTGTAAAATTTGGTATGATTTCGTAATGCGCTCCACAGAGGGTGGTAGCGGTATTGTTTTCTTTTTTTTACGTCAAATCCTGTGGCCTGAAGATGACCGTTATCAAGGGCGCAAATCCATACATTTTCCCAAGCCGGTGGGATTACCAGTTTGTTAATCCTTGTGATTTCTTCTTTATCCTTTATTTTTTCGCCTTCTTTGTAGTAGGAATATTTTTTTCCGGTTTTTTTGCGTGTGATGCCGGCTGTCTCTGCATCGGAGGTATAAATAAGATGTACCGCCTTTGCAGATGCTACCGGATCTTTCATAATTTTAACGATCTTAGAAGGCTTCAGATGGGAAATGATTTCTAAGTCTGAATTTTCCATAAAATCTGGTTAAGAGTTCCTACCCCTTGAAAACAGCCATAAGATAATGGCTATCACGCCAACTACTAATATAATTCCCCACCACATTCCTGCCTTGAAGATTGTTTCTACTGCTTCACAACTCGTTAGTGACAGTAATGTTAACATAGCAATACTGTAAAAGCTCCATTTTTTCATGATAATATTTATTTAAGTGTTTATTATTTTTTTAAACTCTGTGAAAATCGGCTCTCCATTTTGTAATGGATTTTTTGATCTGATCGCCCGAAATATTCTCTTTCAGTGCTTTTTCGAGAAAAATTTTGAATTCATCGTCGTAAGCAAATCGTAGTGCAGCAATCTGACTAAAATTCAGTTTTTCTTCAACTTCATCTGATCTTAATCCGAAAATTTCAAAATACCGCTGGCGGAATTCAAGTCTGACAATACGATTTTGCAGTACAAGCGCATAATGCTGACGAAGCATAATAGCCAGATAAAAAATCAGGAAAATTACCACTGAAAATAAAATCCATACAAGCTGATGTTGTTCGTCACTGAAAACCTTATAAATTCCTATTCCTTCTAAAATGATGAGTAATGGAAGAAATACGAAATGATGAGGAGCATAAAACCTGATGTGATTTTTATAATTCTGATTTTCCATTGTAATTCTGACTTTCTGTTTTTCGTATATTGCAATAATCTTTCCAAAACGTTCAATATCGGATCTGAACTTAATTTAGTCTAAAGAAATGGGGAATTTGGTCATTAATTTAATAAAAAAACGTTGTTAAGTTTTATTTCAAGAACTTAACAACGCTGAACGCAAAAGCGAAATAATTTTAATATTATCTGCGGATCGTTACACCCCCATCGACTGATAGGTATGAACCTGAAATATAAGAAGCTTCATCTGAGGACAGGAAAACAATGGCATTTGCAATTTCTTCAGCTTCCCCGATTCTTTTCAGCGGAACTGCTGCGGCAATAGCATTTTTAATATCTTCCGGTGTCTGGTGATTCATTGGGGTATCGGTTAGTCCGGGAGCTACCGTATTTACCCGAATTTTTCTGCCTGCCAATTCTATGGCTGCGGTACGGGCGATGGCATCAACTGCACTTTTTGTTGCCGCGTAAGCTCCCATTTGTGCATATCCACTCACTGAAACTCCGGACGAAATAAGAACTACAGAAGCTCCTTCTGCTAAATGAGGAATGAGTTTTTGCAAGGTAAAGAACAATCCTTTCACATTGATGTTGAACAAATCATCAAATACCTCCTCCGTTGTTTCTTCTATTGAAAATTGTTTTGCAATTCCTGCATTCAAAACAAGCACATCAATTTTTTTTCCACTTTCTGAAACTTCTTTTTCGAGAGCTGTGATGTCTTCCAGTTTGGAAATATCAGAAGCTAAGGTTTTAAATTTTGGGCTGTTAATTTTTCCTGATGCTGTTTGCAAGCTATTGGTATTTCTTCCTGTTATCAAAACGTTTGCGCCTTTTGCAATAAACGTTTTCGCAGTTGCTAATCCAATTCCTGCGCTTCCGCCGGTAATGATTATATTTTTATCTGTGAAATTCATTTTTTTAATTTTAAATGATGAAAGTTAATTTTTAGTCTGAGACTTTTGAATTTATTTGTTTTGAAATCGATTTCTTTAACAGAGCAAATTTAAGATGAATAAATTTATTTTAGTAACTTTGTAACTAAAAGTAACAGTAACTTTTGAGTAACAAGGTAACTTATGGAGGAAATAAAATGTACGGATAACGACATCAATAAAAAACAAATTATGGCTGTTCATGATGCAATGGATGTGTTGAACGGCAAATGGAAAATCTCAATAATTTCGTCAGTGTGCTATTACAACAAACGGCGTTTTTCTGATATTCTGAACGATGTGAAAGGTATTTCCAATAAAATGCTCAGCAAAGAACTGAAAGAACTGGAAATGAACAAACTCGTAAAACGAATAGTTCTCGACACACAACCCGTAACGGTACAATATCAACTGACAGAATATGGTTTGACTTTAAAAAAAATCATCGATACTCTGGCTGATTGGGGGACTGAACATCGGAAAGTAATCATTGGGAAGTAAAAAAAGCTATGACTTACTTGGATTTACCAGTTAAATTGTAAAGATACATCTATTTGAGAGTTAATCAGACTGAAAAATATGCTGTAATAAATCCGCTAAAACATAATTTAACACTGTCAGGTAACCTTTAAATTCGTAACTTCACATCTTTAAAAATTATTCAAAAATGACTTCAAAGGAAAAAATAGCTGCGCTTCGTGAAGAAATGCAGAAAAATAATGTTGATGCATTTATCGTATATTCTGCCGACCCGCATATGAGTGAATATCTGCCGGAAGAATGGCAGGAAAGAGCCTGGTTGTCAGGTTTTTTAGGTTCAGCAGGTTTTGTTGTGGTGACTAAGGATAAAGCCGGACTCTGGACGGACGGAAGATATTTTACGCAAGCAGCCATTGAACTGGAAGGATCTGGGATTGACCTTTTCAAAGAAGGAATGGAAGGAACGCCCAATTATATCGACTGGATTATTTCTGAAATCCCTGCAGAAGGAAGAGTCGCAGTAAATGCTTTGGCAACTTCCCACGCTAATTGGGAACTGCTGACTGAGAAATTAAATGCTAAAAATAAAACCTTAGTAGATCTTCCTCTTCTGGATAATGTATGGACAGACAGAGGGGTACCTTCTAAAAATCCGATTTTCATTCAACCGATAGAAAGATCAGGTAAATCTGTTGCTGAAAAAATAGCAGCGATCCGTCAGAAGATGGAATCTCTGGAGGCAACGGTTCATGTTATTTCAAGTCTTGACGATGTTGCATGGACATTGAATCTACGGGGAAGTGATGTGCAAAGCAATCCTGTGTTTTTAGGATATATTGTGATTACGAAAAATGATGCAAAACTTTTTACAGATCTTGAAAAACTTGAAGTAGATGCCAGAAAGCAGATGGATGATGCTTGGGTAAAAATGATGCCTTACGAAGAATTCTATAACTGTCTGAAAGAATTTAAAGATGAAAAGGTTTTGGTATCGCCGAACAGCAATCAGTCTGTTTTTGAAGCATTAAAATCCGAAAATCAATTTATCAAAGCTCCGGTTCCCGGGAATTTAATGAAGGCCCAGAAAAACGAAACCGAACTGGAAGGATTCAGAAAAGTAATGGTGAGAGATGGTGTAGCTATGGTAAAGTTTCTCTACTGGCTTACTCATAATGCAGGCAAGGAACCGATGACAGAATATTCTATCGGTGAAACACTGAGAGGTTTCCGTGCGGAAGGAGAAAACTTTGTCGGCGAAAGTTTCGGGAGTATTGTAGGATATAAAGATAATGGTGCGATTATGCACTATTCCGCAAAAAAAGAAGGCAGCAAGGAAGTAACTAACGAAGCGAGTATTCTGGTAGATTCCGGAGGTCAGTATCTTGAAGGAACTACGGATATTACAAGAACGTTTGCATTGGGAACTGTTTCTGATGAATTTAAGAGAAATTCAACCTTAGTTTTGCAGGGAATGATCCGCCTTTCTATGGTGAAATTTCCAAAAGGAACAAGAGGGGTACAGCTGGATGCAATTGCCAGACTTCCGCTTTGGATGGATGGAAAAGATTTTAATCATGGAACCGGACATGGCGTGGGAAGTTTCATGAATGTTCACGAAGGTCCTCAGAATATCAGAAAGGATATGAATCCTCAGGAGCTTTTGCCTGGAATGGTTTGTTCTAATGAGCCGGGATATTATGTGGAAGGACATTATGGAATCCGTCACGAAAATCTGATCGCCGTAAAAGAATCTGAAACGACTGATTCAGGAACTTTCTATGAGTTTGAAACATTAACGTTCTGTCCATTCTTTAAAGATACAATTGTAAAGGAAATTCTTTCTGAAGAAGAAATTGCATGGCTGAACAGATATCACCAAATTTGTGAGGAAAAAATAGGGCCTCATCTGGAAGGTAATGTGAAAGAATGGTTTACACAATTGGTAAGTCCGCTGTAAAAAATAAAATTATAATTATATTGGAACTTTAAAATTGTTCTGATCAGTAATAGATAATTACCCGCCCGGCAGGAACTGCCGGGCGGGTTTGTTTTGCGCAACCGTATTTTTACGGTAATAATTTTAGGGATTATCCTGAGGTTCCGGAAAATGAATACTTCTATCTTTGTTACAACAAATAAAACATCATTCATCTTCATATAACTAGTAAATTCAAAGCGGTAATCACTTCAGTTTCTGGAGTGATTTTTTTATTAGTTAACCTATGGCTTTCAAATTCTGACTGATATTGAATGAATGCAGAATATCCTAGCCCGGGTAGTAGCGGATACCCCGCAGCTCGCAAAAGGAGAGGTGAGGGGTGAGGAGTATGAGCGGATAACCGGAAATAGCTTCTAGTTATTTTGGAGAATGATAGAAAAGTTGAGTTTGGTGAATAACTACAATAGATAAAAGACATTTTTGTTTGTAATGAAAAAACGTAAATTTGCACTATGAATAATGATACCATTTGTGCACTGGCTACGGCCAATGGAGTGGGAGCTTTGGGGATCATCCGGGTTTCCGGAAATGATGCTTTACCTGTAGTTCAGAAGAGTTTTCCCGGTAAAAACCTGGCAAAACAGAAGTCTCACACGATCCATTACGGGTATTTTATGGACGGAGAAGAGGTAATTGATGAGGTGATGGTGTCTATTTTTCTGGCTCCGAAAAGCTTTACTACCGAAAATTCGGTGGAAATTGCTTTTCACGGCTCTCCGCACATCGGTAAACGTATTCTGGAAACGCTGATTAAGAATGGCGCAAGAATGGCAAAAGCGGGAGAATTTACGTTGCGTGCTTTTATCAATGGAAGAATTGATCTTTCTCAGGCTGAAGCAATTGCAGATGTCATTGCATCTGAAAATGAAGCTTCGCGAAAAGTAGCCATCAGTCAGCTTAAAGGCGGAATTACAAATGAAATTTCTCTATTGAGAACTGATTTGTTGAATTTTGTTTCATTAATTGAGCTGGAACTGGATTTTGCTGAAGAAGATGTGGAATTTGCCGACAGAACTGCGCTCACCCAGTTACTTAATAAAATCGAAATAAAACTAAATTCGCTTATCGAAAGTTTTCAGTACGGAAACGCTATAAAAAACGGAACGGCTGTTGCCATCATTGGAAAACCAAATGCGGGAAAATCGACTCTGTTAAATGCTTTACTGAAGGAAGAACGTGCGATCGTCAGTAATATTGCCGGAACGACAAGAGATACGATTGAAGAAATTCTTCATATTAAAGGACATGCCTTTCGTCTGATCGATACGGCAGGATTGCGTGAAACAGTTGACGAAATTGAAGCTATTGGAGTAAAAAAAGCGAAAGAAAAAGTGGAAAATGCCAATATCCTTGTCTATTTGGCTGATGCGGGAACTGAATATTTTTCTGAGGATATTGAGATGATAAAATCTTTGCTGCGAGATGATCTTAAGCTAATTATCTGTGCTACAAAAATTGATGAAGTCTCACCTGCACAATATGGAAAAATGGAAGATGTTTTCAGAAACCAGATTTTTCATGAGTTTGATTTTATAAAAATATCGGCGATTGAGAATCAGAATATTGAGGATCTGAAAAACGAACTCTCTTCTTATATTGAGCAGCTAAAGGCATCGGAAAATAACGTGGTCATCACCAATCAGCGTCATTTTGAAGCTTTGCAGAAATCTCTGAATGCTGTTCACAAAGTAAATGAAGCTATCACTTTCCGCATTTCTACCGAACTGCTGGCCTACGAATTGAGAAATGCTCTGGAATATCTCGGAGAAATATCCGGCGAGGTGACTAACGATGAAGTGTTGGGGAATATTTTTTCTAAGTTTTGTATCGGGAAATAATTTAGCTTTTCTTAGCTTTTTTATGGGCAGGGTTTGTTAATATTAAAATGCGGTAAAAAGTTTTTAGATTCTATTTTTATCATTCCACTTTTTTGGTTTTAACCCAAAGTGTTTTTCAAATAACCTCCCGAAATAACTCAAATTGCTAAATCCTAATTGATAGCCGACTTCTGAAACTGAGAGGTCTCCTTGCCTTAATAGTGTTGCCGCCTTTTGCATACGCAGATGATTGTAATATTCGTAAATTCCTTTGCCAAAAACTTGTGTAAATATTCTTCGTAGTTTTAGCTCATTCATTCCACTAAGTTTTACCAGTTCATCTTTTGTAAGTGGTTTTTCCAGATTTGATTCTATCGTATTTCTAACCAAATAAACCGCATCAATTTCAGCATTGCTAAGATGATGGTGTTCTGTTTTTTCTCTTTTTAATAAATTGCTGAAAAGCAAATAAATAAGCTCAAGAGCTTTTAACCGATAAAAGGCTTGCGATAAAATGTTTTCTGTTGAAAGATTGGCCAACTCAGCAACCAAATCAGACATTTCAGGTGACATAAATTCTTCTATCCAGAAGGTTTTTTCTACATCAAAAAGATAGGACAATTTATCTGCATCGTTTCCTACAAAACGTTTCAGGTATTCGAGTTCAACTAAAATGGTGATTTGCTGTACGTGAACATCTCCAGGAAATATCACTTCGCTTTCTAAATGCGAAGGCATAATGCGAACATGTGGCTGATTGTTCAATGCTCTTTTGCCAATTGCTTTACCCGTTTCTTCCGTAAGAAAAATATTTTGAAACGAAATGAACAATCCTTTTTCTATGACCCCGATTGGTTTTCTTTTATAAGTAAAAGTCTGGCTGGCAATTAAGGAGCGAACCATTAGTAATATATCGGGCATCAAGTCCACAATGTTCAATTGGTTGAAATGCAAAAGTTTTATTTCTTCTTCAATAGAAGATAGGGAGAGACCGAGTTTTTCAGCGAGTCGCCTCATTTTAAGTTTTTCATTAAACATAATTTTTTTGGACTATTATTGGTTTAATTTGAACTATTTTATCTGTAAATATAAAAATAAATTTGCGTTATAAAATTAAAGCTTAGAAACAATGAAAAAAAATATTGTGATTTCAGGAGGAGGCATCGCCGGATTAACTGCAGCAAAACTATTGAGCAAACAAGGTCATAAAGTAATTGTTTTGGAAAGAGCTGCATCATTCAGCAAATCGGGGTTTCTTATTTCTCTCAAGAGTTTTGGGGTTCGTATTATGGACGAATTAGGATTAGCAGAACAATTACAGCAAGCATCATCACCATCGGAATTTGTAAATTTCAGAGAATCAAACGATACGATTATACAGGGTCTTAGCTATGAGAAAATGAACGAGAACATTGAACGTTCCGTATTGATAACACGAGGCGGACTGCATCACGTTTTATACAATGATCTAAAGGATGAAGTGGATATTCTTTTTTCATGTTCTGTTGAGAAACTAACGTATGATGAAAACAAAGTCAACATCTTACTCAATAACGGAAACTTGTTGGAAGCCGACCTTCTTATCGTTTCAGAAGGATTACGCTCTACAACAAGACAGAATTATTTTCCCGAAAGTACGCTGGAGGATTTTAATGTACTTTACATGGGAGGACGATTGAAAGAGCATCATTCTTATGAGGTGGGCAAATTCAATATTTATATGAATAAGATGCTTTCTATTTATCCCATTGCTTCCGATGAAATAGCTATTCAGTGTTATATACATGACAAAGGAGATTTAGCATCCATTCAAAATAAAGCCGATGAAATACTCAGAACTTCTTTTACTGGATACAATAAAGATGTACAGCATTTGTTGGATCGTTTCGTGAATAATGGTCTTATGTTTATTGATAAAATGGGAATGATAAATTCAACCACTTTAGTAAACCGCAATGTGGTTTTATTGGGAGATGCGGGCTATTGTCCTACAGCATTATCGGGAATGGGAGCATCGTTATCTATTTACGGAGCAAAAGCTTTGGCTCATTTTATTTACGAAAATCCCAATAATTTAAAAACGGCTTGTGCCAACTATGATACGATCATGCAGCCTATAATTCAGAAATTTCAAGGAAATGCAAAAAATAATGCTGCGTCATTTATTCCTGATAGCGAAGAAAAATTACACCAGTTTATCCATTCATTCAGAGCTGCATCTGATGAAGATGTACAAAAAATAATGACCGATCCAATTGTATTAACTGAAGATCAGTTGAATTTTAAAATAAATTAAATAATGAATTTTAGAAAGATACTTTCCGTGATAGTAGGGTTCGGAACAATAGGACTATTGAGTTCTGTTTTTGCTAAGGTACAAGGTATGTTGTTCCCGTCATCTTTGGAAATATTTATCAATCAGGAATTAGCCGACACCAATGTTTCTCAATTTATCATCAAACTTTTTTGTGTCTGGGTCAGCTGCTTTTTAGGAGGATTAATTACCACAAAGATTGGAGGAAAAGCTAGAGAAAATCTGATAGTTGGTACTTTAATAATACTGGTTGTGGGTTGGCTATGGTTGTCGGCTGTGAACCCTATCTGGTTTTGGGTATTAATGATTTTAGGTGTTTTACCCTGCGTATTTTTAGGATATAAAGTAATATCTGCCATGTCTAAACCATAATAACTATTGAATAGAGAATAAAAGCACAACTCATATATCTAATGCTGCAACATTTGAATTTTAACTAATTATTCTTTCTGTGGCGTTTACGCTTCTTCTTCATCTTATTGGCGAAGCCCTGTTCTTCGTAATCTTCGCCCCAGGCTTAGAGCAATATGCCGCCCAGTGCTTCAATCAAGCCGTCTTCGTGTTTGTCGGTAGTTAAGAAGTTGAACAAATGATGCGGTTCTTCCGCAGGAAGATCTGCATCATTTGATGTGGATAGTTTGGGTTGTAAAAACGATAGTTCTTTAATCTTCGGTTATTGTTCTAATATTCATAAAATATTGACAGAAAGATATTTTTCTAAATTTACTTATACGACAAGTTTCCGATTGCTATTATTCTAATTTACATTATTTGCTTAGTCTATAAATGTTGCTTTCCTTTTTACTGAAACCCAACTTTTCATATAAGCTGATGGCCGCAGTTCGGTGCTCTTCGGTAAAAAGCAAGACTTCACTCAGTTGTTTCTCGCTTGAGATAGACAGCAATTTTTCTATAAGCTTCAACCCAATTCCCATTCCACGATAATTCTCATCAACAATCACATCTTCAATCCAGCCTTTGTTCCCCGAAATCACTTTGTAGATCGCCATGGAGGCAATTCCTACGATTCGATCCCCTATGAAACATCCAACCAATGTTACAGGGTTGTCCTCCATTAAAATCTCATCCAGTTTCAGTTGTTTTTTGTTAGGGCTCAGTTGTTTAAATAGCTCATAAACCTGATTCTGGACATTTGCAGTGAGACTGCTTTTTTTTAAAACTTCAATTCGCATTATTCTATATCTTTTAATTTAACAACCGCTTCTGCTTGTAGATCTTCTGTTAAGTTCAGTGTTTTCCCGAGCTTTTGTGACGCATTTATGAAGGAAATGAAAACACATAATTCCGAAATTTCTTCATCCGAAAAATATTTTCTAAGCATCTCAAAATGTGCATCCGAGATAGAACGGTGGTCTATGCAAAACAATTCTGCAAAAGAAGCCGCCGTAGAGATTTTCATCTGCGATTCATCAAAATCAGGTTTTCCGCCTTTTACCATGCAGTATTCACAACCATTTCCAAAAGCCATTGTTCTTCGAACCTGCTCCAGCAAGTATTGGTCCAGCAACGTTTTCTTCCATAAGGTTTCCTCCAGATCGTTCCATTCTTTAAGAAAATCGGTATTGTGTCCAATAAGTTTTTCAAATGGAGTGTTTCCATTGTTTGAAAATTTGATTCGTGCCATATTATTTATTTATATCACAAATTTCAATATTTAAACAAATATGATAAAACGGAATTAATGGAATTATTTATTAATTTTGATTGATTTAATTGATAGAATGTAATTTTTAAATGAAAATAACTTTAGATGATTTTGACTACAAAATCCTTCGGATCCTAAGCCAGAATTCGAGGCTTAGCTATGCTGAAATTGGAAGACTGATTTCGCTGTCACAATCAGCCACCAAAGAGCGCGTGATGAATTTGGTTGATAATGGGATAATACGTCGGTTCAGTGTGGAAATAGACCATCAGAAATTAGGTTATGATCTGAAAGTACTGATTAGTATGAAATTTAAAAATGATGATTTCAGAAAATTCATTGCTGATCTGGAAAAATTTCCGGAAATTTTAAATTGCAAAAGAGTAACGGGCGAATATTGCCTGATTACCGAATGTATCTTACGGGACAGTTCTCACCTTGAAAACCTCATAGACAGACTTATTCCCTATGGGATTCCAACGACATCTATTCAGCTTTCAGAAATAAACCGGCAGAAAATTTAAAACCGAAAAAATAGACTAAAAAGGCAATATGTATGAAGTATCGCTTAACCTCTTAATGATTTTCTTACCACATGACTTTCGGTATAGGAAAGAAACCCCACCGCTGACTCCGGATAGGTCAATATCATTGAGTGTTTCCGGATCTAAGCCTAACCACATCACATTGAAGATGCTCAGGGTATCGCCATGGGAAACTAGGATGATATTTTCCTCATAATTTGACATGATCTCATTGTAGAAAGGTAGTAATCTGTTCCAAACATCGAATCTCGATTCTGCATCACTGAAGCACTTGTCGTAGATTGTTTTTTCTTCGTTCTCAATATTGTCTTTCAGCCATTGGACAGATTTTCCGATGGCCTTGCCGAGGCTTCTCTCTTTTAGAGCATGGCTGAGCTTGGGAGTGCTATGTAATTCTTTCCCAAGAATCTCGGCAGTTTGCATTGTCCTTTTGAGAGGTGATGAATAGATTGTGTATTGGATGTCCGGGTATTCTTTCCTGATATTGCGTGCGATGTTTTCCGCCTGAACGATTCCCTTTTCAGTCAGTTCCCAGTCGGTCCATGAACCGATCATACCATTTGTATGATGAATGGATTCAGGGTGTTGGATTGTGATAATGACCATTTACTTCAAAACTTAGCTTAAAATTAGTTATTTTTTTAAGGACATATACCTTGTTGAGTCGATTTTAAGAAAACATTTCTGGTTGATTGCGGAACGGAAGACATTTTGTACTCCAATTCTGTAGTATTAAAAGTACATACTGCGTTACGATTTCTCGATTTATTCCGATAAATATTTGAAAATCTGCCCTTCATTTGTAATGCAGTTTTATTCTCCCAATTCCAGTAATTTTTGTATCAGTTTTTGGGCGTGATGCTTTGCATTAGCTTTTATTTCATTTTCTGTGTAGCCTGCAGCTAACGAAGTGCCATAAAAATAAATCGGGTCAATGTAATTCATTTGGGTATGGTAAGCTGTCTGCTCCAGGTGCTTGCAAAATTCATATACACGGAAATGCTGAAAGCCCAAAGCTGTATAACTGCTTTGCGATGAACCTACCGTAAAACTTGGTACAAAATTTTTGTCCTTTAGCTTATCACCTTTTGAACCATAAGCAAATTGATATTCAAATACCACATCAAACCAAAGCTTTAAAATGGCTGGCATGCTATACCAATAAAACGGGTATTGGAAAATGATAGTCTTGTGTCGCAACAAGGCTTCTTGTTCTGCTTTTACATCAATATTATAGTCAGGATATAAGTCGTGGATATTCCTGATTTCAACATCTATATTACTGCACTTTAATTCTTTGATAATGATTTTGTTTGCAAGAGACTTATCAAAAGTAGGGTGTGCTAAAATTACTAATGCCATACTATAATTATTTTAGTAACAAAACTAAATTTAGTAAATTGCATCTGCAATAACTATCAAAACAGATAGGTTAAAAAAATTGTAGAATGAAAAAAGAATGTATCGGCGATTGTGTGAAATTTAAAGAGAAAACTTACCCGTGCACTGTGAGCCTAACAATGGATTTGGTGGGTGGAAAATGGAAAGCCGTTATCCTGTATCATTTAAAGGATGACCCCAAAAGGTATAACGAGCTTCGGAAAGAAATGCCTAACATCACTGAAATGACTTTGAGTCTGCAATTAAAGCAATTGGAAAAAGATGATTTGATAGTAAGAAAAGTGTATGGCAAAAAACCACCTGTTAAAGTGATTTACAGTCTATCCGATTTTGGGAAAAGTCTTGTTCAGGTTTTGGAAGCTATTACGAATTGGGGCAACCAGGCAGTAAGTGAAAATGGCGAATTTATAAAAGCCTTATAGTTTGTAAATGGATTGCGTACCGAAGCAAAAATTGTTGAACTTAATAAGACATTAGAAGAAAAGCATCTTTATTTAAGTAAAGCTTTCTTATAGACAGAATCTCACCGAGAATTAGAATGGTTTTTAATAACGTAGATAATACGTGAACGCTATTTAGGCAGAGTATTGTAAATATTATACTTTGCTTTGCTTTTTATCCGAATTTACTCTATCGTCTGAATTTCCGGGAAAGGAGATTACTAGAAATCTTAAATCAGCGGAAGTTTCATTGCTAATTTTATGGACTACTTTAACGGGGATATTAATCCCTTCGTTTTTAGACACATAAATAATATCGTTCGCTATGTAAAAAGAAGCCTTACCATCCAGGACATAGAAAAACTGCGCTGTTTCATTATGGTAGTGAAATTGTTCTTCTGTATTTGGAGGCATTTTTTCTTCTTTAATAATCACATTTTCAGATTGTAGCAAAGTCCAGGCATCACAGTGGTTGCCCCATTGATAATGAGTGCTATTTTGTTTACTTATAATCATAATGGAGTTCTTTATAAATCATCGGTATAGTGTCGTCTGTTTTTCTCTTGCGAAAATTTTTGGTTGTTATAATCTTCCGATTTGTTACGGGCAATGGACAAAGTATGCCAATCTTCATTTTTCAGCATTTTGGCTATAAAAACCAACTGACCAATATGATACGGATAGTGGGCTAATTGCCTGTTGATGGCTTCGGTTACCGTATGACCATCATTTCGGATATAAATTATTTTCTCTAAATCTGCTTGCGTAAGCTGGTTTAAAGCATTCATCAGGCAATCCCAACCTTTATTCCAATGTATCATTAGTTCTTCTTTGTTTTGAAAAGGATTGGTAAATTCCGCATCACGGTTTCGCCAGGGCTTTTCTCCGTCTGCGGTCAGAAAGTCGGTAAACCTCGATAACATATTTCCGGCAATATGATTGACAAGAATGGCAATACTGTTGCTTTCCTCGCTATACTGCCAGAATAATTGTTCTTCCTGTAATTGTTCCATTGCTTTTTCTCCAAGCATTTTGTAATACAGGAATTGCTTTTTGATGCTTCCTAAATAGCTGTCCATTTCTCTATTTTATTTGGGTTAATACAAATTCTTTTCTTTCATCGATATTACCTATCGGTACGGTTATGACTTTATAACCGAACCTTTCATAAGTACTTTTCATTTGGAAATAAGTCTGTTCTGCCTCCTGCCAATCCTGTTTTCGTTCATTATCTGTTTGATAAATTTCTTTCCAGGGTGGCAGGATAAATACCTTACTATTATATTGGCAATTCAACACTTTTTCCATGGTTTCCTTTGAAAGTACATAGCCAATCATATCCGCATAACAAACGGCATCCAAAATACCTCGGTCGAAAAAGCAGATTTCATTTGACTGGCTTGCTGTTGCTCTGTTGTAATCTAAAATGGAAGCTGCTATCATTTTATCCGTATAAAACTGTTTGTTTTTCCACGGCAAAGCCTCTCCGTCTGTTTCTGTTTCTGTTTCTGTTTCTTCACGAATAATGGCTCTGGCTGCTTCCGGAATAGTTTTATATCCATTTGCTGACAGAGCATTCAACAAAGTTGTTTTTCCTGCTCCGGGTCCACCGGTTATAACGAATAAGTTTTTCATTATTCATCAAACTTATAATGTGCTCTGACTTTACTTATTTTTCCTTCATTGTTCAATTCCATATATTCAGCAGAAAAGGAATTATTTACGCTTCGATAAAACAAAACGGTTGAATTGGCTCCTTTGAGTTCATGGTAAAGCTCGAAATGCAGGTCGGGATATTTTTGCAGAGCTTTTGAAAAGTATTCCTTTAAATCATTTTTGTTGGAAATTTTCCCTTCCACATTTATTCCTATTTGTTGAATAATTGGCGAAACAAAATCAATGTTTTCGCTGTAATGTTCCATTATCTTATCTAAATCGTGGCTGTTCCAGGCATCAAGCCATTCTTTTGCAAAGTCTGTATTCATATTCGTTTATTTTGATTGGCTGTTTTGAATAATTTCTTCTGAACTCAGCCCAAACATGGGCGGTGTTTTTACGTCCAACAGGTTCAGGTAAATATAAAGCTGTGCCCTGTGGTGAATTTCGTGTTCGGTCATTGCCCGAAGCCACTTCCAAACTGTAATTGGAGCATTACCGGGTGTCAGGCATTTACGTTGCAAATCTTCATCGCTCAGACTTTTGAAAATGGCTAACGCTTCTTCGTGTTTCTCGTTAAAATAATGGATTACATTATCGTAACCATCTGCAAGTTCTTTACCACACCCATTGTAAGTACAAGGTTTTCCTAAAATGGTTTCGGCAAACATATTCCGCTCAATGGCTGCAATGTGTCGTATTTGGTCAGCAATGGTAAACTTTCCGGGCTTGTATGCCCAGTCCATATACTCCGGTGGAATAACGGCAATAAGTCGGTTGGTACGTTGCCTGATTTTCTCGTAATATTCCAAAAAAGATTTAATATTAATGATTTCCATATCCGATTAATCTATCTGTTTGTCGGGTGATTTTTTTGATAACTGCATCAGCGTAACCAATGAAGTAGCGGCTAAAGTTTCTTTTCCTTCATTTGTAACTGCAAATACGTCTGAACGAACTACCGTCAGCACTTTTCCGTTTTTGATAACCTGAGCTTTAGCAACAAGTTTTTCGCCAATGGCAGGATTTAGGTAGTTTACTTTTAGCTCAACCGTTGTAAAATAACTGTCTTCCGGTTTGGCTGATGCTCCGGCATAGCCCGAAGAAACGTCTACCAATGAAGCAATGGTACTACCATTGAACATTCCTGCAGGACGAGCCATAAAATCCTGTTTGGGAACTGTGATTTCAAAATATCCGACTGATAAGCCTGTTACTTCAGCACCGAATAATTGCATTATTTTGGAACGCCCGAAACTTTCCAATAGTTGTGCTTTTCTTTCATCTTTCATAGTCTAAACATCTTTATAAAGATTATTTCTTTTTATTTCCATCAATCGCTCCGGGTTTTCAGGAGATTGAAATCCAAACTGACGGTAAAGCGAATGAGCATCTAATGTTGCCAATAATGTCCTTCTTAGCCCTTGCACAAAATCCAATTCCAATAGATGTTTTATCATCATTTTTGATAATCCTTTACCTCTGTATTCACTCAAAACATATACATCTGCCAAATAGCCGAAAGTGGCATAGTCCGTTACCAAACGGGCAAAGCCAATCTGTTTTTCATCTTCAAATAATCCTATGCAAAAAGAATTTTTCAATGCGGTACTTACCGTTTTCAACGGAATGTCTTTTGCCCAATAGCTTTCTGTGCTTAAAAATTGATGAATGGCTTTGACATTCATATTTTCAAAATCGGTTTTGATATGAAAACCATCTTTTTTTTCTTTTTTCATAATTCTATTTCCATTTTAGTGTTTGCCCTTTTGTATTTTCCCTGTTCAACAGGAACTTCTGTAAAACCTAATTCTTTATAAATACCCAACGCCGGTTTTAATGCAGATTGTGTATATAGCACCAGTCTTTTTACGTTCAAATCTTTTGCTTTATCAATAGCAGATTTGCACAGCATTTTTCCTGCTCCGATGCCCCGATAATTTTCATCCACTGCCATTTTGGTCAGTTCCATTGTTTCTTCATCCGCTTTTTTTATAGCAACAGTTCCGATTACTTTACCGTCATAAATAGCGAAAAGGATTTCCCCACCATCTTTTAAAATAGCTTCTTCAGGATTGGAAAGGACATGTTTGTCAATATCTTCCATCACAAAATATTTTTCAATCCACGCCCGGTTGAATTGCTCAAAATAAGTTTTCCATTCGGGACGATATTTTTCTATATGTATAGTATTCATAATTTTATTTTAAATAAACTGACTTTAAGTGATATTTCTTCAAATCGCTTGTCGGTGGCAACTGTTTTTTAATTATCCATTCAAATATATGCTATAAGAATTCACTTTATTCTCATTTCTTTACCATTTTTTGATAACCTTTATTGACACAATATACTCCACCCAAAGTAGCGACCAATGCGCATAAGGTTATACCGGTTAGTTTTTCATTCAGGAAGAGAAATCCGAGTATAATCGCAATGAACGGATTGATGTAAGCATACAGGGATGAAATGCCTATCGGCAAATGTTTCAGTGCGTACACAAAAGCGGAATATGCAATGATTGAACCCACTATAATCAGGTAAACCAATGCCCAGATGCTGGAAGATGTAACGGTTTTCAATTCGGTATAATCATCTAAAAAAGCACTGAAGGCAAAGAGGGCAATACCTCCGGAAAAAAGTTGTAAAGCTGCATTTTGCAATACATTCTTGCTGTTGGGGATTTTGTATTTAGCATATACGCTCCCCGAAGCCCAGGCCAAACAAGCCCCGAAAGCTATCAGCATCCCCATAAAATATTCAGGGTTGGCAATGTCTTTCAGGTTATCCTTGAAAATAAGCGTTATTCCCAAACAACCTAGTACCAAGCCTGTAACGATTAGCCAATGAGGTTTTCTTCTGTCAAACCCGAACAAATAACTGATGACTACCACAAAAACCGGAATGAGCGACAAAATCAATGCTGCCAGTCCGCTCGAAATGTAACGTTCGCACCAGCCGATAACACCGTTTCCTAATGCTACCATTAAAACGCCCGGAACAGACTGGTGCACAAAATCCTTTTTGCTTAGTTTCAGGTTGCCAGTGAGCTGAAGCACCAGCAATAATATACCTCCGGCAATGACTTGTCTTACCGCTGCAAACAAAAAGGGCGGAAAGGTTTCTACCCCAATGCGAATAGCAAAATAAGTGGTTCCCCAAACTAAACAAACGACAGCCAGAGCAGCAAATGCCAGCCAATTTTTATGATTACCCATAGTAAACTGATGAATTACAAAGCAAAATAACGCATAAAAAAGATACAAGTACAGATACAATTTTAGTAAATTTGCAGAGTACAGTTTTAAAAAGATGAAAGAAAACCTATATCAAAAAATCGCTTGTGCATTAGAAGAAAAAATAAGAAACGGCACACTGAAAACAGGAGATAAGATACCTTCACTGCGTATGTTGCACCGTGAATATGGGGTGAGTATGACAACGGCTGTACAGGCTTATCTTGAACTGGAAGCAAAAGGACTGATTATTTCCCGGCCACAGTCCGGCTACTATGTCAGTCACCAACCTGCTTATTTATCGGTTCCTTCAGTGAGTAAACCTTCCGGGGGAACTGAACCAATAGGCGTAGAAACACTTATTTCCAAAGTATATTCAACGTTAAGCAATAAAGATGTTACCCGATTTTCTCTTGGCGTTCCCGAAAACGAATTATTGCCTATCGCTAAGCTCAATAAAGAGTTGGTCAATGCTACGCGTAACCTTCAAGGAAATGGTACGGAATACGAAGAAATTCAGGGAAACCGAAAATTACGCAGGGATATTGCCAGATTGACTTATACCTGGAATGGAAATTTGAATGAAGACGACATTGTTACCGCTGCCGGAGCGATGAATGCCATTTCATTCGGGTTGATGGCACTTACACAAAAAGGCGATACGATTGCTGTTGAAAGTCCTGTTTATTTCGGCATATTGCAACTGGCAAAAAGTTTGGGATTAAAAGTTATTGAATTACCAACTCATCCTGTTACCGGAATTGAGCCTGATGCTCTAAAAAAAGTCCTGTTCAAAATAAAAGTATGTATTCTGGTTTCTAATTTCAACAATCCGTTAGGAAGCTGTATGCCCGATGAGCATAAAATGGAAGTGGTGAAAATGCTTTCGGAACGAGGTATTCCGCTCATAGAAGATGATTTGTATGGCGATGTATATTTCGGGAACAGCCGCCCTAAACCTTGTAAAGTATTTGATGAAGGTTTGGTTCTTTGGAGTGGTTCTGTATCCAAAACATTAGCTCCGGGGTATCGTGTGGGCTGGTTAGCTCCGGGAAAGTTTAAAGATAAAATCGTTCATCAGAAGCTCATTCATACTGTTTCCTCTACCACTATAACACAGGAAACTATAGCTAATTTCCTTGAAAAAGGTAGGTATGAACATCATCTTCGGAAATTAAGAAGTGAGTTGCACGCCAATAGCCTGCAATTTGCCAGAGCAGTTGCCGAGTATTTTCCGGAAGGAAGCAAAATAAGCCAACCGCAAGGTGGATTTATGCTTTGGGTGGAACTGGACAAAAGAATTGATACCACGGAATTGTATGATCTGGCTATCCGTCAAAAAATAAGTATTGCTCCGGGCAGAATGTTTTCATTGCAAAACCAGTTTAATAACTGTATGCGGTTGAGCTATGGTCAACGCTGGTCGGAACAGATTGATGACAAACTGAAACAGTTGGGGAGAATTGCTAAAGGCTTGATTGTTTAGTATTTATCCAATATAAAGTAGACTTTATCTGGTTTAATTTAAATGATTTTTTATATTAAAACTAAAGCCCGGAAGTTTATACATCATCCAGGCTTTATAATTGAATGGTAATTTAAAATTTACTGCGCGATTGCAATATTAAAAATAGAGCAACTAATACGGTGTTTTTTAATACCTATTTTAACCTGAGTTCGGTTTAAGCAAAGTTTAAAAATAGTTGACCGTCATTTACCTTTTTCAAGTTGAGTGACGGTTTCTTTGGAAAGAAACAATATG
>NZ_FNDW01000011.1 GCF_900099685.1 Chryseobacterium taeanense | reverse complement strand
GAATAGTCTTTTTGGGTTCGCTTTACATAGCGATTTTCTTGATTGTTTTCCATAACGATAAAATTTGTGTATCGCTATTTCAGGACAAGACATATATCCAATTTTAAACCTCTCGTAATCCGGGAGGTTTTTTATTAATATATAATAAATAAAATTAAAGGTAAAATATACCACATCTTCATTGTTTATTGAAAATTGTTATAACTTTAAATAGTTTTATTACAAATTTTTAGTCTTTTAAAAGTAAAATATACTTTTGGTTAGATTTTTGAAATAAAATTAAATATAAATTGAAAATAAAAACTTTATCAATTTTTACACACCAATCTTAAATTTAATATGATGTCTGTTTACTTCACCACACCGAAAGATTGCCTTATACAGGTACTCAGAAAATCTTTTTCAATTCCCGTCAATTGATTGTTAAACATCATATACTAAGTATTTTAAACTATTTCACACCTTTAACACCTTTAACGATCATGATTTTTGAAGATGAACATTCTGTATTACAGGATAACCACAACCTTTCTTTCGCAAAAAATATCATACATTTTCATGGAGACAAATCTTTCATCCTGAATTCATTACACAAGATTAAAAACAACACGCTGTGTAAAATAAAGAGAAAAACGATTAATAAGCTTATCAAAGATTACACCCGGCATCTTAATTATATCGAAAACGAGGACATCAACCTAAGACCGGAAAATTATGAACTTTCTCCAATCTATGCACGGCAGTCTTACAACAAAGTATTGAAGGAAGATGAATATTTGCAGAAATTGCTTGTATTTTTAATGAATCAATAAAATCTTTTCTTCTTCAAGATCAATTTTGAGAAGATGTTTTCTGATGAGGTCTTCATCAAAATATTGTTTTTCATCATGATTCTGATCAATAAGCCAGGCTCTCTGAGCATCAAGCAGTTTCAGATAGGCATCTTTAGTTTCGGCGGAAATTTTAATATCAGATTCTTCTTCTATTTTGCCTTTCCATTTATCGTGTATTTGCTTCAGAAATACACTTTTATCAATCAGATCGTTTTCCTTTAAATGATCCACTGTCAGCTTAGCCAGTTCACGGCGAATCATGTCTTCCGCTTCATCATCAGGAAGATGATCGTCATATTCCGGCAGATGTATTTTCCTTATCATATAAGGCAGGGTAAGCCCCTGTACGACCAAGGTAGTAAGGATGACCACAAAAGTAATGAATAGGATAAGATTTCTCTGAGGAAAATCCGGGCCGCCCGTATATAATTTTTCCGGAATCGATAAAGCTGCCGCAAGAGAAACAACACCTCTCATTCCTGTCCAGCCTAATACCGACGGAACTTTAAGCCCCGGATTTCTGGAATCAGCGACTTTGATATAATTTCGCGCAATAAGCGTCACCACTACCGCTCCATAAGCAGAGAAAAACCTTACCAATATAAGAATAGCTGTAATTAACAGCCCATAGCCAATTGCCGATGAAACACTCACCCCTTCCAGCCCCGAAATGATCTCCGGCAGGTCGAGACCGATTAAAATAAATACGAGACCGTTCAGAACAAAAGCTAAACTTTCCCAAACATTAATACCACGAAGTCTTGAAGAGGTACTCAGAAAGCTGTGGCGATTGTTGGATAAAAGCAAACTACCACTCACTACCGCCAACACTCCGGAGCTGTGAACTTCTTCAGCGGCTATATACATTAAATAAGGAGCCACAATCGTAAGGACAGTATCCATATTAGCATCTGTAGGGAGAATTTTCTGGCCTTTCATGAATAGCCAGCCGATCAATACTCCAATGCCGATCCCGCCGATCAACATCCATGAAAAACTTAAAGCCGCTTCCTGCCAGATGAACTGGCCTGTTGCAACAGCAATCATGGCAAAACGAAAAATAATCAATGAAGAAGCATCATTCAGAAGACTTTCTCCTTCAAGGATTGATGACATTCTTTTAGGAACTTTTACAAATTTCAAGATTGCTCCGGCACTTACGGCATCCGGCGGCGACACTATTCCGCCCAATAAGAAACCAAGCGCCAAAGAAAACCCCGGAATAAAATGATTGGCCACAAAAGCCACTGTAGTTGCCGTAAGAAATACGATGAGAAATGCAAAACTCGTTATGATTCTTCGCCATTTCCATAATTCTTTCCATGAAATCGTCCATGCTGCTTCATACAGTAACGGAGGGAGAAAGATAATAAAGATTAGCTCCGGATCTATTTTAATGGAAGGGATATCAGGAATACAACTGATAAGCAAGCCTGCAACGACAAGCAGAACTGGATAGGCTACTTTGATTTTATTTGCCAACATTATTAAAAGTATTATAATAATGACAAGTGATAAGTAGAAAGGAAAATTTTCCATCATTGAAAAATGATTTTTAAGGAATAAATTTAGTTATTTTTTGAAAAATTTACATCTATAAATCAATGTTTTAGGATATGTAAATCTAGATAGATAAATTTAAAAAAACAAAGTACCACATGGATACCATATTTTGAACATTCTTGCACATACTTTTAAACAACAAACAATTGTTAATCAAATAGATAAATAGTTTTTTATGAATTTAGCAGATTAAAATTAACATCTATTTAAAATATTATTCAAAACATAAGGCATAGTATTTGTAAATATTAATATATAAAATATTCACCCAATTTAGAATAATAACTCAAACACCACAAAATATCATGAACGTTGCAGATCTAAAAATCAAAAATCTAGTAGAATACAAAAATCAGATTTATAATATTACTGAAATATTTCAGGATAATAATGAAAAAGATTATTTTGTGAAAATTGAAAATGACATTCACAGTTTTTCAGTTCCGGCAGACTCTATAAAGCCGATACAGATTACTGAAGAATGGCTGGAAAAATTCGGCTTTCTAAGAACATATATTTCTGATCAAAGAATCAGATATGAAAGACCGGAAACATTCATAAAATATGATATTGACCTTAGCTCCCGAAAAATTGTAGACGGATTGAAAATTTATGGTAATTCAATAAGATGTAAATACATCCATGAATTTCAGAACATTTTCTCTTGTCTTTTCGGAAAAGAGCCGGCATCCACAAGCTATGGATTAGTAGGCACCGAATCTTAATTATAATATATTTCCAATCAGAAAAGATGTTGTTTCTTCATTGAAACAGCATCTTTTTTTAGTTTGTATTCAGATAATCTTTTATAATTTTTAAGACTCCAAAATTATCATTGGAACAAGCTTCAAAACTGGCAGCCTGCTTTACCGAAGGGTGCGCATTTTTCATTGCATATGAATATTTGGAATTTTTCAGCATTTCTATATCATTCATATAATCTCCGAAAGCCATTGTCTGCTGTGGTGTAATATCAAGTGCAGTCTGAAGCTTTTCCAGCGCGTTTCCTTTATTGATATTCTTATTCATGATATCGAGCCAATATTTTCCGGAGACTACCACTTCAAGATTATATTTTTCAAATTCTTTTAATAAAGGATAAACGTTTAATTCAGAACCTTCGGGATGATAAACTGCAATTTTAAAGATACTGTCATCATTCCTCACCGTTAAATCTTCCACAATCTCATTATCAGTATAAAACTGAGATATATAAGAAATAAAATCTTGATTATCTGTTTCTACATAGGCTTTTTTCTTTCCAGACAAAACAGCGGTTGCCCCGGAAATAGCACGAATAGATCTGATTATTTCAGCAATATGCTGCTGCTCCATCTTATCGGCAAAAAGTTCCTGATTTTTATAGATCACATATCCTCCGTTTTCAGCAATAAAAGCCATTTCATTTTCGATATCTCCAAAATATTTGGTAATTCCGAGCATCTGTCTTCCGCTTGCCGGGACAAATAAAATATTTCTCTTTTTTAGCTCTGCATAAACTTCCGGAAAATCAGGACTTACCTGGTGCTCTGAGTTCAGAAAAGTTCCGTCCATATCCGTTACAATCATCCTGATATTATCCATACAATATTTTTCAGTGTCTTTAAATTCCATACAAATATATTATTTATATTTTAATGTAATTTCAGGTCATAAAGTTTTTAGCATTCCAGTATTGATGAATATTAATGTATTTTTTTTCTACCTGTGTATCTTCAGTTATAAATTTCAAATAGAATATCAATATAATTCTTAAATTTACATAAAATTCATAATTGTATCTGAAGTAATGATGAGAAATGTACGGCTGGTTTTTTTGTTTCTATTTTGTTTCTATTCAATGAGCTATTCTCAGTCTCAGAAAGAACGTGAACAATTTAAAACTAAATTAAAATCAAACTCAAGTCTATTCCGTACAGATATTAACAGAGCCTATCTTGAGCTGAATCAGCTAATAAAGACCTCAAAATTACTAAAGGATTCGTTGGCAGAAATGCAATTACTGGAACGAAAAAGCCTCTATTTTTATAACAAAAACCTCGTTGACAGCCTTATCATTTCTTCTGAACAGTTACAGAAAGCTTCAGAACGCTATGAAAATGTGTATTATGAGGCGATGGCCAATGTCTATATTGCCGAGACCTATTCTGTAAATAAGTTCTACAACAAAGCAATTGTTCATCTTAACAATGCCTATTCAATACTACAAAAAAGTCAGTTGAAAAGTAAAAAGATCTTTTATGCAAAAGCTAATGTGCTGAGCAGTTTCGCGAATGTTTATCTGGATAAGAATGAACCCAGAAATGCAGCAAAAAAGATTCTGGAAGAAATAAAATCCGGAAATGAAATTCAGGATAAAAATGAGTTTGCGAAATTTCAATATGTTAATTATTCCAATATTTCAAGTATCTATTCTGAATACGATCTTGATTCTGCTTTTTACTTTGCTAAAAAATCTGTTGAAATAAAGCCTTCTGCAATCTCCGACGACAAATCAATGATTACCAATTTTACAGTGTTCGGAAATTATTACATGAAAAAAAAGAACTATGAAGAATCAGTACGAAATTTTCACAAAGCACTTAAAGTCGCTCAGCGAACCGGAATAGAGCTCAATATAAACGATACGTATAAGTCTCTTCAGGAGATTTATCGCGAAACAGGAAGAAAAGATAGTGCCGACTATTATGAGAATAAAATAAAACAGAATGATCTTCAGATGCTTCAGAGTAAATACAATTCTCTGCAGGAAGTCATCAGTAAAGATGAGCAGGAACAGAACAAAAAGTTTACCCTCAGTTTTTTTATCTGGGGACTTTCCATTGTTATCGTTCTGGCAGGATCTGTATTCTTTTATTTAAAATTAAAAAAGAAAAAAAGTATTGAAAATAACCAGAATCTACATGATTTATTTAACAATCTTATAACGCTTGTACAAAATAACGATCCCGCCTTCATGTTTGCCTTTGAAAATGCATTTCCCGATTTTTCTGATAAACTATTGAAGCTTAACCCCGATCTTCAGCAATCTGAAATAGAATTCTGTGCTCTCCTGAAGCTAAAACTGACGACTAAAGAAATTGCAAAATATACTTTTATTGAGACTCGTACCGTACAAAATAAAAAATACAGACTCAGAAAAAAACTTGAAATCCCTCAGTCAATTGATATTTATAATTGGATTGATACTATATAAAATCTCTAATAGAATTTTTTTTGATATCAGCTGAGCTTAAATGAATGTTCTTCCATATTGAAATCAATAAGTGTTTAAACATTAATGAACATATAAAATAAAAAGAGCTTACCTTTCGGTAAGCCCTCGTTATAAAAAATTTAGTAAGGCATTTACTTTTTGATAATACCCGGAGGAGTCAGCGGATTCTGATCCCATCCTCCACCAAGTGCTCTGTAAATAGCAACACTGGCTTTCAGTTGGTTGACTCTTTTTTCAACAAGCTCAAATTTAGATTCCAGAGCATCACGTTGGGTGAGCAACACTTCCATATAATCGGCTCTTGCATATTTGAAAAGATCATTGGAAATATCGATGGATTTCGTTAAAGCATCCACCTCTTTCGCTTTGATGTTATAACTACTGTTCAGATTTTTGATCTTAGATAACTGATTGGCAACTTCAATATAAGCACCCAAAACCGTCTGTTCATAATGATAGACTGCCTGTATCTGTTTTGCATTGGCATTGTAATAAGCTGCTTTAATAGCACTTCGGTTAATAAGTGGCGCGGTAAGTTCACCAGCCAGCGAAAACAGGAATGATTCAGGCTTAACAAGATAAGTCGGATTAAAAGCCTGCAAGCCAAAACCTGCGCCGATATCCAGTGAAGGATAAAATCTTGCTTTCGCAGATTTGATATCAAGTTTTGAAGCAGCCAGCTCATATTCCGCCTGCTTGATGTCCGGACGGTTTTCCAGAAGTTCGGATGGTATCCCGGCATAGACTTTTTGCGGAACAACCTCATCAAAATTATCATGACTTCTTTCTACCGGCTGAGGAAATCTCCCTACCAGGTAATTGATCCTGTTTTCAGTCTCCACGATTTTCTGCTGAATATCATATTGCATCCCCTGGGTTTTCAGTACCTGAGCTTCAAACCTTTTCACAGCAAGCTCATTAGACCGGGCATTTTTTTTCAATTCTTTAATAATACTCAGCGCGTCGTTCTGGATTTTAATATTCTGATTTAAAATAACCAACTCATTATCCATCGCAAGCAGCTCGTAATAAGAATCGGCGATTTCTGCAATCAGGTTGGTCACCATAAAATTTCTGCCTTCAATGCTTGCCAGATATCTCTGTACCTGAGCTCTTGTTGCATTGTGAAGTTTTCCCCAGATATCGGTTTCCCATTTGGCCTGAACACCAACACCAAAATCAAACAACGGATCGGGCATTTCCTTTCCCGGTTCGATTTCCGTGTTGGCTTCCATCGCCCCTATATTCGTGTAACGGCTTACTTTATCTACACCTGCACCGGATTTCAAGCCCACAGAAGGAAGATATTCCCCTTTTCTGCCTCTGATTTCATTCTTTGAAATTTCAATCTCCTGAAGCATGATATTCAGTTCCTGATTATTTTTCAGTGCTTCATTTATGAGTGACTGAAGGTTGGGGTCGCTGAAATATTCATTCCATTTCAATTTGGCTGAATTGGCGGAAGCATTTTCTGCGGAAGCATATTTTTCCGGTACAGTTCTGTTTTCCGCACGTTGTTCTATTTCTACCGGCTTACAGGCTGCAAGGCTTAATAATAGCAACGACAAACCTGCATATTGATATATTTTATTTCTGTTTTTATTCATAATGGATCATGTCTTCGCTTAATGGTGATTCGTCTTCATCTTTAATCATTTTTCTGCCGTCTGATAATTTGGCAAAAATATAATAGAGTCCAGGGATAACAATCACCCCGAAAAGGGTTCCGACCAGCATTCCTCCCAGTGCGGAAGCACCGATGGTATGATTTCCGATTGCCCCTGCACCGCTTGCAAAAACCAAAGGAATAAGTCCTGCAATAAAGGCAAATGAAGTCATAAGAATCGGTCTGAAACGCGCTTTTGAACCTTCAATAGCTGCTTCCAGGATAGAATCTCCCGACTGTCGCCTTTTAACGGCAAACTCTACAATAAGTACAGCATTTTTACCCAGTAATCCGATAATCATAATGAGTCCTACCTGTGCGTAGATATCATTCTCTAATCCCATTGCTTTTAGCAATAAGAAAGATCCGAATACCCCTACAGGAAGAGAGAGCAATACGGCAAAAGGGATGATAAAACTTTCATACTGAGCAGCAAGCACCAGATACACGAAAACCAATACCACAAGAAATACATAAATAGCTTCGTTACCACGCTGTGCTTCATCATAAGATAAACCTTCCCATGCAACTTTATAGCCGTGTGGCAGGCTCATCGCAGCGGTTTCTTTAATAGCCTGAATAGCATCTGCTGTAGTATATCCGGAAGCCGGCAGTCCACGGATTGCCGCTGAATTGTACATATTGTACCGTGTAATCTCATTTGGTCCCTGTGTCTTTTTTAGCGTCATAAATGCGGAATACGGAACCATCTCATCATGATCGTTTTTCACATAAAGTTTCATAATATCCGAAGGAAGCCTTCTGAACTCCGGTGACGATTGTACATAGACTTTAAAGAACTGTCCGAATCGGATGAACCCCTGCTCATAAGTACTTCCGATCAGAATGTTGAGATTATCCATAGCTTTACCTATGGAAACTCCTTTCTGCATCGCAGCATTATTATCAAAAACAAGCTCGTATTGAGGATAGTTGGCAGCAAAGAAGGTGAAAACGCCCGTAAGTTCCTTACGTTTTTTAAGCTGAGCGATAAAAGCTTTGTTTACCTTATCAAAATCCTGATAATTTGTGGTTCTGTTCATATCCAGCAATCGTACGGAAAATCCTCCGGAAGATCCGAATCCGGGAACAGCAGGCGGTTCAAAAAATTCAATGGTGGCACCAAGATTTTTGGACTTTTCTTCCAACTCTTCCATGATTTCTTTTACATTATGCTTACGGTTACTCCAGCTTTTCAGGTTGATGAGGCACGTTCCTGCATTAGAACCACGACCTTCCGTCATAATTTCATAACCCGCCAGTGATGAAACAGATTCTACACCATCTACGCCCTGACATATTTTTTGCAAAGCTCTTGAAACTTTATTCGTCTGCTCGAGCGTAGATCCCGGAGGAGTCTGAACGATAGCATAAATAGTACCCTGGTCTTCGTTAGGAATAAATCCTCCCGGAAGTGTTTTATTAATAACAAAAATTCCTGCACAAAAAGCAATAAGGATTCCCCAGGTCACCACTTTTCGGCTTACAATCTTTCTCAGGAATGAGGCGTATTTACCAGTAATTTTATCAAATCCTTTGTTAAAAGAATCCAGAGATTTGGTAAACAGGTTTGATTTTTTCGGCTTCCCGTGATTGTTTTTCAATAACATCGCTGCCAATACCGGTGTCAATGTAAGGGCCACAACCGCAGAAATTACGATAGAACTTGCCATGGTAATGGAGAACTGACGATAAAATGTTCCCACAGGTCCTGTCATAAACGAAATAGGTATGAATACCGCTACCATTACCGCAGTAATAGCAATAATAGCTCCGGCAATTTCGCCCATTACTTCTTTTACAGCTTTATATGGTGAAATATCGCTTTCTTCCATCTTCGCGTGTACCGCTTCGATCACTACAATGGCATTATCTACCACGATACCAATCGCCAATACCAAGGCAAAAAGCGTTACCAAATTAATAGAAAGACCAAATAACTGGATTACGAAGAAGGTTCCTATTAATGAAACCGGTACGGCAATAATCGGAATTAAAGTAGAACGCCAGTCACCAAGGAAAATGAATACCACAATAGCTACAAGAATAAAGGCATCTCTTAGGGTGTGCATTACCTGCTCTACCGAGGCATCCAAGAATTGTGAAACATCATAACTGATTTTATAATCAACGCCGGGTGGAAAGTTTGCTTTCATTTCTTCTAGCTTTGCCTTTACGTCTTTAATCACGTCGTTGGCATTACTTCCGTAATTCTGTTTTAATACGATGGAAGCCGAAGGATGCCCATCCAAATTAGAATAAATATCGAAGAATTCACTTCCTAATTCTACTTTAGCAATATCTTTAAGCTTAATATTTTCCCCATCTGAATTGGAACGAACAATGATATTTTCATATTCTTCCGGCTTGTTATACTGACCTTTGTAGGTTAATACATATTCCAGAGACTGTGCTGCGATACCCGAGCTTTGTCCGATTCTCCCGGGACGGCCGATGATACTCTGCTCACCAATGGCTTTCATCACTTCATCCACGGAAATATCATAAGCACGCATCCTGTCAGGATTGAGCCAGATTCTCATGGCATATTTCCTACTTCCTAAAATCTGAGACTTTGCAATCCCATGAATACGATTGATTTCCGGGATAATATTGACAGTGGCGTAATTGTATAGAAATTTTTCGTCCATATCTTTACTCGTACTGTAAAGATTGACGTACATCAGCATACTTGGCTGAATCGGATTTACCACTACTCCTTCTTTTTGTACCAATTCAGGAAGAAGCGGCATTACTTGATCCACACGGGTTTTCACCAACACTACTGCGGCATTGGGATCGGTTCCGGGATCAAAAACTACATTCACAGTTGCTTCCCCGGCACTGGTAGCGTCAGTCGTGATATACCGCATTCCCTGAACACCATTGATGGCATTCTCAATGGTAATAAGAGAAGATTTCACCAATACATCTGCACTTGCTCCGGGATAGGCGATGGAAACAGCCACCGTAGTCGGAGCAATTTTCGGAAACTGTTCAGTGGGCAGCTGCTTGATAGCCAACCCTCCGATAAATAAAATAACCACCGATATGACAATGGCAAAAACCGGTCTGTGTATTACTTTCTTAAACATATTTCTGCTTTTGGGTTATTCTGCATACAGATCCAGATTAGACATTACTTTTTCAGGTTTCTGATATTTTGATGTGATCTTCTGGTTTTCCTGTACCAGTCTAAGACCGTCCAGAAGGATTCTTTCATCTTTTCTCAGACCCGAAGCAACTACATAGATATGAGGTAATTCGGCAGCAATTTTAATTTCTCTTGCTTTTACCTTATTATCTTTGGTAATCACATAGACATATTTTTTTTCAAGCTCTTCAAAGGTTGCTTTCTGAGGAATCATTACTGCATCGGGATACGGAGAGGTAATGAGGATGTTTCCGGTTTCACCATATCTTAAAAGTCCCTGAGGATTTGGAAAAGTAGCCCTGTAAGCGATATTTCCTGTTTCATTGTTAAAATCAGATTCTATAGTTTCTACGATTCCGTCCTGGCTGAATTCTTTACCATTGGCCATTTTTAAGCGAACATGAAGTGGATCATTTTTATGATCGCTCATCTGATTAAGATATTCTGCTTCCGGAACATTGAAATAAACCCACATTTTGCTGTTGTCGGAAAGTTCCGTGATTAATTCTCCATCATCCACCAAACTTCCTTTACGTACATGCAATTTTCCCACGATACCTGAAAAAGGTGCACGGATCTCAGTAAACTGAAGATGTGTATTGGTAGAAGACAGCTCGGCTTTGGCTTTTTCATATCTTGCTTTAGCCATAGCCATTTCCTGCGGAGCAACAATATCCTTATCGGAAAGGTTTTTTGTATTTTGATATTCTATTTCGGCATATTTTGCTTCTGCCTTGGCTCGGTTTACATCAGATTCATAGAGGTTAGGCATGATTTTAAATAATAGCTGACCTTTGTGAACAAATTGCCCTTCATCTACATAAATCGACTGAATGTACCCCTTTTCCTGCGCACGGAGTTCGATGTGATTGATAGAACGGATCTGCGCTACATATTCTTTGTCAATCAACGTATCTTTTACAAGAGGGCTTGTAACGTTAAATGTGGCTGCTTCGGTTTTTTCTTTCTTTTCAGACTGACAGCTTACGCACCAAAGAATAAGGCACAGGTTTACATACATGAGACTTTTCTTGACCATGATAATAGTATTTATAATAATTTAGATTTGAAAAATAGAAGTGCAGGCCTTCAGGATGAAAGCCAACGATTTTGTGTAAAAGTATTATGGAATCACAGTCTGATGACTCTGTACTGGATGTACAGATCATCATACATTGTTTTTAGAAGCCCGGAATGAGCAAGGGTTACGGCTGTTTTTCTGTTGTGAAATGTTGTAACGAAATCTGAGATTAGATTCCAGAAGCCTTCTCTTAAAAGAAAGAACATCTCTAATGATTCTGATGAATCTACATTCTCATCATTCTCATTGTCATTTTCAGTAAGATTTGCCTTTAATTTGCTGTAATGCGGATGGCTGATATTGTAAAGATCAGCTGTATTGTGATTTCCCGTCAGGAGAAAAGAAGTATCCGATTTTTTATTTTGTGAAATACCGTTATCTGAAACGAATGTAATGCCAGAATTTTCATCTCCTGAAATATATTGCTGAACCTGCCCGTAATACCAACCCAAAACAGTCAGCAGGGCAAACAGCAAGCTATATACATATTGATAAAATCTTCCTTTCATTGCGGGTACAAATCTAAGCAAACTTCAATTTGGTCGCAAGGGAGAAGGGATTAAAAAAAAGTTAAAAAGTGATATTTTGCAGTTTTCAAAGCTATTATCAGATAACAAAATCACTTTAAAGGATAAAAATCAAAAATTTTTGAAACTACCGAATTTTTTTATCATCACTTAATTAACAAAAAAGGATAAACGAGAAACTCATTTATCCTTTTTAATACTTATTCTCAGAGAAAAATTATCCTCCGTATTTATTGGAGTAATCTTCCTGAGAAGCTTTGATTACTTTTTTAGCATGTTCAGCACCATACACTTCCTGGATTCGGCATTTCGCAGGTTCATCCGGAAGGTTTTTATACGTAAGGAAATAATGCATTAATCGTTTCACTTCAGCTTCAGGCAATTCTGTAATATCTCTGAAATGTCCGAAAGCATGGTCACCGATCATTACGGCAACAATTTTATCGTCTGCCTCTCCTCCGTCAATCATTTTGAAACCACCAATAGGAATAGCTTCCATTAACAAACCTCCCGCATGGATGTTGTGAGAACTCAGAACGCAAATATCAAGCGGATCATGATCTCCCATTGTAACATCATTTGCACCTCTTTCTATCGCTAAATTCATTACTCCTGTATCGCAATACGTTCTTGGAACAAAACCGTACAATGCCGGAATAATATTGGAAAATTTCTGAGGTCTGTCTACCTTTAAGAATCCGGTTTCTTTATCTACTTCATATTTTATGGTATCTGAAGGAACGATCTCCACAAAAACATTTACGACATTTGGCGCATCTTCTCCTGCAGAAATCCCGTGCCAAGGATGTGCTTTAAAATTTGGAATCATTATTTAATTTTATTTTTTTAGTTAAGCTATTATTAAAATTTCTCTTTTCAGGTCTTCAATTGTGGTGTTAATATAATCTTCACCATTGATGAAATTGATAATAAAAACCGTTTTAAATTCATCAAGTGTCGCATTCCCATTGATCTCACGATACGTTTTATGAAGCAAATCAATGACAGCGTTCTTGGAATCTACAATATTTTTCCAAGAATTTTTGCTAATGTAAAGCTGCTGAGAAGAATTATAATCAAATTCTTCGTTGATCGTTTTTTCTGTAAGGAAGATGAATTCGTGAACGGCAAGATCTTTATCAAAGCGCTGGATGAGATTGGACGGTTTTATTCTTTCCATAAAAAGCGTCATCCTTTCATACGACTGAGCCTTATTTCCGGTATTTGACTTTACGGTAAGCAATTTGATTTCCTGTTCTTTAAGTTTAATATAAGTAAATACAAACTGTCTGAACAAAACCAGAAATGGTATTGCAATAATTAATGCAAAAGCGTACGGTAAATATCCTGAAAAACTTGCCATAATTTGAGGTAGCAAAATTAATGATAATTTTAGAATAATTATGCAGTCTTTCTCATTATTTGAGATTTGGAATTCTGACACGCAATCAGCGCCAAAATAATAATCAGATAAAAACCAACCATCATCCTGTTTACCAGACTGGGAAACATAAAAAAACGGATCAATACAGTGAAATAAACAGCCACAAAAAGCCCCAGATACATAAGTGACTTTCTGTCTTTTTTCTTCAGCATTTTATAATCTAGGATAATTATAATAAATATTAAAAGCAGCGGGAAATAAGAAGTATTGAATTCGAAAAGCACTTTGCTTTTGATGCACGCCAGATATTCATGAAAATTAAAAGAATCCGGATTTGATATCGGATACAGCTGAACTTTGGTAAACTGATTCATAAATAGCACCGACCATGGAATCTGATTGAAATACTGTATAATTCCAAAAGTGAAAGCAAAAAGAATGAATGAGAACACAATATTTTTTGATTTAAATGAAAAATCTGATCTGAAGATATACAATAATACCAATAACAGGCTATAAAAAATAAAATATTCAGGTCGTGTAAGTATGCACAGAACTCCAAAAAGAACAGCCATCCAAAGGTTTTTCTTCACCACAGCAAAATAAAAGCTCAGTAAAAGGACCAGAGTAGAAAGACCGTCGGGCGTGGCGTGGCGGGAAGTATCCAGTAAAGGTTTAAACAAAGAAATTAAAATGGTTAAAAGTAATGCCAGATAATGATTTTTAAGAATATCCGACAGGAAAATAAAAATAAGAGCTACAATTAAAACATATGAAATTATGGTAATCAAAAAAGTAGATGTAGAAGCATCAAACCCAAGTCTGAAAAAAATAGAATTGACAAAATTATACAGGGGCTTTACCGTAAAAAGACTCAGCTCTTCTTCATATGCTTTGGGATTTTCAGATAAAGTCTGGTAATAGGTATTTTCACCAAAAGCTTCTTCTTTATGGCTGAGATCGCTTTTGCCGGTGTCGGGATCTTTAGATTTCAGCTCATCATACACCTTTTTGTGTATCTCTTCAATCTTCATATCAGGAAAATTATACTTATATACTAATCCCATATATGCCTCAATATCTGCATTGAAATACTGATGCGTGTAGAGATAATATGACATGATGCATAAATAAACCGATAACAGAAAACCTGCAATATTCTTACCTATTGTTGACATTTTAATTGTTTAAATTTTATTACTGAGAATCAACGTGATAAATTTAGGCTAAATGCTTTTATCAGCATTTCTTTTTTAGAATTTTTGATAAATGAATAAGGTTTTAATTCGGGACGAAAGCCTCTGAAAAATTCTTCGATAGCCGGAACTTCACTTCCTTCAAAATCAAAAATCTTTTCCTTTATATTTTTTCTGATTACATCATCTATAATTACCGAAGATCCTGCAAGCTTTACAAATTCCCGGTTATTGAAAGTTCCCAACAATACTACTGTTTCTTTATCATGATAAATTGCGACAGCATTAATGATTTTACTCCTGTAAAAAAATGCTGAAATAGTAAGTGATCCTGACTTATGAAAATCCTCAAAAATCTTAAGAAACTTCTTTTTGTCGTTATCATCCTTTGTCCCAATCATATTTTCCGACACAAAAGTATGAGCTTCAGCCATCGTTATTTCACGGATTTCAGAAACTGCAATAACATCTTCATCCAGTCTGAGTTTTCTTCTTCTTTTCGGAGAATATTTTTGTCTTACGACTTCGTATTCATCAGGATAAATAATAAAATTTTTTCGTTTTTTTAAAGAACTTGAAAATGAATTTTTATCATTAAAAGCATAATACCATATATTATATTTTTTTCTAAAATAATTCAGAAAAGTTTCATTGAGTTCGACATTATCTTTTTCCGAAAAAATGCCCAATTGCTGACATAACCGTGGATTAATAACTATTTTTACTCCAAATTTTTTAATAAAGGGAACCGGCATTACCGCTTCATAATCATTGAAAACCAATATTTCCCAATTTCTGCAAGATGTAATATCGAGAAAAAGCCTGGCAGCAGAATATTTTCTCTGCTCAGAACTTTCAAGGCATTTAGTATATTTTTCAAAATCAATTTCGTGATATTTCAGTCTTCTAATCATAATAATCCGTCGTCTGAAAAGCTAAAATATGAATTCTGCGTCACAATAAGATGATCCAGAAGTTGAATTCCCAATATTTTTCCTGCTTCTTTTATCTTTTGTGTAATATCAATATCTTCACGACTGGGCTGCAAATTTCCGGAAGGATGATTATGTGCAATGATAACTCCTGTCGAAAAATGGTCTAAAGCCGTTTTAAATAAAACTCTTATATCTACGATAGACTGATTAATTCCACCTTGTGTGAGCTGCGCCAGATGAATTACCTTATTTCCCTGATTGAGGAAAATAGCCCAAAATTCTTCTGTTCTAAGGTCTGACAAATGATTTCTGAATATCTGGTAAGCTCCGTTACTACCTGAAATTACAGGCTTTTCGGGTATCTCCTGCCCTGCTCTCCTCCTCCCGATTTCCAGAGCTGTGGCAATAGAAATAGCCTTTACCTCTCCCACTCCTTTGAATTTAGTCAGATCTTTTACAGACAACAGACTAAGCTGATGCCAATTATTATTCACAGAGGCAAGAATTTTTCTGGCCAGCTCAACTGCCGTTTCATCCCTGCTTCCGCTGCCCATAATAATGGCCAACAGCTCGGAATCGGAAAGTGAGCTTCTACCTTTCAGCAAAAATTTTTCCCGCGGCCTGTCATCTTCAGCTAAAAATTTAATGGACATAAAAACTGATTAATTAAAACCTTCGATTTTTGGAGTAATTGAAAAAGTGGCAGTTCCGCCACCTATCTGAACAGGCATATTTCTTTCGGCAGAAATTAAAGCCTTCGTTTTACTGTCGAAAAAATATTTTCCTGCAATATCAGTATCTTTCATTATTCCCTCCACGCCCTGCATTTTCGAGTTGATTACAAATTCAACCTTGTTATTTTTAGTACCCTTGTAAGTAAAATTACTAGTAACCGGCATGATAGATTTTATAACAGGATTAGAGGTATCTACATTCCATGTGAATCCTTCTTCCACGGTTTCTCTCGGAAAAGCAAACGGAATTATATTATATTGACTTAATGCACTTTCGTCCGCTGCCTCTTTGGTGAATTTCTGTTTTTCAAGAATATTTCCGAATTTATCTATTTTAAAAATAAACGGATTATTAATCATCGGTTTGAATTCTTCTCCCATCCCGTCATCATCCGTATTAGAAGTTTCCCTGGAATCAAAATGAATTTCCTCACCAAACATTTTTTGATTGAAAGTCATTCTCATGATTTCTCCTGTGATATAGTAATTGGAGTTTTTATCTACAGAATCTACCCTGTATTTTACTTCTGTAGCGTCATTCATCCCTCCATTACTATTACCTTCTGTAGAAGATGCATAAATTAAGGTCTGTTCAAAACCTTTCGGGAGATTCAGCGACAGATTTTCTTTTTGAAGTTCTTTTTTTTGACAAGATACCACCATTAATAATGATGTGACTAAAATAGAAATGTTTTTCATGAATTATTTAGTTTAATAAAATGTGTATAAAATTATTTTTCAGACTTAACAATAAATTAAATTCATATTACTGTTTGTCTTACATAAATCATAGAGAAGTAAGGTAAGTCTTTTCAAATTACCTAAATATGATAAAAAAATAAAAGAAAAAAATAGAGGTTTCATAATTTGTGGGAGGGGCTACTCGATAATCATTCCGTCTTTCATTACCAATTTCCGGTCTGTAATTTCCGCAAGGTTGGGGTTATGTGTAACGATAACAAAAGTCTGATTATATTTATCTCTTAAATCAAAAAATAATCTGTGAAGATCATCTGCATTTTTTGAGTCAAGGTTTCCTGTTGGTTCGTCTGCAAAGATAATTTTAGGAGAATTGATTAAAGCTCTTGCCACAGCAACCCTCTGTGCTTCACCACCAGATAACTGGTTGGGTTTATGGTGCAGACGTTGCTCAATTCTTAAGTCCTCGAATAAAGCATAGGCCTTTTCAATGGCTTCTTTTTCACTTGCGCCTGCAATTTTTGTAGGAAGCAAAACATTTTCCATAGCCGTAAACTCAGGAAGTAACTGATGAAACTGAAATACAAAACCTATATTCTGGTTCCTGAATTTAGAAAGCTGCTTATCATTCATATCGATAAAAGATTCGCCGGCTATACTGATTTCCGTGCCATATTTACCTGAATTTGTCGGTTGATCCAGTGTTCCCAATATCTGCAAAAGCGTAGACTTTCCTGCTCCGGATTCTCCTACGATGGATACTACTTCGCCAACTTTAATATGAATATCAACACCTTTCAGTACTTCTAAATTTCCATAAGATTTATGGATATTTCTTGCTTTAATCATGATTCAAAAATAGTGATTTGATTTTAAATATTGAATAATTTTAAATGGATTTGTATTGAGAAAACTTTCTTCTTTGTCAAACATTTTCCATCAAATATAGATACGAAGAGCTGATTCAATAAGTTCAGCATGATATTCTGTTTTGTAATATTATAAGTATTAACCAAAAAAACGCCTCTCAACATTGAGAAGCGTTTGTTAGTATTTTAAACTTTAGAAAATTACAGTAACAAAGTTAAAGGATTTTCAAGATAAGTTTTCAAAGTCTGTAGGAACTGAGCTCCAGTTGCTCCATCCACCACTCTATGGTCACAGGCTAATGAAAGCTTCATGATATTTCCAACTACGATCTGACCGTCTTTCACAACAGGTTTTTCGATAATCGCTCCTACTGAAAGGATCGCAGAGTTTGGTTGATTGATGATACTTGTAAATGTCTCGATTCCGAACATTCCTAAATTTGAAATTGAGAAAGTAGAACCTTCCATTTCATTGGCTTTAAGACCTTTGTTTTTCGCTCTTGCTGCCATATCTTTTACCGCAGCAGAAATCTGAGTATAATTCATCTGGTCTGTATTCTTAAGAACCGGAACGACCAATCCGTCAGGAATTGCAACTGCTACGCCGACATTGATGTTTCCTCTGTGAATGATCTTGTCACCAGCCCAGCTTGAATTAACCTGCGGGTGCTTTCTTAAAGCAACAGAAGTTGCCTTAATAATCATATCATTGAAAGAAATTTTTGTATCCGGTAAAGAATTGATTTCTTTTCTTGCTTCAATTGCCTTATCCATGTTGATTTCCACCATCAGATAATAGTGAGGCGCAGTGAATTTACTTTCAGAAAGACGTTTCGCAATAACGTTTCTTACCTGTGAATTCTGCGTTTCTGTATCTTCACCCTGAACGAAGCTTAATGCAACCTGAGCTGCAGCAGGAGCTGAGGCTGCCGGTTTTGCAGATGGCTGATAGTTTTCAATATCTTTCTTAACGATTCTTCCGTTTTCTCCCGAACCCTGAATGCTGTTAATATCAACACCTTTATCCTGAGCCATTTTTTTGGCTAACGGAGAAATAGCAACTCTGTCTGAAGATGAAGAATTAGCAGCCGGAGCAGCTTGTTCTTCTGTCTTAGCTTCCGTTTTTTGTTCAGCCGGCTTTTCTGATGAAGCAGCAGCTTTCGGAGCACCAACTCCGGAAACATCTGTTCCTTCCGGTCCGATGATCGCCAATACTGAATCGACAGGAGCGGCACCACCTTCTTCAACACCTTGCTTTAATAATACTCCGTTAAACTCAGATTCAAAATCCTGAACGGCTTTGTCCGTTTCGATTTCAGCAAGAAGATCTCCTTCTTTTACGGTATCACCAACATTTTTGTGCCACTTTGCCACTTTACCTTCTGTCATTGTATCAGAAAGTCTAGGCATCGTAATCACTTCAACGCCTGCAGGAACTTCCGCATCAGATTGTTCTATACTGGTTGAGCTATTTTCTGTTTTATGATCTTCCTCGGATTTCTTTTCTTCAGAATCATTAGATTTCGGTGCTTCACCGCCAGTTAATCCGGAAATATCTTCTCCTTCATTACCGATAATTGCCAAAACAGAATCTACAGCTGCAGCGCCACCTTCTTCCACACCAACGTATAAAAGAGTTCCTTCTACTTCAGATTCGAAATCCTGAACTGCCTTATCTGTTTCAATTTCAGCTAAGATATCTCCTTCCTTTACTTTATCTCCTACTTTTTTATGCCATTTAGCCACCTTCCCTTCCGTCATTGTATCGGAAAGTCGTGGCATTGTAATCACTTCTGCCATAATTTATTTTAATTTGAAAATTTGGTAATTTGTTAATTTGAAAATTAAAAAAGATATGATAATAAATCATTTTCAAATTTTCAAACTTTCAAATTGACTTATTATCTTTTAGTTTTCTAATTTGTCTAAGAACGGATAATCTTCCTGAGCATACACATACTCATAGATTTTTTCTGCATCCGGATACGGAGAATTTTCCATGAACTCAATACACTCCTCAACAAAATCTCTTGATTTGTTATCCATTGCTTCTAATTCTTCTTCAGTAGCCCAGTTGTTTGATAAAATTCTTTGTTTGATTAATTCAATTGGGTCATCATTTTTGTGAATAGCAACCTCTTCTTTAGATCTGTAAGGCTCAGCATCAGACATTGAGTGACCTCTGTAACGGTAAGTTCTGGCTTCAATGAAAGTTGGTCCGTCTCCTCTTCTTGCTCTTTCAATCGCTTCATAAGCTGCTTCAGCCACTTTTTCAGGATCCATTGCATCTACTGCAAGACAAGGCATTTCATATCCTAAACCTAATTTATAGATGTCTTCGTGATTGGCTGTTCTTTTTACAGAAGTTCCCATTGCATATTGATTGTTTTCCACCACGAAAATTACCGGAAGTTTCCAGTTCATCGCCATGTTAAACGTTTCATGTAATGAGCCTTGTCTGGCAGCACCGTCTCCGAAGAAACAGATATTTACCGCTTTTCTGTCAAAAAATTTATCTGCGAAAGCAATTCCGGCACCCAAAGGAATTTGTCCCCCAACAATACCATGTCCTCCGTAAAATCTGTGTTCTTTGCTGAAAATGTGCATAGATCCACCCATACCTCCTGACGTACCTGTAGCTTTACCACAAAGTTCGGCCATGATTCTTTTAGGATCTACCCCCATCGCCATTGGATGAATGTGGCATCTGTAAGCAGTAATCATACTATCTTTAGTTAAATCCATTGCATGCGTAAACCCGGCAGGAATAGCCTCCTGACCGTTGTACAAATGTAAAAAACCTCTGATTTTTTGTTTTAGATAAAGAGAACGGCATTTGTCTTCAAACCTTCTCCACATTGTCATATCTTCATACCACTTCAGGTATACCTCTTTAGAAAATTCTTTCATGTGTTGAGCTCTTGCTTATTTATTATGAAATAGTTGAGCAAAATTATAAAAAAAACTTTGTTTTTATTGTATAGATACCAATTGTTTTTTTAGTTATAATATTATATTTACATGGTCAAACTTAATTATGGAAGAAAAACCACCTTCATTTATTTATAAAATTTCAAGAATTATATCAGATTTTTTCAATCCTTTAGTATCGCTGGTCATTTTTTTCATCTACATGAGTATTAAAAATTATGCTGTGCAAGATTCTCTGCTATACTTTGTTCCGGTTTTATTAATGATTCTTCTGCCTATAATCATATGGCTTGTATGGAATGTGAAAACCGGAAGATATACGAATATGGATGTATCTGATCGAAGGCAAAGAAAAAGCCTCTACTTCTTCATTGCAGGTTGTGTTATTTCCTATCTTCTTTTTAATTATTTTAAAAATGGATATGTTGATTTCGTTATGCTCTTCATTTTCATTCTGCTGTTAACCCTGCAGATCAGCAATTATTTCATTAAAAGTTCCATGCATACGGCATTTAATATATTTGTTGCTGCTTTGTTTTTCGCACTGGATACAGCAATGGGAATTGTTTGGCTGGGCATAGCAGTTTTGGTAGGTATTACGAGAGTTATTTTAAAAAGACACACTCCGAAAGAAGTATTCATGGGTGCCGGAATTGCTTTTGTGGTATCTTTTCTATATCTTTATTGCAACATTCAGTTCCAACATTAAGAATTCTATATGAAAATAAACCATCTTACATCCGCAGAGGAAAACTTAATGAAACTATTATGGAAGCTAAAATCTTTTTACCTTAAAGATATTATGGAACAGCATCCGGATCCGAAACCACATCAGAATACCGTTTCTACTTACCTGAAAATATTGATTGAAAAAGGATATCTGTCAACTCAGAAAGAAGGCCGGATCTTCAAGTATCAGACAACTGTTCCACTGGAAGAGTACCGAAAATTTTTGTTGATAGAACTTTCAGATAACTTTTTTAATGGTTCCGGAAAAGAAATTGTCGGCTTTCTGATTAGTGAAAATCTTGTTTCAGCAGAAGGTTTAAAAGGTTATAGCATTGATATAAATCCTGTTGAAAAGAAAGAACCTGACTTTAAATATGCAAATGAAATCCTGAATCCTAAAAAAGAAAAAAAGAAAAGTAAGGATAAAAAAAAGAAAAAAAAGAAAGAAAAATAATAATAGTTTTCAGCACAAAAAAGACTGTCTCGTTTTGAGACAGTCTTTTTAATTTTTAGGTATTGTATTAATCTTTAACAATTTTAAATGACTGGTCTTTTCCATCAGATTTTACTTTTAATAAATAAACTCCTTTTTTAAGATCAGATACATTTACCTGTTTTACATCTTCATCGATTTTCTTGAGTAATTGTCCGCTCAATGAGAATATTTCAATACCACTTAATTTCTTATCTGCATTGATGTTAAGAACATCTTTTACCGGATTCGGATATACTTTTATGTCCGCATTTATTTTAGCATTATCGTTTACAGCTAACGTAGATGCAGCACCTACAGAAATATCATCCAGATCAAAATAGAACATATCCGTAGTAGCCGAGTAGAAACCTATATAGATTGTCTGGCCTACATAAGCCGAAAGATTATAAGTGTACTTGTAGAAATTTGCTCCACTGGCAGGTGCAACAGAGGCAGCTAATGTAGTGGTAAAGGCCGCAGCCGTAGGTGTTGTAGTTGAAATTTTCACGCTGATAGTTTCCGGATACTGAGGATCACGGCTTCTGGCATAAAACGAAAGAGCGTCGCTCACACCAGCAGTTACTGTAATTGCCGGTGTTACAAGATAATCACTATGAGCGGTTGAACTATACCCGATAGACATGGTATTTGTTCCGCTGTACGCCGTAATGTTTCCTCCTGTATAATCTACAATATCCCATGTCTTGCTATCTCCTCCGTTCAGAACTGTCCAACCTGCCGGAATTGTTGTTGCTGCATCAAAATTTTGTGTAAACTGTGCATTAGCAATAAAAGGTATCACTAATAGACCTAAAAGTAATTTTTTCCTCATGATTATTCTTTTTAATGTTTAAAATTAACTTAATTCGGATAAAATTAGTAAAAAAAATTAACATAAAATACTTTTAGGTTAAAAAAAACGGCTTCAAAAAACTTGAAGCCGCGTATATTTTTGAAGTCGTATAATATCTTACCAACGTTTTCCACCGCCGTTGCCACCACGATCTCCGCCGCCACCGTAACCACCGCTTCTGTTGTTACCACCGTAACCACCGCCGCTTCTGTTACTACCACCTCCGTAACCGCCGCCGCCTCTGTTTCCGCCTGCGTTGTTACCGAAAGTTCTTCTTGGCTTTTCCTCTCTTGGTTTAGCCTCTGAAACATTAAGTGTTTTTCCGTTGAAATCCTTTTGATTAAGAGCTTCAATAGCCTGCTGACCTTCAGCGTCTTCCATCTCGATAAAACCGAAACCTCTTGAACGCCCGGTTTCTTTGTCTGTAATGATTTTTACTGAAGAAACCTCTCCAAATTCTGAAAATAAATCTTGCAACTCATAATCTTTAGTTGCGTAATTGATGTTTGAAACAAAAATGTTCATCTGAATAAAAAAATTAAAAATGTTAAAAATGATTTGGTTTATAAAAGAAAAACAACATAAAGAATGAACAAATATTGATTCCAGATATAAGACAGGTGCAAGATACGATTAATAATTTCATATCAAAATCTTTTTTTTAAATATTTTAGTAAAATTTTCAATCAAAATATAATTTCGTTAAAAAGTATTAATTCATCATCAAATATTTATGAATATTTATTAAAACAATAATTATCCTCAAAATTGTGAACATTATGTCAAATTTTTAATATAGCCCTAATGACCAATAATATAAGCCTGACAATATTATTGAGAAAATAAATAATGTTCTTTATCATACTAAATATAAATCGATTGATGATGCCGGTTTTAAATGCTAAATTTGTACCCGGAAAAATCAGGAACTATGAACTATCACACAAGAAAATGGGTAAAACCAGAAGATCTGAATCCTAATCAATCATTATTCGGAGGGCGCCTACTGCAATGGATCGATGAAGAAGCCGCATTATACGCTGTTATTCAGCTTGAAAATAAAAAAGTGGTCACAAAATTCATCTCCGAAATCAATTTTGTAAGTTCGGCAAAACAGGGAGATATCATCGAAATAGGTATTGAGGTTTCATCTTTCGGATCTACTTCTTTAACATTGAAATGTGATGTAAGAAACAAAATGACCCATCAGACAATCATCACTGTTGATAAAATTGTTATGGTAAATCTCGACGAACAGGGAAATCCTGCACCACACGGAAAAACAAAAGTGGAGTTTGTAAAAGACAGACTGAACAATAAAAATCAGGAATGAAAATCTTCATTAAAAATATGGTGTGCGGAAGATGCATCGCTGCAGTTTCAAATATTTTTGATGAAGTTAATATTGAAGTTAAAAATATCAGTCTCGGAGAGGTAGAAACCACTTCTGATGTTTCAGAAAAAGAACTTCAAAAACTGGAAAATCTCTTGGAAGGAACAGGCTTTGAAAGAATTAAAGATTCTTCCCGGCAGCTTATTGAAAAAATAAAAAACCTCATCATAGTAAAAATCAGCGAATTGGATATCGCCGAGAATTTTCTTTTATCTGATTTTTTAAGAACCGAACTTCATAAGGATTACAGCGCAATTTCAAAAACATTCTCCCAGAATGAAAATCTTACGGTTGAGCAGTTTTTTATCCTTCAAAAGATTGAAAAAGTGAAAGAACTGCTTCTTTACAATGAATTTACTTTAACAGAAATTGCAGGGAAGCTGGGCTATAAAAGTGTTCAACATCTATCTTCGCAATTCCGGAATGTCACAGGCTTCACACCTACCGGCTTCAGGAAACTTAAAGTTCATAACAGAAAATCGCTCGATCAAATCTGATTTTAAATTGTAATATTTTTAGGTTATTGAATTTTATAATTAAAAATCATATTATCATAACTTAAAGACACCACTCTAAGCTTCAAGCAGAATTCTATAAATATTATCCTTAAATTTATAAGACCTTTCCTACTTTATTATGGAAATTTGTACTATAAATTGAAAGAATCATGGAATATCAATATAAAATTCTCGGAATGACATGTTCAGGCTGTCAGAAAAAAATTACTGAAAAACTCAATAGCCTGAAAGGCATCAAAGCCGACATCAATCTCGAAGAAAATACGGCCACCATCATCTCTGATAAAGAAATTGAATTGGCTGTTTTAAATAAAGCTCTTGAAGAAATCGGAAATTATAAGCTTGAGGATCCGGCTAACACAAATAAAACATTTATAAAACCACAGGACCGAATTTCTCCGTCTTCGGTGTACTATTGTCCGATGGAATGTGAAGGCGAAAAAGTATATTTTCAACAGGGAAAAAGATGTCCGGTCTGTAATATGTATTTAGTTCCGATCGAGGAAAAACAAGCCAAAGATCCTAATTTTAAACCTGCTTATTCTTCTGTCAACCTTCCTGAAAACTTTAAAGATAATTTCGGAAAATATTACTGTCCGATGTTTTGTGAAGGAGACAAGGTTTATCCCGAACGAGGCGACTGTCCGGTTTGCAATATGCATTTAGAAGAAATCACGGAAGATTTGGTAAAAAATCAAGAGACTCATTCACATCATCATCATGATCATCATCACGAAGCTCCGAAAGTAACTGACGAAATGGCAGGTAAATACTATTGTCCCATGTTTTGTGAGGGAGATAAAGTATATGATTCTAATGTCGGATGCCCTGTTTGCGGCATGGATCTGGTGAAATATCCTGAAAAAAAGACAGCACAATATACCTGTCCCATGCATCCTGAAATTATTCGTGATGAACCGGGAGATTGTCCGATATGTGGGATGGATCTGGTAAGAATGCCTGAAAAAGAAGATGATGGAGAGGATGAAACATACAGAATTTTGAAAAGAAAATTTATTATTTCTTTAATTTTTACCGTTCCTGTCTTTATACTTTCCATGGGCGGAATGCTGATTGATTTTCCATTTTCCCATCAGGTTCAGGGAATAATCGAATTGGCTTTAACGCTTCCTGTAATTTTTTATTCCGGATGGTTTCTGATGAAAAGAGGCTGGGTTTCATTCAAAACATGGAATTTAAATATGTTCAGTCTCATTGCACTTGGAGTTGCCGCTGCTTTTATCTTCAGTATTGTAGGGTTGATTTTCCCTAATATTATTCCCCACGAAATCCGCGGACGACATCATGAGACACCCTTATATTTCGAAGCGGTCTGTGTTATTTTAACACTGGTTATTTTAGGACAGCTGATGGAAGCCGCAGCCCACAAAAAAACAGGAAATGCCATCAGAGAGCTCATGAATCTTTCTCCCGACGAAGCCAATCTTATGGTAAATGGAGAAGAAAAAAAAGTACTTCTTTCTCAGGTTAAAATCGGTGATTTTTTAAAAGTAAAACCCGGAGAAAAAGTACCTGTTGACGGCAAAATATCGGAAGGAAATTCTTACATAGATGAAAGCATGATTACCGGCGAACCGGTTCCTGTTGAAAAAAATGTTAACGATAAAGTATCTTCCGGAACAATCAACGGAAATCAGGTTTTTATTATGCAGGCGGAAAAAGTTGGAGACGATACCTTATTGGCGCAGATCATCAGAATGGTGAACGAAGCCAGCAGAAGTCGGGCACCCATTCAGAAATTAACGGATAAAGTTTCCAAAATATTTGTTCCTACAGTTGTTCTGGTAGCAATCCTGACCTTTGCTCTCTGGCAGTTTTTTGGTCCGGAAGGCAAGAAAACCCTTTTTGCTTTCGTAAACGCTGTTGCGGTTTTAATTGTGGCCTGCCCCTGTGCTCTTGGTCTTGCCACACCAATGTCTCTGATGGTTGGAATTGGTAAAGGAGCCCAAAACGGAATTTTAATTAAAAATGCCGAAGCGCTGGAACAAATGAATAAAGTAAATGTTTTAATTACTGATAAAACGGGTACTTTAACAGAAGGAAAGCCTTCCGCAGAACATATTGAAGCAATAAATAGCGATAAAAAGACAGTTTTAAAACTGGCCTTCTCTTTAAATCAAAACTCAGAGCATCCTTTGTCAAATGCTGTTATAAAAAAAGCAAAGGAAGAAGATATTTCACCTGAAAAAGTAGAGAAATTTGAAAATATTTCAGGAAAAGGTGTTAAAGGAAACATCAATGGTAGAACAGTTTATGTAGGAAATGAAAGTCTCTTAACCACTCACAACATTTCAATTCCGGAAAGCCTGAAACAGAAAGCGACTGAGATCCAATCGAAAGCTCACACTATTTCTTATGTTGCAGAAGATGAAAATGTTTTGGGATTCATCAGTTTTACCGACAAAATCAAAGGAAGCTCTAAAAAAGCCATTCATCAGCTATTAGAAGAAGGAATTGATATCATCATGATGACCGGCGATAATGAACATACCGCAAAAGCTGTTGCAGATGAGCTTAGAATAAAACATTTTAAAGCTAACTGTCAGCCTGAAGACAAATTGAATGAAGTAAAAAAACTTCAGCAAGAGGGAAAAATTGTAGCCATGACCGGCGACGGAATTAATGACTCTCCCGCCCTTGCACAGGCCAATATCGGGATTGCAATGGGAACAGGAACCGACGTTGCCATTGAAAGCGCAGAAATCACTTTACTGAAAGGTGATATTTCAGGAGTTGCAAAAGCCAGGCTTTTGAGCGAAAAGCTGGTGAAAAATATTAAAGAAAATCTATTTTTCGCCTTTATATATAACATTTTGGGTGTTCCGGTAGCGGCAGGATTATTGTATCCGTTTTTTGGTATTCTTCTATCACCGATGATTGCAGCGGCAGCGATGAGCGTGAGTTCACTCTCCGTTATTTTAAATTCGTTGCGACTTAATTCTGTGAATTTAGATATTAAAAAATAATGTAAATATGCAAAAAGAAAATCTTTACATAGGCTGCTCAGGCTTCTATAACAACGACTGGAAAGGCTCATTATACCCTGAAGATGCCAAAAGTAAAGACTTTCTTACGCTCTATTCAGAAGAATTCAACTGTGTGGAAATCAACTCTACTTTTTACAGAAAACCAACCGCCAAAACCCTGAAAAAATGGTTTGATGAAACACCCGATGATTTTAGATTTTTCATAAAAATCCCGAAGACAATTTCTCATGAAAAACGGATGAAAGATTGCAGAGAAGAAATTGCAGCGTTCTGTGAACATATTCAGGCTCATTTACAAGAAAAGCTCTGCGGTTTTTTGTATCAGTTTCCGCCGTCATTTAAAAATACAGAGGACAACCTTGACATTATTTTTAAAAATATCGATGTTGATTATCTTAATGTTATCGAATTTCGTCATGAATCATGGTGGACTGATGAAATTTTTAATATTTTGAAGGAAAATAATATTGTTTTTTCAGGGGTAAGTTTTCCAGGAAATCTGCCGGAAGAGATAATTATAAATCACCCTGATATTTTGTATTACAGACTTCACGGCAAACCTGTTTTATATAAATCTGAATATAGCGATGAATTCATGAAAAATTTGTCAGAAAAAATTAAAAAGTCACAACATAAATCATTTATCTTTTTCAATAATACCTGGGGAACTGCAGCCATCAAAAATTCTTTTTATCTTAAAAAAATTCTTAAATGAAAAAGAGTTAAATATTTTTATTAAAATAAAATTAAAAATCAAATATGTGCTCTCATCGGCATATTTTTTGTTAAGAATTATTTGGAAAAATTAACTATTTTTAACAATAAATTCCATTAAACTTTATGACAAAAACTTTTGCGGAAAAGTCTGTAAAAAAGACTTTTCTAGGGATGTTTGCATTGATGAGTGCAACTTCGATTTTATGTAACAGCTGTAATCAGGAAAACAGCAGGAAAGAATCGAAAAAAACGATTCAGAAAGATCATCCCGTCGCAAAAATTGTCCCCAAAACTCAAGAGGAAAATAATCCTTCCGATAAAAGAGTTATTTATCTCACATTCGATGACGGCCCTAACCGGGGAACAGAAAATCTTCTCAGCATTCTTCATAAAAGAAACATTTGTGCCACTGCTTTCGTGGTCGGAAAACATGCGTATGGAAGCAAAAAACAAGAAGAAGACTTTGAACTTCTGAGAAAAGACAAGCTAATTGAAATTGCCAATCACAGTTTCACCCATGCTCATAATAAATATGCGAGCTTTTATAAAGATCCTGTTGAAGTGGTCCATGATTTTGATACCGCAAAAGACAGCTTAAAACTTTATAATAAAATTGCGAGAACACCTGGAAGAAACATCTGGAGACTTAATGATATTACCGTAACCGATCTCAAAAGCTCAGCAGAAGCTGCCAACAGCCTGAAAAGAGCAGGCTACAAACTTGTTGGCTGGGATCTTGAATGGAAACCTACAAATAAAATGTCTTTAAAAGGAAATCACGAAGCCATGCTGAAAAAAGTGGACAGTATTTTCTTCAACGATCTTGAAAAAACGTCCAGACATCTGGTGTTTTTAACTCACGACCAGTATTTAACAGACGCAGACTCTATCAATGAGCTTGATCTTTTTATTGAGAAACTTCAAAAAAGCAATCGCTTTGTTTTTAGAAAGATATCAGACTATCCTGGAATTAATGAAATTTTGAATTAATATTTCATTAATGAAAATCTGATAAAATTTAATTTAAAATTCGGAAATTTGCAGATATGAATATTCAGGAAAACTACAGCACTATAAAAAAACAGCTCCCGGAAAATGTACAGTTGGTAGCAGTTTCTAAAACACATCCGGTTTCTGCCATTCAGGAAGTTTATGATCTGGGGCAAAGAGTTTTTGGTGAGAATAAGGTACAGGAATTGACGGAAAAGTATCCGCTTTTGCCAAAAGATATTCAATGGCATCTGATCGGGCATTTGCAAACCAATAAAGTAAAATATATTGCTGAATTTATTGATACCATTCAAAGTGTTGATTCGGAAAAGCTGATTCGTGAAATCAATAAAGAAGCAGCAAAGCACAACAGAATAATCAAAGTGTTGCTTCAGGTAAAAATAGCGGAAGAAGAAAGTAAATTCGGGCTGGACATTCATGAAGCCAAAAGCATTTTTGAGCAATTTCTTAGCGGAGAATTTCAGAATATCAACATTACAGGATTAATGGGAATGGCAACTTTTACCGATGATGTAAACCAGATAAAAAAAGAATTTTTAATACTAAAAAGACTTTTTGACGAATTAAATCAATTAAAACATTTAGAAACATTATCTATGGGAATGAGCGATGACTTTCCTGCTGCCATTGAATGCGGAGCCAATTCAGTACGCGTAGGATCAGCAATTTTCGGAAGAAGAGATTATTCAAAATAGATGATTAGGTATGGTTTTTGCTAATAATTCAATCAAAAAAATCTAAATTTGCAACTATGCAAAAAATCCTTATTGTAGAAGACGAAAAAACAATTTCAGGAGTACTTCAAAGTATTCTTTCCGACGAACTTACCGATTATGAATTCGTGATTGCTGAAGATGGCCTCGAAGGCTACAAACAAATCGAAAAAGAAGATTTCGCATTGGTGATTTCAGATATTAAAATGCCTAAACTTTCAGGAACAGAGCTTTTAAAGCAAAGTCTATCCATAAAGCCGGAATCTACTTTTATTATGATTTCAGGACATGCCGATATCGATTCTGCAGTTTCCTGCCTCAGAGACGGTGCTTATGATTTTATTTCAAAGCCAATCGACATCAACAGACTGATTACCAGCGTAAAAAATGCTTTAGCGAAAGAAACCCTGAAAAAAGAAAATAAAAATCTTCAGACAGAAAACAAAACGCTTAAGAAAAAGGTAAGCAAAAAATATCAGATGATCGGCGAATCCGAAGGCCTGAAAAAGATACAGGATATGATCGAGAAAGTAGCCGCATCTGACGCAAGGGTTTTGATTACGGGACCAAACGGAGCCGGAAAAGAGCTTGTAGCCCACTCCATTCATAATCAGAGTGACAGAGCCAGAGGTCCGATGGTAGAGGTAAACTGTGCCGCCATTCCTTCCGAATTAATCGAATCTGAACTATTCGGACACGTAAAAGGTTCTTTTACAGGAGCAATCAAGGATAAGCAAGGAAAATTCGAGCAGGCTAACGGTGGTACCATCTTCTTGGATGAGATCGGTGATATGAGTCTTATTGCACAGGCTAAAGTTTTAAGAGCTTTACAGGAAAGTAAAGTATCTCCTGTAGGAAGCGATAAAGAAATAAAGGTAGATGTAAGAGTTCTTGCCGCTACTAATAAAAATATGCAGAAGGAAATTGAAGCAGGAAGATTCAGAGAGGATCTTTACCACAGACTTTCTGTGATTGAAATCTATGTTCCGCCATTGGATGAAAGAAAAGAAGACATCAAATCTCTGGTAGAACATTTCGCAGGAATCATCTCTGACGAACATGGCACCGCTAAGAAGAAATTTGATGATAAAGCTATTGAAGCTTTAAAATCACTTTCATGGACAGGAAATATCAGAGAACTCAGAAACGTTGTCGAAAGGCTAATCATCCTTGGAGGCAATACAGTTTCTGCTGAAGATGTTGCAAGTTTTGTAAGGAAATAATGTAAAGTATTATTTTACATAAATTATAAAAATTGCAGTATCATTTAGTTACTGCAATTTTTTTTGAATAAAAACTATATGAACCATTAAAGATTATGAACTTTTTACATAAAAACTATACGAAAGAATGCCTTACGCTGGCTCTTCCGGTAATGCTGACGCAGGTAGGACAGGTTTCGGTGAATCTTTTTGACAATATTATCGTAGGAAAATTACTGGGAGCTGATGCGTTGGCATCCGTCTCATTGGGAAATGCTGTGTTTTTCTCTATGTTTGTATTGGCATTAGGATTTTCTTTTGCAATTCCTCCACTGGTCTCGGAAGCACATTCCAAGCATGACCACAGCACAATCAATTCGGTATTCAGTCATGGCTTCGTTATTAATATGACGGTAGGAATCTTATTGATGACGGTACTACTTTTAGGGATGCCTCTACTCTATCATTCCGGGCAACCGGATAAAATTATTCCGGATACTGTTGATTTCTTAACGATCATGGCGATCAGCATTGTTCCTTTTATGGCATTTCAGACTTTGCGAGAAGTTTCTGAAGGTTTATCCTATACCATCGGAGTAACAAAAGCTACGATCATAGCCAATGTGATTAATATTGTTCTCAACTATGTTTTTATCAAAGGGCTTTTCGGATTTCCGCCGATGGGAGTGAAAGGTTCTGCTTTAGCAGGTCTTATCGCCAGAATTTTCATGGTGGTATTTCTGTATTTTGTACTTTTAAAACAAACAAAAACCAGACGCTACATCAAAGATTTTTCGTTGAAGATTGAAACTTTTTCAAAAAAAATGTTTGAGAAAATGATTCGTTTAGGATTGCCTACAGCGTTGCAGATGTTTTTTGAAGTTACCGCTTTTGCCGGTGCCGCTTTCATTTGTGGATTGATTTCAGCTCATGATATCGCTTCTCACCAGATTGCATTAAGTATGGCTTCATTCACTTTCAATTTATGCATCGGTTTCAGTGTTGCGTCTACCGTGATGATCGGAAGAAAGCTTGGTGAACAAAATTTTATTGAGTTAAGAAAAGTCGGAATCAATAATGTGAAAATAGCTTTTATCTTCATGGCCATCTGTGGAGTTGTTTTTATTTTAGGAAGAAATATCCTGCCGACCTTTTTCACTAAAAAAGAAGAAACCGAGGTGATCGCACTGGCTGCAAAGCTGATGATTATTGCTGCTTTATTTCAACTTTCAGATGGAATACAGGTGACGGCTTTAGGTACATTAAGAGGAATGCAGGATGTAAAAATCCCTTCAATATACACATTTATCGCTTATTGGATCATTACAATTCCATTGGGATATTTTCTTTGTGTAACTTTAAATATGGGAGCTTTCGGAATGTGGATTGCACTTGGTCTTGGGCTTACTATTTCCGCTTTATTTCTTGTCAAGAGGTTTCTCAATTTATCAGCAAAAAGAATCGGAAAAAGCATGGAAGCCGATCTGAAAAATCCTATTTAAAAATCAATATTCCTGTAAAGAATGAATGTACAGACAAAAAGCATAAAGATCCGATATCAAAACTTTATCCTCACCAATCAAAGGGCTTTGTTCTGGGAACAGCAGAAAGCCCTTATTCTGTCGGATCTGCACATCGGAAAAACTGCACATTTCAGAAAAAACGGAATTGCACTTGCCAATCAGGTTATGAAAAATGACCTGGAAAGACTTTCGGTGCTTATTGAATATTTTAAACCTGAAAAATTCATTGTTGTCGGTGATCTGCTTCACGCCGGCGACAACTCTGATGTTGATGAATTCTGCGAATGGAGAAGCCGATACACCGATCTTCAGTTTCATCTGATCGAAGGCAATCATGATAGAATTTCAAAAAAACTGGAATCAAAATTATGTTTAAATCTTAAATCGGAATCACTGGAAATTGATGATTTCATGTTGATTCATGATTTTGAAAAAAAACATGAGAAATTTCGGATTACCGGTCATATCCACCCGGGATTTGTCATTAATTCTGTGGTAAAAAAAATAAAACTGCCTTGTTTTGTTGTCACGGAAAACCAACTGCTTTTGCCTGCTTTTAGCGAGTTTACAGGTTTAGATACAAAAAATCTTCCCAAAAAAGGAAGATTCTACGTTTTTACAGATTCGGAAATTTACGAGATGTAATTTCTATGTTATTTATTGCTCAAACAAAATTTTATCAAACGCTTCCGAAGCAAGATGAACCTGCACCGTCCAGTCATCAGCAGCGTCACTTCCTGCATCGTCAGAGATATATTTCAGGCAGAGAAAAGGGATCTTCTCTTTCATAGCAATCAGTGCCAGCGGATAGGCTTCCATATCTACAATATTGTAATCTTTTTCCGAATGATTCATTTCAAAGCTGTCGCCGCTTCCGCATATTCCTTCGGGCAAGCCCTCTTTTTTCAATCCGTATTCCAAAACAGCAGGAATTCCCGATAATGGTGTTTCATACAGACTAAATCCAAGTCCTCTTACATCCATATCTCTCTGAATAAATCTGGTACAGCAGACAACCTCTCCTTTATGAAAGTTTTTGCTTCCGGCAGAACCTAAATTTACAATTAACTTTGGCTTTCTTCGGTGAATTTCTTTGGTTAATTCCATTGCGGCATTTACCTTTCCGATGCCTGTAATGAGTTTATTTTTATCGTTAAAAACCTTTCCGGCTTCAGAGTCTAAAGCAAAAACAAAAAGAGTTTCATCTAAGGAAAACTGATCTTCGTTTATTTTAATCATAACAAAAACTGAATAATTTTAAAATGTAAAAAAGCTGTCTGTAAGAAGAACGAATTTAAATACTGCAGCCGTCTGCATCACATGAATTTTCTCCGGATGAAATATCCTTTAATTTGCCAGCCGTCTCATTATATGTCTGCTGAAGAGCTTCTGCAAAAAAACCTGAAGGCTGCGCTCCGGAAACTGAATATTTTCCGTTCAGAATAAAGAAAGGAACTCCTGAAATTCTATGATTCTGAGCTTCCGAAAAATCACGCTGTACTTCATCATTAAATTCGTCTGATGCTAAAACCTGCTGAGCTTCATCTTTATCAAGTCCTAAAGATTCCGCAATGGAAATGAGTGTATCTTTATCTCCAACATTCTTTCCGTCAATAAAATGGGCAATAAAAAGTGCTTCTTCCATCTTGTCGGCCTTTTTATATTTTTTAGCCAAATGCAATAGTTTATGAGCTAAAAAAGTATTGGTAATCAATGCTTTTTCAAAATTAAATTCAATTCCCGCATCTTTCCCCATTTGTAATACCTGCCCTATCATCTGTTTTACCTGTGCTTCGGGAAATCCTTTTTTTTCTTTGAAATACTCCATTGTTGTTTTGATTTCAACCGGATTTAAAGACGGATCAAGCTGAAAGCTTTTCCATTCTACTTCCACTTCATCCTTAAAAGGTAATCCTTCAAGAGCCTTTTCAAAATTATTTTTTCCTATATAACAAAACGGACACATCACATCCGACCAGATTTCTATTTTCATATGACTTATTTTAATTAAAAGTTTTTCCTTTTACAGAAGACTTAATCGATTAAATAATTTTCTGCAGGAATTATTAAAAATGAATACAAAAATACTTATTTTGAACTAAGAAAAATCAAGATTTTATCGGTTTTAGCAATGGTTTAAATTGACAGAAAACTTTTCAGAGATCATAAATTATCCTGAAATTTGTCCCATGAAAATTATACCATTAAAAGAAGGAAACTTTTCTACAAATAAAACTAAAGATTTCACGCTTTTAACAGAAGAAAACTCGACTTTCTTAAAAGGAATAAAAATGTCTGTAACTCCTTTTCTTATTATCACCGAAAAAGATACGATCCTTCTTGATGCAGGAATCGGCTGGGCAAACGAAAATGGAAAAACAGTAATTTCTGAACTTTTGGAAAAGGAAAATATCAAGCCTGAGCAGATTACTAAGATATTGCTTTCCCATCTTCATAAAGATCATATTGAAACAACAATAACACGCACTGAAAACGGATTTGAAGCAACTTATCCCAACGCTGAAATCTACATCCAGAAACGCGAACTGGATTTTGCCCTGCAAAACCGCGGTAATTATTCTTTTGATTTTGATACGCTTGAAAAGCTGATTGAACTTGAAAACATTGTCTGGATGAGTGAAGACAGCGGGCAAATTACAGACGAAATATATTATGAAGTAGCAGGTGGTCATACGCCATTTATGCAGGTCTTCCTGATTAAGGAAAAAGACGAAACAGTCTTTTATGGTGCGGATAATCTTCCTCAGGAATCTTATTTAAAATATCATCTCGCATATAAAAGTGATTTTGACGGAAGAAAGGCTATGGAGCTGAGACTCAAATGGCAGAAGGAAGCAACTGAAAATCATTGGAAAATTTTGCTATACCATGATCTGAATAAGTCTATCCTACAACTATAGAAAGAAAAAATGGTTTAAATTTCATTAAACCATTTGTAAATATCAACTGTTGATGCAATATTTAATTTTTTTCTTAGTCTGTTTTTCCTATTCTGAATAGCTTTAGGAGTAACGAAAGTGTACTTTGCAATTTCTTTCGTCGTTAAATTAAGTTTTAAATAAATACAGAAAATCAGTTCAGAATTTTTTAAATTGGACTGAATGGAAGACAATTTTTTAAAAAAATCAGGATCCACCAATCTGAATTTACTCAGCAGTCGCGGTGAGTTTTCTTTTGCCAACGCCAGGATTTCATCCTGTACGAAAATCTTTTGGTTTAAATCTTCTAAATTGAATTCAGTTTTTTCGTTTCTCATAATATTTTCTCATCTCTACTAACTCCTGCTGCTTTTACATAAGCTCGGCATAACATTCTCCGTTTTAACTTCAGTAAAGTTTTATATCACTTTATTTTTTAGAAGTTTCATTATATGCTTGATATTTTATCATAGTGAAAATTAATCTGCATTAGTAGTAATTACGTTTTCCTGTTTATTACATTTCATATTAAAAATATTCTCACAAGCTGCGATTACATTTTTAAATAAAGGCAAAGAAAAGAAAAAATGAGTATAATTTTCTTGAATTAAAATACCACATACATACCACGAATAATGCTTAGTGCTTTCCTTATCCGCTACATCAGGCCGTTTAATATTTCATTAATCTGAAACAAAACTATAGTTTTATAATTTTTTTTTTTATGATTATAATCAATAGCTAGAAAAAATATGAGTTATATTTATTATGAATGACATAAAGTCTTAAAGATCTGAATCAAAGACGATTCTAGACCGAAGGCTGTGATATGAGTATTTTTGATAAACTTTATGAGAAAACAAAAAAATTAATTTTTATTAAAAGCTTTTAAGATCTTTTCAAAAGTGTTGATATTTCTGCTTGTAAACTGGTCTTTCAAGCTTTTCTTGCCTAAAATTTTCCCGAAAGAAGAATCCAGCGTATTTCCTTTGGTAATCTGCCAATAGAAAATATGATTAACGATTTTTGCATCTTCCTGTTCGGATTTTAAACCTGTTTCAAATTCTTTCATTAAAATATTTTCTACTCCATCATTTCCTACAAATGCATAGCAATGAAGATTGTCATTTTTAAGAAAAGGATTTCCGCTCCAGAAATTTTCTATGTCGTTCTGTGATTTTATGAATAAAAATGCATCATACGAAAAATGTTCAGACATTGATTTTTCAAGCATCTGCTTCAATTCTTCAGGATTCTTTTCTGATGAAAAAAGTATGTTCCCGGAAGCCAAAACCGAATTTACCTCACTTACGCCCGCTTTTTTGAAAACTTCACAGACTTCAGCCATTTTCATACTCGTTCCTTTTACATTAACACCACGTAGAAATGCACAATATTTCATTTTTTGTTTTTTAGGATCAAAATTTTGCTTAAATATTCCACCAAATTAATCAATTCTTTGGTATAAATTATAATCTGACCCGGAAGGTTTTAAGATATAAATCTTTTCAATAATCCGATAATCGCTTTTAAGATGGTCTTTAATTCTGAATTCTTTCACAAGTTTATAATGGGTTCGGAAATATTCTGCATCTTTTCTTTCGTACAAATCGTCGTAAGTGAGCAGATATTTAGGTTTTCTATTCTTCACCGTATTGATCCAGAAATTCGGTTTGTCTTTCAGAATTTCATGTTGTACGCCTTTATCTACCAAGCCAACTTCATCAATAGTTTTTAAACCAGAAAAATAAGGAATGTATCCCGCAGGTTCTAAAAATATCCATTGATTTTTGTCTTTTTCATACTGATGTAAAAATAATCCGATTTCTCTTCTGTAATTCCATTCTCCGTTACCGGTCGCTATAGAATGTATGGTTTGGAAGATCAGCATTGGCATAATGTAAAAAATAATAAATAATGAAATCCATAAATATTTTTTTACCTTCTGTTCTAAAATTAAAATTAAAACCGGAACAAAAAGTAATATCTGCGGAACCCAGTAATACCAGTCGAAAAGACTTCTTTGGGAAAGAAAAATCAACTGTTTGGCCCACCCGAAAACAAAAATTATCCAAAGAAAATAATTCCTCTGATCTTTTTGCCTGATTAAATAAATGAAACATACCAATTCAAAAATCAGCAGAAAAACAGTTAGTGGATTAAAGTCTCCCGGAAGTTTAAGCATTCCCCAGAAATTCCCGAAATTCTGTGCAAAATATTCCAGATTCTGCTGAAATGTAAAATGATTGTCGTAAGCAATTTTTTTAGCTATAATGGTATTATTAACCAACTCACCAAAGTACAGTTCATTGAAAGCCAAAACAGATGTAATTCCCAAAATTCCTCCTAAAATATACAGCCATCTGACTTTTTTGTTCCATAAAATATCGATTATAAAAACTGCTCCCAAGAAGATTACCGTATCAATTCTTGTGAATAAAATTAAAATCGGTAAAATAACCAACGCCCATTTTTTACCTTTATAAAAGCCATAATATAACAGTGTCATTTCCAGAAAGAAAAGAAGTCCGTACTCCATTCCCAGGATAGAAATTTTTATAGCAGGTGGTAAAATTCCGGTTAAAAAAATGAAAATTGCTTTATGCCAGACATTCTTCAACAGCAGATGCGAAAGAAAAAGACTTCCGATTGTAAAAAGGATTGAATTGAAAATGAGAAGCGGCTCTATAAAATTTTCTTTTCCGAAAATCAAATTAAAAACATAGGACAGAAAAACATAAAGATGCGTTGTGGATGCAGAAATTTTTGTAGTTCCATTGAATCCGATCACTCCGTAATCAAGGAGATTCTGTGCCACTCTCCAAGTAATGAATGCATCTTCCTGAATGTAATGAGTGAGTAAAAATAACAGTTTAAAGATGACTGTACCTAATACAGCATAAATCGGGATCTTTTGATTATTTATTTCTGCCATTGTGCTTCTTTGAATTAGCAAATATAATTTAAACTTTTCAATCCCAACATAAAAAAAACGGAACCGAAGTTCCGTTTTAAGTTTTGTTATTATTGCGTTGCTTTAATAATCGAATTGGTAATCTGTGCCTCTTTTTCTTTAGAGTAAGTAGAATCAAAAGGTTCCATCACATCAAATAAATATTGGTAGAAAGGCGTGATCTTCTGTACCTGCTCAGATTCATTCATTGCTTTTTCCTTGCCCATTTCTTTTAGATTTTCAATGAATGTATTGAATTTCTTATCGATTGGCTCAATGGATTTAACAAGGTAATCATAAGCTTTGTCTTTCCTTCCGATTGTTGTATAACCATCTGTGACAGCTGAAACTACTAAGGAATATTCCATTGGTTTTGTTCTGATCTGTCTTCTCAGATAGCTTTGATCTGATTTGCTTAGGCTCATATAATAATCGTACTCATCAAAGATTCCTTTTTTCAGAACGTCTGCAAGCTTTAATCCTTTAGCTTCCTGTCCTGATACGATGTATCCGTAAACCATTGAACTTAATGAACGAGGATCATTGTATTTTTCTGCAGGAATTTCTTTGGATGCAAGATCAAGAAGTTCCAATGCTTTTCCTTTTTGTCCCATTGTTGCTAAAGCTGCTGCTGCTCTGCTTGCTGAAGCTCTGTAGCTCATAATGTTTGAAGTTGCCGTTTCGTCAAAATGATTATTCAGGTTTTTAAAGTTACCCCATCTGAAATTTTTAACCACATTATATAGAGAATTAGGATCTACTCTTCCCATTTCACCGTCAGGTGTCTGTGGTGTGTGGATTGGAATCAGTCGATAGCTGAATCCGTCAAACTGAAGATATTCATCAAGATAGAAAATATTTTCACTGTCATAAATTCCTCCTGAAGAAAAGCTGATTGGCTTTTTCCAATCAAAGTTTGCCAGGATGTCAAGCATAATTAAATTGTTCTTATACAATGTATTTGCCTTGTAAGTAATCATAATCTGATTTACGGCATTCGGAAGATCAGCCGCGTTAATGATTCCTGATTTTACTGCATTTTCTTTATTCACAGGCAAAATGAATTTATTTACCGGAAGAATATTGTATTTCTCATATTTTTCTTCACCGAAATACATTTTGAGAAGCTCATTTTTCGCAGGAGATGAATATTTAAGGAAACTTATTGCCTGTTTCATTGTCATTGAATCCTGAGTAAGATATTTTCTGAATTCCGCAAATTCCGTTTCAGGTGCACCCTGTTCTTTCAGCATAGAGAAAAGGCCTTCCCAGTCTGCCTTTTTCATCATATAGATCTGATCGTTTACCCCGTCTCTGTAGTCATCATGCGTTAATACTCCCGGAACCGGTGCCGCATTATAAGTTCTTCTTTTAATCTGATCGATATTCCACGGAGTAGATGCTAAAGTAAAATTAACCACTTTTACATCATCTCTCAATTGTTCAGTCTCCTGAATAGCCCAAACCGGATAAGTATCATTATCACCATATACAAATAAAATATCGTTCTTAGGCAATGATTTTAATACAGAATATCCGTAATCGTAAGCTGTATATCGGTCGTGTCTGTTATGTACATTATAGTTTTGGAATCCCATCATGAAAGGTACTCCCAATAAAACCACTCCTGCAACAATATTTGCTACGTTTGATTTAATTTTAGATTGTAAGAACCAGAGAATAGCGCCTGCTCCCAGACCGATCCATATCGCAAAAACATAGAATGAACCCACCATTGCATAATCTCTTTCCCTTGGCTCAAAAGGTTTTACCCCTGTATAGAAAATAATTCCAACGCTCATCAATACAAAAATCGAAAGCATAGCGTAGAATCGTCCAAAATCTTTATTTAACTGGAAAAAGAATCCAATAAGTCCTAAAATCAAAGGTAAAAAGAAGAACTTTACCGTACTTTCATTTTTAAACTTAGCCGGCATCTTATCCTGATTTCCCCAAAGTGCATTATCAATGAAAGGAATCCCTGAAATCCAGTTTCCTCTCGTACTTTCCATATTTCCTTCAAGATCATTCTGTCGGCCTACAAAGTTCCACATCAGGTATCTTACAAAATAATATCCGTTCTGGAAAGTGATGAAATAATCTAAATTCTGTCCCAAAGAAGGTCTCTGAACATTCAGAAGATTGTAAGGTCGTACTTTTAAATAATCTGAAGCGGTAATCGTACCATTCTCATATTTTTTTCTTAGTTCATCAAAGATCTGCTTAGCTTCAGGACTGTCCGCAACATCTTCATTTGAATAGTTAAAGGTAAAATCAGGCGCACCATACATGGAAATATAATTGGACATCACATCCTTATCCTCATTAAACATTCTCGGCATGAAGCCTACGTGCGCTTTATTGAATACATAATTGAAACGGTCACCTGTCTTTCTGTAAGTACCGGTTTTTTCGTCTTTTTCATAGATTTCACCGGTTTTTTCAGTCTTAAAACTTCCATCTTCATTTTTCTCAATTCCGTTAGCATCAAGATAAGCTGTGTAATTCTGACCATAAATTGTCGGCCAGTCACCATATTGTTCTCTGTTATAATAATCCAACATTCCGATTGCGTTGTCCGGATCATTAAGGTTCATTGGCGGATTTGCGTTTGCTCTGATAGGAATCACCATCCAGCAAGAGAACCCGATCATCATAAAAACAACTGATAAAGCAATCGTCTGATACACATTTCTCTTCATTTTTCTGGTATAGGAAATTAGGAAATAGCAGATGGCAATCATTATGATAAATGCGGCAATTGTCCCTGAATGAAACGGAAGTCCTAATCCGTTCACAAAGAAAATTTCAAGCTTTCCGAACATCGTCATGATAAATGGAAAAATCCCTTTAAAAACGACTGCCAGAATAACTAAAGTAATCACGTTTGCCCATATAAAATTTTTCCAGGTGAATGTATATTTTCTTGCATAATATACAAGGCAAACCGCAGGAATCGCCAGCATACACATCATGTGAACACCTACAGAAAGTCCTAAAATAAAGAAAATTAAGATGATCCATCTTTCATTATCCACTGCCAAATACTCATTTTCCCATTTCGTAATCAACCAGACTAAGAGTGCGATAAACATAGATGCCATGGAATACACCTCCCCTTCAACTGCAGAAAACCAGAATGTATCTGAGAAAGTGAAACATAAAGCACCCACAATTCCTGCAAAAAGAATAGAAATTTCCTGATGTTTTGTAATTTCATCAAAATCTTTGTTTAAAAGTCTTCTTACGAAATGCGTAATCGTCCAAAACAAAAATAAGATCGTAAACGCACTAAACAATGCGGACATCGCGTTGATCACGATAGAATAATTTTCGCCTTTTCCTAAAGCAAAAATGGCTGCCACAGCACCCACAATCTGGAATAAAGCCGCTCCAGGAGCGTGCGTTACTTCAAGTTTTACTGCAGAAGAAATATACTCGCCACAATCCCAAAAACTGAAATTCGGTTCTATGGTGGACAAGTACGTAATAAATGTAATGGCGAAAATAACCCATCCGAGAACGGTGTTCCATTGCCTGAAAGCCCAATTTTTCATAGTATTAAATCAATTACGCGAAAATAAGGCTTTTATATGATTTGAGGCTGTTTTTAACAAAATTTAAAGGTTTTGGCTTACTTTTTGAAAACTTTCATCTTTGGATAATGATAGAAAAAAAAATTTTATCTATTTTAGAGGTTAGAAAACCAAACAAAAGTTTAGAAATAAATTTATTTTTTTGTATTTTTGCCGACAGATTTTTATTGAAAAATAACAAATAATGAGTAATGTTTACGATAATATACTTGGCCTAATAGGAAATACTCCTATGGTGAAGCTTAACACTGTGACGAAAGATATTCCTGCAACCGTTTATGCCAAGTTAGAATCATATAATCCTGGACATTCCACTAAAGACAGAATCGCACTTCACATTATAGAAAACGCTGAGAAAAAAGGTTTATTAAGAGAAGACTCTGTAGTTGTAGAAACTACTTCCGGAAACACAGGATTTTCGATCGCGATGGTTTGTATCATTAAAGGATATAAATGTATCCTTGCAGTAAGTGATAAGACAAAGCCAGAGAAAATCGCTTATCTTAAAGCTCTTGGTGCTACAGTTTATATTTGCCCTGCGAATGTACCTGCGAATGACCCAAGATCATATTATGAAGTAGCGAAAAGAATTGCCTTAGAAACACCCAATTCTATATACATCAATCAATATTTCAACGAATTGAATGTTGATGCCCATTATCAGACCACAGGTCCTGAAATCTGGGAACAGACACAAGGTAAAATTACGCATCTTTTTGCGTGTACAGGAACTGGTGGAACATTATCAGGTTCCGCAAAATTCTTAAAAGAAAAAAAACCTGATATTAAAATTATAGGTGTAGATGCAGACGGATCTATTCTTAAAAGTTACCACGAAACAGGAGAAATTCATAAAGAAGATGTTCATCCTTACCAGATTGAAGGAATGGGAAAAAATCTTATCCCTTCTGCTCTACTTTTTGATAAAGTGGATGAATTTGTAAGAGTTAATGATGAAATGTCGGCCTATAGAACGCGTGAAATTGCTTTAAAAGAAGCAATCATGGGAGGCTATACAACCGGAGCGGTTACTCAAGCTTTAATTCAGTACGCACAATCTCATCAATTTAATGAAAATGACTTAGTTGTACTTATTTATCCGGATCACGGATCACGATATATTACAAAAGTTTATAGTGATAAATGGATGGAAGAACAGGGATTCATCAACAATTGTGTTCACAATTACGATGAAGTTTTCAAAACAGAATTCATAAAATAAAGACAAACAATTTATACAAATCAAGCCTTTTGTAATTATAAAAGGCTTTTTTAATTAAAAATAGTAATAAAATGTTGGATATTTTTGACAGAATAAAACAAAATCCAGGACCTCTTGGACAATTTGCAGATTATGGTGAAGGGTATTTTATTTTCCCAAGATTAGAAGGACCAATCGGACCCAGAATGCAGTTTCAGGGAAGAGAAGTTATTTTCTGGAGTGCTAATGATTATCTGGGAATGTGTAACCATCCGGAAGTGTTGGAAGCTGACGCAAAAGCAGCTGCAGAATTCGGAATGTTCTATCCGATGGGTGCAAGAGCAATGTCCGGGGAGACCCAGCAGCATCTTCAATTAGAAAGAGAACTGGCAGATTTTGTACAAAAAGAATCCGCATATTTATTAAATTTTGGTTACCAGGGAATGGTTTCTACCATCGATGCATTGGTAGGAAGAAATGATGTTATCGTTTATGACGTTGATTCTCATGCTTGTATCGTTGACGGAGTAAGACTTCACTCAGGAAAAAGATTTACCTATAGACACAATGATATCGCAAGCCTTGAAAAGAATCTAGAAAGAGCAACGAAAGTAGCTGAAGAAACCGGAGGAGGTATTCTTGTGATTACAGAAGGAGTTTTTGGGATGAGAGGACAACAAGGAAAGTTAAAAGAAATCTGTGAATTAAAATCAAAATATAAATTCAGACTTCTGGTAGATGATGCACACGGGTTTGGAACTCTTGGAAAAACAGGAGCCGGAGCTGGTGAGGAGCAAGGCTGCCAAGATCAGATTGATGTTTATTTCTCTACTTTTGCAAAATCAATGGCGGGATTCGGAGCATTCATTGCCGGTGATAAAGAAATTATCAGATACCTGAAATTTAACTTGAGATCTCAGATTTTTGCAAAATCTCTAACTATGCCAATGGTAATCGGAGGATTAAAAAGATTGGAATTATTGAGAACCAGACCTGAAATCAAAGCTAAACTTTGGGAAAATACAAACAAACTCCAAAACGGTTTGAAAGAAAGAGGATTCAATATCGGTGATACCAACACTTGTGTTACTCCGGTGATGATGCAGGGAACTCCGGTAGAAGCAACACTCTTAGTGAAAGACTTGAGAGAAAACTATGGAATCTTCACATCTGTAGTGGTTTATCCTGTAATACCTAAAGGAATGATTCTACTAAGATTAATTCCGACAGCATCGCACACTGACTCTGAAATTAATGAAACACTTGCTGCTTTTGAAGCTATTCATGATAAACTCGTTGGTGGATATTATAAAGATCAGGAACAAAAATTATTAGCTGAACAGGGTTTAAGCTTTAAAGAAATTTAATAAATACAATATTTAAAACCACTGAATTATCAGTGGTTTTTTTTGAAATAATATAAAGAAAACCTCGATTTCAGAATTCTTCAAGTCATAAAGATTATATAACTTTGCAAAAATTTTCTATTGAAAGATCTTCTTCTTATCACTCCGCCTTTTACGCAGCTTAATACTCCATATCCCGCCACAGCCTATATTAAAGGATTTTTAAATACAAAAAATATTTCAAGCTATCAGGTAGATTTGGGAATTGAAGTAATCTTAGAGTTATTTTCCAGAACCGGACTTCAGAGTATTTTTGATAAACAGATTGATATTCAAAATGTTTCAGAAAATTCACAACGGATTTATACATTAAGAGATGAATATATAAAAACGATTGATCAGGTTATTTCTTTTTTGCAGGGTAAGACACCTACACTGGCAAGACAAATCTGTTCAATGAATTTCCTTCCGGAAGCTTCAAGATTTAACCAGCTTGATGATATGGAATTTGCTTTCGGAAATATGGGATTACAAGATAAAGCTAAACATTTGGCAACCTTGTATTTAGAAGATTTATCAGATTATATTATTGAAAATATTGATTCAGATTTCGGCTTCAGCAGATATGCCGAACGTTTAGGCAAAAGTGCTAATTCATTTGATGAATTATATTCAAAATTGTCTGGAGATCAGACATTTATTGATTATTTTACTTTAAAAATCCTTCATGAAAAATTAGAATTGATACAACCTAAACTAGTTTGTTTTTCGGTTCCTTTCCCCGGAAATCTTTATTCAGCATTTAGGTGCGCAAAATTAATCAAAGAAAATTTTCCTCAGATCAAAACTGCAATGGGTGGCGGATTTCCAAATACCGAATTGCGGGAAGTAAAAGATAAAAGAGTTTTTGAATTTTTTGATTTTATTACTTTGGATGACGGAGAACTTCCGATCGAACTGCTCTATCAAAATATAATTTCCAAGGAGACTGAGCCTGTCGAAGTCAAAAGAACTTTTTTGATCGAAAACGACACGGTTACTTATAAAAATAATTCCGCAAGAAATGATTATAAACAGTCAGAAATCGGAACTCCCGATTATTCTGATTTACAATTAGATAAATACATTTCCGTTATTGAGATTGCCAATCCGATGCACAGTTTGTGGAGTGACGGAAGATGGAACAAACTGACGATGGCTCATGGATGTTACTGGGGAAAATGTACTTTCTGTGACATTTCTTTAGATTACATAAAAATCTACGAGCCTATTTCAGCAAAAATTTTAGTTGACCGAATGGAAGAATTGATCCGTACAACCGGAGAAACAGGATTTCATTTTGTGGATGAAGCTGCCCCACCCGCTTTAATGCGAGAAATTGCTTTGGAAATTTTGCGAAGAAATCTTGTCGTAACATGGTGGACGAATATCCGTTTTGAGAAAAGCTTCACCCGAGATTTATGTTTCCTGTTAAAACTTTCCGGATGTGTTGCGGTTTCAGGAGGACTTGAAGTGGCGAGTGACCGTTTGCTGAAATTGATTGACAAAGGAATTTCTGTCGAACAAGTTGCGAAGGTAACCAGAAATTTCACTGAAGCCGGGATCATGATTCATGCTTATCTGATGTATGGCTACCCGACACAAACTGTTCAGGAAACTGTAGACTCCCTAGAAATGGTTCGCCAACTATTCGAAATGGGAATTTTACAAAGTGGATTTTGGCATCAGTTTGCCATGACTGCTCATTCGCCTGTCGGATTAAATCCTGAAGAATTCGGAGTTACACCAATAAAACAGGAAATTCTTTTTGCCAACAACGATGTTGATTTTACAGACCGCACAGGAATCGATCATGGAAAATTTAGTTTTGGTTTAAAAAAATCTTTATTTAATTATATGCACGGAATCAATTTTGAACTTCCCCTTCAGGAGTGGTTTGATTTTAAAATTCCAAGAACAACCATTCACCCTGATTATATTTATGATGCTTTGCTTGAAAACAATGATTTTGCATTCAAAGGAAATTCAAAAATTATTTTTTTAGCCAAAAACGTAATCGCTGAGAATCGCGTAAAAACAAAAAAGAAATACGAATACCCGTATAAGAGAATTACAATACACTTAAAAACCAATATTATAAGCATTGATCTTGAACCTTCATATGCAGAATGGTTATTGAAAATGTTTAATGAATATCCTGTTCAAAATCCGAAAAAACCTACTCTTCAATTACTTAAGACCAATTTCGAAGAAAAATTTGAAGACTTTGAATTGTTTTGGTTTTCAAAACCGATACAGCAATTGAAAGAAAATGGTGTGATTTTGAGTTTGTAAATTTATCCATTTGATGAAAGGATTTGAGCTATAAAAAAGAAACTCCTGAAATAGCTTCAAGAGTTTTCTTTATGTAAATTAAAAATAGCTTTATTTCTGCACTCCATCCTTAGTGACTTCACCCACAATTACTTTTTCCTGAAATTTAATAAAATTAGGATCCAGAATAGCCATCCTCTCCGCAATAGCTTTGTAAGTTGGAAACTTTAGAATAGATGCCCGTCCTGACATTTCCCTATATAAAGTGAAAATTTTTCCACCAGCGGTTTTTATTTGTTTTGTGGTGGTGATATATCTACCTATATATTTACTGTTGGCATCGTAAATTTCTATATCTACAAAAGTTTTATCGGTAATAGTATCTTCAGACCCAAAACTTGCAGGCAAATTCGTAAAATAACCTACTGGTTTTCCGTTACTTAAAATTTCTCCCACATTGTTAACTGTGATATTTAGCCTATCTATTTTACTTCTTATGGTATAAGCATCTTTTGTTTTGGTATCCAGTTTCCTTTTAGGAGAATTTTTGAAAAGCTCATCTAAATTTTTGATATTGATTCCTCTTTCATCAATAATCTTTAAGCTTTTTACACAAGTATAAGCTGCAGATTTCTCTTCACCTGAAAATGCCGATGGTGAGGTATAGTCCAATTCAAGAGTTTTATCTTTATTATAAATTCTGTTTAATTTGATATAACTATCTCTTACAGAATCTACTATACTTTTATCTACAAATTCTATAGTATAGATTGGAGTCTCTTTAAGATCCATGAAAGTATAGACATTAGATTTATTTGAAACTTTGGCAACGTGTACTCCCTCCAAAGTTACAATTCCTCTTTTGATTTTGACCGTTTGAGCATGAAGGAAAAATCCTAAAATTGTAAACACTATAATTAAATTCTTCTTCATAAAACCAGGTTTTACATAACATAAAAAAAGTGTAACCAAAGTTACACTTTCTTGAAAATATATTTAGCTTTTCATTTAATTATTCACAAAGGATGATTCCTTTATTATGATTAAATTCTACAACACCGCTTTTGATAGGATAAGAAAAAACAGAATCTTTCTCATTTTCTTTGGTAAAATATTTTGCATACGCTTCATCAACAGATTTGGTATACAATTTTACCTTACCACCGTTCAGAGAAGAAACAACTCCTGCGTGATTTTTCATGATGTGGAATTCACCATTTTTTCCAGGCAATAATACTGAGTCTACTTCTCCTTCAAAAACTACGTATTCTGGTGTTAAAATTTTTATATTCATTTTAATTTAGATTAAAAGATTAAAAGATTGAAGATTAAAAGATTTTGACAAACATTAAATGTCTCTCATCTCACATCTAAAAATCTTATGTCTAATTAAGCGTTATCAGCTAACATTTTTTGTCCGGCTTCGATCGCTTCTTCGATAGTACCTTTCAGGTTGAAAGCAGCTTCCGGTAAATGATCCAGTTCACCATCGATAATCATGTTGAATCCTTTGATCGTATCTTTAATATCCACTAAAGATCCAGGAATACCTGTAAACTGTTCTGCTACGTGGAAAGGCTGAGATAAGAATCTCTGAACTTTTCTTGCACGGTAAACTACTGATTTATCTTCTTCAGAAAGTTCTTCCATACCCAAGATCGCGATGATATCCTGAAGTGCTTTATATCTCTGAAGAATTTCTTTTACTCTCTGAGCACAGTTGTAATGTTCCTCACCTATTACTTCAGGAGCAAGGATTCTTGAAGTAGAAGCCAATGGATCCACCGCAGGATAAATACCTAAAGAAGCAATTTTTCTATCTAGTACCGTTGTTGCATCCAAGTGGGCAAATGTAGTTGCCGGAGCCGGGTCAGTTAAGTCATCCGCAGGTACGTAAACCGCCTGTACTGAAGTAATTGAACCGTTTTTAGTAGAAGTAATTCTTTCCTGCATCGCACCCATTTCAGAAGCAAGCGTTGGTTGATAACCTACCGCAGATGGCATACGACCAAGAAGTGCAGATACCTCAGAACCTGCCTGTGTAAAACGGAAGATATTGTCTACGAAGAAAAGTACGTCTCTACCTTGTCCGCTTTCACCACCATCTCTATAATATTCAGCTAATGTAAGACCAGAAAGTGCTACTCTCGCTCTTGCACCAGGTGGCTCGTTCATCTGTCCGAAAACGAATGCAGCTTTAGAATCTTTCATAGCTTCCATATCCACTTTAGAAAGATCCCAACCTCCGTTTTCCATAGAGTGCATGAAATCTTCACCATACTTGATGATTCCAGATTCCAACATCTCTCTCAAAAGATCATTTCCTTCTCTCGTTCTTTCACCTACTCCGGCGAAAACAGAAAGACCTCCGTGTCCTTTTGCAATATTATTAATCAACTCCTGAATCAATACCGTTTTACCTACACCAGCACCACCAAACAAACCGATTTTACCTCCTTTTGCATAAGGCTCGATAAGGTCGATTACTTTAATACCTGTAAATAAAACTTCAGCAGAAGTTGAAAGTTGATCAAATTTTGGAGCTTCTCTGTGGATAGGAAGACCTCCCTCCTTAGAAATATTCTGAAGCCCGTCGATAGCATCACCAACAACGTTAAAAAGTCTTCCGTTTACAGCCTCTCCGATAGGCATTGTAATAGGATTTCCGTATCCGATTACATCCTGTCCTCTTTTAAGACCGTCAGTAGCGTCCATTGCGATACATCTTACTGTATCTTCTCCAATATGTTGTTCTACCTCTAAAACTACTTTTTCACCGTTATCTTTTGTAATTTCTAACGCGTCATAAATGCTTGGAATTGCTTCCACATCAGTAAAGACAACGTCGATTACCGGACCAATAATTTGAGAAATTTTACCTTTAATTTGGTTTGCCATTGCTAAATTTTTTCTTGGTGCAAATATAATGATTCTTGCTTAACCTGCAATTGGTAAAAAACAGATTTTTATCATACTTTTATTCAATGCAGCAATATATCAACGTAACAGTTTATCAATTAAATCACTAATGAAAGAAAGAGTTTGGTTTATATTGTTAAATTAGTATATTGTTATATGTTACATTAGTTTGCTTATATTTGCAGTCAAAATTTTTCCGGTTTGAAAGTTTTCAGGAATTTTAGCGATTATACTTCTCAAAAGCCTTTAGCATTATCTTTAGGAATGTTCGACGGGGTACATCTTGGTCATAAAAGTATTATAGATGAATTAATAAAAGTGGGTTCAGAGAACAATTTGGAGACTGCTATCCTTACTTTCTGGCCGCATCCGAGATTTATTTTCAACCCGAATGAAGACCTTAAACTCCTGAATACTTTAGAAGAAAAGAAGTATTTAATGGAAAAATATAGTATTGATACTTTATTTTTAAAAGAATTTGATGAAGAGTTCAGGAATTTAACCGGAGAAGAATTTGTTCGTCAGATTTTGATTGAAAAATTACATGTAAAATATTTAATTATCGGTTACGATCATTCTTTCGGAAAAAATAAAAGCGGAAATTTTGAGTTACTTCAAAAACTTTCTCAAGAACTAGATTTTGAGGTAGAACAAATGGAGGCTATTAATATTCATGAAAATAACATCAGCTCTACCAAAGTCCGCAATGCTCTTTTGGCAGGAAATATTAAAGAAGCCAATGAAATGCTGGGTTACTCCTACTCTGTTTCAGGAACCGTAGTCCACGGCAAGAAAATCGGAAGAACAATCGGATATCCCACCGCCAATATCGAAACAGATTCTATAAAACTTTTGCCTAAAAAAGGGGCTTATATTGTCGAGGTTTTCATTAAAAATCAACAGTACAAAGGGATGCTGAGCATCGGAACCAACCCTACCGTAAACGGAGAAAAATTAACAGTTGAAGTCTACATTATTGATTTTGAAGGGGATATCTACGAAGAACAAATCACTGTGAAATTCAGAGATTTTCTCCACGATGAAATTAAGTTTGAAGGACTTGAAAAGCTGATTGAAAAATTAGACGAAGACAAAAGATTGACCGAGGAGTTTAATTTTTAAGAATTAAGAATCTCTTCTTTTCCCTTTCTTGTCAAAGAACTAAATACCAAATCATACGACTGATCGATCATTTTTAAAATCAAATCTTTTTTTAGTCCATCGACCAAAACAGAATTCCAATGTATTTTGTTCATATGATAAGCACCAGTAATCTGAGGATACTTTTCACGAAGCTCTGCACTCCATTCCGGATCGGTCTTTACATTAATTCCCAACGGCTGCTTTTCCAGCGCCATTAATAAAAACATCTTGGTTCCTACTTTCAGAACAAGGGTTTCATTATCAAAAGGAAAACTTTCTGTCACTCCTTTCTTAGCAAGACAATAATCTAAAATTTCGTTGGCATCCATTGTTTATGAGTAATAAGTAATTGGTAATGAGCAATTTTTTATTAATGATTAATGATGATTGATAAATGATGCTTATTTAAAATTATCTTTTATCTTTTATCTTTTCTTTTATCTTTTCTTTTATCTTTTATCTTTTATTGCTCCAAATTTAGTAAATTTAAGAAGCAAACAACAACTTCGCAAACCAGATTATTATGAAAGCTTTAGTCATCGGTGCTACGGGCGCTACTGGAAAAGATTTAGTCAACCAGCTGCTACAGGATAAAGATTTTGAAGAAGTCAATATTTTTGTACGAAAACCTGTTGATATTCAAAATGAAAAGCTGAAAGTACATGTTGTAAACTTTGAAAACCCTGAAGAGTGGAAAAGCAAAGTAAAAGGTGATGTTGCTTTTTCATGTCTGGGAACAACGTTAAAAGCCGCAGGAAGCAAAGAAGCTCAGAGAAAGGTTGATTTCGATTATCAATACGAATTTGCCAAAGCAGCGAAAGAAAACAACGTGGGAGATTATATTCTCGTTTCAGCGTATGGAGCCAATCCGAAATCAAAAATTTTCTATTCTAAAATGAAAGGAGAATTGGAAGAAGTCGTTAAAAAATTACACTTTGAGAAAATTACTATTTTCAAACCGGGAATGTTGGAAAGAAAAGATTCCGACAGAACAGGTGAAGTTCTGGGAAGCCGGATTATAAAGTTTGCCAATAAGCTTGGACTTCTTGAAAGTCAGAAACCATTACCAACAGATGTTTTAGCAAAAGCTATGATTAAGTCTTCGAAAATTAAAAGTAATGGATATTCCAGTATAAAACTGGGAAATATTTTTTGTTTTTCGGAAAAAATAGCTCAATAATGGAAAAACGTAAAAAAATGAAACAGTATAACAATTTAATAATTCCGAATTGAATTGGTAAATTGTTACACTGTTATATTGTTATTTTAATGATATTTTATTTCAGATACTTTGTAATCGCCTCGTCTGTAGGCTTAGTAGTACTTACAAAAGAATCAATTAGTTTCCCATTTTCATCGATCAAGAATTTGGTGAAATTCCAAAGGATCGTAGTATTTTTTACTCCGTTTAAATCTTTTTCAGTTAAATACTTAAAGATCGGAGCCGTGTCATCTCCTTTTACAGAAACTTTAGCTGCCATTGGAAAAGTTACGCCATAGTTTTTCTGGCAGAAAGCACCGATTTCTTTATTGGTTCCCGGTTCCTGTCCTCCGAAATTGTTGGCAGGAAATCCCACAACGACCAATTTATCTTTATACTCTTGTGCAACTTTTTCAAGATCAGCATATTGCGGAGTAAATCCGCATTCCGAAGCCGTATTGACAATAAGGATTTTTTTTCCTTTAAAATCGGCAAAGTTGATCTGCTTACCTTCTTCCAAGGCATCAACTTTAAAATCGTAGATTGATTTTCCCATAAGTTCTTTGGTTTTGGCTTTAGAAGCATCACTTTTTTTCTGAGCACAACTATTGAAGAATGCAACGAAAGAAAGGAGCAATAAAAATATTTTTTTCATAACTAAATTTTATTTAAACTTAAATGTGTTAGCCGGAAACACTTTATTGATATCAACTCTATTGATAAGCATAACATAGTCTCCGTCTTTTTTCGCGCTTGATGATTCAATTCTGAAAGGCATAAACAAATTTCCTACCTTTTTGTAATCTGAATATAATAAAGTTTCATCTTTTTTAACTTCTTTCAAAAGCATATAATCCTTTGTATCGAAATAATAGATGTTCTTATTTACATTTTTCGTTAACTCTACTTTATGACAGTAAATATTTCCGATTTTTTCTTTTCCGAGATATTTGGCTTCAAAACCTTTGCTTTCCCAATCGATAAAATCATTATCAAAACTTTCCGGGGCATAATCGGGATATTCCTGAACTTTATTAGTGGCATAGTTCATGGCATAGCCTTTAGTTCCGTCATATCCTTCAATGGCAGTCTCTTTTCCTCCGATTGTAATGACTGTTTTTGTAAGGTTTGGACGTTGCTGATAAATTTTTATCGGATATTCATCTTTGATTCCTAAAATCACTTTTCCCTGAAGCAAAACAGAATTTAAAAGTTTCCAGTTGGTTAATCCTCCAGACAATTCAATGTTTTTATCAATAATTTCTTTCGCTGTCTGCGCAAAAATTGACTGTGAAAATACCAGGATGAATACTAAAAGTAACTTCTTCATTAATTTTATTTATAAAGTCAAATATAAGCTTTTTTTAATTTGAAAATTTTAAAATGAAGCAATTTGAAAATACGAAATGACATCACATTTTCAAATTAACTTTCTTGCTTTTTCCAGATCTTCCGGTGTATCAATTCCCACGCCGACAAAATTAGTTTCTATCATCTTGATCTTCATGCCATATTCAAGATAACGGATACATTCTATTTTTTCTGAAATTTCCAAAGGTTTCATTTCTAATTTTGAAAACTGGATCAAAGCATGTTTTCTGAAAGCATAAACGCCGATATGTTTAAAATATTCAACATTATAGGAGATCTCACGGTGAAAAGGAATCACAGAACGGCTGAAATACAGAGCAAAACCATTATTATCGGTAATTACTTTTACATTATTCGGATTTTCAATTTCTTCCTTTTCCTGAAGTTTTATTTTTAATGAAGCCAAAGAAATTTCCTGGTTTTCATCATGATGAAAAACTTCAATCAATTGTTGTAAAGGCTCCAATTTCAGAAATGGTTCATCTCCCTGAACATTAATCACAATATCACAGTCGATATTTTGTACGGCTTCTGCAATCCGGTCACTTCCTGTTTCGTGTTGACCAGTCATAACCGCTTTTCCTCCATTTTTCGTAATTTCATCAAAGATAATTTCCGAATCGGTAGCCACAAATACTTCATCAAATAAACCCGTTTCCACCACATTATGATAGGTTGTTGTGATAACAGTTTTTTCTCCTAATATCTGCATGAGCTTAGCAGGAAAACGGCTGGCTTCGTAACGTGCGGGGATAACTGCGATGATTTTCATTTTTAATTAGTTATAAGTTATTAATTATGAATTACAAGTTATTTATCAAGGTTTTTGAAGCTTATTTTTAGTAGTAATAATTATACTTCTAATTATTTTAAGTAATTCTATAGCCTGAGAATGTAAAGTTTCAAATTCTACTTTTGAGATATACTCCGTTTGATATAATAACTCTAGCCAATAAATGGTTTCGTCACATTCTTTCTGAGAAATAGACAATTTATGAATAAAATCCATTTTGCTTTGAGCATTCAAAGCTTCTCTTATATTGGCACCAACGGATGTTCCTGAGCGTAATAACTGTTTGGATAAAACATATTCCTTTTTATCGACAATAAATATTTTATAAAACTTAATAATATTTACAGCAAATTCAAAGCTCTTTTTTCCAACAATACTGCCACTCATAACTCATAATTAATAACTTATAACAAATAAAAGATTATTTTAAATCGTTCAAAGCATTTTCCAGCTTCGGCATCATTGTAGAAATTTCTTCGATGGCCAAACCTCCTACAGAAGCCCTGAACCATGGCTCAGACTTCTCTTCTCCGAAAGCAGAGAAAGGAACCAACGCAACTCCTGCTTCATTGATTAGATAAAATACCAAATCAGAAGAATTTTCAATCACAGAGCCGTCCTGTTTTGTTTTTCCGATATAATCTAATTTAATGGTTAGATATAGCGCTCCCATTGGCTCAATACTATCAACTGCAAGACCTTTTCCTTTCAGATCCTGAATTCCGGAGTGAAGAACCTTTAAGCTTGCTTCCAATTTTCCTTTAAAATCTTCAACGAAAGCGTTTACTTCTTCCGGATTTTCATAATATTTTGCAGTGGCTTCCTGCTCAGGTTTTGGTGCCCATGCTCCAACGTGTGTTAAGAGAGCTTTCATTTTATCCATAATATGAGCAGGGCCAAATCCCCAGCCTACACGAACTCCGGTTGCCGCAAGACATTTAGAAATACCTTCAATATAAATGGTGTATTCCTTCATTTCAGGGAAAAGCGACACAGGATCTACGTGTTTTGCTCCAAAAGTAAGGTTAGAATAAATCTGATCGTACATTAAGTATAAAGGCTTTTCATCTTCACCTCTTTTTTTATTTTCCGCTAAAACCAATTCGCAGATTTCTGAAAGCTGTTCTTTGGTGAACATCGTTCCCGTCGGGTTTAATGGCGAACAAAGCGCCAGTAAGACAGCGCCTTCCAGGTGTGGTCTTAAATCGTCTGCAGTAGGAAGGAAATTATTTTCCGGTGTTGTTTTTACTTCTACAGCATCCGCTGAAGTAAGATATGCGTAGTGATTGTTATTCCATGAAGGGATCGGGTAAACTACTTTATCTCCTTCATCAACGATGGTTTTGTAAACGGCATAAATTAAAGGTCTTGAACCTGCCGTAATTAAAATATCATTTGGGGAATAATCAAGGTTCCATCTAGTTTTTAAATCTTTGGAAACTTCTTTTCTTAAAGATAAAAGTCCGTTAGCAGGCGGATAATTTGTCAGATTATTCTGATAAGCTTTCTGAATTTCCTCCTTCAGTTTGGCAGGAATCGGATAAATATTAGAATTAAGATCACCAATCGTAAGGTTAGCAATCTCCGCTCCTTTTGCCTTTAAATCGTTTACTTCATTACCAATTTTTACAATTTCAGAACCGATCAGGTTCGCCGCTAATTTTGAAACTTTCACTTTATTTTTATTTAATTTATTTTAATGTATAATAGTCTGGCAATGTATCAATTTAACAATAATCGGTAAATTGCTAAATTGATATACTGTTACATTTAACTGAGTTGTAAATCTTTTCTTACTTCCTGAATTTTCTCTTCCAAAGATTTCAATTTTTCCCTGAAATCTGCTTCAGAAGTAATTGAATCTTTTACAGAGATATAAAATTTAATTTTTGGTTCTGTCCCTGAAGGTCTTACACAAACTTTTGTTCCATCCTGAGTATAGTAAATCAGCACATTCGATTTTGGAATGTCGTTCATTACTTGTTTTTCATTTTTTGAAATGATGAAATTCGTTTGTTCTTTAAAGTCTTTCACTTCTTCTACAGGAGAACCGGCCAATGTTTTTGGCGGATTTTCACGGAAATTTTTCATCATATTCTGAATTTCCTCCGCGCCGTCTCTTCCTTTTCTTACTAAATTCACCAGGCCTTCATAATACATTCCGGTTTCCTGATAAATTTCAATAAGGTATTGATACATTGTTCTTCCGTTCGCTTTGCACCACGCTGCGATTTCACAAGCTAAAACAATGCTTCCGCAAGAATCTTTATCTCGAACGAAATCTCCGGTCATAAATCCGAAACTTTCTTCACCACCGCAAACAAATTTTTCTTTCCCTTCAAAATCGCGGATCATTTTTCCGATCCATTTGAATCCTGTTAATCCAACTTTGCATTCAACACCGAATTTCTGAGCAATATCAAAGAAAATATCAGAAGTTACAATCGTAGAACCGATGAATTCTTTTCCGGTAATTCTATCCTGTTTTCTCCATTCATTCAGGATATAATAGGTAAGAATAGTATTTGTTTGATTTCCGTTCAGCAATTGAATTTCTCCATCCAGATTTCTTACGGCAATTCCAAGACGGTCGCCATCGGGATCTGTTCCGATTACGATATCAGCATTGGTAATTTTTGCTAAATCCATTGCCATTTCCAGCGCTGCCGGTTCTTCAGGATTTGGAGAATCAACGGTCGGAAAATTTCCACTCGGGATCATTTGTTCCTTCACCAGATCTATCTTTTTAAAACCTGCTTTTTTCAATGCTTTCGGAACTGTCGTATATGTTGTTCCGTGAATCGAAGTGAAAACAATATTTAAATTTTCTTTTCCAACATTCTGATACGTAGAGTTTTCGATACATGCATCGATATAAACATCATCCTGCTCCTCTCCGATCCATTCGATTAAATCGTCATTTCCATTAAATTTGATTTCTTCAAATTTTACAGAATACACTTCATTGATAATTGCTTCATCATGTGGCGGAACAATTTGCGCTCCGTCGTTCCAATACACTTTATAGCCGTTATATTCCGGTGGATTGTGAGAAGCTGTCAATACAATTCCTCCGTGGCATTTTCTGTTTCTAACGGTAAAAGACAGTTCCGGAGTTGGCCTGTGATCTTTGAAAAGCAGCACTTTAATTCCGTTTGCTGTCAGTACATCAGCAACTAATTTTCCAAATTCTTTTGAGTTATTTCTTACATCGTAAGCAATTGCCACTTTAATCTCTTCGTTGGAAAATTGCTTTAACATATAATTTGCAAGTCCCTGTGTTGCTTGACCTAACGTGTATTTATTTAAACGATTGGTTCCAACTCCCATAATTCCTCTCATCCCTCCTGTTCCGAATTCCAATTCTCTGTAAAAAGAATCTTCAAGATCAGGTGAATTGCCTTCAATTAATAATTGTACCGCATTTCTTGTCTCTTCATCAAACGATTCGTGCAACCAAAGTTTTGCTTTTTCTAATGTTGTCATATTTGTATTTCGTGTATGTTTAGGCTGGAAGTTTGAAGATGGAAGCAGGAAGTCTTCCAGCTTCAAACTCCCAGCTAATTATTATTCTTTTATCTGATTTCTAAATGCTATAATCTGGTTCATTATATTATAGCTTTCATTATATAATTTATTAAAATCATCTTCTGAGATATATTTCCTATTTTTCGCTTTATATAAGCAGCTTACAACTTCAGCTAAAGAGCGGATGGAGTATCCTAAAAACTTTCTAAACTCTAATCTTGACTGTAAAATACTTCCTTCAGAAATATTAAGAGCAACAGAATCAGAAGCCCTTCTAATTTGTGAGGTTAAATTAAAGGATTCATCTTTTGGAAAATTTTGAGATAATTTAAAAATATATTCCCCAAAATTCATAGATTTCTGCCAAATAGTTAGTTTTTCAAATTTAAAACTCATCAGCTATTATTTTTTCCATCATATTATTTATGTGTTTAATCTTCCATCCTCCAGCTTCTCTCTTCCAGCCTTATCTTATCTATCAATCCAGTTTTTTATTCTCCACTCTTGTGTCTTTATCAATTTTAAAAGCACGAATCGGATCATTATAATAAATAAATTTAGCCGTGTTCTGAATATGCCCTTTTAACGAATCTGCCACATTTACTTCTGCATAATTCCCATTTTTAGAATCAATATTCAAATTTTCGATTTTCCAATAAGGAGCGATCAGACTCGCTGTATCAGAGATCTTTATAAATGCGTTTTTAGTCTGACCTAAAAAATTCGCTCTGCTTCGGTTTAGCATTTCAACTTCTGTCCTTCTCGTATTTACAGAACCCATAAATGTAGCATAATTTTTTAAATTAAGCCTAAAATTGTCGGTCTTAATTTCACTTGAAATATTCATTTCTACAGAATCGGAAATCGAAACTTTTTCTAAATTATATTTTGAATAAATGGTTATATTATAGAAATCAACTCCTTTTGTTCCGCGCTTTTCTTTAATCGTTAATGTTTTATCTTTTACATCAACATCAAGATTATCAGCTACATTTGGATACGTTTCAATCTCAACGAAATTTTTTGCTCCTCTTGCATAAAACATACGGAATTTTCCTTCCAGATCGAGGTTTACAAATTCTGAAACATCCACATCTTTTCTTTCAATATTTCCTTTCGGAGAAACCTTTCCACAGGAAACTACCGCAAGCAATAATAATGCATAGAATGTATTTTTCATTTTAACTACATATTTCACATTTATTCATTTTCTATTGATCCTCCATAAATAATCAAAGCAATAAAAACTGCCGATATTAATATTCCGATAATAAGAGGAATCCAGATTGACTTTTTATGATACTGTTCTTCATTTGGAAAATATTTTGGAAAAAAATAATATGCCAGAATATAACCTCCTACAAGACCCCATAAATACGCATAAGAAGTTTTTGGATTTTCCAGCATCATTTCTAAAACCACCTGAATTACTGTCAATACAACAGAAAATCCTAAAACAATATATGCTTCGGCTTTCTTCTTAGTCTCTATTAAGTTTTTGTATAACATAACTCCACCAAAAAGTGTTGAGAAAAACATAGAAAAACCTAAAATAGATTGCTTGGAATAAATTTTGGGTAAATTATTTTCCATATTAAATTACCTCGTCAATATTATAATTCTTATGTTCTCTATTGGTTCTGATAATCATTTCGCCTAAAAACCCTGCCACGAAAAGCAAAGTTCCCATAAGCATCATGGTGAGAGCAATAAAAAACCACGGATTGTCTGTAATTAAATGTCCGTAAATTCCTCTGGCAACATCAATTAATTTTGAAATTCCCAGCCAAAGCGCTGAAAGAAACCCGACAATAAACATCAATGTTCCCACCGCTCCGAAAAAATGCATCGGCCTTCCGCCGAAACGACTTACAAACCAGAGTGTTACCAAGTCCAGAAAACCTCGGATAAATCTTTCAGTCCCGAATTTTGAAACCCCGTAAGGTCTTGCCTGATGCTGAACTTCTTTTTCCGTGATTCTTCTGAAACCCGCATTGGCAGCCAATACCGGAATATAACGGTGCATATCTCCATACACGTCGATGGTTTTTACCACCTGTTTTTTATAGGCTTTTAAGCCACAGTTGAAATCGTGAAGGTAAACTCCTGAAACTTTTCTTGCCGCTGCATTAAAGAGTTTTGATGGTACATTTTTCGTCATGACGTTATCAAAACGTTTCTTTTTCCATCCGGAAACGATGTCGTAATTCTCATTCACAACCATGGAATATAATTCAGGTATTTCTTCCGGAAAGTCCTGAAGATCGGCATCCATGGTAATAATAACATCACCACTTGTTCTTTCAAAAGCCGCATGAAGTGCCTGGGATTTTCCGTAATTTTTTGAAAATTTAATTCCGTGGATCTGAGGATTCTGAACTTTAAGGTTTTCAATAATACTCCATGACAAGTCTGTACTTCCGTCATCCACAAACCAGATCTCGTAAGATAAACTGTTGGATCTGCACACATTATCAATTCGTGAAAAAAGCTCTTCCAAAGAAGCCTCTTCGTTTAATAACGGAATAACTATAGATAAATTCATTTAATTCTGATAAAAAATTATTCTTGATTTTCTGTTTCCTGATAGATTGTTTTTGTTCTGAAAAACGCTCCGAAAAACAACGACAAAACTACGTAAAATATAAGTATTGCCGCAAAATATCCTGAAAAATGACTTGCGGTAAGCATATCTTTTCCTTTAACTGCCTCCGGTGTGAAACTTTGTATTCTTTCCTTATACTTCTGATCGAGTTCGTCGATATCTTTCTGATGCTTTAAAATCTTTCTTGCAGAAGTATATTCTTTATCCAGCTCAGATTTTTGTCTTGTTACATATTGATAATTTAGCAGTTTTTTCGCGTCGGTATCTACAAAATTTAGGAACGCATAAATACTTAAAATCGATAAAACGCCACCGATAAACATCGGAACAAAAGCTCTTTTAAACGCATCCTTAAAGCTTACCTGTTTATGACTGCTCCAATATGTTTTAACAGACCAAAAGGCTGCTCCAGCATAAATAATCGGTAAAACGAAAGCATTGGCTTTCAATGAAATATCAAAATATTCAACTCCTGAAAAGAAGTAATACACTACGAAAAAAACGATCATCGTAGCTCCAAATAATAAAATTCCTAATGTGGAAGGGCTTTTTGTCATATCTAATTTTTTAGAAAATTTCTGAAAATTATTGCTCTTAATCTCAGCAATTTAGCATCGTTAAAGGCTTTGTTCAGATAATTTTCTTTGATAACACTTTTAATTTTATAAAATATTCCTATCTTTGCAACGGCAAGTCCTAAACAACCAGCTCCTGAGAATCCTCCAGGGTGGGAACGCAGCAAAGGTAATCGGTCGTAGCGGTGTGATTTAGGTAGCTTGCCATTTTTTATTGGTTTAAGTTGAAGAGAGGTAATTTGAAGATTATCTTTTTTTATATCTAAACTTTCCAACATTTCTATTTTAATTTTCAAATTACCTTTCAACATCTATTTAAAATTCGAACACCTCTCCCAGTTTTGGTAAAACAAGTTCAACATTTTTGTCTGCAAAATGCTTTAATGCACTTTCGTGGTTAATTTCAATTGCAGGAAATGTATCAAAATGACAACCGATTACTTTCGGTGTCTTTAATAATTCTGATGATGCGAAAGCCGCTTTTCTAGGACACATTGTGTAATGACTTCCAATCGGAAGAATAGAAAGGTCTAAATTTCCGTATAATCTTGGAAATAACTCCATATCTGCCATTACGCCGGTATCTCCTGCCATATAAAGGTTTTTACCTTCAGGAAGTCTGAAAATATATCCTACCGGAACACCTCCGTAACTTCCGTCAGGAAATGAGCTCGTATGGTGCGCAGGAACCATTGAAATTTTAAGATCATCGATTTTTGCCGATCCGCCTAAGTTCACATCGTCTGTATTTTTTGCATTTTTAAAATATCCGCAGATTTCAGGAACGGCAATAATTGTTGCTTCAGGATGATGATGCAAAACTTCTTCAACGTCTGCAATATGATCTCCGTGCGCATGAGTCAGTAAAATATAATCAATTTTCTGAGCAGAAATATCAAATCCTGATTCTGCTTTTTTATAGTTGTAAAATGGATCTGATAAAATCGTTTTGTCTTTATAGGTAAACAAAAAACAGTTTTGTCCTAAAAATTTTATTTTCATTTTAATTATTTTTAAATATTAAATTAGAAACGCTTCGACAAGCTTAGCATTATTTAATGGAAAAAATTAAGTCCTAAAGCAGTAAGAACCGCCATCATAAAAGTCATAATTCCCACTTGTTTTAAGAATGGATCAAGTTCTCTTGGATTTTTTACGGTCATTATTTTTCTTCTGATCTTCATCAAAGGAAGCATCAAAATCATAACGATGAACACATAATAATTCTGAGTTTGGAAAAAACCATTTACTCCCAAAAACATGAGGATAAAAATCAATGGAAGATTTAACAAAATCATCTCATAAATCATCGCATTTTTAAACCCTATTCTTAAGGCAAAACTGTTTTTCCCGGATAATTTATCGCTTTCGATATCTCTCATGTTGTTTAGGTTTAAAACTGCCATGCTCATCATTCCGATTGCTGTTCCCGGTAATAAAATATCCCAGCTGAAAGATTTCGTAAATAAGAAATAACTCCCGCAAACAGAAACCAATCCGAAGAAAACAAAGACGAAAACATCTCCCAATCCCATATATCCGTAAGGTTTTTTACCAACCGTATATCCGATAGCCGCTAAAATACTTGCTACTCCCAACCCTATGAAAATGTAAAATTCATTCATATAATCCGGAATAAAAGCTACATATAAAAGTGCAACGGTAGCTACAAAAGATAATATTGAAAAAATAATAACCGCATTTTTCATCTGTTTAGCCGTAATTCTTCCGGAAGCGACGGCTCTGGATTCAGCTTCTGTTGCTCTTTTTGCATCAGTTCCTTTTACTCCGTCTCCGTAATCATTGGCATAATTCGACAAGATCTGATACAACAAAGTCACTAAAAGTGCCAATGCAAAAATTCTCCAGTCCCATGTTCCGCCTTCGCCATATAGTCTCCATTTGGCAATGAAAGCGCCCATGATAATTCCACTTAAAGAAAGCGGTAATGTTCTAAGCCTCGCAGCTTTTATCCAATCAGTCATAATATTTAGTTGATGGTTGATTGTTTATGGTTGTTAGCGAAAAATCCATCAACTAACAACTATAAACCGTCAACATTTACGATATCCATTGATTTTCTCCGAAGTCCGGTTTTCTTTTTTCGAGGAATGCATTTCTTCCTTCCTGAGCTTCTTCCGTCATGTAAGCGAGACGTGTAGCTTCCCCTGCGAAAACCTGCTGTCCTACCATTCCGTCGTCAGTAAGGTTCATGGCGAATTTCAACATTCTGATAGACGTTGGTGATTTAGCTAAAATTTCCTGCGCCCATTCATAAGCCGTATCTTCCAGCTCAGCGTGAGGAACAACTTTGTTTACCATTCCCATTTCGAAAGCCTCCTGAGCAGAATAATTTCTTCCCAAAAAGAAAATCTCACGGGCTTTTTTCTGTCCAACCATTTTTGCCAAATAGGCAGAACCGTAACCGCCATCAAAACTCGTCACATCGGCATCCGTTTGTTTGAAAATAGCATGTTCTTCACTCGCTAATGTTAAATCACAAACTACGTGTAAAGAGTGTCCTCCGCCAACAGCCCATCCTGGCACCACTGCAATCACAACTTTCGGCATAAAACGGATCAGTCGCTGAACTTCCAGAATATTCAGACGGTGTCTGCCATCTTCTCCTACATATCCCTGGTGTCCCCTTGCTTTTTGATCGCCTCCACTGCAGAAAGCCCAGCCTCCGTCTTTCGGGCTTGGTCCTTCTCCAGAAAGCAGAACAACACCTATCGAAGGATCTTCATAGGCATCATAAAAAGCATCGTATAATTCTGAGGTAGTTTTGGGTCTGAAAGCGTTACGAACTTCCGGTCTGTTGAAAGCGATTCTCGCGACACCATTACATTTTTTATAGGTAATATCTTCGTATTCTTTGGCGGTTTTCCACTCGATCATTGTTGTAAAAATTTTTCCCAAAGATACGGAATTACACATAATTTTAACATTGATTTTTGAGGATAATGCTCGGAAAAAATCAGTTTTAATAATAAAAATTAAGCAAATTCAATTTTACGATTAAAGATTAAATGAAATAAAAATAAAACCATTTAAAACTTGATCTTAAGACACAAAAAAAGACGCCGGTTTCAGCGTCTTGATTATTTGTAAATACTTATGATTAAAGCATTTTAAGATTGTTGACTTCCTGTTCCGTAAGGATTCTCCAGTGTCCTCTTTTGATATTTTTCTTCGTAAGTCCTGCAAACATTACTCTGTCAAGCGCTTCCACTTCGTATCCTAATCTCTGGAAAATTCTTCTGATTACGCGGTTCCAGCCAATATGAATTTCTATTCCCACTTCATTTTTAGGTTTTCCTTCAATAAAAGAAATCTGGTCTACGACAGCAACGCCTTCATCCAGACGAATTCCTTCAGCAATAAGCTTCATGTCTTCGTGTGTGAGTTTTTTATCTAACGTTACATGATAAATTTTCTTCGCATCAAATGACGGATGGGTAAGCTTCTTCGTCATATGTCCGTCGTTCGTTAAAAGGATAACTCCGGTTGTAGAACGATCAAGTCTTCCTACAGGGAATAAACGATAAGGCGAAGCATTTGCCACAAGATCCATCACTGTCTTTCTTGCTTTATCATCTTTGGTGGTAGAAATATATCCTTTAGGTTTATTCAAAAGAACATAAACAGGTTTTTCGGGAGTAATACTCTGTCCGTCAAAAACAACTTTATCAGTTTTCTGAACCTGATATCCCATTTCGGTCACCACTTTTCCGTTTACCTCAACCAACCCTTGGGTAATGAGTTCATCAGCTTCTCTTCGGCTGCAGATTCCTGAATTGGCGATATATTTATTCAGACGAATCGTATCTTTGTGTACATCCTTTTCAATTTTATTTAATCTCCTTTTCTGTACAAAAGATTTATTTTTATCTTCCCGGCTTTCTGTTCCCGGTCTTTTCCCGTATTTCAGGCTGCCTCTTTCGTATTTATCTCTCGTGTCAAAAGTATTGGGTCTGCTCCCTCCTCTTTTCGGAGCAGATTTACCGAAAGTTTTTTTCCCTTCTCCGGCACTGGTTATAAAGGGTTCCTGTTCGGTTTTTCCGTATTTTTTGTCCATTCGAGCCTGATAACTGGTATCACCACTTCTCCTCGAGTCTGAATTTCTCTCTCCTGCTTTTGGGAAAGACCTTTTAAATGGTTTTGATTCTGAAGAATTTTCAGATCTGGAAGCACGAGAATTATCAGAATTTTTCTTGGTTGAAATTCTTGGTCTCTTTGGTCGTTCTGAATTATTATTATCTCTGCTCATTCTAAAAATTTATGCAAAGATAGTATATTTAGTAACGAGTTAAAAATTAAGAATCATAACTTTGCAATATAGTCTTATGTAAACTAAACAGAAAACCCGAAAATGATAACAGTATTAAATGATAATTTTTCTCAGTTAAACGATTTTTTACATTCAAAATCTTTCAGCAAGATCTTTATTCTGGTTGATGAAAATACGCATGAATATTGCCTTCCTGTGCTGTTAGGAAATCTGGAAACAGATCTGGCTTTTGAGATTCTTGAGATCGAGCCTGGTGAAGAAATGAAAAATATTCAGACGGCCAATCAGCTTTGGGAAATTCTTACAGAAATGCAGGCAGACCGTAAAGCTTTGGTGATTAATCTCGGTGGTGGTGTGATTACGGATATGGGAGGTTTTGTAGCTTCTACCTATAAAAGAGGTATTCCGTTCATTAATATCCCTACTACTCTTTTGTCAATGTGTGATGCTTCCATCGGTGGTAAAACAGGGATCGATCTGATGCATTATAAAAATATGGTGGGAACATTTACTTTCCCTGAGCAAATTTTTGTATATCCAAAATTCCTGGAAACCTTACCTTATAAAGAATTGAGAAGCGGTTTTGCAGAAATGCTGAAACACGGTTTAATTGCAGATGAAAAACACTGGGAAAATCTTATTCATATTTCTAAACTTGATTTTGAAGCTGTTATTCCTCATATTTCTACGTCCATGGAAATTAAGCAAAATGTCGTTCAGGAAGATTTTCAGGAAAAAAATATCCGCAAAACTTTAAACTTCGGACACACGATCGGCCATGCAATTGAAAGCTTATGCTTAAGCCAGGGAAATCCTATTCTTCACGGGGAAGCGGTTGCTATGGGAATGATTACCGAAACGCATCTTTCTTTTTCAGAAGGTCTGATTTCTGAAGAGACCTGCAAAATTATTATTGAAAATATTCAGAAATATTATCCTTATCTGGACATCAGTGATTTTAAAGATGAAGAAATATTCGAACTGTTAATTAATGATAAAAAAAATACAGACAGTAAGATCAATTTTTCACTTATTTCAGAAATCGGATCGTGTACATTTGATTATCAGTGTAACAGGAAAAGTATTACTTCTTCTCTGGAATTTTACAGAAAACTGAACGATGCTTAGATGTTTTTGAGTAAAAAACAACCTAAAAATACACCTAATTTTTAGTGTATTTTTCAATTTAGATTATTTCTAAACAAATGTTTAATTCGTTTTACAAATACCACAAAAACAACAATTTAATTATTTAACAATAATAACTCGTAACTAATTCTATACTGATATTTATCACTGTTTATTTTTTTGGCAAGCAATTTGAAAGATACTCCCCGTCAAATTGATTGACAGTAGTAAAATTTAAAATTAGAAAAAGTAAATTATTAAAAATTAAAGTTATGAAAAAGTTAATTTTAGGAATAGCTCTTACAGCTGGTTCATTAGCATTTGCTCAAACAACTTCAAGCTCGAATATGTCTGCAAGCCCGGTACAATTTGGTATTAAGGCTGGAATAAATGTATCATCAATTTCTAAAGACGGATATGATGATGCTAAATCTAAAGTAGGATTTGCCGGAGGTGTTTTTGCGAATATTCCTTTATCAGAAATGTTCAGCGTTCAGCCAGAGGTAATGTATTCCCAAATGGGATCAAAAGTAACTAGCAGTTCTAGTGGTACAGTTTTAGGAAATAATTTCACATCAAAAAGTTCAGCTACATTGAATTTGGATTATGTGACTATTCCTTTAATGCTTCAATTCAGAGCTACCCCAGCATTTTATGTAGAAGCAGGTCCTGAATTTGGATTTTTGGTAAGTGCAAAAACTAAAGATGCGAATACAACTATTGTAAATGGATCTACAACTACTACTACATCAGAATCCGGTGATGTTAAAGATTATTTTTCAGGATTTAATATGGGTGTAGGTCTTGGTTTAGGATATGATATTACTCCAAACTTCGGTGTTAGTGCAAGATACGTTGCAGGATTTACAGATATTAACAAAAAAGATAGCAACACCAACGGTAATACTTCTCTTCAAAATGATGGAAATAAAAACAGAAATAATACATTTCAAGGTGGTGTTTACTACAAATTTTAATGATCCAAAATCTTAGAAAATACAATTTTGATTTCAATAAAAAGGTCAGGTTTTATAATAAAACCTGACCTTTTACTTATATAAACGAAGATGTTTAATTGAATAATTCTACCTCTTCCCCTTTTCCTACAGGATATTGTTCTGTAAAACATCCAAAGCAGTGATTGGCTGATCCTAAAATCTCTTTTAAATTTTCTACACTTAAAAACTCCAGAGAATCTACGCCAAGATAATTTCTGAGCTCAGGTATTGTCATATTTGCTGAAATAAGATCATCTTTTGACGGAGTATCAATTCCCAGATAACAAGGTGCAATGATTGGCGGAGAAACACTTCTGAAATGAATTTCTTTCACGCCGGCATCTTTTAAGATCTTAACCAATCTCTTGGAAGTCGTTCCACGAACGATAGAATCGTCAATGATAACTACTCTTTTATCTTTAATTTCAGAGATAATCGGGTTTAATTTAAGGTTTACCACTCTTTCTCTCATTTCCTGAGTAGGAACAATAAAACTTCTTCCGATATATCTGTTTTTGATTAAAACAGGTCGGAAAGGTATTCCGGAAGCCTTTGCAAAACCAATCGCCGCAGGAACTCCCGAATCAGGAACTCCAATAACAACATCGGCCTCTACCGGTGCCTGCTGCCAGATCTTTTCTCCTGACTTTTCTCTGATCTCATAAACATTAATATTTTCAAGTGAAGAGTCAGGTCTTGCAAAGTAGATATATTCAAATGAGCAGATTCTCTGTTTACCTTTTTTCTCATCCGCCATGTATGAGTGAAGTTTTCCCGGTTCGTTTTCATTGGTATAAACGATTTCCCCCGGCAAAATGTCGCGAACATACTGAGCCCCCACTGCATCCAGTGCTACAGATTCTGATGCAACAACATAAGATTTTTCATCGATAGCTCCCAAAACCAAAGGTCTGATTCCGTTAAAATCCCTGAAAGCAAAGAATTTGTTTCTCGTCATTCCCACCACCGAATAAGCTCCCTCGATCTTTTCCATGGTCATTTTGATAGCTCCTCGAAGTCCTAAGTCAAGGTTTTTCTGAATCAGTCTTAAAATAACCTCAGAATCAGATGTTGCTCTGAAAACCACACCTTCTGCTTCCAGTTCCGCCTTCAGCTCTTTTGCATTGGTAAGGTTACCGTTGTGCGCTATCGAAAGAATAATCTGATCGTATTCATTCTTTGCAAAGAACGGCTGGAAGTTGTATTTTTTTTTGTCTCCTGCAGTTGTATATCGGGTATGTCCGATTGCGGAGTTTCCCATAAAAGTTTCAGGATCCGGGATCTCTTTATAAACATCCAAAACAAGACCTTCATCTTTCATATTGGTGATTTTCCCGTTCTTCAAAACAGAAATACCACATGCTTCCTGACCTCTGTGCTGTAACGCAAAAAGCCCGAACTGTGAAAGTGAAAACGTATCAAGATCGTTATCAGAATACATTCCGAAGATGCCGCACTCCTCATTCGGAGCATCCAGTCTTTCTTCTTCCTGCGTTCTGAAAAGATTTCTTCCGTAGGTCTGTGTTTCAAACTGTTTTAAATATTCACTTTTATGAATGTCTAAACTTTTCATTTCTATTTTTTCTAAATTAGAAGTTAGATATTAGATGTTAGAAATTAGTCTAAGTTAACTTCAATTATAATTTTAAACTTGTCTTTAATGAGTAAATTATTTTCTGTATCTCAGCTAAAAGCTCTTTTAAAAGAATTATTTTAGTTTCAGAAATAAAGTTTAAATCTATTAATAATTGTAATTGTGTTTGTAACTCATAAGTTGATCCAAACGCAATCCCAAGAAATTGATAAAATTCATTCTTACTATTTCTTCCTGCTCCTTCTGCAATATTGGAAGGTATTGAAACAGCACATCTTCTAATTTGAGATAGTAAACCAAATTTTTCTTCATTTGGTAAATCAGCGGTAACCAGATAAACTTCTTTTACTAAAGTCATCGATTTCCTCCATACTTTAAGATCTTCTATCCGATGCGATTTCATACTAGATTCTAATATCTAACTTCTAACCTCTCAGAATTTATTTACCTAAAGCTTGTTTCAATCTGTTGTAGATTTCAACGTACGCTTCAGTAACTTCGCCAAGATCTCTTCTGAATCTGTCTTTGTCAAGCTTCTTCATCGTATCTTTGTCCCAAAGTCTGCAAGTGTCCGGAGAGATCTCATCTGCTAAGATGATTTCGCCGTCTGAAGTTTTTCCTAATTCTATTTTAAAATCAACCAAGATGATATTCATTTTGTCGAAAAGATCAATCAGGATTTCGTTGATGTCTGAAGTCAGCTCATACATTTCATCAAGCTCTTCATATGTAGCTGCACCTAAGAAAACTGCATGGTGATCGTTGATAAGCGGATCTCCCAACTCATCTTTCTTATAGCAGATATCGAAGATGGTAACCGGAGATTTGATTCCTTCTTCTACTCCTAATCTCTGAGCCATGCTTCCGGCAGAATAGTTTCTTACCACCATTTCCAAAGGAATGATTGATACTTTTCTTACCAATTGCTCTCTTTCGTTTAATTGTTTAATGAAATGAGTTTTAATCCCTTTTTCATTTAAATATTCAAAAATAAGAGTCGTGATTGCGTTGTTCATTTCTCCTTTAAGATCTACAGATCCTCTTTTCTGAGCATTAAATGCAGTAGCATCGTCTTTGAAACGCACGATTACCTCATCAGGATTGTCGGTTGCAAATACCTGTTTTGCCTTACCTTCGTACAACATTTCTTTCTTTTCCATTGCTAAAATTGTCTTTTATTAGATTTATATTTATTTGATTACTATTCCCGTTAAAACTGCCATTCCGAAGCTGAGGAGAGTACCAATAAGGACATACTCTGTAAGCTTTCTTTGCTTAGCCTGTGCAAGATCGCTGAATCTGAATACCGATTTTGCCGCTACCATAAAACCTACGCCTTCCCAATGATCTACCATAATAAAGGTAAATACCAGCAAGCGTTCCAGAATTCCTATATACTTTCCTGCATTTGATAAAGATTCGGTCTGAATATTTCCTGCTACTTCAGGAGCCGGTGTCCATGAAGACAGTAATATTCTTATCATCACAGAAGCCGGCGTTGTTAAAAACAAAGCTGCTCCTATTATTTTTAAATGAGTATAATCCTTCAGAAAATCAAAGTTGAATTCTTTATAATAAAAAGATATTCCAGCGATTACCAGAATATGAAGCGCCTGATCTGCAAAGAACCATATTTTTTGGTCTTTTATCGTTTGGAAACTAAGTTTTGCAGCATCAATGACAAAATGTGAAAGGCCAACCAAAGCGGCAATCCACCAAAGCTGAATATCCCATAGAAATATCAGGCTTAATGCTGTGTGAATAATTACATGAAAGTACAGATAAATACTTTTAAGTTTTTTATTCTCTTTATCTGCAACCCATGAATTTGGCTGAAGAATAAAATCTCCGAGTAGATGTGCCAATATGAGTTTAGTAAAAATCATGCTTAGAGTTCTGAAATTTTCTTTCTGAAATATTGATTGGTCTCTACGATCAGCTCGTAGTTAGCGCGTTTCAGTCTCTGGCTTACAGAAGACTGTGAGATGGCAAATTTCTTCGCAAGATCTTCCTGCGTGATCTCTTTATTCATAATCATTTCGTGGATGATTTCGGCAGTCGCCATCGTCCAGTTATCGAAATCTTTAGATGACCATTTGAGTAAAATATTGAGATCTCTGTCGACAGAGACATTGGACGTTTTTATAGAGACGGTATGACCGTCATTTTTAAGATCGTTAAGAAGTCTTCCTGAGTGAACGTAAGCGGTTCCGTTGGATTCTGTAATCTTATCGGAAGAGAAATTTTCTTCGCCGATACCGATGGCTATTCGTACATCCAGATTTTCCTGGCTTTTGATTAATGATTTTATGGCTAAGAAACGCCAGAAAACATCGTCGATATTACACTTGAACTGAAATTCGTCTCCTCTGTAGATTTCCCATGTGTTGGGAGCGCTTCCCCAATTTTCGAGAAGATTTTTAAGTCTGGTGATCCAAACTTCCGTATCCGCCTGTTGTGAATTTATAATGTCTCCGGTAATGACCGCTATCATTCTGCAAATATAAGCATAATTACTTATATACAAAAAATATAAGGTGTTTCCCTTATAGATAATGCGTATTAGCGAATCTGCTTATATCGATTTTAATAGGTTTCTGATGTTTCATGTATTCACTGGCAATTAAAGGGACAAATACCCTAGCCTTGATTGCAGCGGGCATCCTTTTGGGTGGAGGCCGGAGCATAAACTGAAGGTTTACGAACCTAGTTCAGGAGACCGTCACCCAAAAGATACAGCGGAAAGCAAGATCAAGCTCCTGAAAAACCATTCCGTCACGGAAGAAATTCTGAGCCTTGCCCCTCCTATTTTAAACTTCTCCTTATGATGCGTCAAACTCCTGCTGAAGAGTTGAGCAACTTGTGCTTAAGAGTTAGGCAACTTTTGCTTAGGTTATTGTCAACTCTTGCGTATGAGTTCAAAGACTTGTAAGTAAAATGTTGTTTTTTGTATATAAACTTACGTATTGCCTTCTAAAAAAACGGATAAAATAACACTTAGTAAAGGATGATTTACTCCGTATGTGGCAGCGTGCCTGGATTACGGCTGCGGATTGTTCCTGTTGATAAAATAATATACAGGAAGACCAAGCAACACCAATACGAAGCCGGGCCAAGTGTACTGCTGTTTGTAGATTAATAGTAAAATACAGAAGACAGTACCTATTAACAAATAGATAACAGGCGTAACAGGATACAGCCAGGTTTTATAAGGTCTTTCAAGATCAGGTTTTTTGAATCTTAAATAAATAACTCCAAACACTGTAATCATATAGAATAACACAATGACAAAGGAAATCATATCGAGAAGGTTTCCATACTGCCCGCTCAGACATAGTATAGATGCCCATATTCCCTGCATCCAGAGTGCATTTTCAGGAACCTCATTTTTATTGTTCTTTTCGGCCTGTCTGAAGAACATTCCGTCTTTCGCCATAGTCTGAAAAACCCTTGCTCCTGCCAGGATCAATCCATTATTACATCCAAAAGTAGAAACCATGACCAAAACAGCGATAATTACTGTTCCTGCACTTCCGAAAATAAAATGAGAAGCTGCTACGGCTACCCTGTCATTTTCTGCGAAAGCAATGGAGTCTCTGTCGAGCGCATTCAGGTACACATAATTAACGGCAATATATAGGATCATCACCGCGGTTGTGCCGTAAATCATTGATTTTACGACATTCTTTTTCGGATTTTCGATTTCACCTGATACAAAAGTTACACTTTCCCAAGCTACAGAACTGAAAACAGAACCTACCATCGCTGCAGCAATTCCGCCTAGCAGTGTCATTCCGCCAATAGGTTCCCAACCTTCTTTCAGGAAATTACCAAAGCTGTCTTTTGTAAGATTATTAAAACCTTCATATCCAAAGCTAAAATTTTCTGCCAGATGAGAAATATCCACTAAAATAAAGCCTGCCGCAATAAGCCCTACCAGAGCTATTATTTTTGAACCCGTAAAAACATTCTGGAGTAATTTACCACTTTCTACTCCTCTGGTGTTAATGTAAGTAAGCAAAAGAATGATTGCAATGGCCAGCATCTGGATCCATGTGATCTTAAATTCACCACTTTGAAAAATAGGAGCAGCATCATTCAATGCCGGAATCAGATAGGCCGTAAATTTGCCAAAAGCCATAGCCACAGCAGCAATCGTTCCGGTTTGTATTACCGTAAACAGCCCCCATCCGTAGAGGAATCCCATCTTTCTGCCAAAGATTTCTTTTAAATAAGTGTATTGTCCGCCAGCTTTAGGAAACAATGCTGAAAGTTCACCATAACTTATTGCTGCTGCAACCGTCATAATTCCGGTGATTACCCAAACCACAATCATCCAGAATCCTGAACCGAGATTTCTCATCATATCTGCGCTGACAATGAAGATTCCGCTTCCGATCATTGAACCCATTACCAACATAATGGCATCCCAAAGTTTTAGTTTTTTCTGCATAATAAAGTATAGGCTTCAAATATAAATAATTATAGGTTTAGTTTGTTTTAAAATTATGACGGAGTTGTCTTAATTGTTTTTTAACGCAACAGACGCAAAAGTTTTATTGAATAACAAGGAGCATATTTTTTCGGTTGCGAAGGCGTTATACTCAACAAAGGCTTTAGATATAGATACATTGCTATCATTTGCTGAGTGTAACGCCCTTGCGAACGAATTATGCAGGATGATTGATTATTTTTTTTGCGGACGTTGCGTTAAAAATTAGTGTTTGTCAATTTTAACGCAATAGTCGCTAGGATTTATTTGAATAACTATCCGATTATTTTTTGAGCGCGAAGGCATTTCATTCAGCGAATGATAGCGGCATATTATATATCAAATTTTGGCTGAGTGTAACGCCATTGCGAATGAACTATGCAGGATGATTGATTATTTTCTTTGCGGACATTGCGTTAAAAATTGGTGTTTGTCAGTTTTAACGCAATAGTCGCTAGGGTTATTGAATAACTAAGTGATTATTTTTTTGAGCGCGAAGGCGTTTCACTCGGCAAATGATAGCACAGTCTAGTGAATGGTCAAATAGTAAAAAAAAATAACAGAATATGCTTTCACAAGATAATAGTAATATCTTATCCATAAATCCGTTGCTGAGTGAAACGCCTTTGCGAACCGATTATGAAGAATAATTGTTAATTTTCTTTGCGGACTTTGCGTGAAAAAATTATGCATCTTGAGTATTTTTAACGCAAAAGGCGCTAGGATTTATTGAATGATTTTATGGCTATTTTTTTGAGCGCAATGGCACTCCGTTCAGCAAATGATAGCAATGTATGATGTAGGATGCCTTGGCTGAGTGAAACGCCTTTGCGAACCGATTATGCAGAATAATTGTTAATTTTCTTTGTGGGCGTTGCGTGAAAAAAAGAATTAAGCACAACGAATTAATGAACTGAACAAACAACCTGCTTTTTATAAATTTTTCAAAGATTTTATCATTCAGATTTTATTAGTACTTTTGAAAAAAATATTAAAAATGAAACTTAAATCATTATTATTCGCAACAGCATTGGGAATTTCTACAATGGCTTTTTCACAGGAATCAAAAAAATTCGGTCCACCGGCAGGAAATGCTCTTGTTGGAGATACGTATGGTGGTGGAGTGGCATCCAAAGCTGAATCTAAAGCAATATCAGTAGACAAATTAAGCAAGAAGCTTAAAAAAGATAACAAAAAAGTAGAAAACGTTGCGGTAAAAGGAAAAGTAACCGACGTATGTGACAAAAAAGGATGCTGGCTTACCATTCAGACAGAAGATAGTTCTCAGTTCTTTGTTAAAATGAAAGATTATGCTTTCTTCGTTCCAACTGCCCTAAAGGGTAAAAATGTAGTATTAGAAGGAACCGCAGAAAGAAAAATAACTTCTGTAGACGAACAGAAACATTACGCGGAAGATGCTAAGAAACCTCAATCTGAAATCGATGCTATTACGACTCCGAAAGAAGAGATCAGATTTGTAGCCAATGGAATTAAGGTGGTAAATTAAAAGTTATTTTGATTTACACAATTTAAAATAACAATCACAGTACAAATAATACTAAAGCGGAACAATCAGTTCCGCTTTTTTTAGTCTTCTATTGTAAAATTCACTTCAGTATCAAGCTTAGGATATTTTGTGAGAGAAATAAATTTTTTCCCTGTACAGTCAATTTCCAGCCAGCCTTTTCGTCCTTTTACATCACCCACCTCCATCACAAAAGGCACAAAAGATATCTCGTCTTTACCTTCCTCTTTTAGTTCGCGGTACTGCACGGCAATATCTAAAATGCATTCATGATCGGTATTGAGTTTTACATTTCGGTAAATAATATCATAATGGGTCTCTTTATTTTCAGGAATTTCAAAATAAGTTTCCCAGCCTTCTGTATCTGAATCGATTTCAGAAATTGCTTTTAATGCATAATACAACGCAATCGTGTAATATTTCCGGGTGTCTTTTCTGGTGTAATCATTTACAAAATGTCCTCCTTCAAACAAAATCGTCGGCATTCCGGCTTTAATGAAATTATCTCCGGTAGATGCGGGATAAAATTCATCAGAATATCTTCCGATCTGGTTCGGGATCATTTCTTTCAGATGATTGTAAACATTGGCAATTACTGCCATACATTTCTTCCTGTTTTCAGTGATGGTTCGTTCAACATTTTCCGATGGAGCCAAAAAAGAGAGTGTAGCAGGATGAATTCCGTCTGTGGTAAAAATAGTTCTCTGCTCATGAAGATTCAGAGCATAATGATATTTTTTCTTTGCAACAACTTGTTTTAATATTTTGATTTCCTTGCTCGCTTCGTTATGAAAATCTCTGTTAAGATCAATATCCGAAGCATTCAGTCGTGTCCATTTTTCAGAGCCATCAGGATTTAACATAAATATAAAGTCCAGTGTAATTTTATTGAGCAATTCATCCTTTAATTCCGGTGCTTTATCTAAAGTTATCAGAAGATCCAGCATGGCATGTGTCGCGTTAGATTCGTTTCCGTGCATCTGTGACCAAGCCAATATTGAAATATCTCCATTTCCTATTGTCAGTTGATAAATAGGTTTGTCTAAATAAGATCTTCCTATCTCACAAATGTAATTGCTGAGATTCGTATGTAGGTAAAAAAATAATTTTTCGGGGGAAATATAGCGATTAGGGAAGTCTGGATTTTGTTGATACAAATGTTCAAAATTCATTGTGTAATAGTTTACAAGAGTCAAATTTACTTAATTTTTAATGAAATATAAAATTAACATTTGTAATTGGATTAAACACTTCAAATTGACAGAATGTCTGTGGATAAAATTGTGGATTAACAATAATTTAATGTGTTATATTTAAAAAACTTTAAATCAAATACTTATGATTTTTATCTAAATATTAATTAGAACATTACTTTAAGTAATAAAATAAAGGGTTATATACATTTGGGTGTAATTCCATTAAACATTCTAAAGTGTGGAAAAAATTTAAACCATCACTATATACAAATGTAAATTGTTGATAATTTAAATAATTAACTTCTTAATTTGCTACCAATTTGATGCTGGTTTAGAAATGTAACTTTAAAATATGAACATCCATAATAGTAGATTATTTAACCTAAACTATATCTTAGAAAATTCCTATTGAATAGTGTTTACAAAGATTTTTGCAATGATGCTTTATAAGTTAATTCACAAAATCAGAGATTTAATAGACACTACTCCATTTTAGATTTTTAAAGCAAAAAATTTGCTGTATAAGGCATGAATACTATGAAAAGTAGAAGTTAATATGGAAATATACTCTAGTATAATGTTTAATTAATGTTATACTTTAAATACGGCATAAATAATTACGTTTGTGGAAAATTTGTTGAATAAAAAAACAGTTATTTAATAATTAAATAATAAACAATTAAAAATCAATATATTAAACGTTTACATTTGTATATTGTGAATATTTACAACTGTTTACTTTTGTATTTTTCATTTGTAAATTTTATCTTTACATTTGTAAAGTGATTAAAAAGCTTATTATATGAGTTTAAATGACAGAATTTCTAAGGTTATTGAATATTCAGGATTAACACCTTCAGAGTTTGCAGACGAGATTGATGTACAACGCTCTTCTATTTCGCATATAACTTCGGGAAGAAATAAACCATCCTTAGAATTTATCATAAAAATAAAATCGAGATTTCCTGAAATTCTCTGGGATTGGCTCGTTACCGGTGAAGGACTGATGCTGAAATCTGATTTACCCGAAGTCAGCGAAACTATTAAGGAAGACCCAAATATTTTAGAAGAGGAAAAATCAAAACCGACATCTCTCCCCGATCTTTTTACGATGATGAACGAAGATGAAGATTTCGGTGTTGAAGAGGCTGAAATTAAAGAAGAAAAAATACCTTCCGGAGAATCGTCTATACCGCCCACAAGTAAGACAAGGGAAAAAATACCCGATTCTCAGCGATTAGAAAATGACATTCCCATAAATACAATTCAATCAACTGAAAATAAAGGAGTTGGCATAAAACGTATTGTTATTTTCTACGAAAACGGAAAATTTGAAAGTTTTGAGCCTTAAAAATAAATTTTAAGAAAAATTTTACACCATAAAAAAGCCTTACAAAAAATCTGTAAGGCTTTGATATTTTTAATAGAAAAAATTATCTAGTATGTTTCCTTCTTTCCAATTCTTTTTTAATGAGCCCCAGCTCTCTTCCGGTTTGGCCGGCCACAGAGGTATTTTCCTGAGCTCTTCTTGTAAGATACGGAACAACATCTTTTACAGGCCCATAAGGAAGGTATTTGGCCACATTATACCCTTTGTCAGACAGGTAGAAAGTAATATTATCACTCATGCCGTACAATTGCCCGAAATACACATGGGCATTTCCGTTTTCAAGATTTTTAGCTTTCATTTTATCCATTACTAACTCTGAAGAAATTTCATTGTGCGTTCCAAAAAAAGCTGAAACTTTATCCAGATGGTTCATCACAAAATCGATTCCTGCATTATAGTTTTTATCAGAAGCTTCTTTCGTCGGCTGTATTGGATCAGGATAACCTTTTTCGGCAGCTCTCGCTCTTTCTTTTTCCATATATGCGCCTCGAACGATCTTATAACCAATAAAATATCCTTTATCTCTGGCTCTCTGCAATTGCTCTTCCATATACTCCAGTCTTCCGGTACGATACATCTGAATGGTATTCCAGACGATAGGCTTTTGCTGATTATATTTTTCCATCATTTCTTCGCAAAGCTGATCTGCTGCATCCTGCATCCAGGTTTCTTCAGCATCTACCATTACTTTCTTGTCGTTTTCATGGCATAATTTACAAACCTCATCGAATCTTTTCACTACTCTTTTCCATTCTTCTTTCTGGCTTGAGGTTAATTCTGCGTTGCTACCGACAGCCTCATAAAGATCTATTCTACCGAAAGCAGTAGGCTTAAAAACAATAAAAGGGATAGCAGGATTGCCAACGGAAAACTTCACGATATCTTTGATCTCATTGCAGACTGCATCAAATGTTTCTTCATCTTCTTTCCCCTCAATAGAATAATCGAAAATGCTTCCCACCCCTCTTTTAAAAAGCTGCTTTACAACTTTCATACTTTCTTCACGTGTTTCTCCACCGCAAAACTGTTCAAATAAAGTATTTTTTACGATTCCGGTAACGAATGGAAAATTGTTGTGAACGGTAAAATTTAGGACAGAAGTTCCGACTTTTGTGAGTGAGGGCTGTTCAATCATTTTGAACATCCAATACGCTTTTCTTAATTGCGCATCAGATTTATCTGCAAATGCAATTTTAGTATCGTTAAAAATGGGCATTACTTTTATAGATTTATAGTTCTGCAAAGGTAAGGATAACGAAAGATTTTTTAAAGAATTTTTTCTATAATTTACCTTCCAGACCACTCAGAAGCATGGAAATAATTCCTAAAAAAACCCACAGTCTCAGAATATTGATGGTAAAAAATTTATTTCTTCGTGAATTACTGATAATGAGATAAATACACAGAATAAAAACCAAAAGTCCGATAACAAAATAATAGGCCATAAATCCTGAAATACCAGTTCGTAGAATCAGTTTTAGGGAAACTGCCATTGTAATAAACATGAGGGAAACTATAATTCCGTTTGTTGTTTTAGCATTGAAATAATTTGGAATAGTAGTATAGCCAAACGCTTTGTCAACACTTTTTGTTAAAGTATCTTTCACAATATCAATACATAATAAAACCAGAAAAAGAAAAATGGCCATTAAGAGTACTTTTTTTGAGAAAGTTTCATAATATACCATCATTCCAAAGAAAGGATACAAAGTAAGGCTTACAAAAGTGAGATTATTTAAAATAAGAATACGGCTCAGCTTATGGCTGTAAAACCACATAAAAAACTGATAAACAATAAAGAATACAAAAACCTTATGCGAAATCATCCAGGCAACGCTTAATGAAATCATGCTGAGAAAAAGATAGGCATAAAGAAAATATTTCTGCTTGATAAAGCTCTGAATTCTCGTCCGGAAAGGTTTCACCAAATGATCTTTTTCAAAATCATAAAACTGATTAATAATTCCTCCCGCTAGAATGGTAAGCACTGTACAGAAGATTATTCCGTGAACTTTAAAATCGAAAACAAACCTGCTGAAACTTTCATCCTGGTTGAACAGAAAAAATGTGGATACATATAATGCAAAAGTAAGGAGGGCTGCAACAAAAAAGCGAGCTCCCAAAAGAAAGCCCACAAATTGTGAAAATCTGTAATATAAAGATTTTTTGATATAATTTTTCTCCTGGAAATTTTCTTTTTCAGAATTCATTTCCAATGATTTAGAATCTGTAAATCACTTCTTTATTAAATCCGTCGAGCATTTTTTCTGCTTTTTCGTAATCTTTAGTAAAACCTAAAATATAGCCTCCGCCGCCACTGCCGCAAAGTTTTAAATAATAAGCATTAGAATCCAAGCCTGTTTTCCATACCTTAAAAATACTTTCCGGAATCATAGGGCGAAAATGCTCATAAGCCCAGTGAGAAAGTTTTTTAAGATTTCTGAAAAAAGGGTTCATATCCTTTTTAAGGAAAGAATCGATACAGGCGTTATTGTAACGGATGAACTCTTCTTTAAGCGTTTTTCTGAAGCCTTCAGTCTTCATTTTCTCAAAGAAAATCTGAACCATCGGTCCCGTTTCTCCTGTCATTCCGGAATCGATTAAAAAAATAGCTCCTTTTCCTGCCTCACTTGCAGGGATTGCAACTTTATCTACACTTTCTCTGCTTTCAATAAGGATCGGCAGATTCATGTAGCAAATCAGAGGATCAATTCCTGAGCTTTTTCCGTGAAAATAGCTTTCCATTAATCCGAAAACATATCTGAGATTTTTTAATTCATCTTTGGAAATGTTTTCCGGCTCATGTTTGGAAATCGAATACCGTTCAAAAATAGCAGCCACCAAAGCTCCGGAGCTTCCGACACCATAGCCCTGAGGAATATTGCTGTCGAAGAATAAGCCTGAAGAAATTTCTTCTTTAAATTTTGAAACATTTATTTCAAAAGTGTCTGGAAGAGACAGATTTTCAAGATAGTCTGCGTATTTTTTAAGATGTTCATTAGATTTTCTTTCAAATTCGGAATCTAATGATGAGAACTTGAGGGTACCTTTATAAAAACTATAAGGTAATGTCAAACCTTGGGAATCTTCTATGATTCCGTATTCTCCGAACAAAAGAATTTTTGCGTAAAATAATGGGTTTGTCATTTAGATAAATAAATTTTGTGCAAATGTAAAATTATTCTGTTGAATATAAGCAAAAGTCACGCCGAATTCTAACATATTTTAACACCAATTATTGATACATAATTTAAAAAAGTCAAAAAAGAATACTTCTTTTATTAAAGTTAACAAAAAAGCCTGAAGTAATCAGGCTTTCATTGTAAAATATTTAAAATTATTGTTTTATTAATTTCTTAGTAACTTTTTGTTTATCTGTTTCTACAGTTACTACATAATTTCCTGTCTGTAAGGGTGAAATATTCACTTCAAATTTATTTCCTTTTAAATCAGAAGATGATTTCACCAATCGTCCGGATTCATCATAAATTTTAAATGATTTTAATCTTTCTTTAGAAGAAATCGTTATCATACTTCTTGCCGGATTTGGATAAATACTCACAGTATTATCCTTTGTATTTACATCTTCAACAGCAAGAACAGCGCATGAAAAATTGGCTTTCCAACCTATATCATTTTCTGCCGGATCTGATTCGAATTTTACCGTAATCGCTCCGGAAGGGTGTGTAGAAGTGAATGTTCCCGGTAAAGTACTTCCTGTTAAGCTGTTTCCATTAGCAAATATAGGCGAACTAGTAGAAGGACCATTATAAATATACATGAAATCGTAATCCTGTTCCAGTCCGAATTCTGTGAAGTTCATCGTTAATGCTCCTGAGCTTGGGTAGAAGGTTTTCACAATCGTCTGGTTGTCTCCGTAATTGGCTGTTAGACCTCCTGTATCTGTGAAAACAGACCCGTTACACCAGTCGCCATCCGTCATGAATAACTGTGTTCTCTGATATCCCGCCGAACAATCTGTTCCTACAGACAAAAAATAATATGTCGCTGGCTGAAGGCCTGAAAGGCTTAGGGATTGTGTTGATGTTGTTCCGTTACTGAGAACTGTTCCATCAAACTTTGTTAATTTATATTTCCACGAATTAGATGTTGCGTCATTAAAAGATGCATTTGCAGAAATTTGCGTAATGTTTGAAACTTGCAATCCGCTAATCGTTGTTGCACATGCTGTTGTACAATTTATTCCTAAACATGGTTTTGATTCCACCGTATTTCTGATTAAGGCTGCAGGCTGCGGACCAAAACCATTGGAGAAATTGATTCCAACTCCTGAAATTAAATGACAGTAGCTCATAATGGTTCCTTTTTCTGTAGTGGACGGAATTGGCCCCGTACAGCCTTCATTGGCTCCTGCTGCCGGTCCACAACCATCGATGGCCGTATTATTTCCGTTCCAGGCACATGCGTGTGTGTGAGGAGAACCCATGCTATGTCCCATTTCGTGAGTCATTGCCATAATTGTCCATGAATATACCGGAACACTATTATATGTCTGTGCAGCACCTGAATAAGCATGTCTGCTAGTTGTACAAAGAGAGTTCACATACGCTACACTCGTCGTAGATGGTTGGTTGACCAAATGCGCAAGATCACCATTAAAAGTCTGTCTGTTTGTTCTGAAACTTGCAAGATTGGCATTCGGAGTTCCTGTATAAGGATCTGCAGTAGTCCAGATATAAATCTCATTAAGAGCAATCTTTACATCATCATTGTTATAAAGTGTAGAGATATTGTTATGAATGGCAGTAAGCCAGTTTGCAGTGGTCGTTGTATTGGAACCGTTGTTGACATACGGTGTGTAGCAAATCTCATAATAGATTCTCACACAGTTCTGAGTCAATGATTTACCCGCAGTATTCTTTGCATCAGGATTGAAAGAAACTTTTTGTTTCTGATTTTCTGCCAATTCATCAGCGCCACAAATAAAAGGATTTATGCCTGTTAGTTTTGAGTCTGAATAACTTACAAAATCAGTAGAATTTTTCACTTTACCAACAATAATATTTCCTAATTCCGGTGTGGAAGCAACTCCTACAATATCATTGTCAAAGAAGCTAAAGGCTGCAACAGATTTGTTATCACCTTTCACGATTCCCTGATAATAAACACCCGGTGTATAGTTTACAATTTCTCCTTTACTCGTAACTACTTTAAATTCATTGGTAAAAATGTTATTCTTGTAAAGCTCCATCGTAATCTGCTTTCCGTCAAACGGAAATGATACTTCAAGATAGTCGGGCTTCTCATATACAAGTTTCTTCAGTTGTTTGTTATCAATATTAAGAACAGAGATATCCGTTGCAGCTCTTTTGTACTCGGACAATTTTTCTGAAGACTTATTGACGGTAAATAAATCATACTTTTCAAAACTTTTGTTTTGAGTATGAAATTCCGAAACTTTTCGGGCAACAGGTTTAAGATCCTGCGAAAAGCCTAAAACTGCAAATTGTAATATGCAGAAAATCAGGATTTTTTTTATCATATTTTTCATTAATTTAGGATTCACAAATAAACAAAAAAAATTACAATTAATAAATATATGATAAAAATTTAATTATAATAATTACAATAAATATATCAAAATTAAAATTTAATTCAATATTATACATTATTAAAGCAAAAAAAAAAGACGTTTTAAAAACGCCTTATATAATTTGATATTCATTTTTTAGTTATTCTTAGTATTATTGAGTTTTAAGAATCGTATTAAAATCAACCCGATAAAGAAGAAAATTGCCATTGAAAATGCTGCAAACCTCATCCCAGAAGCGGAAGGTAACATAATATCAATTTTAGCAAAAATTTCACGTAAAGAATCATATTTATCGATAAATAATGCGAATACGAAAGTTCCTACTATGATCGCAATTTTTTCCAGTACATCATAAAAACTAAAAAATGTAGTATTTTCCATTGAATTTTCGGGTAAAAGTTTGGAATAGGTAGATCTTGACATCGCCTGTAGCCCTCCCATTACCAGCCCTACAACTCCGGCAACACCATAAAACTGATATTCAACCGTAGGATTTTCCTTGTTAAGGAAATACGCCCAGATACAGGCTACAATCCATAACACAACTGCAATTGATATTACATTTTTATTTCCTATTTTCCTTGATAATCTTGAGAAAATAACCGCTCCGATAATTGCTTCAATCTGAATAATTAAGAGAGTTCCTATTAATTTATCCTGAGGAAGATTAATTTCACTTTTCCCAAATAATGTTGCCATCAGGAAAATGGTCTGCATTCCAACGCTGTAAAAGAAAAAACTTGACAAGAAAAATTTGAGGTTTCTGTGCTTGAAAAGTTCCTTACCTACTTTAAAAAGTTCATTGAAACTTTCTTTACCGATATCTTTATAGAAACAAAGGTTATCTTTTAAAACTTCAAAAAAACCGCCCTGTTCTTCGTGCTTTTTGAAGAGGTTTTTATAATTTAATAATACTAGGTCTTTCGGAAGTTTTTCTTTCACGTCTCCAAACTGAGGTAAATGTTTGAAAGTATATTGTGAAAAACCGAACCACCACGCTCCTGTCAATAGAAAACTTACTCTCGTAAACAACAGCTGTTTTTCAGGATCTCCTTTTGCTACCACCTGAATTAATACCAAACAGATAATTACCAGCACTACAGAACCAATATATCCATATACATACCCTTTTGCTGAAAGTGCATCTTGTTTATCTCTGGTGGCAATATCCGGCAAGAATGAGTTGTAAAACACGAGACTTCCCCAAAACCCGACACTTGCCGTAATACTAAAGAGCAAGCCCAGAAAAACGTTATGCATTCCGGTGAACATGGCCAGTCCCATACAGGAAGTTGCACCTAAATAACAGAAAAACTGTAAAAAAGATTTTTTATTCCCGATTGTATCTGCTAATGAAGACAGAAAAGGAGATAGTAATACTACAATAAAGAATGAGATCGTAAGTGAATATCCGTAGACGGCATCCGGCTGATATTCTTTACCAAAAATGGTAATCATATGCCTTACAGGAACATCAATATAAGATTTTGTTTCCTGTACATACTCCTTTTTCTCGTACGCTGTGGTAAGAATGGAATAGTAAATCGGGAAAATAGTAGAAGTAATTACCAGAGAATACACTGAATTGGCCCAGTCGTACACCGCCCAGGCTTTCATGATCTTTGGATTATTCTTTATGTTTTGAGTTTGCAGATTCTCAATTTCAGACATTTCAAATAATATTAGTAGCACAAAAATAGGAAAACGAATGAATATTCAGAGATTTTATTTTCTTTCCTCCACATTTTATTTTGCAGGTAAAACTTTAAAGCTAAAAAAGCAATACAACATTTCCGAAATATACCTTTCAGTAGTCGTAAACCTTCAGTGATATTCAAATCTTTATTTAAATGAGAATTATTATTAAAAAAAATCCGGAAGTAAAAACCTCCGGATCAGTATATGATTTAAAAAATTCTTATTGCATATTTTCAATCACAATGGCTGAAGCACCGCCACCTCCGTTACAGATTGCAGCAGCACCGTATTTACCGTTATTTTGTTTCAATACGTTGATTAATGTTACGATAATTCGTGAACCTGAACTTCCAAGCGGATGCCCGATAGCTACTGCTCCACCGTTTACATTCACTTTAGAGGCATCTAATCCTAAAATTTTATTGTTTGCCAGACCAACGACAGAAAATGCTTCATTGAATTCAAAGAAATCGATATCCGTAATTGCTAAACCTGCTTTTTTAAGGGCAATAGGAAGCGCTTTTGAAGGTGCTGTCGTAAAGTCTTCCGGAGCCTGAGCGGCATCAGCATAAGAAACGATTTTTGCTAATGGTTTAAGGCCTAATTCTTCCATTTTTTCTTTAGAAACAAGAATTAAAGCAGAAGCTCCGTCATTAAGAGTAGAAGCGTTAGCGGCCGTTACTGTTCCTTCTTCTTTTTTGAAAACGGTTGCAAGCGTTGGAATTCTGTCGAAATTTACCGCTTTGTATTCTTCATCTTCAGCAAAAACAATCGGTTCACCTTTTCTCTGAGGAATTTCTACCGGTACTACCTCATCAGCAAATTTTCCTTCACTCCATGCTTTAGCAGCTCTTTTATAAGATTCTATAGCAAAATTATCCTGATCTTCTCTTGAAATGCTGTAATCAGTTGCACATTTTTCTGCGCAAACGCCCATGTGTACTTTGTTATAAACATCTGTAAGACCGTCTAAAACCATTCCGTCCAGCATCTTTACATCACCTAATTTAGTTGCATTTCTTGCATTATAATAGTGAGGAACGGAAGACATGTTTTCCATACCTCCGGCAACGATTACATCTGCATCACCAGCCTTTATAGCCTGTGCAGCCATCGTAACGGCCTTCATTCCTGAAGCACAAACTTTATTTACCGTAGTAGAAGGTGTTTCATTTGAAAGTCCTGCTCCCAAAGCAACCTGACGGGCAGGAGCCTGTCCTTCCCCGGCTTGTAAAACATTTCCCATATAAATTTCCTGAACCTGTTTAGGATCAAGATTTATTTTATCTAATGCTCCTTTTACAGCTACAGATCCCAGCTTTGTAGCCGGAACGCCAGCCAAACTTCCCCAAAAACTTCCCATCGGGGTTCTTACTGCGGAAACGATAAATACTTCTTTCATTTTATAGTTCTATTTTTTATTTAAATATATTTTTCGATTATTAATTTTAAATCCTGAATCTTTTGACATTGACAAAAATTATTTTTATTATTTTGACAATTATTTTCTATTCCTTGCAAAAAGGATAATAAAAGCTCCAAGAAATTCAATGATCCAGCCCCATTTTAATTTTACAATACCAGCAAGCTTGTCCTGCCAAGATTTAAAAGGCATAAAACTGAAATATTCGGAAGCCTGAAGCTTCACCGCAAATAATGTAAAGACAAATAAAACAATCAGCAGGATAGCAAAAATTTTTGTGACCGCTACCTTGTTATTTGCAATACCAAACAAAGATCCTGCAGCAAGAATCCAGCATGCAATCGCAAGGAAATGGTCAAGTTTCCAGTAGTTCCAGTTTCCGATAACGGGTACATGAACCAGCGGGAAAAAACTTCCTGCCACGACCAATATTAAACCTAATAACTGAATATTTTTCATAATTCCTAAAGTGCCAAAATACAAAAAAAAACACACTTAGAATCAGTGTGTTTTAAAAGTAAATTTTACTTAATTATCATTCAGAAATGACAAAACAATTAATAAAAATTTAATCATTATGTAATATAAAACAAGAATCATTATGTAATTAAAAACTTGCATTTAAGAGTTCTATACCAATCTGAAGTCCGTATTTGCTTTTGAGATTCGCATTATTATTAAATGCCGGTGTAAAATCTTTCTGAACAAAGACATTAAATCCTGCATATCCAATTCCTAATTTTCCTCCAAAAATAATATCATTTACGCCATGGTTAATAGACTCTCTTTCAACAATTCTCTTGCTGTAGTCATTGGAATACTTGTTATAAATATTGCTTGCAATTCTTACCGCTCCATAAACACCTGCGACAATGGAGAACTGGCTTACTCTGTTGTTTAGATATTTGGTTCCGTTGTGTTCAATATATTTAGGATTCAGAACAAACTTAAACTCAACAGGCACAAAAAGATAATGGTTGTTTATATGAGTATCTTTCAGATTACCTTTCGTAAATTCTTTGGTATCCAGTATCTGATTTTCCTGAGTAAAGGTCTTTCCGTATTTAGCCTTCGACTGATCCCATCGGTAGCCCAGTCCTAACCTGTAAAAAAACGGGCTTGTAAAATTTCCGAGCTGACCTTGGTATCTCACCATATATACCGCAGAATTGAATACTGTATTTTTAAAATCTAAGGTATTATTTAAAAATGCAAAAGTTTTATCTTTAGTTGTGTAATTCGTTCCCACTAATGCTACTACATATTGCCAAGTACGAAGATAGTCAGCAGGTTTAGTTTTATCTTCATCCATAAGTATTGATACCCCTCCCAGCCCGAAAACGATCTGATTTTTATCTTTATGCAGCGAGTCTACCGGTTTTAAAACGGCATCTTTTACCGCCTGTCTTGTAAATTCCTCAAATTCATTTCTATGAGCATCTATTTTTTCATTGATCGTTTGTTCATATTTTGAAGCAATATCTGCTCTTTGTTTTTGTTTTTCATCACTGTTGATTTTGTTTCGTTTAAAATCATGGTCAACCTCATCGAGTTCTTTATTCATTTTTACTTTTTCAGAAACGACAATGCTGTCAATCATTTTAGAATAATTCTTCAGAGAAACATCCATATTCATAGTTTCCTGTGCGAATGAATATGAAAAGCCCATTAGACAAGCCATTAAAGCTATTTTAGATTTCATGTATATTAATTATTTTTTAAACAGGATTTTTGTTTTAAGTTGTCTTTTTTAAATTAGAAAATGGCAGTAATTATTTAGAATCTACATACACCGTTACACCCAATACGGTTACATTCTCAACATTGGGAGTCGGTTTATCAAAATTAAAAATCCCAATTTTCACATCATTTCTATAAGGATTTCGGCTTGTTTTATCAAACTCTCTTCCCAAAAGAAGCTCATTTGAATTGATGTAAGTTGGTTTTGTTTTCTTTACTTCAGCGATCACCGGAACATGATTTTCTATTCCGGCAGGTTGGATATCTAATTTTTCCGGCTGCTTTACGGCAATCTGCTGTATTTTCACAACAGAAACTTCATTTTTTATTGTGGTATTTTCTTTTTCAGGGACTAAAACCTTATCAAAATTTGTTTCCTTGTCTTTAATTACAATCTTTTTATTGCTTTTTTCAGTCGGTGCAGATTTTGGGTAAGCTGTTGGGTATTTTAAATCCGGATTATTAGGATTAACCGTTATTTCTAAGCTTTTTTTAACAATATAATTTACCTTCTCATTCCCGGAATCGTTTCCTGAATTAAAATAAAAAACAGTTCCCATTGAAATTAAGAATACTATTACAGCAGCATACTTCCACCATTCAAAAGTTTTTTTTGAAATTGTTACAGGATTTTCTTCAAGTTGCTGCTCCAATCTGCTCCAAAGCTCAGAGGAAGGCTTGATTTCCAGTTCTTCGTAGTTGGATTTTAAATTATTTAACATATTGTTTTTCATCCTTTTTTTGTTTTAAAAAATCAGTAATCCATTTTTTGGATTTGCTAAGCTGGCTCTTGCTTGTACCTTCAGAAATATTAAGTATTTCCGCAATTTCATGATGTTTTTTCTCCTCAAATACATACAGATTGAAAATGAGTCTGTAGCCATCAGGCATTTTAGAAAAAATCTCGCTAATATTAACTTCCTCGATTTCTTCTCCCCAATTTTCATCCGTATATTCGATTGTATTCACATCAATATCAGAGTAAAGAATATTTTTATTTTTTCTGATAAAATTGATGGAATTGTTAACCACTATTTTTCTCAGCCAAAACGGAAAACTTCTCCATTCTCTACATTCTTCTATTTTTGAAAAACAGGTAAAAAAAGAATTTATCACAATATCTTCGGCATCATGAATATTATTAACATAAGAGTTTGCAATGGCTAGCATTTTCGCTGAAAACATTTCGTAAAGAGCTTTCTGCCCTTTTCGATCCTGTTTTTTCGCCAGCTTAAAATTCTCTTCTAAATGCTTCATGTATCGGTTTCTATCTATAAGACGTAACTTTGATTAAATAGTTGCCTCAAAAAATAAAAAAATTGCACTTTTTTTGAAAGTGCAATTTAATATATTAATTATCAATGCTATTGATTAATGATTGATCTTTGAAATTTCTTCGGGATTGTGTTTGTGTTTAAATAACACGGCAAATAATATTGCTAAAACTAAAGCATAAGCTGCAAAAGCGATCCAAATATTTTGCCAGTCCCTCAGCATTACATACGAAGACAGAGTTCCATCAGCATTTACAGAAGCGTTGAATGTATTTTTAAGAATCTCCAGAAAGATAGTATTATCCGGTGTTGTATCCAAATGAGCAGCCAATGCTGACGCATTTGTAAATTTATGGGTAAAGAACCGATCAATTGCCCATCCAGCAATATTACTCCCGAAATAAGCTCCGAAGCCATTCGTCATCATCATAAATAATCCCTGTGCAGAAGAACGGATCTTTTTATCTGTTGTAGTTTCCACAAAAAGTGATCCGGAAATATTAAAGAAATCGAATGCCATACCATACACTATACAGGATAAGATGATTAATGATACACCGTAGCCTTCAGGACTTCCGTAAGCAAAGAATCCGAATCTCAATACCCATGCAAACATCGAAATCAACATGACCTTTTTAATTCCGTATCGTTTTAAAAAGAAAGGAATGGCCAGGATAAATAAGGTTTCCGAAACCTGAGATATCGACATTACAATAGTTGATCTTTGGACTACAAAAGAATCTGCATATTTAGGAAAATGAGAAAATTCGCTCAAGAAAACGTCTCCGTAAGCATTGGTTAACTGTAAAGCAGCGCCCAAAAGCATTGAAAATCCGAAGAATAAAGCCATTTTATAATTTCCAAACAGCTTAAATGCATTCAGACCCAATTGTTCAACTACAGGAGCATTCTTATCTATGAGCTTCTGCGGAGGACATTTTGGTAAAGTAAGCGCATAAATTCCCAAAAGGATAGCTGCAGCTCCTCCGATATAAAATTGTCCTTCCGTAGCTTTATTCCCTGTAAGATTGGTAACCCACATGGCTACAATAAAACCAATGGTTCCCCAAACGCGAATCGGGGGAAAATCTTTAACAACATCCAGATTACTGTTCTTTAAAACAGTATAAGAAATAGAATTTGCAAGTGCAATAGTAGGCATATAGAAGCACATCGCAACAAGCATTACGTAATAAAAAGAACCCGGATTTTCTGTATGCGGTAAAAAGAAAAGAACCAACCCATAAAGGATTTGAAGGGCAGAAAAAATTCTTTCTGCATTAACCCATCGGTCAGCAATAATACCTGTAATAGTAGGCATAAATATAGAAGCAATCCCCATTGTTCCGAAAACGGCTCCAAATTGTGCCCCATCCCAGTGTTTTGTTCCGAACCAGAAATTCGCTATTGTAATCAGCCAAGCTCCCCAAACGAAGAACTGAAGAAAACTAAGGATCGTAAGACGTAGTTTTAAGTTCATAAGTCAGTATAATATCTCTTAATCAATTTTCTTTTTCCTCCTTTTAATCTCTTCCTGAATTTCCAAGGCAGTGTCATAGTCTTCTTCTTTTACAGCCTCATCCAATAATTTCTGAAGCTCTTCCATGGAGACTGATCTCAAACTGTCTTCTGTATTCAGCGTTTCTGAGAATGTCTCTTCCTCTTTAGCTACATCTTCCAGTTCCAGAAGAATTCCTGCTTCGTTCAGCACCTGTTGGGTAGTAAAAATCGGAGCATCAAATCTTACGGCCATCGCTACCGCATCAGATGTTCTTGCATCCAGAATCAGTTCTTCTTCGTTGGTTTTATTTTTAAAATTAATATTTGAAAAGAAAACGCCGTCTACAATCTGATAGATCACAACGGAAACCAGTTGATAGTTGGCAGAAACTATAAATTTTGTAAATAAATCGTGTGTAAGGGGACGTGGCGGATGTATGTCTTTCTCCAGACCAAGAGAAATGGATTGTGCCTCGAAATTTCCTATAACAACAGGTAATTTTATATGTGTTTCTTCATGTTCCAATAACAATGCGTACGCTCCTGATTGGGTCTGGCTGTACGATATTCCGCGAATAATTAGCTGTTTATAATCCATAAGTACAAATATAGATTAATTTTTGAAAGTTTTTTTTACTTTTTAGACAAAAATAAAAGCCCGGAAGCCGAGCTTTTATAGGTTATATGATTGGTGAATTGTGAATTTTATTTGATAAGCCAATTTTGCTTTGCAAGTGAATTTTTTAATTTAAATAATAATTAAAATTGACAAGCGTAGCGAATTGACCATTCACAATTGACTTCTCTTATCCTTTTAATGCTTTAATTTTCTCTGTTAATGCAGGAACAATCTGGAAAGCATCTCCAACTACACCATAGTCAGCAGATTTGAAGAACGGAGCTTCTGCATCACTGTTTATAACAACAATAGTTTTTGAAGAGTTTACTCCGGCAAGGTGCTGGATTGCTCCAGAAATACCTACCGCAATATATAAATTAGGTGAAATAGCTTTACCGGTCTGCCCTACGTGTTCTGTATGTGGTCTCCAACCTATATCTGAAACCGGTTTGGAACATGCTGTAGCCGCACCTAAAACATTTGCCAGGTCTTCGATCATTCCCCAGTTTTCAGGGCCTTTCATTCCTCTACCCGCAGAAACTACGATTTCAGCTTCTTTTAAGTCTAATTTTCCTGAACTCTGCTCATGAGAGATTACTTTTGTATCCTCATTGGCAACCGATAGGTTTTTCACTTCTTCAGATCCTGAAACCGGGTTTTCTTTAACTCCGAAAGCATTTTGAGAAACAGTGATGATAACACCTGCAGATTCAGCTTTTGCATGCATAAAGCCTTTTCCTGAAAAAGCTCTTCTTTTCACCTGAAACGGAGAAAGACTTTCCGGAGCAGCTAATACATTGGTGATTAAAGAATGTCCGTTCATTACTGCCAACATCGGCGCAATAGAAGAAGCATCTGTTGTGTGAGGAAAAACGATAATATTTCCGTTCACCACTTCACTCACTGCCTGAGCGTATGCTTTAGCCGAGAAATTTTTCAGACCTTCGTCTTTGATATTAATTACGTTTGATGCTCCATATTTATATAAGACATCTGAGGCATCTGTTGGATTTACAGAGATCGCCGTTACGGTATCTCCCGCCTGATCTGCAACAGCTTTAGCATAAGAAACTGCTTCAAAAGCTGCTTTTTTGTAAACTCCGTTTATATTTTCTGCGTATACGAATACTGCCATTTTTTTGAATTTTAAAAATTAAAGGTTTAGATTTAGGCTAAGATTTAGAAATTAATTATCAAATTCAGCCATATCCTTAAATATTAGATAACTTTTGCTTCTTCGTGAAGTAATCTTACCAATTCATCAAGATTATCTGGAGAAACCATTTTTACGGCAGCTCTTGGTGGCACACTGTCATAAGAAACGCCCTGAACTTTTACTTCAGAAGAAGTAGGTTCTACAACCTGTAAAGATTTTGTTCTTGCAGACATAATTCCTCTCATATTCGGAATAATAAGATCTTTTTCATCAACCAAACCTTTCTGACCGGCGATCACAGCAGGCAGCTTTACAGAAATCGTTTCTTTACCTCCTTCAATTTCTCTTACCGCAGTAGCTTCGCTTCCGTTTACATCTAAACCTACGGACGCATTTACAAACGGCTGATTCAGCAGCTGAGCCAGCATTCCGGGAACAGACCCTCCATTATAATCGATAGATTCTTTACCACAAAGGATTAAATCATATCCTCCATTTTGTGCTACAGCAGCAATTTCTTTGGCCGTTGAGAAGCTGTCTTTAGGCTCAAGATTTACTCTTATTGCGTCATTAGCACCGATAGCCAATGCCTTTCTGACAACAGGCTCTGTGGTAGCATCACCTACATTGATTACCGTTACAGTAGCTCCCTGAGATTCCTGTAATTTAATTGCTTTTGTTAAGGCAAATTCGTCTAAAGGATTAATTACCCACTGAATTCCATTCTTGTCAAATGCAGATTTATCTGCTGTAAAGTTAATTTTGGAAGTAGTATCCGGAACACTACTGATACAAACTAATATTTTCATACGTTGTTTAATTTTTATTTGTCATATGTCACCATTAAGGTTTCCATGTGTACTTTTTATTCTTTTGCATAAAACCAGTTGGTTTTTATACTGTAATTTTTATTAAATTAATTTTTGCTAATATAATTAAAAAATATATTATGCATGCATAATACTTACTAATTTATTATTCAGAGCATTAGATGTATTTAACTAGCTGGTTTTGTTGCCCTGAATTCAATCTTGCTAGGCAAAACTCTAGGATTCATTCTCAAAATATCCAAAACAAGATTTCCCATATCTTCCGGCTGAATTTTCCATGCATCTTTTTCTGATGGTATATTCCCATTGAAATTCGTTGCCACTGAACCCGGCATAATAACCGTAGACTTAATGTTATATTTTCTTAAGTCAATCATTGCAGCTTGTGTAAATCCTACTACACCAAACTTAGAAGCATTATATCCAGCTCCATTTTCGAAGAAATTTGCTCCTGCCAAGCTTGAAATTGTGATATAATACCCTTCAGTTTTCTTTAATTCTTCCACAGAAGCTTTTAAAGTATAGAAAACACCTGTCAGGTTTGTTTCAATCATGTCATTCCATTCCTCTGCTGACAATTGATCTACAGGCTTAAAAACGCCTAATCCTGCATTGGCAATTACAAAATCAATTCTGCCGAATTTTTCTACCGCATATTTGATAGCTTCTTCTTCACTTTCAAGGCTTCTTACATCCGAAATAATGCCTAAAACATTTTTAGAATATTTCTTTAGCTCATTCTCAGCTTTCTCAACATCATCTCTTTTTCTTCCCGAAAATGCAACTGATATACCATTTCCCAATAAAACTTTTGCGATCCCGAAACCGATGCCTTTTGTTCCACCTGTGATATAAGCCACTTTATCTTTTATCATAATTTTGGATTTAGTTTTTAAAAATAAGAAAAACGATTTAAAATAGAACCTTTTATTAGCCAACATCTATCAGTTTAAACGTGAATATATTTAATATATAAAAAAAGCGCTTCTTTCTGAAGCGCTCTAAATATTATTTATGTCCCGTCCTAAAATAAGTTGACATAAAATAGACTTATAATGGAAAACGGAGAAAAAACAAAAGAAAAGCGTACACAACGCGATTACACAATGTCTTTTAAATTAGGACTTGTAAGCCGGATAGAAAAAGGCGAATTCACTTACAAACAGGCACAACAACATTATGGTATCCAGGGGAGAAGTACCGTTTTGGTCTGGCTCAGGAAATATGGTAACTTAGACTGGAGCAAACCTATTATTCATACGATGTCACAATCCAGAGAAACACCTGCCGAAAAGATCAAAAGATTAGAAAAGGAACTGGCTGATGAGAAACTTAAAACCAAGGTTCTCAATATGATGATTGATATCTCCGATAAACAATACGGCACGCAGATCCGAAAAAAGTTTTCTCCCAAACAATCAGACAACTCCAGGAAGAAGGATTGATTTTATCCAAGATCTGCAGATTGTTTGGGATAAGCAGACAAGCCATTTACCAGGAGCGCCAGAGAACTTGCGTTCGGGAAAAAGAATACCAAAAAGTAAAGCAATTTGTTGAACAAATCCGTCTGGAGCAACCCAGAATAGGAACAAGAAAGCTTTATCATCTACTTAAGGACAAATTTATGCTGGAAAAGATAAAAATAGGCAGAGATGCACTATTCGATTATCTCAGAAGAGAAAATCTACTTATCTATCCTAAGAAAAGATATACAAGAACTACTTTCTCCAAGCATTGGCTCAGGAAATATCCCAATCTCCTGAAAACAACCCTTATCAAAAGGAAAGAGCAGGTGTTTGTAAGCGATATTACCTATGTGAAAACCAAGACCAACGTATGTTATTTATCTTTGGTTACCGATGCTTACAGCAGAAAAATAATGGGATACGAACTGAGTGAGAATATGAATGCAGAAAATGTAGTTAAGGCATTGAAAATGGCTGTAAGAAACAGAACTACACGTTCTGCTCTCATCCATCACTCAGACAGAGGATTGCAATATTGCTCTGAAATTTATCAAAAAATGCTTGGAGAAAACAATATACAACCTTCAATGACAGATGGATATGATTGTTATCAAAACGCTTTGGCAGAAAGAATAAATGGAATATTGAAACAGGAGTTTTTGATTTACAAATGCAAAAATATTCAGGATCTAAAACAAATGGTGAAGGAAAGTATTTATATTTACAATAACAAAAGACCACATCTCAGCCTGAAGATGAAAACCCCGGAAATGATGCATAAAAAATCCGGAAAATCAAAATCTTCCGGATTGGTATTTAATTGAATAACTTGTCAACTTATTTTAGGACTAGTCATTAAAAATTTGTTTAAAAATCTGATAAGATTACATTAAAGCAAAATTATTCTTTAATAATCTTTTGGATATAAACTTTACCGTCACTGGCTTTTACTCTTAAGACATAATTTCCTTTCTGATAAGAAGACATATTTACTTCATTTACATTTTTGCTGTTGTTGATAGAAGTAATAGCTCTTCCACTAAGATCATAAATTTCAATAGACTCGGATTTCAAATTATTAGAGAATTTAAATTTAAGAACATCCTTTACCGGATTAGGATAAATCTGAAGATCTCTGGAATTAATTACTTCTGTAGTTCCTAAAGTAGCATTCTGGCCTGTAATTGTCATCACCCATCTTGCTGAAGCAAAACTAGCTAAAGCTCCTGTTCCGGTAGCAGTTGGCGTAAGAATACTACAAGTTTCAGAAACTATGTAAGAAGGTCCTGTTTGCGCACCGGCATTAGTTCCCATATAAAACTGCTGTGGAGGTGTCGTATTAGTACCATCATGGAAAATTTCTACAACGAAAGTACCCCCAGCTGGTACATTGGCATTTAAAGTTGCTCCAGTATTAACAACTGTTCCCGCACTAGCGGCAGTAAGGTTTACAGGCACTGTAGCTAATTCGGTAGGTGTTCCAGTTGGAAAAGTTCCGCCTGTCCAATTATATACTGTAACATCAACTGGAAAAGCATTATTGGCAGTCTGAACACCAAATGCAATGTTAGTAATTTTATAAGCATAGCTAATTCCATAATCTGATAATTTAAAAACTCTCAAATAAGAATTATCAGCAGTATATCCCGCTGTAGAATTACCGCAAGCAACAGATCCAGACGTAGCAATCACTGTTGGTGTTGAACTTTGCGTAATAACTTGTGAGAAAGCTGTTGCTGCAAAAAATAAGACAGCTAAAGAAGTAAAAATTTTTTTCATAGTAACTTAATTTAATCTTTCTGCTAATATAAAAAAAATTCTTGTTTCAAGATCATATTATGTTTAATATTATTGATATTCAAGTTTATTTTGAAAAATTCTCAAAAAACATTGGAATACTTTCAATTCCTTTATAAAAATTGAATAACCCATAATGTTCGTTTGGAGAATGGATCGCATCAGAATCTAATCCGAATCCCATTAAAACAGATTTAGCGCCTAAAACCTGCTCAAACATTGATGTAATAGGAATACTTCCGCCTCCTCTGTAAGGTAAAACTTCTTTTCCGAAAGCAGATTCCATTGCTTTTTTCGCAGCCAGAAATTCTTTTGTATCTGTTGGTAAAACATACGGCATTCCTCCATGATGTGAAGTAACTTTAACTTTCACATTTTCAGGAGCGATTTTTTCAAAATATCTGGTAAATTTTTCTGTAATCTCTTCCGGAGTCTGATAAGGAACAAGACGCATCGAAATTTTAGCAAAAGCTTTGGATGGGATTACTGTTTTTGCTCCTTCTCCCGTATAACCTCCCCAAATTCCGTTGCAATCTAATGTCGGACGGATAGAGGTTCTTTCCAATGTCGTATAACCCTTCTCACCTTCCACTCCACTTAATCCTATGGATTTTTTAAATTCTTCAGGATTGTCTTTAAGCTTATTCATATCCGCTCTGTCGGAATCGGAAACCGTTTCTACATTATCGTAGAATCCGTCTATAGTAATGTGACCGTCTTCATCAATTAACTTGGCAATCATTCTGGAAAGCACATGAATAGGATTCGGAACGGCACCGCCATATAATCCTGAATGTAAATCTCTGTTGGGGCCTTCCACTTCTACTTCTACATAACTTAAACCTCTTAAACCTGTTGTAACCGTCGGTTGCTCGTTGCTGTAAATATGAGTGTCTGAAATTAAAATACAGTCACAAGAAAGTTTTTCTTTATTTTCATTTACAAAATCTCCGAGGCTTACTGATCCTACTTCTTCTTCTCCTTCTAGAATAAACTTAACATTACAAGGAAGAGCATTGGTTTTCATCATGGCTTCAAACGCTTTGAGATGCATGAAAAACTGGCCTTTGTCATCAGCAGAACCTCTGGCAAATATGGCACCTTCTGGGTGGAGTTCTGTTTTTTCGATATAAGGCTCGAAAGGTGGTTTTGTCCACAATTCCAAAGGGTCGGCAGGCTGAACATCATAATGTCCATACACCAAAACTGTAGGCAGGTTTTTATCTAAAATTTTTTCTCCATAAACGATAGGATATCCTTTTGTCTCGCAAATTTCTACGTTGTCTGCGCCTGCATTTTTCAGGTGTTCTGCTACAACATCTGCGCATTTCAGAACCTCTTCTTTATAAGCAGGGTCAGCAGAAATGGAAGGAATTCTCAGTAACTCAAATAATTCATCCACGAAACGTTGTTTGTTTTCGTTGATGTAATTTAATGTCTCTTGCATTGTAAAATTTTATTTTGTTAAAAGTAAAAAAATTGACCCGCAGGAACAAACAAAAACATATAATTTTCTTCAGGTTGTGTGATATATGAGAGAGAAATCTGAGTCGGATACGATAAATTGATACAATGACTGCCACCCTAGCCCTGATTGAAGCATTTGTCTGAGCTCATTTTATTTTTCTGGCTGCGGCGGCTTTGCCGCCGCAGCCAGAAAAATAAAATAGCGAGTGCGGAAAGCAGGATAAAGCTTCAAAAAAAATATCCCGCATTTCTGCAGGACATTTTTTTATTTTAACTTATACATTAGTGCTCAGCCTTAGGAGTCTGAGACCCTTCCGGCATTGGAGCTTCAGAATGAGCTTTATCTTCTTCTGTATGTTTTGCAACACCAGCAGTATCTGTTTTAGCAGAAGTCTCATGACCATTGTGTTCAGAAAGCGTACCATGCTCACTACTTTGCTCATCATCAGAATATCTCTCGGCACCTTCTTCAAGCTTAATAACGTCTTTATTTCCGCCGGCCTGGATTTTTTTACAGCTTACCGCAACAGTAGCAAGAGCCAAACATATAACTAATTTTTTCATATGGAAAATTTATTTTTTTTAAAAGGTAATACGAATTGCAATTGGTTTTATAAAGCAATTTGTACTCAGATTTTTAATTTGCCCAAAATTAAGAAATCCTACATTTTACAGCAACATTTTTATACTGATTTTAAAATTATTTTTCCTTTTTTGGACTGTGTAAAAATAAGATAATTTTCACCACCGTCTTTCAGGCTGTATTTCTTTTTGATTTCTTCAGGTTTTAAAGGGTAGTTTTTTGAAATAATGTTAAACCTGCTTTTTTTCTGAATCTGCTTAGCATCAATACATTCCATTTTAAAAATTCTTCCCGGAAAATCTTTGATTATTTTGTCTGAAGTATAAAGATGTGAATTGGGATGGAGTTTTCTCACCCCGAATCTCTTAGCTATTAAGTTAAATATTCCGGCCTTTAATATCGAATTATTAGGAATGTAGATATATTTCTCCGGTTCTCCATATTCTGCGGTTGCTTTTTCTTCTTCTCCGATGTTGAAAACACAAGCTGGTTCTCCGCTTTCAAGATTTACAGCATTACAGATTATTTCCTTCTTATTTTCGTTAGATAAAAAGATAACGACTTCTTTTACATCATTTTTCACAGCAATAATATCAATCCTGAAAATACCCGACAAAGCAGTTACAAGGTATTTTAAATCAATAAGCGGCGAAAGTTTTATCACGACTTCCTTAGAAAAGGAACATAATTTCCCATGAATTTCAAGAATATCAGGCGATAAATCTTCCAAAAGAAAAACCTTATTTTTATGAGAATCCCTTCTCGCCGGATCAAGATAGATTACATCAAAATTCTCTTTATTTTCGAGCAGAAAATCTTCCAGTCTCTGATTAATAAATCGGGCTTTTTTTCCTAAAACAGACCAATTATGCTCGACAATCTTTAGAAGATCTGAGTTTTGCTCTACCAAGGTAGTTTCGTCGAAATTTTCTGATAAATAGTACGCATCAATTCCAAATCCTGAGGTGAGATCAATAAATTTTTTACCCTTTAGAGTTTCGGATTTATAAAGCGCTGTTTTTTCTGAAGAGGATTGTTCTAAATTGAGCTGTGGCGGAAAAACAATTCCATCCTTCAATAAAAAAGGAAACTTTTTCTGCGCCACCTGCTTTCCTTTGATCTGCTGAACGATCTCCTGCATGGAAACCTCAGGGAAAGGAGATTTTTTCAATAATAAGCTATGCAAATCAGTATTTAGATTGGCATTAATGTAATGTTGTACGTTTGGATCTAATATTTTATTAACCACAGATTTCTCAGATTTACACAGATATATATTTAATAATCTAAATTTCCATTTATTTTTCTGAATATACTTTTATCAATATAATCCGTATAAAAATTCACTAAAATACCCAGTTTTAAATTGGTTAATTTTAAATAAGTAAGCAATTGCTGATGATGAACATTCTTAATTTCCGCTACTGCCTTCACCTCAATTATAACTTTATTTTCAACAATAATATCAGCAATAAAACTTGAATCAATAAAAGTATCTTTATATTTTACTTTCATAGGAACTTGGGATTTTACGCTTAATCCATTGTTTTGAAGTTCGTGAGCTAAAACCTTTTCATAAACCTTTTCCAACAGGCCTGGTCCTAATTCATTATATACAGAAAATATACATTTTCTAATATAAAAACTTATTTCATTTTCTTTCATTATCAATGTGTTTATAATATAACATCTGTGCAAATCTGAGAAATCTGTGGTTAAATATTCCAAACAGAATTTAAGATCAATCAGAATAATTTTATCTTTTGTAAAAAATATAATCCGTTAAAACCGGTTCGATCCCGCACTGTTTCAGTAAAGAATTAATTTGTCCGCGATGATACGTAGAGTGATTGATAATCTGAAAAAGGATATCAAAAATTTCATTTTCAAACTTTGTTCCTCTGGAATTTCGATATTCAATTCTTTTATTCAGATCAAATTTTTCAACAATTTCAATACTTTTATTAAAATTCTGCTGATTAATTTCCTGAAGGGCTTCAAATGGATTTATCTGCCAGACATCAAAAGATGCTTCACCCAAAATCCTGGAATTCCAGATTTGTTGGGCATTTAGTGTATGATTGATTAAGCTGACCGTTTTTTCGTCAGTTTTGGAAATATTTTCAGAAATAGTCTCAATCATTTCTTTATTAAAATGATACGTATATTCCAGAAAATCAATCAGTTTTTCTTTCATGACTCGAACATCTCGGCCCAACGAACCTTTTTAATTTCTTTTTCGCTGTACAAATCTTTAATAGATTTTTTAACTTCTAATTTTGGATATAAATTAACACCAATAAGCTTTATTTTACCTTCTTCTACCCATTTCTGCTCTTCCACAGCATGTTGGTAAATCTGTTTTTGAATGATCTTTTGCTTCATGAGAGCGAGATAACCTCCATCTTCTTCGATTTCAACAAAATATAACCAGGCTTTTTCAGCGATTTGATGAGTAAGGTCTTCTACAAGATAACTTCCGTTGGATGCGTCTTCAAAAACGTTTATGATACTTTCATAAGCCAAAACGATCTGTTGTTTAAAGGATATTTCTTCCGAAATTTCTGCTGTTTTCCCAACCAGATAATTATTACTGAAAACTGCGTCAGCACCTCCGATCATTGCGGAAGCCAGCTCTAATGTCGAACGGATCAGATTATTTTCATGATCTGATACCGCTTTATTTCTAAGTGATGTTTCCGCAAAGATGTATGGAATTTCGTCTAATTCATATTCTTTGGACAATTGATTAAAAACCAGTTTAAAAGCTCTTAATTTTGCCATTTCAAAGAAATAATTTCCACCAATGGCAATTCTGAAAATTAATTTATTTAAAATTCCTTCACCGTATACTTCAACCAGCTCTTTGGTTTTAGCTAAAGCAATTCCCAATTGCTGATAAATGGCTGCACCTGCGTTCTGATGAAGGGAAATATCGACACAGATATTTCTCTTGAATTGTTTTGCCAGTAATTCTTTAACCAATTGGTCATTGATTACAGTTTCTTTTTCTTCAAAAACATCAATCAATGAAAAATACTGATCTTCTTCTTTTGGACTTATGTGTCCTGCAAGATCAATATTATCAACGAAAATGGTTTTTTCCAAAAGATTTTCAACATTTTCATCCAGAAGAAATGCAAAAACATCTTCTTCAAGACTTTCATGATATCTTGCTACAAGATGCGTATTTTCTTCAACTTTTGGGAGATTCACCAACGGATACTGAACTTTGTCATAGAAAGGTTTCACTACAATTCCTTCCAGATTTTCTTTAGTGAGAACAGGATAAATATCTTCAGTTTTGAGTTGTTTTTTAACTAAATTTTCCCAAGCAGTGTTTGACATAGATTTGTTTTAAAGTGTGAAGAATGCATTGGTAATTCACTTTCAAAGCAAATTCACAATAAACATTAACTTTTAAGAATTATTTTTTCGCAACTTTTGTGCTGTCTACGACCAGAATAAAGATTTCTTCATTCGGCTTCTTCATAAAATAATTTTCTCTTGCGTATTTTTCCTTTTCAGATTTATTATTCATCAGTTTCTTATAAAACGCATCATTTTTTTCATATTCCGTTTTATAATACTGAAGCTGTTCTTCATATTTATTAATTTCACCATTCAGTTCATTAATTACCAAAAATGAAGTTTTATCAAAAAAAATCATCCAGACCAGAAACAGACATATCGTAATGGTATATTTATTCAAAATATATTTCTGAATAAATTTAAACGTCTCAGATTTTGGCTGAATGTCTTTGATCAGTTTGTTTTCTTTCATTTTAATGTTTTCTCAAAGAGTTTTTAATGACAGTTGTTAAAAAATCAATCGCTACGGAATTTTGCCTCATGTTCGGAATAATGAGATCTGCTTCATTTTTAGAAGGTTCTATAAATTCCTGATGCATTGGCTTCAAAGTCGTCTGATAACGGTGCAGAACTTCATTTAAATCCCTTCCTCTTTCCTGTGTATCTCTTTTTATCCTTCTTATAAGTCTTTCGTCCGAATCTGCATGTACAAAAACTTTAAGGTCGAATTCCTTTAAAAGTTCCTTATTGGTGAGAACCAGAATTCCTTCTACCACCAATACGTTCTTGGGTTCTACAGTAACATGATCTCCGGTTCGGGAGTGGGTTACAAAACTGTAAATAGGCTGCTCGATAGGTTCATTATTCTTTAAAGCTTTTACGTGTTTTATCAATAAATCAAAATCGATGGATTTCGGATGGTCATAATTCAAAGCTTCTCTTTCTGTCAACGTAAGATTATGATTATCATGATAATAATTATCCTGAGAAAGGATGTTCATACCTTCAATATCAAGTTGTTGGATAATTTTGTCCACAACTGTAGTTTTGCCGGATCCTGTACCTCCTGCAATTCCTATTACAAGCATTCTTATTTGTTTCTTTATAGTTTTTACAAATATACTATTTTATTTAAAAGATAGAATAAGGATAAAGGAAGATGGAAGTTTTAAAGATAAAAAAGAATTATTCATTTTTTTAATCTAAGAACTTTTTAAACTTTACCTATACAAAAAAATCCTGCAATATTGCAGGACTGTTTTATACTATTTCGCTTGTTAATTCTCTTGAAAGCAGTTTTTCGTGCATTGGTTTTAAAACATCCAAAGAGCCTGTTTTCACGGTACATTTGCCTTTAAAGTGGACTAAAATCGTACATTGCTCTGCCTGCTCCAGTGTATGTTTACAGATTTCAATAAGACAATCGATCACATAATCGAAAGTGTGAACATCATCGTTATGCAAAACCAATTTATAAACTTCATCTGTATCATCGAGAACGAGAACTTCTTCTTCATATTTACGTTTCGGATCGTCGTAATCTTTTATACTGTTATAAAAAATCATTATAATTTATTTAAAATTGAACTATACTTCGCCTATTTTCTCTGCCAGATCATTTATATTATTAGGCGGTTCATATACAAGCTCCACAAGCTCTACACTTTTATTATTCATTTTTAATATTTTAAAATGATAACTATCAAGGTCAAACTCCTGGTTTTCTCCAGGAATATCTTCAAGCGCATGAAGAATAAACCCAGCCAGCGTATTGTATTCGCTTTCTTCAGAAAGAGGAAGTTTTTTAGGAATAAACTCATTAATCTCGTCTAATGGCTGAGTCGCCTGAACCCAAAAGGTATTTTCTGCGATTTTATCAACGATTTTCTCCTCATCATCTTCTTCATCCTGAATTTCACCTACCAATTCTTCAAGAATATCTTCAAGGGTGATAATTCCTTCCGTACCCCCGAATTCGTCTATGACAATGGCAAGATGCTGTTTTTTCTGCTGAAAAATTTTCAGTAAATCCGAAATTTTCTTACTTCCTACCACGAAAAAAGCATCACGCATAAGCTCTTTAAGATCTTCATGGCTTAGCTCTCCTTTTCTTTTAACAAATTCTCTGATGATTTCTTTTGTATAAAGAATACCAATAACATTATCAATAGAATCTACATAAACAGGAATTCTGGAATATCCGCTATCCATAATTTTATTGATAATTTCATTAATATCTTCCTCAAAATCTATTGAAGTAATATTTTGTCGCGGAACCATAATCTGCTTGGCAGAGTGATCCGTAAAATCGAATGCATTCTTGATGATTTCGTAATTTTCTTCCTCAATTTCTCCACTGTCAGCACTTTGCTTAACTAAAAGCTGAAGCTCTTCCGTAGAATGGATTTCGTGTTCGGAAGCGGGATGAATTTTTACCAGTCTCAAAAATGTATTTGACATTAAATTCATTAACCAAATAAAAGGTTTGAAAACGGTATAAAATACCCTTAACGGAATAGCAGTTGCCATCGTAGTAGCTTCTGACTTTCTAATTGCGATCGATTTCGGAATAAGTTCTCCGAAAACAATATGCATAATAGTAATTAAAACAAAACTAGTGATTACGGAAATAGAGGTAATTGTAGTCTGAGTAAGATCAATATTAAGCGAGCTGAAAATGTTTTCAACAATATGATGCAATGCACTTTCTCCTACCCAACCTAGGGCAAGAGAAGCTAAAGTAATTCCTAGCTGTGTTGCCGATAGGTATTCATCAAGATGTTTGATGATATGCTCTGCCTGCTTGGCCATAGAGTTTCCTTCTGCGGCTTTTAACTGGATTTGTGAATAACGAACTTTAACGATTGAAAATTCTGCGGCTACGAAAAAGCCATTAAGTAAAACAAGTAATAAGGCCAGCAAAAGCCTGACTATGTCCGAGTCCATTTAGAAGTTGTATATATAATTTATTGGTACAAATATATACAAAATAAAAATAACAAAAAAAGCATCGCGATGTACGATGCTTTAATATTGTATAAAAATTTTCTTAAGAATTCTTCAAGGCTTCTGCTCCCGAAACGATCTCCAGGATCTCGTTGGTAATAGCAGCCTGTCTTGCTTTATTATAGAAAATTTTCAGATCATTTCTTAACGCTTCTGCATTATCCGTTGCTTTATGCATTGCGGTCATTCTAGCGCCATGTTCTGATGCTACAGAATCCAAAACAGCTTTGAAAACCTGCGTTTTGATCGATTTAGGAATCAGATTGTCGAGGATTTCTTTTCTATCTGGTTCAAAAATATAGTCTGTTTCTGTCTGAGGTTCAGAAGTTTCTGGCATAGAAATCGGAAGAAGTTGTTCTGTTGTAACTTCCTGCGTTGCTGCATTAACGAATTTATTGTAGATAAGATAAACTTCGTCAAACTTACCTTCGATAAAACTTGCCATGACAGCTTCTGTAACATGAGCAACAGTATCGAAATTCAGATTGTCATAAACAGAACTTGCATTAGAATATACAGTACGGTTTCTTCTTACAGCATCAAAAGCTTTTTTCCCTATAGTAAGAACTTCAATCTCATATTGAGAATTGTTCTGAAACTGAACGTTAAGCTCTTTAACAATAGATGAATTGAAAGCACCTGCCAAACCTCTGTTTGAAGTAACAGCGATGAAAAGCACTCTTTTCACTCCTCTTTTCTGAGCATAAGCAGAAATCTGATCAGGATCTGAGCTGGAATTTACATTCTGGATAAGCTCCTGTAGTTTTTCAGAATAAGGTCTTAGCATTACGATAGCGTCCTGTGCTTTTTTCAGTTTCGCAGCGGAAACCATTTTCATAGCACGTGTAATCTGCATCGTAGATGAAATTGACGTAATTCTGCCTCGTATTTCTTTTAAGTTTGCCATAATTGGGGTTAGCTGTTGGTTGTCGGCTGTTGGTTGCTAGTTTAGAAAATTCTGTCTACTAACAACCAAAAACCCTCAACTAATTTTTAGTTATATTTAGAAGCTAAATCGTTAGCTGCCTGCTTAAGAACACCAGTGATTGAATCATCGATTTTTCCAGCTTTGATAGCAGCCATTGTATCAGGATGCTTAGATCTAAGGAATGCGATGTACTCGATTTGGAATTCTTTTACTTTTCTGATAGGAACATTTCTCAATAAATTCTCTGTTCCTGCGTAGATCATAGCAACCTGGCTGTCTACAGGAAGTGGAGAGTTTACAGGTTGTTTAAGGATTTCCACGTTTCTTTCTCCTTTAGAGATTACCGCTAATGTAGCAGCATCAAGGTCAGAACCGAACTTAGCAAACGCCTCTAATTCTTTATATTGTGCCTGGTCTAATTTTAGCGTACCAGATACTTTTTTCATTGATTTAATCTGAGCATTACCTCCAACTCTTGATACAGAGATACCTACGTTAATCGCAGGACGAACCCCTGAGTTGAATAGATCTGATTCAAGGAAAATCTGTCCGTCTGTAATAGAGATTACGTTGGTTGGGATATACGCAGAAACGTCACCAGCCTGAGTTTCAATGATCGGAAGAGCTGTTAATGAACCTCCACCTTTCACGATTGGTCTTAAAGACTCAGGTAAATCGTTCATCTGACTTGCAATTTGGTCATCAGCGATAACTTTTGCCGCTCTTTCCAATAGTCTTGAGTGAAGATAGAAAACGTCTCCAGGATAAGCTTCACGACCCGGTGGTCTTCTCAAAAGTAGAGAAAGCTCACGGTAAGCAACCGCTTGTTTAGATAAATCATCATAAACGATCAATGCTGGTCTACCTGTATCTCTGAAGAACTCACCGATTGCAGCTCCTGCCATCGCAGAATATACCTGCATTGGAACCGGATCTGATGCGTTAGCCGCAACGATTACCGTATAAGCTAAAGCTCCTTTATCTGATAATGTCTTAACGATTTGAGCTACAGTAGACGCTTTTTGTCCGATAGCAACATATATACAATATACAGGATTACCTGCATCAAAAAATTCTTTTTGGTTGATGATCGTATCGATCGCAACAGTAGTTTTACCTGTCTGTCTGTCACCAATGATAAGCTCTCTCTGTCCTCTTCCTACAGGGATCATAGAGTCGATTGCGACGATACCTGACTGTAAAGGTTCAGTTACCGGCTGTCTGTAAATAACTCCTGGAGCTTTTCTTTCCAATGGCATTTCGTATAATTCCCCAGAAATAGGTCCTTTACCATCGATAGGATTACCTAGAGTATCTACTACTCTTCCCAACATACCTTCTCCTACTTTGATAGAAGAGATTCTGTTTGTTCTTCTTACGGTATCTCCTTCTTTTACTAATTTACTTTCACCAAGTAGCGCAACCCCAACGTTGTCTTCTTCAAGGTTTAGTACAATACCTTCTACATCACTAGAAAATTTCACCAACTCTCCGTATTGTACGTTTTCTAACCCGTATACACGAGCAATACCATCACCGATGGTTAAAACTGTACCTACTTCCTCAACGTTTGATTGAGTATCGAAGTTGGCCAATTGCTGTTTTAAGATCGCAGATACTTCTGCCGGATTTATTTCTGCCATTGTATGGTTGTTTTTTTCTTAATTTAAATGAAAATCTTTTTTAATACTGTTAAGTTTAGACTTAACAGATGCATCTACCTGCTGATCGCCTACTCTTAAAATATATCCTCCTAAAATTTCAGGTTTTATATTAACTATCAAATCAAAATTTGAACTGTTTACCAAATCCGTAGATTTCAGGATATGCTCAATATTTTCTTTGGAAAGCTGAGTTGCAGTAGTAAGTGTAACTCTCTGCACCCCATTGATATCTTCAACTTTATTGATGAATTCCTGAGCAATATTCTTCAGTTGTTTTTCTCTTCCGTGTCTGATAACCAGTGTGATCAGATTCTGTGAAGAAGTCGACAAACCTTTAAAAATCTCATTTGCTACCTCTATTTTCTTTTTAGAATCGATGTAAGGCGTAAGGAAGAACTTTTTTAAATCCTGAGATTCATTCATGATCTTCACTACATCTTTCATTTCAGAAAATACAGTAGCCGTCTGACCTGATTCGTTTGTGAAATCAAGTAAGCCTTGTGCGTATCTTTTAGCTACTTTAGATGTAAGCATTCTTAGTTAAGGTTTGATTTGTTTAAATAATTTTGAACCAATTCATTCTGAGCCTCGCTATTATCAAGTTTTTGCTTAAGAATAGATTCTGCAATGTTTACAGATAAAGCACCGATCTGAGTTTTAATATCTGCCATTGCAGCATTTTTCTCTGCGTTGATCGTTTGCTTTGCAGCTTCGATTAGCTTATCTCCTTCAGCTTTAGCCACATCTTTAGCCTCACCTACGATTCTATCTTTAATTTCTCTGGCTTCTTTAAGGATAGCATCTCTTTCGATTTTCGCTTCACGAATGATTCTTTCGTTATCCTCTTTCAAAGTTGCCATTTCTTTTCTTGCCAAAGTAGCTTGGTTAAGAGCATCAACGATAGATGTTTCTCTTTCATTTACGGCATTAACAATTGGTTTCCAGGCAAATTTTGCCAGAAGAAATAACAGGATAACAAAAGTAAGAGTCATCCAAAACAAAAGTCCAATTCCAGGTTCTATAATTCCCATATCTGTAGATTCTTTTTACGTGTTATTTTATGGATTGTTTTTAAAATTCTTAGCAGCAGCCAACCGCTTTACTGCTAAGAATTGTTTTTTGAGGATAGATTACTTGATGAAAGCACCAAAGATGATCGCGATAAGACCAGCACCTTCGATAAGACCAGCAGCAATAAGCATTGCTCCTTGAATCTTTCCAGCTTGCTCAGGTTGTCTTGCAATAGCATCCATTGCGTGACCTCCGATTTTACCAATACCAAGACCTACGCCTAATACTGCTAAACCGATACCTACGTAAATTAATCCTGCTCCAGTTGATAAATCCATAATAAATAAATTATATTAGTTAAAAATTATTTTAAATATTTTCTTTTAATTAATGAGCGTGTTCTTCATGACCGTGCTCATGCTCGTGTTCTGCTACTGCGATACCGATAAATAAAGCGGATAATACAGTAAAGATATATGCTTGCAGTGCCGCTACCAATAATTCCAGTACGGAAACAAATAATGCTAAAGGCACAGACGCAAATCCTAAGAAAGGAGATTTGAAAATGAAGATCAATGAAATAATCGCCAAGATCATAATGTGTCCCGCTGTAACGTTAGCGAAAAGTCGCATCATTAAGGCAAAAGGCTTTGTAAAAATCCCGATAATCTCAATTGGAACCATAATTGGGTACAATAAAATCGGAACCGGCGGCATAAAGATATGTTTCCAGTAATCTTTATTAGCACTGAATAAAGTAATTAATAAAGTAATGATTGCCAAAACAGCAGTGATTGCAATATTACCTGTAAGGTTTGCTCCAAAAGGAAAGAAAGGAATTAATCCGAATAAGTTGTTAAACCAGATAAAGAAAAATGCTGTTAATAAATAAGGCATATATCTTTTATATTTAACTGATCCGATATTTGGAATAGCAACTTCGTCTCTTATAAATACAATTACCGGTTCCAACAATTTACCAGCGCCTCTTGGTAATTGTGATTTCTTATAATTTCTCGCCATTCCGATAAAGATTACCATCATGAAAATTACTGACAAAAACATTGATGCAGCATTTTTGGTAATTGAAAGATCAAAAAACACTTCGTTTGATTTTTGCTTTCCGCTGATGATTGAAAATAGTGTTGCCTTTTCAATACCTTTAGTTGAAACTACCTGTCCGTCTTCTAAAGTATAGCCATCATGCTCGTGACCATGAGCAATACTCTTAGAAAGAAAAGCATGCCACCCTTCATTATCTTTGATAATTACAGGAAGCGGAACAGAAACATGATGCTCTTCACCATTATCATCTTTTGTAGTCCATAGGTGCCATTCATTTGAATCACCGATGTGTTCCATGATCATCTTAGTAGCATTAAAACCTTCTTTCTGCTCTATCTTTTCTGCCGGCTCTTCGCCTTCAGAAGTATGCTGAGCAATGGCTAAACTGCTCACAAACACAAGTAAAAATGCGAAAAACAATGAAGAAATCTTTCTATTCATATCTCTTTTTTAATCGTGTGCAAATATATCGATTTTATTAAACTTTACCAATACTAAAAATTGATTTTTATCATCAAAAAAATCAGGATTTATTAATGAGTTTTATTACAGGTATATATACAAGGAGTGATGCAACTAAAAAACATATCACTATAAATAGAAAATTTTCTTTTGTTTTATCAATTATTATTAAAGAAATTATAAGCCAGATAATATCTTTTGAGATATTAAGTGACAAGAATTTCATTGCCGCATTTGCTCTACCGTACATATATTTCTTAAATAATGTAAATACAAAGATATTCAACAAAAGAATCAGCAATATGACGATCAGACAATCCATAAAATTCATCTGGCAAAAATAGAATTATAATTTTGAAGTATCACAAATCTCTATTCTTAATATATAATATATACTAAAAATTTCCTTATTTTTGCAAACCTATAATTTACAATAAATATGTTTAACAGTTTACAGGATAAATTAGATAAAGCGCTTCATAATATTTCAGGACGTGGAAAAATCACGGAAATCAATGTAGCGGAAACCGTAAAAGAAATTCGCAGAGCATTGGTGGATGCCGATGTTAATTATAAAGTTGCAAAAGATCTTACCAAAAGAGTTCAGGATAAAGCTTTAGGGCAAGACGTTCTTACATCGCTTACTCCTGGACAGCTCATGACGAAAATCGTTCATGATGAATTGGTAGATCTAATGGGAGGTTCCCAAGAAGGAATCAACCTTTCGGGAAAACCTTCTGTAATTCTTATTGCAGGTCTTCAGGGTTCGGGTAAGACGACATTTTCCGGAAAATTAGCGAATTACTTAAAAACCAAAAAAAATAAAAAGCCTCTTTTAGTAGCGTGTGACGTTTATCGTCCGGCTGCGATTGATCAGCTAAAAGTTTTGGGTGGACAAATCGGAGTTCCGGTTTTTACGGAAGAAGGTTCTATGGATCCGTCAAGCATTTCTCAGAATGCCATTAATTTTGCTAAATCTAATGGTCACGATATCGTAATTGTGGATACAGCAGGTCGTCTGGCGATTGACGAGCAGATGATGAAGGAAATTAAAACAGTTCACTCTGTTATCACACCTAATGAAACCTTGTTCGTCGTTGATTCAATGACCGGTCAGGATGCGGTGAATACGGCGAAGGCATTCAACGATACTTTGAATTTTGATGGAGTTGTTTTAACCAAATTAGACGGTGATACGCGTGGTGGAGCTGCTTTAACGATCCGTTCTGTGGTAGAAAAACCAATCAAATTTATTTCTACCGGTGAAAAAATGGAAGCTTTAGACCTTTTCTACCCGGAAAGGATGGCAGACAGAATCTTAGGAATGGGAGACGTTGTTTCCTTGGTAGAAAGAGCTCAGGAACAGTTTGATGAAGAAGAAGCAAAAAAACTTCATAAGAAAATTGCTAAGAACGAATTTGGTTTTGATGATTTCTTAAAGCAGATCAACCAGATCAAAAAAATGGGGAATATGAAGGATTTGATGGGAATGATTCCGGGAGTTGGAAAGGCGATCAAAGATGTGGAAATCAGCGATGATGCATTTAAACATATCGAAGCGATCATTTATTCAATGACTCCTGAAGAAAGAAGAAGACCTTCCATTATTAATACTCAGAGAAAAAACAGAATTGCCAAAGGTGCAGGAAGAAAAATTGAAGATGTAAATCAACTGATGAAGCAGTTTGACCAAATGGGTAAAATGATGAAGATGATGCAAGGGCCTCAGGGTAAACAAATGATGCAGATGATGAGCAAAATGCCGAATATGCCTGGAATGGGCGGAATGTTTGGAAAATAAGAGCATACTATAAAAAGAAAAAGAGGCCGTCCTACATGAGTGTAAGACGGCCTTTTTTATTATCCTATATATTTAAAGATTAAAATTTAACCTTTAATAATTTAGTTTTTAGACAGATTCTGTTCTATTACTTAAACTTATATCCTACTCCTATCTGGAAAAAATTCATTTTCATTTTTTCACCGTCAACAGGATTTTTAATCATATTAGACAATCCGAAGCTGTAACGTGCATCCACAAAAAATCCTTTGTAAAGGTTATAATCGGCTCCTAAGAACAATCCGAACTCAGCAGATTTTAAACTATCATCAAATGATTTTTCAAGAAAATTCTCAGCTTCATTCAATAATTGCGGATCTGCAGTACCACCGGACACATCAATATTTACTTTAGTACCTGTTTTAATGCTGACAAAAGGACCTGCATATACAGCAAGATCAGGAATTGCATAATATCTTGCAGATACAGGAATTACAATTCTGTTCATATTGAAATTCTCTTTCACGGTAATCCCTGATACTGATACTTCAGTTCTGCCTCCAAGATTGGCGTACTGAACTTCACCTTGTACAGCAAATTTATTATTGAATTTATGCTCTACCAAGCCGCCTACGTAGAAGCCAGCCTTTGATTTCAGTCCAGCATTTACTCCGTCTAAAACGTCAAGATCTTCATTTGTTGTTAATATAGATAAAGCAAATCCGCCTTTTACGCCAAAAGTTGTCTGTGCATTAGCTGCTGTGAATAATGCTAAAGCAGATGCAAATAAAATTTTTCTCATTATATTTAATTTTAGCAGGTTCATTACTGAACCAGGTTTTGTTATTGTTTTGATTGCTGATTATTTATCAGATTTTTGAGCTTTAGCTTTAATGAAATAAGAGAAACCAACGTTTACCCCAAAAGTATTTCTTGTTGTTTTATAATCAATTCCGGAATAAGTCTCTTTATTGGAGAACTGATCGAAGCTAAGACCTAAATTAATTCCTAAAGATTGAGTAGCCATAAAGGTAACCCCTGCCTTTGCTTTCCATGCAAGACCATCCGTTGTTGTATCTCCTGACCAAAGCAAAGGATCAGCAATAGAATTTGAAATATTGAATTTTGTTTTGGTAGATGCGTATCCGATACCTGCTCCTACAAAAGGGAAAAATTTGCTATCTGTATTAAAATAATAAGTAGCGGTCGGCATAACAGAAAACGTGGATAAAGTTACTTTGCTCCCGTCGCTTTTTGTGGTGTTTGTATTAAAGCCTAAATCAATACCTACAGCCAATCCGTCGATAACGAAATATCCGACAGAAGGACTAATTGAAAATGAATTAACCTTAGTTTCGTCATATTTTGTTCCGTTTACTTTGGTATTCGTATTAATATTGTTGAAACCCATTCCTGTGTTTCCACTGATTATCCAATCTCCTTTAGTCATTTGAGCATTTGATAATCCGAAAAGTGCAACAGCACCGGCTAGTAATAGTTTTTTCATAGTTATTTATTTTAAATTAATGAATAAGCACAAAAGCCCTAAGCAATAACTTAGGACTTTTTAGCTTATGTATTTGTTTATTATTTTGCAAAAACATATTTAACACCGAAAGTAACTGAAGATAAATTCAATCCGAAGTTAAAATTATCAGTGCTTTTGTCAAGATCTTTATACTTGAAGTTATTGTATCCGAATTCTCCGATCGTAGCTTCGATAGACCAGTTTTTATTTAAGAAATAATCTAAACCTGGTTTTACGTTTACTCCGATTGAAGTAAATTTAGATTCTGTATTGAACTGAGATGCAGTACCGCTGTATTCAGCCTTATCTTTACCGAATGCCATTGGAACTTCTAATTGTCCGAAGATATAGAACTTCTCTCCTACAGTCCAGTATTTTCTTACGAAAGGTGCCACTACAAATGCATCAGTTGAAAGTTTAGTTTCAACATTTGTTAATGCACTTGTTGTAGTTGTAGAGCTGTTCGCATAACCTACACCTAAACCAACAGCAACATTATTTCCTACAAAATAACCTACAGTAGGTACAATTGTAAAATCTTCTACTTTAGAGTCAGTGTTGTTATCCTGAGTTGAAGAATAACCTACCTGTCCTGATACATATGTAGTTCCTTTAGCGATCTGAGCATTAGATAAACCGAAAAGTGCGATAGCACCTGCTAATAATACTTTTTTCATTTTTTAAAAATTTAATACTTTCTGGCAGCAAATTTACAGTGGTACCTCTTAATATTAAAATTTGTTAATGTGATTAATGTCAGGCATAAATATTAGTAATTTTCAAAAATAATATTTATATAAAATACAGATTTTGATTTTTTCACAATTTTTTGAATAAAAAAACTCCAACTTTTCAATTGGAGTTAAATATGATTGATTTTTTTAATTTTACTTCAGGAAGAAATTTGCACCGAAATTGATTGCACCAAAATTAAAACGGTCGTTACCTCTCCAGTAAGGATCCTTATATTTACTGCCAATATTCTGGAACCCGAGGTACAATTCTGTATTTTTCATCTGATATCCTACTCTTGGTGCCACGTATAATCCGCTGTTAATATAATTTTTTGTAGAAATAGCTGCCCCCAGATCCAATCCAACAAAAAGAGGAATCTTATTAAATGTATATTTCCCTGAAGCAGCAATAGGTATAAAACCAAAATCATCTACATTATCTTTTCCGAAAAAATGAGAATAGCCGGTAGTAGCTCCAATGTCTAATCCTTTAGTAATATTCCACATATAAGCTGCATCAATACCGATTGTTACACTAGCCGCATCTGCTGCGTCACCAAGCGGCGCACCAATATGCCCGCCAAGTCTGAAACCTTCCTGCGCCTGTGCAACACCACCTAAAAGTGCAAAAGCACCCAGTAATAATAATTTTTTCATTTTTAAATAGTTTAAATAGTTAAATTATCTGAATTGTTATTCACTAAAATGTGGTATCTGAAAACCACAAAAAAAGCGGAACAAATTTTGTACCGCTTTGATTTTTTTGAAAAATAAATTCTTAGTTCCCTCCGAATTTGAAGCCTACGCCAATCTGAGCAAAACTGTTGGTAACTTTACCTCCACTTCCGTCATTAGAAAGGTTAGAAACTCCTAAACTGTATCTTGCATCAAAAAATAATCCGTTTTCCAACATGTATTCTACGCCTACAAATGGAGCAATGTTTAATTTTTTGATATCATCCTTAATATCCATTTCACCATTATCACCCTCTATCTCCATATCCATAAAATCTGAACCGATTACAGTTTTTTGTTTTGCTGTAAGAATAATCCCGAAGTTAGCACCCGCAGCAACTGAAAAATTTTCTGTTATGAAATATTTTGCAGAAATCGGAACCAAAAGAGTTCCTAGATTAACCTTAGTCTGCTCACCTACATAAAGAGGTCCTGCATTTACACCATCAATTTTCTCTTTTCCTCCAAGTGGAGAGTATAAAACTTCCGCCTGAAAACCAAAATTATCATTGATCTTATATTCTGCCATACCTCCGATATAAAACGTATATTTAGGATCCATATTTCTTTTTCCTAAATCATCCTGTTTTTCATCAATTTTAAGAGTTGACATAGCGAAACCTGCTTTAGGCCCGAATCTGAATTCCTGAGCATTTACGCTCATTCCCATTACGGCAAATGATGCCAGAAGTAAAAATTTCTTCATGATATAAAAGTTTTTTAAGTAATTCGCTCGCAAAAATAAACTTTTTTTTCAAAATTCAAACAACTGTGAGTTTTATTTTTAAATTAAAAAAAATACAGGATAGTATAACTTCCTGTATTATAGTATATTTATAAAATATATTTTTAATCATTTCTATGCTTTTTCTCCTCGTCGTTATAAGCCAGAATGATCTTTCTAACTACTGGATGCCTTACAACATCTTCCTCATTAAGGTGTACAAATCCTATTTCTTTCACATCTTTCAGAATCCTCATGGCTTCTTTCAGTCCGGATTGCTGTTTGGGCGGAAGATCGACCTGGCTCGGATCTCCTGTTATGATAAATTTAGCATTCATCCCCATTCTGGTAAGAAACATTTTCATCTGAGAATGCGTGGTGTTCTGTGCTTCATCCAGAATAACAAAAGCATCATCCAGCGTTCTTCCTCTCATGAATGCCAACGGCGCTACTTCAATCACTTTCTTTTCAATAAAACCTTCCAGTTTTTCATGAGGAATCATATCCCGAAGCGCATCATATAACGGTTGCAAATAAGGATCAAGCTTTTCTTTAAGATCACCCGGTAAAAATCCAAGGCTCTCACCCGCTTCCACAGCAGGTCTCGTCAGAACAATTCTTTTTACGGCCTTATCCCTCAAAGCTCTTGCTGCAAGGGCTACACTGGTGTACGTTTTACCTGTTCCCGCAGGTCCAATCGCAAAAACCATATCTTTTTTCTCCGTTTCTTTAACTAGTTTTTTAAGATTTGTAGTTTTGGCCTTAATGATTTTCCCATTTACCCCTTTTACGATGATATCCTGATCGAAAACAAGCTGTTTTTCATTTTCATCTTTTATATTAAGGATATTTTCAACGTCTTTAAGATCGATTGAGTTATGTTTAGAAATAAACTTTACAATGTCATCCAGTTTCTGCTTAAAAATATCAAGCGCTTCCTGATTGCCTAATGCAAAGATATAATGATCTCTACCCGTGATTTTAAGTGTCGGAAAAGTAGATTTTATCAAATTGAAATATTGGTTATTAACTCCATAGAAGATTTTCGCATCGATATCCTCCAAATCATATGTTAATTCAAACATGCAGTATTTTTATTAATTTTAGAACTTAAATGTAAAGCTTTTTTTGGAAATTTATATCAAATTCTTTTCCACAATCATTCGGGCTTTCTTTTTATTTTAAATAAATTTGCATTTCTACCATTCTATAAACAATCAATGTCAATTATTACACTTACTTCAGATTTCGGAAATTTGGATTACAGAGTTGCCGCTGTAAAAGGCAGCATTCTTTCTCTGAATCAGAAAGTTAACATTATTGATATTACTCACGATATCCAGGCTTTCAACCTTGTGCAGACATCTTACATCGTCAGAAATGCCTACAAACATTTTCCGAAAGGTACAATTCATATAATTTCTGTGGACAGTTTCCACAACAAATCAAGAAAAAATATTGTGTATAAAGCAGACGGACATTACTTTATTGCTGCCGACAATGGACTTTTAAGCCTAATTTTTTTTGATATTAAACCTGAAGCGATCTACGAAATAACTTTAAACAACCGATTTGACGATATTGTAAATTTTACATCAACCGATGTTTTTGTACCTGCGGCAGTACATTTGGCCAATGGCGGACTTCCCGAAGTAATCGGAAGAAAAATCGATACTGCTAAGCAGCTTCTTTTCCCGAAACCAGTTTACAACGAGTCGGAAAAGATGATTATCGGCGAGGTAACGTATATTGATAATTTCGGAAATATAATATCAAATATCAGCAAAGATTTTTTTGAAAGTTCTGGTAAAGGATATGAAAATTTCACTATAAAATTCAGAAATTTAAGTCTTTCAAGAATTTTCCTGAGCCACACGGAAGTAGTTTCTGACTGGGAAAGAGAAACGGAATTTCATGGGCAATCTGCAGCTATTTTCAATGACAGTCAGCTTTTGGAGCTTACGATTTATAAAGGGAGCCGAAAGAACGGTGCAAAATCTCTGTTCGGTCTCAACGTCGGAGAGAATATTTACATTGAATTTTTCTAAAATTTAATATTTCATAAAAAAATCGATTTTTTTTATATATTTGTCAAAATCTAAAAATTAAAAATGGCAGAGTACAAATTATTGCTTCCTTCCATGGGAGAAGGTGTTATGGAAGCGACAATTATCACTTGGTTGTTCAACGAAGGCGATATTGTGAAAGAAGATGATTCCGTAGTGGAGATTGCAACTGACAAAGTAGATTCAGACGTTCCGACACCAGTTTCGGGGAAAATCGTAAAGATTTTAAAACAGAAAGACGAGGTTGCAAAAGTAGGCGAAGCTATTGCTATTTTAGAAATTGAGGGAGAAGGAAACAACACTTCTGAAGAAACAGTTACAGAAACTCCTGCTTCAGCTCCGGATGCGGAAACTTTAAAAACGATAGAGGAACCGTTAAAAGTATCAGCTTCTACAGAATTTTCGGGAGACCTTTATCTTTCTCCGCTTGTAAAATCAATTGCACAAGAGGAAAATATTTCTGAAACTGAACTGAAATCTATTAAAGGAAGCGGTTTGGAAGGAAGAATTACAAAAGAAGATATTTTAGCATACGTTAAAAACAGAGGAAGCCAGCCGGCTCCTCAAGCTCCGGTACAACAGGCTGCTCCGATTGCACAACCTGTGGCAACATCTGTTCCTGCTTCTACGATTACAGCTGCAGCAGGCGATGAGATCATTCCAATGGACAGAATGAGAAAAATTATCGCTGAAAATATGGTGAAAGCTAAGCAGATTGCTCCTCACGTTACTTCTTTTATTGAAACCGACGTTACCAACGTTGTAAAATGGAGAAATAAAAATAAAGCTGTTTTTGAAAAGCGTGAAGGTGAAAAACTGACTTTCATGCCGATTTTCGTAAAGGCGGTGGTAAAAGCAATTCAGGATTTCCCGATGATTAATGTTTCCATCAGCGGTGAAAATATCATCAAAAAGAAAAACATCAATATCGGTATGGCAACTGCTTTACCAGACGGAAATCTTATTGTCCCTGTAATCAAAAATGCAGATCAATTATCGCTTTCAGGATTGGCAAAAGCAATTAATGATTTAGCATACAGAGCAAGAAATAAAAAATTAAGACCTGAAGACACTCAGGGTGCTACTTACACCATTTCTAACGTAGGAAGCTTCGGAAACCTTATGGGAACACCAATTATTCCACAACCTCAAGTAGCGATTTTGGCAATCGGAGCCATCGTTAAAAAGCCTGCCGTTCTTGAAACTCCGGATGGAGATGTGATTGCGATCAGAAACCTTATGTTTATGTCTCACTCATACGACCACAGGGTTGTTGACGGTTCTTTAGGAGGAATGATGTTGAAACACGTTCACGATTACCTTGAAAATTGGGATCTCAATACTGAAATATAATCTATAAATGGTGATTGATAAGTTATAATTGATGCAAGTGTCATGTTAAGCTTGTCAAAAGCATCTATCAATACAAAAACCTTCGGATTTCCGGAGGTTTTTTGTATGATAATCTCATTTGTTTACACTAATCGATTTTATCTTACTAATATTATTGATTTATCCCCACAATCTCTTGTATATTACAAATAATTTAAATACTTTTGCACCTCGAAATAATTAACAAATTCATTTAACATTATGAACAATTACGAAACTGTTTTCATTTTAACTCCCGTTCTATCTGATGCACAGGTGGAGGAAGCAGTGAACAAGTATGTAGATCTTATCAAAGAAAAGAACTGCGAAATCGTTGCTAAAGAAAACTGGGGATTAAAAAAATTAGCTTACCCGATCCAATTGAAAAAGAACGGATTTTACACTTTAATTGAATTTAAAGGTGAAGGTTCTGTAGTTGCTGATTTAGAATTAGCATTCAAGCGTGACGAGAGAGTAATCCGTTACCTTACTACAAAACTAGACAAACACGCTGTTGAGTACGCTGTAACAAGAAGAGCAAAAGTAAAAGCAGCTAAAGCTTAATTATTAACCCTATTTTTTAAAAAAGACAAGACATGGCAATAGACGAAATGGCTAAACAAGCCTCAGCTGGAGGAGAATCTGAAGTAAAATTCCTTACTCCGCTTGATATCAATACAAAATCTGAAAAGAAATATTGTAGATTCAAAAAATACGGAATTAAGCACGTTGATTACAAAGACGCTGATTTCTTATTACAGTTCGTAAACGAACAAGGTAAAATTTTACCAAGAAGATATACAGGAACTTCTTTAAAATACCAAAGAAAAGTTTCTGCTGCTATCAAAAGAGCTAGACATTTAGCTTTACTACCATACGTAGCTGACTTATTGAAATAAAAAAATTGCAATTAGCCATTAGCTTCAGCTTTTGGCTTTTTGTTGCTGAATAAATAATTAATTCTAACTTGATTTTAGATTTCAGATTTCAGACAAAGGACATTAAGTCTAGTTTCTAATTTCTCACTTCTAATATCTAAAAAAAGGACAACAACAATGGACATTATCCTAAAAAAAGACGTAGAAAACTTAGGTCTTGAATTTGACACAGTAAGTGTAAAGCCTGGTTACGCAAGAAACTTCTTAATCCCACAAGGATACGCACTTTTAGCTACACCTAAAAACAAGGCAGCTTTAGAAGCTACTTTGGAAGCTAGAAAAGAAGAAGAAGCTAAATTAATCTCTGCTGCAAACGCTGTCGTTGAGCAATTGAAGAAAACTTCTATCACAATTCCTGCAAAAGTAGGTTCTGGTGATAAATTATTCGGATCTATCAACAATGCAGATCTTTCTGCTGCTCTTGAAAAAGCTGGAGTATCTGTAGAGAAAAAATACATCAAAATTCCAGGAAATACAATCAAGAGAACTGGTAAAGTAACTGCAAACATCAGATTACACAGAAATGTTGAGTACAATTTCGAATTCGATATCGTATCTGACGCTCCGGTAGAAGCTCCGAAAGCGGCTCCTGCTAAAAAAGAAGAAGCTCCTTCTGAAGAAGCTTAATCAGAAAAGAATTTTTCATCATACAAAACCATCTCTTTCGAGGTGGTTTTTTTATATATTCATAGCAGTTTATATATAGCTATTTAATTATTCCTTAATTTCACTTTAGGCAAATAATTTGCTTTAGTTCCAGAAATTTACTTTATGGAAATTAGTGACATCGTATCAAAACAAAAAGAATTTTTCAAAACTAATCAGACGAAAAATATTAAATTTCGCAGAATGTATCTTGAAAAACTGAAAGAGGTTATTATCAAGAATGAAAATCTTTTATATGAAGCTATTGAGAAAGATTTTGGTAAATCCAGATTTGATACATTCACCACAGAAATTTCATTTATCATTAATGATATCAATTATTACCTGAAAAATTTGAAATCGCTTTCCAAAACGAAAAAAGTAAGAACCAATCTTATCAATCAAATCGGGAAAAGCAGAATTCATCTGGAACCGTTGGGAAACATTCTCGTTATCGGAGCTTGGAATTATCCTTACCAGCTTTCATTATCCCCTGTTATAGCAGCTATCGCAGCCGGAAACTGTTGTGTTGTGAAACCCAGTGAGATTGCAGAAAATACAATGAAAGTGATGACTAAAATCATCAACGATAATTTTCCTCCGGAATATTTATATGCTTATGAAGGTGGCATAGATGAAACCACTGAGCTTTTAAAATTGAGATTTGATAAAATATTTTTTACAGGAAGCACAAAGGTTGGCAAGATTGTTTATGAAGCGGCTTCAAAAAACCTTACTCCGGTTACTTTAGAGCTTGGAGGAAAGTCTCCGGCTATTGTTACAAAAGATGCCAATCTGGAGATCGCGGCAAAAAGAATTGTATGGGGGAAATTCCTGAATGCCGGCCAAACCTGTGTAGCACCAGATTATCTGCTTGTTGAAGAATCGGTACAGGAGCAGTTTCTGGAAACGTTAAGGAAATACATCAAAGAATTTGATTATAAGCCTGAATCTGAGCATTATACGAGAATTATTAATGTCAAAAATTTCGACAGGCTAACTCACCTGATAAATAAAGATAAAATTTATTTCGGCGGTAACTTTAATCGCGAAGAGCTGTATATAGAGCCTACTATTTTAACCCATATTAATTGGGAAGATGAAGTCATGCAGGAAGAAATTTTCGGGCCGATTTTGCCTGTTATTTCGTTTACTAATTTTAATATTATTGTAAACCAGCTTTCAGATTTGGAAAAGCCGCTTGCAGCCTATTTATTCACCAGTAATGCTGAAGAAAAAGAAATTTTCAAGAACAAACTATCGTTTGGAGGAGGCTGTATCAATGAGGTAATAATGCATTTAGGCAATGAAAATCTTCCGTTTGGAGGAGTGGGAAATTCCGGTATAGGAAATTATCATGGTAAGTTTGGTTTTGATACATTTTCGCATCAGAAAGCAATTTTAGAGAAGGTCACCTGGGGTGAGCCAAAAATAAAATACCCACCGTATTCCGAGAAAAAGCTGGGATGGATAAGAAAACTATTGAACTTTTAAACTAAAAAATAAACCGGGAAATTGTCCCGGTCTTATTTATGATTTTTTAGGAGTCCAGTGACTGAAAAATTCTTTTACTTTTTCTAAACTGTATCCCTTTCCTTCTTCCAATACATCACTTTGCTGAACATGGATCATTTTTCCGTCCTTATTAAGGACAATAAAAACAGGATACCCGAATTTATCTCCGGGATTTCCATATTGAGAAAAAACTTTCTCATTTTTATTATCAGGTGAATAATTCAGGTGATAATATAAATAATTTTTATCAACCAGTTTCTTCAGTTCCGGTGTCGTCTGCACAAACTGATTGAATCTCAGACACCAGATACACCAGTTTCCACCTGCCTGAATCATAATGTTTTTATTTTCTTTTTTTGCCTTGGCAATCAGATTTTGAATATCCTGTTCCGCATCAGCCTTCGGATCGTAAGGTTTGGGTAATTTTGCTTTTTCTTCCGCAGCTTTCTTCTTCGCTTCGAGTTCAGACTGGTCAGTCTTTACCAAAAGTGCCTTTTCATCTTTATTTTTATCCTCCTTAGGTTTTACATTCTGGGAAAATCCCAAAAAGCTTACTCCCCAAAAACCTATTAATAATAACTTTTTCATAAATATAAAATTAAAAAAATAATACTATTTGCAAGCAAAAATACAACCATATTTTTATTATCCGTAAATTTGCCTGTTTTATGAATTTTCTAATCAAAATATTATACTTAATTTCCAAGCTTCCGCTGAGAGTTTTATATATTTTTTCAGATATTATGTTTTTTCTGAATTATTATATTGTTGGCTATCGCAAGGATGTTATTACACAAAATTTAAAAAACTCATTTCCGGAAAAAACAGATGAAGAGATAAAAAAAATAAGAAAGAAATTTTATCTTAATTTTTCAGATTATCTTGTTGAAACCATAAAATCATTCAGTATATCCAAAACGGAATCCAGAGTGAGAATGCAGCATATCAATCAGGAGCTTTTTCATGAGGCGAAAGCAGAAGGTAAAAATATTATTTTACTGGCAGGACACGTTTTTAACTGGGAGTGGATCAATGCTTTGGCAACAGTAATTCCACAAGATCACTGCCATCCCGTGTACCGAAAAGTAAACAACAGTTTCTGGGAAAACCAAATGAAAATTGTACGAAACAGGTTCGGCAATGAAGCTCTGGAAGCCAAAGAGGTGATTCTCAATATTTTCCGATCAAAAAATAATGGAAGCTCTGCCTATATGTTTGTGGCAGACCAGACTCCACATTTTGCACATATTACCTATGGTTTAAACTTTCTCAATCAAAGAACTCCCGTATTTACAGGCTATGACAAGCTTGCGACAAAAATGGATCTGATCTTTATTTATTGTGAAATGAAAAAGGTAAAGCGCGGATTTTATCAGGTAAATTATCACCGGATTTATCCTGATGGAGAAAAATTCGTAGAGCATGAAGTGATTAAAAAGTTTCATAAACTTCTGGAAAATACGCTACATAAAAGTCCGGACAATTATCTCTGGTCACATAGAAAATGGAAATATCAGGATGCTATCAAAAATTATGATTCTGAAAAAATATAGAACTTCATGCAGAAAAAATTAGCTGTTGTCATATTAAACTGGAACGGAAAATCATGGCTGGAAAAATTTCTTCCAAGCGTAATAAAGTTTTCCACACAATCCGATATTTATGTGATTGATAATCTTTCAACAGACGATTCTATTGACTTTTTGCAGACCAATTTTCCGGAAGTAAAAATCATTAAAAATGATAAAAATTACGGATTTGCAGGAGGTTATAATGAAGGATTAAAAAAAATTGACAACGACTTTTACTGTCTTCTCAATTCCGATGTGGAAGTTACGGAAAACTGGATTGAGCCGGTATTAGATCTCTTTGATAAAAATCCTGAAATATCAGCGATACAACCCAAAATTTTGTCTTACGACCAAAAAGATTATTTTGAATTTGCAGGTGCCGGAGGTGGTTTAATTGATAATTTAGGCTATCCATACTGCAGAGGAAGAATATTTGATGAAGTGGAAAAAGATAACGGTCAATATGACGATGAAACGGAAATTTTCTGGGCTTCCGGATGCTGTCTTTTTATTCGTTCCAAAGATTTCTGGGAACAAAGAGGTTTTGATGAAAGATTTTTTGCTCATCAGGAAGAGATTGATCTCTGCTGGAGGCTTATCAATTCAGGGAAAAAGATTTTCTATACCGGAAAATCAAAAGTTTATCATGTAGGTGGCGGAACATTAAATAAACAAAGCGCAAAAAAGACATTCCTGAATATGAGGAACAATCTTTCAATGCTGTTAAAGAATTTACCTTTTCCATACCTGATTCTAGTTATATTTTCAAGACTTTGTCTGGATGGTCTTGCTGCAATATATTTTGGATACAAATATGGAATAGCCCATTTTTGGGCAGTCGGAAGGGCACATTTTTCGTTTTACTTTCAGGCTCCCGGAACATGGAAACGCCGCCAGAAAAAGCAGAAACATCAATTTTATCAATCAAAATGGTTGATTTTTAAACATTTTTCCAAATGAAAACCACTCCAACATCGCTTTTAGTATTTTTACTTTTAATCCAGTTTAGTTTTGCTCAAAAAAACAACTGGACTGCTATCGATAAAAGTTACAGCATAAAAACTCTGGAAGAAAAAAATACAGATAATTTAAAAGATTCTGACCCGCTAACTGTCGAAATTTATCCATTTTCCGGAATTATAGATGATATTGCTATCGAAAAAGAAAAGCCCTCCACAAGTAAAAAGCTGAGTTTTAAAGATCTTCACGATAAAATCGGAAATAAGAATAATCTGAACTTAAAAAAGAATTCGGTATATCTGATAAAACTTCAGGAAGGCGTGCGTGGTGGAAGATTCCGTCTTGAAATGGATAAGAATGCGGATGCAAAATCCATTGAAAACCTGAATAAATATCTCACCGAAAAGGTAACTCACGGAAGTATCCTGAAAGAAGAAATTACTACCTCGGAAAGTAAAAAAATGATAACCAGTTTCATCATTACTATCACAACCGACGATCATTTTGATTTTGATATTCTTAAAAAGAAATTTAATAATATTATCATTGATATCAGTAAAGTTGCGACCAACAGAAATACTATTTTCTTTAAAGTAACAACATAATGGATTTTTGTGCATTAGATTTCGAGACTGCTACCCATGAGAGAAATTCTGCCTGTGAGCTGGGAATATGCATTGTTCAGGATTCTAAAATCGTGGAAACAAAAACCTGGCTCATTAAACCACCTAGTTTTCCTTATTTTAACCCTTTTAATGTAGAAGTTCACGGAATTCTCCCTGAAGATGTAAAAGACGCTCCTACGTTTGATGAAATCTGGTATGAAGTGGAAGAAATGATGTACGGAACATTAATGATTGCACATAATGCAGGTTTTGATGCCGCAGTACTCCGGGGTTGCCTTAATCATTACGGAATGTTTACCCCAAAATTAAATTATCTGTGCAGCATTCAGCTTGCTAAAAAATCATGGAATTATTTGCCCAGATACGGACTGAAACATTTAGCAGAATATCATCAGATAGGATTTAATCATCACAGAGCTGGCGACGACGCTGAAGTTTGTGCCAAAATATCTTTGCTGGCTTTCGAGAAATTATTTCTTACCAGTAATGAAGAAATAGCAGATTATATGAAACTGAAAATCAAGAAACTTTGATTTTTCGTTTATCAATTACTCAACACTTCAGATAATAAATTAAACTTAGGAATATCTATTTCAAAACTTTCTTGAGTTTCCATATTTTTTACCAGGTACTTTCCGCTCATATTTCCTACTCCGGAACGAAGCATTACATTAGAAAAGTACGCAAAATTTTCATTAACAGAAATTTCAGGAGTCAATCCAATTACTCCATCTCCTATAATTTCAGTGTATCCGAAGCCTACATCGAAAATAAGCCACTTCCTTTTAAGAACTTTTATAGGAAAATTACCGTCATTTTCGATGGTAATATTATATTTGAAAACATATCGGTTTTCAGACGGATAGCTATTCTTAATATCATATTCAGGGACTACCGAAACCCTTATATTTGAAGTCATTTTTGAAAACATCATCTTAGTATTTATTAAAATGGATACAAAAATCTCGCCTTTTTGAGGCGAGATCTAAAATTTATATTATATTTTCATTAAATCTTATAATCCAAGACCTTTTCTTTCGTCACCATTCATTAAGATTGCAACAGGATTGTCGATGGCCTCTTTTACCGCTACAAGGAATCCTACAGACTCTTTTCCGTCGATAATTCTATGGTCATAAGACATAGCAACATACATCATCGGACGAATCACCACCTGCCCGTCAACCGCAACCGGTCTTTGGATAATATTGTGCATTCCTAAGATAGCAGATTGAGGAGGATTGATAATCGGCGTAGACATCATAGAACCAAAAGTACCACCGTTTGTAATCGTGAATGTACCTCCTGTCATTTCATCAACGGTAATTTTTCCGTCTCTTACTTTAGTTGCCAAATCTTTAATATTTGCTTCAACACTTGCAAAAGACATATTTTCTGCATTTCTCAATACAGGAACCATTAATCCTTTAGGACCTGAAACGGCAATTGAAATATCGCAGAAATCATAATTTACTTTGAAGTCTCCGTCGATAGATGCATTTACATCCGGATACATCTGTAAAGCTCTGGTAACTGCTTTTGTAAAGAAAGACATGAAACCAAGTCCTACTCCGTGTCTTTGAGCAAATTCTTCTTTGTACTGTTTTCTTAGTCTGAAGATTTCAGACATATCAACTTCGTTGAAAGTCGTTAACATCGCTGTTTCATTCTTTACAGAAACCAATCTTTGAGCGATTTTTCTTCTAAGAACTGAAAGTTTTGTAGTCGTTGTAGATCTTGAACCAGTAGCAGTAACAGGATTTCCTCCCAATGCAGGAACAGCAGCAAGCTCTGCATCAGATTTTGTAATTCTTCCGTCTCTTCCGCTTCCTGAAACTTGTGAGGCATCCATTCCTTTTTCATCAAGGATTTTTTTAGCAGCAGGCGATGGAGCGCCAGTGGCATACGTTTGAGTTGCAGCAGCTGGCTGAGCGGCAGGCTTTGGAGCCTCTTGTTTGGTTGGCTCAGCCGCTTTAGGAGCTTCTTCCTGTTTTGGCGTTTCAGCAGCAGGGGCAGCGCTACCTGCAGGTTTTGCAGCATCCACATCGATCAGGCAAACCACTTGCCCTACCTGCACTACGTCTCCTTCCTCAGCTTTCAAAGTGATTACACCACTTTGTTCTGCAGGCAATTCAAGAGTTGCTTTGTCTGAATCTACTTCAGCGATGGGCTGATCTTTTTCTACATAATCACCATCTTTTACAAGCCAGGTTGCAATTTCAACTTCTGTAATGGATTCGCCCGGTGAAGGAACTTTCATTTCTAAAACTGACATATCGTATTTTTTATTTTTTTTATTTATTATTTTTTTAAACTTTGAGAAATCGATAAAAGATGAAAAATTAATTTCTAACCTCTAATTTCTACGTTTTTTAATTAAGCTGTTACTGGTCTTTTTACCGGAGCATCATTTCTGTCGAATACTCTGTTGATTACTGCATTCTGGTTTTTTTCAAACATTTTGTGACTTCCCGGAGCCGGTGCACCACTTGGAACCGGCGCAACCACCTGAATTCCTGTATCTCTGAAATTTCTAAGAATATAAGACCACGCTCCCATGTTTTCAGGCTCTTCCTGAGCCCATACAAGAGCTTTTCTGTTATCATACTTATTGAAGATTGCCTCAATCGCATCTGTTTGTAAAGGATATAATTGCTCGAATCTTACCAATGCCACATTTTCAGCTTTTAATTCCTCTTTTTTAGCTAATAATTCAAAGTATAATTTACCTGAACAAAGTACTAATTTTTCAACTTTTGCAGGATCTGCAGTAGGATCGTCTAAAATAGGCTGGAATCCTTTGTTTGAAAAATCTTCAAGCGGAGAAACTACTTTTGGATGTCTTAACAGAGATTTTGGACTCATAACAATTAATGGCTTTCTGAAAGACCACTTCAATTGTCTTCTCAACAAATGGAAATAGTTGGCAGGTGAAGTAATATTCGCAACTACCATATTTTCATTGGCACAAAGTGTTAAAAATCTTTCCAGTCTTGCGGAAGAGTGCTCTGCACCTTGGCCTTCAGAACCGTGAGGCAACAACATTACTAAGCCATCCTGAATTTTCCATTTTTCTTCAGCTGCCGCTAAATATTGATCTACAATGATTTGAGCACCATTCACGAAATCTCCGAACTGAGCTTCCCAAATCGTTAATGTATTAGGGGAAGCCATGGCATATCCGTAATCGAATCCAAGAACACCATATTCTGAAAGGTGAGAATTATATACATCAAATCTGCTTTCTGAAATATGTCTTAACGGGATATATTCTTCTTCTGTATCTTCGGTTTTCACAACAGCGTGTCTGTGAGAGAAGGTTCCTCTTTCCACATCTTCCCCAGAAATTCTCACATTGTGACCTTCTACAAGAAGCGTTGCATAAGCCAGCCATTCACCTAGAGCCCAGTCTAATGAATTGCCTTCAATAGCCTTGATTCTGTTTTCGAAAAGTCTTGTGATTTTGTTTAAAAACTTTTTATCAGCCGGAAGTGTTGACATTTTAAGCGCCAGTTCCTTCAGCTTTTCTAAATCAAATTTAGTATCAACAGCTTCCTGAACGGCTCCTCTTTTAGCAATCGGATAATTTGTCCAGTCATCTGCCATGAAAACATCCATTACATTTTTCTCAATTTCCTTGGATGCATCGAAATTTTCATCCAGCAATGCTTTGAACTCAGTCTCCATTTTAGCAATAACGTCATTTGAAGTCACGCTGTCTTTTAGTAACTGGTCTTTGTAGATTTCTCTTGGATTCGGATGTTTGGAGATAATTTTATAAAGATTAGGCTGTGTAAACCTTGGCTCATCACCTTCATTGTGCCCGTATTTTCTGTATCCTAATAAATCGATGTAGACATCTTTACCAAATTTCGCTCTGAAATCAGCTGCGAAATGAATTGCATGAACCACCGCTTCTGCATCATCGGCATTTACATGCATTACAGGAGATTCTGTTACTTTTGCAATGTCTGTACAATAAGTGGAAGATCTTGCATCAATATAATTCGTTGTAAAAGAAACCTGATTATTCACAACGATATGAACTGTTCCTCCTGTTCGGTATCCTTCCAAAGTCATCATCTGAGCGACTTCGTAAGCAATACCCTGTCCTGCGATCGCACCATCACCATGAATTACGATCGGTAAAATTTTAGAATAATCTCCTTTGTATTTATCGTCAACTTTTGCGCGGCAGATTCCTTCCACGAGTGCTGCAACTGTTTCAAGGTGAGACGGGTTCGGAGTCAGATTGATGGCAACTTCTTCCCCTGAAGCTGTTTTAATCTTTTTAGATGAACCTAAATGGTATTTAACGTCACCTGAAAATACATCTTCTTCAAATTCTTTTCCTTCAAATTCAGAGAAAATTTGCTTGTAAGATTTACCAAAAATATTAGTCAATACATTTAATCTACCTCTGTGAGCCATTCCTAAAACAACCTCATCAACGCCCAACTGAGAAGATCTTGTAATCAATTGATCCAATGCAGGAATCAATGTTTCACCGCCTTCCAACGAGAATCTTTTCTGGCCAACAAATTTTGTATGAAGATAATTTTCAAAGGCTACCGCCTGGTTTAATTTTAATAAAATTTCAGTTTTTTCATTTGCCGAAAGGTTGGGATGATTTTCATTAACCTGAAGCCACTGCTTGATAAAGTCTTTTTCCTCAACATTGTTGATGTGCATATATTCCACACCGATAGAATCGCAGTAGATGTTTTGCAAATGTGTGATAAGCTCCTGTAAAGTGGCAGGACCTTTCATCCCTGTTTCCACTGCACAGTTGAATTTTGTATTTAAATCAGACTTGTCAAGACCGAAATTTTCGATATCCAAAGTCGGAGCGTAATGTCTTCTTTCCCTTACAGGATTGGTTTTTGTAAACAGATGACCTCTCGTTCTGTACGCTTCGATAAGGTTTACTACCTTAAATTCTTTTTTGATGTGCTCAGGAACTTCACCATTTGAAGCGGCCTGTGCTGCCTGCTGTACTACAGGAGCTGAAACCGCGGAAGCCTGAACATATTGTATATTATCGTCGTCTCCGTAGTTTTCCAAAGCAAAATCAAAGCCTTGAAAGAAGGCTTTCCATGATGGTTCTAAAGAGTCCGGATATTTTAAGTATTGTTGGTATAAATCCTCAATTAACTGAGAATGAGCTGCGTTTAGGAATGAAAATCTGTCCATTATTACAGTTTATCTGTTATTAAAATTTGTTTATAGAATTAATCCTCAAATTTAATAAAAAAAACCGACTTGGAGCAGCCTTTAAACTATTAAAAAAACTATAAAATAAATAATTACATTCAATTTACTTAAAGACTGATAATGAGAGTTTCATATTAACATCCTGATCGTCTGCCGGCCTCTCAATAAAGGTTTGCCTAATGTCATTAAAACGCATTTCATCTTTCTTCGCTTTCTGGATCAATTGCTGTATTGCTTTCACTCTTCCGGCATAATTACCTTTGTAATACATCACGTAGTTTTGAGTAGCCGCCTGTGTTCTGAAGCTGAAATTGTTATCGGTCAGTCCAAACTTTTTAGACAAAGGAATTCCAAGGAAATAAGAAACTTCTTTATCTTTATAATTATCGGCATCCGTGATGAGCACAGGAAATCCGAATTCATCATCTTTTTTGCCTAAATCCATTGTGGTGTAATTATAAATTTTGTTATAATTCATCACAATATTTTTGTAAAGCGCATCTTTTTTATTGGAAGTACTTACATTAATTCCCAGCAGCAGTTTTTCTTCTTCATTTTCAACCATTATACTGTCATATTTTATAGCAGCCATCTGATTGTCTTTCTCTACTTTATTTCCTAAAACGTTGTTGAGATTTACCATACTTTTATCAATATTCTCGGCGAACCGGTCTTCCGTCCAGAAATTTTCGACACGCCTCAAAACAGATAATTTGGGAGTATGAACAATCCACGTAATTTTAGTTTTCTCCGGAGAAACAGCTTTAAATTTTACATCGACCGAAGTAGGGCTTTCATTTTTGTCTTCAAAAAGTTGATATCTTAACGTTTTGTTGGGGTTTTCGTAACGTAGGAACATTTCTCCGTCGGTATCATTTTTAGAATCTGTATAACTGATAGAACTCCCTTGTCCTTCATAAGGCGTATAATAATCGATATCAATAGATTTGGAACTTGTAAAGAAATTATTCCAGCGGGTGAAATTCTGTAGATTATTAAACTGATTAAAGACTTTTTCTACCGGATAATCAATCTCTTTTTCGATCCTAAAATCTTTGCTCTCATCTACAAAATAGTACATAGAAGCCGCATAAGCTCCTATCAGCAAAATAACAATTACCGCTATGATTTTTAAAAAACGCATCGTGCAAATGTATTGAAAATAACAAAAGTGACCAATATGATGGCCACTCTGTTTTAATTATTTTTAGTTGGAAGATAAATGATAGAGGATGGAAGTTCATGTTTAATTTTTTTAAAATTTTAATTAATCAAACCCTCCAAAAATTTCAAGTTTTACACTTCCTTATTTCCTACCCAATATGAGTTCCGGGCGTAAGAACCGCGCCTTTTTTTACCACAATAATTCCATCCTGAACTGAATACGTTCCATAATCGCCATCGCTAAGATGTTTTCCTCCGATAATGCGTACGTTATCGCCGATGTAGCAGTTTTTATCCAAAATTGCTTTTTCAATATAACAGTATTTCCCGATTCCCATATTAGGCTGACCTCTTTCGTCATTTATGACGATTTCGGTCGTATCCTGATAGAAATCTGAACCCATAACATATGAATTTACAATGGTACTTCCTTTATCTATTCTCGTTCTGTTCCCAATGACTGAATTTTCAATCTTGTCAGCCATAATGATACATCCATCTCCAAAAACCGCTTTGCTTACGTAAGAGCCATTGATTTTCGACGGCGGAAGCATTCTTGCTCTGGTATAGATCGGAGAAGAGGAGAAAAGATTGAACTGAGGAAAATCCTGGCAAAGATCAATATTAGCTTCATAAAAAGATTCAATGGTTCCAATATCCGTCCAATAGCCTTCATATTGGTAGCTGAGTGTTGTATATTTCCCGATAGAGTTTGGAATAATATCTTTCCCAAAGTCATCTCCGGCACCCTCTTCAAACATTTTTTTAAGAATGCTTTTTGTAAAAATATAAATCCCCATGGAAGCCAAGTATTCTTTACCAGAACGTTTATTCTCTTCAGAAACTTCAGATTGCAAGCCATCCAGCATATCATATCCTGGCTTTTCAACAAAAGAAGTGATATTGCCTTCATCATCAGAACTTAAAATTCCGAAGCCTGTTGCATCTTTCGCATTCACAGGAATCGTAGCAATAGTGACATCGCCACCTTTTTCGATATGGAAATTCAGCATTTCCCTGAAATCCATCTGATAAAGCTGATCTCCCGAAAGAATTAAAATATAATCATAATCATATTTTTCCAAATGTTTCATCGACTGGCGTACTGCGTCAGCCGTTCCCTGATACCAATTTTCATTTTCAACATTCTGTTCCGCCGCAAGAATATCTACAAATCCTTTACTAAAAATATCAAAATGATAAGAGTTTTTGATGTGGGCATTTAAAGAAGCCGAATTAAACTGTGTCAGGACAAGAATTTTATTTAATCCTGAATTTAAACAATTTGAAATAGGAATATCAACCAATCTGTATTTTCCTGCGATCGGCACGGCAGGTTTTGATCTTGAATATGTGAGCGGGAACAATCTCGTTCCCCTACCCCCTCCTAAAACAATGGAAATTACATTGCGATTCATAGTTTATCTTGCGTTTTTAACTTATTAATAATATTTTGTTAGTGATTATATAAAGCTATATATTTTTCTGCTGACTTTTCCCATGCAAAATCAAAATTCATATTGGCGTGAATCAGATTTTCCATTACATCTTTCTGATTATACAACATTAATGCCCTATTCATTGCATGAATTACATCATCTACGCCGGGATAGGTAAAATTAATCCCTGCTCCACCTGTAGAAATATCCTCTACCGTATCTCTCAGACCTCCCGTATAACGTACAATAGGCACCGTACCGTATCTCATCGAATACATCTGATTAAGACCACAAGGTTCTACTCTCGAAGGCATCAGCAAAAAATCCGCCGAAGCATATATTTTATGCGAAAGATGTTCTTTATATCCTAAATCCAGTGCAAAATTGGTGTAGGTATATTCATATTCTTTAAGCTTATTTTCTATATAAGTATTTCCTGATCCCAGAATCATGATATTAAGCCCGCCATAGCTTTGCTTAATACTTCTCCATACAATATCGGGCAGCAAATCTGCTCCTTTCTCGGTTGCAAATCTTCCGATAAAGGCAAAAAATGGAAGTTCCGGCTTTAAGCCATATTCTTTACAAAGTTTTTCTTTACCTTTCCTTTTTTGTTCAACGGCATTTTCACTGTTAAAATTAAAATCCAGCATCGGGTCGGTCTCCGGATTCCAGACTTCAGTATCAATACCGTTAATGATTCCATACGCTTTACTGAATTCATCTCTAACAAGGCTTTCCAACCCTCTGAAACTTACAAAAAGTTCTTCAAGATATCCTTGTGAAACTGTCGTAAATGCATTCGCACATTTAATCATACTGGCCAAAGGATTAATAAGCCCGTTCCAGTCCATTAATCCCCATTTGTATGGATCAAAAGATGGAAGATATTTTGCCATTTCCCAGCTCATCATTCCCTGATATTCACCATTGTGGATAGTCCCTACTGTTTTTACACCTTTCAGAAATGAAAATTCCGCACAGTTTTCGATCATAAAAGGAACCAATCCCGTATGATAATCGTGACAGTGCAAGACATCCGGACGAATGTTCATGGCTGTTAACCAATGTAAAACGCCATGCTGAAATGCGATAAACTGAAAATTTTCATCCTGATAACCATAAGGATTATCCCTGTCCAGCAATCCCGGAATTTTTACCATATACAGTTCAAAGCCTAAAACATCAGATTTTTCCTTCAAAACCTGCACCTGAAGCATATTTCCTCCCTGGTGTATGAAACCATCAAAAACTATGTCAAACTCATGATCGTAAATAAATGATTTGTTATACCATGGCATAACAACCTTCGCTTCAATATCTTTAATTTTGTTTTGATATTTCGGCAAAGCACCTACGACATCTGCCAACCCCCCGACTTTTGCTACCGGATAACATTCCGTACTTAGATGGTAAATTATCATTTCTAACTTATCTTTTATGGTTTTTAATTCTGTTCTGCTTATACTTTTTATCTTTCCTCTTTAAAATAATCCCAGCCAGAGGAGGTAAATTGATGCTGATTGACTTTTGATGACCCATATAATCCTCATACTGCTCATTGAAAATATCTGCTTTTACCCCACTCCCTGCATATTGCTCATCATCGGAATTAAAAATAACTTCCCAATGGCTTCCCGCCGCTACACCGATCTTATAATCGATCACTCTTGGTGTGAGATTGAGAATAACCATGCATACATCATCCTTTTTTTCTCCTTTTCTCAGATAAATATATACCGAATTGTCTAGATCATCAGCCTGCACCCATTCAAATCCATAATGATTGAACTGATTTTCGTAAAAAGCAGTTTCATGTCTGTATAAGTGATTAAGCTCTTTCACCAATTGCTGTAAACCTTTATGAACAGGATATACAAGCAATTGCCAGTCCAGACTTTTCCTGAAGTCCCATTCTTTTGTCTGTCCGAACTCATCACCCATAAATAAAAGCTTAGCTCCCGGATGTGTAAACATATAAACATACAAAGCCCGGAGATTGGCAAATTTCTGCCATTCATCACCAAACATCTTATAAATAAGGCTTGCTTTCCCATGCACAACTTCATCGTGAGACAAAGGCATCATGTAATTTTCATTGTACATATACATCGATGCGAAAGTCAGCTTATGATGATGAAATTTCCTTTCTATAGGATCTACTTTAAAGTAATCCAGTGTGTCATGCATCCAGCCCATCATCCATTTCATTCCGAAGCCGACACCACCGTCGTGAACAGGTTTTGTCAGCAAAGGAAAATCTGAGCTTTCTTCGGCAATCGTTATGATATTATCTCCGAATTCTTTATAAACAGCGGTATTAAATTCCTGTAAAAAGGTTTTCGCTTCAAGATTTACGTTTCCACCATGAATATTTGGTTCCCATTCTCCTTCATTTCGGGAATAATCAAGATGAAGCATAGACGTAACCGCATCTACACGCAGTCCATCGGCGTGATAGCGCTCCAGCCAAAACATCGCATTTGAAATTAAAAAAGATTTTACCTCATTTCTTCCGTAATTGAAAATGTAGGACTTCCAGTCGGGATGAAAACCTTTTCTAGGATCTTCATGCTCATAAAGATAAGAACCATCAAATCGATGTAAGCCGTTTGCATCACCAGGAAAATGAGAAGGAACCCAATCTAAAATGACTCCTATATCATTCTGATGAAGTTCATCAATCAGAAACATCAGATCCTGTGGTGAGCCAAAACGGGAAGTTGCGGCAAAAAAACCGGTAATCTGATAACCCCAGCTGGGATCATACGGATACTCCATCACCGGCATGAATTCAACGTGTGTGAATTCCATTTTTTTGATGTAGGGTACAAGCTTTTCAGCAATCTCCCGATAATTCAACAATCTTTCAGGATCATTTTCATTTCTCATCCAGGAGGCTATATGAAGTTCATATACAGAAAGCGGAGCTTTGAGACTGTTTCTTTTCCAGCGGTTTTGCATCCACTCTTTGTCATTCCAGTCGTACCATGTCGTAGACACCAGTGATGCAGCCTGAATATTCTGCTCCCAGCTTAATGCATACGGATCACTTTTTTCAAGAATTTTACCTCTGGCTGTTTCTATAGCATATTTATACAACGTACCCCAGGAAAGATCTGCGATAAATCCTTCCCAGATTCCTGATCCGTCCCATCTTGGAAATAAAATATGATCTTTATGATTCCAGTTGTTGAAGTTTCCGATCACAGAAACTTTTTTGGCATTAGGTGCCCATACTGAAAAGTAAACGCCCTGTATTTCATCTTTTTGTACGGAATGTGCACCGAATTTATCGTACAGCTTATAATGTTTACCTTCTTTAAAAAGATAAATATCATGATCCGTAAAAAGAGTGTATGTTTTAACCGAATTCATCACGGTTTTGATTTAAATTTTAATATTTCTCTGAAACTACTAAAAAAATCAGAAAGAATTGTTAATAAATATTGAAGTAATTATTATGTTAAATGCATATCATCACTTGTTTCTATCAAATATAGAGTTTTTTCAGGAGTGTTCCCTTTGAATTTAAAAATAATTTGTCATAAAGAGATTTTATTCTAAATTTATCCTTCCGAATTGTAAAAAACGCATGGATGAGATTTGAACTCTATACCGAAGAAAATGATGAAAGAAAGATCTATATCACGGGAAACTTCAACAGTTGGAACCCGAGAGATGAGCGTTATATCCTTTCTCAATACCAAAAACAAAATTATTTTATAGAAATCGACGACCAGCTTTTGCCGGAAAATATTGAATATAAATTCACTAAAGGTGGCTGGGAAAATGTAGAACTCGACAAGTTTGGAAATATTACACCCAACAGGAAAATAAAGAAATCTGCTGGTAAAAGCTCTGATCTGGTTGAAAAGTGGAGACTGAACTGGGGACCATTCAAAAAAGAATTTTTCCCCATCGCAGAAGTTATTTCGGAAGAATTTTACATTCCTCAGCTGGATCGTCACCGTAAAGTATGGGCGCTTCTTCCCTACGACTATTACATCTCAGACAAACATTATCCGGTTCTTTATCTTCAGGATGCTCAGAATCTCTTCAATGAAGGCAGCGAATACGGAAACTGGGAAATCGATAAGAAGCTTTCAGTATTAACAGAATACGGACGTGGCGATATCATCATCATTGCTGTTGAACATGGCAGCGATGACAGAATTAAAGAATACATTTTTGACAATGACCATATAGCAAATGGCTCGGAAGGAAAAAAATACATCCGCTTCGTCACAGATACACTGAAGCCTTTTGTAGATGAACATTACCGAACCAAAAGAGACCGTGATAATACAGGAATCGGAGGAAGTTCTCTGGGTGCCCTCATCAGCATTTACAGCGGTTTTCTTTATCCTGAAGTTTACTCCAAGATGCTTATATTTTCCCCGTCACTGTGGGTAGAACCTGATAATAATTTTCCGATGATGAATTTCAGAATTCCTTTCAAAATGAAAATTTATCTTTATGGTGGAGGTCAGGAAGGATCCAAAATGGTTAAAAGAATTCATATTTTTGAGCAGTATCTTAAACGGTGGGAAAAGAAAAATCTTTTTGATTTTGAGTTCAGAACGAGCATCAACCCGGAAGGAACACATAATGAATTTTACTGGTCGCAGGAATTCCCAAGAGCTATAGAATGGCTTTTCTATGACAACACAGAAAATCCGGTTGAAGTAAAACCTCATCAAAAAATTATTAAAAAGTAAGTTATGAAATTAGTCAATAAAAAAAATAAAAACTACACTCAGATTTTTCATCTTTTCTCTGAAGAAGAATGGATAAAAACAGCCAAAAATTTTAATAAAAACATCTCTGCATTTTTCACCGGTAAAAAACATGAAGTTTTTATCAATGTGCAGGAAGAAGGAATTGCTTTTTTTATAGGTTTGGGTAAAGCAGATTCGGCTTTTTTTGAAATTCAACAGGTTGCGGTTAAATTTTCGCAGGTGTATAAAGAAAAGCTGTCAGCAGTCGCTACACTCATTGTTGGAGATTTTATGCATGAAAAACAACTGGAAGAATTTGTAAAAGGACTTCTGATAGGTACTTATCATTATCCTTTTGAAAAAACGCACGCTTTCTGGAATGCAAAATTTGAATTGCATTTTGAGAATTTAAGTCAGAAAAAGTTGGATCTCATCAGTCAGAAAGCCGAGGCAATCAGCAATGGTCAAATTGCCTGTCAGGAGTGGCTGAATAAGCCGGCTAATCTTAAAAAACCGGATATTTTCAGTTTATATTTAAAAAATTTAGCTAAAAAATATGATCTGAAATATACTTCATTCAATAGAAAAAAGTGTGAGGAGCTTGGCCTTGGAGCATATCTTTCGGTAAACCAGGGAAGTGCCTATGACGCCGCCTTCACAATTCTTGAATATAAAACTGCTGCTAAAAATGCAAAAACCTTCGGCTTGGTTGGCAAATGTGTACTGTTTGATACAGGAGGAATTTCTTTGAAGAACCCGGACAATATGCACTATATGAAATCGGATATGGGTGGTGCCACTGCTGTTCTGGGAACTTTAATCTATGCTGCAGAAATGCAGCTTCATGTAAATATTATTGCTATTTTACCCATTACGGACAATGCTATTTCCGAAAATGCATTCCTTCCAAGTGATGTCATTACAGCATACAACGGAAAAACAATTGAGGTATTAAATACCGACGCTGAAGGAAGGATGATCCTTGCAGACGGACTTTCTTATATGGCAAAAAATTTCAAAACAGATTTTCTGATTGATCTAGCTACCTTAACAGGAAGTTCGGTGAGAATGTTCGGTGACACCTGCGGAGCAATGTTCTCGAATAATGAAGAACTGAAAAACCTACTGATAAAAACAGGAGATAAAACCAACCAGAAACTTTGGAATTTACCACTTTGGGATGTCTGGAAAGATGATATAAGGTCTGATGTTGCCGATATCAAGAATATATCTATGAAACCTATTGGTGACTGTATTGTAGCTGCAAAATTTTTAGAACAGTTTATAGAAGAGCATCCGAAATGGGCACATCTTGATATTGCAGGAGTCGCTTTCGGAAATGTAGGATATGCAAAAGAAAAAGCTGCAACGGGGTTCGGCGTACAATTACTGGCAGATTTAATCGAAAATTATCACTAAAAATTAGTTTATTACAAAAATTCTCTGTATAATTGATATGAAATTTTCAAATATTTATTTTATTTACTACTTTAGTAATAAATACCTAAAGAAATAAGTATTTCATTTTTTAAATTTCATTAAAAACTAAAAAACATTATATGGAGGAGAAAACAATAGTATGCATTTCGTGCTATTACAAAGGTTATGATTTCATGGACGAAATGAAAAACCTCGGTAATAAAGTAATTCTTGTAACATCCGAAAATCTTAAAGAGAAAAACTGGCCGTGGCATGCTATAGATGAAGTTTTCTATATGCCTGAGATAAAACCCTCAGTCTGGAATCTCGATCATCTTATCCAGGGGTTTTCTTACCTGATGCAGACTCGTAAAGTTCACGCCGTAATTGCCCTCGATGACTATGATGTTGAAAAAGCAGCTTTGATCAGAGAAACCTTCCGTATTCCCGGAATGGGACAGACCACACATCGCTATTTCAGGGACAAGCTTGCAATGAGACAAAAAGCAAAAGATTCCGGCATCCATGTTCCTGAGTTCACTGCGGTTTTTAATAATGATGAGGTTAATGATTTTATTGATAAAGTTTCCGCCCCATGGGTTTTAAAACCCCGTTCGGAGGCTTCAGCTTCAGGAATTAAAAAACTGACTTCCAGGGAAGATCTTTGGGAAGCATTGAAGAATCTTGGAGAAGAACGACACTTATTTTTACTGGAAAGCTTTAAGCCAGGCGACGTGTATCATGTTGACAGCCTTACTTTTAATAAAGAAATCGTTTTTACTTCCGCTTCAAAATATCTGGCTCCTCCGATGCAGGTTTCTCATGAAGGCGGAGTTTTCAGAACAAAAACTTTGGGAAGATATTCCTATGAATTTCAGGCTCTTGAGCAGGCCAATGCAAAAGTTCTTTCCAATTTTGGGCTAATGAATGGCGCGACTCACACAGAATTTATCCGCAGTAAAGAAAACGGAAAATATTACTTTTTGGAAACTTCTTCAAGAGTTGGAGGTGCTCATATTCCTGATTTAGTGGAAGCATCAAGCAACATTAATATCTGGCGAGAATGGGCAAAAATTGAGGATGCCTTGCTTAAAGGAAAAGATTATCAGATCCAAAAACCAACGGGGTATTATTCAGGATTAATCATTGCTTTAATTAAAGATGAAAAGGCTGACTATACTAAGTTTGAAAGTCCTGAAACGGTTAAATTTTTACCAATAGATCATCACGTTGGGATTGTTTATAAATCAAATGATCCTGATATTATTCAGGAGAGACTGGACCATGCAGCCGAAAAAATTCATGCCGAAATGCTAAACATCCTTCCTCCGAAAAGCAAACCGACAAGCTGATGAATAAATTAGAAGTTAGAAGTTAGAAGTTAGAAGTTAGCGAAAATACTGATAATTGATAATCGATTATCATTCATAAATTATCATTTATAACACCATATGCCGCATATAGAACATACAGATTATTATTCACATATTTTGGGTACAAGCCTGAAAATAGAAGTCACAGGACATTACGGTCACCCAATTATTATGTTTCCTACTTCTCAGGGTCTTTATACGCAAAATCATGATTTTCACCTGAACGGAAGCATCAACTGGTTTGTTGAGCACGGAAAAGTGAAGCTCTATAATATTCAAACTATTGATAACTGGAGCTTTTACGATGAAAACATATCGCCACAACAACGAATTAAAAATTATGAAAGATATGTGCAGTTTCTGATTCAGGAATTTGTCCCTTATATTCAGAAAATTCACAAAACTCATCGTGTTGCTGTGGCGGGAGCAAGTTTCGGAGGGTATCACGCGGCCAATTTCGCTTTCAGATTTCCGGATGTCGTTTCGCATCTCATTTGTCTTTCAGGAGCTTTTAGCATAAGAAATTTCATGGATGGATATTCAGATGATCTGGTGTACTTCAATTGCCCGAGAGAATTTGTAAAAAATGATGAAGCCTGGAAATACAAACATATGCACATCGTTTTAAGCACTTCCGATCAGGATATCTGCAAAGATAAAAACATTGAAATGGCAGAAATTTTACGTTTCAAAGGAATTGATTTCTGGTATGATGAAAGAAAATGGATCAATCACGACTGGCCTTTATGGCGAATGGTTTTTCCGACGTTCATCGGAGCATTTTTCTCTTAACTTTAAATAAATAATAAACAATACAAAAAAATACAATTATGGTTAAAAAAGTTGGAATTTTATTCGGTATGGAAGATACATTTCCCTGGGCATTTATTGATAAGGTAAATGAGCTTGGAAAAGGTGAAATTGTTGCAGAACCTGTAAATATTGACAAACTGGAACAGGGCGCAGATTACAACTATGCCGTTATTATCGACAGAATTTCGCAGGACGTTCCTTTTTACAGAGCTTATCTTAAAAATGCAGCACTGAACGGAACGTATGTAATTAATAATCCTTTTTGGTGGAGCGCGGATGAAAAATTTTTCAATAATGCTTTAATGACAAAACTCGGAATTCCGCTTCCGAAAACAGTTTTACTTCCCTCCTATGAAAGACCAACCAATACTTCAGAAACTTCTTTCAGAAATCTGAAATTTCCTCATGACTGGGATTATATTTTTGATTATGTCGGATTTCCGGCTTATATGAAACCTCACGATGGCGGTGGCTGGAGAAACGTGTACCGCGTAGAAAATCCGCAAGACCTCTGGGAAAAGCACGCAGAAACCGAACAGCTTGTGATGATGGTACAAGAAGAAATTATTTTTGATGACTACTACAGGGTATATTGTTTAGGCAGAAAATATGTTCATATTATGCCTTACGAACCGAGAAATGCCCCTCATCTGAGATATGAAACAACTCACAAAACAGAAGGAAAAGAACTGGAAAAATTATTGAAAACCATTCATGATTACACCATCAAAATGAATGAAGCATTAGGCTATGATTTCAATACCGTGGAATTTGCGGTTCGGGATGGAATTCCTTATGCGATTGACTTCTGTAATCCTGCACCTGATGCCGACAGAAATTCTGTAGGAGAAGAAAATTTCGCATGGATTGTAGAGCACTCGGCTAAATTAGCTGTAGAAAAAGCCAAAGAATATGTTCCCGGAAAACCTAATATCGCCTGGGGAAATTTTGTAAAAGATTCTATTAAATAAAAAACATAAAACACGAAAAAAAATGCATCAATTTACTATTGGGATCGAAGAAGAATATCAGATCATTGATGTTGAGAGCAGAGACCTGATCTCTCATGTTTCGAAAATTATTGAAGGCGGAAAAGCTGTTTTAAGTGAAAATTTAAAGCACGAAATGCACGAATCCATGATCGAAATGGAAACAGGGATTTGCCAGAACATTCAGGAAGCAAAAACTGAATTAACAAATCTGAGAAGGCATCTTATCAAAATAGCCCACGAGCAGGGACTTCGTGTTTCAGGTGGTGGCACCCACCCTTTTTCCAATTGGGAACACAATACGATTACCAATGGTGAACGGTATAACAAAATCGTCGACGATATGGGTGATGTGGCACGTGGAAATCTCATCTTCGGACTTCATGTTCATATCGGAATCCCGAACCGCGAGGAAGGTGTGAGAATACAAAATGTGATGCGATATTTTCTTCCTCACGTTTATGCTCTATCTACCAATTCGCCATTCTGGATCGGCAGAAATACAGGTTTTAAATCTTATCGACAGGAAATTTTTGTAAAGTTTCCACGAACAGGAATACCGAGTTTTTTCAATTCTCTTGCGGAATTTGACAGCTATGTTGACCTTTTGGTAAAGACGGGAACAATCGACAATGCAAAAAAAATCTGGTGGGATCTCAGGGTTCATCCGTTTTATCCCACCATTGAATTCAGAATCTGTGATATGCCTTTAAGAATTGAAGAAACCGTTTGTCTGGCCGCCATCATGCAATCATTAGTAGCAAAAATCTACAAACTTCATCAACAGAATTTAAGTTTCAGAAGCTACAGAAGATTATTGCTTAATGAAAATAAATGGCGAGCTTCCAAAAGTGGCATCGAAGCGCATTTAATTGATTTTGGAAAAGAAGAATCTGTTCCCTATCCTGATTTATTGAAAGAACTTTTAGAATTTATAGATGATGTTGTAGACGATTTAGGATGCAGAAAAGAGGTGGAATACGCCTGGACAATTCTTGAAAACGGAACCGGCGCAGACCGTCAGCTCAGAATATTCAAAGAAACAGGGGATCTTACGAAAGTAGTTGATTACATGATCTCAGAAACTGAATATGGCATCACTCACGGAGAATTGCTTCATAATATTTGATAAATTTGTAAAAAATCAAGTAGTATGAAGGACATTCGAATCGCTTTGCTGGACATGAACAATAATAAAGTGAATCAGGGATTTAAAAATATAAAAGAAATCTCGGAAACTTTTCAGCGGCGTTATGTGGGGGAAAATGTAACCATCAAAACATTTGATGTAAGGTTTAAAAATGAAATTCCGGAAATTGAAGATTTCGACATATTTATTTCTTCCGGAGGTCCAGGAGATCCGCATAGGAAAGGCTTGGAATGGGAAGATAAATTTGCCCGATTTTTAGATAATATTTTTGAGCATAATCAATCTCATTCAAATAAAAAGTATTTATTCCTGATCTGTCATTCTTTCCAGCTGGCAAGCATTCACTGGAAACTCGGGACAATCAATAAACGGAAATCTTATTCCTTCGGCGTGATGCCGGTTCACAAAACCGAAGAAGGCGAGCAGGAATTTTTATTTAAAAATCTGCCAGATCCATTTTATGCAGTAGATTCAAGAGCTTTTCAGTTTATTGAACCGGATTATAAAAGGTTTGAAGAACTAGGCATGAAAATCACAGCGATTGAAAAATTCCGACCTCATATTGACCTTGAAAGAGCGATAATGGCTGTTCGTTTTTCTGAAGAGATTTTCGGGACTCAGTTTCATCCGGAAGCCAATCCTGAAGGAATGATGGAAAATCTCAAAGATGAAAAAAATAAAGAAGCGATGATCGAAAATTTCGGGATGGAAAAATATCTTGAAACCATTGACAGAATTGATGATGAGGATAAAATCATTCTTACACAGGCTCAGATTTTACCACGGTTTCTGGACTTCGCAAAACAGAATATTGTTAGCAGAACCAATGTTTTGATGTAAGAGATACTTTTCGATAATAAATATATAATCGGGCTGGACTGTCCGATTTTTTAACTCACAAAGAAAAAGATTTATGATTCCAAAATACAGACAACAGTTTAATCAGGATTTTTCACAGGAAAAGTATAGCCTGCTGAAAGAATATTTAAAACAAAAAAGCGGACTTGAACCTGCATTCAGAGTTTCTGAAAGTCCTATTTTCCTTAAAAAAGAATTTGAGTCTAAATTAATTGATGCCAGCGAAAGCATTATTGACCAGATCAAAACTTTATCTCCCGACCTGTTACGAAAGGCAGTTCCCGACAACTGCTACGTTCCGGGACACACCGATAAACCCCATTTTTTAACCATTGATTTCGGAATCTGCAGAAGTGAAAATGGAGAAATTGAACCACAGCTGATTGAGCTTCAAGCCTTCCCTTCTCTGTATGCTTTTCAGAAAGTTTTTGAAGACACTTTTTGTGAAGTGTATCCTTTTTTATCCGAAATCAGGAATAAAATGCCGCACGAAGAATTCAAAAATTATATGAAAGATTTAATTCTTGGCAATGAAGATCCTGAAAACGTTATTCTCCTGGAAATCTATCCCGAAAAACAGAAAACAGCCATTGATTTTGTACTGACTGAGAAATTATTAGGCATAAAAACGGTTTGTTTAACCAAATTAAAAAAAGAGGGTAAAAAATTATTTTACGAAAACGAAGGAAAATTAACCGAGATCAAAAGAATTTACAACCGTGTTATTTTCGATGAATTAGACAGAATCCTGGATCTGAAAACAGAATTCGATTTCCGTGAAGATGTCGATGTAAAATGGGTTACACATCCCAATTGGTTTTTTAAAATCTCCAAATTCTTGTTGCCTCTTTTACAGCATCAGTTCGTGCCAAAAAGTTATTTCCTGCATGAATTTCCGGAAAATGAAAACCTTGAAAATTTTGTTCTGAAACCATTGTTTTCCTTTGCGGGAAGCGGCGTTAATTTAAATCCGACAAAAGAAATTACGGATGTAATTAAAGATAAAGAAAACTACATTTTACAGAGAAAAGTAAATTACGAACCTGTTTTTGAAGACATTAACGGAGATTTCTCAAAAGGTGAAATTCGTTTGCTGTATATTTGGAGAGAAAATGATGAACCCCCTATTCTACTGGAAAATCTCGCAAGAATGACCAAAGCTGATATGGTAAATGTAGATTTTAATAAGAAAGATGCGATTTGGATCGGAAGTTCCAATGCTTTTTTTGCGGAATAATAATTCTATATTGAAGTTATAATTTTAAAATTAGTTTCGGCGGCACCTTTGGTGCCGCCGAAACTTTTTAAATATCATTATAAAATCTTATCATCCTCAAGCAACTCTCTCGCCTGATATTCCTGTACAAGATCAATAGCATTGGAAATAACATCACTTAAAGCGGTAATAAAAGTACCTTCTTCCGCCATTCCCATGGCATGTTTCAGGGCATCTATTTCTTTAGGAATCGTTTCATAACTTACATCTTTTCCAGAATTCTGCATTCCTTCAATAATCAACCCGTTTATTTCCTCTTCCGTTCTTCCGCGAAGATGCTTTTCGTTTCGGATAATAATGTGATCGAACATTCTTCCTGCAATTTTCCCGCACTCTCTGATGTCGTTATCTCTTCTGTCTCCGACTCCCGAAATAATGCCTATTTTTTTCGTGGCTTCTACATTTTTAAGATAATCTTCAATCGCTTCATAGCCTGCAGGATTATGAGCAAAATCAATTAAAACTTTAAAATTTTTGAACTTAAAAACATTAAGTCTTCCGGGGGTAAGCTGTGCACTAGGCAGAAAAGTTCTTAATGAATTCGAAATATCTTCAATTTCAAACCCTTGAAGATAACTTGCCAAACTTGCCGCCAACACATTTTCAATCATGAATCTGGCCTTACCCTCCATCGTGATTGGAAAATCTTTTGCCTTTCCGATCCTGATCTTCCAGTCACCTTTTTTAATCGTTACAAAACCTTCTTCATAAACACAGGTGATTTTGCCTTCTTTGGCAAATTTCTTCATGTGCGGATTATTTTCATCCATACTGAAAATCGCTACATTGCAATGAAGATCGTTCACAATTCGCATAGAATATTCGTCATCGGCATTCATTACACTCCATCCATTCTTTTTAACGCTATCCAGAACCACTCTTTTTACTTTCGTAAGATCTTTTAGATTATGAATATCATTCAATCCCAAATGATCTTCTCTAATGTTAGTTAAAACACCAATGTCGCATTGAGAAAAACCTAATCCTGAGCGTAAAATTCCGCCTCTTGCAGTTTCCAGAACAGCAAACTCTACCGTTGGATCTTTCAATACAAATTCTGCTGAAAGAGGCCCCGTGGTATCACCTTTTGTCAACATCGTATTCTGAATATAAATTCCATCAGAAGTTGTGAAACCAACTCTGTAACCATTACTTTTAACAATATGAGAAATCAGTCTGGTAGTGGTTGTTTTTCCATTAGTTCCTGTCACTGCAATAATTGGAATAGTGAAAGGTTTTCCTTGCGGATAAAGCATATCAACTACAGGAGCCGCAACATTTCTCGGAAGCCCCTCACTTGGAGCCAAATGCATTCTGAAACCAGGTGCAGCATTAACTTCAATGATGGCACCCCCGCTTTCTTTCAGCGGTTGCGTAAGGTTTTCAGCCATAATATCAATTCCGCAAACATCAAGCCCGATGATTTTTGATATTCTTTCAGCCATTGTAATATTTTCGGGATGAACCATATCCGTCACGTCAATCGACGTTCCGCCGGTTGAAAGATTGGCTGTTGATTTTAAATAAACCACTTCTCCTTTCTGAGGAATTGTTTCCAGTGTATAATTCATTTTTTCAAGAAGCTCGGTAGTATCTTTATCAACCTGAATTTCCGTCAAAACATTTTCGTGGCCATATCCTCTTCTGGGATCATTATTTTCTTTTTCGATTAATTGTTCAAGATTCAGCTCACCATCGCCCACAACATGAGCCGGAACTCTTCTGGCAGCAGCCACCATTTTATTATTGATGACCAAAACTCTGAAATCGTAGCCCGTAATATACTTTTCAACGATAACTTTTTTAGAATATTTCAGAGCATGTTCCAGTCCTGTTTTTGCAGATTGCCAATCATTGACATTAATAGAAGAACCTTTCCCATGATTTCCATCTAAAGGCTTGATTACAACAGGATATCCTATTTTTCTCACAACACTGTCGAGACCTTCTTCATCCATTATCAGATCACCGATGGGTACGGGTATCGCAGCATCATGCAGCATTCTTTTTGTCAACTCTTTATTACACGCAATATCTACGGCAATAGAACTTGTCTTCCCGGTAATCGTTGCCTGGAATCTCTGTTGATTGACTCCATAACCAAGCTGTACCAAAGAATTTGTCCCTAAACGTATCCACGGAATTCTTCTGGAAACGGCTTCTTCAACAATGCTTCCTGTTGAAGGACCAAGGCGCACTGTTTCGCGGATTTCTTTCAGTGTCTGAATACATGCATTCAAATCGTACTCTTCTCCATTAATCAAAGCTTCAGCGATTCTCACAGATTCTTCCGCTGCATAAATTCCTGCGTTTTCTTCAATATAATTAAATACGACATTATAAACTCCCGGAGTTTTTGTCTCCCTTGTTCTCCCGAAGCCCACGTCCATACCTGCCAAAGTCTGGATCTCCAGCGCGATGTGCTCAATCACATGTCCCATCCATGTTCCTGTTTCTATACGGTGAAAGAAACCACCTTCTACTCCTTCAGAACACCTGTGAGAGAATAAAGATGGTATCAGTTTTTCTATTCTTTCTCTAAATCCATCGATTTTATTGGTAGGGAAATTTTCCATTTCTTCCAGATCCAACCTCATCTGTATCAGCTTCTTTCGTCTGATACTCCAAATATTCGGGCCGCGCAATGCCTGTATTTTTTCAATTTTCATAGTCTATTTGCATTTTTACTCGTTAACAATAACTGCAATTAAAATCAAAGATAATGCAAAACCCTAAACAAAACTATACCACGTTTGAATATTTATTAAAAATAAGCAAGGTTTGTTTATCATTCTAAAATCCTCAAAATCAATTTTATGACCTGAGATTTTTTCAACTGTTAATAATTTTTTTAAATTTGCATGCTATGACGAAACCTGTTGGAAAATTAATTGTAATCGGTGGTGCTGTTAACAAAGGTAGTTTTGCCGAAACCGATTTTGATCAGAATATAGAAAAAAACCTGAATTTTTTTGAACGAGGAATTCTTAGAAAAATCATTAACGAATCTAAACATAAGGAAGATTCTATTATAGAAATCATTACGACAGCCTCACAGATTCCTCAGATCGTAGGTGCCGAATATAAAAAAGCTTTTGAGTTCTTAGGAGCAAAAAACGTCAATATACTTGATATTCATAACCGTGAAGAAGCCAATTCTGATGCAATTGTCGCAAGGGCAAATGCTGCCGATGTTGTTATGTTCACAGGAGGAGATCAGTTGAGGCTGACATCCATTCTTGGCGGAACAAGATTTCATGATACCATTTTACTGAAATATCAGGAACAGGATTTTATCTATTCAGGAACTTCTGCAGGCGCAGCTGCCGCTTCCGAAAATATGATTTACCAGGGAAGCAGCTCCGAAGCATTGCTTAAAGGTGAAATAAAAACTACACAAGGTTTAGGTTTAATTGATAATGTTATTATCGATACGCATTTCGTACAGAGAGGAAGAATCGGCAGGCTTTTTCAGGCTGTAGTAAGCAATCCGAGAACGCTGGGAATAGGCTTGGGGGAAGATACAGGGCTTTTCATTCATAATGATGTAATGACTGCCGTAGGTTCCGGGCTTGTGATCCTTGTGGACGGAAGGTTTATTAAAGACACCAATCTTACCAACATCAATCTCGGAGAACCTATTTCTATTGATAATCTTACCGTCCACGTGATGTCGATGAACGATCATTATGATCTTACCACGAAAACACTGACGATCGAAAATTCTCAATTCAATCCTGTTCCTCAAGACAAATAAATGATGATTGTCTGTTAAAATTATCAATCACATTATCAGAAAACATATCCAATAATCAAAAATAGTATATGAAAATAATCATCCACGGCGGATTTTTCTCGGAAAGCGATCAGAGCCATGAAGTAAAAACTGCCAAGCAGGAATCTTTGAAAAGTATTGTAAAAAAAGCCTTTGAATTTTTACAGAATAATTCTGCTTTTGACACCGTAGCTTTTGCAGTTTCTTTACTTGAAGATGATGAGCTGTACAATGCAGGTATAGGTTCCCAGATTCAAAGTGACGGCGTTATCAGGATGAGTGCTGCCATTATGGATGGTGGAACCCAGAAAATGAGCGGTGTTATCAATATACAGGATGTAAAAAATCCGGTTTTTGTGGCAAAAGAGCTGATGAAAGAAGACGACAGAGTCTTAGGCGGAAGCGGAGCTAAAAAATACGCCTCAGAACATGGCTTTGAAAACTTTTCCACTGAAATTCCAAAAAGAAGAGAAGAATACGAATTAAAATTGAAGAACGGTGGAAAAGGAACTGTTGGATGTGTGGTTCTTGACAAGCAAGGCAAATTAGCAGTTGCTACATCCACAGGAGGAAAAGGATTTGAAATCCCGGGAAGAATTTCCGATTCGGCGACAGTAGCCGGAAATTATGCCAATTCTTTCTGTGCCGTAAGCTGTACAGGAGTTGGTGAAGATATTGTAAGCAACGCTACAGCTACAAAAATAGTAACAAGAGTTACCGATGGTATGTCCATTGAAAAAGCTTTTGATAAAACTTTTGAAGAACTGAAATCCATTGACGGATTTGCAGGAGCAATCGCGATTGATAAAAATGGAAATATTTTTCACCAAGACTCGTATCCTACTATGGTTTTTGCAAGTTTTGACGGAAATATTTTAGAAACTTTCAATTAAATTTAACATTATTTTATACTTCTGATATTTTTTTTGGCACGTATTTTACATGATTATTAACAACAAATTTAATATTAACATTTAAAAAATAGAAATCATGGGAAATAAGACAAAAGGTTTATTAGCATTAGTCGGTTTAGGAGCTTTAGCCTATTGGAAATACAAAAATTCAAGCGCTGAAGAAAAACAAATGGTAAAAGATAAATTTAATACAGCAAAGGATAACCTAAACAAATGGGGAAATGATATTAAGGACAGAGCAAACAATGTTGCTTCCCAAGTTCAGGATAAAGCTAATGAATTTAAAAACAAGGCACAGGATACTGTAAATAACGTACAGGAATCTGTAAACTAAGACTAGTTATTTTAACATTCATATATTTAGAAAGTCATCGTAATAAAAAACTACGATGACTTTTTTTGTGCTTCTACGGCAAATACCAATGGAATTTTATTCCCAAATTTCGAAATCCTCCATTTTCCTTTTTCAAATTCCTCCACATGTCTGAAACATGGATACGGCGACCAGTCATATTCCTTAAACTGATGGATATCGATTCCGTTATTAATCAAACTCTGAATAACTTCTGCCAGCGAATGATTCCACATCACATATTCTTGGACAATGTCCGCAGATTGATCTGCATAAGTGCCTTCATACGTTTCAACAATGGCTTTTTCATTAAAATAATTATACTTCACACCTTCAAAATCATCATCAAACATCCATACTACAGGATGAAATTCTGCCATAATGAATTTTCCTTCAGGTTTTAGAAATTGTGAAATGACTTTTGCCCACCGATCAAGATCTGGAAGCCAGCCTATCGTTCCGTAGCTGGTAAAGACAATATCAAACTGCTCATTAAGAACGTTAGGAAGATTATACAAATCTGTACAGATAAATTGAGTATCAGTTCCACATTTCTGTGCCAGTTCTTCTGCTGCAGCGATTGCTCTATCCGACAGGTCAATTCCTGTAACCTGAGCCCCAAGCCGGGAAAGAGAAATAGAATCCTGCCCGAAATGGCATTGCAGGTGCAGAATCTTTTTATCTTTTATGTCTCCCAGAAGCTCCAATTCGATAGAATTAAGTGAAGTCCTGCCTTTCAGAAATTCATCTACAAAGTAAAAATCCGATTTCAGATGAGTCTCCACTTTAGCATTCCAGGAGTTTCTGTTAATTTCTAAATAGTTTTCCATGGCTGATATTTATATCTAAAAATATAATTATAATTACCTTCAGGTAAAAATATTGAAAAAGATTTTTTAAATATTGTTTCGATGTAAGCTTACTTTTTTACGAGTTGTTTTTACATTGACACGAAATTAAGTTACTTTTTCGCATTGTAAGGTTACATTCTTGCAATATAAGTTTACTTTTTTACGAGTTGGTTTTACATTGTCACGATATAAAGTTACTTTTTCACGTTGTAAGGTTACATTCTTGCAATATAAGTTTACTTTTTTATGAGCTGGTTTTACATTGGCACGATATAAAGTTACTTTTTCGCATTGTAAGGTTACATTCTTGCAATATAAGTTTACTTTTTTACAAGTTGATTTTACATTGGCACGATGTAAAAAATATTCCTTTGATGCGAAGCAATATTATTTGTTTAAAAATTCTTCCAAGGAAACTGTTTTCTGCTCTCCGGCTTCAAGATCTTTATAAGTAATAGTTCCGTTTTTAATTTCTTCTTCACCAAGGAAAACAAGATTTTTAATTCCTTTTTTCTCAGCGTAGGTAAACTGCTTTCCAATCTTCGCAGATTCAGGATACAGCTCGGCAGAAATTCCTTTTTCTCTTAATTGCTTGATTAATTTTAAAGCTTCCAGCGTTTCATCACCTCCGAAGTTAGCAAACAAAAATTCTACTTTTGAAGTAGCTTCTTCAGGGAATAAACCTAATTCTTCCATCACAAGATAAATCCTGTCCAGACCAAAAGAAATCCCAATTCCCGGAATATTTTTAACTCCAAAAACTTCGGTAAGGTTATCATATCTACCACCTCCACCGATTGAGCCCATCTGAACCTCATCGGATTTTACTTCAAAGATCGCTCCCGTGTAATAATCCAGTCCTCTCGCTAAGGTAATGTCAAATACCAGATTTTGAATATCAATGCCTAAATTTAACGACTGAGTGATTACAAATTCTAACTCTTCTACCCCTTTTAATCCTGTTTCATTCCCTGAAAACTTCTCTTTCAGTTGCAGAAGATTTTCCAATGCATCTTCTGATTGGGTAAAAAGGAAATCTAGTTTATCAATAGATTCCTGAGCAATTCCTCTTTCCAATAATTCCTTCACCACACCCTCTTTTCCTATTTTATCCAGCTTATCCAAAGCTACGGTGAAATCGATAAGCTTATCGGTAATTCCTGCATACTCGGCAAGACCGGAAAGTATTTTACGGTTATTGATATGAATTGTTACAGAAACCCCAAGCTCTGCAAATGATTTTAGATATAACTGAACCAAATCGACTTCCTGCAAAAGACTCTCACTTCCCACTACATCAGCATCACACTGATAAAACTCTCTGAATCTTCCTTTCTGAGGACGATCTGCTCTCCAAACCGGCTGGATCTGATATCTTTTAAAAGGAAAAGTAAGCTGATTGTGGTTCATCGCCACGAATCTTGCAAAAGGCACGGTAAGATCGTAACGAAGGGCTTTATCTGAAATTTGTGAGGTTAATTTCTGATGATTTCTGTTTTCCCAGTCTTCCTGATTTACTTTTGAAGTATAATCTCCTGAATTAAGAATCTTAAAAATCAGACGGTCACCTTCCTCTCCGTATTTCCCTGTTAATGTAGAAAGATTTTCAAAGCTTGGTGTTTCCAATGGCTGGAACCCAAATAATTCGAAGTTTTTCTGTAAAGTATTGATGATAAATCTTCTTCTTGCAACTTCTAATGCTGTAAAATCTCTCGTCCCTTTTGCTAAACCTGGTTTCATTTTATAATTGATAAATGATGATTAATGTATAAGTCTTGCAAAAATAAGGATTTGAACTGACTTTTAGCCAAATCAAAAGCCGAAGAAACTTCTTCAGCTCATGATTTTTCATCAGTTGTGTTTTGTTGTAAAGTTTCAAATACTTTCTAAAATTTCAAGGATCTCTTCTCCATAATTTTCTATTTTATGTTTACCAAATCCTTTGATATCCAGCAATTCTTCTTTCCTGGCAGGTTTGTATTTTGCCACAGAGATCAGTTCTTTATTTGTTGCAATAAAATAGCTTGGGAGATTCTGTTCCTTTGCTTTTTCAGATCGCCAGTCTTTAAGAGCATCAAGGATTTTCTCTTCATCGGAGTTGAGGAAATCATTTTCAGATACATATTTTGCGTGCTTTGATTCTTTTACAGAACTTTTACTCAATTTCAATTCATCAAAATATAAAATGACCGACCAGTAACTTTCATCATTTACAAAAGCCGTTTCTACTTTTACAATCTGATGGGATTCGAGAAAATCATCAAGTGTTCTTTGATCTTCATGTAAAAATCCCTTATCCAGCCTGATTTTAAAAACTTTACTTTCATCATTTGTGCTTTTATTTACCTCCGAGAAGTAGAATTTCATCCACTCTTATTTCCGTAATATATCTTTTCACACCGTCTTTATCATCATATGATCTGTACGTTAGCTTACCTTCAATAGCGATTTCCTTTCCTTTTGTAACATATTTCTGAAAGATCTCCGCCGCTTTTCCAAAAGCAATAAGATTATGCCATTGCGTTTCTTCTACCTTTTCACCTTTTGCATTGGTATAATAATCTTTGGTAGCAAGTGATACCGTTGCTTTTGCATTACCGTTTTCGAAGTTTACCATTTCAACTTCTTTTCCTGTGTGACCAATAAGTGTTACTTTGTTTCTTAGTGACATTGTTTAAAATTTTTAAGATTAATATTTCAGATCAGAGACGCTCACTGTTTTCTCAAATCTCTGTTGCAAAGATTGCGGTATTCTGAATTTCAAATCGGTAAAAAATTATTTAAGTTCGTTTGTAGTCGTTTGAAAACGGATAATTATGTATCTTTGATTAAATATGAGAATTACAACCTAAACACCAGCTAAAGCTGCTGTTAAAGGAAAAAATTCTTTCACACAAACTGAAAAAATAAAATTATGAATTGTCTTGAATGTGGCGAAAAAATCATCGGTAGATCTGACAAAAAGTTTTGTAACGATGCCTGCCGTAATGCCTATAACAACAAACAGAATAAGGATTCCAACAATCTGATGCGGAATGTAAACAACAAACTCCGCAAAAATTACAGAATTCTGGCAGAGACAAATGTTGACGGTAAAACAAAAATTGCCCGTTCAAAACTTGATGGCTTAGGTTTTGATTTTGATTATTTTACGAATCTGAAAGTTTATAAAAATGGTTCAGAATATAAATTTATATACGATTATGGCTATAAACTTTTAGATGATAATTTTGTTTTGATCGTCAGAAATAATTCATAAAATCTAAATGGAATATATTAAATGAAAGAAATCGTACTCATCACAGGTGCCAGCGGACTTATTGCCCGTGAACTCTCCGAAATTCTTAAAAAAAACTATATTGTTCGCTTTTTAACCCGAGAAAAAAAGCACGAAAATGAATTTGAATGGAATATCAATGAAAAAACCATAGATGAAAAAGCATTTGAAGGAATTTCTCATATTATCCATCTGGCAGGAGCCAATATCTCAGAAAAACGCTGGACAGATGAGCGAAAAAAAGAACTGATTTCCAGCAGAGTTGATTCTGCCGACTTACTTTTACAAACTTTAAGAAAGAAGAATATCAGATTAAAATCCTTTATTTCTGCTTCCGGTATAAATTACTACGGAACAAAAACCACAGACAAAATCTTTAACGAGAATGATGCTCCGGGAAATGATTTTCTGAGTGAAGTAGTCGTTCTTTGGGAACGTGCTGCCGATCAGTTTAAGGAACAACATCTCGCTGAAAGAGTGGTAAAGATTCGTACAGCGGTGGTGCTTTCAGATAAGGAAGGTGCATTAAAGAAGATGCTTCCGACTATCAAAATGGGGATTGGTTCAGCACTTGGAAGCGGTAAACAATATATGCCCTGGATTCATATCAAAGATATTTGTTCAATCTATGAGTTCGCTTTACAAAATTCTTCTGTAGACGGAGCGTTCAACGCTGTTGCACCACAACATACAACAAATAAAAATTTAACAGAAAAAATTGCCGGAGTTTTGGATAAACCTTTATTTATGCCGAATGTTCCGGCTTTTGTTTTAAAATTTATTTTTGGTGAACTGGCTGATGCCTTGCTTGAAGGTTCCAGAGCTTCAGCCGATAAAATTCAGAAAGCAGGTTTTCATTTTGAATTCCCTGATTTAAAGATAGCTTTAGAAAATTTATTAAAAAAATAATCACAATATTTACAATTAATGCAAAATACAAACGTTCAGATAGAGAAAACAGAAATATTATCAGACAATTGGTATATCCTAAAGAAAATAACGTTCAATATCCTTAAAAAAGACGGAAGTTTTGAACAGCAATCCCGTGAAGCGTATGACAGAGGAAACGGTGCCACTATTATGTTATACGATAAAAGTTCGGGAAATGTAATATTGACAAGGCAGTTCAGATTGCCTACGTTTATTAACGGAAACGAAACGGGAATGATGATCGAATCATGTGCGGGATTGCTAGACAATGACAACCCTGAAGACTGTATCAAAAGAGAAACAGAAGAAGAAACAGGCTATAAAATATCGAAAGTAGAAAAGATTTTTGAAGCCTATATGTCTCCCGGTTCTGTTACGGAAATTCTTCACTTCTTTATCGCAGAGTATTCAAAAGAAATGAAGATTGCAGACGGTGGAGGCCTTGAAGATGAAGGCGAAGATATCGAAGTTTTGGAGCTTCCTTTTGATAAAGCTTTGGCAATGATCGATTCAGGAGAGATTAAAGATGCGAAAACCATTATGCTGCTGCAACACCTCAGAATTAAAAATATTCTTTAAATCTAAACTACTAGTAAATACATTCAAGATTATGAAATTATTATATACAGCCATTCTTTCATTATTTTTGTCGGTTCCTGCTTTTGCACAAAAAACAGACAGACCAGGATCTAAAGATAAGGCAGTTATAGAGCATTTTAAAAACGATTACAAAAGGAAAAACTATAAAAAGTTTTCAGGAAATATTGTAATAAAAGACAACCTGATTCAGTTTGATGATAAGGTTATCTTTTATGATAAATCGGATAAAATAACCAAATTGCTTCTTCAGGAAGGATTGATTTATCCCCAACTTTTGACTGAGTTTCAGATTGACAAATTTGAAAATGAAGACAGCGACAGAACACAGAAAAGGTTTGCCAAACTACAGAAAAACTGGAAAAATGCCTTTGAAGTCAACAATATTAAATTCAGCAACGCTTCCGAACTTGCTTTTTTAAGCACTGATGAAACAGTCAGGAGGTTTAGGATATATTGCAAAGATCCAAAATTCCCAAATATAATGGTTTACTATATTGAACTTACAAACAAAAATGCTACTAAGAATACTTCTTTAGAGGATTTTATTAAGAATGGGAAAGTAACACATATTTATCAGAGGACGGAATAGTTGTTTCTCTAAAATAATTGGGGTTAAAATTTCATTTTTGAAAAATTAGAAATAAAAACAGGAGCTAAATAGCTCCTGTTTTTATTATAGCAAATAGGTCAATAACAATCTATCCTTAACTTTTTCATCCTCTAGAGTTTTACCTTCCATCTGAAATCTACGCAACATTGATGAGCCTAAAGAAATTAGAATTTCTTGCTCAAACAATCCTTCTGGAATTGGTAAATCACATAAATAGTTTCCTGATTTTTTCGACCCATCAATACTTAAAGCAACATAAACACCTTTTTCCTTAGCTTCTTTGATTGAATTGAATAGTTCAATCAAATTAAAATCATGAGCTCCGTATAAAATACTTTGGCTATGTGTATAGGGAGGATCACAATAAATTAAATCACCTTCTTTAGCAGAATTAAAAATATCTTTATAATCACAATTGATAAAATTAACGTTTCGCATTCGATATTTCCATTCAATTACTCTTTTTCTAAAAGTTTCTGAAGATATAGGATCATGAATCCCACAAGGTGTGCTCATATATCCATCAGATTTTCTAAACCTAACTATACCTCCATAGCATGTTCTGGTTAAAAAAAGAAAATCAGCACCATTATTATTTTTGTTAAAACTATTTAAAATATCATTATAAACATCAATCTTATTTTCATTGTTTAATCTGTCAACTCTTGTCTTATACCAACTTATCAATTCTTCAGGATTGTCTTTCAATGTCTGCCAAATCTCAATCAATGGTTTATATATGTCTGATCCGACTCCTCTATTAGGACTAACGGTTGCCATTAAAGCTCCACTGCCTAAAAAAGGTTCATAAAATGTATTAAAATCAGCAGGAAAAAATCTACTAATTTGTCCTGCAAATTTTTGTTTATTGCCAACCCATTTAAGTAATTGAGATTTTGGTGGAATATAAGTTGCAAATTTACTATCTAATGTTAGTTGCATGATTTTATAATGATTTCTACAAATCTAACAAAAAATATGTCAAAATCCTATTTTGGGATATCCTTTTTCAGGATATACATTAGCGATATGAACAAAAGTATTTATACTAAGGAATATAAAATATTATTAGAAACTCTTTATAGTTTGAGAGTTGGAAATAATTTGCTTCAAAATGAACTAGCAAAAAAATTAAATGTTTCACAATCTTTTATAAGTAAAATTGAGAACGGAGAAAGAAGATTAGATTTAATTGAATTAAAAAATATTGTCGAGGCTATGAATACAACATTAAGTGAATTCGTATCAAAATTTGAACAAAAAATCCATGATTCCGAACGCAAAATTTAAAAATCAATCACCAGAGTTTTGGGCTAATATAAAACTGTTAAACCAAAGATTAGGATATACAAAAAAACCTAATAAAACAAATCCTGCAGGAGGCTTTGTGATTCCCACTAAAGATAATATAAAAAAAGTTTTTATAGATGAAGGGCTTGATTATAGTAAATTAATTAATTCAGAAAATGAGTATACTGAATTAGGTAATATAATAATTGAGTATATAATTTACCGCAGTGAAGTATTATCAGAAAATGTCCAGAATTTATTAATGGATAAGCATGAAGCTAAGGAATTATTTTATTCAATTAAAGAATCTTTTACTCATTCTACTCCATTGCCATATAATAAACAAAAAGACGAAAAAAGAGATTTTGCATATCTAACAGGGATTGTTAATATGCTCATTACAAAATACAAAGGTGATTTTGATTGTGATTTTGATCCTAAAGAGCTAACAGCAATCACACAAAATGGCTTTCCTGTAAGAACATTATCCAGAAGATTAGATGGAGCTTTTCCCAGTGTAATAAATCCAAAAGCTGTTTGGGAGATAAAAGAATATTATTATACAACAACTTTTGGAAGTAGAGTTGCAGACGGAGTTTATGAAACCCAGCTGGATGGGTGGGAATTATTAGAAGTTAAAAATAACTTAGGTATAGAAATTAAACATTATTTAATTGTAGATGATAAATTTACATGGTGGGTGAAAGGGAGATCTTATTTGTGCAGATTAATAGATTCAATGCATATGGGATTAGTGGATGAAGTAATATTTGGGAAAGAAGTAATTTCTAGAATTCCAGAATTAGTTATGGAATGGAAGGTTTAATATTCAATTTAAAACCCTAATTTTGCATCGCAAAATAAGCAACAGCCATATGAAAAAATTAGGTGAATACAGAAAGCTTCTTGAGGTGGATAAAAATGTCACATTAAAGGAACTGAAAACAATCTACAGAAATGTGATGAAAGATACACATCCTGACAAATTTATCAATGATGAGGCAGGAAAAACAGAAGCCGAAGAGAAAAGTAAATCGGTGATCGAAGCCTATCATTTTCTTGTGAGCATAAATCCTGAAACACAGGAAAAATACAAAGAAGAATATACAGAAACTACGACAACTTCTAATATTCAGGATTTTTATCTGGAGAAATCAATTCTAACCATTCAGCATCTAAACGGTAATATTTATGAGTACTTAGGTGTGCCGAGAAATACGTATATCAAAATGGTGAACGCGGATTCTCCAAGCCGTTTTGCAAGAAGACATATTTACGGCAGTTTTGTTTACCGTAAGGCCGGTGAAGTAATGGCAGATTAATCGCTTCAAAATATTAAATTATTAAAACTAAAAAAGTGGCTGGGTCTCTCAAAGCCACTTTTTTCAATTAATGCCATTGATAAATTAACCTGAGTTCGGGATAATAATTGAGATAAACTTTGTAAAAAATAGCAATAATTCGTATATTTAAGTTTCTGACATTCAAATATTTAAACGAT